>NZ_RWKI01000001.1 GCF_003984645.1 Variovorax sp. MHTC-1
GGGATGCTTGACACCGAAGGCCAGCGCGAGCCTGACCAACGGCCGCATGACGCGTGCGCAAGCCGCCAGGACCCAGGCAAGTTGGCTTTCTGTCGTCTGCGTCATCTGTCGCAGATCAACCGATGCCGGGCTTGATCACGCTTGGCGTCTTTCGATCCAGTGAGTTTCGGGGCCATAAAGTCTGTTTCCCAAGGCTGCCGCCTGCTCGAGCTTCTCTCTGGCGCTGGGCGTGTCAGGAACCCACAAGCCGTCGTCGACACGGGTAGGACCTTCCTGCCGCACCTTGTCGCTCCAGCGCAGCCTGATCTCGAACAGCACGCGCAGTGTTTTGTGCGACACATGAATCCTCGGAGGAGGTGAAATGGAGCGTTAACGCCCCGTTACCAATTGGACAGCGACATCAGGAGAAGTCTTACAACAAAGTCCTCGCCACTATAAGACAAGAGTAGTAAAAATGTGAAGCCTTCACATCTGCGGCGCCGTAGTAGGAGAGCGAAATGTCAAAGTCTGTCACACGCAGAAAGGGTCGGTTAGCGAGAAAGAGGCGCCGTCTCGCTGCGCTGCGGCGCCGCAACGCGCCGGCCCGAAGGTCCATCGAACCTTGCGAGATGAGCGCCCGGAGGGCACGGGCCGCCGCGGCGCGAGTCCGCAAAGCGGTACAGAGCCGCATCGTTCGAGCGTTCCGAAAGCAAATCGAAGGTTCGGGCGCCGGCCCGAACGACACCGATCTGCTGATGTTCGCAAGGCTCGCCGTCGCAGAACACCGATTGGGGCGAAGCCTCGCTCAAGCCAAAGCGCAGCGCTTGCGCGAAGCGCGCGCTGTCACCAATCCTGCAACCGTCCTTCGTCCAGGAGCGCCTCAATGACAGCCGCTGCCGTATTTGTTGCCGAGACCAAGGCTCCGTCTTCGAGCATTGCCTTCGGCAATCTCATCGATCTCGCAAGATTGCAAGCAGGCACGACCTCGGCAGAAATCTGCGAGGCCTGCAGCACCATCAACATGGGCTCCGCGCGCTTCTGCAAATGCTGCTCGCACAAGCTGCCGGCCTTCTATGCATGCAGGAATTCGGGCGAACAAGTACCGCAATCCAAGCCATCGCGTTTCATCCGCAAACGGGCATGGGCGCTGGATTTCGTGGCTTTTTGGGTCGTGATCAATTCGCTCGTGATCATCACAAAGTTCATCCCTATTCCGTAACGCCCGCTGTCCTCCGGGGGAAGGTC
This sequence comes from Variovorax sp. MHTC-1, assembly GCF_003984645.1. GTDB lineage: Bacteria > Pseudomonadota > Gammaproteobacteria > Burkholderiales > Burkholderiaceae_C > Variovorax. The sequence goes on from NZ_RWKI01000001.1 coordinate 1,225, forward strand.
GGTATGACGAAGTTTTGCGAGTCGTGTCATACGCCCAACAGGGACCGCGCCAGATATTGCTGCGGCTGTGCCGGAAAGTTTTCGGGCGTCCGCTCGGGTACGACGACGTTCGACACCACCGTGAGCGAGCCGCGCTGGATGCACACCGCGCCGCGCTCCCTATTGCCTTTGAACGCTGCTGTTCTTGAGCAGAAAGCGCCGAGACGCATCGGCTTTATCCCGGTGCCGCACGGCGTCGATGTTTCCATCGTCTGGCTGTTGATTGTCCTGGCGCTATTGCATGGAGCGTTCGTCTTCTGGTATCTGGGTCGCGACGCGACGCGCGGCCCGACGCTTTCGAGCGCGGTCTCGTCCCTGTTGCAGTCGGCCAGCTTGCCTGCGGAACGAATGGAAGCGGCTTCTCCGCAGCCCTCTGTCGTGCCGGGGGACTCATCGACGGCAGCTTCTACGCCGCCTTCAGCTGACGCCGTGGACCGTGCGGTGAAAACTGTTCCTCGGCCGCCTGTAGCCCCTGCGGATCAGACCATGGCCATTGCTCCGCCGCCGGCGGAACCCGCGGACCAAACAGTGGTTGTCACCGGATCGGGCACGCAGGCGAGGGAAGACACAGAGCAGCCCGAATCGCAGCCGACTTCACCGAGCCTGCCTTCCGAGCCTGCACCGACTGACTCGGTCGCCCAAGACGATCTCGTTCCCCAGCCGGCTCCCACAACCGTGATGACGGTGCGCATTTCGCCCAGAACAGCGCGAGCATCGGCGCTTGCGCCGGCGCCGGCCCCAGCGCCGAGGCCGAGTGTTCAGCTGCCCCTCGAGAGCAGAACTCCCAAGGCCGACCCGCCCACCGCTCCGTCTCCGGCGTTGGCTCCGGTTCCGGCTCCGGCTCCGGCGATTGCGTTGGCGAGACCGCCTGTTGCTGATTCGCGCCCCAGCGTGAGCGATGCGCGGCCCAGGGGGCGCTCAGATGCACGGCTCCAAGCCGCCGCTCCTCCCGCGGCACCAAGGGGCTTGGCCGCCTGCGATCGATACAACCCCTTTGGAGAGGCACCTTGTTTCAATGTCAGGCAATCGAGTCAGCTGGTGCGATCGCCCCAGCTCGGAGGCTCAGGGTCGCCACCCGGAACAACTGGTTTTTCTGGCGCGGCCAGCTCGGCTGTCATCTCTAAAGGTTCGGGAGGAGGTGGGACCGTTGGAATTGCCAGCGCGGACCCCGGCGGTAGTGGCGCCGGCGGCGGAGGTCCTGGTGCTGGTGCAGGCGGCGGTGGCCCCGGCGGCGCTGGTGCCGGTGGTGGTGGCGGTGCGGGCGGCGGTGGTGCGGGTGGCGGTGGAGCAGGCGGCGGCGGTGCAGGCGGTGGCGGTGCGGGCGGTGGCGGTGCGGGTGGCGGTGCGGGTGGCGGTGGTGCGGGCGGCGGTGGTGCAGGTGGCGGTGGTGCGGGCGGCGGTGGTGCAGGTGGCGGTGGTGCGGGCGGCGGTGGTGCAGGTGGCGGTGGAGCAGGCGGCGGTGGAGCAGGCGGCGGCGGTGCGGGTGGCGGTGCGGGTGGCGGTGGTGCAGGCGGCGGTGGTGCAGGCGGTGGAGCAGGCGGCGGTGGTGGCCCCGGTGGTGGCGGTGGCCCCGGTGGTGGTGGTGGCCCCGGTGGTGGTGGCGGCCCCGGTGGCGGTGGTGGCCCCGGTGGCGGTGGCGGCCCCGGTGGCGGTGGTGGCGGCCCCGGTGGCGGTGGTGGCGGCCCCGGTGGCGGTGGTGGCGGCCCCGGTGGCGGTGGTGGCGGCCCCGGTGGCGGTGGCGGCGGCCCAGGTGGCGGTGGCGGCGGGCCAGGTGGCGGTGGCGGCGGGCCAGGCAGATGATGCCCGGCAGCGATATCGCGAGCCATCCCGGCCGCTAGGAGGACGTGCGGATCGGACTCCGCCGGGCATCCTTCTAGTGGTCAGCCATATAAATGCACGCCTGCGTAAGTATGCGAAAAGTTCACATTTATGCCAGCATTCCCTTACTATTGCCTTACGGCAAGACGGCGCTTTTAGACCGCTGCCTTCTAAGACGAGGAGGAACCATGGCCCGGCAGCAGAAATCGCCGTTCGACGTGCTCGGCACGCATCCATATCCGCAACAAGAGTGGCGCTGTGCTTTTGTGGCCGAGTGGGCACGGCTAGCGGAAGGCTGCGCCGACGTGACGCAAACGGCAGAGGCCGCCGCGGAACTGTATGCCCGGCATGGCGCACGAAACCCCACTGAAGTCGCGCGCGAAGAATGGGGCGATCCTAGGTAAGTGCCCTTCGGCCAACGCAACGGCGATGACGATCAACGTCCTCGGCGTCGGCGAACCAGATAAAGCCGGATCTCTGCGGCTGAGTAGCCAATGGCCATCACCGGCGGCGCTGGGGCCTTTACGACAGCGGGGGGCTGACCGAGGCAGCCTGCTGGGCTCATGCGCGACGCCCCTGGTGGGAGTTGTACCGAGAGCGCCGGATGAGACCGGCCTGGCCGCCCAAGCCCTGCGACGCATCCAGGCGCTGTATGAGATCGAGGCAGACGTGCGAGGCCGGCCGCCCGAGATCAGGAAGCAGCTTCGCCAAGCCCGAGCCGGCCCGCCGCTGGCCGAGTTCCACGACTGGTTGCATGGCATGCTCACGCGGGTATCGGCCAAGTCGGAGCTGGCCAAGGCCGCGCGCTACAGCCTGGCGCGCTGGCAGGCGCTGACGCGCTATGTGGATGACAGGCGCATCGAGATCGACAACTCGGCTGCCGAGCGGGCGCTGCGCGGAGTTGCCGTGGGAAGAGGCAACTACCTGTTCATGGGCTCCAACGATGGCGGTGAGCGGGCGGCCGCGTTGTACAGCCTGGTGGAGACAGCCAAGCTTAACGGGCTGGACCCCGAAGCGTACCTGCGCGAGGTGCTCACGCGCATCGCCGAGCACCCGATCAACCGCATCGAGGAACTGCTGCCCTGGAGCCTGCGGGCAGACCCAGTGCTGCAGAGGCTGGCAGCGTGAGCGCCCCCGGCGTCGATCCACGGTTGCTGGAGGTGCTGTGCCGTCAGCAGTCGACGCGGCGCACCTCGACGCCACGTACCTGATGAGACCGCTCGAGGATGGCGCACTGGCTCGGCTCGAAGCAGATGTCAGAACGCCCAGTTCAGGTTGACCTTGAACCCATGGTCCTGCCGCCCGTCGCCGAACTGGCCCGAATAGGACGCTCCTAGCGTCAGGTTCGGCCGCAGCTGCGTCTCCACGCCCGCCTCCAGCACCGCCACGTTCTTCGCCAGCGGCACGCCTGCGATCGTGAAGGGCAGGCTGCCGCCGAAGGCATGCGTGCTCGTGGGCGTCGTGTCGCCGAAGGCATGGCGCCAGCCCAGCATGCCGCGCAGCCGCGTGGCAGTGCCGAGCTGGGCGCTGGCGCGCAGGCCCAGCGTGGTGAAGGTGGCATCGACGCTGCCGCCTTCGCCGTAGAGTGCGGCCAGGCCGCCGCGCTCGAAGAAGGCATCGTTCTTCACGAGTACGTGGGCCAGGCCCGCGAAGGGCTCCAGCGCCACCGTGCCCGCCTCGATGCGATGGCCCACCTCGCCGAAGAGCTGGGTGGTGGTGCTGTCGTACTGGGCCGAGACGCTGTCCGCGAAGCCGGCGAAGGCCACCGAGCGGCTGGTGTCGGTCTTGTTCCAGCTGTGGCTGGCGCCCAGGCGCAGCGCGGTGGCGCCCCACTGGGTGGAGCCATACAGGCCCAGGTGGTAGCTGTCGGTCTTGGCGCTGCTGTTGCGCGCGTCGGTGTCGGCGCTGGCACGGCTGTAGCCGCCCAGGCCGCCCACGCGCCAGCCCGCGCCCACGCCGGTGTCGGCGCCGACGACGAAGCCGCCGATGTCGCGCTTGAGCTTGGCCGCATCGCCATTGCCGTCGATGTGGCCCCACGAGCCGAAGACCTGGGACCAGGCTGTGCGGGCCTGGTTGTCCGCGGGCGTGCAGCCCTCACTTGGCTGTTGCGGTGCTGCCGATGCGCTGCCGGGTGCGCAGGCCGCAGTGCGCAGCCGGTCGATGGCAGCCTCGCGCACGAAGCGGCTGTCCTCCAGCATCGCGGTCTTGTTGGAGGCGTGGATGTCCACCGACAGCTGGTTGAAGGCATCGCGCGCGGCGAAGTCGTTGGGCAGCCAGGCAACCGCTTGGACCAGGCCGTGGTCGTCCGGCAGGCTTTCCAGTGCCGTCGAAACTGCCACCTGGTTGGGGGTGGCCGCCGCGTCCGTGAAGCTGCGCACCTTCTGGGCGCTGAGATAGACGTGGTTAGCGTCGTAGCTATCGACCAGCTGCACGAAGGCGGACTGGGTATCGCCCTTCAGGCTGTAGGTGCCGGTGACGCCGCCGTCGGCGGTGAGCACGGTGTAGCGGTTGTCAAGGCTGTAGCCGGCGCTGCTGGTGCGCACCACCTGGAGGGTTGCGCCGCTGGCGACGCTCGCGCTGCCCGTGGCATGGATCAGGTCGGAGACAGTGGACGCAGGACCGACTTCCACTTGGTAGGTCGAGCCGGCGGCTTGCGAGTAGTTGCCATTGACGGTCAGCGTGCCAATCGAGTTGCCTGGAGCCACGGTGCCTGCGACGGTGAGGTTGCCGACCGTGCCCGAGCCTTGCAGGCGGCCTGCCGCGAGCACGTTGGCGCTGCCGCCGAGCACGCCGTTGACGGCGAGCGTGCCGGCTTCCACGGTCGTGGTGCCGGTGAACGCCGCGCTGTTGCCCGTGAGATTGGTGAAGCCCGAGCCGATCTGGCGGATGGCGCCCGCGCCCGAGATCGCGCCGTCGAAGTCCAGGCGGTTCGAGCGGTTGAACGCGAGCGTGCCGTTGTTCGTCACATCGCCCGTGATCGAACCCGAGGTGCCGCCGTTGCCGATCTGGAGCGTGCCGGCGCTGACGGTGGTGCCGCCGGTGTAGGTGTTGGCACTGGACAGGATCAAGGTGCCGTCGCCGGTCTTGGTGAGCGCCCCGGTTCCGCCGATGACGCCGGACAGCGCGAGATCGGTGTCGGCCTGGAAGCTGCCGCCGCCGGTGCCGAGCGTGACCGCGCGGGCCGAGCCGAAGGCGGCGGTGTTCTGCAGCGTGCCGCCATCGAACGACAGCGCACCGCTCGCATCGCCCAGGTTGGCATCACCGGCCACTTGCAGCGTGCCGCCATCGATCGCCGTGCCGCCCGTATGGGTGTTGTTGCCGGTCAGGATGGTCGTGCCGGTGCCGATCTGCCTGACCGCGCCCGTGCCGGAGATCCGGCCGCCATAGGTGTAGGCATCGGAGCGGTCGAAGGCCAGCGTGCCGTTGTTCGCCACATCACCCGTGATCGAACCCGAGGCGCCGCCATTGCCGAGTTGCAGCGTGCCTGCCGAAATCGTCGTGCCGCCCGTGTAGCTGTTGTCGCCGGTCAGCACCGCCGTGCCGAGGCCGGTCTTGGTCAGCGCACCCACGCCGGAGAAGGGCGAGGCCGCAGTGACATCGAAGCCGGCGGTGTCGAGGGTGAGCCCGCCTGCGGCGATGTTGAGCTCGGTGCCGCCAAAGCCGGTAATGAAGGCCGTGTTGCTGCCGGTCGCGCGCAGCGTGCCGCCGTCGAAGTTGGCCTGGCGCATCACGCCAGTGCCGCCCGTCAGCGCCTGCGACGCCAGCGTGCTGCCGCCGAGGAGGTTGAGCGTGCCGCTTCCGGACACGCTGGCACCCAGCGTCACCGTGCTGGCAGTGGCCACCGCGCCGTTGGACACCGTCAGCGTGCCCGTGCCCCACTGGCCGATGTTGAGTGCCCCGCCGCTGCTCAGCTGCGAGCCAGCGCCCGTGAGCGTGAGCGCACCGAGTCCCCTGGTGCTGAGGCTGACCCCACCAATGCTGACAGGGCCTGCGACTGTCACAGCGCCGCCGTTGTCCACGTTCAGTACGCTGATGCCGGAGGAGCCACTGGTAATGCCGCTGCCGACTATCAGAGATCCGCCCACGCTCCACTGCGAGCCGGCGCCGGAAACGTTGGCGGTGCTGTTTCCGCCCCTCCTGAACATCGCCGCGTTGCCCGTGGTGGTGAGGGTGCCGCCACTGGTGATATTCAGCACCGCGTTGCCGCTTACGATCCCAGCCTGCCCCAAATTCAGAGAGCTGGCGCTGACGGCGGCGCCATCGGCAATGTTCAGGGTGGCCGTAGCGCTATTGCCAAACCCCAAGAAGACAGTGGCGGCGGTAGACCAGGCCGAGCCCGGACCCGTGACGGTGACGGTGGCATTGGCTCCGTTAGCTTGACCAATGATGTTCGTGCCTGCCGCCACCGACGTCAGGGTGCTCCCGCTCTGGATGGTGAGCGCGCTCGAGCTCGACGCCGTCGTGCCCATCGTCAGGATGCCCATCGTCGCGGTGGCCGGGCCGGAGACGCCGAGCACGGAGGGATTCGGCGTGCTCGTGCTGATCGTCACGTCGCCGGTCGGCACCGTGCCGGCGGACCAGTTGCTTCCGACCGTCCAGTCGCTGCTCGTCGTGCCCGTCCATGTTTGTGCGCTGGCCGGTGACGACCAGCCGCAGAGGGCCGCAGCAACGACGCCAACGCCTGCCAGTAGTGCCTGGCATCGGCGGGTATCCCTGCCGCTCTTGCCGCGCTGCGCGGCCGATTCCGAGGCGACCACCCAGGTACCTAGGGCCCTGGACCAGACAATGCGGAACACATGGTTCATTTGATTTATTTCCTTCTGAAGACAAATTCGAAAAGCTGCTGATCTGCGCGCCTGCGGGCGGGCAGGCGAGTTGCTGGTGAATGCCTGTGGCTTGCGTCGCTGCAGCGGGCCAAGCTCGCGCCGGCAGTGTCCGAGCCGCACTCATTCACTGCGGCCATGAAGGCACCGCCAGCGCAATCACAGAAGCGGGGATGGAGGCCTTTGGGGTGTCGCTGCCGCGAGGGGCCGAGATGCACGAACCAGGCGCTCTTGTTGGAGGGATTTGTTGTTGCGAGTTGCCCTGTCGGCATGGCTGGATTTCATCGACCCTTTCATCACATGTTGTTACTTGTGATGATGCCGCGGGTCAGCCATCCACACGACTTGCTCGTAAGTCGTAAATACTCAAAGCCCTGAACAGGGGCTGGGCTCTGTTGCAGCGCAGCGACAAGTGGATCAGCTCTGAGGAAATTGAATTGGGCTGTGCCTGCACTGCTCAGAACGCCCAGTTCAGCGTCGCTGTACAGCGCCGCCGGGGCTGCCGCGCTCGAAAGGCATCGCTCTTCACGCGCATGTGGGCCAGGGTGGCGAATAGCTTCATGGTGGTGCTGTCGTACTTGGCCGAGACGCTGTCGGCGAAGCCGGCGAAGGCGACCGAGCGGCTGGTGTCGGTCTTGGCGCCGCTGTTGCGCGCATCGGTGTCGGTGCTGGCACGGCTGTAGCCGGCCAGGGCGCCCGCGCCAGCCCGCCCGGCGCTCACGTCCGGGTCGGCACCGACGACGAAACCGCCGATGTCGCGCTTGAGCCTGACGGCGTTGCCGTTGCCGTCGATGCGGCCACAGGAGCCGAAGACCTGGCCCCAGGTGGCGCGTCCTCCCCCTCGGGCGTGCAGCCGCCTTCCGCCTGCTCGTCAGGGCCCCCGAGGTTCTTTGTCAGATGCGCTGCCGGGTGCGCAGGCGGCGATGCGCAGCCGGTCAATGGCCGCCCCGCATATGAAACCGCTGTCCTCCAGCGCCGCGGTCTTGTGCCGGACGCATGGATGTCCACCGACATCTGGTTGAAGCCATCGCCCGCCGCGAAGTCACTGCGCAGGAAGGCCACCGCGTTGGGCATGGCATTGCTTGAGGGGAGGCTGTCCAGCGCCGCCGCGGTGGCCACCGGGTCCGGCGTACCGGCTGCGCTGGTGAAGCTGCGCACCTTATCCGCGCCGAGATACACGTTGTTCGCGCCGTAGCTGTCGCGCAGCTGGATGAAGGCGGTCGGCCCGACAAGGGGGTGAGGACATCGCGCTTACCGAAAAACAAAATGCCGGCAAAGACCAAGGTCCTTGCCGGCATTCATTTTCTGATGGTCGGGGCGAAAGGATTCGAACCTTCGACCCTCTGGTCCCAAACCAGATGCGCTACCAGGCTGCGCTACACCCCGACGAAGCCTGCGATTCTAGCCTGCGCGAAGCAGGCCTTTCTCAGTGCTTGGCGTATTGCGTCTTGCCGAACAGGATTTCGCGCTCCTTGTCGCCGGTGATCGGCTGGCGCAGATCGGCCAGTACCTTGACGCCGCGCTGCACTGCGGGCCGGGCGGCGATGCCCTCGAACCACTTCTTCAGGTGCGGAAACTCGTTGAGCACGATGCCTTGGTTCTCCCAACTGCGCAGCCACGGGAAGATGGCGATGTCGGCGATCGAGTAGGTCTCGCCGGCAATGAACCGGTTGCTGGCCAGCTGCTTGTCGATCACGCCGTAGAGGCGCCGCGCCTCGTTGCTGTAGCGGTCGATGGCGTAGGCGATCTTCTCGGGCGCGTACAGGCGGAAGTGATGCGCCTGGCCGAGCATCGGGCCGACGCCGCCCATCTGGAACATGAGCCACTGCAGCACCTCGTAGCGCGCACGGTCGCCTGCGGGAAGAAGCTGCCCGGTCTTGCCGGCCAGGTAGACCAGGATCGCACCGGATTCGAACAGCGAGATCGGCTTGCCGTCCGGTCCTTCGGGGTCGGTGATGGCCGGAATCTTGTTGTTGGGGCTGATCTTGAGGAACCCGGCTTCGAACTGGTCGCCCTTGCCGATGTTCACCGGGTGCGCGCGGTAGGGGAGGCCGCACTCCTCCAGCATGATGTGGATCTTGTGGCCGTTGGGCGTGGGCCAGGAATAGACGTCGATGGGAGCTTGAGGCATGGGCTGCGTTCCAGGGGAAAGAGACTGGGCCGGCCAGCATAGCGGCCGGTGGCTTTTTCTGCAGGACGCGGCCCGTTCGGGCCTCAGGTGGCCACCGCGCTCGGCGCCAAGTGCTTGTGGATCAACGCGACCACGGCCGCGCCTTCGCCGATCGCGCCGCCGACCCGCTTGACGGAACCGGAGCGTACGTCCCCCACCGCGAACACGCCGGAAACGCTGGTTTCCAGCGCAGCGGCGGGCCTGGCAGGAAAGCCTCCGCGCGCCGCCTCGCCGGTCAGCACGAAGCCATGCTTGTCGACCGAGACGCCGCAGCCTTCGAGCCAGTCGGTTTCCGGCACGGCGCCGATGAAGAGGAAGATATTGCGCGTCGGGCACTGCTCTTCGATGCCCGTGCGACGGCAGCGCCAGGTGGCGCCGTTCAACCCCGAGGCCGGGTCGCCGTGCAGGTCCACCAGTTCGGTATGCGGGTGCAGCTCGATGTTGGGCGTGGCCTCGATGCGGTCGATCAGGTAGCGCGACATGGTCGCGGCCAGCGAGGGTCCGCGCACCAGCACGTTGACCTTGGCGGCATGCTGCGAAAGGAACACCGCGGCCTGGCCGGCCGAATTGCCGCCGCCGACCAGCGCCACCTCCTGCTGCGCGCACAGCTTGGCCTCCAGCGCCGAGGCCCAGAACCAGATGCCGCGGCCTTCGAATTCGGCCAGGCGCGGCACCTCGGGCCGGCGGTAGCGCGCGCCGCTGGCGATCACGACGGTGCGGGATCGCAGGCGCCGTCCGTCGGTGAGCTGGACGGTGAGCTCTTCTTTGGTCTCGGCCTCGCTGCAATCCATGGAGGCGACCTCGGCCGGGATCAGCATCTCGACGCCGAATTTCTGCGCCTGAACGAAGGCGCGGCCCGCGAGCGCGCCGCCGGAGATGCCGGTCGGAAAGCCCAGGTAGTTCTCGATGCGCGCGCTCGCGCCCGCCTGGCCGCCGAAGGAGCGGCAGTCGACCACGATCACGCGCAAGCCCTCGGAGGCGGCGTAGACGGCGGTCGCAAGGCCGGCAGGGCCGGCGCCGACCACCACCACGTCGAACAGCTCGCCATGCTCGATGGTGTCGACCATGCCGAGGCAGCGCGCGAGCGCGTTGTCGGTGGGATTGACCAGGACGGCGCCGTCCGGACAGACCACCAGCAATTCCGCCTCGCCGTATTGCTCCAGCAGTGCCGCTGCATCCGCGTCCTGCGTCGCGTCGACCACGTTGTAGGGATGGCCGTTGCGGCGCAGGAAGTTCTGCAGCCGCAGCAGCGCGGCCGACTGCGGCGGCCCGATGAGCACCGGCCCGCTGCTGCCCGATTCGATCAGCGCCACCCGGCGCAGGATCATCGCGCGTACCAGCCGCTCCCCGAGGTCGGCCTCGGCGATGATCAGCGCGCGCAGCTGGTCGGGCGGCACCAGCAGGGTCTCGACATCGTCCTCGGCGTGGCCGTCGACCAGGGCGGGGCGGCCGGAGAGCTGCGCGATCTCGGCCAGAAATTGCCCCGGGCCCTGGCGCTCGATCGGCACCACGCGCCCGAGCCCGTCGCGCTGGGTGATCGCCACGATGCCGCGCAGCACGACGAACATCCCCGGCCCGGGCTCGCCGGCCCGGAACAGGCAGTCCCCGCGTGCGTAGTGCCGCACGCTGCCGAAGCGCCTGATGCGTTCGATGCAGGATGCGCCCAGCACGGGAAACATCTGGTGGCGACGGGTTTCGACCTCGACCCTGACTTGGACTTCGGCGGCCATGAAAAAACTCCAGTTGGCAAAACGTCGGCATTAGACGCCGAAAGCCGGCCCTGATGGTTGCAAGTCACGCAACTGCCATCGGATTGACACGCGTGTTTCACCGCTGTCTCACAGACTCCGTTCGCAGAAAGGGTCTCGCATGAAAGAACTGCCCACGCCGACGTTTCCGTTCTCGCAACTGGGACTGCGCGCTGCCCTCTGGCCGGCGCCGAACCCGGTTCGCGCACCGGCCGCCATCCCTGTCGCACCCGTCGCGACGCTGCCGGCAACCACCGAAGCCGGCGGCATCAGCGTGACCTGGGCGCGTCACCAGGACGATGTGCGCGCGGCCCAGCGCCTGCGCTACGAGGTGTTCGCGGGCGAGATGGGCGCCCGCCTCACGACGCCGCTGGAGGGCCACGACATCGACCTGTTCGACGACTTCTGCGAGCACCTGCTGGTGCGCGAGCTGGCGACGAACCAGGTGATCGGCACCTACCGCGTGCTGACGCCGGCCCAGGCCCGGCGCATCGGCAGCACCTACAGCGACACGGAATTCGACCTGACGCGGCTGCGCGACCTGCGCGAGCGCATGGTTGAACTGGGCCGCAGTTGCGTCCACGCGGACCACCGCCAAGGCGGCGTGATCCTGGCGCTTTGGGGGGCACTGGCCGGCTTCATGAACCGCAACAAGCTCGACACCATGATCGGCTGCGCCAGCATCCCGATGTGGCACAACGGCGTGACCAGCGGCGATGCGGCCGCCAGCATCTGGCGGCAGCTCTCGGCCACCCACATGGCGCCCATCCAGTACCACGTGCAGCCGCGGCTGCCGCTGCCGGTGCATCGGCTCGACGGCGAACTTCAGATCGAGCCGCCCGCGCTGATCAAGGGCTATCTGCGGCTCGGCGCCAAGGTCCTGGGCCCGCCGGCCTGGGACCCGGACTTCAATACCGCCGACTTGCCGATGCTGATGCGCATCGAGGACCTGCCGGCGCGCTATCGAAAGCACTTCCTGGGCAATTGAGACAGCGCGGGAATGTCGTCATACAGTTGTCATGCAACTGTCACAACGGCGGTTGACACTGTCATGATTGCTTCTGCATACACTGCCGTGCCGGTTGATCCTGATTCGTTTTCCTCGTTGCCAGCCCTTTCCGACAGCGCGCCTGTCGCCGCAGAGCCGTCCCTGACGCTGCTCGACCGCGACCACAGCATCCTGGCCTTCAACGAGCGGGTGCTCGACTGGGCCTACCGCCCTGAAGTGCCGCTGATCGAGCGCCTGCGCTACCTGTGCATCGTGTCGTCCAACCTCGACGAATTCTTCGAGGTCCGGACGGCGCCGCACCTGATCGCCAATGCCGCGGGCGACCACAAGGGCAACTACACAGTGGAGTCCTTCGAGCGCCTGGCCGAGGTGGCGCATGCGCTGGTGGGACGGCAGTACGCGCTTTACAACGACGAGCTGATGCCGACCTTCGCGAGCCAGGGCATCCACATCATCTCGCATGGCGAGCGCAACCCGGCGCAGCGCAAATGGGTGCACGACTACTACGAGCGCGAGGTCCAGCCGCTGCTGATTCCGGTGGGCCTGGATCCGGCGCATCCCTTTCCGCAGGTGGCCAACAAGTCGCTCAACTTCATCGTTCGCCTCTCCGGCAAGGACGCATTCGGGCGCGAGAATCCGATCGCCATCGTCAAGGTGCCGCGCGTGCTGCCGCGACTGATCCGCATGCCGGCCAAGGTGTCGGGCGGCAAGACGCTGTTCGTCGCGCTGTCGAGCATCGTGCGGGCCCATCTGTTCAGCATGTTTCCGGGACGGGAAGTCGGCGAGTTCTCCCAGTTTCGAGTGACGCGCCACTCCGACCTCGCGGTGGACGAGGAAGACGTCAAGAACCTGCGCACGGCGCTGCGGCAGGGCCTGCAGCATCGCCACTACGGGCAGGCCGTCCGGCTCGAGGTCTCGGCCAGTTGCGCCGAGTCGCTGGCGAGCTTTCTTCTGGCGCAATTCAACCTGCCGCCGCAGGCGCTGTACCGCGTGCACGGTCCGGTCAACCTGGCCCGGCTGACGCAGCTGATCGACCTGCTGGAGGAGTCGCAGCTGCGCTTTCCGCCTTATCAGCCGTCTTACCCGGTCATGCTGGCGCCGGGCCAGTCTTTCTTCGAACGGCTGCAGCAGGGCGACGCCCTGATCCACCAGCCTTTCGAGAGCTTCGACGGCGTGCTGGCCTTCCTGCGCGAAGCGGTGCAGGACCCCCAGGTACTCGCCATCAAGCAGACCATCTACCGAACCGGCACCGATTCCGAGCTCATGGACCTGCTGCGCGAGGCGGTTCGCCGCGGCAAGGAAGTCACCGTGGTGGTGGAGCTCAAGGCGCGCTTCGACGAAGAGGCCAACATCAACTGGGCCGAGATGCTCGAGTCGATTGGCGCCCAGGTGGTCTACGGCGTGGTCGGCCTGAAGACACATGCCAAGATGCTGCTGGTGACGCGCCGCGAGGGCAAGCAGATGCGGCGCTACGGCCATCTGTCGACCGGCAACTACAACCCCCGCACGGCCAAGCTCTACACCGACATCAGCCACCTGACGGCCGACCCCATGCTGACCGCCGACATGGAGGCGGTGTTCGTGCACATGGCCAGCCAGAGCCGGCTGCCCAAGCTCCATCGCATGTGGATGGCACCCTTCGACCTGCACCGCAACGTGATCGCCCGCGTCGACGCGCTCGCTGCCGCGGCGGCCGCCGGCCAGCCTGCACGCATCGTCGCCAAGATGAACGCACTGACCGACGAGGCCCTGATCGCCGCGCTGGTGAACGCCGGCCGGAAGGGCGTGCAGATCGACCTGATCGTGCGCGGCGCCTGCACCTTGCCGGCGCGCGTGCCGGGCCTGACCGACAACATCCGCGTGCGCTCGGTGATCGGCCGCTTCCTCGAGCATTCGCGCGTCTTCTATTTCCGTCAGGGCGAAGACGAGTCCCTGTACCTGTCGAGCGCCGACTGGATGAACCGCAACATGCTGCGCCGCATCGAGCTGGCCTGGCCCGTCACCGATCCAGCCCTGCGCCAGCGGCTCATCGACGAATGCCTGGTGGCCTACCTGCACGACGGGCAGGATGCCTGGGATCTCGGTGCCGACGGCATCTATCGCCGCGTCGATCTGCAGCCGGGTAAAGATGGCACCGTTGTTCGCGCCGTCGAAGCCCATGGCGCGCAGACCGCACTGATGGACCGCTACGCATCACGAGGTCGCAGCCGCGCTGCCTCACGGGAATGACGCAACAAGCCATGGATCTGATTTTCTGGCGCCACGCCGAGGCCGAGGACTGGACCGAGGGCTGCGACGACCTGCAGCGCTCGCTGACCCAGCGCGGCGAGAAGCAGGCCAAGCGCATGGCGGCCTGGCTCGACCGCCAGCTGCCCGAGGGCACGCGCATTGTCTGCAGCCCGGCACGCCGCTGCGAGCAGACCGCGCTGGCACTGGGCCGCAAGTACAAACTGCGCAGCGAACTCTCACCCGACACCACGGCGGACGCGCTGCTGGGCGCGGCCGGATGGCCCAACGGCAAGTCCGTGGTGCTGCTGATCGGGCATCAGCCCTCGCTCGGCGAAGCCATTTCGCTGCTGCTCGGGCTCAGGCAGGACAGCTGCCCGGTGCGCAAGGGTGCCGTCTGGTGGATCCGCACCCGCGAGCGCGATGGCGACGTGCAGACCGTGGTGGTCACGGTGCAGTCGCCTGAACTGCTCTAGGCGTCAGCAGCCCTTCAGCTCGAGCCGCCAGGCGGTCTTCTGCCAGGCCAGCACTTCCTCGCGCAGCAGATGCGCGGACTGGGGGTAGGTCTCGGACCAGCCCGCACGGCACGCGATGGTGAAAAGCCGGCTGTCCGTCCGCGCCAGGCGCAGGGCCTCGAGGTCAGGATCGCGTCGCGCATGGCACAGGATCACGGCCAGGCGCAGCGCCAGCAGCTGCGCGACGAAGGTCTCGTCGTTCAGAGAGGCTTCGATCTTGCGCAGCTTGCCGCGATGACCGAGCACCAACTGGCTCAACCAGTGCATCTCGTTCACCGCGAAGCCCGGCGCGTCGGCGTTGTCGAGGATGTAGGCGCCGTGCTTGTGGTACTCGCTGTGCGAAATCTGAGCGCCGATCTCGTGCAGCTGGGCGGCCCAGCCGATCTTGCGCAATGCCCGTCCGGCGCGGCTGGTAGTGCTGCCGCCGCGCGCGGCCGGCTCGAGCTGCAGGAACAGAGCAGCGGCTGTCTCGCTGACGCGCCGGACCTGCGGAGCGTCGATCGCGAACCGGCTGGCCAGGCGCGCCACGGTGCTGGTACGCAGATCGGCGACGCTCTCGTCGCGCTCGAGCAACTCGTACAGCACGCCGTGGCGCAGGGCGCCCTGCGCCACCTTCATTTCCTCGATCTCGAGCAGGTCGAACACCGCGCGCAGCACGCTGACGCCGCCGCCGATCACGGCCTTGCGGTCTTCCCTCATGCCTTCGATGCGCAGGCGATCGGCGGTGCCGGCCTTGAGCAGCCGGTCGACCAGCCAATCGAGCCCCTCGCGTGTGATGAGCCCCGGCTCGCCGCCGGCGGCCGCGAGCACATCGCCCACCGCGCCGATGGTGCCGGAGGCGCCGTAGGCCACGTCCCAGCGGTCCGGCACGTAGGTGCCGAGCGCGTCGTCCAGCACCGCCTTGGCGGCGATCTCGGCTGCCTTGAAGGCAGCGGTGGTGAACTGGCCTTCGGGAAAATGCTTCATCGACCAGGCGACGCTGCCGACCCGGTACGACTCCATCACCTCGGCCTCTAGCCCATGGCCGATGATCATCTCGGTCGAGCGGCCGCCGATGTCCACCACCAGCCGGCGCTCGCGGTTCGAGGCGTCGGTATGTGGCAGCAGGTGTGCCACGCCCTGATAGATCAAGCGGGCTTCCTCGCGGCCCGTGATGACATCGATGCCGAAGCCCAGAATGGTGCGCGCCCGCAGCAGGAATTCGTCGCGGTTGCGGGCTTCGCGCAGGGTCTGGGTGGCCACCGCGCGCACGTGCGAGCGCTTGAAGCCTGCCAGCCGCTCGCCGAAGCGGGCCAGCGCGTCCCAGCCGCGCTGCATCGCCTCCGGCGTGAGGTTGCGGGCGCTGTCGAGGCCGTTGCCTTGGCGAACGGTTTCCTTCAGGTACTCGGCGCGGTGAATCTGGCCGTGATCGACCTGGCCGATCTCGAGCCTGAAGCTGTTCGACCCGAGGTCGACCGCAGCGAGGCGGGTTCCGTTTTGCATGGTGAGGAGAAGAGGGCGGGGCCTGATCGTAGCGCCTCGGTCGGCTGCTCCCGTGCAGGACAGGGTGCCGGCAAGCTCCGGAGGCTAGGCGCTGCGCATGACGATTGTGTGACAGCGTCACGGAGCGCAGGTCGTCGAGAACGCCGATTTCCCTCTGGAAAAGGGTGTCACACCGGTGTCACACAAGCTTCCTAGAGTCCCGTCCAAGCCCCCTGGAAGGGGTCCTTCTGCACATCCAAAGGAAGCTTCATGAAGATGACGTTCAAATTCGCTGCCGCCGGCCTCGTTGCCGCGGCCCTGGCCCATGTTCCCGCTTTTGCGCAGGATGTCACCGGTGCCGGTGCGACTTTCCCCGCGCCGCTCTATGCGAAGTGGGCCGGCGACTACAACAAGGCGACCGGCGTCAAGATCAACTATCAATCGGTCGGCTCGGGCGCGGGCCTGAAGCAGATCGATTCCAAGACGGTCGACTTCGGCGCGTCGGATATGCCGCTCAAGGACGAAGACCTCCAGGCCAAGGGGCTGATGCAGTTCCCGACCGTCATCGGCGGCGTGGTGCCGGTGGTCAACATCCAGGGCGTCAAGCCCGGCGAGCTCAAGCTCAACGGCCAGGTGCTCGGCGACATCTATCTCGGCAAGATCGCCAAATGGAACGATCCGGCCATCAAGGCGCTGAATCCCTCTCTCAATCTGCCTGACGCCGCGATCTCGCCGGTGCGGCGTGCCGACGGCTCGGGCACGACCTTCATCTTCACGAACTACCTGAGCAAGGTCAACGCCGAATGGAAAACCAAGGCGGGCGAGGGTACTGCAGTGAACTGGCCGACAGGCGCGGGTGGCAAGGGCAACGAGGGCGTCGCTGCTTTCGTCAATCGTCTGCCCAATTCGATCGGCTACGTCGAATACGCCTATGTCAAGCAGAACAAGATGACTTATGCGCAAATGCAGAACGCGGCCGGCAACTTCGTTGCGCCCGAGGACACCGCTTTCAAGGCGGCCGCTGCCAATGCAGACTGGAACAAGACCTTCTACCAGATCCTGACGAACCAGGCCGGCAAGGACGCCTGGCCGATCTCGGGTGCAACCTTCATCATGATGCACAAGGCGCAGGAGAAGCCGGCGCAAGCTGCAGCCGCTCTCAAGTTCTTCGACTGGGCTTACAAGAATGGTGACAAGACCGCTGACGACCTTGACTATGTGCCGATGCCTGACGCAGTGAAAGCCACCATTGCAAAGGCTTGGGGTGAAGTCAAGGACGCGTCGGGCAAGCCCGTCGCCTACAAGTAAAGTGGACCGGCGCGTATGAGCACTCCGCTCGAACACGCGCCGCATTCGGAGCGACCTGTGTCATCCACCTACCCCACTGCTTCCACCTCGCTCCCGTCCGACCGTGCGACTTCGAGTCCGCCGCCGGCCAAAAGGCCGCGCACTGGCGCTGCCACCGATCGGCTGTTCGGCTGGACCGCCAAGGGCGCCGCGTTGCTGACCTTGGCGATGCTGATCGGCATCCTGCTGTCGCTCCTGGCCGGCGCCTGGCCTGCCATCTCGAAATTCGGCCTCGGCTTCCTTACCAGCAGCGTCTGGGACCCGGTGCAGAACGAGTACGGCGGGCTGGTGATGATTTACGGCACGATCGCGACCTCGCTCATTGCCCTGGTCATTGCAGTGCCAGTGAGCTTTGGCATCGCGCTCTTCCTGA
Organism: Variovorax sp. MHTC-1; assembly: GCF_003984645.1. Classification (GTDB taxonomy): domain Bacteria; phylum Pseudomonadota; class Gammaproteobacteria; order Burkholderiales; family Burkholderiaceae_C; genus Variovorax. The sequence continues at coordinate 18,754 of NZ_RWKI01000001.1, forward strand.
CCGAGATGTCGCCGTCGTGGCTGAAGCGGCCGCTCGGAACGGCCATCGAGCTGCTGGCTGCCGTCCCCTCGATCGTCTATGGCATGTGGGGTTTGCTGGTGTTCGGGCCGATCCTGTCCACCTACGTGCAGCAGCCGCTGCAGAAGCTTCTTGCCGGGGTGCCTTACCTCGGCGCGCTGGTAGCCGGCCCGCCCGTGGGCATCGGCATCCTGTCGGCCGGCATCATCCTCGCGATCATGATCATCCCGTTCATCGCCTCGGTGATGCGCGACGTCTTCGAAGTGACGCCGCCGCTGCTCAAAGAGTCGGCCTACGGCCTCGGCTCCACGACCTGGGAAGTAGTTTCCAAGGTGGTGCTGCCCTACACCAAGGCCGGCGTCATCGGCGGCATCATGCTCGGCCTCGGCCGCGCCCTTGGCGAAACGATGGCCGTCACTTTCGTGATCGGCAACACGAACCAGCTCAATTCGCTCTCGGTCTTCGAAGCGGCCAATAGCATCACTTCGGTGCTGGCCAACGAGTTTGCCGAAGCGGCTGAAGGCTTGCACCAAGCCTCGCTGATGTATCTGGGCCTGGTGCTGTTCTTCATCACCTTCGTGGTGCTGTCGCTCTCCAAGATTCTGCTTGCGCAACTCAAGAAGAGCGAAGGGACGAAATCATGAGCCCCGCCCGGCCGCCCGAAGGGGCTCGCACCGCAGCGCGCAGCGCGGAGGTTTTTCTGAGCCCCGCCCGGCCGCCCAAAGGGGCTCGCACCGCAGCGCATAGTGTGGAGGTTTTTTTATGAGCACGGCCGAACGCCTGCTGAGCGCCAAGGCGCTCGACGAAATGCGTGCAGCCAAATTCGCCGGCCGCAAGCGCATCAACATCATCGCGCTCACGCTGTCGCTTTCTGCGATGGCATTCGGCTTGTTCTGGCTGTTCTGGATCCTCTGGGAAACGCTGCGTCTCGGCGTGGGCGGACTGGCGCTGGCCACCTTCACAGAAATGACGCCGCCGCCGAACGAATCCGGCGGCATCGCCAACGCGATGTTCGGCTCGCTGGTGATGGTGCTGCTCGCCACCTTCATCGGAACGCCGATCGGCATCATGGCCGGCATCCACTTGGCCGAGTACAACCCCAAGAGCTGGCTCTCGAACATCATCCGCTTCGTCAACGACATCCTGCTGTCGGCACCTTCGATCGTGATTGGCCTGTTCGTCTATGCGGTGGTGGTGGCGTACTTCAAGTCCTTCTCGGGCCTGGCCGGTGCGCTGGCGCTTGCGCTGATCGTGATCCCGGTCGTGATCCGCACCACCGAGAACATGCTGCAGCTGATTCCGGCCGGCCTGCGCGAAGCAGCCTATGCGCTTGGCACGCCGAAGTGGAAGGTCATCCTGAGCATCACGCTGCGCGCCGCGCGCGCCGGTGTGGTCACAGGCGTCCTGCTGGCGGTGGCGCGCATCGCGGGCGAAACCGCGCCGCTCCTGTTCACCGCGCTCAGCAACCAGTTCTGGACCTCGGACGTGACGCAGCCGATGGCCAGCCTCCCGGTGACCATCTTCAAGTTCGCGATGAGCCCGTACGAGAACTGGCAGAAGCTTGCCTGGGCCGGCGTGTTCCTGATCACCGTCGCAGTGCTCGGCCTCAATATCCTCGCGCGGATCCTGACGCGCAACAAACTCTGAACATCATGCCAACCACCATCGCTGCGCAGCCGTCGCGCGCCAAGATCTCGGTCAAGGACCTGAACTTCTACTACGGCAAGTTCCACGCGCTCAAGAGCATCAACCTCGAGATTCCCGAGAACAAGGTGACGGCCTTCATCGGGCCGTCGGGCTGCGGCAAGTCGACCTTGCTGCGCACCTTCAACCGCATGTTCGAGCTCTACCCGGAGCAGCGTGCCGAGGGCGTCATCGCGCTGGACGGCGAGAACCTGCTGACCTCCAAGCAGGACGTGGCGCTGATCCGCGCCAAGGTCGGCATGGTGTTCCAGAAGCCGACGCCGTTCCCGATGTCGATCTACGACAACATCGCCTTCGGCGTGAAGCTGTTCGAGAACCTGAGCGCTTCCGAGATGGACGACCGCGTCGAATGGGCGCTCAAGAAGGCCGCGCTCTGGACCGAGGTGCGCGACAAGCTGCAGCAAAGCGGCTCGGGCCTCTCCGGCGGCCAGCAGCAGCGCCTGTGCATTGCGCGCGGCATCGCGATCAAGCCCGAGGTGCTGCTGCTCGACGAGCCGTGCTCGGCGCTCGATCCGATCTCCACGGCGAAAATCGAGGAGTTGATCGCCGAGCTGAAAAACGAGTACACCGTCGTCATCGTGACCCACAACATGCAGCAGGCGGCACGCTGCAGCGACTACACCGCCTACATGTATCTCGGCGACCTGATCGAATTCGGCGCGACGGAAGAGCTGTTCTTCAAGCCGAAGCGCAAAGAGACGGAAGACTACATCACCGGCCGTTTCGGCTAGGAGGCACCATGACCGAAAAACATCTCTCCAGCCAGTTCGACACCGAACTCAACGCCGTCTCCTCGCGCGTGATGGAGCTAGGCGGCATGGTCGAGTCCCAGATCCATCAGGCCGTCTATTCGCTGTCGCAGTTCGATCCCGAGGCGGCCGACCGCGTGATGGAAACCGAGCACCGCGTCAACGCGATGGAAATCGAGATCGACCGCGAGCTGTCCTCGATCATCGCGCGGCGCCAGCCGACGGCGCGCGATCTGCGCCTGCTGATCGCGATCTCCAAGACCACCGCCAACCTGGAGCGCGTGGGCGACGAAGCCAACAAGATCGCGCGCATGGTCAAGAAGATCATCGAGAGCGGTTCGGCCCGTGCGCTGCCTTCCATCGAGCTGCGCGTTGCGGCCGATCTGGCCTCGGGCCTGCTGCGCAAGGCGCTCGACGCCTTCGCGCGCCTGGACACGGCCGCGGCGCTCTCGATCCTGAAGGACGACGACCTGATCGACAAGGAATTCGACGGCTTCGTGCGCAAGCTGGTCACTTACATGATGGAAGACCCGCGCACCATCTCGGCCAGCCTCGACCTGCTGTTCCTGGCCAAGGCGATCGAGCGCATCGGCGATCATGCGAAGAACATCGCCGAGTTCATCATCTACATCGTCAAGGGCGCCGACGTGCGGCACACTTCGATGCAGGAAATCGAAAGCGCACTTCAATAGATGAAGAAGCCCCGCGTCCTGATTGTCGAAGACGAGTCCTCGATCGCCGAGCTGATCGCCGTCAACCTGCGCCACAACGGCTTCGAGCCGATCTGGGCGGAGGACGGCGCGGCGGCCCAGCGCGAGCTCGATGCCTTTCTGCCCGACCTGGTGCTGCTCGACTGGATGCTGCCGGGCCAGAGCGGCCTGCAGCTGGCGCGCCAGTGGCGCAAGGACCCGCGCACCAAGGCGATGCCGATCCTCATGCTGACCGCGCGCGGCGACGAGCCGGACAAGGTGGCCGGGCTCGACGCGGGCGCCGACGACTACATCACCAAGCCCTTCTCGACGCAGGAGATGCTGGCCCGCATCCGCGCCGTGCTGCGCCGCCGCGCGCCCGAGGCCGTGACCGAGCGCGTCGAGATCGGCGAACTCGTGCTCGACACCGCGACGCACCGCGTGACATGGCAGGGCACATTGCTGAAGGTGGGCCCGACCGAGTTCAAGCTGCTCGGCTACCTGATGCAGCATGCCGAACGCGTGCACAGCCGCGCGCAGCTGCTGGACAAGGTGTGGGGCGACCACGTCTACATCGAGGAGCGTACGGTCGACGTGCACGTGAAGCGCCTGCGCGAATCGCTCGGCCCGGCCGCGCCGATGGTGGAAACGGTGCGCGGTGCAGGCTACCGGCTCACGGCCCAGGCCACGGTCTGACGGACGGTGCTGGGGCTGGTCCCGGCGGGATAATGGGCCGGAATGCCGTTTCGTATTGCAACCTTCCTGATGGCCTCCCTGATCGGGGGGGCTGCTGCCGTGGTGCCTTTCGGCTGGCGCTTCGTATGGTTGGGCGCATGGCTCGGCGCGGTGCTGTGGCTGGTGCTCGACGCCTGGCGCGCGCAGCAGCTGTTGCACGTGCTGCGCAACGATGCCACGGGCCTGCCATCGCGCGGCCCCGGCGTCTGGGGCGAGCTGGCTGAACGCATCCGCAAGCTGCTGCGCACGCGGGAGCAGCAGGCGCGGCAGGCCGAAGACCGTCTGCAGGAGTTTCTGGCCGCGATCCAAGCTTCTCCCAACGGGGTTGTGCTGCTCGACGAACAGGGGCGCATCGAATGGTGCAACCAGACGGCCGCCGGGCAGTTCGGCATCGACGCCGATCGCGACCTGCTGCAGCACCTCGCGAACCTGGTGCGCGATCCGGCGTTCGTCGCCTATCTAGCCTCCTGGAACTACAGCCGCGACGTGGTGATCGATGCGTCGTCGCAGGCGGGAATGCATCGCGGCCATCCGGTCCGGTTGTCGGTGCAGGTGCATCCCTATGCCGGCAATCGCCGCATGCTGCTCACGCGCGACATCACCTCGCTGGAGCAGGCCGAGGCCATGCGGCGCGATTTTGTCGCCAACGTCTCGCACGAGATCCGCACGCCACTCACTGTGCTGGCCGGTTTCGTCGAGACCCTGCAGAACCTGCCGCTCGATGCCGAGGAGCGCGCCCGCTATCTGGCATTGATGGGCCAGCAGTCGCACCGCATGGAGACGCTGGTCAACGACCTGCTGACGCTGTCTCGCCTCGAAGGCAGCGCGACGCCGCCGGCCAACCGCTGGACCCGCGTGCGGGCGCTGATGGCGCAGTGCGAGGACGAGGGCCGGGGCCTGTCGAGCCGGCTGGCATCGCAGGGCCATCGCCTGTCCTTCTCGGTGGAGGCCGATTCCGAGATCGCCGGCGCCCCGACCGAGCTGCAGAGCGCGATGTCGAACCTGCTGAGCAATGCCATCCGCTACACGCCCGGCGGCGGCGAGGTGGCGGTGAGCTGGCGCCTCTTGCCCGACGGCCGGGGCGAGTACGCGGTGCGTGACAGCGGCCCGGGCATCGCGGCCGAGCACATTCCGCGGCTGACCGAACGCTTCTATCGGATCGATCGCAGCCGTTCGCGCGAAACCGGCGGCACCGGGCTCGGCCTGGCGATCGTGAAGCACGTCGCGCAGCGCCATGGCGCCGAACTGCGCATCGAGAGCACGGTGGGCAAGGGGTCGCGCTTCGCGCTCGTGTTCCCGATCACGCGCCTGCGGCAGGCGGCTGCGCTCAGCGCCGTCGCCTGAGCGTCGACCAGAGCAGCGCGAGAAACAGCGCCGCCGTGAGCGCGAGCGCCAGCGCGCCCATGAGCCAGAACGCGAGCGGCGACTGCATGGCCGGCCAGGGGCCGATGCCGCGATAGGCCAGCAGATAACTGCCGCCGAGCCCCACGCCCCAGAGCAGCGTGCAGTAGAGGACCAGCGGCATCACCGTGACTCGGTAGGAGCGCAGCACGAAGGCGCACAGCGTCTGCAGCGCATCCACGAAATGGTAGGCCGCGGTGGCCAGCAGCAGCGTGGCGCCGAGCGCCACCACGGCGGGATTGCCGGAATAGATCGAGGGCAGCTGCCAGCGCAGGCCTGCCATGGCTGCCGCGAACAGCAGCGCACAGAGGACAGTCAGCTCGAAGCCCTTGACGCAGGCGCGCCGCGCCAGCGTGGCGTTGCCGGCGCCGAGCCAGAAGCTCACGCGCGCACTCGTGGCGATGGCGAGCGACAGCGGCATCATGTAGGCGACGGCAGTGAGGTTCGACGCGATCTGGTGGGCCGCCGATGCAGCCGTGCCCAGGCGCGCGATGAACAGCGCCATCAGCGTGAAGGAGGTCACCTCCACCAGCACTGCCAGCCCGGCCGGGACGCCGAGCCGGGCGAACTGGCCGATCTGGCGCCAGTCGGGCGCCTCGATGCGCCGCCAGAAGCGGTACTCGCGGTAGAGGGGTTGGCTGCGCAGCAGCCAGATCGCGCAGGCGAGCATCGCCCAATTCACCGCCAGCGTCGCCCAGCCGCAGCCTGCCAGGCCCATCGCAGGCCAGCCGGCGCCGCCGAAGGTGAACCAGATCGACAGCGGCAGCTTGAGGCAGAGCGAGCCCAGCTGCAGCCAGGTCACCAGCTGGGGCTTGCCCAGGCTCTGGTTCAGCGTGCTGAAGAGGCGAAAAAGCAGCGCAGGAGGCAGGGCGAAGGCGAGCACGCGCAGGTAGGCCTCGACGTCGGCCCGCATGGCCACCGGCACCTCGGCCCAGCCCAGCAGCGGCGTGGGATGCAGCAGCACTGCCATGCCGAGCACGATCGCGAGGCCGCACAGGTAGAGCGACTGCCGCACCGAGCGGCCGACCTCCGCCGTGCGCTGTGCGCCATGCAGCTCGGCCCACACCGGAAGCAGGGCCTGCAGCATGCCGATCAGCGAGACGAAGACGCTGATGAAGATCGCCGAGCCCACCGCGAGCGCGGCGAGAGCGCCTTCGTCATAGCGGCCGGCGACGATGGTGTCGGTGACGCCGAAGGCCATGACGGCGAGCTGGCCGACCAGCACGGTCGCTGCGTGCCGTGCGATCACCCGCCGTTCGCTCGTCAAGGATTGATTCTTTGGTAGAGCAACAGATCGTCGCTCGCGCTGGTCGGGCGGCGCAGCGTGCCGATGAAGCGCCAGCCCTCGAGGTTCACGATCTTGTGCAGGCGGCCGATCGCCTCCGGGCTGGCCAGCAGCCAGGGGCAGGGCTGGGATCCGGTCAGGGGCTGCAGGTTGAACTGGCCGTGGTGGCGCAGCGCTGCGATGTGAGGCCGGCTCAGCGCGATCTCGGAGATGCACACCGGTTGGCCGACCTGTTCCGAGATGGCACGCACCTGCGGCACGTAGCTGCGCGCGTAGTCGAGCACCGGCAGCCACAGCGTCATCAGCAACATCCAGCAGAGCGCCGCGCCGCCGCCCGGCAGCACCAGCGTCTTCCAGAGCGCCGCCCGGTGCCGGCCGGTGCGCCAGCGCACGAGCCAGGCCCAGGCCAGCGTCGCAGCCAGCGCAAGGATGAAGGCGGCTGCCGAGAACTGGGGCACGAAGCCGGGCGCCAGTTTCGCCACGTTGGCCGCCGTCTTCGCCGGTACGCCGGTCTGCATCGCGACCCAGATCACCCAGATGATGATCGCCGAGCCGCTGAAGAATAGCAGCGTGAACCAGTCGATCAGCGCTGCAACGCTGCGCCTGAAGGTCGGCAGCGCAAAGGCTGCCAGCGTTGCGAAGGCGGGCAGGGCCAGCAGCAGCGAGCGTTCTGAAAAATTGGTGGTCCAGGTCGCGGCCAGCGGCACCAACGCAAACCACAAGGGCAGCGCGACATGGCGAGCAGTGAGCTGCCGGCGCCAGCGCCACAACGTCCAGAGCGCAAGCGGCCAGGCCGGCCAGGTGAACCACAGGAGCAGCTTGGCCTGGCTGCGCACTTCGCCGAAGACGCTGGTTCCGGCCTGGCTGCCGGGCAGCTCGATCTTCCACTGCAGGAGGCCCAGCCCGGCGGCCAGCAGCCCGGCCAACACTGCCGCCCCCAGGATCGACGCGATCGCGCCGATGGAATACCTGGGTTCGTCGTCCGGCGTCGCCTCTGCACTGCGCCGGCGTTCGGCGGCGAGCAGGGCCGCGCAGCCGATGCCCAGCGCCAGCCCGACAGTCGGCCCGCCGCCCAGGGTCATGCCGACGCTCCCGATCACGAGTGCGATCAGGGGGGCGACACGCCGGTAGGGCAGCGCTGCGACGCCATAGAACAGGTGCGAGGTGAAGAAAAGCTGCGCCAGCGCAGGCGTGGTTTCATGCCCCAGCTGGGCGAGCCCGAGGCAGGCGATCAGCGCCAGCAGCGCACCGTCCGCGATCGCGCGCGCATAGTCGGTGGGGCGCGCCTCGCCGCCGAAGGCAAAGGCCACCGGCTGCGCCTGTGTCGTGCGGGCGAGGTAGTACACCGCATACCAGGTCGCCGTGAAAGTGCCCCAGAGCAGGAGGGCGAAGGCGATCCGCACCGCGAGGTCGGGATGCACCCATGCGGGCGCGATCTTGATGGCCCACGCGCCGATCCAGTAGGGGATCAGGGCGGGCGTTTCGGGCCGCAGCCCGAGCAGCATCGGGTCGAACCAGCGCGCCAGCCCTTCGGTGCTGCGCGCCAGTTCGGCCATGTAGCCGAAGGCCGCGATGTCGGCGCTCTTCCAGGGTCCGCGACCCAGCAGGCCCGGCATCAGGTAGGCCGCGCACAGCAGCAGCAGCGCAAGGCGCGGCAGGCGGCGTACGGCGCTCTGAGCAACGATCGCTGGCGTCGGCTGGTTCAACGGGGGAAGTGAAGTGGTTGGAAGGAAAGAAAAAGGGCAGCGCGGTAAACCGGGCTGCCCTCGACCTGGAAGTGCCTGCCTTACTTGGAGGCGGCGCCGGTGGTCTTGCCGAAGCGGTTGCGGAACTTCTCGACGCGGCCGCCCATGTTATCGACCGACTTCTGCGTGCCGGTGTAGAAGGGGTGCGATTCGCTCGACGTGTCGAGCTTGTAGAGAGGCAATTCGCGACCGTCCTTGGCCTTGCCCATTTCCTTGGTGTTCGCGCACGAACGGGTCACGAACTCGAAGCCGTTCGACAGGTCGACGAACAGAACTTCGCGGTAGTTCGGGTGAATGCCTTCTTTCATGATCTTTCCTTTGGTCGATGCGAGAGCCACATAGAGTCCACATGGAGGCCCCAATGAGCCGGAACCCACCCGGCACGGCACCGGGCTGCACTTTTCGCGAAGCCCGCAATTATCGCATACTGGGCATCCATAGTGCCAGACCTTCTTTCCCATGAATTCACGCCCCGTGCGCGCCGGCCTCGTCGGCTTCGGCTTCGCCGGCCAGACCTTTCATGCACCGGTCCTCTCGGCCGTTCCGGGGCTGCAGCTGGGGGCGGTGGCCAGTTCACAGCCGCACAAGGTGCATGCCGACTGGCCCGGCGTCGAAGTGGTGCCCGATGTGGCCGCCTTGCTGGGCCGCGCCGACATCGACCTGGTCGTGATCGCCGCGCCCAATGCGCAGCATCACCCGCTGGCCAGGGACGCGCTCGCCGCGGGCAAGCACGTGGTGGTCGACAAGCCCTTCACGCTCGATGCGGCCCAGGCCCGCGACCTGGCCGAACTGGCACAGCGCAAGGGCCGCCTGCTGTCGGTCTACCAGAATCGCCGCTTCGATTCGGACTTCCTGACGCTGCAGGGGCTGCTCGCGAGCGGGGAGCTGGGCCGCCCTGTCTACTTCGAGTCGCACTTCGACCGCTTCCGGCCCCAGGTGCGGGAGCGCTGGCGCGAACAGCCGGTGCCGGGAGCGGGCCTGTGGGTGGACCTCGGCGCCCACCTGGTCGACCAGGCGGTCCAGCTCTTCGGCCGGCCCGACACGCTGCAGCTCGACACAGCGGCGCTGCGCGACGGGGCGCTGGTCGAAGATTACTTCCATGCGGTGCTGCGCTACGAGACCGGCGCGCATGCGCCGTTGCGCGTCGTGCTGCACGCGACCACGCTGGCGGCCCATGCGGCGCCGCGCTACATCGTGCACGGCACGCGCGCCAGCTATGTCAAGCGGGGAGTCGATCCGCAGGAGGACGCATTGCGCGCCGGCGGCCGACCGGGCGGCGAAGGGTGGGGTGCCGATACGCTCGACGGCGAACTCACCGTGCCAGCCGATGAGGGCCAAGCGCTGACGCGCAAGGTGCCGACGCTACCGGGAAACTACGTCGCCTACTACGCCGCACTTCGCGACGCAATCCTGGGCAAGGGCGAAAACCCCGTACCGCCCGAGCAGGCGGTCGAACTCATGGAACTGCTGGACCTCGGCCGGCAAAGCGCAGCCGAGGGCCATGCGCTGCCGACCCGCTGATCAAAGCTCGAGGCAAGCGCGAAGCGAGGCCTGCTCGTGAAACACTGCGGAACCGGCTTTGCCGGGCCGCTGGTGTTGCCCCCGGTAGGGGGTGGCGAAGCGACACGAAGTGCGCGCAGCCTGGGGGCGAGCTAGTTACCCCCCGCGACGCATCATGTCGAAGAACTCGACATTGGTCTTGGTCGCCTTCATGTTTTTCAGCATGAGCTCCATCGCCTCGATCTCGTCCATGTTGTACATGAGCTGGCGCAGGATGCGGGTCTTCTGCAGGATCTCGGGCGGCAGCAGCAGCTCCTCTCGGCGGGTGCCGCTGCGGTTGAGCTGGATCGAGGGGAACACGCGCTTCTCGTAGAGGCGGCGGTCGAGGTGGATTTCGGAGTTGCCGGTGCCCTTGAACTCTTCGAAGATCACTTCGTCCATGCGGCTGCCGGTATCGATCAGCGCCGTGCCGATGATGGTCAGCGAGCCACCTTCTTCCACATTGCGCGCAGCGCCGAGGAAACGCTTGGGACGCTGCAGCGCGTTGGAGTCCACGCCGCCGGTCAGCACCTTGCCCGACGAGGGCACGACATTGTTGTAGGCGCGGGCGAGGCGGGTGATCGAGTCGAGCAGGATCACCACGTCCTTCTTGAGTTCGACCAGCCGCTTGGCGCGCTCGATCACCATCTCGGCCACATGCACGTGGCGCGCAGCGGGCTCGTCGAAGGTCGAGGCAATGACCTCGCCCTTCACGGTGCGCTGCATTTCGGTCACTTCCTCGGGCCGCTCGTCGACGAGCAGCACCATCATGTGGACCTCGGGGTAGTTGGCGCTGATCGCATGCGCGATGTGCTGCATCATCACCGTCTTGCCGCTCTTGGGCGGCGCCACCAGCAGCGCGCGCTGGCCTTTGCCGATCGGCGCGATGATGTCGATGATGCGGCCGGTGATGTTCTCTTCGCCCTTGAAGCCGTCGCGCTCGAGCCGCATCAGTTCCTTGGGGAACAGCGGGGTGAGGTTCTCGAACATCACCTTGTGCTTGTTCTGCTCGGGCAGGCCGTCGTTGACCTTGTCCAGCTTCGTCAGCGCGAAGTAGCGCTCGCCGTCCTTGGGCGTGCGCACTTCGCCTTCGATCATGTCGCCGGTGTGCAGATTGAAGCGGCGCACCTGGCTCGGCGAGATGTAGATGTCGTCGGTGCTGGCGGTGAAGCTGGTGTCGGGACTGCGCAGAAAGCCGAAGCCGTCGGGCAGGATCTCGAGCACGCCATCGGCGAAAACCTGTTCGCCGGCCTTCGCGCGCTTCTTGATGATCGCGAACATCAGCTCCTGCTTGCGCATGCGGCCGACGTTTTCGATCTCAAGCGCTTCGGCCTGCTTGAGGACTTCAGACACGTGGAGTGCCTTGAGTTCGTTTAAGTGCATGGAATGACCCCGTGCGGGGAAATCTTGTCGGAAAGAACCAGGGGGGAGGTTTGATGAGAGGCGAGAGATGCCTCACAAACCGGGGAACTCGAACCGGGTGCCTGGAAGGGCCGGTGATCTGCGAGGATTATGACAGGAAAAGCGAGGCTGCCGGCGCATTGCGCGCAGGCAGCCGGGAATCGACGCTCAGGCGAGCTGCTGGTCGATGAAGGCGGTGAGCTGAGCCTTGCTCATCGCGCCGACCTTGGTCGCGGCCAGCTGGCCGTCCTTGAACAGCATCAGCGTGGGGATGCCGCGGATGCCGAACTTGGCGGGGATGTCGCGGTTCTCGTCCACGTTCATCTTGGCGATCTGCAACTTGCCTTCGTAGGTGTTGGAGACCTCGTCGAGGATGGGCGCGATCATCTTGCAGGGACCGCACCATTCGGCCCAGTAGTCCACCAGCACGGGCTTGCCGGACTTGAGCACGTCGGCTTCGAAAGAAGAGTCGGAGATGTGTTTGATGAGTTCGCTGGCCATGGTGTGTGTCCTTCTGCGCTGAAAGTTTCGGTGCAGCTAAAGTGCGGGTCATTGTGACAGAAACCAAGTGCCGGCGCGGTCGGCGCGGACGCTATGGCATCGATAGCCAAAGCCCTACACCCACATCCGATGCAGTCCTCTGAGCGCCACCCCGCGCATGCGCTTTGGTGCGACCCGGTCCATGGCCTCGTCGGCCGGATTTCGCGCGTGCTGGCGGAGCGCGGACTGCATGCCGCGCGTACCGTGGTGCTGGTGCCCTATGCACAACTGATGCAGGTGGCGCGCGCCATGTGGGCCGCCTGCGGCACGCCGGGCTTCGCACCGCGCTTCGAGACCACGCGCAACTGGGCGCGCAGCGCCGGCGGCTTCGTGCCCGGCGTGGACGACATCGCCTTCGACATGGCGCGCGACCTGCTCACCGCGCAGTCGCTGCTGTCGCGCGCGGGCCTTGCGGCATCGCGCGTCGCGCTGGCGGGCCGGCTGGTCGAGATCGCGCTGCAGCTCGCGCCACTGGCCGCGGCCGAGCATCCGATCGAACGCGCGGCCTGGGCGGATCGCGTGCGCGGCGCCATCGATGCAGGCAAGGGCTCGGAGTGGTTCGGCATCGAGAGCGCGCTGAACGGCATCGCGCTCGCCTGGGCCGCCAGCTCCGCCTATGCGACCGACGTACTGCTCGGCGGCGGCGCGCTGGCCCAGGTCGACCAGTTGATCGTGCTCGACGGTCTGCAAAGCGATCCGCTCACGAACAAGCTCGCGGCGCTGTTCGGCGAGCGTGTGCTGCGGTTGCCGCTCGCGACGCTGGACGCACCCGAATGCACCGCGGCCCTGCATCCCGCGGCCGATCCCGAAGACGAAGCCCAGCGCGCCGCTGCCTGCGTGCTGCGCCACCTGGCCGAGGGCCGCGCGCCCGTGGCGCTGGCGGCCACCGACCGTGCGCTCACGCGCCGGATCAGTGCCCAACTGGCCGCCCAGGGCGTGATGCCGCGCGACGAGACCGGCTGGAAACTTTCGACCACGCGGGCGGCTGCCACCCTCATGAGCGCGCTGCGCGCCTGTGCCCATGATGCGTCCAGCGACCAGGTGCTCGACTGGCTCAAGAGCGCGAGCGCCCTCGACGGCCGTTCGGTCCGGGCGCTGGAGGCGCGTCTGCGCGATCGCGGCATGCGTGACTGGCACAGCTGGTGCGCCTTCGTTGCGGCGAGCGAGAAGCCGCGCGACCTGGGCCTGCTGCCATTCACCAACGACGTCGAAGCGCAGCGTGCGACGCTGGCCCGTGCCCGGCCGCTTGCCGAATGGCTCGCCTCCACGCGCGCGCTGCTGGAGGCCGGCGGACAATGGCCCGCGCTGCATGCCGATGTGGTCGGCATCGAAGTCATCACGGCGCTCTACCTGGAGGCCGAAGAAGGGGAGATTCGCGGTGCACGCTGCACGCTCGCAGAGTTCACTGCCTGGGTGCGCGACGTGCTCGAAGCTGCCAGCGTGCGCCTGCCTTCCGACGCGGATTCGCCGCAGGTTGTCGTCCTGCCGCTGCACCAGTTGCTGGGGCGCGCCTTCGGTGCCGTCGTGGTGCCCGGCTGCGATGACCAGCGCCTGCCCGCGTCGCCCGAGCTGCCCGGCGACTGGAACCCGGCGCAGCGCCTCGCGCTCGCGCTGCCTTCGCGCGAAGCGCTGGAGACTGCCCAGCGCGCCGCATGGGCCATCGCGTTGCGTGCGCCGCATTGCGATCTGCTGTGGCGCCACTTCGATGCCAGCGGCGAACCCGTGCGCCCCAGCGCGCTCGTGCAGATGCTGCAGCTCAACCGTTCGGCAGCCGACGCCACCGACCCGCGCATGCCGGTGCAGGTGGCCGCGCGGCCGACGCCGCGGCCGCAGCCGCACGGCGATGCGCTCGTGCCCGTCACGCTGTCGTCGACGGCTTACGAGGACCTGCGCCGCTGCCCCTACCGCTTCTTCGCGTTGCGCCAGCTCGGCCTGCGCAGCAGCGACGAACTCGATGCGGAAGTCGACAAGCGCGACTTCGGCAACTGGCTGCACGCGGTGCTGGGCCATTTCCACGAAGCCTTGAAAGAGGCACCTACCGCGGCGCTGCCGGCGCGGCTCGCGCTGATGGCTGCCGCGGAGCGGGAGGCGACGCGCGAATTCGGGCTCTCGGAGGCAGAGTTCCTTCCTTTCGCCGCAGCCTGGCCCGCGGTGCGCGACGGCTACCTGGACTGGCTGGCGGGGCACGAGGCGGATGAGGGCGCCGTGTTCGTCGAGGCCGAGCCGTGGAAGGAGGTTCCGTTGGGCAGCGTGAAACTGGTCGGCCGTCTCGACCGCGTCGATGCCACGCCCGATGGCCGGGCCTTCGTGATCGACTACAAGACCGAGTCGGTCGACAAGACGAAGGATCGCGTCAAGGATCCGACCGAAGACACCCAGCTCGCCTTCTACGCCGCGCTCTTCCCCGACGACAGCTTGCGTGCCGCCTACGTCAACGTCGGCGAAAAGGCCTCCGGCACGCGCACCGTCGAGCAGATCGACGTGATCGCCGCGCGCGATGCGCTGGTGGACGGCGTGATGGACGACCTCGCACGCATCGGCCGCGGCGCTCCACTGCCTGCGCTCGGCGAAGGCACCGTCTGCGAACACTGCGCCGCCCGCGGCCTGTGCCGCAAGGACTTCTGGGAGCTGGCGGAATGAGCGTTGCCGCCTATGAGCACAATGGCGCCCCCGTCGCGCGCGACCGTTTCTATGCGATCGCCTGCGACCCGCGCCGTTCCGTTGCGGTGGAGGCCTGCGCGGGCGCCGGCAAGACCTGGATGCTGGTGTCGCGCATCCTGCGCGCCTTGCTCGAAGAAGGCGAGGGCGCCTGCGCGCCGCACGAGATCCTCGCGATCACCTTCACGAAGAAGGCGGCCGGCGAGATGCGCGAGCGGCTGGACCAATGGCTGGAGGCCTTTGCCGGCCGCCCGCTGGAACAACTCGTGCCCGAACTCGTGATGCGGGGCATGGACCGTGCGGCCGCCGAAGCCCGCGCACCGCGGCTGCAGGGGCTCTATCGCGAGTTGTTGTCGAGCGGCCGGCCGGTGCAGTTCCGCACCTTCCATGCCTGGTTCGCCGGCCTGCTGCGCAGCGCTCCGGTAGCGGTGCTCGAGCGGCTCCGGCTGCCGGCCAACTACCAGCTGCTCGAAGACGATGCCGAGGCGCGCGCGCGCGTCTGGCGCCCCTTCTTTTCGGCCGTGGCGGCCAACGCCGAGGCCTCCACCGACTACCACGCGCTGGTTGCGACGCATGGCCGTTCGCAGACAGCCAAGGCGCTGGACGACGCGCTCACGCGGCGCGTCGAATTCGCATTGGCCGACGCGCATCACGCGGTCGACGAAGCCGTGGTGCCGGTGGGCGTGATGTATCCGGCGTTCGAGGGCGCCGATTCGCCCGAAGAGGTCCTGCTCCATGACCCGGCCTTTCGCAACGCGCTTGAGGCCGCCGCGCGCGCGCTGGGCCGTGCGAGTGCGCCGACCTTTTCGCAGAAGGGCATCGAGCTCGAGCAGGCGCTGACCGAGGGCCGCGCCGCAGGCGTGCTCGAGGCCCTGCTCACCCAGAAGGGCGAACCGCGCAAGTTCAGCGAGAAGCTCGCAGGCTTGGCGGAGGTGCGTGCCGCGCAGGAGCGCGCGCTGCAGTATTGCGCCGCACAGGCGCAGCACGCCGCCTGGCTGCACCAGCAGCGCATGGCGCGGCTGACGCGACTCCTGATCCGCTCCTTTGCCGAGGTCAAGGCCGCTCACGGCTGGGTCGACATGAACGATGTCGAGCAGGCCGCCCATCTGCTGCTCGGCAACTCGGAATTGTGGGGCTGGGTACAGGAGCGCCTCGATGCGCGCGTGCGGCATCTGCTTGTCGACGAGTTCCAGGACACCAATCCACTGCAATGGCAGGCGCTCCATGGCTGGCTCGGCAGCTATGCGGGTGCCGGCGGGCGCCGCCCGGGCGTGTTCATCGTCGGCGATCCGAAGCAGAGCATCTATCGCTTTCGCCGCGCTGAGCCGCAGGTGTTCATCGCGGCCAAGCAGTTCGTCCAGCAAGGGCTCGGCGGCGACCTGCTCAACTGCGACCACACGCACCGCAACGCGCAGGCCGTGGTCGGCCTCGTCAACGCGGTGATGGGCGATGCGCAGCAGGCCGGCGAGTTCGGCGGCTTCCGCGACCACACGACCGAATCGCGCGTGTCCGGCCAGGTGCGCAAGCTGCCGCCGATCGCGCGGAACGCGGTGGTTTCCGCCGATGAGGGCAGTGGTGTCGACGAGCATGGCGCGCTGCAGTGGCGCGACAGCCTCACCATCCCGCGCGTGCTGCCCGAAGAGCGGCTGCTGCAGAAGGAATGCCAGCAGGCGGCCCGATGGATTGCCGAGCGCATTGCGGGCGGGCTCGCACCCAGCAGCATCATGGTGCTGGCGCGCCGCCGCAGCCGGCTGGCCGTGCTCCAGGACGAGCTGCGCAAGCTGCACATCGCGGTCCAGCAGCCCGAGAAGAACGAGCTCAACGACGCGCCCGAGGTGCAGGACATGGTGGCGCTGCTCGATGCCTTGGTTTCGCCGGACCACGACCTCTCGCTCGCTCGTGCGCTGAAATCGCCGCTGTGGGACATCGAGGACGATGCCCTGGTGCAGCTGGCGCTGCGCCAGCGCGCCCGGCCCGCGAGCTGGTTCGAGCTGCTCCAGGCGCCCGAGCTGCCTGAGCCGCTGGCCGGCATCGGTCCGCGCCTGCGGCAATGGCAGCAATGGCTGGCCGCGCTGCCGCCGCACGATGCGCTGAGCGCGATCTATCACGACGCCGACGTGCTCGCCAGGTTCGCGGCGGCGGCACCGGCCGCGCTGCGCGCCGGCGTGCTGAGCAACCTGCGCGGCCTGGTGGCCGCATCGCTCGAACTCGATGGCGCGCGTTTCGCGACGCCCTATGCGCTGGTGCGCGCGCTGCGCGCCGGCGGTTTGCGCGCACCGTCGATCGCCGCAGCCGATGCGGTGCAACTCCTCACGGTCCACGGCGCCAAGGGGCTCGAAGCCGAGCTTGTGCTGTTGCTCGACACCGACGCGGAGGCTCAGCGCGCGCAGACCATGGGTGTGCTGGTGAAATGGCCGGGCGATGCGGCGGCGCCCGAGCGCTTCGTCTTCGTCGCGAGCGAAAGGAACCCGCCGGCCTGCAGCATGGACGATCTTGCCGAAGAGCAAGCCGCCAGGCACCGCGAGGAGATCAACGCGCTGTACGTGGCGACCACGCGCGCAAGAACCGAACTCGTGCTGTCGGCCGCGGCCGCCGCGCGGCCGAATGACCAGAGCTGGTGGGCGCGCCTGGAGGCGCGTTGCGAGCCGATCCTCGATGTGGCGGGCGCCGTGCCCATCGCCGCCCCGCAGGCGCCGGCTAGCTTCGGCATGCTGAAGCTGCCTGCGCTGCCTGCGCTGCCTGCGCTGCCCGCCGTGCCCGAGCTCACGCCGTCCATCGAGCGCAGGATGCCGGCCGCCGACACGCGCGCCTCGGCCTTCGGCCAGGCCATGCACCGCCTGCTCGAATGGTCCCTGCCCGGCGCGCCGCTGCCGCCGGCGCACGTGCGCGCCGCGGGCCGCGAGTTCGGGCTCGACGCCGCCGCCGCGCGCGCCGCCGCCACGATGGCGCAGCGCATTCGTTCGGGCGCCGGTGCCTGGGCATGGGATGCCGCGGCGCTCGACTGGCACGGCAACGAAATCACGCTGATCCACGAGGGGCAGACGCTGCGCATCGATCGCCTGGTGCGGCATCGCGAAAGCGGCGCCTGGTGGGTGCTCGACTACAAGTCCGCCGCCCGCCCGCAGCA
This sequence comes from Variovorax sp. MHTC-1, assembly GCF_003984645.1. Lineage (GTDB taxonomy): Bacteria > Pseudomonadota > Gammaproteobacteria > Burkholderiales > Burkholderiaceae_C > Variovorax. The sequence goes on from NZ_RWKI01000001.1 coordinate 36,345, forward strand.
CGATGCCGCGCTGATCGCGCAGCTGCAGCGCTATCGCGAAGCGGTGCAGGGCGCCTACCCCGGCGACACGGTGTGCGCGGCCTTCCTCACGGGGCAGGGCGAACTGGTGACCCTCGAATGACGAAAAAGAAAATGAAGGTCGCCGTGGTCGGCGGCGGCCCGGCCGGGCTGATGGCGGCCGACGTGCTGAGCGCGCAGGGCGTGGAAGTGCATCTCTACGACGCCATGCCCTCGGTCGGACGCAAGTTCCTGCTCGCAGGGCGCGGCGGCCTGAACCTCACGCACTCCGAACCCTTCGACAGCTTCGCCGGCCGCTTCGGCGAGCGCCGCGCGCAGATCGAGCCGCTGCTGCGCGCCTTCGGCCCGGAGCAGCTGCGCGAATGGGTCCACGGGCTCGGGATCGAAACCTTTGTCGGCACCTCGGGGCGGGTGTTTCCCACCGACATGAAGGCTGCGCCCTTGCTGCGCGCGTGGATGCATCGCCTGCGCGCGGCCGGCGTGCGCTTCCACATGCGTCATCGCTGGCTGGGCTGGCCCGATGCAGCAGCGACGTCGACCGCGCTGCGCTTCGCGACGCCAGCCGGCGAGATCGACATGCAGGCCGATGCCGTGGTGCTGGCGCTCGGCGGCGCCAGCTGGTCGCGGCTCGGCTCCGACGGCGCCTGGGTGCCGTGGATCAGCGAGCGCGGCGTGGCGGTGGCGCCGCTCGCGCCGGCCAATTGCGGCTTCGACGTCGTCTGGACCACGCATTTCGCCGAGCGCTTTGCCGGCCTGCCGTTCAAGTCGGTCGCCATCTCCTTCACCGACTCCCGCGGCCGCCGCTTTGCGCGCAAGGGCGAATTCGTCGCGACCGCCACCGGCGTCGAAGGCAGCCTGATCTACGCGGCTTCAGCGCTGCTGCGCGACGAGATCGCAGCCCAGGGCAGCGCCACGTTGCTGCTCGATCTGCTGCCCGATCGCAGCGCCGAGCAGGTGCGTGCCGCCGTGCTGCATCCGCGCGGCGCGCGTTCGCTCGCCAGCCATCTGAAGAGCCGGCTCGGCCTCGAAGGCATCAAAGCCGGCGTGCTGTATGAAGTGCTCCCGCGCGAGCAAATGCATGCACCGGAGAAGCTCGCCGAGACGATCAAGGCGGTGCCGCTTCGCTTGATTGCGCCGAGGCCGATCGATGAAGCGATCAGCACGGCAGGCGGCGTGCGCTTCGAAGCGCTCGATGCCCACCTGATGAGCCTCGCGCTGCCCGGCGTGTTCTTCGCGGGCGAGATGCTCGACTGGGAAGCGCCGACCGGCGGCTACCTGCTCACCGCCTCGATGGCCAGCGGCACGGCGGCGGCGCACGGCGTGATGTCGTATCGGAGTACGAACTGAATACTTCCGGTTGACGTGCATTTGTTTGCAGGGCCGCGGACAATGCCACGCTCCTTGAGCCTGACAAAAAGAACATGTACCCGCAGGTCGACATCCAGAAGATCAGAGACAGATATTTCAACTACAGCGTGAGCATCGGCAAGTCCGACAAGCGTTATGCCCGGCAGGGCCTGCGGTCGATCGCAGAATGCCTGCACGATGCGGCGACCGCGCTGGGTCACCACTTCCCGATCGCGGCCCTCAGCTACGAGGGGCGCGCGCTGGGCTGCTATCACGTCGCGAACATGGAGCACAAGACGGTGGCGCTCGCCGACACGCTGCTTGCCAAGCTCGCACAGGCGGAAACCGTCACCTGAGGGCGATGCGGTTTCCTTGGATGTGAGGTTGACGAGCCTTACCCCCGGCACTGACTACGCAGTTAGGGCTGCTTGGTTCCCCACCTGACCCGGTTGGCCACTTCACCATGCGGGGAGGCCCGTCAACTGAGGATTGTAGGCCAGGCCCCTTACCCCCATGAATCACCAAACCATCAGCGAGGTCTCGAGCGCTGCATCGGCGTAGAAGAGTCGCACGCCGACCAGGTAGTGGCGGCTTTTTTGCAGGCGCATGCTGATGCGCGCATTGAGATCGGTGCCGCTGTCGTCGTTGCCTGCGATCTGCACGTTGCCGGCCGGCGTGACCTCGAACAGCACCAGCACCGTGTCGGAAGTGCCGAAGGTGCCGATGCTGTAGGTGCGCGTGCGCGCCGGGATGAATTCGAAGTTGCGGGTTTCGCCGGCCTTGAGCTTGAGCAGCTGCGACAGCCCGACCTTGAGCGTCGACATCGCCGGGGCCCTGACGCCGGGATAGGTCTCCACCACCCAGGCCTTGTCGGCGTAGGACAAGCCGCCCTTGGGCACGAGCCCGGCCTGGTATTGCGCAGGCGCATCGATGAGCCCAGGCTCGAATTGGTATTCCATGACCGAGTCCGGGTCCCAGGTCGTGCCCTTGACCTCGGCCTGCGGGATCTTGCGCAGGATGTTCCACTCGATCTGCGACTCTTCCCAGAAGTTCGGCGGCCCCTGGAAATAGTCGATCACCGCCTGCCGGTTCCAGGTGATGCCGGCATGGGGGTTCTGGTGCTCGTGCTCGAGGCCGAGGGTGTGGCCGATCTCATGCAGCGCCGTGTCCTGGCCGTAGGGCGTGGTGAGCGGCCAGCCGAAATTCATCGTGCGCTGCAGCGGGTCGCGAATGCCGAGCACGTCGCGCCCGACATAGGACCAGGAGCCGTCCTGCGCATCGAAGCCGATGCGCACGATCGCATCTTCCGCGGCCTCGACGCGCCGGAAGGCGATGCCGATGCCGAGCTTGGCCCAGGCCTCGAAGGATTCCTCGACCACACCCGCGTCCTCGTTGCTGCCCTGCCACGCGGCGGGCACCGCATCGCCGCGCTTGAAGCAGTAGTAGGTCAGCTGCGTGCCGTTCACCCATTTCTTGCTCGAAGCCAGGATGGCGGAGGCCCGCCCGGCAGAGACGTTGCTGTCGAACTGCCGCGGCGTCTGCATCGGCTGGGCGCAGTAGCGGCGCGCCCCGGCATCGCCGGACTGTGCTTTTCTGGCCGCGGCAATGCGCGCGGCCCTGTGGGTCGCAGTAGACATGTCGGTCTCCTCGAAAGGCCGTCCCATGCTATGCGCGGAACCGCGAAAATCTATAAGTAAAAAGGCCTATGTCGACTCAAAAGGGGGCCTGCGGCAGGCCCCTAAAATGCGTCGATGGCCTATCTCGTGCTCGCTCGCAAACACCGCCCCAAGACTTTCAGCGAGATGGTGGGCCAGGAGCATGTCGTTCAGGCGCTGGAAAACGCGCTGACCTCGCAGCGGCTGCACCACGCCTATTTATTCACCGGCACCCGCGGCGTCGGCAAGACCACCGTTTCGCGCATCCTGGCCAAGTCGCTCAACTGCCAGGGCCCGGACGGGCAGGGCGGCATCACCGCCACGCCGTGCGGCGTGTGCCAGGCCTGCAAGGACATCGACACCGGCCGCTTCGTCGACTACACCGAGCTCGATGCGGCCTCCAATCGCGGCGTCGACGAGGTCCAGGCCCTGCTGGAGCAGGCGGTCTACAAGCCGGTGCAGGGACGCTTCAAGGTTTTCATGATCGACGAAGTGCACATGCTCACCGGCCACGCGTTCAACGCGATGCTGAAGACGCTGGAGGAGCCGCCGGAGTACCTCAAGTTCGTGTTGGCGACCACCGATCCGCAGAAAGTGCCGGTCACCGTGCTGTCGCGCTGCCTGCAGTTCAACCTGCGACCGATGGCACCCGAAACCGTGCTCGAACATCTCACGCGCGTGCTGGAGGCCGAGACCGTGCCGGCCGAACCGCATGCGCTGCGGCTGATCGCGCGCGCTGCCCGCGGCTCGATGCGCGACGCGCTCTCGCTGACCGACCAGGCCATCGCCTTCGGCAACGGCGAACTGCTGGAAGCCGGCGTGCGCCAGATGCTCGGCAGTGTCGACCGCGGCCATGTGTTCCGCCTGATCGAGGCGTTGGCGCAGGGCGACGGCAAGACGGTGGTCGACACCGCCGAGGGCCTGCGCCGCGACGGCATGTCGGCCGCCTCCACCCTCGAAGAAATGACCGCCGTGCTGCAGGCCATGGCCGTGCTGCAGGCCGTCCCTTCGCGCGCGGAAAGCAACGATGCGACGGATCCCGACGCGGCAGAGACCGAGCGCCTGGCCGCATCGATGCCCGCTGACGAAACGCAGCTGCTCTACAGCCTCTGCCTGCACGGCCGCGGCGAACTGGGCCTGGCGCCCGACGAGTACGCTGCGCTCACGATGGTCTTGCTGCGCCTCCTGGCCTTCAAGCCCACCGGCGCGGTCGGCGCGGAAAAAAAAACTCTGAATGAAGCGGCGCGCGCCGCGGCGCCCGCGTCTCGCGCGCCGGCCGTCGAGGCGGCGCGCCCCGCGGTGGCTGCGGTCGTGGCGACCGCCGGCCCGGTCGCACCGCCCGGGCAGCGGCTGCCGGTGCGGGACGAGCCCTCGCTCGCTGCAACGGCTGCCTCAAGGCCGTCCGTCGCTGCCGATCCGGCACCCGCCGCGAACGTGATGGCCATGCAAGTGCGCGTGCAGCCGCCGCCCGGCGCGCGCGAAATGCCGCGCGAGAGCGAATCGACATCGATCGTGCCCAGCGAGGAGGGCGACTTCTGGCACGCCACCGTGACGCAGATGGTCGCGGCCGAGGCGATCACCGCGCTCGCGCGCGAACTCGCGCTGCAGTCGCAGCTGGTGGCGCGCGATGTCGACCAGTGGCTGCTGCGCGTCGAGCGCGAATCGCTCAACCAGACGAGCAGTCGGGAGAAGCTGCAGACCGCGCTCGCGGCACTGGGCCACGGCGTGAAAATCGCGATCGAGATCGGTGCCGTGGCCGACAGTCCCGCGCGCCGCAACAAGCAGGCGGCCGACGAGCGCCAGCGCGTGGCCGAGGAAGCGATCCGCAACGATCCCGAGATTCAGTCGATGATGCGCGACTGGGACGCGAGAATCGTCCCGGGTACGCTCAAGCCGGCCTGAATCTTTTCTTCTTTTTCTCCAACGATCGACAGGACCAACGATGTTCAACAAAGGACAACTGGCCGGCCTCATGAAGCAGGCGCAGGCAATGCAGGACAACCTCAAGAAGGCGCAGGAAGAACTGGCCACTATCGAGGTCGAGGGCGAGTCGGGAGCCGGGCTGGTGAAGGTCGTGATGACATGCAAGCACGATGTCAAGCGCATCACGATCGACCCGAGCCTGCTGGCCGACGACAAGGACATGCTCGAAGACCTGGTGGCCGCGGCCTTCAATGCCGCGGTGCGCAAGGCCGAGGAGACCAGCGAGCAGAAGATGGGCAAGCTCACGGCCGGCATGCCGGGCCTGCCCCCCGGCATGAAGCTGCCCTTCTGATGCTCTCCCCCAGGCTTGCCCGCTTCGTGTGGCCGCCAACCCCCTCACCGGGGGCAGCACCAGCGGCCCGGCAAAGCCGGTTCCGCGGTGTTCCTGAAACAGACATCGCGCACTGGAGCATATGAACGTGGCCGATTCCAGTTCGCTCGAGGCGCTGGTCGAAGCGTTGCGCCGCTTGCCTGGCATCGGCGCCAAGTCCGCTTCGCGCATGGCCTTCCACATGCTGCAGCACGACCGCGAGGGCACGCAACTGCTCGCGCGCGCCTTGCAGCAGGCGGCCACCCATGTGCGGCATTGCGAACGCTGCAACACCTTCACCGAGGCGCCGGTCTGCAGCGTATGCCTCGACACGCGTCGCGACGCAACCAAGCTGTGCGTGGTGGAGACGCCGGCCGACCAGGCCGCACTCGAGCGCACGGGTGCCTTCCGCGGCTACTACTTCGTGCTGATGGGCAAGCTCAGTCCGCTCGACGGCATCGGGCCGAAGGACATCGGCTTGGCGCGGCTGTTCGAGCGCGCGCTCGACGGCACGGTGAGCGAGGTGATCCTCGCCACCAACTTCACCGCCGAAGGTGAAGCCACCGCGCACGTGATCGGCGAAGAGCTCAGGCAACGCGGACTCACGGTGACGCGGCTCGCGCGCGGCGTGCCGGCCGGCAGCGAACTCGAGTACGTCGACCTCGGCACCATCGCCCACGCGCTGGTCGACCGCCGGTGATGAGCCTGCCTTCGCTCACGCTGGCCTACTGGTGCGTGCTGGTCGCGGTGGCCTTGCCTTACGCCGCCGCCTACATCGGCAAGATCGGCAGCTTCAGGTGGCGCGACAACCAGTCGCCGCGCGAATGGGCTGGGCGCCAGAACGGCTGGCGTGCGCGCGCCATGAGCGCGCAAGCCAACAGCTTCGAAGGGCTTCCCTTCTTCATCGGCGCCGTGATCATCGCCCACCAGCTCGGCGCTGCGCAGGCGCAGCTGGACCTGCTGGCCGCGGCCTACGTGCTGCTGCGCATCGCCTACATCGCGCTCTACATCAAGGGCATCGGCACGGCGCGCAGCGCCGTCTGGGCGCTCGCTTTCCTGGTCAACATCGCGATCGTTTTCGCCGGCCGTTAGTGGTCTTCGTGCTTACGTGAAAACCCGCACGGGATGTTCCCGATGCAGGCGCAGGGGGGCACCCCTAAGCTCGATTCGATTCAAAAGAAACGAAAAGGCCGCGGGTCACTTCATGCTCAATCGCCGAACTTTCACCGCCGCTGCCACGCTGGGTGCTGCCTCCATCGCGACGCCGCTGATCCAGGCGCAGGCCAAGCTGGAAAAGTCGAAGATCTCCATCGCCGTCGGCGGCAAGGCTGCCTTCTACTACCTCCCGCTCACCATCTCCGAACAGCTCGGCTATTTCAAGGCCGAAGGCCTCGATATCGAGATCTCCGACTTCGCCGGCGGTGCGCGTGCGTTGCAAGCGGTGGTGGGCGGTTCGGCCGATGTGTGCTCGGGTGCCTACGAGCACACCATCAACCTGCAGGCCAAGAACCAGTTTTTCCAGTCCTTCGTGCTGCAGGGGCGAGCGCCGCAGATCGCGATCGGCGTGTCGACCAAGAACATGGCGAACTACAAGGCGATCGCCGATCTCAGGGGCAAGAAGATCGGCGTCTCCGCGCCGGGCTCGTCTACCAACATGGTGGCCAACCTCGTGCTGTCGCGCGGCGGCCTGAAGGCCAGCGACGTGAGCTTCATCGGCGTTGGCGTCGCGGCCGGCGCGCTGACGGCGCTGCGCTCGGGCCAGATCGACGCCATCAGCAACACCGACCCGGTGATGACGATGCTCGAGCAGAAGGGCGACGTGAAGATCATCAGCGACACGCGCACGCTCAAGGGGACGCAGGAGGTCTTCGGCGGACCGATGCCGGCGGGCTGCCTCTATGCGCCGACGGAATTCATCCAGAAGCATCCCAACACCTGCCAGGCGCTCGCCAATGCGATCGTGCATGGCCTCAAGTGGCTGCAGACCGCGGGACCGGGCGACATCATCAAGACCGTGCCCGAGACCTACCTGCTCGGCGATCGCGCGCTGTACCTGGCGTCATTCGACAAGGTACGCGAGGCAATCGCCACCGACGGCCTGATACCGGCGGAGGGTCCGAAGACCGCGCTCGGCGCCATCGCCAGCTTCGACCCGATGGTAAAGGCCGACAAGATCGACCTCGCCAAGACATACACCAACGATTTTGCGCGGCGCGCGAAGGACAGGTTCAAAGCCTGACTCGAACGTTCTGCAACCCGGCTTCGGCCGGGTTTTTTTGTTTCCATCCCATGTCCAGTTACGCGCTCGAACTTCTCGATATCAGCTGCACCTTTCGCTCGAAGGACGCGCAGGGCCAGCGTTACACCGCCGTCGCCGGCACCACGCTGCGCGTGCGCGAGGGCGAGTTCGTCTCTGTGGTCGGGCCCACGGGCTGCGGCAAGTCGACGCTGCTCAACGTCGGCGCGGGCCTGCTCGAACCCTCCTCGGGCACGATCAAGGTGTTCGGGCAGCCCTTGACGGGCACCAATGCGCGGGCGGGCTACATGTTCCAGACCGAAGCTCTCATGCCGTGGCGCAGCACGCTCGCCAACGTGATGGTGGGTCTGCAGTACCGCGGTGTGCCCGATGGCGAGGCGAGGGCGCAGGCCGAGCAATGGCTCACGCGGGTCGGTCTCACCGGCTTCGGCGACCGCTATCCGCACCAGCTTTCCGGCGGCATGCGCAAGCGCACGGCGCTCGCGCAGGTGCTGGCGCTGGATCCCGACATCATCCTGATGGACGAGCCCTTCAGTGCGCTCGACGTGCAGACCCGGCAGCTGATGGAGAACGAGGTGCTCGAGCTTTGGGCCGCAAAGAAGAAAGCAGTGCTTTTCATTACGCACGACCTCGACGAAGCGATCGCGATGAGCGACCGCGTGGTGGTGCTGTCGGCCGGGCCGGCCACGCACCCGATCGGCGAGTTCGCGATCGATCTACCGCGCCCGCGCGACGTGGCCGAGGTGCGCACGCATCCGCGCTTCGTCGAACTGCACACGCAGATCTGGAACGTGCTGCGCGACGAGGTGCTCAAGGGCTACGCACAGCAACTCGGGAAGGCGGCCTGAATGAGCCTCAGGCCCCATGAAGGCAACGCGCGCTTCTGGCAGATCGCGCTGCTGGTCGTGCTGCTGCTGCTGTGGCACCTGCTGTCGCGCGACCAGCAGTTCGCCTTCTTTCTCGGCGAACCGATCAAGGTCGCGGGCCGGGTGTGGAGCTGGTTCCTGCCTTTCGCCGTACCGCCGAACCTGCTGTTTCCCGAAGGCCTGCCGGGCAATGCCGACATCTACCGGCACCTGGGCACCACGCTGCTCGAGACGGTGCTGGCTTTCGGCATCGGCACGCTGCTCGGCCTGGCGTGCGGGCTCTGGCTGGCGCTGGCGCCGACTGCGAGCCTGATCCTCGACCCCTACATCAAGGCCGCCAACTCCATGCCGCGCGTGATCCTGGCGCCGATCTTCGCGCTGTGGTTCGGCCTCGGCATCTGGAGCAAGGTGGCGCTGGCGGTCACGCTGGTGTTCTTCATCGTGTTCTTCAACGTCTACCAGGGCGTGCGCGAAGTGAGCCCCGTGGTGCTGGCCAATGCGCGCATGCTCGGCGCCAACCAGCGGCAGCTGTTGCGCACCGTCTACCTGCCGAGTGCGACCAGCTGGGTGTTCTCGAGCCTGCACACCTCGGTGGGGCTGGCTTTCGTCGGCGCGGTGGTGGGCGAGTATCTGGGTTCGGCGCGCGGCGTGGGCTACCTGATCCTGCAGGCCGAGGGCACCTTCGACGTCAACACGGTCTTCGCCGGCATCGTGGTGCTGACGGCCTTTGCGTTGGCGCTCGACGGTATCGTCGGCATCATCGAGAAGCGCCTGATGAAATGGCAGCCGCGCAGCGGCGAGACCGAGAAGCTCTGACTCTCAGCGCTTCTTCTTCTTAGCAGGCGTGCCGCCGCGCTTCTCGCGCACGACCTTGGACGCCTTCGCTGCGGGCGCGGCCTTGCCGGCACTGGTCTTGACCACGCCGCCGCCGCGCTTGCTGGTCACGATCACGGTGCTGGAGCGAGCGCCGCGGCCCACGCGTTGGGCAGCCGCGGCCTTCACCGGCAGGTAGACCACGACCCGGACGCCGCGCTGGAAGGCGTGGCTGGTCTTCACGTCGTTCCATTCGGCGACGCTGGCGGCGCTGAGGCGGTAGCGGCGCGCGATGCTCGCGACGCTGTCGTTGCGGCCGGCCTTCACGAGCGTGCGGCGCGTGACCATCTCGGGCTGGAAGCTCAGGTGGCCGGTGTCGGCGACCGCCGCATCGACGTCTTCCTGCACGCGCGCGCCGCGCGGCACGATCAGCGTGGAGCCGGCCTTGATGAGCATGCGCGGCGGCACGCTGTTGATGGCGCGCAGGTCGGACTCGCTCATGCCGGCGCGCTGGGCGGCGTCGGCCACGGTCATCGTCGAGGGCACGGTCCAGGCGGTCCAGCTTGCGTACTGCCCCTGGGTGTAGGCCTCGAAGTTGCGCTGGAACACGGCGGCGTTGTCCCAGGGCAGCAGGATCTCGGGCGTGCCCGCGGCCAGCAGCACCGGTTTGTGCGCGGACGGATTGAGCGCGCGGAAGTCCTCGATCTTCACGTCGGCCAGCTTGGCCGCCAGCGCCACATCGAGGTCGCGCTTGAGCGTCACGGTCTGGAAATAGGGGTGATTGGCGATCAGCGGCAGGTCGGCGTTGAAGCGCTCGGGATTGGCGACGATGTTCTTGACCGCCTGCAGCTTCGGCACGTAGTACCGCGTCTCGGCCGGCATCGAAAGATCGGTGTACCCGGTGGGCAGGCCGGCGCGCTTGTTCTTGGCGATCGCTCGGCCGACGCTGCCTTCGCCCCAGTTGTAGGCGGCGAGCGCGAGGTGCCAGTCGCCGAACATGCCGTAGAGCTTCTGCAGGTAGTCGAGCGCCGCGCGGGTGGAGGCGACCACGTCGCGCCGGTCGTCGCGGAAGATGTTCTGCTTGAGATCGAAGTCGGTGCCGGTGGCGGGCATGAACTGCCACATGCCCGCGGCCTTGGCGCTGGAGATCGCTTGCGGGTTGAACGCGCTTTCGATGTAGGGCAGCAGCGCGAGCTCGGTCGGCATGTCGCGGCGCTCCAGCTCTTCGACGATGTGGAAGATGTAGCGGCTCGAGCGCTCGGTCATGCGCTGCATGTAGTCGGGCCGGCTCGCATACCACTGCTCGCGGTCGGTGACGAGATCGCTTTGCAGGTTCGGCATCTTGAAGCCGCGGCGGATGCGTTCCCACATGTCGGCCGGCGGCGCGAGCGTGACGACGGAACGCGATCTGGTGTCGCTCGAGGTGATGGGCGTGAGCGGTCCGCCGGGATAGACCGGCGCCGCTGCAGCGGTGCTGGAAGCGGTGGGTGAGGTCGTGGGAGCGGAAGAGGGGGGACTCGTGCCGGTGGTGGTGCTCGCGCAGCCTGCAAGGAACAGGGAGCCTGCGAGGCAGGCAGCAACGATAAATTTCATCGGAAGTCGTTTTTCCATTGGCGCAGTGCGGCGAACACTTCGGCTTCCGCGGCTTGCGCGGAGAGGCCGGCGTGCGCGTGGACCGCTCGGAGGACAGTGGCTTCGCGGCTGCGAAGAAAGGGATTGATACTGCGCTCGATGGCTAGCTGCGAGGGCAGCGTAGGTTCACCGCGCGCGCGCAATGCTTCGCAATGCGCGGTGTACTGAGTCAGATCGGCGTTGCCGGGTTCCACGGTCTGCGCGAATCGAAGGTTGGCAAGTGTGTATTCGTGGCCGCAGCACACGCGGGTATCGCCGGGCAGCGCGGCCAACGCGTCGAGCGAGGCCAGCATCTGCGCGGGCGTGCCCTCGAACAGGCGTCCGCAGCCGGCGGAGAACAGCGTATCGCCACAGAAGAGCAGCGGCGCGAATTCGCCGGCCGCGGCGTTGCGCGCATCGGCCGGCAGGAAGAAAGCGATGTGGCCCGCGGTATGGCCCGGGATGTCGATGACCTCGAAGCGCAGGCCCAGCACTTCGGCGTGGTCGCCCTGCGCGAGCCGCGTGAAGGGCGCCGGAACCGACTCGCGCGCCGGACCGAAGACCTGTGCGCCGGTGGCGGCGTGCAGCGCAGCGACGCCGCCTGTGTGATCGGGGTGGTGGTGCGTGACTAGAATCGCGGCCAGCTGCAGATTGCCGCGTTCCAGTGCTTCGAACACCGGCGCGGCCTCCCCCGGGTCCACCACGATCGCGTTGCGACCGTTCTGCAGCATCCAGATGTAGTTGTCGGCAAAGGCGGGCAGCGGAACGAGGGTCATGAGCGGTCAAATTATAGGTTTGCATGATTGGTTCGATACCCCCCCCGGCCGCTATCTGCTGGCCTGGGAGCAGGCCCAGTTCGACCTGGCGGTGGCCGATGTCTTCGGATATCACGCGCTGCAGCTGGGGTTGGCCGAGGTCGACGGGCTGCGCACCAACCGCATGCCGCATCGCTGGCAGGCGTTGGACGATCCCTCGCTGGCGGCGAAGAGCGCGCTGGTCACCGACTTCACGGCGCTGCCCTTTTCGGCCAACAGCCTCGACCTGGTCCTGCTGCCGCATGCGCTCGAACTCAGCAACGACCCCCATGCGACGCTGCGCGAGGTCGAGCGCGTGCTGGTGCCGGAAGGCCGCGTCGTCATCTGCGGTCTCAATCCGGCCAGCCTCTGGGGAATGCGGCAGCGCCGCGCACATCTTTACCGGCGACTGGGCTTCGGCGAGCTGTTCCTGCCCGAGTCCGGCGACTTCATCGGCTACCGGCGCATGCGCGACTGGCTGCGCTTGCTGAGCTTCGAAGTCGAGTCGGGGAATTTCGGCATCTACCGGCCGGCGGTGCGCAGCGAGGCCTGGCTGGAGCGCTGCCGCTGGTTCGATACCGCCGGCGAGCGTTGGTGGCCGATCTTCGGCGCGGTCTATTTTCTGGTCGCGGTCAAGCGGGTGCGCGGCATGCGGCTCTTGAGCGCCGAATGGCGGCGCGCGGCCCAGCGCGCGAGCGCGCCGGTGCCGATCGCGGGCAAGGTGCACCGCGATGCGGTCACCGATCACAACGAGGAAGTCTTTTTTTGAACGAAGTACAGATCTACACCGACGGCGCCTGCAAGGGCAATCCTGGCCCGGGCGGCTGGGGTGCATGGCTGAAGTCGGGTGCCACCGAGAAGGAACTCTTCGGCGGCGAGCTCAACACCACCAACAACCGCATGGAACTTCAGGCCGTGATCGAAGGCCTGCGCGCGCTCAAGCGCCCCTGCAAGGTCGTGCTCTACCTCGACAGCCAGTACGTGCGCATGGGCATCACCGAATGGATCCGCGGCTGGAAGGCGAAGGGCTGGCGCACTTCGACCAAGCAGCCGGTGAAGAACGTCGAACTCTGGCAGGAGCTCGACAAGCTGGTAGCGGAGGGAGGCCACCAGATCGAGTGGCGCTGGGTCAAGGGGCACTCGGGCGATGTCGGCAACGAACGTGCGGACATGCTGGCGAACAAGGGCGTGGAGCGGGCGCTCGGGCGGCTTTAGCGAAGAGGACCCGGCAGCGTGTGGAGGTGCTCGGGCGCATCCAGCGGCTCCCCCATCCGTGCCCGGAACAGGATCTCGTCGGTCGCACGCAAGCGGCGGCTGATCTCGCGACCGATGTTCATTTGGATCAACGCGAACTGCTCGGCGTCGTGCTCGAACAGGCGCAGCAGGTTGTCTGGCGTGATGCGGATGGCGCTGCAGTCCTCGTCGGCGCGCACCGAGGCGCTGCGCGGGAACAGATCGAGCAGCGCCATCTCGCCGAAGCAGTCGCCCTGGCCGAGGCGGCGCAGCAGCAGCTGACGGCCCCGCCAGCTTTTCGATATCGTCACACGGCCGCTTTCGAGCACGTACATGCCGTCGGCCATATCGCCTTCGCGGCAAAAGAAGTCGCCGCCCGCGACCCGCACCACCGGCGCCGGCTCCAGCAGGAATTCGATGGCCTCTGCGGCGATGGCGCCGAAGATCGGCATCTGCTGCATCAATTCGATTCGCGCTGCGAGCATGCGCATCTCCGGTTGGGCCTAGACGACCCCGTCGAACATCATCACGTCGACCGCGTCACCCGCGGCCACGCTGCCCTGCTCGTGGTGCAGCACCACGAGGCCGTTGGCCTCGACCATCGAGCTGAGCACGCCGGAGCCCTGGTTGCCGGCGATGCGGACCTCGGGCAGCGATCCCGGCACCGCCTCTACCCGGCCGCGCTGGTACTCGGTGCGCCCCGGCTTCTTGCGGATCGCGGCCACGCTCCTGGCGCGCAGCATGGGCGGCGGCGCGCAGCCGGCGGCGTGGCAGCCCATCATTCGAAGCAGAGCCGGGCGCACGAAGGCGAGAAAGGTGACCATCACGGCCACTGGATTGCCCGGCAGGCCGAACAGCACGGCCGTGCCCTCGGCTTCGCTTTGCTTGGGGATGAGTCCGACCGCCATCGGACGGCCGGGCCGCATCGCGACGCGCCAGAAGGCCATGTCGCCCTGCTGCTGCATCACGGCGCGCGTGTGATCGGCTTCGCCGACGCTGACGCCGCCGCTGGTGATGATCGCGTCGGCCTCGCGGGCGGCGCGGCGCAGCGTGTCGGCCAGTGCCGCGGGATCGTCGCGCACAAGGCCCAGGTCGATCACTTCGCAGCCGAGCCGCGTGAGCAGGCCGAACACGGTGTAGCGGTTGCTGTCGTAGACCGCGCCTTCACGCGGCAGCTCGCCGAGGCTGAGGATTTCGTCGCCGGTGGAGAAGTAGGCGACGCGCAGGCGCCGCAGTACCGGCACCATCGGCAATCCGAGGCTCGCGACCATGCCCAGCGCAGCGGGCGAGAGGCGCTCGCCGCGTTGCAGTGCGGCCTTGCCCTGCATCAGGTCCTCGCCGGCCAGGCGGCGGTTGTCGCCGCGGCGCAGCACCTTGGCCGGGAAGCGGACCTGCTCGCCTTCGACAAAACAGAATTCCTGCGGTATCACGGTGTCGAGGCCGGCGGGCATCATGGCGCCGGTCATGATCTTGACGGCGTCGCCCGCGCCGAGCGTGCCGCGCCAGGCGGCGCCGGCCAGCGCCGTGCCCACCACGTGCAGGCTCACCGAGGCATCGCTCGAGGGGTCGGCGGGAAGCAGCGCGCCGTCGAAGGCGAAGCCGTCCATCGCCGAGTTGTCGTGCGGCGGCACGCTGACGGGCGAGATGATGTCCTCGGCCAGCACCCGGCCAAGCGCGTCGCGCAGTGCGATGCGCTCGCTTTGCGTGACGACGGCTGGTCCGGCGAGACGCGCCAGGAAGGCCTGCACGGCGTCGACGCCCAGGGCCTTGGGGTCGTAGCCGGCCAGGGCGGCGGCGATCTCGGCGATGCGGCTCATCGTCTTTCGAGCGCGTGCAGCTCGGTCAGGGTGTTGGCGTTGAAGAACGCATCGGGCGCGTCGCCGGGCCGGTCGAAGGGCACCAGCACCGTGCGGTGCTGCGCGGTCCACTTGTCAATCTTGCGGCCGCCGTCCTGGGTGAAGCGGACCAGGCTTTCGAGCAGCGTGGCGCGCAGCAGGCAGAACACGGGCTGCGGACGCAGCGCCGAAGCACCATCGGCCTCGGCCGCGAGTTCAGGCGCGCTCACCATGGCGATCTCGGCATCGTCTGCCAGCAAGGCCTCGCCCAGGCGGCTTGCCAGGTCGAGCGGGAACAGCGGCGTGTCGCAGGGCACGGTGAGCAGGTAGGGCGTTTCGCAGCGCTCCAACCCGGTCAGGAAACCGGCCAGCGGCCCGGCGTAGTCCGCCAGGCCGTCGGGCCAGACCGGTGCGCCGAAGGATTCGTAGGCCGACAGGTTGCGGTTGGCATTGACCATCAGCTCGCCGACCTGCATGCCGAGACGCATCAGCGCATGCATCGCGAGCGGCGTGCCGTTGAAGCTCTGCAGGCCCTTGTCGATGCCGCCCATGCGGGAGCCGCGCCCGCCGGCGAGCACGAGGCCGGTGATCTCGCTGGCCGCGATGGAAGTAGGAGTGCTCATCCGCCGATGTAGCTCATCTCGACGCGGCGCGGCGCGGCCGCATCCATGTCGGGGCCGCGCAATGCACGCAGTTCGGAATAGCGGTCGCTGCGCCCCTGCCAGATGTGGCCGATGGCGGAGGTGATCTGCGCATCGTCGGCATCGCCGCGCAGGAGCGGGCGCAGATCGTGCCCGCTGCTGGCGAACAGGCACAGGTAGAGCTTGCCTTCTGTCGACAGGCGCGCGCGGCTGCAGTCGTGGCAGAAGGCCTGCGTCACGCTGCTGATGACGCCGATCTCGCCGCCGCCGTCGCGGTAGGCCCAGCGCTGCGCGGTTTCGCCCGGCGCGCTGGCTTCGAGCGGCGCGAGCGGGAATTCTTCGGCGATGCGCGCCACCACCTCGGCCGAGGGCAGCACCTCGTCCATGCGCCAGCCGTTGGTGGCGCCGACATCCATGTATTCGATGAAGCGCAGCACCACGCCGGTGCCGCGGAAGCGGCGCGCCATCGGCAGGATCTCCTGCTCGTTGGTGCCGCGCTTGACCACCATGTTGACCTTGATCGGGCCGAGGCCGGCGGCGTGGGCCGCATCGATGCCTGCGAGAACCTGGGCCACCGGAAAGTCGACGTCGTTCATGCTGCGAAACACCGCGTCGTCGAGGCCGTCGAGGCTCACGGTCACGCGATTGAGGCCGGCGGCTTTCAGCGCTTCGGCCTTGCGCGCCAGCAGCGAACCGTTGGTGGTCAGCGTGAGGTCCAGCGGCGCGCCCTGCGGGGTGCGAATGGCGGCCAGTTGCTCGACGAGCACCTCCAGGTTCTTGCGCAGCAGCGGCTCGCCGCCGGTAAGCCGGATCTTGTGCACGCCATGCGTTGCAAAGATGCGCGCCAGCCGCGTGATCTCCTCGAAGCTCAAGAGGGCGCTGTGGGGCAGGTACTGGTAGTCCTTGTCGAATACTTCCTTCGGCATGCAATAGCTGCAGCGGAAGTTGCAGCGGTCGGTGACGCTGATGCGCAGGTCGGTGAGCGGACGCGAAAGCCGGTCGAGCAGCACGCCGGTGGCCGGCACGGCGCGCTCCGGTGCCGCCACGCGGCGGGCGCGGCCGATCTCGGAAACGGGGACGACATGCTTCTTCATGGGGAAGGGCAATTTAACGCATAGGCCGGCCGGTTGCCGTTCCAGGGCTACTTGACCACGGCGGCGTAGATCATGTTGCGCAGCAGGCTGCGGTAGTGCACGCGGTGCTTGGGCGACTGCAGCATGAGCACCACGAACATCTGGTTCTCGGGGTCCACCCACATGTAGGTGCCGCCGGCGCCGCCCCAGTTGAACTCGCCGGCGGCAGCCGGGTAGGGCGCTTCGCCGTCGCTGCGGCGCACCGCAAAGCCCAGGCCGAAGCCGTAGCCGGGGCCCGGCAGGTAGAGCGGCCCGGGCGCGATGCCGGCGCCGCCGTTGGCGTGGTCAGACACCATGAAGCCCAGCGTGCGTGAGCCGAGGTAGCGCTTGCCGTCGAGCGTGCCGCCGTTCAGCAGCATCTGTAGGAAGCGCGCGTAGTCGGCGGCGGTCGACACCATGCCGCCGCCGCCCGATTCGGCTTTCTGCACGATGCGCGGGTCGCTGAACTCGGCGCCGACGCCGAAGCTGCGGTCGTTCGCCAGCGGCTCGGCGATGCGCTGCTGGCGCTGTGCATCGCTCACGTAAAAGCTGGTGTCCTTCATGCCGAGCGGGTCGAGCAGGCGCGCTTTCTCGAACTGGTAGAGCGACTGGCCCGACACCACCTCGACCACGCGGCCGAGGATGTCGGTCGAGTAGCTGTAGTCCCAGGTGGTGCCGGGCTGGTAGGCCAGCGGCAGCTTGGCCAGGCGTTGCGAGAACTCGGCGTTGCTCGGATCGCCGGCATGCAGGTTGGCTGCGTTGTAGGCCTCCTTCACCAGCCCCGTGCCGAAGAAGCCGTAGGTGAGGCCCGAGGTGTGACGCATCAGGTCGTGCACCCTGATCGGCCGGCGTGCCGGCACGGTATCGAGCACCGGCTTGCTGTCGCTGCCCGGCTTCTCGACGCCGACCGTCATGTTGGCGTACTCGGGCAGGTACATCGAGACCGGGTCGTCCAGCTTCATGCGCCCGTCTTCGATCAGCATCATCGCTGCGACCGTGGTGATGGGCTTGCTCATCGAGTAGATGCGGAAGATGCCGTCGCGCGGCATCGGCGTGCCGGTGGCCGGGTCGAGGCGGCCGACGGCCTCGAACCAGGCAACCTTGCCGCCGCGTGCCACGAGGAGCACGGCGCCGGGGATCTTGCCGGCGGTCACATCGGCCTTCAGCACGTCGGTGATCATCTGCAGCCGCTCGGTGGACAGCCCGACGCGCTCGGGCGTGGTGGTCGGCAGCGACTGCGCGGCGGCCAGCAGCGGCCCCGCGAAGAAGAGGCCGGCCGCGATGTGGCACAGGTATCGCCTGAATGGCTTCGTCATTCTTGTCTCCTCGTTGTGGATGGGATTCGTTCGTGCGGTCTGCGCCGCCTTCGCCTCCCCGGCACCGCAGCCCTACACGCAGCGCGCGCCGTCGACCTCGATACAGACGCCGCTGATGAAGGACGCCTCGTCGCTGGCCAGGTAGAGCGCCGCATTGGCCACGTCGAGCGCGGTCGAGAAGCGGCCGAGCGGGATGGTGGCGCGGAATTTCGCCTTGCGCTCTTCGGTGATCGGCCCGCCGGCGAACTCGGCGGCCAGGCCGGTGTCGGGATTGAACACCGGGTTGATGCAATTCACGCGAATGTTGTCGGGGCCGAATTCGGCGGCGAGCGACTTGCTGGTGGTGATGACCGCGCCCTTCGAGCCGTTGTACCAGGTGAGGCCCGGGCGCGGACGCACGCCGGCGGTGGAGGCGATGTTGATGAAGGAACCGCCGCCATTGGCGCGGAATGCCGGCACGGCGTGCACGGTCGACAGGTAGATGCTCTTCACGTTGACCGCGTAGCAGCGGTCGAACTCGTCCTCGCTCACTTCGAGCGCCGGACGGTTGCGGTGCGTCCAGCCGGCGTTGTTGACCATCACGTCGAGCTTGCCGTGGCGCTGGACCGCGGCCTCGACCAGCGCCTTGACTTCGGCCGATCGGGTGACGTCGGCGGCGAAGAAGGAGGCCCGGCCGCCGGCGCGCAGGATGGCTTCGACCACTTGTTCGCCGAGCGCGACGTTGATGTCGTTGACGATGACCTGCGCGCCCTCGGCCGCCAGCCGCCTTGCGATGCCTTCGCCGATGCCGCCGCCGGCGCCGGTCACGATGATGGATTTGTCCTTGACGCGCATTCGTTGTCTCCGGGTTTGTCTATGAGGAACGCGCAAGTGTAGGCAGCTCTTCTCCTCGCTCGCCGCCGGTGCCCTATCGCCGGGATTGAAATTGCTGAAGCACGGATCAAATGAGAATTCCTATCATTTGAGCCATGAACAACAACAGCTCATCCTTCATCGGCGCGGCCAAACGTCCCGGCCTGCCATTGCGGCAGTTCGTCGGCATCGCGATCGTGCTGGCCGGCGTGCTGGTGCTGGGCGCGCAGCTCTGGCAGTCCGTGGCCAGCCGGCCGGTGGTTCTGCAGGCCTTGACCGGTGGTTCGGTGGCTGCGCTCGCGACCGCGCTGGGCACGCTCCCCATCCTGTTCTCGCAGCGCCTGTCGGAGCGCGCGCAGGACACGCTGTTCGGCTTCGGCGCCGGGGTGATGCTGGCGGCCAGCGCCTTCTCGCTGATCATTCCCGGCATTGCTGCCGCGCGCGCCACAGGTGTGGACGCGTGGGGCGCCGGCGGCATCGTTGGCAGCGCGATCCTGCTCGGCGCGCTCGCGCTGCTGGTGCTGGACCGCGTGCTGCCGCACGAGCATTTCATCAAGGGCGTGGAGGGGCGCAACGCACAGGTGCTCCGTCGCACTTGGCTGTTCGTGTTCGCGATCGCGCTGCACAACCTCCCCGAAGGCTTGGCCATCGGCGTTGGCTTCGCGGGCGGAGATGCGCTGCGCGGCAGCGCGCTGGCAACCGGCATCGCGATCCAGGACGTGCCCGAGGGCCTGGTGGTTGCCGTGGCGCTGCTGGCTGCGGGCTACCGGCGGGCTTTTGCGGTCGGGCTCGGCATGGCGTCCGGCCTGGTCGAACCCTTGGGCGCGGTGCTTGGCGCTGCGATCGTGAGCGGATCGGCCGCCTTGCTGCCCTGGGGCCTGGGCTTTGCCGCCGGCGCGATGCTGTTCGTGATCAGCCACGAGATCATCCCCGAGTCCCACCGCAAGGGCCACGAGGCCTTCGCGACGGGTGGGCTGATGGTGGGCTTCGTGCTGATGATGCTGCTGGATACCGCGCTGGCTTAGACCCCGGTCAACCGTGCTTCACGGCCACCGTCTTCAATGTGGTGAACCCGTAGAGCGCCTCGAACCCCTTCTCGCGGCCATAGCCCGAGGACTTGACGCCGCCGAAGGGCAGCTCCACACCCCCGCCGGCGCCATAGTTGTTGATGAACACCTGGCCGCTCTTCACGCGTTTGGCCATGCGGAACTGGCGCGCGCCGTTCTCGGTCCAGATGCCGGCGACCAGGCCGAACTGCGTGGCATTGGCGAGCGCCACAGCCTCGTCCTCGTCGCTGAACACCATCGCGGCCAGCACCGGGCCGAAGACTTCTTCCTGCGCCAGGCGGTGACCGACCGGCACATCCCGCAGCAGGGTCGGCGCCTGGTAGAAGCCGGTTTCCGGCGCCTCGTCGACCACCACGCCCTGCGCGACCATCGGAATACCGGCATGTTGGGCATCGGACAGAAAGTCCCAGACGCGCTGCTGCTGCGTTTGGCGGATCAGCGGGCCGACGTCGAGGTCCATCGCGGCGGGGCCGACGCGCAGCGCCTCGAAGGCGCGGCCGAGCCGCTCGAGCAGCGGCTCGTAGATCTCGCGCTCGATCAGCACGCGCGAACCGGCCGAGCAGGTCTGGCCGGCGTTCTGCACGATGGCGTTGATCAGCACCGGAATGGCGGCGCCCAGGTCGGCGTCGGCAAAGATGATCTGCGGGCTCTTGCCGCCGAGTTCGAGCGTGACCGGGCAGTGGCGTTCGGCCGCGACCTGCTGGATCAGCGTGCCCACCTTGGGGCTGCCGGTGAAGCTGATGTGGTCGATGCCCTCGTGGCGCGCCAGCGCGTCGCCGACCTCGTGGCCGTAGCCGGTCACGATGTTGATCGCTCCGGGCGGGAAGCCGACCTCTGACGCGAGTTGCGCGACGCGGATCAGCGACAGGCAGGCGTCTTCCGAGGGCTTGACCACGCAGACGTTGCCCGCGGCCAGCGCGCCGCCTACGCTGCGGCCGAAGATCTGCATCGGGTAGTTCCACGGAATGATGTGGCCGGTGACGCCGTGCGGCTCCCGCCAGGTGAAGACGCTGTAACCCTCCTGGTAGGGGATGGTCTCGCCGTGCAGCTTGTCGCAGGCGCCGGCATAGAACTCGAAATAGCGCACCAGCGCCAGCGCATCCGCGCGCGCCTGCTTGACCGGCTTGCCGCAGTCGCGCTGCTCGATGAGTGCCAGTTCGTCGGCGTGAGCGGCGATCTTCTGGGAGAGCAGGTAGAGCAACCGGCCGCGATCGGCCGCGCTCTTCTTGTGCCAGTGGGTTTCGAAGCAATGGCGCGCCGCGCGCACGGCGGCATCGATGTCGGCCGCGTTGCCGCGCTGCAGTTCGTCGAAGGGCTGCCCGTCGGAAGGGTCGATCACCGGCAGGGTGCGGCCGGAGGAGGAGGGGACGCTGGTGTTGGCGATGTAGTTGTGCTGCATGGAAGGGATTGTGGCCCGACGGGCTGCTGCGTAAATCCTGTGGGCGGTGTGCAAAAGTGCCGCGTCAATGGTCCTTCTGGACAAATCGACCGCGCGTACACGACGTTACACTCTGCCGGTTTCGGCGCTGTGGATGTGCCCGGACCCGCGGCGCTCGTGAGCGTCGGCAATAAATCCAATACTTCAGCAGGAGGAACGATGGCGACTATCAATGGCACCACGGGGGACGATTTCCTGACGGGAACATCGGCGGGTGACACCATCAATGGGCTCGAGGGCCACGACAACATCGCTGGTTTCGACGGGAACGACATCATCCGCGGCGGTGCCGGCGATGACTTCCTATTCGGCGGCTCGGGCAACGACATGATCTTCAGCGACGCCGGCGCCGACTTCATCTGGGGAGACGCTGGTTCCGACAGCATCTTCGGAAACGGAAGCTCGGACGTCTGGGTTTTCTATTCCCAGGATCCTATGGGCGTGAACGTGAATCTTCGACGGGGCACAGCCATTGACGGATGGGGCGGCCTGGACACGTTGTCCCAGATCTACTCCGTCAGCGGATCGAATTTCAATGACACGATGGACGCCACCGGGGCCACTTGGAATGTCAGTTTCATGGGCAACGGAGGTGATGACAGCATCGACGGCGGCTGGGGCCACGACGTCTTGTTCGGCGCCGATGGGAACGACACGCTGAACGGAGGCGACGGGATTTCCGGAATCTCCGACAGCACTTGGGGAACAGCCTATCGCCTTTACCGCGCAACCCTGAACCGCGACCCCGATGTGAAGGGTTTTGAAAGCTGGGCCTATGCACTAGGTCACGGCATGTCCGCGGAATCAGCCGCTTCGCAATTCATTGGCTCGCCCGAATTTCAGGCCACCTACGGCGGGCTCGACAATACCCAGTTCGTCACGCTCCTGTACAGCAACGTCCTGGGTCGCGCACCCGATGCGACTGGATTGTCGAGCTGGGTCCATGCGCTCAATTCGGGCGTTTCCCGTGCCAGCGTGGTCGTTGGCTTCTCCGATTCGACCGAGTTCAAGAACAATACCGCCCTGGAGGCGGATGCCTACGTGACCTCGCAAGTCAGCAATGAGCACCAGGGTCAGATTTACAGGCTCTACCAGGCAACGTTGGATCGAAACCCCGATTCGACAGGCTTTCTCAATTGGATGAATGCCCTGGACGCCGGCGCGCAATCGCTCGGTTCAGTGGCCAAAGGATTCGTTGAATCCGCCGAATTCAAGGCGACCTATGGCTCGTTGAACAACGAGCAGTTCGTCACGCTGCTGTACAACAATGTCTTGAATCGAGCACCCGACGCAGGCGGCTTGTCGAACTGGGTGAACGCCTTGAACCATGGCATGAGTCGAGCCGACGTGGTTGTGGGGTTCTCCGATTCCGCGGAGTTCCGTTCCACAAGCTCATTCGGGTTCAAGAACTATATGACCAACAGCTTCGGCAGCTGGGGCGATTGGCTCGAGGGCGGTGCCGGCAACGATGTCATGATCGGCGGCCGGGGCTCAGACGCCTTCTCTTTCCGCAACAGCGACGCTGGTGGCAGCAACGATGTTTACGGCCTGGAGAACATCGACCGGCTCTGGTTCAGCGGGTACGGCTACGGCAGCGCTTCAGATGCGATGTCGCATATGGCCCAGGACGGGCACAACGTGGTGTTCTCCGACGCCGGACAGAGCATCACTTTCCACAACGTCACGTTGTCGCAGGTCGCACAGACAAGCATCTTCGTGACCACGTAGACGCATTGGGCGCTTCGCCTGCACCGAGCGGCCGCAAGATGCGCGGCCATCGCTCGTGGTGCTCGATTCGCCGCGGAACCTTGGCTCCATGGTGAACGATCACGTTGCTTCTTTTCCTGCGCGGATTGCCTTGTCCGCGCTGGAGCCCATCGCGGCGCACTTTTCGCTAGGGCTGACCCCCCGAGCCATCGGCCAGTCGCTCGGGTGGCAGCCGGCGACTGCGGTCACCGTCCAGGACATCCGATGGGCTGCCCAGTCGCTCGGCCTCAAGACCAGGAGGGTGGAACTTCGGCGTCGTGCTGCCGGGCGCTGGTTCGGACGCGCGGATGCTGCCTCGGGCGCGTTGGTTCCTGTTCCGAGCTTGGTGCTCGGCCCAGACGGAAAAGTCGCAACCATCGTTGCGCGTCGTTTCCCCGGCACTGCGAATCGGGCGGCTGAGCCTTCGGTCGATCCGGGCGACCCGGCCTCGCGTCAGCCCGAAGCGACGGAGGAGTTCCTGCTGTGGGAGCCAGGGAGTGCGAAATTCCGCTGGCTGGGATTTGCAGAACTGGTTGTCGAGTTCGGTCGTGATGGCGTTGCCGAGGCGCTGGCCTTCCATCAGCCGCTGCGTCTCACCACCAAACCCGGCAGCCCGCCCCCCCGTTTCGACCTGGGCTGGTTCGTTCCGCTGCTATGGCGCTACCGCAAACCATTGGGCCAGGTGCTGCTCGGCGCCTTCCTGCTCCAACTGGTCGCACTCACGACGCCCTTGTTCAGCCAGGTCATCATCGACAAGGTACTGATGCACAAGAGCCTTTCGACCTTGCACGTGCTGGGCATCGGCATGGCGGGGCTCATCGTGTTCGAGGCGGTGACCGGCGTGCTGCGCGGCTACATGCTCGCGCACACCTCGGCTCGGCTCGACGCGGGCTTGTCCAGCGATCTGATCAGGCACGTCCTGAGCCTGCCCCTGCGCTATTTCGAACAGCGCCAAGCCGGCGACACGCTGGCGCGCACTCGCGAACTCGAGAGCATTCGCGGATTCTTCACCGGCAGCGCGCTCACCACGCTGCTGGACGGGTTGTTCATCGGCATCTTCATTGCCGTGATGCTGCTGTACAGCATCAAGCTGACCATCGTGGCCCTGGTTGGGCTGCCCCTGCTCGCGTTGATCAGCCTCATCGCGCAGCCGATCTTCGAGCGTGCCTTGAAGGCCAAGTTCGATCGCGGCGCGGAGGCCGGCAGCTTTCTCGTCGAGAGCATTCACGGAATCCATACCGTCAAGAGCTTGGCGCTTGGTGCCATCTGGCAACGCAAGTGGGATCTGCTGGCGGCCCGGCAGGTCACGGCCGGCTTCGACGTCCAGAAGTTCGGCAACGCGGCGCAAAGCGTGTCGCAGGCAGTGCAGCGCGCCATCACGCTTGCGGTCTTGTGGGTCGGGACGACCTTGGTGATGAAGAACGAACTCTCCGTCGGCGGCTTGATCGCCTTCCAGATGCTGTCGGGCCAAGTGCTGCAGCCGGTCGCCCGCTTGGTCGGCCTGTGGCAGAACTTTCAGCAGGTCAAGCTCTCCGTGGACCGCTTGGGCGACCTGATGAACGCGCGTGCCGAGTCCATCGGCATCGAAACGCAGGCTATGCCGTTGCTGCGCGGCCGGATCGAACTCCAATCCGTGCATTTCCGCTACCTGCCCGAGACGCCGCTGGTCTTGCGTGACCTGAGCCTCACCTTGGAGCCTGGCGAGGTGGTGGGCATCGTCGGCAGATCGGGCTGCGGAAAGTCCACCCTCACACGGCTGATCCAGCGGCTGTATGCCGTCGAATCGGGCCGCGTGCTCGTCGATGGGCAGGACATCGCCCACGGCGACCCGCAAAGTCTGCGTCGCCAGATCGGGGTGGTGCTGCAGGACAGCTTTCTGTTCAGCGGAACCGTGGCGGAGAACATTGCTATCGCCCAGCCCGGCATGCCGCTGGAGCGCATCGTCAACGCAGCCCGGCAGGCGGGCGCCCACGATTTCATCGCCGGACTGCCGCAGGGCTACGACACCCAGGTGGGCGAACGTGGCGCGATGTTGTCCGGGGGGCAGCGGCAGCGCATCGCGATCGCGCGTGCGTTGATCGGCGATCCCCGAATCCTGCTGCTGGACGAGGCAACCAGCGCGCTCGATGTCGAGAGCGAACTGGCCATTCACGCCAACATGTCGCACATCTGCCGCGGGCGCACAGTCATCATGATCGCCCATCGTCTTTCCACCTTGCGCGCCTGCCATCGGATCGTCGTGCTCGACCGTGGTTGCGTCGTGGAGGAGGGCGCCATGCAGGATCTGCTCGCGCAGGACGGCCCCTTTGCCAAGATGTGGGCCATGCAGCAGCAGGATGCGCTGCATCGGCAACCCCATCTGCATTCGCTGCTCCCCGGGGCGGAGCGCGCGCTGCCCGCGGAGGTTGCCCGATGAGCATGATGCTGAACGCAAAGGAAAGAAGCTTTCACTCGCCGGCGCTCGCCATCGTCGAGACACCGGCCGCGCCGCTGGCCAGCGGCCTGCTGTGGGCGTTGGCGGCGCTGCTGTTGGGCGCGATCGGCTGGGCCTGCATCGGCGAGATCGAGATCGTCGCGACGGCGCCGGGCCGTCTGATTCCCGATGGTCGCGTGAAAGTGCTGCAAACCATCGAGCCGGCTCTGGTTCGGGCCATTCATGTGCGCGAAGGACAAAGAGTGCAGGAAGGGGATCTTCTGATCGAACTCGATCCCACGATGTCGCAAGCCGATCTCGCCAGCAGCCAGCAGCGGCTGCAGCAGAACCAGCAGCAGATGGCGCGGCTCACTGTGGAACTGAAGGGGCAGCGATTGCCGCCGGAGTTCGGCAGCGATGCCCCGGCGAAGGCCCTTCTCCCGGCGCTGACGCCAAGCCAGTTGGCGACGATCCAGGCGCGGGAGGCTGCGTACGAGGCCAAACTGGCCGAGGCTCGGGCGTCCGTCGACGAGAAGACGAAAGCCATCACCTCTGCAGAGGCAACGCACACCAAGCTGCGAATCAACTTCGATCTTGCCAATCGGCGCTACCAGCAGAGCCTGGCCCTGGTCAAGGAAGGCTTTTTCAGCGAAGCCGAGCGGCTCAAGCAGCAGCAGGAGGTGGTCAGCCTGGAACACGACCTGGCGGCGCAGACCCAGACGCTCGCGCAACTGCGCGCCGGCCTCCAGGAGGCGCGCTTCCGCCAGACGGCGGTGGAGCAGGAGCGCAAGGTCCAGATACTCGCCGAGGTCGAGCAGGCCAGCAAGGAAGGCGCGGCTCTCCAGGCCGAATTCGCGAAGGCGCAGCAACTCAATGCCTTGAAGACCCTGCGCGCGCCGGTTGCGGGGGTCGTCCAAAGCATCGGCGTGACGACTCTGGGTAGCGCTGTGGCGGCCAATCAGCCCTTGCTGACCATCGTCCCCGAGAACACCCCATTGGTCGCCGAAGTGCTCTTGAGCAACAACGACATCGGCTACGTCAGGATCGGCCAGCCGGTCGAAGTCAAGCTCGACAGTTTTCCGTTCACCCAGTATGGGGCGGTGCCGGGGACAATCAAGTGGATCAGTGCCGACGCTGAATTCCAGAATCCGCAGGCGCTCGACAGGCAAAGCACTTCGAGCCGGCCGGGCTCCGGCAGCCAGGTGCTGGGCCCCGACAGCTCCGACAGCCGCGCCGGCGGCCTGACGTACCGCGTTCAGATCGCCTTGCCTGCGAATAGCGACAGCATTGTCGTCAAGGGCCGGCCGCCGACCTTGCAATCCGGAATGAGCTTGCAGGCGGACATTCAAACCGACAGGCGCAAGCTGATCCAGCTGCTGCTGAATCCACTCGAAAAAGGCTGGACTGAGGGCGTCAGGGTTCGCTGAGTCTCACTTCGATGCCTGGACCCTTGGCAGCGCCTTCACGGCATTGAGCATACGCTCCACGTGCTTGTCGGGATTGAGGTTCTGGTAGTAGTAGGCCACCGTGCCGTTCGGCGCGATCACGTAGGAAAGCCGGTTGGCGAAATCCGGCCGCGTCTGCATCAGCGCATCGAAACCCTGGATCACTGTCTTGGACTGATCGGAGGCGACGGGGAATTTGCTTTGGCACTGTTTGACCGAGAAGTCCTTCAGCGTGTCGACGTCATCGGCCGAGACGCCGATCACCGTGGCGCCCGCCGCTTCGAACTGGCTCATGGCTTCCGCGAAGGCGTGGGCCTCGATGTTGCAGTCGTGGGTACCGGCCGCTGGAAAGAAATACACGACCACCGGCCCCTTGGCCAGCGCGTCGGCCAGCGAGTAGCGAAAGGTCTTGCCGCCCAGCGCCGCCGTGGCCGTGAACTTCGGCACCGGGTCGCCGATGTCGAGCGCGGCGTAGACGGGAGAAAGAGCAAGGCTTGCGAGCGCAAGGGCGACGATACGCGCGAGAATCCGACGGGTCATGATGTAACTCCGGGAGGGGGCATCGCGAATTCTAGAACCCGGGCGCATTGCGCGCAGAGGTGAAACCGGCAGGCGTGTGCCGCCGTATTCGAGAAGCAGGTCAAGAGGGGAAGGTCATGAACGCACTGGTTCGTCTGCTGCGCATCGCGCTGTTGTGCGCGCTGGCCGCCGGGCTCGGCGCCTGCGGCTCGCTGCCGCCGGCCAAGGAGCGACCCGCGGAGCATGCGGCGCCGGCGGACCCGTCGACCATGCTGGCGAAGATCGTCGCCGCATCCACGCCGCCGGACGAGCATTCCGGCTTTCGCCTGATGCCGCTCGGCGTGTATTCGCTGGATGCACGCATCCAGCTCGCACAGCGGGCAGAGCGTTCGCTGGTGGTGCAGTACTACCAGCTCGAGAACGATGCCGTCGGCCGCCTGCTGATGCGCTCGCTGCGCGAGGCGGCGGCGCGCGGCGTCAAGGTGCGCGTGCTGGTGGACGATCTCTATACCGCCAAGAGCCAGCACCTGCTGCTGGCGCTTTCGCAGACGCCCAACGTCGACGTGCGGCTTTTCAATCCCTTCTGCTGCGGCCGCGACGGTTTCTTTTCGCGCTTCGTCGCATCGCCGCACGAGATCTACCGGCTCAACCATCGCATGCACAACAAGCTGTTCATCGCCGATGGCGCGATGGCGGTGGTGGGTGGGCGCAACATCGCCGACGAGTACTTCGTGCTCAGCGAGGCGCAGAACTTCATCGATATGGACGCGGTGGTGGTGGGCAAGGTGCTGCCGCAGCTCGAAGCCATCTTCGACGCCTACTGGAACAGCGAGCAGGCCTGGCCGATCGAGGACATCGTTCGCGGCGAGGGCGGTCGGACGCCGGGCGTGGAGGATTTCGACGCCTGGGTCGGCATGGCCGCGCCGCCGCCCAAGATCGTGCTGCCGCCCGCCGATATCCTCGGCTACGGGCCGATCGCCGAAGAGCTCGACGGCGGGCGCATGGGCCTGCTGTGGGGTTGGGCCTATGCGGTGGCGGATCCGCCCACCAAGCCCACCACGATGACGGCCGACGAAGCCCTGGCCACCAGCGTCACGATGCGCATGTGGACCATCCTGCTGGGCGCCAAGAACGAGGTGCAGATGACTTCGCCCTACCTGGTGCCCGGCGACAAGGGCATGGCGGCGTTCGAGGACCTGGCTCAGCGCAAGGTCAAGGTCGTGCTCTTGACCAACTCCCTGGCGGCCAACGACGAGCCGCTGGTCCACACGGGCTATGTGCGCTATCGGCAACGGCTGCTGAGATCGGGCGCCGACCTCTACGAGCTGAGCCCTGAACGCACGACCGCCAGCAAGCGCTTCGGCTCCTTCGGCACTTCGCTGGGACGCCTGCACGCCAAGACCGCGGCCATCGACCGCACCCGCCTCCTCATCGGCTCGGCGAATCTGGACCCGCGCTCGGCCACCCAGAACACCGAGATGGGCGTGCTGATCGACAGCCCGCAGCTGGCGCGCGAGCTGCTGCGCGTGATCAACGTCAGCAGGGTGCAGAACTCCTACCGCCTGCGGCTGGCCAAGGACACCGGCGCCGTCGAGTGGCTGACTACCGACGGCGAGAAGGAGGTGGTCCTCACCTCCGAGCCGGAGGCGACCTTCTTCCAGCGCTTCTACAACAGGCTGATCGCGCCGATCGTGCCGGAAATGCTCCTGTAGCCTCGGCGCGTGGCAGCCACCTTCCAATCCTTGTCCTTCCTGCAGGTCATGCTGTGGGGCGTGGCCTTCTTCGGCAGCATCTACCTGCTCTTCGGCGCCGCCAACTGGCTGCTGACGCGCAGGCTATTGCCCGCGCTGGGCATCGGCCGCGAACTCGACCCGCGGCCGGTGCGGCCCGAGCAGCTGCGCCGGGAGCTCGCGCAGTCGGCCGTGTCGGTGCTGATCTTCGGCATCGGCATGGTGTTCCCATGGGGATTCCTGCAACTGGGCTGGGCGCGGCTCGATGCGACCCCGGGCGGGCTGCAGATCGCACTCGAGATCCTCGCGCTGGCAGTCTGGAACGACGTGCATTTCTGGCTCAACCATCGCCTGCTGCACACGCGGCTCCTGCGGCGCTTCCACGGCCCGCACCATCGCTCGATCGTGACCACGCCCTTCGCCACCTACAGTTTTCATCCGCTCGAGGCGCTCATGCTCGGCAACGTGATCCTGCCGCCGATGCTGGTGCACGACTTCAGCTTCTGGGCGCTGGCCTCGGTGCCGCTGTTCAGCCTGTTCTTCAACAACGTCGGGCATTCGAACTACGACTTCTTTCCCAAAGTCTCGTACGACCACTGGTTCGCCGCCAGCCGCCGGCATCATCTGCACCACGCCTGCCACGGCGGCAACTACGGCTTCCAGTTCACCTTCATGGACCGGTTGTTCCGCACGCGCATCGCGGCCGATGCGGCCGAGCCGCAACTGCGTGCCCATCGCCAGAGCACAGGAGCGCGCAGCGCGAAGGTTCCCCAATGAACACGACCCCCGACTTCCTGGCGCGAGAGCACGATCTGCGCGACCCGAGCCCCTGGCTCGCGCTCTACCTCGACCAGAGCACGCCGCTGCCCGACAAGGTGAAGGCAGCCTGGCTCGCCGATTCGAGCTCTGCCTCGCGCCAATACCTGCTGCCGTTTCTGCGGCCGCTGGCGCGCGCCGCCATCGTGCTGTTCCAGGTGATCAAGGTGTTCGTGCCGCGCAAGTGGGCACATTCGCGGCTCTTGCACCGCCTGCTGGCCTGGGGCCTCAAACGCTTCGTTTCGCCCGAGGCCAACTGGCTGATCCTGCGGCACTTCCACCTGGGCTCGCAGGTGCTGGCCTTCATCGGCGCCAATTCGCCGGTGCCGGTGGCTACCTCGCCGCTGGAGCCGGCCGACATCGACGCGCTGAAGGAGGACATGTTCCTGCAGCACGACCTTAACCTGTTCAACTTCGTGATCCGGCTCAACCAGGCGCTGCGCGCGCAGGGGCTCGAATTGCGCAAGGCGGAGCAGGTGGATTTCTCGATGATCCGCGAGCCCGGCTTGCGGCTCGAAGACATGCCGCGCGGTCGGCTCAATTTTCTTGACCTGCAGAGCGCGATCGAGCTGTTCACGCCGCTCTACCAGCTCATGCTGACCGACAACGACTTCTGGCGCGCCGCCAATTCGCTGCAGTTGGACGAGACCATCGGCATCTACGCCGCCACCGTGCTGGATGCGCCCGAGCACCTGATCCTGGTGAACAACAAGCATCCGCTGGTACCGCTGTCGACCCTGCGCGCGGGACACCGGCTGGTGATCCACGGCCTGTCCACCGAAATGCTGCACAGCCTCCTGATGAAGTTCAGGGATGCGCCGGCCGCGGCTCCCTTGTAATCCGGCGTCCGTGCCCCAAATGCAAGCCATGAACGCTACCAAGACTCCGTCGCCCAGGACCGATCTGGCGGTGACGCACGTGCTGGCCCAGCTCCTCGAGCGGCTCGAGCACAGCGCCGTGCCGGTGGGTGCCGAGCAATACCGATCGGTCGTGATGCACCTGGTGGACGAATTCCGCGAGGTCGAACCCGGCACCGGCCTCGGGCAGTTGCTGGACGCCTATCCGGCCGCCGCCGAGGTGTACGAGAACCTCAACTATCAGCACGCCGGCCTGTGCCGCTCCGGGCTGGATGCGTCGCTGGCCGCCGAACTGGCTGCCAAGGATGCGATCGCGCGCGTCATGCGCCGCGCCGAACCCGACGCGACCCATGGCCAAGGCTGATGTCAAGACCGCCGTCGTAGCCGACGGCCTGCGCTACAAGGCCAAGGCGCCGGGATCTCCTTTCCGCGCCTCGGCCTCGTTCAGCGGCGCGACCATGTCCTGCTTCATGTGCGGCAAGCACCGCGTGCGCTCGCAGCTGCGGACCCGGCAGCTGCTGGGCAAGTCGCAAACCGTCTGTGCGCCCTCGTGTAAGGCACTCGACGAACTGATCGATTCGTGACAGCGCCGCGACGTAGTTGACGAATTCGATTTGCCTCTGCAAATCGGCTACCAAAGCGGCGAATTTGGATCTACAGTTGGAAACAATTGATGCAATTATTTGCCTCAATACCAAAGTTCTAATTGATGGTCGATCAAATGATCCCGCTTAAAACCATTGCCTTCTATTGGTCGGAGCGCGTATGAGCAGGCCGCCCCGTCACGTCATCATGCAGGTCGTCAAGCGCTCGGGGGGCGCGACGCACCACGTCGAATTCAGCATGGACGACAACTTCGCCGAGCGCCTGCGGCAGCTGCGCTCGCTGGTGCCGCCGCTCAACGCCCTCAACAAGCAGCGCGATCTCGTGATCGACAAGGTGCGCGTTCGCCTTCCCACCGCCGTATGGCGCTGCGGCGGCGACATCGACAGCCAGGTCGACGGCTCCTGCATCGTCATCGCCGCGGAAGGCTTCTTCAACTGCGGCGGCAAGGATCGCAAGACCAAGGAAAAGCTGGTCACCTATACCTTCCCGATCGCACGTCTGATCGAATTGCATGCCGAGCGGCCTGCGGGCGAAACCTTCTACATCCGCGACGGCATCTTCACCAACGACGAGCCCGCCAACTCCGCGGCCGGCCGCTGGGTGGCCTCGCTGCACGAGCTGGAAGAGATGCGCATGCCGGACGCGCCGTCCGACTTCGACACGCTGCAGGGCGTGCCGCTTCGCACCGCGCAGGGTGGCTTGCCCACGCATGACCTCAGCTTGAACTGAGGCGTCGCGGCGCGCGCTCGACGCGCCGCATATCCCTTATCGCAGCTTCACTTCAACCCGCCGCGCTTCGGCCGGCGGCCCGTCGGCCTGGGTTTGCGCGGGCTTGGCGAGTTCCATCTTGTCCTCGGGCACGCCGGCCAGCCTGAGGGCGGCACCCACTGCCAGAGCGCGCTGCTTGGCAAGCTCGGCATTCTTCTCGGCATCGCCGGTGGCGTCGTGGTAGCCGCTCACCAGCACACGGCCGCCGGCTTGCGCGGCCTTCACGATGTCGGCCAACGCGGCGCTCGAGCCCGCGGGAACCTCGGCGCTGGCGGTGGCGAAGTAGAACTTGACCACGCCGTTGTCGGTCTTGATCGAGGCGCCCGTATCGCCGGACGCTGCCGGCGCCGTTGCAGGTGCCGGCGCAGGTGCGGCGATCGGCGCAGGGGTTGAAGCAGGCGTCGATATCGCAGCCGCATCGCCGGCGTGGAACTCGACCACCAGCGGCACGATCAGGAGCGCTACGATGTTGATGATCTTGATCAGCGGGTTTACCGCCGGGCCGGCGGTGTCCTTGTAGGGGTCGCCCACGGTGTCGCCGGTGACGGCGGCCTTGTGCGCCTCCGAGCCCTTGCCGCCGTGGTTGCCGTCCTCGATGTACTTCTTCGCGTTGTCCCAAGCGCCGCCGCCGGTGCACATCGAGATGGCTACGAACAGACCCGTGACGATGGTGCCCATGAGCAAGCCGCCCAGCGCCTTCGGCCCCAGCAGCAGGCCGACCAGGATCGGCACCACCACGGGCAACAGCGAGGGGATCATCATTTCCTTGATCGCCGCACCGGTCAGCATGCTCACGGCGCGGCCGTACTCGGGCTTGCCGGTGCCTTCCATGATGCCGGGGATTTCGCGGAACTGCCTGCGCACTTCCTCGACCACCGAGCCGGCCGCGCGGCCCACGGCTTCCATCGCCATGGCGCCGAACAGGTAGGGGATCAGGCCGCCGATGAAGAGGCCCACGATCACCATCGGGTCGCTCAGGTTGAAGCTGATGGCCAGGCCGAAGCTCTCGAGCTTGTGGGTGTAGTCGGCGAACAGCACCAGCGCTGCCAGGCCGGCCGAGCCGATCGCGTAGCCCTTGGTCACGGCCTTTGTGGTGTTGCCCACGGCATCCAGCGGATCGGTGATGTCGCGCACGCTGGCCGGCATCTCCGACATCTCGGCGATGCCGCCGGCGTTGTCGGTGATCGGGCCGTAGGCGTCGAGCGCCACCACGATGCCGGCCATGCTGAGCATCGCCGTGGCCGCTACGGCGATGCCGTAGAGGCCCGCGAGCCAATAGGAAGCCATGATTGCGATACAGACGCAGATCACCGGCCAGGCGGTGGAGCGCATCGACACGCCGAGGCCCGCGATGATGTTGGTGCCGTGTCCGGTGGTCGAAGCCTGCGCGATGTGGCGCACCGGCGAATACTGCGTGCCGGTGTAGAACTCGGTGATCCACACCAGCGCGGCCGTGAGCGCCAGGCCGACGAAGCAGGCGCCGAAGAGCTTGAGCTGGCTGCCCGAGGCGGCGATCGCGTTGTCAGGAATGATCCATTGCGTCACGAACCAGAATGCGATCAGCGACAGGCCGCCCGCTACCGCCAGCCCCTTGTAGAGCGCCGGCATCACGTTGATCATGCCGGGCGAAGCCTTGACGAAGAAGCAGCCGACGATCGACGCGATGATCGACACACCGCCGAGCGCAAGCGGGTACAGCACCGCGTTGACCGGCGCTGCAGCCACCATCAGCGCGCCCAGCACCATGGTCGCAATCAGCGTGACCGCATAGGTTTCGAACAGGTCGGCCGCCATGCCCGCGCAGTCGCCGACGTTGTCGCCCACGTTGTCGGCGATCACCGCCGGGTTGCGCGGATCGTCCTCAGGAATGCCGGCCTCGACCTTGCCCACCAGGTCGGCGCCGACGTCGGCGCCCTTGGTGAAGATGCCGCCGCCGAGCCGCGCGAAGATCGAGATCAGCGAGGAGCCGAAGGCGAAGCCGATCAGCGGATTGAGCAGGTTGGCGAGGCTCTTGTCCGGCGTCAGCTGGCCGTCGCCTGCCAGGAACCAGTAGAAGGCCGAGACGCCCAGCAGACCCAGCCCGACCACCAGCATGCCGGTGATCGCGCCGCCGCGGAAGGCAACGTCGAGCGCCGGGCCGATGCCTTGCGTCGCCGCCTGCGCGGTGCGCACGTTGGCGCGCACGGAGACGTTCATGCCGATGAAGCCGCAGGCGCCCGAGAGCACCGCGCCGATCACGAAGCCGACCGCGGTGGTCACGTCGAGGAAGATCCCGATCAGGATCGCGAGCACGATGCCGACGATGGCGATGGTGCGGTACTGCTTGGCCAGGTAGGCCGCCGCACCCGTCTGGATCGCCGCCGCGATCTCCTGCATTCGGGCGTTGCCCGGGTCTTTCGAAAGAATCCAGCTGCGCGCCCAGAACCCATAGCCGACGGCCACGAGGCCGCAGACGATGGCGAGGACGAGAGGGGTGTTGCCGATCATGCCTTGCTTCTCCATTCGTTCGTTGTGACTTGTGGAGACGAAAGCACTTAGCCCTGCGCGCAACGCGTACGGGTCTGTGCTTCCGCCGCGTTGCTTCCTCGAAGCCCCGATGCCTTGAAAAAAGGCTGGGGCCGATTGGCCAACGCGGTCAATTTACAGGCAAATGCCGGGTTTCGTGCGACCGGGCCGTGACACGGAAAGTAAACTTCGGGTTTGTCCGCATCCCGCGAACACTTTCAACTACTCCAAGACAGATCTATGTCCCTCGGCAAAGTCTCCCCCGGCAAAGACGCTCCTGAAGCCTTCAACGTCATCATCGAAATCCCGATGAACGCCGATCCGATCAAGTACGAAGTCGACAAGGAATCGGGCGCGATCTTCGTCGACCGCTTCATGACGACCGCGATGCATTACCCGACCAACTACGGCTATGTGCCGCAGACGCTCTCGGGCGACGGCGATCCGGTCGACGTGCTGGTCATCACCCCGTGGGCGCTGGTGCCGGGCGTGGTGGTGCCGTGCCGGCCGATCGGCATCCTGATGATGGAAGACGAAGCCGGCGTCGACGGCAAGGTGCTCGCCGTGCCCACCGACCGAGTGCTGCCGATCTACAGCCACTGGAAGAAGGTCGAGGACGTGAACCCGATGCGCCTGAAGGCCATCACGCACTTCTTCGAGCACTACAAGGACCTCGAAGCCGGCAAGTGGGTCAAGGTGCTGGGCTGGGAAGGCATCGATGCCGCCAGGAAGGAAATCATGGACGGCATCGCCAACTACAAGAAGTAGGGGCGGGCAGGGCCGCGGCTCATTCGGCAGCGATCCCCGCCCGATGGGCCAGCGCGCGATAGCGCGAGATCTCCGATTCCATCAGGCTTCGGAAAGGGGCGACGCCGATCATCACGGGCTCCATGCCCTGTGCGCGCAACTGGTCCTGGATCGCCTTGTCCGCCATCACGGCGCTTACCTCGGCCGCCAGTCTCTGGATCACCGGTGCCGGCGTGCCGGCCGGCGCGGCCAATCCGTACCAGGCGTCGAAGGTGGCGTCGGGCATCTTGAGCTCGGCCATGGTGGGCACATCCGGCAGCATGCTGGAACGTGTCGTGCCCACGATGGCCAGCGCGCGCAGCTTGCCCGAGCGCACATGCGGCGCGACCGCGGCCACGGTATCGATGCCCATCTCGATCTCGCCGCCGATCAATGCGACCGTGCTCTGGCTGCTGCCCTTGTAAGGCACGTCCTGGAGCTTCACGCCCGCGGCCATCGCGAACAGCTCGCCCGCCAGGTGCGGGCCGGAGCCGCTGCCGAAGGTGGCATAGCGGATGTCGCGGGGCTTGGCTCTGGCCGCAGCGGCGAGTGCCGCTGCGCTGTGCCAGGGCGAACCCGCGTTGACGACCAGCGCCAGCGGCGCCTTCGCGATGATCGCCACCGGCGCCAGGTCCTTCAGCGGGTCGTAGGGCAGCCGGGCGCGCAGCGCTGCATTCACGCTGTAGGTGGAAGAGCCCGAGATCAGCAGCGTGTAGCCATCGGGCTGCGCCTTGGCGACCGTATCGGCGCCGATGATGGTTGCCGCGCCGGGCTTGTTGTCGACGACGACCGGCTGGCCGAGCCGCTCGGCCAGCTTCTGGCCCAGGGCGCGCGCCACGATGTCGGTGCCGCCGCCGGGCGGGAAGGGCACGACCAGCTTGACGGTCTTGGCGGGCCAGGCATCGGCAGCCTGCGCAAGGCCGGCAGCGGCGGTGAAGGCGACGGCGAGGAGGAGGTGAGCGAGCTGCTTCATGCGGCTTTCCGGTGTGAAGTCGTTGTAGCGAGCGATCCGGCCTGCCAGGGCGCGTTCGCAGCGGCGTCGCCGAGATCCCAGTAGAGGCCGGCCATGATCTGCAGGCCCTCCCGGGCCAGCGGCGCCAGCAGGTGTTCGTTGGGCGCGTGCTGTGCGCAGGCCGGGTAGGAGTGCGGCACCCACAAGGTGGGCAGGCCCAGCAGGTCGGCGAAGACGTCGTTGGGCAGGGAGCCGGCGAGGTTTGGCAGCACGTCGGGGCGTTGGCCCGTGCTCGCCTCGATGGAGCGCTGCGCCCAGTTCACCCACGGGTTGCCGACATCCAGGCGGGTCGCGGCGCCTTCGAGCGTGACTTGCACTTCGACCTGTTCGAATCCATGCGCGTCGAGATGAGCACGCACGATCGAAGCAAGCTCCCGCCATGGCGTGCCGAGCACGAAGCGCAACTGGCAATGCGCCACCGCTTCGCCCGGGATCGCATTGACCGGTCGCTGCGGCGAACCCGCGCCGAGTGCGAGCACCTCGATGGTGTTCCAGGCCATCAGGCGCTCGGCCGGACCGAGGCCGGGTTCGCCCCAGCCGGCATCGAGCGCGGGATCGTCCGCATCGCCGCCGATCTCGATGGTGGACAGCGCTTCGTGTACCGAAGCGGGAATGTCTCGCGGCCGAAGCGCTTCGACCAGGATGCGGCCCTTTGCATCCACAAGCGTCGCCACCGCATGGCTCAACACCGTGGCCGGGTTCGCGAGCACGCCGCCCCAGTTGCCCGAGTGGTAGCCGCGCGGCCGCGCGCGCAGCCGCAGGCTGAAGTTGACCGCACCGCGCGAACCGAGGAACAGCGTCGGCCGCCGGGCGCTCGCACGCGGCCCGTCGCAGGCCATCAGGAGATCGGCGCGCAGCTTGTCGGCCTGCTGTCTGCAGACTTCATGCAGGCCGGGCGACGCGGCTTCCTCGCCCATCTCGAGCAGCAGCGTCACGTTGTAGCCCAGTTCGCCGTTGCGTACCTGCAGCACCTGCGCGAGCGCGCCGAGGTTGATGGTGTGCTGCCCCTTGTTGTCGGCGGTGCCGCGGCCGTACCAGCGCTCCCCCTCGGTCGTCAGCACCCATGGCGTGAGGCCTTCGCGCCATTGGGCGTCCTGGCCGCTGACGACGTCGCCATGGCCGTAGGTCAGCACGGTGGGGAACTCGGCGCCTTCGATGCGGCGCGCTATCAGGAAGGGTCCGCCGCCTGGCACCGGGTTGTCGATCACCTCGCACGTGAAGCCGAGCTGCGTGAGTGGCACGCTCATCTCCTCGCGCAGGTAGGCGCCGAGCGCGGGCGTCGCGGCGCCGGTGTCGCTCTCGGTGCGAAAGGCGATGCGCCGCCGCAGGTCGGCAAGAAAGCGGCCGTCGTCGAAGTAGGCGGCGGCGGCGGAGAGGCAATCGTTGCGTTGCATGGTCGTGGGTGCGTGTGATGGCGATGGATGCCAAGTAAAAGGCCTGGCCGCCATTGCGTGAACCACCGAATTGGCAAGCTACCATTGCCTTCAAGGCAACGCTGTGAGCATTCCATGACACCTTCGGTCCTCAGCATCCCGATGCGCTACTTCATGGAAGTTGCGGCGCACGGGTCGGTCAGCCAGGCGGCGGCCCGGCTCTATGTCGCTTCTTCCGCCGTGAGCCGACAGATCGCGAAGCTCGAGGATTCGCTTGGGACCGTGCTGTTCGAGCGCAAGGCGCGCGGCATGGCGCTCACGCAGGCAGGCGAGCGCCTGGCCGCCCATCTGCGAACGATGCTGGCGGATACCGAGCAGGTGGTCGAGCAGGTGCGCGGCATCGGCGGCCGGGAGGCGGGCCGCGTTCGCGTGGCATGTACCGAGGGGTTCGCCGTGGGCTTCATGCCCGAGGTGATGCGTCGCTTTCGTGCGGCGCATGCGCAAAGTCGATTGCAGCTCCACGTGGGCGCCCCCGACGAAGTCAGCGCCTTGCTGGGCCGCGGCGAAGCCGACATCGCTCTCAAGTATGCGGTCGCGCCGGAGAGAGGATTCCGCATCGAGCACTCGGCGCCCGCGCCGGTGTACGCGCTGATGTCTCCGGATCATCCGCTGGCGCGCCAGCGTGCCGTCAGCGTGGCCGAGGTGGTGCGCCATCCGCTGGCCGTGGGCAGCAAGGGCGTCACCGCGCGGCAGCTGTTCGACCTGAGCTGCAGCGTGCAGGGATTGAGCTACGAGCCGGCCTTCGTCAGCAATTTCTCATCGGTCCTGCTGCCGCTGGTGCGCACGCCCGATATCGTCCTTTCCGGCCATCTCACCGCCGTTCACCTGATCGACAACGGCACGCTGGTCGCGCGCCCCTTCGTAGAGCCGCAGATGCAGCAGCGCCGCCTGCAGGTGCTGTCGCTCGACGGCCGCACGTTGTCGCCGCTCGCCCGCGCGCTCGTGCAGCAGCTGGTCGCGGCCATCGCCAGCGGCGGCAGGCGCAGGCTCGGCCGGGCGCGCAGGATGTCTGCATAGGGCGGGGGGCCCCTATTCGGCGCGGCGAAACGGGCTGCGTTCGCCTAGATGATCGATGTAGTTTTCGATGCCTTCGCCTTCGCGCTCGAGAAAGCGCTCGACGGCGTCGGCGAATGCGGGGTGGGCAAGCCAGTGCGCGCTGGTGGTCTTCACGGGCATCAGCGCGCGCGCCATCTTGTGCTCGCCCTGCGCCCCGCCTTCGAAGCGTTGCACGCCGTGTTCGATGCACCAGGCGAGCGGCTGGTAGTAGCAGGCCTCGAAGTGCAGGCAATCCACGCGCTCGAGCGCGCCCCAGTAGCGGCCGTAGGCCACCGAGGCATCGTCCGAAAGCGCGATCAGGCTGCTGGCGATCGGCTGACCCTTGCGCTCCGCGACGAAGAGCAGCCAGGCTTCGGGCAGCTCCGCCGCCATGCGATGGAAGAAGTCGCGGTTCAGGTAGGGCGGGTTGCCGTGCTCGCGGTAGGTACGGGCGTAGCAGCGGTAGAAGAAGTCCCAGTCGGCGTCGTCGATGTCGGCGCCGCGCGACCAGCGGAAGCTCACGCCGGCATCGTTCACCTTGCGGCGTTCCTGCCGGATCTTCTTGCGCTTGTCGTGCGAGAGGCTGGCGAGGAAGGCATCGAAATCCCTCCAGCCCGTTCCACCGCCCGGCCGCCCCAAGGCGGAATGCGCCCCCTCGGGGGGCAGCGAGGACACGTCAGTGCCGAGCGTGGGGGCCATTTCGCCGCCGGGCCGCCCCAAGGCGGAATGCGCCCCTTCGGGGGGCAGCGAGGACACGTCAGTGCCGAGCGTGGGGGCCATTTCGCCGCCCGGCCGCCCCAAGGCGGAATGCGCCCCCTCGGGGGGCAGCGAGGACGCGTCAGTGCCGAGCGTGGGGGCCATTTCGCCGCCGGGCCGCCCCAAGGCGGAATGCGCCCCCTCGGGGGGCAGCGAGGACACGTCAGTGCCGAGCGTGGGGGCCATGTTATTCCAGTGGAACTGCACGGTGTGCCGCAGCATCAGGCCCGCATCGGCGCAGGCTGCGATGTCCTCGTCGGCGGCGAACAGCATGTGCAGCGACGAGAGCTCCTCCTGCTTGCACCAAGCGACAAGCGCCTGCACCAGCAGGGCGCGGCTGTCGGCGTCGCGCGCGAGCAGGCGCGTACCCGGCACCGGCGTGAAGGGCACGGCAACGACCGCTTTCGGGTAGTAGACGAGCCCGTGCTGCTCGTAGGCATTGGCCCAGGCCCAGTCGAACACGTACTCCCCGTAGGAGTGGGCCTTGATATAGAGCGGGCAGGCGGCCGCCAGCTGCCGGCCGCGCCACAGCGTGAAGAAGCGGGGCGTCCAGCCGCTTCGGGGCGAGGCGCTGCCGCTCTGGTCCAAGGCGTCCAGGTAGGCGTGGCGCATGAAGGGGGAGGGTGCGGCCTGCGCGGCAAGCAGCCTGTCCCAGGCGGCGGCGTCGATCTCGGACGCGGCACCGTGGATGCGGATGACAGGGGCGGTCAAGGGACTCTCGTCAACGCTTGCGTGTACCGAGGTTTTCGGCAATGTAGATGCCGCCGAGCACCAGGGCCAGCGCCACCGCGTGATAGACCGACAGCGGCTCGCCCAGCACGAGGACTGCCAGCAGCGGTCCGAAGATCGGCACCAGGTTGAGGAAGACGCCGGCTCGCGCAGGACCGATCAAGCCTACCGCGTGGATGAAGCTGATTTGCGAAATGAAGGAGGGCAGGAGTCCGACGAAGAGGATCAGCGCCACGCCCTTCGGCGTCGGCAGGAAGAAGTCGCCCATTGCGATCTCCGCAACGACCAGCGGCATCGAAACGAGGCAGGCCACGGCCGCCGTGGCGGCGAAGAACACGATGGTCGGCACTTGCGGGCGGCGGCGCAGGCCGAGTGCGTAGCCGGCATAGAGCAGGCTGGCGATGATCATCCAGACGTCGCCGATGTTGAAGGCCAGATCCGCGAGCAAGGCCAGTTGACCGCGCGATGCCACCACCGCGATGCCCGCGATGGTGAGCACAACGCCCACGAGCTGCAGCCAGGTGATCCGCGTGCGGAAGAAAAACAGGCTGCCCACCAGTACGAGCACCGGGATGGTGCCCTGGATGATCGCGATGTTGATTGCCGTCGTGTGATGGGCTGCGGCGTAGAAGAGGGCATTGAACCCGGTGAAGCCGAGCGTGCCCATGAGAGTGATGAAGCGCCACGAAGGCAGCAGGCTACGCCAATGCGCTGTGATCTGGCGCCGCGAGCTGAGGCCGAGCGCGATGCAGCAGACGATCCAGCGCGAGAAGGTCAGCATCATGGGTGACACCTCGCCCACTGCGAGCCGTGCGGCCACCGCGTTGGCGCCCCAGATCAGCGTGGTGAACACCAGCAGCGGGTAGGCTTGGCCCTGCAGCCAGGGAAGGAAGGAGCCGAAAAAGCCGGCGGAAGGACCTGAACGCATCGAGCGTCGAGCGTATCAGTCCCTGCCACCGGGCGTGGAATGGGTTCGACAAGCCATGACTTCCGAAGGCGAATGACATAATTTCACAGCGGGTGGCCTCGCCGTCGCTCGCGAAGATGATCGCTGCGACGGCATCCTGGCACGCTACATGCAGGACGCCGACGGCAGCGACGAGATCATCGCTGCGGGTTACGGATTGGCGCTACCCTGTCACCAGCAAGTTCAATGAAACCGCCGGAAGAGAGACCGTATGAAGCAAATCACCGCCATCGTCAAACCGTTCAAGCTCGACGACGTGCGCGAGGCCCTGGCGGAGGTTGGCGTCACCGGGCTCACCGTGACCGAGGTCAAGGGCTTCGGCCGACAGAAGGGGCATACCGAGCTCTATCGTGGTGCGGAGTACGTGGTCGACTTCCTGCCGAAGATGAAGGTCGAAGTGGTGGTCAACGAGGCCGATGTCGAGCGTTGTGTCGACGCCATCGTGAGCGCCGCCCGCACCGGCAAGATCGGTGACGGCAAGATCTTCGTGACCAATGTGGAGCGCGTGGTTCGCATCCGCACGGGCGAAGAGGACGAAGCCGCCGTCTAGGCGCTTAGAGCACCTCGGCGAGCTTGTCGCCGCGCGGATGGCGGCCCGCCTCCTCGACCAGCGCTTCGAGCAGGACCGTGGCTTCGCCGCCCGCTCGTATCAACCCCATCTGCCATTCGCCCATGAAGCCCTCGCGAACGCTGTGGGCGAGGAAATCGAGCAAGCCGGCGTAGTAGCCCGCAACGTTCAGGATGCCGACCGGCTTGTCGTGGTAGCCGAGCTGGCGCCAAGTCCAGATCTCGAACAGTTCCTCGAAAGTGCCGATGCCGCCTGGCAGGGCAATGAAGGCGTCGGCGCGTTCGCCCATCATGGCCTTGCGCTCGTGCATGGTGTCGACGACGTGCAGTTCGTCGCACAGAGGGTTGGCGAGCTCCTTGTCGACCAGGGCCTTCGGAATGATGCCGACCACGCGGCCGCCCGCCGTGCGCGTGGCTTCTGCCACCGTACCCATCAGGCCGGTGCGACCGCCGCCATAGACCAACTGGCCGTTGCGTTCGCCAATCCAGCGGCCGACCGCCTGGGCCACGGCCGCAAATTCGGTCCGCTCGCCGGGGCGCGAGCCGCAATAAACACAAATAGAGAAACGAGGAGTCATCCCCCGATCATGCCGCGATCGGATGACGCTCAGCTTGCATTCAGGTCGCGAAACGTTCCCACAACGCGGCGGCCCAAACGCCGCCGCAAAGGACGATCGACAGCAGCACCGCGGCGCTCCCCAGATCCTTGGCGCTCTTGGAGAAGGAGTGCCATTCCGGGCCTACGCGGTTGATGGCGGCTTCGATGCCGGTGTTGAGCAGCTCGACGATCAGCACCAGCATCACGGTCGCGGCAAGCAGCGACACCTCGACCCAGCCGCGGCCCAGCCAGAACGCGGCCGGCAGCATGACGATGGCGCACAGGACTTCCTGGCGGAACGCGGCTTCGCCCCAGCCGGCGCGGAAGCCGTCGAG
Source organism: Variovorax sp. MHTC-1 (assembly GCF_003984645.1). Classification (GTDB taxonomy): domain Bacteria; phylum Pseudomonadota; class Gammaproteobacteria; order Burkholderiales; family Burkholderiaceae_C; genus Variovorax. The sequence continues at coordinate 79,116 of NZ_RWKI01000001.1, forward strand.
CGAGATCAGCGTGGCATGCCAGATGCGGTCCAGGCCGCGTCGCGACTTCTGCGGATTGACGGGGTCATTGATGTTGGCGCTCATCTGCGGCTGAGAGGCTTGGAGGGAATCAGGCGGGTACCGGCCCAGGCATCGTGCCAGAACTGGCGATCGGGGTGAAAGCGCGCGAGCAAGGCCCAGACGATAACCCAGCCGAAGATCAGTACGGAAGATTCGCCCCCGCCGAGGTTGAAGGGCGCAATGGCGGCAAGCGGCGGCAGGAACCAGACCCAGCTCAAGAGGTAGCGCAGCAGCGCGCGGCCCTGCGTGAGCGGTCGGCCGAGCCTATCGACCACGCGAATGCCCCAGGTCTTCATGGCCAGCGTCTGCCCTTTGGACCAGAACCACACGAAATAGACGCCGAACACGACGAACAGGAAGGCCTGCAGCAGGTGCCGGCGCGAGTCCATCGCATCGCGCATCTGGCCGAGGGTGCTGAACAGCCAGCCGGCGACGAACACGACGGCGAAGAGCAGCATGCCCTCGTAGAGCCAGCAGGCCATGCGGCGCCACAGGCTGGGCGCGATCAGGGCGGCGGGTGCGCTCGGTGCGGGTGTTTCGGCGAGAAGCGGTCGGCCCGGGTTGGGCCCGTCAGGAGAAGCCATCGACACCTTGAGTCAGGGTGCGGAAGAGGGTTGCTCGGTGACGCGCACCGGCGGCGCGTCAGAGGCGGACGCTTCGACCGGGGGCGTCGAAGACGGGGGCGGTATCTGGGCTTCGGCCGAAACGGGCGGAAAGGCCGCTGCCGGAGCGGGACGCGGCGCCGGGGCCACGAGTTGCGGACGCAGGGGCAACGGCGCAGGCGGCGCCAGCTGGATTCGCGGCGTGTGCTGGCCATCGGGCGCAACGGCGGGAAGCGGCGCGAGCTTCTGGGGCGGCACCGGCCGGATCGTCGCAGCAGCGCCCGGCCGGGGCTTCGCGCGCTCAGCCAGCTTGCGTTTTTCTTCCTCGCTCAAAGCCTGATAGGCCTCCCACTTCGCCTTTCGCTCGTCGACCGGAACCTGCTTGACCTCGGCGAAATTGAACCTGGCCTGTGTTCGCTGCTGATTGCTCAGTGCGGCCCATTCGATCATGCGACTGTGCAGAATTTCCTGGTCAGCAGGGGGCAGTGAGGCGTAGTTGCGCGACAAGGCCAGCCATTTGCGCTTGTGGGGCTCCGTCAGGCTGTCCCAATGCGGAGCGAGCGGCCCCAGAGCGCGCTGCTGGCGCGCGGTGAGTTCGCGCCACAACGGTTTGGAAACGACTTGTTTCGTGGCTGGCACCGAGGCCGCCGGTGATGCTTCCTTGACCTGCGCATCGGCAGGGAGCGCAACGAAGCCCGAGGCCGCGAGCATCAAGGCGGCGCCCACCCTGGTGCCCACGCCCGACGGGATCGGGCGCAGCAGAGAAGACGCTTTCGCGCAGGAGAAGGGACGATGCGGCATCGGGACGGGCGACCGATCAGCGCTCGGACTGGGCCTCGGTCTTCAGAAACTGGGCGAACCCGGGATCCGTGTAAGCGGCGGGTGGCAGATCGTCGGTCAGCAAGGCCGAATCGAGCTCTGCCAACTCATTGGCGCGGTTGTCGTCCTGCATCGCGCTGATGACCAGGAGACCTGCCACGAGTGCGATCAGGGGGACGACCGAGCCGATGCGCGTCCACCAGCCGCTCCCGAGCGTCGCCGTACTGCCTTTAGCCACGACCGCCGATGCCGTGCGAAGCTGCCGCACCACTTTGCGGCGCCCCACGGCCTGCATGCGGGCGGCGCGCAGACGTTCGCCGATTTCGTGCGGCAGTTCGAGATTGCCGGCCGAAAGCCGAGCGGCCACCCGGCGACCGAATTCCTCCTCGGTCGCGGCAGGGGTGTGCGAAAACGTTGTACTCATAGCGAAATTCCCTTGGCCTTGAGCGCCTTGCTCAAGGCGTGCACAGCACGCGAACAGTGGGTCTTGACGCTGCCTTCGGAACAGCCCATTGCGGCGGCCGTTTCGGCGACGTCCATTTCTTCCCAGTAACGCATCAAGAAGGCCTCGCGTTGACGACCCGGCAAAGCGGCGATTTGTTCCTCGATCGCATGAAAAATCTGTGCCCGCCGCGTGGTGTCCTCCGCGCTCTCGCTTTCTCGGGAGTCGGTCGGCAGCACGAAGTGTTCGAGCAGGTCGAAGTCGCCGTTGTCGTCCACGGCCTCGAAATCGCTCAGATTGGAGAACAGCGCCCGGCGGGTCTTCTGGCGGCGGAACCAGTCCAGGGTGCAGTTCGACAGGATGCGCTGGAACAAGAGCGGCAGTTCGTTGGCCGGCTTGTCGCCATAGTGCTCGGCCAGCTTCATCATGCTGTCCTGCACGATGTCGAGTGCAGCTTCCTCATCCCGCACGTGGTAGACCGAGCGCTTGAAAGCGCGGCGTTCGACGCCTTTCAGGAAATCGGAGAGTTCTTGTTCAGTGGCCAAGCGAATCCGGCGCAGGGAAGGCGCCGCGTGGGGACGCGTCTCGGGGACGCGTGAGGTTTTTGTCGCCGCGGATTATGCCTGCGCCCCTGTGGCAGCCGTGCGTCGCGCGGGAACCGACGGGGCGGTGTCATAATCCGCGCTGCAAGTCAAAAGGCAAACGGGTCAAGGTCCGGCGGTACGACAAGTCCGCCCATGGCTTTGGTCTCAAGTTTCGACGCGGCTTCACAAGAGCTTGCGAAGGAGCACCCAAGGTTTTTCGTTCCCGAAAAAACGCAAAGGTTCATCATGGAAATCTCGAAGGCGGAACTCGCTTCCGCAGCAGCCGTCATCGGCGGTCAAACGCAGGAACTCATGGGCGCCGAAGTGCTGGTCAAGGCACTGCAGGCCGAAGGCGTGAAGTACGTCTGGGGCTATCCCGGCGGCGCGGTTCTCTACATCTACGACGCGTTCTACAAGCAGGACACCATCCAGCACGTGCTGGTGCGTCACGAACAGGCCGCGGTGCACGCCGCGGACGGCTATGCGCGCGCGACCGGCGACGTCGGCGTGGCGCTCGTGACTTCGGGTCCGGGCCTGACCAATGCGGTCACCGGTATTGCGACCGCTTACATGGACAGCATCCCGATGGTGATCATCTCGGGCCAGGTGCCGACGGCGGCGATCGGGCTCGACGCATTCCAGGAGTGCGACACCGTTGGCATCACGCGGCCGATCGTCAAGCACAACTTCCTCGTCAAGGATCCAAAGGATCTGGCCATGACGATGAAAAAGGCATTCCACATCGCGCGCAGCGGCCGGCCGGGCCCTGTGGTGGTGGATGTACCGAAGGACGTGTCCTTCAAGAAGGTCAGCTACAACGGCTACCCCGACAAGGTCGAGATGCGCTCCTACAACCCCGTGCGCAAAGGCCACGGCGGCCAGATCCGCAAGGCGCTGCAGTTGCTGCTGAACGCCAAGCGACCCTATATCTACACCGGCGGCGGCGTGCTGCTCGGCAATGCCACGAACGAGCTGCGCACGCTGGTCGACCTGCTCGGCTACCCCGTCACCAATACGCTGATGGGGCTGGGCGCCTACCCGGCCAGCGACCGCAAGTTCCTCGGCATGCTGGGCATGCACGGAACCATCGAAGCCAACAACGCGATGCAGAGCTGCGATGTGCTGCTGGCTGTCGGCGCGCGCTTCGACGACCGCGTGATCGGCAATCCGAAGCACTTCGCGCAGAACGAACGCAAGATCATCCACATCGACATCGACCCCTCGAGCATCTCGAAGCGCGTCCGGGTCGACATTCCTATCGTCGGCGATGTGAAGGACGTGTTGACCGAGCTGATCTCGATGATCAAGGAGGGCAGCACCCGGCCCGACGCGGCGGCGCTCTCCGGCTGGTGGGACACCATCGAAGGCTGGCGCAGCAAGGACTGCCTCAAGTACGACCGCGGCAACAAGGATGTGATCAAGCCGCAGTACGTGGTCGAGACCCTTTGGAACATGACCAAGGATGTCGACACGTACATCACTTCCGACGTCGGCCAGCACCAAATGTGGGCGGCCCAGTACTACCGCTTCGACGAGCCGCGCCGGTGGATCAATTCCGGCGGCCTGGGCACCATGGGCGTTGGCATCCCCTATGCGATGGGCATCAAGCTCGCCAAGCCCGAGTCGGAGGTGTTCTGCATCACGGGCGAAGGGTCGGTGCAGATGTGCATCCAGGAGCTGTCGACCTGCTTGCAGTACAACACGCCGATCAAGATCTGTTCGCTCAACAACCGCTATCTCGGCATGGTGCGACAGTGGCAGGAGATCGAGTATTCGGGCCGCTACAGCCACAGCTACATGGACGCGCTGCCCAACTTCGTGAAGCTGGCCGAGGCCTATGGCCATGTCGGCATGCTGATCGAACGCCCGCAGGATGTGGAACCCGCGCTGCGCGAGGCGCGCAAGCTCAAGGACCGCACCGTGTTCATGGACTTCCGCACCGACCCCACCGAGAACGTGTTCCCGATGGTCAAGGCCGGCATGGGCATCACTGAAATGCTGCTGGGCTCCGAGGACCTTTAAACAGTCGAAAAGCCGGCCCGTGGTGCGGACGGCTTCTTGTTCAACCTTTTTCCGACGAATCTATTGCTTGTCGAGCCCGCGCATTACCGTGCGCGGGGGAGGGCGGCGAAAAGAGGAGTCCTGCTGACATGAAACACATCATTGCCGTGCTGCTCGAGAACGAGCCCGGTGCACTCTCCCGCGTCGTGGGCCTGTTCTCGGCCCGCGGCTACAACATCGAGTCGCTGACCGTCGCGCCCACCGAGGACGCGAGCCTGTCGCGCATGACCATCGTCACGGCCGGTTCCGACGACGTGATCGAGCAGATCACCAAGCATCTGAATCGCCTGATCGAAGTCGTCAAGGTCGTCGACCTGACCGAAGGCGCCTATACCGAGCGCGAGCTCATGATGGTGAAGGTGCGCGCGGTCGGCAAGGAGCGCGAAGAGATGATGCGCATGGCGGAGATCTTCCGCGGCCGCATCATCGACGTGACCGACAAGAGCTACACCATCGAGCTCACCGGCGACCACGGAAAGAACGACGCCTTTCTCGAGGCCATCGACCGTGGCGCGATTCTCGAGACCGTCCGCACCGGCGCCAGCGGCATCGGCCGCGGCGAGCGCGTCCTGCGCGTCTGACACAGCAGCCCGTTTCACATCCACCGAATCTACGAAGGAGCAACCATCATGAAGGTCTATTACGACAAGGACGCCGATCTGAGCCTCATCAAGGGCAAGACGGTCGCGATCATCGGCTACGGCAGCCAGGGCCATGCGCACGCGCAGAACCTCAACGACAGCGGCGTGAAGGTCGTCGTCGGCCTGCGCAAGGGCGGCGCCTCCTGGCCCAAGGTCGAGAAGGCCGGCCTCAAGGTCGCCGAAGTGGCCGACGCCGTGAAGTCGGCCGACGTGGTCATGATCCTCTTGCCCGACGAGCAGATCGCCAACGTCTACAAGAACGACGTCGCTCCGAACATCAAGGAAGGCGCATCTCTCGTGTTCGCGCACGGCTTCAACGTGCACTACGGCTTCGTTCAGCCGCGTGCCGACCTCGATGTCTGGATGGTCGCGCCGAAGGCCCCCGGCCACACCGTGCGCAGCACCTACACCCAGGGCGGCGGTGTGCCGCACCTGATCGCGGTGCACGCCGACAAGACCGGCAAGGCGCGCGACCTGGCTCTGTCTTACGCCACCGCCAACGGCGGCGGCAAGGCCGGCATCATCGAAACCAACTTCCGCGAAGAGACCGAAACCGATCTGTTCGGTGAACAGGCCGTGCTGTGTGGCGGTACTGTCGAGCTGATCAAGGCCGGTTTCGAGACGCTGGTGGAAGCCGGCTACGCGCCCGAGATGGCCTACTTCGAGTGCCTGCACGAGCTGAAGCTGATCGTCGACCTGATCTATGAGGGCGGCATCGCCAACATGAACTATTCGATTTCGAACAACGCCGAGTACGGCGAGTACGTGACGGGCCCGCGCATCGTGACCGAGGAAACCAAGAAGGTCATGAAGCAGGTCCTGCGCGACATCCAGACCGGGGAATACGCCAAGAGCTTCGTGCTGGAAAACGCCGGGGGCGCACCCACGCTGATCAGCCGTCGCCGCCTGAACTCCGAACACCAGATCGAAGTGGTCGGCGAGAAGCTGCGCGCGATGATGCCGTGGATCAAGAAGAACAAGCTGGTTGACCAGACCCGCAACTGATTCGGCTTCGCCTCGACAAGGGCCACCCGCGCGGTGGCCCTTTTTCTTTGAAGCTGCGCAAGCGGCTGAACTACACTGCGACCGATCCATGCATGACGACACGCTCCCCGACGACGTTGCGCCGCGAAAGCGCCGCAAGGGCATCTACATCCTGCCGAACCTGTTCACGCTGGCGGCGCTTTTCGGCGGTTTCTACTCGGTCGTGATGGCCATGAACGCGCGCTTCGACCTCGCTGCGCTCGGCGTGTTCGCCGCCATGATCCTCGACAGCCTCGACGGCCGCGTCGCGCGCATGACCAACACCCAGAGCGCGTTCGGCGAGCAGATGGATTCGCTGTCCGACATGGTGTCCTTCGGCGCCGCGCCGGCATTGATCGCCTACGAATGGTCGCTCAAGGGCCTCGGCCGCTGGGGTTGGATCGCGGCATTCGTCTACTGCGCCTGCGCGGCCTTGCGCCTTGCGCGCTTCAACGTCAATACGGGCGTGGTCGACAAGCGCTGGTTCCAGGGCTTGCCTTCGCCGGCGGCGGCGGCGCTGGTGGCCGGTTTCATCTGGCTCATGACCGAATGGGGCAAGCGGGGCGGCGAGGTGCTGTATCTGTCCTGGCAGCAGATCACTTGGATCACCTTCGGCTTCACGCTCTATGCCGGCCTGTCGATGGTGACCAATGCGCCGTTCTACAGCTTCAAGGACATCCAGGTGAAGAAGAGCGTGCCCTTCGCCGTGATCGTGCTGATCGCGCTCGCCATCGCAGTCGTCAACATCCACCCGCCGACGGTGCTGTTCGGCATCTTCGTGGCCTACGGATTGAGCGGCTACGTGGTCTACGGCTGGCGCAAGGCTAAGGGCCAGCATGTGAGCGTCATCAGCACCTCGACCGACGAGCCCGACGAGCGTGGCCTGCACAAGTGATTCGGCCTGTGCTACATTCGCCGCTCCCATGAACAAGATTTCGCTGGCCCTACTACTGATCCCCTACGGGCGGAGTCGGTAGCGCACGCGCAAATCCTTCACCACGGCCCGTTCGCACCAGCAACGGGCCGTTTGTTTTGGGGTTGCTGGTTGATCCTCCAACCAAGCGAGAAATACCAGATGTTGAAGCAACCCGACCGCAAGTACCGCGCCTTTGCGCCTATCGGCCTCAAGGACCGTACCTGGCCCGATGCCGTGCTGACCCAGGCCCCGATCTGGCTGTCGACGGACCTGCGAGACGGCAACCAGGCGCTGGTGGAGCCGATGGACATCGCCCGCAAGATGCGCATGTTCGAGATGCTGGTGGCGATCGGGTTCAAGGAGATCGAGGTCGGCTTTCCCTCGGCCTCGCAAATCGAGTTCGACTTCGTGCGCAAGCTGATCGAGGAAGACCGCATTCCCGACGACGTGACGATCCAGGTGCTGACGCAAGCGCGCGACCACCTGATCGAGCGCACCTTCGAATCGCTGCAGGGCGCGCCGCGCGCCATCGTTCACCTCTACAACGCCGTGGCGCCGGTCATGCGCCGCGTGGTGCTCGGCATGGACGAAGACCAGATCGTGGACCTGGCCACCACGCATGCCCGCATGTTCAACGCGCTTGCCGCCAAGCAGCCGGCGACCGAGTGGGTCTTCCAATACTCGCCGGAAATGTTCTCCGGCACCGACCTCGGCTTCTCCAAGCGAGTGGTGGATGCGGTCACCGAGATCTGGGCTCCGACGCCCGAGCGCAAGTGCATCATCAACCTGCCTTCGACGGTCGAGCATTCGACGCCCAACATCTTCGCGGACATGATCGAATGGATGCATCGCCACCTTGCGCGCCGCGATTCGATCGTGCTGTCGGTCCATCCGCACAACGATCGCGGCACGGGCACCGCGGCCGGCGAGTTCGCGCTGATGGCGGGGGCGGACCGCATCGAAGGCTGCCTGTTCGGCAACGGCGAGCGCACCGGCAATCTCGACCTGGTGAACGTCGCGCTCAACCTCTACACGCAAGGCGTATCGCCCGGACTCGACTTCTCGAACATCGACGAGATCCGTGCGGCCGTCGAGCACTGCAATCAGTTGCCGGTGCATCCTCGCCATCCGTACGTGGGCGATCTGGTCTACACCTCCTTCTCCGGCTCTCACCAGGACGCGATCAAGAAGGCCTTCGCCGCGCGCAAGGACGGCGACATCTGGGACATGCCCTACCTGCCGATCGACCCTAAGGACGTGGGGCGCAGCTACGAGGCCGTGATTCGCGTCAACAGCCAGTCGGGCAAGGGTGGAATCGCCTATCTGCTCGAAAGCGAATACGGGCTGGAGCTGCCTCGCCGCCTGCAGATGGAGTTCAGCCAGTCCGTGCAGCGCGTGATGGACGTCGACGGCAAGGAACTCACGGCGGTCGACCTCTGGCAACTGTTCGAGCGCGAATACCGCATCCAGGACGAGACCGGCCCTCAGCACCGCGTGCTCGAGGAGCAGGGCGAGGGCGCCGATGCCTCCGTCGTGCTGCGCGCCGATCTGCCGTGGGACGGCGAAATTCGAAAGATCGAAGGCCGCGGCAACGGGCCGATCGATGCCTTCATCCAAGCTTTGGCCGGCGCCACCGGGCACTCGATCCGCGTGATCGACTATCACCAGCATGCGATCGGCGCCGGCGCCGATGCGCAGGCGGTGGCTTATCTGGAACTGCGGGTCGACGAAGCGCAGACCCTGTTCGGCGTGGGCATGGACGCGAACATCATCTCGGCTTCGCTCAAGGCGATCGTTTCGGGCCTCGAGCGGGCCCGGGCACGGGGTGCACGCAGCGCACAATCCATGGTTGAAGCCGCCTGACAAGAAGGAGATCCACGATGGCCGACAAACTCATCATTTTCGACACCACCTTGCGTGACGGCGAGCAGTCGCCGGGTGCCTCGATGACCAAGGACGAGAAACTGCGCATCGCGCGCCAGCTCGAGCGCCTGCGGGTCGACGTCATCGAGGCGGGCTTTCCGGCCAGTTCGAACGGCGATTTCGAAGCCGTCATGGCGATCGCCAACGCGATCAAGGAGTCGACGGTGTGTGGCCTGTCGCGGGCCAACGACCGCGATATCTCGCGCGCAGCCGAAGCCCTGAAAGGCGCGGCAAGCGGCCGCATCCACACCTTCATCGCGACCTCGCCGCTGCACATGGAGAAGAAGCTGCGCATGTCGCCGGACGAAGTGTTCGAGCAGGCCAAGCTTGCCGTGCGTTTCGCGCGCAACCTGGTGGGCGACGTCGAATTCAGCCCGGAGGACGGCTATCGCAGCGACGTCGACTTCCTGTGCCGTGTGCTGGAAGCCGTCATTCATGAGGGCGCTACCACCATCAACGTGCCTGACACCGTCGGCTACGCCGTTCCGGAGCTCTACGGCAACTTCATCAAGACGCTGCGCGAGCGCATCCCGAACAGCGACAAGGCCGTGTGGTCTGTGCACTGCCACAACGACCTGGGCATGGCCGTCGCTAACTCGCTGGCCGGCGTGAAGATCGGCGGCGCGCGGCAGGTCGAATGCACGATCAACGGCCTCGGCGAGCGCGCCGGCAACTGCTCGCTCGAAGAAATCGTGATGGCCGTGAAGACACGGAAGGACTACTTCGGCCTGGAGCTCGGCATCGACACCCGGCACATCGTTGCCGCCAGCCGCATGGTCAGCCAGACGACCGGTTTCGTGGTGCAGCCCAACAAGGCGGTCGTGGGAGCGAACGCTTTCGCGCACGCTTCGGGTATCCACCAGGATGGCGTGCTCAAGGCGCGCGACACCTACGAGATCATGCGCGCCGAAGATGTGGGCTGGACCGCCAACAAGATCGTGCTCGGCAAGCTGAGCGGCCGCAACGCCTTCAAGCAGCGCCTACAGGAACTCGGCGTGACGATGGAGAGCGAGGCCGACATCAACGCCGCGTTTGCACACTTCAAAGAACTTGCTGATCGAAAAAGTGAAATATTTGACGAAGACATCCTTGCACTTGTAAGCGCTGAGGATCATTCCCATGTTGCCGAGCAGTTCACCTTTGTATCCTTGTCACAGCACAGCGAAACCGGCGAGCGGCCCCAGGCGCGAATCGTTTTCACCGTGCATGGCAAGGAAGTCACGAGCGAGTCGGATGGCAATGGCCCGGTTGATGCTTCGCTGAAGGCCATCGAGGTCCATGTGAAGAGCGGGGCTGAGATGGTGCTGTATTCGGTCAATGCCATCAGCGGATCGACGGAGAGCCAGGGCGAAGTCACGGTGCGTTTGCAGAATGCGGGCCGTGTGGTCAACGGAGTGGGAGCCGATCCGGACATCGTGGTGGCCTCGGCCAAGGCTTATTTGAGTGCGCTCAACAAGTTACAGAGCCAAGCTGAGAGAGTGGCGGCACAAGGTTAGTTCTTGCGACAGATCCTTTGGTTCTAATGAAGAAAGGGATGCAAGTAACTGATATTGCGTGCCTTTTTTGATTTGGATACACTGCGGTTCCTATTCGTCCCGCTGGAGAGTTTTTGATGCCCGAAGCCCGTTCCTGCCGAGTTTCCAGCCAGCGGTTCCTTCTCGCATTCCGCCTGTTCGCCGTCGCGCTCTGCGCCACGGCGTTTTTGCTGCCCGCAGCAGAGGCAGCCAAGAAGGCGCCGGCAGGCAAGAAGGTCCAGCAGGTGAGTGCCGACAGCAAGCGCAGCAGCGGCAAGTCGGCATCCAAGCGCAGCGTGAAGGATGACAGCAAGGCCGACCGGGTCGTGAGCGGCGGGCGCAACGTGGTGGCTTCGATTCGCAAGCGGGGCGGCAAGACGGTGGTTGCGGTGCAGCGGCGTTCGGTGGTGCGCGTGACCGAAGCGCCGGCCCGGCAGTCTTTCGGCCAGCTGGCCGGCCTGCACAGCACCGAAGATGCGCTCGACCTGAGATCCAGCGTGGCTCTGGTCATCGACCAGGACACGCGCGAGGTGCTCTTCAGCAAGAACGACCACGCCGTGCTGCCCATCGCTTCGCTGACCAAGCTCATGACGGGGCTGATCATCAGCGAGGCGCGCCTTCCTTCCGAGGAACTGATCACCATCAGCCAGGACGATGTCGACACCGAAAAGGGAAGCCGCTCGCGACTGACGGTCGGCACCACGCTTTCGCGCGGCGAACTTCTGCACCTGGCGTTGATGTCGAGCGAGAACCGCGCGGCACATGCGCTCGGACGCACCTATCCGGGCGGCCTGGCCACCTTCGTGAGCGTCATGAACGCCAAGGCCAAGATGCTCGGCATGACGGACACGCGCTACGTCGAGCCCACCGGGCTCTCGAGCCGCAATCAGTCGAGCGCGCAGGACCTGGCCCTGCTGGTCAATGCCGCCTATGCCGACGCCACGGTGCGTCAGCTCTCCACTTCTCCCGAGTACCAGGTCGAAGTCGGCAGCCGGGTGCTGCAGTACAACACCACGAACCGCCTGGTCAAGAACCCGGACTGGGACATCGGCGTGCAGAAGACCGGCTACATCTCGGAAGCCGGCCAATGCCTGGTGATGCAGACCAAGATCGCCGGTCGCAAGCTGATCATGGTGTTCCTCGATTCGGCCGGCAGGCTCAGCCGCATCGGTGATGCCGAGCGTGTGCGCCGCTGGGTGGAAGCCACCCACAACATGGCGAATCCGGCTGCGCAGCCGCAGGCCGTCGCAACGAACGTCGCGGGATGAGCCTGCCGGCCTGATGAATCAGGCTGCAGCGGGCGTGTTCGCGTTGTGGCCTAGCGCGCTCGAGATTTCGTTGGCGGTTGCCTGCAGCTTCGGCAGCCACCCGTCGTCGAGCCGGTCTGCCGGTGCCGAGATCGACAATCCCGCAACCAGCTTTCCTTGATCGTCGTAGATGCCGGCGGCCATGCAGCGCACGCCGAGCTCGAGCTCCTCATTGTCGCGGGCGATGCCGTACTGGCGCGCCTTGGAAAGCTCGCGCTCCAGCGCCGGCAGCTGCGTGATGCTGTTGCGCGTGTGGCCGGCCAAGCCGGTTCGCGTGGCGTAGCTGCGAACGCGCTGCGGTTCGTCGAGGGCGAGGAACAGCTTGCCGGTGGAAGTCAGGTGCAGTGGCGCCCGGCCTCCGATGGCGCGCACCACCTGCATGCCGGAGCGCTCGCTGTAGGCGCGCTCGATATAGACGATCTCATCGCCTTGCCGCATGCTGAGGTTCACCGGCTGCTGCGTGAGCTTGTGCAGCTCGCGCATCGGCGCCATCGCGGCGTCGCGCACGTTGAGCCGACCCTTGACGAGGTTACCGAGCTCCAGCAGACGCATGCCTAGCCGGTAACTGCCGGCCTCCGGCCGGTCGACGAAGCGGCCGACGGCCAGATCGTTCAGGATGCGATGGGTGGTGGACGGGTGCAAGCCCGTCTTCTCGCTGATTTCTTTCAGTGAGATGGCTTCTTCCCGCGATGCCAAGACGTCGATCAGCGCGAACATGCGCTCGATCACTTGGATGACGGGCACGGACGGAACGTCTGATTGGTGTTTTCTCATGGGCAACGCGGTTTGGACCGGCCGCCATTTTACTTGGTGAAATGGGTCGGCGCCTGCCAGCGACCGTCGATCAGCACTTCATGAGGGGCAAAACGCGCCTTGTAGTTCATCTTGGCGCTTCCCTCGATCCAATAGCCGAGATAGACGTGGGCGAGGCCCAGCTTGCGGGCCTGCTCGATCTGCCACAGCACGCTGTAGTTGCCGTAGCCCGCGCCCGCCTCCGGCTCGTAGAAGGTGTAGACCGCGGAGATCCCGTCATTCAGCACGTCGAGGATCGACACCATCTTCAAGGCGCCCGCGCTGCCGTCCGGCCGGATTTCGCGAAACTCCACCAGCCGCGAGTTGACCCTGCTTTGCAGCAGGAACTGGGTGTATTGGTCGATGCTGTCGTGATCCATGCCGCCGCCGGCATGGCGGCCGTTCTGGTAGCGGAGATAGAGCTGGTAGTGCTCGGGCACGAAGCAAAGCTTGAGCACGCGGGCTTGCAGGTCGGCATGGCGTGCCAAGGCACGGCGCTGGCTGCGATTGGGCTTGAATTCGCTTGCCAGCACGCGCAACGGTATGCAAGCGCTGCAGCCGTCGCAATGCGGCCTGTAGGTGAACATCCCGCTGCGCCGGAAGCCGGCAAGCACCAGGTCCGAGTACGCGTCGTTGTGGATCAGGTGGCTCGGCGTCGCGACCTGCGAGCGCGCCTGCCTGTCCGGCAGGTAGCTGCACGGATAGGGCGCTGTCGCGTAGAACTGCAGCGTGTGGAGCGGGAGATCCTTGAGGTGCGTCACGTCGTGAAGGAAGGTCGCGCAGGCAGGAGTTCGGACCAGTATACGGGCTCGAAACGCCACGCCGGGCCTGCTTGCAGGCGTGCGTCGGCCACATGCGACAGAAAGCGTTCGCGCGGCACTTCGCGCGCGCCGAGGCGGGCCAGATGACCCGTGTTCTGCTGGCAATCGATCATCGCGATGCGGTGCCGCCGGCAGAACGCGACCAGCGCCGCCAGCGCGATCTTGGAAGCGTCGGGGCGGCGTGCGAACATCGATTCGCCGAACACCGCGCGGCCGATCGCCACGCAGTAGAGCCCGCCGGCGAGTTCACCGTCGATCCAGGTTTCGACGCTGTGCGCATGGCCGGCGCGGTGCAGGGCCGCGTAGGCGCGCACCATCTCGGGCAGGATCCAGGTGCCGGTCTGGCCGACGCGCGGCGCCTGCGAGCAGGCATCGATCACCGTCTCGAAACGGTGGTCGATGCGGATCTCGCAGCCCGGGGTAGTACGGAAACGCTCCAGCGTCTTGCGCAGCGAACGGTGCAGCCTGAAGCAGGCGGTTTCGAGCACCATCCGCGGATCGGGGCTCCACCAGAGGATCGGCTGGCCCTCGCTGAACCAAGGGAAGATGCCGTTGGCGTAGGCCTGAAGGAGGCTGGCGACATCGAGCCCGCCCCCCGCAGCCAGAAGACCGGGCACGGGGTCGGATTCGCCCCAGGCCGAAGCGGCATCGGGCAGCGGGTCTCCGGGAGCAAGCCAGGGCAGTTGCATGATCGAAGGTATACACGGCTTCTGAAGAGGCGCTGTCGTCGCAAGCCGAATTTGCCTGAAGCCCCTATAGTCGTCCCGCATTCAGCCATCGCTCAAAGCAAAAAGGACCACGGTGAGTACAGAAACCAATCCCATGCGCTTCGGCAGCGGCCAAGCCGTTCGACGACTCGAGGACGAGAGCCTGCTGACCGGCGCCGGCCGCTTCACCGACGACGTCACGCTACCGAATCAGACCTTTCTGGCCTTCGTACGTTCCCCGTATCCGCATGCTCGATTGGCGTCGGTCGATACCGCATCGGCTGCCGCCATGCCCGGCGTGCTGCGCATCTTCACGGGTGCCGAGCTGCGCGCCGCGGGCGTCAAGCCTCTGCCGGGCGCCGAAGGATTCAAGCGTGCCGACGGCAGCGACTGCGCATCGCCGCCGCGGCACATGTTGGCGATCGACGCGGTGCGCTTCGTCGGTGAGCCGGTCGCTGCGGTGATTGCCGAAACAGCCCGGGAGGCGCGCGATGCGGCCGAAGCGGTGCTGGTCGACTACGAAGAGCGGCCGATGGTGGTGGACCTCTCCGGTGCCACCGCGGACGGCGCGCCCCTGGTCTGGGACGAGGCCACCGGCAACATCGCCGCCGAAATGCGCCACGGCAGCAGTGACGCGGCCAGCGCCGCCTTCGCCAAGGCCAGCCATGTGGTGGCGCTCGACGTGGTCAACCAGCGCGTGGCCGCGCTCACCATCGAACCGCGCTCGGTGCTGGCCGATTTCGATGCTGCCTCGGGCCGCATCACCCTGCGCATGGCCACCCAGATGCCTTCCGGCGTGCGCGATTCTGTGTGCGATGCCCTCGGCCTGCCCAACAACCAGGTGCGCGTCCTGGTGGGCGACGTTGGCGGCGGCTTCGGCATGAAGACCGGTGCCTATCCGGAGGACATCGTGGTGGCCTTTGCTTCGCGCGCGCTCGGCCGGCCGGTGAAGTGGGTGGCCGATCGCAGCGAGGAATTCCTCTCCAGCCGGCATGGCCGCGACATCGAGGCGCATGCCGAACTGGCGCTCGATGCCAAGGGCAAGATTCTTGCGCTGCGCATCAAAACCCTGGCCAACATAGGCGCGTACGCCGGCGTCACCGCCGTGGCGATCCAGCTCCTGATCGGCCCCTGGGTGCAGACCAGCGTGTATGACATCCAGACCATCGACTTCCATTTCCAAGCGGTGCTGACCCACACCGCGCCGACGGGCGCCTACCGCGGCGCCGGGCGGCCGGAAGCGATCTACACCATCGAGCGGCTGATGGACGAGGCCGCGCGGCAGACCGGCATCGACCGCATCGAGCTGCGCCGGCGCAACTTCATCCAGCCGGCGCAGATGCCCTATACGAACCCGATGCAGCAGACCTACGACACCGGCAAGTTCGAGTCGGTGATGGACCAGGCCCTGCAGCTGGCCGACTGGCAAGGCTTCGACGCGCGAGCTGCCGAATCGATGCGGCAGGGCAAGCTGCGCGGGCTCGGCATCGCCACGTTCCTCGAATGGACCGGCGGCAACGTGTTCGAGGAGCGCGTGACCGTCTCGGTACAGGCCGACGGCATCATCGAGGTGTTCTCCGCCGTCAATGCGATGGGGCAGGGCATCGCGACCACCCTGGCGCAGCTGGCGGTCGATGCCTTCGGCGTGCCGATCGAGAAAGTGCGCATCGTGCTTGGCGACACCGACCGCGGCGACGGCTTCGGCAGCGCCGGCTCGCGCTCGCTCTTCACCGGCGGCTCGGCCGTTCACGTGGGCGCGGAGCGCACCATCGACAAGGCGAGGGAGCTCGCGGCGCAGGAACTCGAAGTGGCGCCCGCGGACGTGGCGTACGCGGCCGGCGTCTTCAAGGTTGCCGGCACCGATCTGCAGCTCGACCTCTTCACCCTGGCCGGACGGCAGCCGGATCGGCAGATCTTCGTCGACTCCACCAGCGCCGTTGCCGGACCGACCTGGCCCAACGGCTGCCACATCTGCGAGGTCGAGCTCGATCCGCCCACGGGCGACGTGAGCGTGCTGGCCTACGCTTCGGTCAACGACGTCGGCCGCGTGGTCAATCCGATGATCGTGCGCGGCCAGCTCGAAGGCGGGGCGGTACAAGGCATCGGCCAGGCGCTGTGCGAGCGCGTGGTGTACGACGTCGAAACCGGCCAGCCGCTGACCGGCAGCCTGATGGACTACGCCGCACCGCGCGCCGACATCATCGCCTCGATGTTCAAGACCGAGATGGACCAGAGCACACCCTGCCTCAACAACCCGCTGGGCGTGAAAGGCGTGGGCGAGCTCGGCACCATCGGCGCCACGCCGGCAGTCGTCAACGCCGTGGCAGATGCGCTGGCGCGCGCCGGCATGGCCGGACTCGCGCCTCGCCTGGACATGCCGCTTTCGCCGGCGCGCATGTGGGCGCTCATGCAGCCGGGGCCCTGACGCGCTTCAGAACTCCTCGAGCGGCAGCCCCACGTAGTTCTCCGCCAGCGAGGTCGAGGCGGCGCGCGAGTGCACCAGGTAGTCGAGTTCGGCTTCCTGGATCTTCTGGCCGAACTCGCCGGTTTCCGGGAAGCGGTGCATCAGCGAGGTGAACCACCAGGAGAAGCGCTCGGCCTTCCAGACCCGGCGCAGGCACAGGTCGGAGTAGCGGTCGAGCGCCGAGCCGCTGCGCTCGCGGTAGAAGATCTCGAAGGCGCGCGACAGGTAGCCGACGTCGGCCGTCGCCAGGTTAAGTCCCTTGGCGCCGGTGGGCGGCACGATGTGGGCCGCGTCGCCGGCCAGGAACAGGCTGCCGAAGCGCATCGGCTCGGCGACGAAGCTGCGCAGCGGCGCGATGCTCTTTTCGAGCGATGGGCCGGTCACGAGCCGCTCGCGCGCCACCGGGTCGAGGCGCCGGCGCAGCTCGTTCCAGAACGCCTCGTCGCTCCAATTCTCCACGCGCTCCTCGGTCGGCACCTGCACGTAGTAGCGGCTGCGGGTGGCGCTGCGCATGCTGCACAACGCGAAGCCGCGCTGCGTATTGGCGTAGATCAGTTCGTGCGACACCGGCGGCACGTCGGCCAGCACGCCGAGCCAGCCGAAGGGATAGATCTTTTCGTAGGTATGGATCGCCTGGTCCGGGACGCTGGCGCGGCTCACGCCGTGGTAGCCGTCGCAGCCGGCGATGAAGTCGCACTCGATCTCGTGCGTGGCACCGTCCTTCTGGTAGCGCACGCGCGGTTTCGACGAATCGAAGTCGTGCAGGCTGACCTGTGACGCGCTGTAGATGGTCTGCAGCCCTTCCGCCGCCCGCGCATTCATCAGGTCGTGGGTCACCTCGGTCTGGCCGTAGACGGTGACATGCTTGCCGCCGGTCAGGCCATGCATGTCGATGCGATGGCGCGCGCCCTTGAACAGCAGCTCGATGCCTTCGTGCGGCAGGCCTTCGGCCTTGGCGCGCGCGTCGACGCCGGCGCGCGCGAGCAGGTCCATGGTGATCTGCTCCAGCACGCCGGCACGGATGCGGCCCAGCACATAGTCGCCGGTCTGGCGCTCGATGATGATGTTGTCGATGCCGGCCTTGTAGAGCAGCTGGCCGAGCAAGAGGCCGGCCGGGCCCGCGCCGATGATGGCGACCTGTGTGCGCATGCGTGTCTCCTGATTGCTTGGCCCCAAGCGTAGGACGATGCGATCTCCCCGGATCGCCGCAGTGCCATCGTCTGTGCGATGATGAAGCGGCTTGCGCGATCATCGCGCAACACTTCGCGCCATGACTATCGCCAAACCCGACTTCATCGAGGGCATCGCCAAGGGCATGGCCGTGCTCGAAAGCTTCGACACCGAGCGCCAGCGCCTCAACGCCACGCTGGCCGCCGAGCGCGCCGGGCTGACGCGCGCCGCCGCGCGGCGCCACCTGCTGACGCTCGCCCACCTCGGCTACCTCGAAACCGACGGCAGCTATTTCTGGATGGCGCCGAAGGTGCTGCGCTTCTCGGGCAGCTACCTCGCGTCGTCCCGGCTGCCGCGCGCGCTGCAGCCCACGCTCAACCGGCTCGCGGCGCAGACGCAGGAGTCGTTTTCGGCCGTGGTGCTCGACGGCGAGGAGGTGGTCATCATCGCGCGCAGCGGCAGTTATGGCACGCCGACCCGCGTGCTGGCCTACGGCTTGCACCTCGGTGCGCGCCTGCCGGCCCATGCGACATCGACCGGCCGCGTGCTGCTCGCCGGCATGAGCGCGGCGCAGCTCACGCAGTGGCTCAAGGGCCGCAGCCTGCCGCGCCTCACGCCGCACACCATCACCCAGGCGCGCGTGCTGCGGCAGCGCATCGCCCAGGCGCGCAAGGACGATTTCTGCTTTGCCAGCGAGGAGCACGAGCTCGGCGTGCAGGCGCTGGCCGTGCCGCTGCGCGACATGCAAGGCCACACGGTGGCGGCGCTCAACGTCGTGCTGTCGGGCATGCGCCACTCCGAAGAGGCGCTGCGCCGCGACATGCTGCCGCTGTTGTTCGAAGCGGCGCGCGAGGTCAGGGCGCTTCTGTGAACGCGCTTGAACTTCGCCGACGCTACGATCTCGAACCGCCTTTCAGCGGATGAACGAAACGATGCGACTGCTGCTGCTCGAAGACGACGTGATGATCGGCGAGACCGTGCTCGACCTGCTGCGCGCCGAGAACTACGCGGTCGACTGGGTCAAGGACGGCGACGCTGCCGAGACCGCGCTGCGCATGCAGCAGTACGACCTCGTGCTGCTCGACCTTGGCGTGCCGCGCCGCGACGGGCTCGAGGTGCTGCGCGCGCTGCGCGCCCGCAAGCAGCGCATGCCGGTGTTGATCGCCACCGCGCGCGATTCGGTGCAGCAGCGCATCGAGGGGCTGGACGCCGGCGCCGACGACTACGTGCTGAAGCCCTACGATCTCGACGAACTGCTGGCGCGCATCCGCGCCTTGCTGCGCCGCGCGTCGGGGCGGGCCGAGCCGGTCTACGAGCACCTGGGCGTGAGCATCAATCCGTCGACGCGCGAGGTGGCGGTGGGCGGCCAGCCGGTGGTGCTGTCGGCGCGCGAGTGGGCGGTGCTCGAACCGCTGATCGCACGGCCCGGCATGGTGCTCTCGCGCGCGCAGCTCGAAGAAAAGCTCTACGGCTGGAAGGACGAGATCAGCAGCAACGCGGTCGAGGTCTATGTGCACGGACTGCGAAAGAAGCTCGGTGCAGACCTCATTCGCAACGTGCGGGGGGTCGGCTACATGGTGCCGAAGGAATGATGCGCGCAGCGCAGGGTCGCCCCAAGCAAGCGCGCGCCCCGTCGGGAGGCAGCCAGGACACGCAGTGCCGAGCGTGGGGGCCATGAAGTCCTTACGCGCGCGTCTTCTGTGGTTCCTGCTGGCTGCCATCGTGCTCGCGGCCGGCACCCAGGCCTTCGTCGCCTACCGCACGGTGCTCAAGGAGGCCGATCAGATCTTCGACTACCACATGCAGCAGATGGCGTTCTCGCTGCGCGCTGGCCTGCCGCCCAGCGCGGCGGTGGGTGGACTCGGCAGTGGCGAGGAGAACTTCGAGTTCGTCGTGCAGATATGGACGGCTGACGGCGTGCGCATCTTCGAGTCGGCCGCGCGGGCTGCACTGCCGCAGCGCGCTGTGCTGGGTTTCTCGAACGTGCAGGCGCGCGGCACGACCTACCGGGTGTTCTCGATCCAGAGCGCCGGGCTGGTGATCCAGGTGGCGCAGGACATGGCGGCGCGCCGCACCATGGCCGGCACGCTCGCGCTGCGCACCGTCGGGCCGATCGCACTGGCGGCGCCCCTGCTGATGCTGGTAGTGTGGTGGGTGGTGAGCCGCTCGCTGGCGCCGGTGGCGCGCGTGCGCGGCCAGGTCGCCTCGCGCCAGGCCGATGACCTGTCGCCGGTCAGCGAAAGCGGCCTGCCCGAAGAAGTGCGCCCGCTGGTGCACGAACTCAACCTGTTGTTCGACCGGGTGCGCCGCGCCTTCGAGGCGCAGAAGCACTTCGTGGCCGATGCGGCGCACGAGCTGCGCTCGCCGCTCGCGGCTTTGAAGCTCCAGGTCCAGAGCCTGCAGCGCGCGCCCGACGACGCCGTGCGCGAACTCGCCACCGCCCGGCTGGCAGCCGGCATCGACCGGGCGACGCGGCTGGTCGAACAGATGCTCGCGCTGGCGCGGCACGAAGCCAGCGCCGCCGCGGGTGCCGGAGCGGAGCCGGTGAACCTGCGGGAGATCGCGCGGCTCGCGATCTCCGATGCCATTGCCGCCGCACAGGCGCGCCGCATCGACATCGGCATGGCGCGCGCGGATGCCGCCGAGGTACGCGGCCAGGCCGAGGCCTTGCGCACGCTGCTGCGCAACCTGCTCGACAACGCCGTGAAGTACACGCCCGAGGGCGGCCGCGTCGACGTCGGCATCGCGGCCTCGGCCGAAGGAACGGAACTCAGCGTGGAAGACAGCGGCCCGGGCCTGCCGGCCGAGGAGCGCGCGCGCGTGCTCGACCGCTTCTATCGTTCGGGCGAGCCGCAGGCGCCGGGCAGCGGCCTCGGGCTGGCGATCGTGAAGTCGATTGCCGACCTGCACGGCGCCACGCTGGCCATCGATCGCTCCGCCGGGCTGGGCGGGCTGCGCGTGAGCGTGCGCTTTCCAAGAACTGTTTAAGGCGGGCCTAAGCGAACGGAGCGACATTCCTTTCATCGTGTTTCCAACCGACACCTCGAAAGGAACTTCAATGAATGTCCGTCTGAACTCGCCCCGCGCGCTTGTCCTCGCCCTGTCGGCCGCAGGCGTGATCGGCGCCGTCGGCGCCGGCGCCTACACCAGCGCCAATGCCGTGGGCTCGCCGACGCCCGCCGTTGCGGCGCCGATGGTCACCATGCCCGACTTCTCGGCCATCACCACGCGCAACGGTCCCGCCGTGGTCAACATCAGCGTGACCGGCACGATGAAGACTTCGATGGAGGGTGTGGCCGGCATCCCCGGCATGGATCCCGACGATCCGATGTTCGAATTCTTCCGCCGCTTCCAGGGCCAGATGGGACCACGCGGCAAGCAGCCGCTGCAGCGCGAGATGCCGGTGCGTGGACAGGGCTCGGGCTTCATCGTGAGCGCCGACGGCATCATCCTGACCAACGCCCACGTGGTGAAGGACGCGAAGGAAGTGACGGTCAAGCTGACCGATCGCCGAGAGTTCCGCGCCAAGGTGCTGGGCTCCGACGAGAAGACCGACATCGCGGTGCTCAAGATCGATGCGAAGAACCTGCCGACCCTGTCGCTGGGCAACACCAAGGAACTGAAGCCGGGTGAATGGGTGCTGGCGATCGGCTCGCCCTTCGGCTTCGAGAACACCGTAACGGCCGGCGTGGTGAGCGCCAAGGGCCGCTCGCTGCCCGACGACAGCTACGTGCCTTTCATCCAGACCGACGTGGCCATCAACCCCGGCAACTCCGGCGGGCCGCTGATCAACACGCGCGGCGAGGTGGTGGGCATCAACTCGCAGATCTACAGCCGCAGCGGCGGCTACCAGGGCGTGTCCTTCGCAATCCCGATCGACGTCGCCATTCAGGTGAAGGACCAGATCGTCGCCACCGGCCGCGCCAGCCATGCGCGGCTGGGCGTCGCGGTGCAGGAGGTGAACCAGACCTTCGCCGACTCCTTCAAGCTCGACAAGCCCGAGGGCGCGCTGGTGTCGAACGTCGAAAAGGGCGGGCCGGCCGACCAGGCCGGTCTGCGCTCCGGCGACGTGATCCGCAAGGTCGACGGCGAACCCATCGTGTCTTCGGGTGACCTGCCGGCTTTGATCGGCCAGAAGAAGCCCGGCACCAAGATCACCCTCGATGTCTGGCGCCAGGGTGCGCGCCAGGAACTCAGCGCAAAGCTGGGAGATGCGAGCGAGAAGGCGAACGCGGTGGCGAAGAACGACGAGCGCGCCGGCGGCGGCAAGCTCGGTCTCGCGCTCAGGCCGCTGCAGCCGCAGGAGAAGCGCGAGGCCGCGGTCGAGAGCGGCCTGCTGATCGAGGACGCAGGCGGCCCGGCGGCGCTCGCCGGCGTGCAGGCGGGCGACGTGCTGCTGGCCATCAACGGCACGCCGGCGAAGAGCATCGAGCAGGTGCGCGAGGTGGTGGGCAAGGCCGACAAGTCGATCGCGCTGCTCATCCAGCGCGACGGCGATCGAATCTTCGTGCCGGTGCGTATCGGCTGATAGAAGTCACAGCGGCCGCTGCAGCGTTGGCGAAGGCTCGCCACATGGAGGACACATCGTGCAAAAGTGCCTTTGTGGGATCATTAACCGGCTGTAACAATTCGCCCAAACAAGCTGGATAAGAGGTTTCCCTATGGCGCTGCGCGATCTCGCTCTGACTGTTCTCGAACTCGAGCCCCTTGAATTTCATTGGGTTCTGATGGAGGCAGTGCAGGCGGACTCCGAGGAGTGCCTGGTCTATCGGCCGGTCGATTCCTCGACCCAGGGTCTGCCGGACTATTCGGAGGCGCTCATCCAGGGTGCCTCGGCACTGCGCGTGCTGCAAGGGCTTGCGCCCTTCGGCAGGCCCATGGCGCCGGTGGGCCTCGGGGATGGGGTTCCGCAGCCGTCTGCAGCCTCCGTATCGAAGGAAGGCGCGGATTCCTGCATGCTCACCACCGGTCACTCGATGCTGTAAGCCACGCAGGACGACGCAGCGAATTCCGCTATCGAAGCTGGGTGCCGAAATGCAGTGCGGTGATCGCGATCACCTTGGCCGCATGGGCGCGGACCGTTCCCTGCTGCGAGACGCCGCGCAAGACCAGCAGGGGCTGCGCGAGTGCGCTGCAGGGCTTCGATGGGCGCCCGTTGCCGCCGGACGCCGCAAAGGGCGCGCGGCATCGGGCTGCGAACTTGAGCAGTGATGGCATGGCCTCGAAGGTAGCTGCCGCGGCGCAATCGGCCAATCCGCCGAAGGTCGCATCCTGGCCTGTCCAGGCGGCATAGGTCGGAAGCCGCGCCCGAACAAGTCATCCATTCTCTGGCGTCGATCGGTCGTCGGCGAAGCAGGCGCGCAGGCCCGCGTACAGCGCTTTGAAGCGTGCATGGCGCGCGCCATGGACATGGGTCTCCGCTCGCGCCGGCTCGAAACGCTGTCGCACGGCCGGCCGCAGGCACACCTTTGTTTGGGTGCCGCCGTCCGCCAGCCAAGCGAGCCGCGCCGCGCCGAGCGCGCCGCCGGCTTCGCTGCCTTCGCATATCGCGAGGGGCCGATCGAGGATGTCGGCCAGCAGCTGGGCCCACCAGGCACTGCGCGCACCGCCGCCGACCAGCACCAGATCGCCGCCCGGCGGTGTCAGCGTGTCCAAGCCGTCGCGCAAGCCGAAGCTCACGCCTTCCGCTACTGCATAGGCGACGTCGGCGGGCCCATGCGCGTGGGTCAGGCCGAAGAGCACGCCTTGCGCATCCGCGTCGTTGTGCGGCGAGCGTTCGCCGGAGAGGTATGGCAGGAACAGCGGCGCGCGGCGGCGCGCTTCGGCGTCGAGCGTGGCCGCCGCTGCGAGCAGCGCCGCCTCGTTGCCCAAGCCGAAGCTGCGCGCGGCCCAGCTGATGGCGCTGGAGGCCGAGAGCATCACCGACATCTGGTGCCAACGCCCGGGCAGCGCATGGCAGAAGGCATGGACGGCGGCCTCGGGCCGCGGCTCGAAGCGCTCGCCGCAGACGAAGATCACGCCCGAGGTGCCGAGCGAGACGAAGCCCTGGCCGGCATCGACCAGGCCCATGCCGACGGCGCTGGCCGCGTTGTCGCCGCCGCCGCCCGCAATCGGGACGCCGGCCTTCAGCCCCCAGCGTTGCGCGAGCTCGGGCCGGAGCCGCCCCGCGGCGGCGCTGCCTTCCACCAGCCGCGGCATCTGTGCGCGCGTGAGGCCGCAGGCCGCGAGCAGTTCGTCGGACCAGTCGCGCGCGGCCACGTCCAGCCAGAGCGTGCCGGAGGCGTCCGACATGTCGCTCGCGCGCTCGCCGCTCAAGCCGAAGCGCAGCCAATCCTTGGGGAGAAGCACGCAGGCGATGCGCGCGAAGAGTGCCGGCTCGTGCTCGCGCATCCACAGAAGCTTGGGGGCGGTGAAGCCCGGCATGGCGAGGTTGCCGGCGATGGCGGCAAGGCACGGCACGCGCGCCGCCAATGCGTCGCACTGGGCGGCGCTGCGGCCGTCGTTCCAGAGGATGGCGGGACGCAGCACGCGGCCTTGCGCATCCATCGCCACCGCGCCGTGCATCTGGCCCGAGAGGCCGATCGCACGCACCGCCGAAAGTGCCGCGCCGTGATGGCGCTGCAGCTCGGTCATGACGGCTTCCAGCGCTTCCCACCATTGCGAAGGCGATTGCTCCGACCACAGCGGCGCCGGCCGGCTGACGCTGAGCGGGGCCCTGGCCAGCGCGACGATGCGGTGATCGTCGGCCAAGAGCAGCGCCTTCAGCTCGGAGGTGCCGAGATCGAGTCCGAGGTACAAGCGCGGATCCTCAGCTGCCGCCGCCGAAGCGGTGGTCGCTCTGGCGCCGGAATTCGGTCGGCGTCATGCCCTTGATCTCCAGGAAGCGGCGGTTGAAGTTGGCGACGTTGTTGAAGCCGACCTGGTAGCAGATGTCGGTCACGTAGTGGTCGGTCTGCATCAGCAGGTGGCAGGCGCTGTTGATTCGCACGCGGTTCACGAAATCCGTGAAGCTGTTGCCGGTCGAGCGCTTGAAGAAGCGGCTGAAGCGGCTTTCGCTCATGCCGAGCTCGGTGGCAATGTCGGCCATCACGATCGGCTCGGCCAGATTGGCGGTGATGCGGTTGACGATGACATTGATCTGATCGACCTCGGCATCGCCTTCCACGCCCTGCATCTGGACGTTGGAAAGCAGGCGGTAGTCGGTGCACTGCGCGAGGTCGGCCAGGTAGTTGCAGAAGAGGGCGAAGCGGCGCAGGCCGCGCGCCGCCTTGACCGCATCCCAGTGCGCCAGAGCGCGTTCCGCGAAGCCGAAGAATTCGATGCCGTGGCGGGCGCGTTCGAGCAACTGGAGCACCTCGCGCAGCTCCGGAATCTCCGCGGCCGCGCGCTCGATCGGGTCGTGGCGGAACTGGATCACGCGGTCGCGCCCGGCCGCGCCGGCCGCCGGCACATCGAGCGAGATCCAGTTGTGCGGCAGCCGCGGCCCGCACAGCACCAGATGGCCGGGCTCGAAGGGCCCGATCCAGTCGCCGATGAAGGCCTTGCCCGAGGTCTCAGTGATGAGGTGCAGCTCGTATTCTTCGTGGAAGTGCCAGCGCACCAGCGGGCTCGGGAAGCCGTGCGCCAGGCAGCGCACCAGGCCGGTCTCTTCGGGCGCCTCGTAGCCGAGCGAGGGCGAGCGCGTGATGTCGCGCTCGAGCTCGGGTTCCCGGTGGCGGGGCAGGTGGCGTTGGCGCACCGATGTCATGACCGTGTCCTCGTCAGCTCATGACATTACCACCGTCGACATTGAGCGTCTGCGCGGTGATGTAGCGCGCCTCGTCGCTGGCCAGGAAGACGGCGGCGCCGGCAATGTCCTCCGGCGTGCCCATGCGGCCGAGCGGCACCTCTAGGCCGACCTGGCGTTTCTTCTCGCCGGGCTGGCGCCCCTCGTACTTCGCGAACAGCGCATCGACATGGCTCCACATCGGCGTGTCGACCACGCCGGGCGCGATGGCGTTGACGCGGATGCCGTGCGGCGCCATCGCGAGCGCTGCGCTCTGCGTATAGCTGATGACGGCGGCCTTGGTCGCGCAGTAGTGCGAGACCAGCGCCTCGCCGCGACGGCCGGCCTGCGAGGCCATGTTGATGACGGAGGCACCGGCAGTTCCGGCATCGACCATGTGCTGCAGCACGCGCTGCATCACGAAGAACATGCCTTTCACATTGACCGCGAACAGGTGGTCGAAGGAGGCCTCGTCGCTCTCCAGCAGCGGCGCCATGTCGAAGACGGCGGCGTTGTTGACGAGCGTGTGCACCGGCCCGTGCGCGGCCTGCGCCGCATCGATGAGATGCGTGATCGCGTCTGTGTCGGTCACGTCCGCCGGCAGGTAGAGCACGCGCGCCGGATGGGCCCGCTGCAGCAGCGCCACGCCGTCCGAAGGCGAAGGCGAGCGGTCGATCAGCGTGCAGCGTGCGCCCTCGGCCAGGCAGGCCTCGGCGATGGCCAGGCCGATGCCGCCGCCGGCGCCGGTCACCAGCACGTGGGTTTGTACGAGACGGCCCGTCATGGCTTTGCTCCTTCGATGAGTGTTCGGATGCGTGCGCCGGCCTCGCGCACTGCCTGCGTGAGGCGCAGGTCGCCTGCGATATCGCCCCAGAGGCCGGCATCGGCGCAGAGGGCTGCGACCGGATCGGCTGCGTCGCAGATCGCGTGCGCCGTGGCTTCGTCCATGCCCTGGTCCTGGTATGTGTAGGGCAGGGTGCCCTGATGCCAGCGCCGCAGAAAAGCCAGGAACAGGGCCGGCAGCATCGCAACGCTCACGATGCTCTCGCCCCGTGCCAGGCGCTCGCGCACCGTCGGCGCGATGAAGCCGGGGATCTTCGAGAAGCCGTCCATCGCCACGCGCTGGTTGGTGTCGCGGATGGCCGGGTTGCCGAAGCGCTCGAGCACGAGGTCGCGGTAGGCAGGCAGGTCGACCGGGCTGGCGCGTCCGGGTGCGTTCAGGCAGGGGATGACGTCGTCCGTCACGTACTCGTAGGCCAGTTGCCGGATCGCGGCGTTCTGCGTGCCTTCGTGGATGTACTCCAGCCCGATCAGCGTGCCGGCCCAGGCGATGCAGCTGTGGCTCGCGTTGAGGATGCGGATCTTTGCCTCCTCGTACGGCAATACCGAATCGACCAGCTGCACGCCGACGCGTTCCCAGTCGGGCCGCCCGTTCGCGAAGTCGTTCTCGATCACCCACTGGATGAAGCTCTCGCCCATGACCGGCGCGGCATCGTCCCAGCCGGTCGCTGCGCGCACGCGTTCGCGCAGCTCGGGCGGTGGCCGTGGCGTGATGCGGTCGACCATCGCGTTGGGGCAGGTGGTGTGCTCGCGCACCCAGCCGAGCAGATCCTGTTCGCCGGCCTGCTCGATGAATTCCAGCAGCCCCTTGCGAAAGCGCTCGCCGTTGTGGCGCAGGTTGTCGCAGTTGAGCAGCGTCACCGGCCCCGCATCGGCCGCGCGGCGCGCAAGCAGGATCGCGCAGATCGCGCCGTAGATTGTGCTGCCGGCTTCGCCGCGCTTGGCGCGTGCGAGGTCTTCGGCGAGTTCGGTGGACGTGAGATCGAGCCGGTTCTGTGGATCGAGGTGGTAGCCGGCTTCGGTCACGGTGAAGGAGATCACGCGCGTGCGCGCATCGGCGCCGCGCGCGATCACCGTGCCGAGTGCCGGTTCGTAGTCCAACACCTCGCGGATCGACTCGATGCGCCGGTAGCGGTACTCGCCCGCGGGCGACACCGTCTCCAGCGTGTAGCGCCCGTTCTGCGCGCGCAGGGCGGCGAGCGGCTCGGCCATGTCGGGCCGCAGGTTGGCCCCGGCGATGGACCAGCGCGTGTCGCCTGTGTCGATCAGCTGCTGCAGGTAGACCGCCTGGTGCGCCCGATGGAAGGAGCCGAGCCCGAGGTGCAGCACCACGAGTTCGGACGGAGTGGAAGATGGCATGGCGAGATGGAGCTCAGGCGGCAACGGTGCGGCCTTCACGGTTGAAGAAATGCAGCACCGAGGGATCGAGCTCGACGCTCACCGCGTCGCCGGCCTGCAGCTGCGTGCGCTCGTTCTGCCGCGCGACCAGCGGCACGCCGCCGACCTCGACGTGGATCAGCGTATCGGCGCCGAGGGCCTCGATCAGCTCGACCTTGCCCGGCGCACCGGCGCCGTGGTCTCGGTGCACGCGCAGGCCCTCCGGCCGCACGCCGAGGAAGCCGTCGCCCGGCAGCCGCCCGCCTGTCTGAGCCGAGAAGCTCGGGATCGCGCGCGCATCCACCATGTTCATCGAAGGCATGCCGATGAACTGCGCCACGAACTGGTTGGCCGGGCGGTCGTAGAGCTCCATCGGCGTGCCGACCTGTTCGATCAGGCCGTCGCGCAGCACCACCACGCGGTCGGCCAGCGTCATGGCCTCGACCTGGTCGTGGGTGACGTAGATACTGGTGGCGCCCAGCGCGCGGTGCAGCTTGTGGATCTCGACGCGCGTGTTGCCGCGCAACGCCGCATCGAGGTTGGAGAGCGGCTCGTCGAATAGGAACACCTTGGGCGCACGCACGATGGCGCGCCCGATCGCCACCCGCTGCCGCTGGCCTCCGGAGAGCTCCTTCGGCGTGCGCGTAAGGTACTGCGTAAGGTTGAGCGTCCTGGCTGCGTGGTCGACCTTGGTCTTGATGACGTCCTTGGCCACGTTCGCGAGCTTGAGCGCGAAGGACATGTTGTCGTACACGCTCATGTGCGGATAGAGCGCGTAGCTCTGGAACACCATCGCCAGGTCGCGCTTGCCCGAGGGTATGTGCGTGATGTCCTTGCCGTCGAGCATGAGCTGGCCGCTGGTGATCGGCTCGAGCCCGGCGATCAGTCGCAGCAGCGTCGACTTGCCGCAGCCGGACGGGCCGACGAAGACGATGAACTCGCCCTTATCGATTTCCAGGTTCACGCCCTTGATGATGTGGGCGTCGCCGAAGCTTTTCTGGATGTTGTCGAGCTGGAGGTAGGCCATGCGAATATCTCCTGTGACTTGGCTTTCATTCGATCGCGTCGTTGCGCGCCGGCGAGGCAGGGGCCGCTGCGGATCCGGCTTTGCCGGGCCGCAGGCGACGCCCCCTCGAAGGGAGTTGGCGAAGCGACACGCAGTGCGCGCAGCCTGGGGGTGGTCTCATTTCACGGCGCCGAAGGTCAAGCCTTGGACGAGCTGCTTCTGGCTGAACCAGCCGAAGACCACGATCGGTGCGATGGCCATCAGCGAGGCGGCCGAGAGCTTGGCCCAGAAGAGGCCTTCGGGGCTCGAATAGGAAGCGATGAGGACGGCGAGCGTGCCGGCCTTGGCGGAACTGAGGTTGAGGGCCCAGAAGGCTTCGTTCCAGCTCAGCACCAGGCACAGCAGTCCGGTGGAGGCGAGGCCGCCGACCGAGAGCGGCAGCACGACGTGGCGGAACTCGGTCCAGAGGTTGGCGCCGTCCATGCGTGCGGCCTCGAGGATCTCGTGCGGGATGTCCTTGTAGCTGCTGTACAGCATCCAGACCATGATCGGCAGGTTGGACAGCGTGAAGACGATCGTGAGCGCCGTCAGCGAATCCAGCAGGCCGGCGGTCTGCGCGATCACGTAGATCGGCACCAGCGCGCCCACGGCCGGCATCATCTTGGTCGACAGCATCCACATCAGGATGTCACGCGTCCGCTTGGTGCGGAAGAAGGCCATCGAGTAGGCGGCCGGCGCGGCGATCAGGAGGCCAAGGATGGTGGAGCCGAGGCTGGTGATCAGCGAGTTGCGCGCGAACAGCACGTAGTCGCTGCGCCGCTGCACCTCTTCGAAGTTGCCGAGCGTGGGCTCGAACACGAAAAGCGGCGGCACGGCAATGGCTTGCAGCTCGGTCTTGAATGCGGTCAGCACCAGCCAGCCCAGCGGGAAGAACAGCAGCAGCGTGACCACCCACGCGCCGGTGGCGCGCAACGAAGTGAACAGAAGAGTGGGTTGCATGCTGTGCCCTCAGTCGAGGCTCTTGCCGATGACGCGGATCAGGAAGGCCGCCACGATGTTGGCCAGCACCACGGCGAAAAGCGCACCCGCCGAAGCCACGCCGACGTCGAAATTCATCAGCGACTGCTTGAAGATCAGGTAGGTGAGGTTGGTGCTCTCGTTGCCGGGGCCGCCGTTGGTCGTGATGGCGATCTCGGCGAAGATCGAGAGCAGGAAGATCATCTCGATCATGATCACCACCGCCATCGGCCGGGCCAGGTGGGGCAGGATCAGGTAGTACAAGCGCTGGAACGCGCCGGCGCCGTCCATGCGGGCCGCTTCCATCTGCTCGCGGTCGAGCGACTGCAGCGAGGTGATGAAGATCAGGCAGGCGAAAGGCAGCCACTGCCAGGCCACCATGATGATCACCGACAGCAGCGGCACGTCGGTCATCCAGTCGATGGGCTCGGCGCCGAAGGCGCGCCACACGTCGGCCAGCACGCCGTAGATGGGATTCATCATCATGTGCTTCCACAGCAGCGCATTGACTGCCGGCATGACGAAGAAGGGCGAGATCAGCAGCACGCGCACGATGCCGCGCCCCGGGAAGGGCTCGTTCACCAGCAGCGCCAGCAACACGCCGAAGACGACGGTGATCACGATCACGCTGCCGATCAGGTTCAGCGTGTTCGCAACGGAGGCCCAGAAGTCCGGGTCGGTGACGAAGTAGTGGAAGTTGTCCAGGCCCGCGAACGGACGATCGCCGGGCTGCATCAGGTTGTAGGTGACGAACGAGAAGTAGATCGTCATCACCAGCGGCACGATCATCCAGAGAACGAGCGTGACCACGGCCGGCGCCATCAGCGCCCGAGGGAGGAATCGGTTCATGTCGGCGGTGCGGCCAGTGACAACGACAAAGGCCGGACGCTGGGCGTCCGGCCTTCAGGCGTTCACTTGTAGTACCCGCCCTTTTTCATCTCGCGTTCGGCCGCCGTCTGCGAGGTCTTGAGCGCCTGGTCGACCGTGACCTTGCCCGACAGTGCCGCGCTCATCTGCTGGCCCACCGCCACGCCGATGGCCTGGAACTCGGGGATGGCCGCGTACTGCACGCCGGCATAGGGTGACTTCGGCAGCGTGCTGTCGGTCAGGTTGGCCGTGTCGATGGCTTTCTTCTCGGACTCGGCGAACTTGGCCACCTTCTGGAACTCGGGATTCGCATAGGTCGACTTGCGCGTGCCCGTAGGCACGGTAGCCCAGCCGTGTTCCTTGGCCACCAGCTTGACGTAATCCTTGGAAGTCGCCCACTTGACGAAGGTCTGCGCCGCTTCGGACTTGGTCGAGCTGGCGGGAATCGCGAGGTTCCACGACCACAGCCAGTTCGCGCCCTTGGGCGTGACCGCGACCGGCGCCTGCGCGAAGGCCACCTTGTCGGCCACCTTCGACTGCTTCGGGTCGCTGATGAAGGACGCGGCGATGGTCGCGTCCACCCACATGCCGCACTTGCCTTCGTTGAAGAGCGCAAGGTTCTCGTTGAAGCTGTTGGCCGAGGCGCCGGGCGGGCCGTAGGCCTTCATGATGTCGACGTAGAAGGTGATCGCGTCCTTCCACGGCTTGGTGTCGATCTGCGGCTTCCAGCTCATGTCGAACCACTGGCCGCCATTGGTGTTGACCAGGGTCGTGAGGAAAGCCATGTTGTCGCCCCAGCCCGGCTTGCCGCGCAGGCACATGCCGTAGACGCCGGCCTTCGGGTCGTGGATCTTGCCCGCCAGCTCCTTGACCTGTGTCCAGGTCGGCTGCTCCGGCATCTTGAATCCGACCTTGTCGGCCAGATCCTTGCGGTACATGAGCATCGAGCTTTCGCCGTAGAAGGGCGCTGCGTAGAGCTTCCCCTGGTAGGACAGGCCGTCGCGGATGGCCGGCAGCAAGTCGTCGGCGTCGTAGGCCGCATCGGTGGTGATCGGTTGAAGCCAACCCTTCTTCGACCATATCGGCGCTTCATAGAGGCCGATGGTCATGACGTCGAACTGGCCGCCCTTGGTCGCGATGTCGGTCGTGACGCGCTGGCGCAGCGTGCCCTCTTCGAGCGTGACCCATTTGAGCTTGATCTCGGGATACGCCTTCTCGAACACAGGCGTGAGCTTCTGCATCTCGATCATGTGGCCGTTGTTCACGGTGGCGATGACCAGTTCGGTCGCGGCGTGGGCGAGGCCGGCGCCCGCGAGCGCGAGCACCAGGCCCGCCTTCAGAAAACGCTTCATGTATGTCTCCTTGTGGTCGGCGACGAGGCGATCGCCGTGCCCGGATTCTGGAGACTCTTGCTTGCGGAATTGGTACTCGCCACGCCGCTATCGATACTTGGATGCACCGATTGATCAGTGACTTCCCTAATTTCGGCAAATAGGGATGGGTGCGGCGTTCAAGCGGGGCTAAGGATCGACGATGCCTTCGGCTTGATCCTGCAGGGCTTTCTTCCCCTTGGCGGTGATGGCCAGCACTTGCGCCGGCTTGTGGCTCTCGCCGCAGGGCAGCGTTTCCGCCGGCGGAATGAAAGCGCTGACGAGTTCGGCGGCGCGCAGCACGCGCAGCTTGTCGATTTCGGCCGGTGCGTAGACCGTGTAGGGCAGCTTCTGGTCTGCAATGCGCCGAAGAAGTTCCATTGGCACGGTGTCTCCTTTCGGGTCACGACATCTCGATCGTCGTTCGACTGTCCACCCATTTCATCGCTTGCTGCTCCGCGTGTCGCAGCGCTTCCGCCTCGGTTCTACAGAAGTCGGTGTCGCCGAGCAGGACAACCGTTTTTTCGCTCGGCCATCCCAGCTGGCGGATGAGCACCGGTCGAAACTGCGCGGGCTTCTCCTTCTCCGCGGTGCAGAGAAAGTGATAGCCCCGATAGACGAACACGACACTCCTTGGCATGGCGCGCTCCGCGCGGCGGATTTTCCACCTTTCCTCTACTTCCCGAGATAGTTACGCACCGCCTGCGCCGAAGTGCCTGCAGCGGCGACGGCCGCCCGGAGCTGGGCCTCGGTCACTCCCAGTTCCTTGGTCCAGTACCGAAGCTCGTGGGTCTCGTTGACGTTCACGCGCGACCGGTCCTGCGGGCCGCGATTGCTCAAGTCATCTGCCATCTGCGCGTCTCCTGAGTCTGAATGTGGCCCCAGTGTCGCGCGGCGCGTGCCGGCGAGCGCCGGACGTGGCCGCGATCAAGTGCGGGAATCCGGCTGACATCCGGCGCGGACGGAACAGTTCAAACTCGCCCCCTCTGGCCGGCAGGACGGAATGCACATCGTGTGCCTTTATTTGGGGCAAAAGAATGCGCTGAACACGGTAGTGAGACACCATCGTGACTGTCCGATCGCAACACGCAATCGCTCCAAAGGATCTGTATCACCATGGCTCTGCCGAACATCGCGCCAGTACGTAAAACTGCCTACAAGCCGATCGCTTTCCGGCCGGCGCATGCGCCGCGGCCGTTTCGGCGCGGGGACCTGGCGCTGGTGCTGGGCGGCGGCGACTCGTCGCTCGTTGGGCAGATGGTGGTCGTCTGCATGTCCGACCGCGGCAACGATGGTCGCGACCCGGAAATCGGCGTCCGATTCACCCGCGGAAGCAGCGGCCACGTGCGCGCCAGCAGCCTGCAATTGATCGCTGCGGTGGATGGGCACGAGTACGGCCCGGCTTGCGACGATCTTCTCAGCTTCATCGACGGCTGTGGCCCCGTAGGCCTGGCGGATTCGCAGTAACGGCCGCCACGGCGCTCGAGCATCAGCGGGGTCGACTCTCGGATCGCAAGTCTCGAACCGCGGCTGCTTCCAGGTGCTCGCGTGCCCATGTCGCCATCGATTTGCGGGCGGCCGCTGCGGCCTCTGCGAACAGCGCTTTTTCACGAGCGCTCACGCGCACCTGAAGCATCGCGAAGTTCCGCCGCTCGGATGAGGTGTTGGTGTTCTTCATTGGCGCCAGCATGATTCATGACGCGCCACGATCTGTAGGAAGCGACCGCTCGCGATGCGCGGCCATCTTCTATTGCGCGGCAAAAGAGAAAGGCCCTGCGACCGATTTGATAGCAGGGCCTTCGTGCCCGTGCGGCTTGTAGTGGCTCCTCGACCTGGGCTTGAACCAGGGGACCTCGGATTAGCGGGTACCCGATCGGGTCGCCAGCCCGCATGGATGCTCGCTTCCCGCTTGCAGATGCCAAACAAATCCGCCGAAGAATTGCCCCTTTTTCTGCTTATTGCGCACTCCCGACAGCCACATGTCGCTGCAAGGCGCGCGTCGCGTCGCTGCTGACTCAGCGAACGCCGCGCGTCTGCCCGACCTGCAAGCTCGCGCTCTAGCTCTGAATCGAGGCGCGCAGCTCTGCGATTCGCTTCGGTGCCTTCGGACGCGCGTACATGCGCTCCATGTAGCCTGCCAACTGCGGATATCTATCCAGCAACTGGACTTCGTTGGCCCAATCGAGTGTGTACGCGAGCACGAAGTCAGCGACCGTGACGCTGTCGCCGACGACGAACCTGCGTTCCTGCATGTGCCTCTCCGAGACGTCCGCCATCCTGCGGAAATCCTCGCTTGCCAGGGGGATGTCGGCCGCCAGGCGCTGCTCCTCCGGGTAGAGGAATTCGTTCTTGGCGATGCGCCACAGCGGCTGCTCCAGTTCCGTGACCGTGAACAGCAGCCACTTGTTGACCTCCGCGCGTCCGCGCGCGTCCGTCGGCAGGAACTTCCCATACTTCTCGGCGAGATACAGCACGATCGCGGCCGACTCGGTCAGCACGAAATCGCCGTCGACCAGCACCGGGAGCTTGGCGGCTGGATTGAGCTTCAGAAACTCGGGGCGAAGTGCCTCGCCGGCGAACACGTTCACGCTGATCGCTTCGAAGTCGACGCCGAGCTCCTGCAACGTCCAGCGCGCGCGGATCGAGCGGGTGAACGCATATTCATACAGCTTCATCGCGATCTCCGTTCACAGCAAAGTAGTTGCTGAATACGCACTCGCCGTTCGGCCGAAACGCACTGCACACGAAGACCTGTGGAGAACGGCGCAGCCGAATGCGATCACGCGCGAGCGAGTCCGCACCGACAGCGCTAGGCGAAGGGGCCGAACGGGATCTCCGGATTATCCTAAAGTCCTTGATGCGCAATGCCTCGGCGTTGCGTCCCCGGCGCCGATCGACAGCCGCGCGTTCTTCGCCGCCGGCCTCGCTGGCGCCCGCTCCGCTGGAGCGGGGCGCCGCGTCTTGAGGGACGCGATCAGCCGGTCCCCGTCCGCCTCGAATTTCTTTTGCCTCTCGGTGGGCATTGCGGCCTCATTTCTTCTTCAGGTGCTCGCGAACCTTGTCGACTTGGTCGCCCACGGCCGCAACCGCCATGCGCAGCTGCTCCTCGTTGATGCCGAGCGACTTGGCCCAGTCCCTGACCTCGTAGTCTTCGCTCAGGTTGATGCGTTGGCGGTCTTGACCGCCCACCTTCGTCTTGTCGTCTGCCATGTTGTCGTGCTCCTTTAGCCAATCCATGGGGTCGGGCTGCCAGCGCCGCTCGGCTGCCGACAGATCCTGAATCAGTTCGACGACAGCGAAGCGGGAATCCATGCAGGAAATTGGCGCATCCCGCTGCTGGCAGTCTTGTAGGCGCCCTCCGTTGCTGCTCGTCGTCTTCGGCGGACTAAGAGCGAAGCTGATCTCGGTCAACAGGAGTTTGTCGTACGACGACGCTTCGGTCCCGCGCGTATAGACTGTCGGCCTCTGGGCATGTACGACTCTTCTTCAACGTTCCCAGGGCGCACTGGATGCCCAAGGAATGCGTCCGTGGCGGGGTGGAAGGAGAGCGATCCGACATCGTGCTCGTGTGTGACAACAATCTGACCTCTGGCAACTATCAGGCGCATGAGGCAACCGGCAGCAAGAAGTAGTTGCCCTGCCATCTTGACGCACCAGGAGCACCGCCGTGGCGAAGGTCTTGCAGCGTCTGGCGCTTGCCCGGCTCTGCCTCGCAATGGTGTCGGCATCCCTCGGTGCACCTTTGCTCGCCGCCGAGGTCGACAGGCCGTTATTTCCCGGCCTGTCTTCGGACCGCGGCCATCGTTGCCGCAGGCTTCTTCATCACGCGATCTGGTGCCGAAGCAGCGGCTCGAGCGCGAGCGGCCGTAGTCCGAAACACTGGATATTTGGCAATTGCCAAATAAGCGCCAAACAAGTGAAAAAGCCCGCTATCGATTGGATAGCGGGCTTTCCAGTGGCCTTGCGGCTTGTAGTGGCTCCTCGACCTGGGCTCGAACCAGGGACCTACGGATTAACAGTCCGGCGCTCTACCGACTGAGCTATCGAGGAACAAGCCTCAAATTATAGCGTGCTTTTTGAGGCCTTCCGGCCGGGCCAGATCACACGAATCGCGATTCGCAATTCATGGATGCGTGCCGGCCTCGACGGCAGCCATCAGCCGGGCCGCCGCGGCCTCGGGCGCCGGATCGGCCACCAAGGCACGCACCACCGCCACCGAACCGACGCCGGTGGCCAGCACCTCGGACAGGCGCGCTTCGTCGATGCCGCCGATACCTACCTGCGGATAGCCGCGCAGCAGCCGCGCATAGGCGCCGAGCCGCGCCACGCCCTGCGGCGCGGTCGCCATCTGCTTCAGGGTGGTCGGGTACACCGCGCCCATCGCGATGTAGCTCGGGCTCACGGCATCGGCGCGCAGCATCTCTGCGTAGCCATGGGTGCTGACGCCCAGGCGCACACCGGAGGCGCGGATCGTCTGCAGCTCCTGCGGCGTCAGCGCGTCCAGGTCTTCCTGGCCCAGGTGCAGGCCGTACGCCTTGGCCTCGATGGCGGCGCGCCAGTGGTCGTTGACGAAGAGCAGGGCGCCGGTGCCGCGCACCGCTTCGACGGCCGCGTGCACTTCGCGCGCGACGGCTTCCGCGTCGTCGGACTTGAAGCGCAGCTGCACCGTCGGCACGCCGGCGCGCGCCATGCGGCCGACCCAGGCGGCGTCGGGCAGCACCGCGTAGAGGCCCAGCTTCTGCGGGCAGGGAGGGAAGGCATTGCGGCGCTCCGCGGGTGGAAAGGGCAGCATGCCGAAGTCGGCCGGCAACTCGGGCCAGGCATGCGCATCGAAGCTGCCCGTGCGCTGCGTTTGCGCGCGCCAGGCGCGCGCCAGGCACTCGGCATCGACCTCGATGAAGCCGAGCGCGGCGCACGCTGTCTTGGCGCCGCGATAGACGGCGTCTTCGGACGAGAAGGACGCGGGCGCCCGGGCCGTCTCGCCGAAGCGCGGCGCATGCGTCGCGACGATGGCCTGGGCGATGTTTTGGGGGGCGGTGGTGTTGCTCATGATGGGGATCACTGCGATGCAGCGTGATGCCAGAACGGCGTGCCGAGCACCGGCGTGCTCGGCTGTGCGGATTCCTGTGCGGCCATCGCGCCCGCGAGGTGGGCGCTGCGGCCGGCCTGCACCGCATCGGCGAAGGCGCCGGCCATCGCGACCGGGTCCTGCGCCAGAGCGACTGCGGTGTTGAGCAGCACGCCGTCATAGCCCCATTCCATCACCTGGCAGGCATGCGAAGGCAGGCCGAGGCCGGCATCCACCAGCAGCGGCACGCTGAGCCGCTCGCGCAGCACCTGCAAGGCGTAGGGATTGACGGGGCCGCGGCCGGTGCCGATGGGCGCGGCCCAGGGCATCACCGCCTGGCAGCCGACATCGACCAGGCGCCGGCACAGCACAAGGTCTTCAGTGCAGTAGGGCAGTACGTGGAAGCCGTCGCGGATCAGTTGCGATGCGGCGTCGACCAGATTCAGCGTGTCGGGCTGCAGCGTGTAGTCGTCGCCGATGAGCTCGAGCTTGATCCACGGCGTGTCGAAGAGCTCGCGCGCCATCTGCGCGGTGGCAATCACCTCCTGCACGCTGTGGCAGCCGGCCGTATTGGGCAGCACGGGCACATTGAGCCGCCGCAGCAGCTCCCAGAAACCGTTGTCGCTGCCTGCGCCGTTCGGCGTGGCCGTCTGGCGGCGCAGCGAAGCGGTCAGCATCGCCGGCTTCGCGCGCCGCACGGCCGCTTCGAGCACGTCGGGCGATGGGTAGCGCGAGGTGCCGAGCAGCATCCGGCTCTGGAAGGCCTGGCCGTAGAGCACCAGCGGGTCGTTGGATGGGGTTGTGGTCATGGCTTTTCCTCAGCCGCCTGTGACGGGGCGGATCACTTCGATGCGGTCGTCGGGTTGCAAGGCGTGCGACGCGTAATTCGAACGCGGCACGAACTGGCGGTTCACCGCGGCCGCGAAGGGTGGCGTCGCGCGGATGAGGGCCAGCGCGTCAGCCAGAGTCGCGCCGCTCGGCAGCGTCTGCGGTGTGTCGTTGATCAGGATGTTCATGGCAAAACGGTTTCCAGGCGAGGCGCGAGGTCGAAACGGCTGGCGAGCGCGGAATGGCCGGTGGCGAGCAGTTCCATCGCGACATCGAGCATGGCCGGCGCGATCATGAAGCCGTGGCGGTACAGGCCGTTGATCTGCATCACGCCGGGTCGCGGCTGGCGGAACGCCGGCAGGTTGTCGGGCAGGGTCGGCCGGCACTGGGTCGCGATCTCGAGAATGCGTGCTTCGGCAAAGCCACTGTGCACCGAATAGGCGGCGCTCAGCAGTTCGAGCGTGGAGCGCACGCTGGCCGGCGACATGTCGTCGGACTCGATCTCGGTGCCGCCGATCACGAATAGCTGCCCCGGCTTGGGTGCGATGTAGAGCGGGTAGCGCGGATGCACCAGCCGCGTCGGCCGCTGCAGCACGACCTCCGGGGCATGCACCCGGATGACTTCGCCGCGTACGCCGCGCAGGGCGCCCCACTGCGGACGGGCGCCGAGGCCGCGGCAGTCGATGACCCGTTCGGGTTGGCCGGTTCCTCCGGCGTCGAAGTCGTCGATGCTGCGTGGCGCCTGCCAATGCAATCGGACGTTGGGCATGGCCTGCAGCGTTGCGAGCAGTGCGGCGAGCAATCCGCGGTTGTCGAGCTGGCCTTCTTCCGGCAGCAGCAGGCCGTGCGCGAAGCGCTGGCCCAGTGCGGGCTCCAAGGCGGCGATGCCGGCCGCATCGAGCGGCTTCATTGCAGGCAGTTCGGGCACCACTTCGCCGGTGTGCGCCAGCAAGCGCGCCAGCCGCGCGGCTTCGGCCGCATCCTGGCGGTGCCACAGTACCAGCGTGCCTGCGCGCTGGAAGAACACGGGCGCCGCCAGCGATGCGAGCAGCACCGGCCAGCGGTCGAGCGCGTGGTGGCCCATGCGCACGACCGAGGGCGGTGCGATCGCAGATTCGGCCAGCGGCGCAAGCATGGCGGCTGCGACGCGCGCGGCCGCGCCGTCGGCCTCCGGCCCGCCGGCGTCGAAGAGCTCGACCTTACAGCCGGCCTGCGCCAGCGTCACCGCGAGCAGGCGGCCCATGAGCCCGGCGCCGAGGACGGCGGCGGAGCGGAAAGGAAGGGTGGCAGCGTTCATCGGCAGATCATTTCGGTAAGCTTGCCGGCATGACCCAAGCATTCTCTCGTTACGCCCGCGTCCTCTCGATCGCCGGTTCCGACAGCAGCGGCGGCGCCGGCATCCAGGCCGATCTGAAGACCTTCTCGGCGCTCGGCTGCTACGGCATGACTGCCATCACCGCGCTCACCGCGCAGAACACGCTGGGCGTGTCTGGCATCCACGGCGTGCCGCCGGCCTTTCTCAAGGCGCAGATTCAGGCGGTGATCGAAGACATTGGCGTCGATGCGGTCAAGCTCGGCATGCTGCACGCACCCGAGGTGGTGGAGGTGGTGGCCTGGGCCATCGATCACTACAGGCTTTCCAAGGTGGTGCTCGATCCGGTGATGGTCGCCACCAGCGGCGACCGGCTGATCGCCGAAGAAACCGTGCAGGTGCTGGTGCGCGAGCTGTTCCCGCGCGCCACCGTGGTCACGCCCAACCTCGACGAGGCGGCCCTGCTGATCGGCCATGCGATCGACGGCGTCGACGCGCTCGACGATGCCGCGAGCGAACTGCTCGCGCTGGGCGCGCATGCGGTGCTGCTCAAGGGCGGGCACCTGCCGGGAGACGATGTCGTCGATCTGCTGGCGGAAGCGAATGGCGAGCGGCTGCGGCTGTCTTCCGAACGCATTGCGAGCCGCAACCTGCACGGCACGGGTTGCACGCTGTCCTCGGCCATTGCCGCACACCTCGCGCTGGGCTACCAACTGGCCGATGCCGTGGAACGCGCGCGCGGCTATGTCGTCGCCGCGATGGCGGCCGGTGCGGATGTGAAGATCGGTGCCGGCCACGGTCCGCTCAACCACGGCTTTGCGCCAGTGCCGACGGTCCGTCTGCCGTTGCCGGGCGCGTGATCCATGCCAGCACGAAGGTGATGGCAAGCGTCGGCAGCGCCGACCCGAACTGCGGCGCCCATTTGGCGCAGGCGTGATAGATGGCGATGCCCGCGATCCAGATCAGCGCCGCGACCCAATCGATCTTGCGCGCACCTACTGCGGGCGCCGCACCACCCGTGCCCAGCCGCCCGAGGATCACGCCGTAGAGCGGCACGAACACCGAGCTCAGAAGCAGCAGGAAGGGCTCGAGCGAGTGCATCGGCAGCACCAGCGCGAATGCGATGCAGGCGACAGCGAGCCACAGGCCCCAGCGCCGCACGCTCCAGCGCGGCTGCAGGCTGTGGGCCGAAACCGAGCCCGAATAGACGTCGCCATACGCGTTGTCGAGCTCGTCGATCAGGATCAGGCCCAGCGCGACCAGGCCGCCCTGCGCCAGCAGCAGCGCCGCCACGAGGTTGGTGCCGGGTTCCGCCACGCTCACCACCATCACGCCGAGCGCGTAGCACCAGATGTTGGCAAGCGCATAGCCGACCCAGGTGCCGCCGAAGGCGCCGCCGAGTCCGCCCGCGCTGCGCCTGCCGTGCCGCGCATAGTCGGCCACCAGCGGCAGCCAGGAGACCGGCATCGCGATCACCAGGTCGAGCGCGCTGAACATGCCCATGCTGCCGTTGCCGGGACGCGACCAGAAGGCCTCCAGGCCCTTGGCCTGAAGCTGCGTCGCGAATTGCCAGCTCAGCCACAGCAGCGACAGCACCACCAGCGGCAGCCCGAAGCGGCTCACGAAGCGCCGCACCAGCTTGACCATCGAGCCGGCCAGCAGCGCGAGCAGCACGGCGCCCCACAGCAGCGTAGTCAGCACCATGCCCAGCGTGCCGTCGAGCGACCAGCCGAAGGCCTGCTTGCCGATGGCCTGCGTGCCCTCGCGCATGATCACGATCTCGAAGGTGGTCCAGCCGATCAGCTGAACGATGTTGAGCACCACCGGCAGGCGCGCGAAGGCGCTGCCGTACGTGGCGTGCATCAGGCCCGCGCTGGCCAGCCCGCTCTCGCAGCCGAGGCGGGCGGTCCAGGCCAGCAGGCCGGCGCCGATCAACGAGCCCAGCACGATCGCGATCGCCGCCTCACGCGTGCCGACCGCCGGCACCAGGTAGGCGCCGATCTGCATCACCAGCAGGCCGACGCCGAGGCTGAACCACAGCGCCGTGTGGTCGTGCCAGCGGAAGACGCGGCTGGCGTCGCGCAGCGGCGTCAGCGCCTCGTTGGCACCGGTGGTGGGTTGCGTCGTTGCCATCCATTTGCTCCATTGCAAAGTGTTTGGCAGGTGGGCGAGGCCACAGCGGCAAGACCGGCACGCGAGAAAACGTGGCGGCCGCCGGACCAGCTTCCCTGCGCGAGGATTACCTCAGTCAGGTTCAAAGGGACTCTCTCAGCCAACCTGCAACTGGCGTTGCGGGCCGGCACCCCTAGCGTTGCTTCAGTCTGGCGAAGCAGTTCGGATTGTAGAGCCGTGGCTGGCCGGTGCGATACGGCGGCGCGAAACCGCCCCGGACCGGGCTGTGCCTCAGTGATCGCCGGCGGTCGACAGCCGCCGCGCGCCCGAGGGGGCGTGGCGAACGAGCGGCAGGACGAAGCGGCGCGCGAATTGCTGGAGCGCCCAGAACGCGGCGGCGATCCCCCCGGCCAGCAGCAGTCCGGCGGCGATGTCGAGCGGGAAATGCACGCCCACGTAGATACGCGCCCAGCCCGTGAGGACCGCGATCGCCATGATCGCCAGACCGATCTTCCGAATCGATTCCCGCAGGCAGAACAGCAGCCCGATGGTGAACATCACCGAGGCGTGCGCACTCGGCAGCGAGCCGCGCGCGCCATGCTCGATGTGCGCCGGGCTCAGGCCCACCATGAAGGGGCGCGGCATCGCGATGGCGTCCGCCAGCGCGTGGGCCAGCATGGTCGCCGCGGCCGCGG
Source organism: Variovorax sp. MHTC-1 (assembly GCF_003984645.1). Taxonomy (GTDB): domain Bacteria; phylum Pseudomonadota; class Gammaproteobacteria; order Burkholderiales; family Burkholderiaceae_C; genus Variovorax. Next base: position 121,219 of record NZ_RWKI01000001.1, read on the forward strand.
CGACCAGCGTCACCATTGCATAGACCCGCTGCGAGGGCCGGCGCCAGGCGACCCAGCCCATGAGGGCCACGCAGAGCCAGGAGGCAGTCTCTGCCACGATGGACGCGAACCAAATAACTTCGGCATCAGGGGTGTGCCCAGCGCCCATGGCCTGGAACAGTGCGGTGTTCAACGCGAGCATGCCCGTCATCCTAGGACGGTCTCGTGTCGAACGCGTGAATGCGGCGTTCAGCCTTCGTTCAGGATGGTTGCTTTGTTTTTCAGCCCACGCCGAGCAACTGGTGCAGCCGCGTGCTGGTGGTGGTGTACTGCAGCGGCACCGCCTTGCCCGGAAACACGATCGTGGTGGCGGCCCAGGCCGCGAGCGTGGCCTCATGGAAACCGCAGACGATCAGCTTCTTCTTGCCCGGATAGGTGTTGATGTCGCCCACCGCGAAAACGCCGGCCTCGCGCGTCTGAAAGCGCTCGGTGTCGACGGGCACCTGCTTGCGCACGAGATCGAGGCCCCAGTCGGCCATGGGCCCGAGCCGCGGCGAGATGCCGAGACATGCGATAAGCGCGTCGAGCGGCAGCGTCACGGTCCGGGCGTCGGGCGTCGTGATCTGCAGCGCCTGGCCGTCGAAACCCGCGGGCTGGCCCACGGCGAAGTTCAGTGCGCCCTCGGCCACCAAGGTGCGCATGCGGGCCACGAGCGCCTCGTCGGCCTGGAAGCCGTCGCGCCGGTGCAGCAGCGTGACCTGGCGGGCCTTGCCGACCAGCGCGAGGGCGGTGGCCAGCGCGGCATCGTCGCCGCCGTTGACCACCACGGCATGGCCGTCGAAGCGCTCCAGCGTTTCGGGATGATAGAAAAGCCTGGTGCCCTCGAAGCGCTGGATGCCTTCGAGCGCGATGCGCTTGGCGACGAAGGCGCCGACACCGGCGGCGATAAAAACCGTCTTCGCGAGGAAAGTGGTTCCGGTCGAGGTGCCCAAGAGCAGCCGCTGGTCGTCCTGGCGTTCGAGCGTTGCGACCTGCTGCTCGAAATGGAACTGCGGCTTGAGGGGCGCGAGCTGCTGCAGCAGCGACTCCGCCAGGCCGCGCCCGCTGGTTGCCGGCACGCCCGGGATGTCATAGATCGGCTTGTCGCCGTAGAGCTGCACGCACTGGCCGCCCGCGGAGGGCAGCGCATCGACGATGTGGCAGGGAATCTCGAGCAGGCCCAGCTGGAAAGCCTGGAACAGGCCGACCGGCCCGGCGCCGATGACCAGCGCCTCGGTCTCGATGGGAGCCGGTGTCGTGCTCAGCGGACCAACTCCCCGATCTTGTCGGTCTTGTCTTTCCACTCTTCGGCATCGGGCAGCGCGGGCTTGCGCTTGGTGATGCTCTTCCAGCCGTCGGCCACGGCGAGCTCGGCATTGAGCTTGATGAAGGCGAGCTGGTTGGCCGGAAGGTCTTCCTCGGCGTAGATCGCATTGACCGGGCACTCGGGAATACAGACCGCGCAGTCGATGCATTCGTCAGGGTCGATCACCAGCATGTTCGGCCCTTCGCGGAAGCAGTCCACGGGACATACGTCGACGCAATCGGTGTATTTGCAGCGGATGCAGGATTCGGAGACGACGTGAGTCATATTCTTGGCTGGCGGGAATGATCGGGAGAACCGCGAATTTTAGGCGCTTGCGTGAGAGGGCTGTACCAGCACAGCCGCCGAGGTCTTGTGGGATGCGGTATCGACCAGCACCAGGGAACCCAGCGCACGCGATTGCTTGAAGGGCAGCACCGCCAGCGGCTGCTGCAGCGAGAGCACCACGTCGCCGATCGCATTGGCTTCGAGCCGGTCGGCCGGCTCGGAGTCGAGCGTCGTGATGTTCACGCGATCGACGATGCGTGCCACCTTCGCCTTGACCCAGCGGTGGCCCTGCAGCGCCCAGTAGACACGGCCCGCGACCAGCGGCTCGTCGTCGAGCCACGCGATGGTGGCGGTGATCTCGCGCGTTGGCTCGAAGGCGTCCGGCGCCAGGAGCCAATCGCCGCGCGAGACGTCGAGCTCGCGGTCGAGCACGATGCCCGCGCTGTGGCCCGCGTGCACGGTCTTCGGCTGGCGGGTATGGCTCAGCACCTGCGCGACGGTGGCCGTCTGGTTGCTCGGCAGCACGGTGACGCGCTGGCCCGGCTCGACGTGCCCGCTGGCCACCCGGCCCCAGAACACGCGGCGGCCGCGGGATGTATCGGCCGAGGCCGAGAATTTCTCGACCCACTGCACCGGGAAGGCGAAGGGCACGGCCTCGTCCTGCTGCGTGACCGGCAATTCCTCGAGCAGCTCGATCAGGCTCGGACCTTCGTAGCCGCACCAGTTGCCGTGGCGCGAGGCCACATTCCAGCCCTTGAGCGCCGAGATCGGCACGGTGGCCGCGACCTGCACGCCTGCAGCTTCGGCAAAGGCTGCGAGTGCGCCCGAGATGCGCTCGAAGGCGAGGTCGGCATCGGCGATCGCATCGAGCTTGTTGACCGCGAACACGATCGACTGCACGCGCAGCAGGTGGCACAAGAGCGTGTGCCGGCGCGTCTGCGGCAGCAGCTCGCGGCGCACCACTTCGCCATCCTCCACTTCGGCGGCCCAGGCCAGCTTGGTGGCATCCACCAGCACCACCGCGGCATCGGCGCTCGACGCGGCGGTGACCATGTTGCGCGTGTACTGCTCATGGCCAGGCGCGTCGCCGATGATGAACTTGCGCCGCGCGGTCGAGAAGTAGCGGTAGGCGACGTCGATCGTGATGCCCTGTTCGCGCTCGGCCGACAGGCCGTCGGTCAGCAATGCCAGGTCGGTCTCGCCGCCGCGCTGCACGCCGGCGAGCTGGTCTTGCAGCACGGTCTTGCTGTCGACCAGGAGCCGCCCGATCAGCGTGCTCTTGCCGTCGTCGACGCTGCCGCAGGTGATGAAGCGCAGGGCTGTGCCGGTGTCGCCGTGGATCGCTGCCGCTTCGGCGGGGGTGGTGAAGGTGCTCGCACTCATCAGAAGTAACCGTCTTTCTTGCGCTTCTCCATCGAAGCCTCGGATGTCTTGTCGTCCATGCGCGTGGCGCCGCGCTCGCTCACTTCGGCCGCCAGCGTCTCGACCACCACGTCGGCGGCGTCGGCGGCCAGGCTGTCGACCGGGCAGGTGCAGGTGATGTCGCCCACGGTGCGGAAGCGCACGTCGCGCAGTTCTACCTTTTCTCCGTCGCGCGGCGGCGTGAGTTCGGTCACCGGCACCAAGAGGCCGCGGCGTTCGACTACCTCGCGCTTGTGCGTGTAGTAGATCGAGGGCAGGGCGACATGCTCGCGCTCGATGTACTGCCAGACGTCGAGTTCGGTCCAGTTGGAGATCGGGAACACGCGGAAGTGTTCGCCGGGCGCCAGGCGCGTGTTGAACAGGGTCCAGAGCTCGGGGCGCTGGTCCTTGGGCTGCCATTGGCCGAAGGCGTCTCGATGCGAAAAGATGCGCTCCTTGGCGCGTGCCTTTTCTTCGTCGCGGCGCGCGCCGCCGATCAGCGCATCGAAGCGGAATTCCTCGATCGCTTCGAGCAGCGTGACCGACTGGTGCACATTGCGCGATTCGCCCGGATGAGCGAGGCGCACGGTGCCGCGCGCCATCGAGTCTTCGACGCTGCGCACGATCAGCTCGGCGCCGAGCTCCTGCGCGCGGTGGTCGCGGAAGGCCGTCACTTCGGGGAAGTTGTGGCCGGTGTCGATCATCAGCAGCGGATAGGGGATGCGGCCGGCCCCGAAGGCCTTCTCGGCGCACTTGAGCAGCACCAGCGAATCCTTGCCGCCCGAGAACAGCAGGGTCGGGCGCTCGAAGGAGGCCGCCACTTCGCGCAGGATGAAGATGGTTTCTTCTTCCAGCGCGTCGAGCTGCGTGTTGGACAGGCGCGCGGGCAGGGGCGTGCTTTGCAGCAGCAGGTCGTATTCGGTGCGGGCGTTCATGAGGAGGATTCGGAGATCAGAAAAAAGCAGGTTCAGGCAATGGCGCGAATCGGAATGATTGAGGACACGGCGCCATCGACATGCAGGCCGCATTCCTTGGCGCTTTCCTGCTCCCACCACCAGCGGCCCGAGCGGAAATCTTCGCCCAGGGTCACGGCGCGGGTGCATGGCGCGCAGCCGATGCTGGGAAAGAACTGGTCGTGCAGCGGGTTGTAGGGCACTTGGTGCGTGGCGATGTAGTGCCAGACGTCGCCCCAGGTCCAGTTCGCGAGCGGGTTGATCTTGACTCGCTCCGCCTGCTCTTCGATGAGTTCGACCTCGGCCCGCGCGCCGGACTGCTCGCGCCTGAGGCCGGTGATCCAGCCGCGCTTGCCGGCGAGCGCACGCTCGAGCGGCTCCATCTTGCGGATGTGGCAGCAGGCCTTGCGCAGCTCCAGGCTGCGGTACATCGCTTCCTCGCCGTTCTCAGCCACGAAGGCCGTGGCCGCTTCGGCCACAGGGCGATAGATCTCGACCTCGCGGCCGTAGTGCGACTGCAGGCGTTCGAGCAGGTCGAGCGTCTCGGCATGCAGCTTGCCCGTTTCGAGCACGAAGATGCCGGATTGCATCTGAAAGCGATGCAGCAGGTCGGTCACCACCATGTCCTCGGCACCCAGGCTGGAGGCCTGCGTGATCGGCGCGAACTCCTGCGCCGCGCCGCGCAGCAGCGCCACGCTTTCGACGATCTTGGCCTCAAAGTCGGCGGAGGGCTTGGCGTAGAGCGAGATGGCGTTCATGGCGTTCAGGCCGTTTCGCGCTTGAAGAGCGGCGCCGGCTGCACCGCGTCGCCCTGGTAGAAGGCGGCGAAGCGGTCGAACTGGCGCTGCGCGGCGGAGGCGTCGACGCCTTCCTTGAGCACGGCGCTGGAGAAGCCGGTGCGCTCCATCTGCACCAGCTGGTCGATCAGCACGTCGCCGGTGGCACGGATGTCGCCCTTGAAGCCGAGCCGGCGGCGCAGCAGGAAGGCCTGGCTGTAGGCGCGGCCGTCGGTGAACTTCGGGAAGTTCAGGTCGATGCGATCCAGGTCGTCGAGGCAGACCTCGATCGCGAGCGGGTCGGCGTCGTTGGGCAGCTGCAGCACGTTCGGCTCGCCGTTGTCCACGTGCTCTTCCGCGGAGAGGATGCGAAGCGTCTTGTTCATAGGGCCCCCACGCTCGGCACTGACGTGTCCTCGCTGCCCCCCAAGGGGGCGCGAGCTTGGTTGAAGCGGTTCTGCGCTGCGCTCATGCCGCTTCCTCCACTTTGAAGCGCGCGCCGTTGGCCGCGGCCTTGAATGGCTCGTGGCCCACGCGGCGCAGCGCGTCGATGAAGCTCTCTCCGGCCTCGCGCGTGTCGCGGTAGGTGTTGAGCACGGCCTCGATCACGTCCGGCACTTCGGCGGCCGAGAACGAGGGGCCGACCACCTTGCCGGGCTGCGCCGTGCCCGAGAGCAGCGAGCCGTCGGCGCCGCCCAAGGTGATCTGGTACCACTCCTTGCCGTCCTTGTCGACGCCGAGGATGCCGATGTGGCCGCTGTGGTGGTGGCCGCAGGAGTTGATGCAGCCGCTGATGTGCAGGTCGATCTCGCCCAGGTCATCGAGCTCGTCGAGGTCCTGGTAGCGCTCGGTGATGGCTTCGGCGATCGGGATCGAGCGTGCGTTGGCCAGCGCGCAGAAGTCGCCGCCGGGGCAGGCGATCATGTCGGTCAAGAGGTGCACGTTGGCGCTCGCGAAGCCGGCCTCGCGGGCGCTGAGCCATAGCGCGTGCAGGTCTTCAGCATGGACCCAGGGCAGGAGCAGGTTCTGGTCGTGCGTGACGCGCGCCTCGCCGGCGCTGAAGCGGTCGGCCAGCCGCGCTGCGGTGTCGAGCTGATCGGCCGACGCGTCGCCCGGCGCCTGGCCGATGCGCTTGAACGAGAGCGTGACCGCGCGCAACGCGGGGTTCTGGTGCGGCGCCACGTTGCGCTGCAGCCAGCGCGCGAACATCACGTCGTCGGCCGCCTGCGCGCGCAGCTCGGCATCGGTCTCTTCGGCGCTCTGGAAGACGCGGGTCGCGAGCGTGGGCGGCACGAAGGAGGCGGCCACGCGGTCGTACTCGGCCTGCGTGATGGTGTGCGGTGCGCCGTCGTGCTCGAGGATCTGCTTGTACTCGGCTTCGACGTCGTCGATGTAGCGCTGGCCTTCGGCCTTCACGAGGATCTTGATGCGCGCCTTGTAGATGTTGTCGCGCCGGCCGTAGCGGTTGTAGACCCGCACCACGGCCTCGAGGTAATTCATGATCTGGTTCCACGGCAGGAACTCGCGCAGCACGGTGCCGATGATCGGCGTGCGTCCCATGCCGCCGCCCACCTGCACGCGGAAGCCGAGCTCGCCGGCCTCGTTCTTCACGAGCTTGAGGCCCACGTCGTGCCAGCCGGTGGCGGCGCGGTCTTCGGCCGCGCCGGTGATCGCGATCTTGAACTTGCGCGGCAGGAAGGCGAACTCCGGATGCAGCGTGCTCCACTGCCGCATGATCTCGGCGAAGGGGCGCGGATCGGCGACCTCGTCGACTGCGATGCCGGCGCGCTCGTCGCTGGTGATGTTGCGGATGCAGTTGCCGCTGGTCTGGATGCCGTGCATGTCGACCGACGCCAAGAGGTCCATCACGTCGGCCGACTTGGCCAGCGGGATCCAGTTGTACTGCACGTTCTGGCGCGTCGTGAAGTGGCCGTAGTGCGTGGGCAGCTTGTGCGTACCGAGCTTGCCCTGGGTCTTGAGTGCGGTCTTGTAGACCTCGGCCTCGGGCTCGTCGTACTCGCGGGCGATGCGGGCCAGCACGCGCAGCTGGGCGCTGGAGAGTTCGCCGTAGGGCACCGCGACGCGCAGCATCGGCGCGTAGCGCTGAACGTACCAGCCGTTCTGCAGCCGAAGCGGCCGGAAATCGTCTTCGGAAAGCTTGCCGGTCTGCCAGCGTTCCAGCTGGTCGCGGAATTGCGCGGCGCGCTGGTGCACGAACTGGCGGTCGAAATCTGTGTATTGGTACATCGTGTGTCAGTTGCTGGAAGGCGGTGCGTCCACGGCCCGTCAACGTGAGCCGGGAATGTAGAAGCGCGCCTTATGGAAACAAACTATTTTTTGGTTCGCGCTTTATGCGGATAAGCTTATTCTCCAGTCCCCGTGCGGGTCGCGGGACGATGCAATGCTTATTCGGGATAAGGCCGGCGGCGGTTGCCGCGCGTCGAACACCGGTCGATTCTAGGAAGGCCTGGTGCGCCTTGCCCCGCGCTCAGTAGGCGGGCGCGAATCCGTCGTCGAACAAGGGCCGGCTACGGAGCAACCGGATTTCTCTTCTGCTCTTCGAGAAGCTGCTGCCGGCGCACCGCGGTGCATTGCGCGTGCGCCCTGAACTCTGCTTTCTCGCATTGCGCGGCCATGCACCGGGCAGCAAGGACGAAGTTCATGCCCGAACATGCTTGGCCGGGCGCGATGCCGGCTGCGCTGCGCGGCGCTTTGGCTGACTTGGTCTGCGCCGGCTCGCTTGCCGCCGTGACCGGATCCGGCGCTTTCGTCGGCGCGGGATGCGGTTTTTCCGCTTGTGCTTCGATGGCTGTGGTTGGCGCTTCTGCCGCGGCGGCGGGTGAAGCAGCACGTGCGTCAGTCTGCACCGAAAGGCCCGTGCGGACGGGATGCACCTGTGCCTTGCCAGCCGTGTAGAGATACCATCCGCCGGCACCCGCCACCAGCCAGCCCGCGGCCCCGACGGTTAACGCGATGCTGAGGGCAGCGACGCTGACCCACATCCCCTTGGAAAAAGTTGGCGCTGCTTCGGGAACTGCAGGGGCGGCGCTAAGGGCAGCAGGCCTCTGCGACTGCTCCGCTTTCCGCATGAATCCGAACAGGGAATTCGCGGCACTGGCGCGCGGCGCGTCAGCGCTGGCGAACACGGTGGGCAAGGTGCCGATGCATTCGATGCAGAACTTGGCGGCAGATCGATTCTTTGTCTTGCATTGGGGGCAGATCAGGGCCATTGCCAAAGCCCCTCAGTGCGCAGTCGCATCGTCGCGGGCTGCTTGCGGAAGCTGCGCCGCGACGAGATTCCTCTGCGCTGCCATGATGAGCGTCGCACGATAGACCGATCGGCTGGCTGATTTCGTCAGCTCGATCAGCGTCTTCCATTCGTGCTCCAGTTCGTCGGGCGCGGCATCGACGCGCGGCGTCCGCATCAAGGACCGGCTGGCATCCAGCAGCGCAGCGGCCGAGTTGAGACAAATGTGAAGGCTGGCCTCGGCGGGACTCGCGCGACTGCCCTCTGCGAGCAGCAGGCGCTCCACGGCGGTCAGGGCACTTTCGACAAGGGCGAGATCGGCACTCGAATGGGTCATGTCGCGAGGTTCGCAGACGGCAGCCCGATTCGAGGCGCGAAAACTTCACACTTTCAAGCAATGTTTGCTTTAGATGTACTCCGATGTCGGCGTCTACGACGCCGTCCCGCGCCCGGCATCCAGCAGGTCCTGGATGTCTTCGAGGCCGCGCCCGCGCGTCTCGATCCCGCTCTTGATGAGCATCAGCGCCGCGACCGCCATCGGCACAGCGATCAACAGGGCCGAGACAGTGAAGTGGCTGAACACGCCCAGCACGCCGAAGCCCGCGCCCAGGATGCCGCCGAACTTGGAGCTGGCCGCGATCACCCCGGAGCCCGTGCCGCGCAGGTGCACCGGGTAGATCTCCGCGGCATAGGGGATAAGCATCGCGATCACGCCGCTCGAGCTCACGAGCAGCAGGGCGGTGGTGAGCACCATCGCCAGCGTCGACTGAACCTGCGTCAGGCCGAGACCGAAGAACACCAGCAAGGTCGCGGTGGTGAGCGCGATGAACAGCACCAGCGCCTTGATGCTGCTCCAGCGGTGGTAGAGCCAGATCACGATCGCGATGCCGGGCAGCGCCAGCAGGGCCGAGCGCGCGAGCAGGGCGCTTGCCGCCGTGGCGTCCATGCCCATGCTGCCGAGGTTGGTCGGCAGCCACAGCAGAAAGCCGAAATTCACCAGGCCCCAGGCCACGCCGCAGACGATCAGGCCCCAGGTGATGCGTGCATGGCTGCCGCGCAGCAGCTGGGCGATGCCGCCGGCCGGCGGCTCCTGCTCGGCGATGACCGCGGCAGCCGGCGCATTCGCTGCCGTTGTCGCTCCGGTACCCGCGAAGCGTGCGAGCACCGCGCGGGCTTCGTTGTCGAGCCCGGCATTGGAAAGAAAGCGCGGCGATTCCGGGATGTAGCGGCCCAGAAAGACGATCAGCAGCCCGGTCGGCAAACCCAGCAGCCATAGCGCGCGCCAGCTGAACTCCGGCACCAGCAGCGCGGCCGAGCCGGCCGCGAGCAGATAGCCGGCCGAGGTGCCGACGCCGCCCAGCGCCACCAGCAGCCAGCCGCGGTGCGCGGCGGGCACTGTTTCCGCCATCAGCGTGAAGGTGATCGGCAGCAGTCCCCCGGCCGACGCGCCCATCAGGAAGCACATCGCGAGGTTCCAGCCGAAGCTCGGCATCGCACCGCAGATCGCGGTGCCGATGAACATCAGCGCCGACAGCAGGATGGCCGCGCGCCGGCCGAAGATATCGGCCAGCCGGCCCCAGAGCACCGAGCCCACCGTCGTGCCGGTGAGCGCCACCAGCGCCAGCACGCCGGCGGTCTGTTTGCTGATCTCGTACTCGGTGGTCATGCCCGGCATCACGAAGCCGAGCGTGGCCGGCTTCAGCACGTCGACCGCCAGCGCGATCACCAGCACGATCACCAGCTTCCAGTGCTCGCGGTTCAGCGGCACGCCGTCGGCGACGTGGAACTGGAGGTGGCTGTCGCCGTGCAGGCTCTTCTGCATCTGCGCGATGCGCGGCATGAGACCGTACGTGGCCAGCAGCACGCCGAGCGGGATCATCGCCATGCCGGTCAGCATGGTCGCGTCCATCTCCATGCCGACCATCTGGTAGCCGGTGTGCCGGCCCATCATGAACATCGGCACGTGCGCGAGCACGCCGCCGATGAGGGCGATGCAGCCGATCCAGAACGCGATCGGGTGGTGGAAGGAGAAGTTCTGGGCTTTCATTCGGGTTCTTTCGGGCGAGGCATGTTAACGACAGACGCCCCAGCCGCCGACCTCAAGGTGGAAATGATCGGCATGCAACGCGTTGTAGCCGGGGCCCAGAACGCCGTCGAAGAAGCGGCATGCGCCGGCGTGTGCATCCCGCAGAAAAAGCCCTTCTGCGTCGTCGCCGCCCCAGTTGCGCCGCACCGTGATGCGCCGGCGGTCGCTCTGCGTGAAGCCGGCGATATCGAAGGCATCGGCCGTCGCATGCCGGCTGCGGCGGCCGCCTTGCGCGCCCCCTTCGCCTCTGTTGACATTGCGACACGCGTAGCTGCCCAGGTGCTCCAGCGAGACGAGCGGAGCGCCGAGATGGCGTGCGGCCGCAGGCTGCAGCGCATGCCGCTCCCACATCGCGAACGACAGCGCGGCCGGGCAACTGAGCACCACCGGCGACCCCAGTGCCAGGGTGCGGCCGCGCCGCACGCGGACCGCGTTCTCGAATCCGCAGCCGGGGCCGGTGATGCGGTCGGGCACGGCTTCGTGTTCGAGACCCGTCTCGGCCAGCGCAGCCATGCAGCGCGCCGGATCGGCGCGCGTGCGATGCAGCTTAAGGCCGGTGAGCAGATTCGGCTCGGCCGCCACGTTCAGCGGCGCCCATGGATTCCAGCGTTCCGGAATGGAGATCCGGCCGGTTCTCAACGCATACACCGACGAAAGCACTGCCGCGGCGAGCAGCGTCCAGGCCAGCCGCCTGATCCAGCGGCGCCTGGGTTGCGGTGGAGGAGAAGAAGGCGGGGAGGGCGGCACGTCGCCGCAGTCTAGGACCTGGCGACAGGTCCTGGACCCGTCGCTACAACACGAAGTGCGCCACCGTGACGTAGTGGCTCGCGGTGCCGGCCAGCACGAAAAGGTGCCAGGTGCCGTGCGCATGGCGCCAGCCGAGGGGGTTGCGGTAGAACACCGTGCCGGTCGAGTACAGCACGGCGCCGGCCATCAGCCAGGCGAGGCCTGTGCTGTCGAGCCGCGCGATCAACGGCACGGCAGCGATCACGCCGAGCCAGCCCATCCCCAGGTAGAGCGCCAGCGAGGGCGTCGGCGGGTCGCCGGGCCGCAACTCGCGGGCGATGCCGAACAGCGCCGCGCCCCAGGCCCCGATCAGCAGCGCCCAGCCCCAGGCGCCCTGCAGCGTGACCAGCGCGAAGGGCGTATAGCTGCCGGCGATCAGCAGGTAGATCGCACAGTGGTCGATGCGTTGCCAGAACAGCTTCATGCGGCCGCGCGTGCTGTGGAACAGGACCGACGCCGCGTAGAGCGTCACCATCGACAGCGCGAACACCAGCGCGCTCGCCGTCTTGGCCGGGTCGTTCACCGGCACCGTCTTGGCGAGCAGCACGGCGGAGCCGGCCGTGGCCAGCATCAGCCCGAGCAGATGGCTGTATCCGTTGAAGCGTTCGCCTTGGTACATGGTGGTCACCCTGAATTGATGTGTCGAGTGGGCCGCGCCTTTGCTGCGCTGTCATGACATCAGACGCCGATCGACGGCTTGGCGCATCCACCGTTGGACTTGGGCGTTGGCCGTAGCGCATTCGCGGGATCGACGGAAGGCCTACCGCCGCGCGGATTGCCGCCATAGGATCGAATCCACAAGGAGACACCCATGCCCACCTTCAACACCGTCCTCGTCGACAAGGATCCGCAGCACCCGCGCATCGCGCGCCTCGTGCTCAACCGCCCCGAGAAGCTCAACGCCATCGGCAACACCACGCCGGCCGACATTCGCCACGCGGTCGAGTGGGCGCAGGCTGAGGACGAGGTGCACGCGATCGTGGTCGAAGGCGCGGGCCGCGCCTTCTGCGCCGGCTACGACCTGGGCGAATACGCCGAGGGCCGATCGCAGGCCGACCATCCCTGCAGGCAGGAGAAGACGCCCTGGGACCCGATGCTCGACTACGCCGCGATGAAGGCCAACACCGAGGACTTCATGTCGCTGTGGCGCTGCACCAAGCCCACCATCGCCAAGGTGCACGGCTACGCGGTAGCCGGCGGCAGCGACATCGCGCTGTGCTGCGACCTGCTGGTGATGGCCGAGGACGCGAAGATCGGCTACATGCCCACCCGCGTGTGGGGCTGCCCGACGACCGCGATGTGGACCTACCGGCTGGGCGCGCTGCGCGCCAAGCAGCTGATGTTCACCGGCGACACCATCGACGGTGCGCAGGCGGCCGACTGGGGCCTCGCCAACTTCGCCGTGCCGCCCGAGGAGCTCGACGCCGCCACGCTGAAGCTGGCCGAGCGCATCGCCGGCGTGCCGCGCTCGCAGCTGATGATGCACAAGCTGGTGGTCAACCAGGTCTGGCTCTCGATGGGACTGGAGCAGAGCCAGATGTTCGCCACCGTGTTCGACGGCATCACGCGCCACAACCCGGAAGGCATGTGGTTCCGGCGCCATGCCGAAGTCGAAGGCTTCAAGAGCGCCGTCGCATGGCGCGACAGCGGCCGGCCTGTTCCCGAGGGCGACGAGGCGCGTGCGCTGGTGGCCGAGCTCGAGGCGCGGCTGGCGCAGGCGCGGGCCGCTTCAGCCCCGCAGCGCTGAGACCGCCTGCGCGGCCAGCACCACGCCGAGCACCAGCATCACCAGGCCCACGAGCGCATCGAGCCAGCGCCAGGCCACCGGCTTCGCGAACAGCGGCGCCAGGAGCCGCGCACCCGCGCCGAGCCCCGCGAACCAGCCCGCGCTGGCCAGCGCGGTGCCCGCCACGAAGGCCCCCTTGCCCAGGCCGGCCTGCTGCGCGCCGACGGCGCCGACCAGCAGCAGGGTGTCGACATACACATGCGGATTGAGCAGCGTGAAGGCGGCGGTCTGCGTCATCACGCGGCCGAGCGAATTCCGGCCCGCATTGCCCGCCGCCGCATGCAGCGCGGCAGGGCGCAGCGCACGCCGCCAGGCGAAGGCGGCATAGGCCAGCAGGAACAGCGCGCCGCCCATGGTGAGCGCCGGCGCCAGGATCGGCAGGCGTTCGAGCACCTGGCCCATGCCGATCACGCCGACGGCGACCAGCACCGTATCGGCCAGCGCGCAGAACAGGATCACCGGCCACACATGCTCGCGCCGCAGGCCCTGGCGCAACACGAAGGCGTTCTGCGCGCCGATGGCGACGATCAGGCCCAAGGTCAGGCCGAAGCCGGTGGCGAATGCGGGGAAGGCAAAGACGGTCATGCGCCGATGATTGGCGCTGCGGCAGAATCAGTCCAGTTAACTTATCTGCAGCTGCATTAGGAATACTTCATTGCTCGACTACCTGTCCCTGGCCGCAGTTGCGCAGGTGGTGCGCGAAGGCAGCTTCGAGCGCGCGGCGCGCGCGCTGCACGTCACGCCCTCGGCAGTGTCGCAACGCGTCAAGCTGCTCGAAGACCGGCTCGGCCTGGCGCTGATCGTGCGCGGCTCACCCTGCGTGGCGACCGAGGCCGGCACCTGGCTGTGCCGGCATGTCGAGCAGGTCGGCATGCTGGAGCGCGATCTGCAGCGCGCCATGCCCGCGCTCGGCGCGCTCGATGCCGCCGACCAGCGCGTTACCCTGCGTGTCGCGGTCAATGCCGACAGCTTGGACACCTGGTTCGTACCCGCGATCGCGGCCTTCAGCGCCAGCGAACCGGCGCTGCTCGACCTGAGCCTGGACGACCAGGAGCACACGGCCGAGTGGCTGCGCACCGGCGCCGTGCTCGCCGCCGTGACCGCCAGCGCCAAGCCCGGCCAGGGCTGCCGCAGCGTGCCGCTCGGCCGCATGCGCTACTTCGCCACCGCGAGCCCGGCCTTCAGGAACAAGTACTTCGCCGGCGGCGTGACCGCACAGGCGCTGGCCGAAGCGCCGAGCCTGGTCTTCAACCGCAAGGACAAGCTGCAGGCGCAATGGCTGCGCGCGGCCTGCGGCAAGCCGGTCGAGACGCCGAGGCACTGGCTGCCTTCGCCGCAGGCCTTCGTGGCGGCTTGTGTCGCCGGCATGGGATGGGGCACGAATCCGGCGAGCCTGGTCGAGGCGCAACTGCGCGACGGCTCGCTGGTCGAGTTGGTGCCGGGCGTCGATCTGCAAGTGCCGCTCTACTGGCACCACGTGCGCCTGAAGATCCCGATGCTCGATCGGCTCACCGAAGCGGTGGTCGCGGCGGCGCGGACCGGGCTCGAGCCGATCACGGCCACCAATGACGCAGGGTGACGGCGATCACGCGCGCCGCATGGTGCCGGAGGTCGGCCGGCGGCGAGGGCGCCTGCTTCGACAGCGGGCGCCGCGGGGTCGGCGCGATCAGGAAGAGACGAGGGACCTGCCGGGGAGCAGGGCCTGGAAGATGAGGGAGTGGCATGGCCGGCGCCTTGGGTTTTTCTTGGAGGGCGCCCCATGTTGGCTGTATAAAAATACAGTGTCATGACACGCTCCTGCCAAGGGCCGATTTCAGCTCACGGTGCGTCTCACCTGAACCGTTGCTTCCAGGCCCTCGTAGGCTTCCGCCTTGCCGTACCAGCTGCCGCTGATGGGCGCCGCCTGCGAAGGATCTCGCGCCACGCCCACGCGGATCAGCTGGCCGCTGCCCATGAGGTTGTTGGTCGGATCGAAGGCGACCCAGCCGGCACCGGGCAGGTAGGCGTGCAGCCAGGCGTGCGTCGAGCCGGCGCCCGAGACGGCCGCCCCCGGCTCGGTGCTGCCGGTGTCGAGCGCGGCGTCGTAGATGTAGCCCGTGACGAAGCGCGTCGCGACGCCGAGCCGGCGCGCGGCTTCCATCATGAGCAGCGCGTAGTCGCGGCAGCTGCCGCTGCCCAGCGCCAGCGTCTGCAGCGGTGTCTGCGTGCCTTCCTCGTCGCGCGCCGCATAGGTGAGGCTCTGGCCGATATGCGCGTTCATGCGCGTGAGCACCTCGCGCGTGCTGTTGGGCTTGTCGGTTTTGAGGAACTGGTGGGCCCAGCGGATCAGCGTGCCTTCGGAATCGTCGTGGTGCGGGCGCAGGTAGTGTTCGAGGTCCAGCCGCTCCTGCACCGAGTAGGCAAAGGGCAGGAACTCGGCGGCCGGTTCCAGCGCCAGTTCGTCCAACGGCGCCTGCACGTGCTCGATGGTGAAGGCGCAGACGATGCGCAGTTCCGTGGCCTCGCCCATCGGCTGCACCAGCGCGACCGAATTGGAGTGCGGGTCCTGGATCATGCGCACGTAGGCGTCGGGACTGACCTGCAAGTCGGTGGCGAGCACGCGAAGGTCGTGGCTGTCGCGCGGCCTGAACATCACGCGGTGCAGGCCGAAGCTCACCGGCGCGTTGTAGCGGTAGATGGTGGTGTGGGTGATGTCGTAGCGGATGTGCATGGCGGATTGTCCGGGGGATTACCGTCCGTTTGGCGGATGCCTCTGCACCGAACGGCACATTGTGGAGTCGAGGCGCGTCCCTAGACTGCAGAACGAAGGGGGTCCTATGGAAAAGGATTCCAAGTCCGGGCTCGGCGGTCTTTCAGGCAACGGCCTCATCGCGGTGATGCTGCTGGTCGCAGGCGTGCTGTTCGTGCGCGAAGCACCGCTCGAAACCACCCGCCTGCCGGCCAATGAACCGCGCATCGTGCAGCTTTTTTCGCTGCAGGACATCGACGCGCGGCTCTGGCAGGATCCCTTCGGCGCGGTGGCGAAGAGCCGGGCCGAAGCCAGGAAGAACGACGCGAAGAAAGCGCAGACCGACGATGCGCGGCGCACCGCGGCCGAGCTGGCCCGCGCAATGGGGCCGGGCGGCCGGTGGAAATCGTCGCGGTCATGCTGCCGGGCGGACCCTACTCGGAGAACGTCGAGAGCCGCCGGCGCGGACGCTATGCGGTGCTGGCAGGCCTCAACGCGAGCCGGCTTTCCCCTGTCGATACCGAGCATCTGGGCTATTTCTTTCCGCCGGCTCGTCGCGGCCCGAATGCGAAGCCTCCGGAGCCCATTCCCTACGAGTGGTTCGAACCGACGCTGGATGCGCGGCGCGGCGACGATGGCCGCTCGCCCCGGGTGCTCGTCATGTGGCTCCAGAGCGAGGCCTTCGACGCCGAGCCGCTCGCGCGGATGGGGGCGCTGGCCAAACCCTTCCTCGAGGCCGGCGCGAACTGGCGCGTCCTCGGGCCGAACGGTTCGGACGGGCTCAAGGCCATGATCGACGAAGCGGCGGCATCCGATTTCAAGGGCAAGGTGCCGGCGCCGCGCATGCGTTTCTATTCGCTGTATGCGACCGTGCCGGACAGCGTGCTGCTCGGCGACACCGAGGCCAGCCTCGCCGACTTCTTCGATGCCAGGGGCGTGACGCTGGTGCGCACCATCGGCAACGACGGCAATCTCGCCAAGAGCCTGATCGACGAGCTGATGCTGCGCGGCCTGAAGGCGCTCAAGAGCGAGGAGCTGGGGCCGCCCGACCCGAAGTCCGAACGGAGCCTCTATTGGCAGACCTGCCACCCGCGCGACGGGGAGAAGCCGCGGCATTCGCTGAGCCATGTCGCCGTGGTGGCCGAATGGGACACCTTGTACGGCCGCAGCCTCCGGCGCGAATTCCGGCCGGCGCCGGGGGAGCGCGGTTTCTGCGTCGACTCCTTCAACTACGTGCGCGGGCTCGACGGCCAGCTGCCTGCGGGCAGCCAGGGCGCGCCGGATTCCGCCGCCGGCGCGAAGCCGGCGCAGGGCGACAAGGACGCGACGCGCCGCAAGGACGGTACCCTCGTCGAGCGCGCCGAGGGCCAGAGCCAGTTCGACTATCTGCGCCGGCTCGCCGTGCAGATGCGCGAAAAAGACCGGTACGTGCGTGCTGCCAGCGCCGATGGCACGGGCCTGCGCGCGATCGGCGTGCTGGGCAACGACGTGCACGACAAGCTGCTGGTGCTGCAGGCGCTCAAGCCGGAGTTTCCGAACGCCATCTTCTTCACCACCGACCTGGATGCGCGCTTCCTGCATCCGCGCGAACAGGCCTGGACGCGCAACCTCATCGTCGCCTCCAACTTCGGCCTGCGCCTGCGAGACGAACTGCAGGGCGGCGCACCGCCGTTTCGCGACAGCTACCAGGTGTCTGCCTTTCTGGCCACCCGGCTCGCGATGAACGACGCCCAACAGCCATCGCGGCCCGTGTCGCAGGCGGCCGTTGCCCAGTGGTTCGGGACGCCGCGGGTCTTCGAGATCGGCCGGACCGAGGCTTTCGAATTCCTCGGCCGTCCGGCGAACGAAGGCGTGCAGCGGGCCAGGGCGGATCTGTGCCGAGGCCCTCGCTGGACCGAATGCAAGGACATCCATCCGCCTGCATCGGCCCGCTATCCGATGCCGCGGGAGGCCACGCTGATCCTGGTCGCGAGCCTTCTCGTGCTCGCGCTGTGGGCGCCCGCGCTCTTCATCAGCGTCGGCGCACGGCGCTTCCTGGGGCGCTTCGTCGCCCGCGCACCCGACGGCTCCGCGCTGCTCGCGCGCTATGCGGCGCTGGCGGTGCTCGTCGTGCTGCTGCAGCTCGAGCTGCCGCTCTGGCTGGCCGCCCATTGGCAGCCCTTCGCCGAATGGCTCACGCGCGAAGGCAAGCCGCTGACCGCGTTCGAAGGCATCAGCCTCTGGCCGACCGAAGCCATCCGCGTGCTCAACCTGGTGCTGTGCCTGTACTTGCTCATTCGGGGCTGGTGCGCGCTGACGCGCAATGTCGACGAGATCACGCGCGAGTTCCGACTGGGCAGCACGCGCCGCGAATTGATAGCCGAGCAGCGCGAGGCCCAGGCGCGACTGCGCTGGTGGCAGAAGCTGGCCCAGGTGTTCTCGATGCGCTTCGAGCCCGCCGCAGGCCGCTCGAAGCAGGCTGCGCTCGGGATGCCGGCTCCCGCGCTCGACTTCTGGAAACGCTACGTGGCGCAGAACAGGCTCAGCGCGCGGCTGTTGCGCACCACGGCCTATGTGGCCGCGGCGCTGCCGTGGAGCTATCTGGTCGTGCTGGCCTTCGACGAAGAGCGCGCCGTGCCGTACCGCGGGGACCTGTCGCTCGCGGTGCACGACGGCCTGCGCATTCCGTCGCTGGTGGCGATGTACTTCCTGGTGTTCTTCGTCGTCGACGCGACCGCCTTCTGCGTCGGCTTCGTGCGCGGCCTGCGCGAGCAGGCGGCCAACTGGCCCGAAGCCACGCTGGACCTGTTCGAGGCGCAGACCGGCATCCCGCGGGCGCACTTGGACAACTGGGTCGACCTGCAGTTCATCGCGCTGCGCACGCGCAGCGTCACGCACCTCATCTACTACCCCTTCATCGTGATTTCGCTGCTGCTGCTCTCGAGGAGCGCGGTGTTCGACCAGTGGACCATGCCGGTGAGCACCATCGTCCTGTCCGTCGGCGGGGCCATCGTCGCGCTGGGCTGTGCGCTGGCGCTGCGCCTCGCCGCCGAAGCCTCGCGCCGGCATGCGCTCGATCTGCTCAAGGATGCGCTGATGCGCGCCAACGCCAAGGCGCCGGTCGCGCCCGGCGAGGCCACGCCCAGGCAGCTCGAGCTGCTGCAGTCTCGCATCGAGAACCTGCGCATGGGCGCCTTCGCGCCGTTCTGGCAGCAGCCGCTGGTGAAGGCGGTGCTGTTGCCTTTCGCCACGCTGGGCGGCTCGACACTGCTGGACTACCTGGCGCTCGCCAACATCTGAGCGCTCGCGCGCTGCGCATCCAGGGCCCGGGCTTGCGATGCCGGAAGCGGCAACGGCTCGCCGTGCCACTGCGCTGCGAGCAGTTCGGCGCACAACGCGGCGAACGTGAGGCCGCGCGAGCCCAGCGCGGTGCAGAGCCAAACGCCGCCTGGAGATGCGGGATCGAGCGGGCCTACCAGCGGGCGGCGATCGCCCGACGCGCAGCGCACGCCGGCCCAGGCCTTCGCCTCGCCGCGCTCGAACGCCGATGCGAGCTGCAGCGCGGCATCCGGATGCAGCCTGGCCAGCTGCTCGCGGTTCGATTCGGTGTCGACGCCGCGCGGCGCGGCATCGCTGCTGTCGCGATCGAAGGTGGCGCCGGTCAGCCAGAGCGCGCCGTCGGGATCGGGCACGTGCGCAATGAGATGCCCGTCGCCGTTGATCGGCATGTGGGGCAGCCGCACGCCGTCGTCCATGCACCCCCAGGCGACCTGGCCGCGCACCGGCTGAAGCGCCAGCGCGGGCGCGAGTGCACGGCTTTCGACGCCGGCCGCGATGACCACGCGTTCGGCTTCGGCCAGCAGGGCGCCTTGGGCGTCGTACAGCATCCACGCGAGCCCGTCTCCCGGCGCTTCGATCCGTGCCACGCGCCGGTCCGCTTCGAGCGCGATGCCGGGCTGCGCCAGCCAGGCTTCGATCAAGCGCGCCGGCCTGACCCAGCCGCCGCGCGCATGCCAGAGTGCGGGCGCATCGGCCGGCAGCCCGGCCTCGCGAAGCTGCTCGGCCGAGGCGTGCCACGATTCATTCGGCCCTTCGGCCGTCCAGTCGGCAGGCAGGCGGTCTAGGCCGGCGGCGCGCCGTTCGAGCACGCCGCAAGCCCGCCAGTCGCTGCCTTGCGCGAGCAGCGCCTCCAACTGCTGCCATGTGGCCCGCACGCCGGCGCGCGTCAGGCGCGACAGCAGCGCGTCGTCGGGCGACACATGCGGCGCGAGCACGCCGACCGGCAGGCCCGACGCACCGGCGGCAGAGCGGGCACCGGCCTCGAGCACCGTGACCTGCCAGCCGCGCCGCGCCAGGCTGGCCGCTACGGCGGCGCCCGCCAAGCCCGCGCCAATCACCGCGCAGCGACCCGGCACGGGGATGGGGGCGGGCAGCGGCGCGCGACGACGGATCTGCCAGGCCGGCTCGAACACGCCCTGCAGGCAATCGCGCTTGGGCGGCAGGCCTGGCGCCTTGTCGAGCTGGAAGCCGTACTGGTTCAGCGCGTCGCGCACAGCCCGTGCGATGGTCCAGCTCGCGACACGGGTGCCGCGGCGCGCAAAACGCGTCACGGCCTTCAGCGTCTCGGGCGACCACATCTGCGGATTGCGCTCGGGGCTGAAGCCGTCCAGGAAGATGCTGTCGGCCTCGAAGTGCTGCTGGGTGCGCAGCATCGGCTGCACGTCGCCGATGCACAGCGTGAGCAGCACGCGGCCCTGGTCGAAGGCCAGGCGGTGAAAGCCGGGCAGCAGGCCCCACCACTGGTCGCCCAGTTCGGCGGCCAGCGGCGCGAGTTCCGGATAGGCCGCCGCGGCGCGCTGCAGATCGCCGCGCGACACCGGGTGCGCTTCGACCGAGACGAAGTGCAGCAGGCGCGGGCGCTGAGGATCGGCCCGCCAAGCCTGCCAGGCTGTCAGAAAAGAGAGGCCGAGGCCAAAGCCGGTTTCGAGAATCCGCCATTGCGGCTGCCCGGCCCATGCCTCGGGCAAGCCGCAGCCGGCCAGAAACACGCGCTGCGCCTGCGCCAGCGCGCCGCTTTCGGAGTGGTAGATATCGCCGAAGCGCGCGCTTTGCGGCACACCGTCGGCGCGCCAGTCGACCGGTTCGGTCATGGCGCGGGCGCGCGATCAGTTCGTCGGGGGAACGTAGCCCTGCGCGACGTCGGCGCCTTCGCCGAAGAAGTGCTTTTCCATCTGGCGCGCCAGGTACTGGCGGGCACGGGCATCGGCCAGGTTCAGCCGGTTCTCGTTGACCAGCATGGTCTGCTGCTTGAGCCAGGCGGCCCAGGCCTCCTTGCTGACGTTCTCCCACAGGCGCTTGCCGAGTTCACCGGGGTAGGGCGGGAAATCGAGCCCCTCGGCCTCTTTGCCGAGCTTGATGCACTGGACCATGCGTGCCATTTGGATTGCCTTCGTGTGGGTTGCTTAGTTGATTTCGCTATTTAGAACTGAGAACTCGGTCGTTCCAGTTTCCGTATGCGCTCTTCAGAATTCGCGGCTTCACTTCTATGCCCTCCTGAGCACAAGACCATGAGCTTTCGCCGCGACTTTATCAAGCTTTCCCTCGGCGCCGCCGTTGCAGCCGGCATCGCCATGACGGCATTGCCGTCGTTCGCGCAAAGCGTGACCTTGCTCAACGTGTCCTACGACCCGACGCGCGAGTTCTACGTCGACTACAACAAGGCCTTCGCCAAGTACTGGAAGGGCAAGACCGGCCAGGACGTGAGCATCAAGCAGTCGCATGGCGGCTCCGGCAAGCAGGCGCGCTCGATCATCGACGGCATCGACGCCGACGTCGCCACGCTGGCGCTGGCCGGAGACACCGATGCGCTGGTCAGGCACGGCGGGCTGGTCAAGGCCGACTGGCAGAAGCGCCTGCCGCGCAACTCGGCGCCGTACACCTCGACCATCGTCTTCCTCGTGAAGAAGGGCAATCCCAAGGGCCTGAAGGACTGGGACGACCTGGCCAGGCCCGGCGTGCAGGTGATCACGCCCAACCCCAAGACCTCGGGCGGCGCGCGCTGGAACTACCTGGCCGCGTGGGAGTTCGCCAAGCGCAAATACGGCGGCGACGCCAAGGCCAGCGAGTTCGTCGGCAATCTCTACAAGAACGTGCCGGTGCTCGACACCGGCGCGCGCGGCTCGACCATCACCTTCGTGCAGCGCGGCGTGGGCGACGTGCTCCTGGCCTGGGAGAATGAAGCCTTCCTCGCGCTGAAGGAATTCGGCCCCGACAAGTTCGACCTCGTCGTGCCCTCCGCCAGCATCCTGGCCGAGCCGACGGTGACGGTGGTCGACAAGGTGGTCGACAAGAAGGGCACGCGCGCCGTGGCCGAGGAATACCTCAAGTATCTGTACTCCGACGAAGGGCAGGACATCGCCGGGCGCAACTACTACCGCCCGACCTCCGACAAGGCCAAGGCCAAGTACGAGAAGCAGTTCCCCAAGCTCACGCTGTTCACCATCGACCAGGCCTTCGGCGGCTGGGCCAAGGCGGACAAGGAGCACTTCGCGGATGGCGGCTCCTTCGACCAGATCTACACCGCCAAGCAGAAATAGATGCGGTCGCGCTGATGAAGCCCACCGGGATCCCGATCGCGAAGCCCTGAAGCGCTAAACCCTTCCGACGCCGCGATTGCTTCCGATGCCGCAACAATGCGGTAACAAGGAGCAAGCCATGGCCGGATTCGATGTGAGTGAAATCGTCAGTGCGCTGCACGAGGCGCGCGACGAATGGCGCGATTCCCAGAAGCGTTCACGCGAGCCGGGCAGCCGTGAGTTTCCCTCGCGCGACGCGCTGGCCGGCATCGTCGAATCGCTGAAGGGCGCACTGTTCCCGATGCGGCTCGGCCCGCCCGACCTGCGGCACGAGAGCGAGGACTTCTATGTCGGCCACACGCTGGACTCGTCTCTGCAGTCGCTGTTGACGCAGGCCCGGCTGGAGCTGCGCTACAACGCGCGCCACCAGCCGCGCGATGCGGCCGAGATCGATGCGCAGGCGGAGGAGGCGGTGCGCGCCTTTGCCGCCGCGCTGCCCGGCATTCGCCGCCTGCTCGACGGCGACGTGCTCGCCGCCTACCAGGGCGACCCGGCGGCGCGCAGCGTCGACGAAGTCTTGCTGTGCTACCCGGGCATCCTGGCGATGATCCATCACCGCCTCGCGCACCAGCTCTACGACCTGGGCCTGCCGCTCTTGGCACGCATCGTGGCCGAGCTCGCGCATGCGCAGACCGGCATCGACATCCATCCGGGCGCGCAGATCGACGCCGGTTTCTTCATCGACCACGGCACCGGCGTCGTGATCGGCGAGACCACGGTGATCGGCAAGCGCGTGCGCCTCTACCAGGCCGTGACGCTGGGCGCCAAGCGTTTTCCGACCGATGTCGAAGGCAACCTGCAGAAGGGCCTGCCGCGCCACCCCATCGTGGAAGACGACGTGGTGATCTATGCCGGCGCCACCATCCTCGGCCGGGTGAGGCTGGGCAAGGGCGCGACTATCGGCGGCAACGTATGGATCATCGAGGACGTGCCGGCCGGTGCCAGCGTGACGCAGGCGAGCCTGCAGAACGCCCCGCATCACCGGTTGCCGTGATTGGGCTTTTCTGGAAAAGGTCATAGGCGCTTCGCACAATAGGTGCCGCCTTTTCGTCAACCCGTTCAAAAGGAGTTTTCATGGCCCAGACCCGAATCGCCGTCATCGTCGGCAGCCTGCGGAAGGATTCGTTCAACCGCAAGCTCGCACTCTCGATCGCGCAGCTTGCGCCCTCGGACTTCACGTTCGAACATCTGCGCATCGACGACCTGCCGCTCTACAACCAAGACGACGACGGCAACCAGGCGCCCGCGGTCATGCGGCTCAAGTCGGAGATCGTCGCGTCGCAGGGACTCTTGTTCGTGACGCCGGAATACAACCGTTCGTTGCCCGGCGTGCTCAAGAACGCGATCGACAACGCCTCGCGGCCCTATGGCCAGAGCGCCTGGGCCGGCAAGCCTGCCGGCGTGATCGGCGTGTCGGTCGGCGCCATCGGCACCGCGGTCGCGCAGCAGCATCTGCGCAATGTGCTGGCCTACCTCGACGTGCCCACGCTGGGCCAGCCCGAGGCCTTCCTCCAGAACAAGGAAGGCCTGTTCGACGACAAGGGCCACATCGCCGACGGCAGCACCAAGAAGTTCCTGCAGGGCTGGGTCGACAAGTACGTGGCCTGGATCAAGAGCCACGCATAGCCCGCGGTTCCTCAGGCGGCGAGGGTAGCGACGTCCTGATTGGCGGCTTCGCCGGTCACGGCGGAGATCTCTGCGCGGGCGGCACCGAGTGCGGCCGCCTTCGGCGCTTCGCCCATGGCCAGGCCTTCGGCGCGCACGAATCGCACGTCGGTGACGCCGAGGAAGCCGAGGACCACCTTCAGGTAGCTTTCCTGGTGCTCCATCGCCTGGCCGCCTTCGCTGGTCGAGTAGATGCCGCCGCGGGTGATCGCGACGATCACCGTCTTGCCGCCGGCCAGGCCCACGGGGCCCTTCTCGGTGTACTTGAAGGTGCGGCCGACTTGCGCGATGCGGTCGATCCATGCCTTGAGCTGGCTCGGGATCGAGAAGTTGTAGAACGGTGCGCCGATCACGACCACGTCGGCGGCGAGAAACTGGCTCACCAGCTTTTCGGAGACTGCGTTCTCGTTGCGCTGGCGTTCGGTGAATTCGGTGCCTGCCGGTGCCCGGAAGCCCAGCGAGTGGGCATCGAGGTGGCTGGGAGCGGAAACCGCCAGGTCCAGGTAGTCCACCTCGGTGCCCGCGTGATTGCTGCGCCACTCGGCCACCACTTCGGCCGTCAGCTGACGCGAGACGGAGTTGTCGCCCAGGACGCTGGAATCGATGTGCAGCAGTTTCATGATCTATCGCTCTCTTTCGATGTTGGCGCCGGCACAGAAAGCGGTCGGCATGGGTGATAGTCTATTTTTGAGTCGATTGATTGATAAGGAGGCAAATTTCACACAGATTGTCCTGCTGGCAGGACAATCGACGCCATGCAAGATCTGAACGACATGGTTTTCTTTGCCGAAGTGGCAGAGCGCGGCGGTTTTGCGGCAGCCGGCCGCGCGCTGGGTATCCCGAAGTCGCGGCTGTCGCGGCGAGTGGCGGAGCTCGAAGCGCGGCTGGGCGTCCAGCTGCTGCAGCGCAGTACGCGGCAGCTCTCGCTCACGCCGGCCGGCGAGCTCTATCTGCGGCACAGCATCGCCATGCGCGACGCGGCCGATGCGGCGGCGGAAGCGATCGCGCAGGTGCAGACCGAACCGCGCGGCGTAGTGCGCATCAGTTGCCCTATCACGCTGGCGCAAAGCGGCGTCGGCGTGCTGGTGTCGCAGTTCATGCTGCGCTATCCGGCGGTGCAGATCGAGATGCGCATCCTGAACCGGCCCGTCGACCTGATCGAGGAGGGCATCGACCTTGCCCTGCGCGTGCGGCCGGTCATCGAGGACAGCACGACGCTGGTGGCCAAGCGCTTCGCGAGCGCCCGGGGCGTGCTGGTGGCCAGCCCCGGCCAGCTCCGGCGCCAGGGTCCCGTGAATACGGTGGATGACTTGGCCCGCCTGGACACGGTCTCCCAGACCGCGGCCGGCGGGCGGGCCAGTTGGTGCCTGGAAGGCCCCGGCGGGGCGATGCACACGATGCAGCACACGCCGCGCTACCTGGCGGACGACCTGCTGACGCTGAAGTTCGCGGTGGTCGAAGGCGTCGGCGCCAGCATGCTGCCCGACTACATGTGCAAGGAAGATCTGGAAGCGGGCCGCTTGGTCGAGGTGCTGCCCGGCTGGGGGCCGCCGCCGGGCATCCTGCATGCGGTGTTTCCGTCACGCCGCGCACTGGTGCCGGCGATTCGCCACTTGATCGACTTCCTTGCCGAGCACATCGGCGCCGGCGGCTTCAGGCTCACGGTCTGAGAAGGCCTTATTCGCTAAACGCCATATCGAAACAAGTAGATATTCGTTTGTCATCGAAGCGATGCTTTGCAGAATCGGCGCTCCTTCATCCACGGAACGACCATGGCAACCCTGCGGCTAGGCGATACGGCCCCCGACTTCACGCAAGACTTGAGCGAAGGACCGATCGACTTCCACCTGTGCCGTGCGGCTCTACCTGCGCCTGAGCCGCAGCCCAACAGATAAAGCTCTCGTGACGAAGCCGACCATCGTCATCGTTCCAGGCTGGCGCGACTCCGGCCCCGGCCACTGGCAGAGCCTGTGGGCGGAGCGCATGCAGGGCGCGGTGCGAGTGCTGCAGGACGGCTGGGCGACGCCGAAGCGCAGCGCCTGGGTCGCAGCGCTCGAGAAGCTCGTGCTGGAAAGCCCGGGCCCTGTGGTGATCGTCGCGCACAGCTTGGGCTGCATCACGACCACGCACCTGCGCGAGGCGGCCGCCGCACGCATCCGCGGCGCGCTGCTGGTGGCGCCGGCCGACCCCGAGCGCCGCGCGGTGCTGTCGGATTTCGCGCCGGTGCCCTATGCGAGGCTGCCGTACCGCAGCATCCTGGTGGCCAGCAGCAACGACCCCTATTGCCCGGCGCGCCTGGCCGGCGCCTATGCCCGTGCCTGGGGCAGCGAATTCGTTCGCATGCAGAATGCCGGCCACATCAACATCGATTCGGGGCATGGCGATTGGCCTTTGGGCCTGGCTCTGCTCCAATCGCTGACCGACGAGCCCGCGGCCCTGATGGCCGGCCGTCCCCCACTCGAAGCCAGACCATGACCTCCAGAACCATCAAGACGATCCTCGGCGCCTTGGCGCTCGCCGCCGCCGGCGCGGCCTCTGCCCAGACCCTGCTCAACGTGTCCTACGACGTGGCGCGCGAGTTCTACAAGGACTACAACGCCGCCTTCGTGGCGAACTACAAGAAGACCACGGGCAAGGAGATCAAGATCGACCAGTCGCACGCCGGCTCCAGCGCCCAGGCGCGCGCCGTGGCCGACGGGCTGGAGGCCGACGTGGTGACGATGAACACCACCACCGACATCGAGTTCCTCGCCAACACCGGCGTGGTCGCCAAGGATTGGGCCAAGCGCTTTCCGAACAACGCAGCGCCCACCACCTCGACCATGCTGTTCCTGACGCGCAACGGCAACCCGAAGGGCATCAAGGACTGGGAAGACCTGGTCAAGCCGGGCATTCAGGTCGTGATCGTGAACCCCAAGACCGGTGGCAACGGCCGCTATGCCTACCTGGCCGCATGGGGTTACGTGAAGAAGAAGGGTGGCAGCGATGCGCAGGCGGCCGAGTTCGTCGGCAAGCTGTTCAAGAACGTGCCCATCCTCGCGCGCGGCGGCCGCGATGCGACCACCGCCTTCCTGCAGCGCAACATCGGCGACGTGCTGATCACATTCGAATCGGAAGTGGTCTCCATCGACCGCGAGTTCGGCGCCGGCAAGGTCGACGCGGTGTATCCCTCGATCAGCATCCTGGCCGAGAACCCGGTGGCCGTGGTCGAGCGCACGGTTGCGAAGAAGGGCACCGGCGAACTCGCCAAGGCCTACCTCGACTATCTCTATTCCGACGAAGCGCAGGAGATCGCGGCCAAGCACGCGCTGCGTCCGCGCTCCGAGGCGGTGCTCAAGAAGCATGCAGCGATCTTCAAGCCGCTGCAGCTCTTCACCGTGCAGGAGCTGTTCGGCAGCCTCGGCGAAGCGCAGAAGGTGCACTTCAACGACGGCGGGCAGTTCGACAAGCTCTATACGCCCGGCGGGAAGTAAATGAGCGGTGCGATGACCTCGGCGCTGCCGTCCGCGGCGGCGCCGGCTGCACGTGCGGGCAACACGGGCGCCTCCCGGCGCGTGTTGCCCGGCTTTCACATCACGCTCGGCTTCTCGATCCTGTACCTGAGCCTGATCGTGCTGATCCCGCTGTCGGCGCTGGTCTTCAAGACCTTCACGCTGAGCTGGGAGCAGTTCTGGGTGGCGGTGACCGCGCCGCGCGTGATGGCCTCGTACCGCCTGACCTTCGGCGCTTCGCTGATCGCCGCGCTGGTCAACCTGGTGTTCGGCCTGCTCGTGGCCTGGGTGCTGGTGCGCTACAAGTTTCCCGGCAAGCGCATCGTCGATGCGCTCGTCGACCTGCCGTTCGCGCTGCCCACGGCCGTCGCCGGGATCTCGCTGACCGCGCTGCTGGCCGGCAACGGATGGATCGGCCAGTTCCTCGAGCCGCTGGGCATCAAGCTGGCCTTCACGCCGGCCGGCGTGGTGATCGCGCTGATCTTCATCGGCCTGCCTTTCGTGGTGCGCACGGTGCAGCCGGTGCTCGAAGACACCGAAAAGGAACTCGAAGAAGCCGCGACCAGCCTCGGCGCGACGCGGCTGCAGACCTTCACCAAGGTGATCCTGCCTTCGATCACGCCGGCGCTGCTGACCGGCTTCGCCATGGCCTTCGCGCGCGCGATCGGCGAGTACGGCTCGGTGATCTTCATCGCCGGCAACATGCCGATGATTTCCGAGATCACGCCGCTGATCATCATCGGCAAGCTGGAGCAGTACGACTTCGCGGGGGCCACGGCCGTCGCGCTGGTGATGCTGGTCATTTCGTTCCTGCTGCTGCTGGTCATCAATGGCCTGCAGGCCTGGCAACGGCGCAGGGGAGCATCTGTATGAATGCGCCTTCGAGAACGATTCGCCGCGCGCAGGCCGGCACCACCGAGTCGGCTTGGGTGCGCTGGACCCTGATCGGCCTGGCGCTGAGTTTCATGTTCCTGTTCCTCGTGCTGCCGCTTGCCGCAGTGGCGACCGAGGCGCTGCGCAAGGGCGTCGAAGCCTACGTCGAAGCCCTCAAGGAGCCCGATGCCTGGAGCGCGATCCGCCTCACGCTCATCACAGCCGCGATCGCGGTTCCGATGAACCTGGTGTTCGGCGTGGCGGCTGCATGGGCCATCGCCAAGTTCGAGTTCCGCGGCAAGGCCTTTTTGACCACGCTGGTCGATCTGCCCTTTGCGGTGTCGCCGGTGGTGGCCGGCCTGATCTACGTGCTGGTGTTCGGCGCGCAGGGTTGGCTCGGGCCCTGGCTCGCGGCCAACGACATCAAGATCATCTTCGCGGTGCCCGGCATCGTGCTGGCCACCGTGTTCGTGACCTTTCCCTTCATCGCGCGCGAGCTGATTCCTCTGATGCAGGCGCAGGGTACGGAGGAAGAGCAGGCCGCCATCGTGCTCGGCGCGACGGGTTGGCAGACCTTCTGGCGCGTGACGCTGCCCAACATCAAGTGGGGCCTGCTTTACGGCGTGATCCTCTGCAACGCGCGCGCCATGGGCGAGTTCGGCGCGGTGTCGGTGGTGTCGGGCCACATCCGCGGCCAGACCAACACCATGCCGCTGCATGTCGAAGTGCTCTACAACGAGTACCAGTCGGTCGCCGCCTTCGCGGTGGCCTCGCTCTTGGCCATCCTGGCGCTGGTCACGCTGGTGATCAAGTCGGTCATCGAATGGCGCCACGAACGCGAAATGAAGGCCATCGCCGAACTGCCGCCGGAGCGGCCGCAAGCCGCCGTCGCGGCCTGAGGAGAACAGATCATGAGCATTGATATCCGCAACGTCAGCAAGCGCTTCGGCGACTTCCACGCCCTGCGCGACGTGAGCCTCGACGTCGATTCGGGCGAACTGGTCGCGCTGCTGGGCCCTTCGGGCTGCGGCAAGACCACCTTGCTGCGCATCATCGCGGGGCTGGAGACCGCCGATACCGGCAGCATCCTGTTTGCCGGCGAGGACACGACGGACGTGCATGTGCGCGAGCGCCAGGTCGGCTTCGTGTTCCAGCACTATGCGCTGTTCCGCCACATGACGGTGTTCGAGAACGTGGCCTTCGGCCTGCGGGTCAAGCCGCGCGGACTGCGCCCCAGCGAAACCCAGATCAAAACCAAGGTGCACGACCTGCTCAAGCTGGTCCAGCTCGACTGGCTGGCCGACCGCTATCCGTCGCAGCTCTCGGGCGGCCAGCGCCAGCGCATCGCGCTGGCCCGCGCGCTCGCGGTGGAGCCCAAGGTGCTGCTGCTCGACGAACCCTTCGGCGCGCTCGACGCCAAGGTGCGCAAGGAGCTGCGCCGCTGGCTGCGCCGGCTGCACGACGAGCTGCACGTCACCAGCATCTTCGTCACCCACGACCAGGAGGAAGCGCTCGAAGTGGCTGATCGCGTGGTGCTGATGAACAGCGGCCGCGTCGAGCAGGTCGGGTCGCCGCAGGACGTGTGGGATCACCCGGCCAGCCCCTTCGTCTACGGCTTTCTCGGCGACGTCAACCTGTTCCATGGCCGCGCGCACGAGGGCGAGGTGCATGTCGAAGGCCTGCGCATCGATTCGCCCGAGCACCGCGAGCTGCGCAACGGCAAGGCGCTGGCCTATGTGCGGCCGCACGACCTCGACATCGAGCGCTATACCCCGGGCGCCACCGGCATCGTCGCGACCTTGAGCCGCGCCATCGTGGTCGGGCCGATCGCGCGGCTGGAACTCGAACCGGTGGAATCGAATCCAGACAATCCTGGCTCCGGAACCATCATCGAGGCGCAACTCCCCGCGCAACAGTTCCGGGACCTGGCGCTGGCGGAAGGCGACACCGTCGTCGCCAGGCCGCGCAAGGCCAGGGTTTTTGTCGAAGATTGGGTTTCTCCGTGATCGATTGGTATTTCGGCGCACCGCGCCGCGCTCTCGCGCTGATCTGCGCCGCCTGCGTGGCGATGCTCGCCTTCGGGCTCTATCTGCAGCATGTGGTCGGCCTCGAGCCGTGCCCGATGTGCATCGTGCAGCGCTATGCGCTGGCGCTGGTGGCGGTCTTTGCCGGGCTGGCGGCGGCCAGCCGCAACCGGGGCCTGCAGCTCACGGGCGCACTGCTGGCCCTGGTGATGGCGGTCGGCGGCGCCTACACGGCCGCGCGCCAGAGCTGGCTGCAGTGGAATCCGCCGGAGGTCGTGTCCTGCGGCCGCGACCTCTACGGGATGATCGAGACCTTCCCGCTCAAGCGCGCGCTGCCGATGATCTTTCGCGGCGGCGGCGACTGCACGCAGATCGACTGGACCTTCCTCGGCCTGTCGATCGCGAACTGGTCATTCATCGCGTTCACGGTCTTCGGGTTGTTGCTGCTGGTGCTGCTGCTTCGCCGAACAGGTCAGAGCGGTCAGAGCGGCAGGGTGTCGAAGGCCGCGTAAGAGGTTGCGAGCCAGCTCTTGACGCGCTGGCGCTCCAGCAGCCCGAGCGCGTGCTGGCCTTCCCGGTCGTTGACCGCCTTCCAGAAGCTGGTGTTGCGCCCATCGATCTTGCGCATGCTGGCCTCGTGCAGGCGCGGCAGGGCGATGATGCGGGCGCCGTGCGTCGTCGCCTTGCTGAGCGACTGCGAACCGAGCAGCAGGCCGAAGTCGCTGCCGCGGCCGTAGTTCTGCACCACGACGTAGTTCGGCCGGTTGCCGAAGGTGTCGACCAGGGTGCCGAGCAGGTCGCTCGAGTCCTTGCCGTCGTCGAGCACGTGCCAGAAATTGACGGTGACGCCGAGCTCGGCGAACACGTCGAACAGGTCGGACTCCTTGATCCAGCGCGCCAGCGGCGCCAGCGTCTGCGCAGCGAGGTCGACGATCACGCTCTGCTGCGGATTCGTTTCGAAGCCGTTCACGACCGTGTCGAGGCCTTCGTAGCTGTCCACCACCACCGGCGAGGCGAAGCCTTCATAGAAGCGGGTGAAGGAGCTGTGCGAGCGATCGGTGTCGAAGCCGACGAAGGGCCGGCTGTGATCGATGAAGTACTGCGCCAAGACCCGTGCCGTGACGGATTTGCCGACACCGCCCTTTTCGCCGCCGATGAAATTGAGGGAGCTCATGAGGTTCCTGGGGATGGAGAAGTGCGGAGCATTCTAGGGGCCGTCGCGAGGTCGAGAAGGTGGTCCCGGCGTGGATCCTACATGTGCACAATAAGATATGCAATATATCTATATGAACATTATATTGTGCAACTCGACTCGACGGCGGCAGCGATTGTGCTTAATATGGTTTGCAAAATTAAACTTTGCCCAACAAGTTGCACATGACCACTCTCGCCGAAGTTGGCAGCATCCTCCGCCAGGCTCGAAAGGATCGTGCTATGACCGCCTCCGAGCTGGCCCTGAAAGCAGGCATCTCCCGAAACACCTTGGGTGCTCTGGAAGCGGGCCGGGGGAACGTCGAACTGAACACCTTGCTCGCCTTGCTCAAGAGCCTGGGACTCGAACTGCAGTTCGTCCCGCGAGTGGTCGCAGGCCTGACGCGGGCCGGCACCGATACCAAATCCACCAGCCTGCAGGACGAGGTGAGCCGCTTGATGCCGCAACCGTCGAGGCGCGGCAGATGAGCGTCGTGCGCTCGCTGCGGATCCGATTGGGAAGAACCGACGTCGGATCGCTCTTCGGGCTCGATGACGGGCGGGTGTATTTCAGATTCGACGATGCATATGCGAAGAATCCTGCCCGGCCGGTGCTGTCGCAGCTCTATGTCGTCGCGCCAGCGACTTCGGGCGGCGCCGAAAGAGTGGCCCTGGCGATCGCCGAAGCCGAAGCGGCCACGGTGGCCCAGTTGCTGGATCCGGCCCTGGATGTCAACCGCGGCGACGGCAAATTCGGATTGCCGCCTTTCTTCCAGAACCTGCTTCCGGAGGGGCCTCTGCGCAAGCAGTTGGTCGGCGACCTGGGTCTGGACGTGAATGACGAACTCGGTTTGCTGGCAGCCTGCGGCGGTGATCTGCCCGGCGACGTCTGGGCGGATGCGGAAATGCTGGACGAGGTGGCGCTGGGCCGGTTGATCGGTCAAAGCCGGGACAGCTACGAAATGAGCTCCGGGCAGGTGCCCACCCCTCAGCAGACCTCGATCTCGGGTGTTCAGCCCAAGGTGGCGCTGGTTCTGGGCAGCCCGGGGCGCTACGTGATGCGGTCCAAGCAATCGGATGAGAAGCATTTCATCGGCAAGCTGCCGACGGGCGAATACGACCGGCTTCCGGAAGTGGAATACAGCTCGCTGACACTGGCCGCTGCCGCCGGCGTGAACACCTGCGAATTCCGACTCGAGCCCTTGTCCGCGATTGCCGACCGCTTGCCCTATGCGCTGCAGAAGGACGAGCGAAGTTTTCTTCTGGTGTCCAGGTTCGACCGCGACGTCGATACCGAAACCAGACGCCTGCACATGGAGGATTTCGCCCAGGTGACGGGGACGCCGTCGGAGTACAAGTATTCGGGCACCTACGCGGCCATCGGCCTTCTGCTCAAGCGGCGCTCGGCCAAGGGCGAAGCCGACGTCGCCGAGCTGCTGCGGCGCATCAAGGTTTCGGAGCTCCTGGGCAACTACGACGCGCATCTGAAGAACTTCAGCTTCGTGTACCCCCCCGGCCAATCCAGGCCCGAGCTTTCCAGGGCCTATGACATCGTCGCCTACGGCGTGTACTTCAGCGGCTCGGGGCATGGGCTGCAGTTCTTCCCGAGTCAGACGCAGCGGACGCTGCTCACGCCCAAGACACTGCGCGAACTCGGCAACGCCTGGGACATCCCTGAAAAGCAGCTGCGCGAGGTCGTCGCAGGCTGCGTGGACCAGGCGATGAGGACCTGGCCGAATCTTCTGAAGACGCTGCCGCTGTCCGCTGTGCATCGAACCCGACTCGCCGAGTACATCCAGACCAATCCGAGCGTCGCGTCGTGGCGCAAGCGACATCCGGAGGCCGAGTGGTTCGCCTAGAAACGCACTAGCGCTGGACCATCGAAAAGAAGGGCACCAGACTGCCAAGCAGCCAGTTCTGACTGAAGTCGAGTGCGGCACGGCGGTACTTCTCGTCGGCCTGCGCGGCCAGCAGATCGAGGCGCGCAACCACCTTGGAGAGCTCGCGATCAACCACCAGGTTGCGGCCGCGTTCGCTGATCTCGGTGGCGAGCAGCAGGGGCTGGCCCTCCGGGTTGGTCTTGGAACTGATCAGCCAGAGCGAGATCTCGACGTTGCGCGCGGCGCGGTAGCTGTTCTCGGCGTTCACTGCGTCGAGCATGCTCTGCTCCCAGGTGCCGCCGTTGGCCTGCTTCAGCATCGACGCCCATCCGACCACCAGCGCGGCCACGCGGTCGCCTTCGTAAGCCTTTGGTCGGGTTTCGAAAGCGAGCCGGATCGCATCGATGCCGGTGGCGCCTTGCAGGCCCGGCAGGGGACTTTCCTGCGAGATCGCGTCCCAGGTGCGCTGGATGGCGTCTTCCGCGCTCGGGGCCCATTTGCGCCACTCGCGCGGATTGCGGCGGTAGAGCGAAAGCTGCACGCGCCGGATCGATTGCAGGTTGTCGCGCAGCGCCAGGTTGGCGATGCGGTTGGCGCCGGACTGGAGCCATTCGTTGCCGGCATAAGGCTCGGCGCGTTCGGTCGTGCTGCAGGCGGCCAGGCCCATCAGAGCCACGGTGCCGCCCAGCAGCCATAGACGAAGCCCGGCGCGGGGGGAAACAGAGGAATCGCTCATGGCTCGCACGTTATCATCGTCGCCTCGGGTGCCCAGCCGGTCCTCGAGCTTCGGGCCGGCAGATTTCTCCTTACAAATCAACACCTTGGCAAATAACCAGGCTTAAGGCCGACCAGTCGTGCGTCTCAATTCCATCAAGCTCTCCGGCTTCAAGTCCTTCGCCGAACCCACCAATTTCCTGCTGCCCGGCCAACTGGTGGGCGTCGTCGGCCCCAACGGCTGCGGCAAGTCGAACATCATGGATGCGGTGCGCTGGGTGCTCGGCGAATCGCGCGCCTCCGAATTGCGCGGCGAGTCGATGCAGGACGTGATCTTCAACGGCACCACCACGCGCAAGCAGGCCAGCCGTTCGAGCGTGGAACTGGTGTTCGACAACGCCGACCACCGCGCCGGCGGCCAGTGGGCGCAGTTCACCGAGATCGCGGTCAAGCGGGTGCTGACGCGCGACGGCAATTCGAGCTACTACATCAACAACCAGCCGGTGCGCCGGCGCGACGTGCAGGACGTGTTCCTGGGCACCGGCCTCGGCCCGCGCGCCTACGCGATCATCGGCCAGGGCACGATCAGCCGGATCATCGAATCCAAGCCCGAGGAGCTGCGGCTCTTCCTCGAAGAGGCAGCGGGCGTCTCCAAGTACAAGGAGCGCCGCCGCGAGACCGAGAACCGGCTCGGCGATACGCGCGAGAACCTGACGCGGGTCGAAGACATCCTGCGCGAACTCAACAGCAACCTCGAAAAGCTCGAGAAGCAGGCCGAGGTGGCCGCGCGCTACAACACGCTGCAGGGCGACGCCACGCGCAAGCAGCACCAGCTGTGGTTCCTGAAGCGCAGCGAAAGCGAGAACGATCAGGCGAAGGTCAAGGCCGACGCCGAAAAGGCGATCAACGACCTCGAGTCGCGCATGGCCGACCTGCGCCACGTCGAGGCCGAGCTCGAAACCGTGCGCCAGGCGCACTACGCGGCCGGCGACCAGGTCAATCAGGCGCAGGGCAAGCTGTACGAAGCCAGCGCCGAGGTCGGCCGGCTCGAAGGCGAGATCCGCTTCGTGGTCGAGGGTCGCCAGCGGGTGGAGCAGCGGCTGGTCCAGCTGAGCGAGCAGATCGCGCAATGGAATACGCGCCGCGAAGACGCCGAGACGGAAATCGAAACCCTGGCCGGGCAGGGCGTGAACGCCGAGGAGCAAGCCGAGCTGCTGGCCGCGCAGCTCGAAGAGCACGACGCGCGCATGCCCGGTCTCGAAGAGGCGCAGCAGCGCGCGCTGGACGAAGCCAACGCGCAGCGCGCCAGCGTCGCGCAGGTGCAGCAGCAAATCCAGGTGCTGGCAGCCGACCAGCGCAACATCGAAGAGCAGAGCCGCCAGCTCACGCAGCGCTCCGAGCGCCTGCGCAGCGACCAGAACGCGCTCGCGGCGCCCGACGAGGCGCGCCTGAGCGACCTGCAGGAACAACTGGCGGCCGCGCAGGAGGCCGCGAGCGAGGCCGATGCGAGACTGCACGAACTGCAGGAATCCGTTCCGCAGCTCGACGACGATCGCCGCACGCGACAGCAGGCCGTCAACACCGAAGGCGCGCGCCATGCCGAGCTGTCGGCGCGGCTCGAGGCGCTCAAGGCGCTGCAGGAAAAGGTCAAGACCGACGGCAAGCTCGCGCCCTGGCTCGCGAAGCACGGCCTCGAAGGTTTGCAGGGCCTGTGGAGCCGCATCCATATCGAGCAAGGCTGGGAGAACGCGCTCGAAGCGGCGCTGCGCGAGCGCCTCGGCGCGCTCGAAGTCAGCCGGCTCGACATGGTCCGCGCCTTCGGCAGCGACGCGCCGCCGGCCAAGCTGGCCTTCTACAGTCCCCCGGCTGCCGGTGCGCCGCAGGGCCAGAGCGCGCTGCCGCGCCTGTCGGATCTGCTGCGTTTGAGCGACGCGGGCCAGCAGGCCTTGCTGGCCGACTGGCTGCACGGCTGCCTGACGGCGCCGACGCTCGAAGAGGCCTTGGTGCAGCGCGACAAGCTGCAGCCCGGCGAGGCGATCTACGTCAAGAGCGGCCACGCGGTCACCGCGCACAGCGTGAGCTTCTATGCCCAGGACTCCGAGCAGGCCGGCCTGCTGGCGCGCCAGCAGGAGATGGAAAACTTGGAGCGCCAGCTGCGCGCCCAGACGCTGATCGCCGAAGAGGCGCGCACCGCGCTGGCGCGTGCCGAAGCGGCCTACGCCGACGCGGCTTCGCGGCTCGTTACGCAGCGCCGCGAAGTGGCGGAGACGCAGTCGCGCGCCCACGAGCTCCAGGTCGAGACGCTGCGGCTCTCGCAGCTGGCCGAGCAGACGCGCGCGCGCAGCGAGCAGCTCTCCAATGACCTCGGCGAAGTCGAGGCCCAGCTCGAAGAGCTGCAGGAGAAGCGCGTTGCCGCCGAGGCCCGCTTCGAGGAGCTCGACATGCAGCTCGCCGACAGCCAGGAGCGACATGCGCAGCTCGACGAACGGGTGATCGAAGCCGGCCGCGCGCTCACCGCGAGCCGCGAACAGCACCGCAGCCTGGAGCGCCAGGCGCAGGAAGCGACCTTCGCCCAGCGCACCCTCGAAGCGCGCCGCGCCGAGCTCAATCGCGCGATCGAGACGGCGACGCAGCAGACCGTTTCGCTGGCGGAAGAAGACGAGCGCGCCCGTGCCGAGCTCGGGCGCCTGTCCGACGCAGCCGCGCAGGCGGGCCTGCAGGACGCGCTGGCGCTCAAGCTCGAACGCGAAAGCGCCCTCGGCGCAGCGCGCAGCCAGTACGACGATCTCACGCTCAAGCTGCGCGCGAGCGACGAGCGCCGGCTGCAGCTCGAACGCGAGCTCGATCCGCTGCGCCAGCGCATCACCGAGTTCCAGCTGAAGGAGCAGGCCGCGCGGCTGGGCTTCGAGCAGTACCAGCAGCTGCTGACCGATGCCGAGGCCGACCTCGAAGCGGTCGCGCTGTCGATCGAGACCGACAAGGTGCGCCTCACCGGCCTCCAGAGCGAGATCGATCGCCTCAACCGCGAAGTGGCCTCGCTCGGCGCGGTCAACCTCGCCGCGCTGGACGAACTGGCGGTGGCCAGCGAACGCAAGACTTTCCTCGACGCGCAGTCGGCCGACCTGAACGAGGCCATCGGCACGCTGGAGGACGCGATCCGCAAGATCGATGGCGAAACGCGCGAGCTCCTGGGCGGCACCTTCAAGATCGTCAACGAGCACTTCAGCCGCATGTTCCCGGAGCTCTTCGGCGGCGGCAACGCCAAGCTCATGATGACCGGCGACGAGATCCTCGATTCCGGCGTGCAGGTAATGGCGCAGCCGCCCGGCAAGAAGAACCAGACCATCCACCTGCTCTCGGGTGGCGAGAAGGCGTTGACGGCCATCGCGCTGGTGTTCGCGATCTTCCAGCTCAACCCGGCTCCCTTCTGCCTGCTGGACGAAGTGGACGCGCCGCTGGACGACGCCAACACCGAGCGCTATGCCAAACTCGTGACCGCCATGAGCCGCGAGACCCAGTTCCTCTTCATCAGCCACAACAAGATCGCGATGGAGATGGCCGAGCAACTGATCGGCGTGACCATGCAGGAGCAGGGCGTTTCGCGCATCGTGGCGGTCGACATGGAATCCGCCGTGTCGATGGTCGAAGCCGCCTAGACGCGCGCCGTCGATGAGCAGCCTCACCGTCGCCCTTGCGATCCTCGGCGGCCTCGTACTGGCAGCCGTGGTCGGCTACAACACATGGATGTCGCGCCGCAATGCGCCGCGGCAGCCCGATGCGCAGGACGGCGACCCGCCCGAGGCTGCGCCCGCACCGGCCGGCGGCGAGGAGCCGGTGCTGCACATCGACCCGCATCCGATGCGAAGCAACGAGCGGCACGAGCCGCTGTTCGACCCCGATCTGCCGGCGCCCAGCGCGCTGCCGGTGCCGACGGCCGAGCGCCGCGGCGGCCTCGATCCGCTGATCGACGTGATCGCGCCGATCTCCCTCGAGGGCCTGGCCTCCGGCGACGCCGCGATCGCGGCCATGCCGGCCACGCGGCGCGCCGGCAGCAAGCCGGTTGCGATCGAAGGCCTGAACGAGCACACCGGCGAGTGGGAGCCCGCGGCGCCCGGCCAGCGCTACGGCGCCTTCCAGGCCGGCGTACAGCTGGCCAATCGCACTGGCGCGCTCAACGAGATCGAGTACTCCGAATTCGTCGTCAAGGCCCAGGCCTTCGCCGACGCAGTGAACGGCGCGCCCGAGTTTCCCGAGATGCTGGACGAGGTGGCGCGCGCGCGCGAGCTCGACCAGTTCGCGAGCTCGCACGACGCGCAGCTGAGCTTCGTGCTGCGCGCGCTGCATGCGGCATGGAGCCCGGGCTACGTGCAGCAGAACGCGGCGCGGCTGGGCTTCGTGGCCGGCATCATTCCGGGCCGGATGGTGTTGCCTGCGGGCGAAGTGGGGCTGCCGCCGATCCTCGGCCTGTCCTTCGACACCCAAGCCGCACTGGCCGACGATCCGGCGCAGTCGGCCATCCGCGAGCTCACGCTGAGCCTGGACGTGCCGCAAGTCGACCGTGCCGAGCGGCCCTTCGAACGCATGCGCGAAACCGCCGCCACGCTGGCGCGCGAGATGGACGGCATCGTGACCGACAGCGACGGCCAGCCCTTGCGCGAAGACACCATGGACGTGATCGGCGCCGACCTTCAACAGCTCTACGACACGCTCGATTCGCGCGAGCTCTCGGCCGGTTCGCCCTTGGCGCGCCGTTTGTTCTCGTGAAGTTGACTGTTCTTTCTTCTGTCAGGAATACCGCGGAACCGGCTTTGCCGGGCCGCTGGTATTGCCCCCGGCGAGGGGGTGGGCGGCCACACGAAGTGGGCAAGCCTGGGGGTGAGCTATGACCACGCGCGAAGATGCGACTCGCGAAGCCGCTGCACTGGGCGAGCAGCTGCGCCGCCACGCCCACCTCTACTACGTGCTCGACGCACCCGAGTTGCCGGACGCCGAGTACGACAAGCTGTTCCAGCGCCTGCAGGCACTTGAAGCCGAGCATCCCGAGCTGCGCACTTCGGATTCGCCGACGCAGCGCGTGGGCGGCAAGGTGCTCGAAGGCTTCGCCAAGGTGCGCCACAAGGTGCCGATGCTGTCGATTCGCACCGAGACCGACATCACGCCGGGCGGCGCCAGCGCCTTCGATGCGCGCGTGCGCAAGGAACTCGGCCTGGCCGAGGACGGGCCGCAGGTCGAGTACGTCTGCGAACTCAAGTTCGACGGGCTGGCCGTCAACCTGCGCTACGAGCAAGGCGTGCTGGTGCAGGCGGCGACCCGTGGCGACGGCGAGATCGGCGAGGACGTCACGCAGAGCATCCGCACGGTGCAGCAGATTCCATTGCGCCTGCATGGCCATGCTCCGCCGGTGGTGGAGGTGCGCGGCGAGGTCTACATGCGGCGCGATGATTTCGAGGCGCTCAACGAGCGCCAGCGCGAGAAGATCGCCGCCGGCCAGAAGAACGAGAAGGTGTTCGTGAACCCGCGCAATGCCGCGGCCGGCGCCGTGCGCCAGCTGGATCCGGCGATCGCGGCGAGCCGGCCGCTGAGCTTCTTTGCCTATGGTCTCGGCGAAGTCTCTTCGCCCGAGCAGGGCGGGCCCGATTGCGCGACGCAGTTCGATTGGCTGCAGCAGTTCCACGCCTGGGGTTTTCCCATAGGCACGCAGACGCAGCGCGCCCGCGGCGCCATCGAGCTGATCGCCTTCCACGAGACCATCGCCCGCCAGCGCGATGCGCTGCCCTACGACATCGACGGCGTGGTCTACAAGGTCGACAGCCTCGAGCTGCAGCGGCGGCTCGGCTTCGTCTCGCGCGAGCCGCGCTGGGCCGTGGCCCACAAGTACCCGGCGCAGGAGCAATTGACCGAGGTGCTCGGCATCGAGGTGCAGGTCGGGCGCACCGGCAAGCTCACGCCGGTGGCCAAGCTGGCGCCGATCTTCGTCGGCGGCGTCACCGTGACCAACGCCACGCTGCACAACGAGGACGAGGCCCGGCGCAAGGACGTGCGGGTGGGCGACACGGTCATCGTCAGGCGTGCCGGCGACGTGATTCCCGAGGTGGTCGGCGTGCTGCCCGAGAGCGCGGCCCGGCCGGCGCAGCAGCGCGGGCCCGTGTTCACCATGCCCCGCAAGTGCCCGGTCTGCGGCTCCGACGCGCTGCGCGAGGAGGGCGAGGTCGACTACCGCTGCACCGGCGGCCTGTTCTGCGGCGCACAACGCAAGGAGGCGATCCTGCATTTCGCCGCGCGGCGCGCGCTCGACATCGAAGGCCTGGGCGACAGGCTGGTCGAGCAGCTGGTCGACGCCAACCTGATCCGCACGCTGCCCGATCTCTACAAGCTCGGCTTCACCACCCTGGCCGGCCTGGATCGCATGGCCGACAAGTCGGCGAAGAACCTCGTCGACGCGCTGGAGGCGTCGAAGAAGACCACATTGCCGCGCTTTCTGTTCGGGCTCGGCATCCGGCACATCGGCGAAAGCACGGCCAAGGACCTGGCCAAGCACTTCGGCAAGCTGGATGCGATCATGGATGCGACCGAGGAGCAGCTGCTGGAGGTCAACGACGTGGGGCCCGTGGTCGCGAAAAGCCTGCGCACCTTCTTCGACCAGCCGCACAACCGCGAAGTGGTCGAACAGCTGCGCGCCTGCGGCCTGAACTGGGAAGAGGGCGAGCCGGCCACGCGCGCACCCAAGCCGCTCGCGGGCAAGACCTTCGTCATCACTGGTACGCTTCCTACGCTCAGCCGCGACGAAGCAAAGGACAAACTGGAAACGGCCGGTGCCAAGGTAGCCGGGTCGGTCAGCAAGAAGACCGACTACCTCGTTGCCGGTGCGGAGGCCGGCAGCAAGCTCGACAAGGCGCTCGAGTTGGGTGTGGCTGTGATCGACGAGGCGCGAATGCTCGAAATTCTTGAGAATGGCCTTTGACCGGGCGGCTGCTTTACCGGGCGTTACGCGACTTCATACAAGCGCAGTCAACAAGGCATACAACCGGACGTTGAACAAGGGTGCCGACCAGGAGTCCATCATGATCAAAATGCGTTTACTCGGAACTTGCCTCGCCCTCGGCGGGGCGGCCCTGGTCGGCGGCTGCGCCACCTATCCGGCGGGCTCCTACGGATATGCCGATCCCTACTACGTGGATCCGGGCCCGGTGTACGTGCAGCCGAACGTGTACATCGATGGCGGCTACTACTCGCGGCCTCGCTACCCCTACTACGGCCGCCCTGGCTACTACGGGCCGCGTCACGGGTATGCGCATCCGGGCCGGGGCCCGGGCCCGCGTCCGGGGGCGGGGGTGGTGCCGCGGCCGAGACCGGGCGCTCGAGACGGCGGCGGTGTGGCCGGCAACATCGTCCCGATTCCGCCGGGCCGCTCGGCGCGCGAAATCAATCAGATGCTGACCTCACCGGATTCTCGCAACCAGACACCGCCTTGATCTCGCTCGCGGCCGCGGTGGCGATAATTGCCTCATGACGGTACGCGAGATTCTCAAGATGGGTGACCCGAGGCTGCTGCGCATTGCGCAGCCGGTTGCCGCATTCGACACCGACGAGATGCACCTGCTGGTGCGCGACATGTTCGAGACCATGCACGCCGTCAACGGCGCCGGCCTCGCGGCGCCGCAGATCGGCGTCGATCAGCAACTGGTGATCTTCGGCACCGACACCATCAATCCGCGCTACCCGGACGCGCCGATCGTGCCGCGCACGGTGCTCGTCAACCCCGTGATCACGCCGGTTGGCGACGAGGAAGAGGAGGGCTGGGAAGGCTGCCTCTCGGTACCGGGCCTGCGCGGCGTGGTGCCGCGTTTCGCCACCGTCCGCTACACCGGCTTCGACCCCTACGGCGACCCCATCGATCGCACGGTAAGCGGTTTTCACGCGCGGGTGGTGCAGCACGAAGTGGATCACCTGCTGGGCAAGCTCTATCCGATGCGGGTGCGCGATTTCTCGCGCTTCGGCTACACCGAGGTCCTGTTCCCGGGGCTCGATGCGGCCGAAGACGATTGAAGTTCGAACTCAGTTGTACCTGCCGCCCGTGCCGCCGACGCTGAAGCGTCCGGCACCCAGGAAAGCGACAGCCAGCGCGCCGAACAGGAACATGCCCTGCAGTTCGAGCGCCCAGCCGCCTTGCTTGTTGAGCATCCCGAGTTCCTTCATGTGCACCAGCCAGATCGCCACCAGCATGTTGATGACCACGATCCATGCCGCGGGACGGGTGTACAGGCCGATGATCAACAGCACCGGCGCAACGATTTCGCCGATGTAGACCAGGTAGGCGAGCGCGCCCGGCAGACCGTGCGAGGCCAGTGTGTTGGACAGGAAGCCTACTCCGCCGTTGATCTTGGCGATGCCGTGGAGCAGGATCAGGATGCCAATTGCCAGGCGCAGAACGAGTTTGCCGGTGTCGTCGGAACGGATCATGTCGAAGCCTTTCTGTTGTTGAAAACAGGGGCGATTGTGGTCGATAAATTCGTTCCGTCGCCGCTGCGACCGCTTCAGGCCGCGAGCGCTTCGAGCAGCTCGGTTTCGATGGCCAGCTGCGCGCGCTGTCCCTGCAGTTCCGAGCCGCTGATCAGGAAGGTGTCTTCCACGCGCTCGCCCAGGGTCGTGACCTTCGCCAGCTGCAGATTCAGGTGGTGGCGTGCCAGCACGCGCGCCACCGAATACAGGAGGCCCGCGCGATCGCTGGCCGAGATGCTGAGCAGCCAGCGCTGCGCCTTGTCGTCGGGCAGGAGGCTGATGCGCGGCTTGATCGGGAAGCTGCGCACCCGGCGCGACACGCGGCCCTTGCTCGGCGGGGGCAGGGGGCCGGCCTCGTCGAGCGTCTTGGCCAAGCCGGTCTCGACCATGTTGATCAGGTCGCGATAGTGCTCGGGGATGAAGGTGGTGACGACCTGGAATGTGTCGAGCGCATAGCCGTTGGTAGCCGTGTGCACCTTGGCGTCGAGGATGCTGAAGGAGGACTGGTCGAAGTAGCCGCAGATGCGCGCGAACAGGTCCGGCTGGTCGGGGGTATAGACCACCACTTGCAATCCCTCGCCCACCGGCGAGAGCCGCGCGCGGACGACGGCCGGCGTTTGCGGGTCGACCGGCGCATTCTTGTGCGGCACATGGCGCGACAACTGCATGGTGTGCCACGCGATCTCGGATGCGTCGTGCCGCATGAAGTAGCCGACGTCGAGCGTCTCCCACAGCGCCTTGTGCGCCTCGAAAGGCTGCGCATGCAGCGCGAGCTGCACCAGCGCCTCGCGCTTGCGCGCCTCGACCTCGGCGCCGGGGTCGGGCATGCGGCCGCCCAGCGCGCGCAGCGTAGAGCGGTAGAGGTCCTCGAGCAGCTTGCCCTTCCAGGCGTTCCACACACGCGGGGAGGTGCCGCGGATGTCGGCGATGGTGAGCAGGTAGAGGGCTGTCAGGTAGCGTTCGTTGCCGACGCGTTTGGCGAAGTCGCCGATCACCTTCGGATCGCTCAGGTCCTGCTTCTGCGCGACCTGGCTCATCACGAGGTGCTCGGCCACCAGGAATTCGATCAGCTTGGCGTCCTCGCGCGCGATCTCGTGCTGGCGGCAGAAGCGGCGCACGTCGCGCGCGCCCAGCTCCGAATGGTCGCCGCCGCGGCCCTTGGCGATGTCGTGGAACAAAGCTGCGACATACAGGATCCAGGGCTTGTCCCAGCCGGCCGCGAGCTGCGAGCAGAACGGGTATTCGTGCGCATGCTCGACGATGAAGAAGCGCCGCACGTTGCGCAGCACCATCAGGATGTGCTGGTCGACCGTGTAGACGTGGAACAGGTCGTGCTGCATCTGGCCGACGATGCTGCGGAACACGCGCAGATAGCGCCCCAGCACCGAGGTCTGGTTCATGAGCCTGAACGCGTGCGTGATGCCGCGCGGTTCCAGCAGCATGCGCATGAAGGTCACGTGGTTCACCCGGTCGTTGCGGAACTTGCTGTCCATCACGTGGCGCGCGTTGTAGAGCGCGCGCAGCGTGCGGGCCGAAAGGCCGTTGACGCCGATGGTCTTCTGGTAGAGCAGGAAGGTCTCGAGGATCGCGTGCGGGTCCTTGATGTAGAGGTCGTCGCTCGCCACCTCGATCAGCCCGGCCCGCTCGAAGAAGCGCTCGTTGATCCGCGTCGGCTCCTCGGCCTGCGGCTGCAGCCGCTCCGCGATGTTGAGCAAGAGAATCTGGTTGAGCT
This sequence comes from Variovorax sp. MHTC-1, assembly GCF_003984645.1. Taxonomy (GTDB): domain Bacteria; phylum Pseudomonadota; class Gammaproteobacteria; order Burkholderiales; family Burkholderiaceae_C; genus Variovorax. The sequence continues at coordinate 165,274 of NZ_RWKI01000001.1, forward strand.
GCGTGACCGCCTTGGCCGCCCAGTAGTAGCGGCGCATCAGCGCCTCGCTGGACTTGCGCTGCGACTCGCCGACGTAGCCGAAGGTGGCGGCCACGGCGGTCTGCAGGTCGAATACCAGCCGGTCCTCGCGCCGGTTGGCGGTCACGTGCAGGCGGGCGCGGATCAGGCTCAGGAGTGCCTCGTTGCGCTTGATCTGCTGCACCTCGAAGGCGGTGGCCAGGCCGTTCTTCGCCAGGTCGTCCCAGCGCTTGCCGAAGCCGGCGGCCTTGGTCATCCAGAGGATGGTCTGCAGATCCCGCAAGCCGCCGGGTGATTCCTTGCAGTTGGGCTCGAGCGCGTAGGGCGTGTTGTCGTACTTCTGGTGCCGATGCCGCATCTCCTGTGACTTGGCCGCGAAGAAGGCCTGCGGGTCGATCGCGGCGACGAAGCGCTTGCGGAAGGCCGCGTAGAGCTTCTTGTCGCCTGCGACGAGGCGCGATTCGAGCAGCGAGGTCTGGACCGTGACGTCCTTCGACGCTTCTGCCAGGCATTCGTCGACCGTGCGCACGCTGGAGCCGATCTCGAGCCCGGTGTCCCAGCACCGGCCGATGAAGGCCTCGATCCGCGCCGGCTCGATGGCTGCCGCATGGTCCTGCGGCAGCAGCAGCAGCACGTCGACGTCGGAATAGGGGAACAGCTCGCCCCGCCCGAAGCCGCCGACGGCGACCAGCGCGAACTGGTTGCCGAAGCCCGCATCGGCCCACAGCGCGTGCAGCGCCTCGTCGGCCAGGGCCGCAAGCTGGCGCAGCACGGTGTGGACGCTGCGCGTGGGCGCGCGCGCGCTGCGCAGCTGATCGAACAGCGCCAGCTTGTGCGTGCGGTAGGCGTCGCGCAAGGATGGAATGTCCACCATGGCAGCCCTCAGAGGCCGGACCGGCGTCAAGCCGCGGCGTTGACGAAAGCGGGCGGCGGCGGGCTGCCGGCCGACAGCGTGAGCACCTCGTAGCCGGTCTCGGTGACCAGCACCGTGTGCTCCCACTGCGCCGACAGCGAGTGGTCGCGCGTGACGATGGTCCAGCCGTCGTACTGGCCGCCGCGGGCGTCTTCCTTGATGTCGCGCTTGCCGGCGTTGATCATCGGCTCGATGGTGAAGGTCATGCCGGGCTTGAGCTCGTCCAGCGTGCCCGGCTTGCCGTAGTGCAGCACCTGCGGTTCTTCATGGAAGCCGCGGCCGATGCCGTGGCCGCAGAACTCGCGCACCACCGAAAAGCCGTTGCTTTCGGCAAAGCGCTGGATTGCGAAGCCGATGTCGCCCAGGTGCGCGCCCGGTTTCACCTTGACGATGCCGTGCCACATGGCCTCGTAAGTGAAGGCGCAAAGCCGCTTGGCCGCAATCGAGGCGTCGCCGACCACGAACATGCGGCTGGTGTCGCCGTGCCAGCCGTCCTTGATGACCGTGATGTCGCAGTTGACGATGTCGCCCTTCTTCAGCGGCTTGTCGTTCGGGATGCCATGGCACACCACGTGATTGACCGAGGTGCAGATGGACTTGGGGTAGGGGACGCTGCTCGCGCCCAGGTAGTTGAGCGGCGCCGGAATCGCACCCTGGACCTGGGTGATGTAGTCGTGCGCGAGCTTGTCGATCTCGTTGGTGGTCACGCCGGGTTTGACGTGCGGGGTCAGGTAGTCCAGCACCTCGGAGGCCAGGCGGCACGCCACGCGCATGCCGGCCACGCCTTCGGCGTCTTTGTAGGTAATGCTCATCGCAGAATTATCCCATCCACCCCGCTAAAATTCAGGGTTGGCGCGGATGGCCCCAGTCAGCGGCCGCCGCCTCCTTCTCTTGATTCTCAAACGCGGCCGCCCGGCCGATCCGACCGTGACGTTGCCCGTGAACCCGTCTTCCCATTCCGTCGCCCCGGTGGTGACCTTCTTCGAGGGCGGCAGTGCGCTCAGCGATTTCAGGGCGCGGCAGCTGTTGCCCCGCCTCGCAGCCATCGAGCCGCGTCTCGATGGCATTTCCGCGCGTTTCGTGCACCTGGTCGTGACGGATGCGGCACTCGAGCCTGCCGAGCGCGAGCGCTTCGCCGCGCTGCTGGATTACGGCGAGCCCTTCGTGGCGCCCTCCAAGGCCGGGCCGACGGTCGTCGTCACGCCGCGGCTGGGGACCGTATCGCCCTGGGCCTCCAAGGCGACCGACATCGCCCATAACTGCGGCCTGGCGCTGCGCCGGGTCGAGCGCGTGACCCAGTACCACCTGGTGCTGAAGGCGCCGCTGCTGGGAAAGGCGCCCGCGCTGGAAGGCGACAAGCTCGCCGCGGTCGCGGCACTGCTGCACGATCGCATGACCGAATCGGTGCTGGCCGAGCTCGATCAGGCTGCCAGCCTGTTCGCCGAGCTGCCGGCCCAGCCGATGGCGCAGGTCGACGTGCAGGGGGGCGGCCGCGCCGCGTTGGTCGCGGCCAACAAGAGCTTCGGCCTTGCGCTGGCCGAGGACGAGATCGACTACCTGGTCGAGGCCTTCACCCGGCTCGGCCGCAACCCGAGCGATGTCGAGCTGATGATGTTCGCGCAGGCCAACAGCGAGCACTGCCGCCACAAGATCTTCAACGCCGACTTCATCGTCGATGGCGTGGCGCAGCCCCAGAGCCTGTTCTCGATGATTCGCCATACGGAGCGCCAGAACCCGCAGCACACGGTGGTGGCCTATGCCGACAACGCGTCCATCATGGAGGGCACGCAGGTCGAGCGCTTCGTGGCCGGCTCGGCCTCGGGCAGCTATCAGAAGCAAAGCGCGCTGAGCCACGTGTTGATGAAGGTCGAGACGCACAACCATCCGACTGCGATCTCGCCCTTTCCGGGCGCCTCGACCGGCGCCGGCGGCGAGATCCGCGACGAGGGCGCCACCGGCCGCGGCTCCAAGCCAAAGGCCGGGTTGACCGGCTTCACGGTATCGAAGCTCTGGCCTGCGGAAGGCAGCTACGGCAAGCCCGGGCACATTGCGAGTCCGCTGCAGATCATGACCGAGGGTCCGTTGGGCGGCGCCGCATTCAACAACGAGTTCGGCCGACCCAACCTCCTGGGCTATTTCCGCGAGTACGAGCAGGCGATCGAGAGCGACGCCGACACCGTGCAGCGCGGCTACCACAAGCCGATCATGATCGCGGGCGGCCTCGGCAGCATCGACGCGGCGCAGACGAAGAAGATCCACTTCCCCGAGGGCTCGCTGCTGATCCAGCTCGGCGGCCCCGGCATGCGCATCGGCATGGGCGGCAGCGCCGCGAGCTCGATGGCGACCGGCGCCAACGCGGCCGAGCTGGACTTCGATTCGGTGCAGCGCGGCAACCCCGAGATCGAGCGCCGCGCGCAGGAGGTCATCAACCACTGCTGGCAGCAGGGCGCCGCGAACCCGATCCTCGCGATTCACGACGTGGGCGCGGGCGGCCTGAGCAATGCCTTCCCCGAGCTCACCAACGACGCCGGACGCGGCGCGCTCTTCGACCTGCGCGCCGTGCCGCTCGAAGAGTCGGGCATGGCGCCGAAGGAGATCTGGTGCAACGAAAGCCAGGAGCGCTATGTGCTCGCGATCGCGCCGGAATCCTTGGACCAGTTCCGCGCGTTCTGCGAACGGGAGCGCTGTCCTTTTGCCGTGGTCGGCGTGGCGACGCAGGAGCGGCAGCTGGTCGTGGCGGACGACGGCGCGCCGCCCGTCGACATGCCGATGGACGTGCTGCTCGGCAAGCCCCCCAAGATGCTGCGCGACGTGAAAACCGTCGCGCGCAGTTTCAAGCCGCTCGACCTCAACGGTGTCGATCTGCAGAAGGCCGCGATCGACGTGTTGTCGCATCCCACGGTCGCTTCGAAGCGCTTCCTCATCACCATCGGTGACCGTACCGTCGGCGGCCTGAGCCACCGTGACCAGATGGTCGGCCCCTGGCAGGTGCCGGTGGCCGACTGCGCCGTGACCCTGGCCGACTACCGGGGCTTCGCAGGCGAGGCCATGAGCATGGGCGAGCGCACGCCGCTGGCGGCCATCGACGCGCCGGCTTCGGGCCGCATGGCAGTCGGGGAAGCCATCACCAACCTGCTGGCGGCGCCGATCGAGCTGTCGAGCGTCAAGCTTTCCGCCAACTGGATGGCGGCCTGCGGCGAGCCGGGCGAGGACGCGGCGCTCTACGAAACCGTCAAGGCGGTGGGCCTCGAACTGTGCCCGGCGCTCGGCGTCTCGATCCCGGTCGGCAAGGATTCGCTGTCGATGCGCACCCAATGGCAGGACGAGGGCGCGCAGAAGAAAGTCACCTCGCCTGTGAGTCTGATCGTGAGCGCCTTCGCCACGCTCGCCGACGTGCGCGGCACGCTCACGCCGCAGCTCGACGCCACCGAGGCCGACACCACGCTGGTGCTGGTCGACCTCGGCCGCGGCAAGCAGCGCATGGCCGGCAGCATCCTGGCGCAGACGCTGGCGCAGAGCGGCGACACGGTGCCCGACCTCGACGATCCGCAAGACCTGGTTAAGCTGGCGGCGGCCGTGAACGCGCTGCGCGCCGAGGGCAAGATCCTCGCGATGCACGACCGCAGCGACGGCGGCCTGTTCGCCGCCGCCTGCGAGATGGCCTTTGCCGGCCATGTGGGCGTGGCGCTCAACGTCGACTTGCTCGTGACCGAAGGCGACGGCATCAGCGACAGCCGCGCCGAGTATGGCGATGCGAAGAACTGGGCCGGCCAGGTCAGTGCGCGGCGCGAAGAGCTGACGCTCAAGGCGCTCTTCAACGAAGAGCTCGGCATGCTGCTGCAGGTGCGCACCGCCGAGCGCAACGAGGTCATGCAGACCTTGCGCGCGCACGGCCTCAGCGCCCACAGCCATTTCGTCGGCAAGACCCGGCCCGCCGCTTCTCCCATGGATGCGGGCAAGGGCAAGCTCGAAGTCTGGCGCGATGCCAAGGCCGTCTTCAGCGCCAGCCTGCACGACCTGCACCAGGTGTGGGACGCGGTCAGCTGGAAGATCTGCCGCGAGCGCGACAACCCGGCCTGCGCCGATGCCGAGCATGCGGCCGCCGGCGAGCCGCAGGACCCTGGCGTCCATGTGCTGCTGGCGCCGGGCGCCGAAGAGAACGTGGCCGCGCCTTTCCTGAACCTGGCCCGTCCGAAGGTTGCGATCCTGCGCGAGCAGGGCGTCAACTCCCATGTCGAGATGGCTTACGCCTTCAACGAGGCAGGCTTCGAGAGTTTCGATGTCCACATGACCGACCTGCAGACGGGCAGGGCGGACCTCGCGGATTTCAGGGGCGTGGTCGCTTGCGGCGGCTTCAGCTACGGCGACACGCTGGGGGCGGGCATCGGCTGGGCGCGCAGCATCACCTTCAACCCGAAGCTGGCCGAGCAGTTCAAGAGCTTCTTCGGGCGCCGCGACACCTTCGGCCTCGGCGTCTGCAATGGCTGCCAGATGTTTGCAGAGCTGGCCGACATCATCCCGGGCGCGGAAGCCTGGCCGCGTTTCACCACCAACCAGAGCGAGCGCTTCGAGGCGCGTCTGGCCATGGTCGAGGTGCTCGAATCGCCGAGCCTGTTCTTCGCCGGCATGGCGGGCAGCCGCCTGCCGATCGCGGTCGCACATGGCGAGGGGTACGCCAACTTCAAGCACCGCGGCAGTGCCAGCAAAGCCATCGCCGCGATGCGCTTCGTCGACAACCACGGCGAGCCGACCGAGCGCTACCCCTTCAATCCCAACGGCAGCGCCGGCGGCCTGACCGCGGTGACCACCGCCGACGGCCGCTTCACCGCGCTGATGCCGCACCCGGAGCGCGTTTTCCGCAACGTCCAGTTGAGCTGGACTTCGGGCGACAAGAGCGCGCTGAGCCCTTGGATGCGCATCTGGCGCAACGCCCGTAGGTGGGTCGGTTGAGGAGCCCACCCCCGTTGCTTGCTCACTGCGTGTAGCCGCCTCCCCCTCAAGGGGGCGACACCCGGCGGCCCGGCAAAGCCGGTTCCGCGGTGTCCCTGGAACAAAAAAGCGGCCCGCGGGCCGCTTTTTTAACGAGGCTTCGATTACTCCACCTTTGCCTTAGCGCGCAGTTCTTCCTGGTACTTCTGCAAACGCTGCTGCTGCAGCTGCTGCACGATCTGCGGCTTGACCTCTTCGACCTTCGGCAACTGCGCCTGGCGGATGTCGTCGACTCGGATGATGTGATAGCCGAACTGCGACTTGACCGGAGCGGACGTCGTCTCGCCCTTCTTGAGCTTGATCATCGCTTCCGAGAATTCGGGCACGAAACTCGCCGGCGCGGCCCAGTCGAGGTCGCCGCCGTTGGCGCCGGACCCCGGGTCTTTGCTCTGCTTCTTGGCGATGTCCTCGAACTTCTGGCCCTTCTTGAGGTCGGCCAGGATCTTCTGCGCCTGCTCTTCCTTCTCGACCAGGATGTGGCGCGCCTTGTATTCCTTGCCGCCGTTGGCTGCGACGAACTTGTCGTACTCGGCCTGCACGTCGGCATCCGACACGGCGTTCGCCTTGCGATAGTTTTCGAACAGCTGGCGGATCAGGATGGCCTGGCGCGCGAGTTCGAGCTGGTTCTTGTAGTCGTCGGTGCCGTCCAGGCCCTGCTTCTGGGCTTCCTGCATGAAGATCTCGCGGGCGACCACTTCTTCGCGCAGCTGGCCCTGCATTTCCGGCGTGACCGGACGGCCGGCCGCGGCGAGCTGCTGGGCCAGCACGTCCATGCGCGCCTTGGGCACCGGCTTGCCGTTGACGATGGCCGCGTTCTGGGCGAATGCGGCGGGAATGGCGCCCAGAAGGGCGGCGGCTGCGACGGCCTGCAGGAGTTGTTTCTTCATAAGGGGAGGATACTTTTGCCGCCCTGGCAGGCGGGAATCAAAGCGCTTCAAAGCGTCTCGATGGCGATGGCGTGAAGGCCTTGTGCGATGAAAAGTTGCAGCGAATCATACACAAGCCGATGGCGCGCTACGCGGGCTTTTCCGGCGAACAGGGGCGAGGCGATGCGCACGCGGAAATGGGTGCCGTAGCCCTCGGGGCCGGCGCCTGCATGGCCGGCATGCGCAGCGCTTTCGTCGATTACCTCGAGTACCGTGGGTTGCAAGGTGTTACGCAAGCGGGCCTCGAGGTCCGCAGAGGTCGGAAGGCTCATGCTGCAGGCTTGTCGGACTTGAGGTGGGGCGAGATGTAGAGCCCTTGCGCCACCAGGAAAACGATCGGGAAGGCATAGCCCCAGAGCTTGAAATTGACCCAGGCCTCGGTGCTGAAATACGCGGCCACATAGCCATTGATCGCGGCCATGAACACGCAGTAGGCGATCCACGCGATGTTGAGCCGGCCCCAGATCGGAAGCGGCAGCTCCAGCTGCGCGCCGAGCAGCATCTTGAGAAAGTTCTTCTTGAAGATCCAGAGCGCGACGGCCAGCGCCAGCGCCATCGCGCCGTAGAGCACCGTCGGCTTCCACTTGATGAAGCGATCGTCGTGCAGGAGCAGCGTGAGCGAGCCGAACAGCAGGATCAGCACCAGCGTGGCCTTCTGCATCGGCGCCAGGCGGCGCTCGTTGAACCAGACGATGCCCGTCTGCAGCACCGTGGCCGCCATCAGCACGCCGGTGGCGGTGTAGATGTCGTAGAGCTTGAACGCGCCGAAGAACAGCAGGATCGGAAAGAAGTCGAGAAGCAGTTTCATGTTGTTTCGTCTGCGTCACGCGTCACGCGTCGCGCTTGCGGAAGTCCAGCGAGGCCGAGTTCATGCAGTAGCGCAGGCCGGTTTCCGTGGGACCGTCGGGGAACACGTGGCCCAGGTGGGCGCCGCAATTGGCACACACATTTTCGGTGCGAACCATGCCGTGCGAGCGGTCGACGATGTTCTTGATGGCGCCCGGCACCGCTTCCTGCGAGAAGCTGGGCCAGCCGCAGCCGGCGTCGAACTTGGTGGCGGATTCGAACAGCTTGGCGCCGCAGCAGATGCAGTGGTAGCTGCCGTCTTCCCAGTGGGCTTCGTACTTGCCGGTGAACGGGCGCTCGGTGGCGGCGTGGCGCGTCACCTCGAAGGCGCCGCGCTCGGCGCCTTTTTCGGCCAGGATGGCTTTCCATTCGGCTTCTGTTTTCTGAATGGGTGTGGTCATGATGAGCAGCTGATTTCGATCGTGGAAGCCCAGTCGGGCGGGAAGCCGGCATAGGCCTCGTGGCCGGCATGGTCTTCAAATGGGGTTTCGAGCAGCTTCAGCAAGGTGGCGACGCCCGCGAAGTCTTTTTGCTGCGCCGATTCGATCGCCTGCTGGCCGAGGTGGTTCCGCAGCACGAACTTGGGGTTGCTCCTGCGCATCAGGTCGGCGGCCTGCGCTGCCGGCGTCTGCGCATGGCGCTCGGCAAAGGATAGCAGCCAGGTGTCGAAGCCGGCGCGGTCGAGGAACAGGTCGCGCACCGCCTCGGAACTGCCGCCGGCCATGTGATCGGACAGGCGGCGCCAGAAGATCGTGTAGTCGACCTTTTCCTGTGCCAGCAGCTTGAGCACGCCCTCGATCAGGGCGCGGTCGGCCGGCGCCGAATCGATCAAGCCGAGCTTGGACCGCATGCGCGCCTCGAACGCGCTCGGGAACACCGTCTTGTACGACTCCAGCGCGGCGACCGCGATCTCCTGGTCGCCGATCAGCGGCAGCAGCGCCTGGGCCAGGCAGAAGAGGTTCCAGTACGCGACATTGGGCTGCTGGTTGTAGGCATAGCGGCCGGCGGTGTCGCTGTGGTTGCAGATGTGGCGCGGATCGAAGCCGTCGAGAAACTGGAAGGGCCCGTAGTCGATGGTGAGCCCGAGGATGCTCATGTTGTCGGTGTTCATCACGCCGTGGCAGAAGCCGACTGCCTGCCATTGAGCCAGGAGCGCCGCGGTGCGCTCGCTCACCGCTTCGAGCAGGGCGGCGTAGGCGTTGCCGTTGAAGCGATCGGTCGTGCGGCAGGCGGGGTAGTAGCGGTCGATGACGTAGTCGGCCAGCGCGCGCAGTTCCTCGTCCTGCTGGTTGGCCGCGAAATGCTCGAAGTGGCCGAAGCGGATGAAGCTCGGCGACACGCGCGTCACGACGGCGGCGGTTTCGAGTTCTTCGCGGCGGATTCGCGCGTCCGAACCGGTCACGCACAGCGCGCGGGTCGTCGGGACGCCGAGCGCATGCATCGCTTCGCTGCAGAGGAATTCGCGGATGCTCGATCGCAGCACCGCGCGGCCGTCGCCCATGCGCGAATAGGGCGTGCGACCCGAGCCCTTGAGCTGCAACTCGAAGCCGCGCTCGGTCTCGCCCAGCATGATCGCGCGGCCGTCGCCCAGCTGTCCGGCCCAGACGCCGAACTGGTGGCCGCTGTACACGCTGGCGTAGGAGCGCGAGCCGGCGACCGGCACATTGCCGGTGAAGGCGGCCAGTCCTTCGGCCGAATGCAGCCAGGCCTCGTCCAGTCCGAGTTCGCGCGCCAGCGCCGCGCTGCGGCCGACCCAGTAGGGCTCGGGCAGCGGGGTGGGGCGGAGTTCGGTGAAGAAGGCCGGGCCCAGTGCGGAAAAGCCCGGGGTCCAGTCGAGGCCCAGGTCGACGATGTCCGCCTCGTCTGCAAGCATGGTCATGCGCCGATTGTCCCGCAGGCGACTAAACCCCTGGCCGCAGGGGCCATGCGCGCCATCGGCCTCATGCGGCGCCGGCTTGCACGGATCGCACTGCGGGTTTCTGTCATTGTGTGATCGGCCGAAGATTGAATGAATCGCGAACCGGGCGGGCACGAAAGCCCGCGAAATTTTTCGGACGTTACTTGAAAAGGAGCTTACAGATGCTGGGTTTGATGCAGGACCAACCGTTGCTGATCTCGTCGCTGATCGAGTTCGCCGAGCGCCACAACGGCGACGCCGAGATCGTCTCGCGGCGGGTCGAAGGCGACATCCATCGCAGCACCTGGCGCCAGATCGCGTCCCGCGCGCGACAGGTCGCCAACGCGCTGGACCTCGAGCAACTGCTTTTTTCCGATCGCATCGCCACGCTGGCCTGGAATGGCTACCGCCATCTGGAGCTCTACTACGGCGTGAGCGGCAGCGGCCGCGTGCTGCACACCATCAATCCGCGCCTGCATCCCGACCAGATCGCCTGGATCGCGAACCATGCCGAAGACCAGGTCCTGTGCTTCGATCTCACGTTCCTCCCGCTGATCCAGGCCGTGCACGCCAAGTGCCCCACCATCAGAAAGTGGATTGCGCTGTGCGATGCCGACAAGCTCCCTGTCGACAGCGGCATCCCCAACCTGGTGAGCTACGAGGCCTGGGTGGAGCCCCATACCGACACCTACGCCTGGCCCAGCTTCGACGAAAACTCGGCCTCGAGCATGTGCTACACGAGCGGCACGACGGGCAACCCCAAGGCCGCGCTCTTCAGCCATCGCTCGACCTTGCTGCATGCATATGCGGCCGCGCTGCCGGACGTGATGAACCTGTCGGCGCGCGATTCGGTGCTGCCGGTGGTGCCGATGTTCCATGTCAACGCCTGGGGCATTCCGTACTCGGCCGCGCTGACCGGCGCCAAGCTGGTGTTCCCGGGGCCGGCGCTCGACGGCAAGTCGGTGTTCGAGCTGATCGAATCCGAACGCGTCAGCTTTGCCGCCGGCGTGCCCACCGTCTGGCAGATGATGCTGGGCCACATGCAGGCCAACGAGCTCAAGTTCTCGACGCTGAAGCGCACCGTGATCGGCGGCTCAGCCTGTCCGCCGGCCATGATCAACGCCTTCCAGCAGCAGTACGGCGTCGAGGTGCTGCATGCGTGGGGCATGACCGAGATGTCGCCGCTCGGCACGCTGTGCACCTTGAAGAACAAGCACCTCACGCAGTCGCCCGAGCAGCAGACGGCCATTCGCATGAAGCAGGGCCGCGCGATCTACGGCGTCGACATGAAGATCGTCGACGGCAACGGCCGTGATCTGCCCTGGGACGGCAAGACCTCGGGCGACCTGCTGGTCAAGGGGCCGTGGGTGGTCAAGGAGTATTTCAAGGGCGAGGGCGGCGACCCGCTGCAGCCCGACGAGCAGGGGCGCGGCTGGTTTCCCACCGGCGACGTGGCGACCATCGACGCCGACGGCTACCTGCAGATCACCGACCGCAGCAAGGACGTGATCAAGTCCGGCGGCGAATGGATCAGCTCGATCGACATCGAGAACATCGCGGTGGCGCATCCGGCGGTCGCGATGGCGGCCTGCATCGGCGTGGCGCATCCGAAGTGGGACGAACGTCCGATCGTCGCGGTGGTGAAGAAGCCCGGCGCCGAACTCTCGCGCGAGGACCTGCTGGCCTTCTATGTGGGCAAGACGGCCAAGTGGCAGATCCCGGACGACGTGGTCTTCGTCGAGGCGATTCCGATCGGCGCTACCGGCAAGATCCTCAAGACCCGGCTGCGCGAACAGCTGCGCGACTACAAGCTGCCGGACGCCTGAAACGCGATCGGAACGATGTTCAAGACCAACGGAGACAAGACATGAAAGCTGCCATCAAGACCCTCGCCGCGTGCACCATGCTGCTGGGCGCCGCCGCCTCCTTCGCCCAGAAAGGCGAGACGGTGAAGATCGCCTGGATCGATCCGCTGTCGGGCCTGATGGCCGCGGTCGGCACCAACCAGCTCAAGACCTTCCAGCTGCTGGCCGAAGAGTTCAACCGGAAGAACCTGTCCGGCGTGAAGTTCGAGATCATTCCCATCGACAACAAGCTGAGCCCGCAGGAAACCACCAGCGCGCTGCGCTCGGCCATGGACCAGGGCGTGCGCTTCGTGGTGCAGGGCAACGGCTCGGGCGCGGCGCTGGCCATCATCGATGCGCTGGAAAAGCACAACGCGCGCAACCCCGGCAAGGAACTGGTCTACCTAAACTACGCGGCAGTCGACCCCGATCTCACCAACAGCAAGTGCAGCTACTGGCACTTCCGGCTCGACGCCGACACCTCGATGAAGATGGAGGCGCTGACCACCTTCATGAAGGAGCAGCCCGACATCAAGAAGGTCTACCTGCTCAACCAGAACTATGCCCATGGCGTTCAGGTGGCCAAGTTCGCCAAGGAGAACCTGAAGGTCAAGCGGCCGGACGTCGAGATCGTCGGCGAAGACCTGCATCCGCTGGCCCAGGTGCGCGATTTCGCGCCCTACATCGCCAAGATCAAGCAGTCGGGCGCGGACACGGTGATCACCGGCAACTGGGGTTCCGACCTGGCCCTGCTCATCAAGTCGGCCAACGACGCGGGCCTGCTCAACAGCGTCAAGTTCTACACCTACTACGCCTTCGGCAGCGGGGCACCGACCGCCATGGGTGCCGGGGCGGCCGGCAAGGTCTACGTGGTCGGCTACGGCCACTACAACATGGGCGGCGTGATCCAGCCGCTGCAGGCGGAATACAAGAAGAAGTTCAACGACGACATGACGCAGACTTCGATCTACCATGCCTTCGCGCTGCTCGACAACGCCTTCGTCAAGACCAAGTCGACCGAGCCGGTCAAGGTGGCTGCCGCGCTGGAGGGCATGAAGATCAAGAGCTTCAACGGCGAGGTCGAGATGCGCAAGGCCGACCACCAGCTGCAGCAGGGCCTCTTCATCACGCAATGGCAGAAGGCCGGCGGCAAATACCCCTACGACGCGGAGAACACCGGCTACACCATGGCGCCCGTGAAGTACTACGAGGCCTACGTTGCGAGCACGCCGACCAGCTGCCAGATGAAGCGTCCTGCGGCAGGATGAGGGCCCGGATCCTACCGCCGGGTAGCACCACCGAAGTGCGCGCTGTCGCATGGGTGATAGAAACGGGCCCGGCCGCGGATTTCTTACGGGCATTCCCTGACGGGCGTGCATGCAAAGGCTTGTAATCTCGTCCCGCATCGACAGCAGCATGACAGGAGACACAGAATGAAATTCGCTCTGAAATTCGCAACCGCAGCCATCCTCGCCGCCGCCGCCACCGGGGCCCTGGCCCAGAAGGGCGAAACGGTGAAGATCGCCTGGCTCGATCCGCTGTCGGGCCTGATGGCCGCGGTCGGCACCAACCAGCTCAAGACCTATCAATTCCTGGCCGAGGAGTTCAACAAGAAGAACGTCGCCGGCGTCAAGTTCGAGATCATCGGCATCGACAACAAGCTGAGCCCGCAGGAAACCACCAACGCGCTGCGTTCGGCGCAGGACCAGGGCGCCCGCTACGTGCTGCAGGGCAACGGCTCGGGGGCCGCGCTGGCCATCATCGACGCGGTCGAAAAGAACAACGCGCGCAATCCCGGCAAGGAAGTGCTCTACATCAACTACGCGGCGGTCGACCCCGATCTCACCAACAGCAAGTGCAGCTACTGGCACTTCCGGCTCGATGCCGACACCTCGATGAAGATGGAGGCGCTGACCACCTTCATGAAGGATCAGCCGGACGTCAAGAAGGTCTACCTGCTCAACCAGAACTACTCGCATGGCCAGCAGGTGGCCAAGTTCGCCAAGGAGAACCTGAAGGTCAAGCGGCCCGACGTGCAGATCGTCGGCGAAGACCTGCATCCGCTGGCGCAGGTGCGCGATTTCGCCCCCTACGTCGCCAAGATCAAGGCCTCGGGCGCCGATACGGTAATCACCGGGAACTGGGGTTCGGACCTGGCGCTCCTGATCAAGTCGGCCAACGACGCGGGCTTGAACAACGTCAAGTTCTACACCTACTACGGCACGGTGAGCGGCACGCCGACCGCCATGGGCGCGGCCTCGGCCGGCAAGGTGTACCAGGTGGGCTACGGCCACTACAACATGGGTGGCGAGATCCAGCGCCTGGCCGAGGAGTTCAACAAGAAGTTCAACGAGGACCTCTACACCTCGTCGGCCTACACGGCCTTCGTGATGCTGAGCGAGGCCTTCGTCAAGGCCAAGTCGACCGACCCGGTAAAGGTCGCCGCGGCGCTCGAGGGCATGCGCTTCAAGAGCTTCAACGGCGAGGTCGAGATGCGCAAGACCGACCACCAGCTGCAGCAGGGCTTGTTCATCGCCAAGTGGGAGAAGGCGGAGGGCAAGTTCAAGGTGGATGCGGAGAAGACCGGCTATACCTTCGTGCCGGTCAAGTACTACGAGTCGTACGTGGCGAGCACGCCCACCTCCTGCCAGATGAAGCGCCCCAGCCCCTGATGGGTGAGCAGGCCCTGAGAGCGGCGAGGCCCGACTTCAACACTCGGGCCTTTTTCTTTTTCAACGCGTACCCCAAGGAACGATGAACGTCGAATTCTTCGTCATCTCGCTGCTCAACGGCGTCAGCTACGGGCTGCTGTTGTTCATGCTGAGTTCCGGCCTGACGCTGATCTTCAGCATGATGGGCGTGCTCAACTTCGCGCACACCAGCTTCTACATGCTGGGGGCCTACGTGGCCTACACCCTGTCCGGGATCATCGGCTTCTGGCCGGCGCTCTTCATCGCGCCGCTGCTGGTGGGCGCGCTCGGCGCCGGCTTCGAGCGCTACAGCCTGCGGCGCGTGCACAAGTTCGGCCATGTGCCCGAACTGCTCGTGACCTTCGGCCTGTCCTACCTGATCCTCGAGCTGGTGCAGCTGGTCTGGGGCCGCTCGACCGTGCCCTACGGCCTGCCGACGCAGCTGCAGGGCCCGCTCTTCACGCTGTTCGGCACGCAGTTCCCCAAGTCGCGTTCCTTCATCATGCTGGTGGCCTTGCTGATGCTGCTGTCGGTGTGGCTGCTGCTGACGCGCACGCGCATCGGGCTGGTGATCCAGGCGGCGCTGAAGCATCCCGAGATGGTCGAGGCGCTCGGCCACAACGTGCCGCGCGTCTTCATGCTGGTCTTCGGCGGCGGCGCGGCGCTGGCCGGCCTGGCCGGAGTGGTGGGCGGAAACACCTACGTGACCGAGCCCGCCATGGCCGCCTCGGTGGGCTCGATCATCTTCGTGGTGGTGGTGGTGGGCGGCATGGGCTCGCTGGCGGGTGCCTTCCTGGCCTCGCTGCTGATCGGCGTCATCCAGACCTTCGCGGTCGCGATGGACCAGTCGCTGGCCACGGGTCTCCAGGCCGTCGGCGTCGCCGTCACCGAGCAGACCTTCGGCTACGAGCTGCTCAAGCTCACGATCTCGCAGGTGGCGCCGATCCTTCCGTATCTGTTCCTGGTCCTGATCCTGATCTTCAGGCCCAAGGGACTTCTTGGCACGCGGGAGGATTGAGATGAGCACCACACACAAAAGCCTCGAGCAAGTGCAGGTGCCCCCGGTGGCGCCGGCAGGCGCTGCGAAGACCACGCAGTACTACCGCTTCAAGCCCTGGAACGTCGGGCGCTACCTGATCTGGTCGCTGTTCGCGATCGCGCTCATCGTTGCTCCGCTGGTCTTCAAGAGCAGCCTGGCGCTGACCATGCTCTCGCAGATGGGGTATCTCATCGTCATCTGCCTCAGCTACAACATCCTGCTCGGCCAGGGCGGCATGCTGAGCTTCGGCCACGCGGTCTACACCGGACTCGGCTCCTTCATCGCGATCCATGCGATGAACCTGGCGGGCAAGGGCAACTGGCCGATCCCCCTGGTGCTGATCCCCGTGGTCGGCGGCCTCGCCGGCATGTTCTTCGCGATCCTGCTCGGCTTCGTCACGACCAAGAAATCCGGCACCACCTTCGCGATGATCACGCTCGGCATCGGCGAGCTGGTGGCCTCCATGGCGCTGATGTTCCCCGGCTTCTTCGGCGGCGAGGGCGGCGTCACCACCGACCGCGTTTACGGCCGGCCCTTCTTCGGCTTCACCTTCGGCCCGCAGATCCAGGTCTACTACCTGATCGCCGTCTACTGCTTCATCTGTACCGGGTTGATGTATGCCTTCACCGGCACGCCGCTCGGGCGCATCCTGAACGCCGTGCGAGACAACCCCGAGCGCGTGGAGTTCATCGGCTACAACACGCAGCGCGTGCGCTACTTCGCCTTCATCATCGCGGGCTTCTTCGCCGGCGTCGGCGGCGGGCTGGCCGCGATCAACTTCGAAATCGTCAACGCGGCCGACAGCCTGAACGCGATCCGCTCCGGCGGCTACCTGCTGTTCACCTTCCTCGGCGGCGCGGTGTTCTTCTTCGGGCCGATCATCGGCGCGGTGTTGCTGGTGTTCGCCTCGGTGCTGCTGTCCGAGCTGTCCAAGGCCTGGCAGCTCTATTTCGGCCTGGTGTTCGTCTTCATGGTGATGTTCGCGCCGGGCGGCATCGCCAGCCTGGTCATGATGAATCTGCGGGTCGCGAAATTCGGCAAGTTCAACCGCTTCTGGGGCCTCTACGGCGCGCTGCTGCTTGCGGCCGTTCCGGTGGTGGTCGGTGCCGCCGCCCTGATCGAGATGATCTATCACATCCAGCTCAATTCGGCGCTCGGGCCGACGCTCAACTTCTTCGGCGCGGCGCTCGACACCTCGGGCTTCAGCAGCTGGTTCGGCGCGGTCGTGCTCCTCGCCGCCGGCCTCGGAATTCTCGAGGTGGTGCGGCGCCGCTTCGTGCGCGTCTGGGGGCAGGCGCAGGAAGAGATCGAAGCCGAGATCAAGCGCAGGGAGCTGGCATGAGACCCGCCCGGCCGCCCGAAGGGGCTCGCACCGCAGTGCGGAGCACGGAGGTTACCCAATGAGTGTCGTGCAGAAAACCCATGCGCTTGAACTCAAGCGCCTGCGCAAGAACTTCGGCAAGACCGAGATCATTCGCGGCGTCGACCTGGCGGTGGAAGCCGGCGACCGCATCGCCATCATCGGGCCGAACGGCGCGGGCAAGTCCACGCTCTTCAACCTCATCAGCGGGCGGCTCGAACCCACCAGCGGCGAGGTGCTGCTGAACGGCCAGCGCATCGACGGCAAGAAGCCCTACGAGATCAACCGCCTCGGCCTCTCGCGCAGCTTCCAGATCACCAACATCTTCCCCAAGCTCAGCGTGTTCGAGAACCTGCGCTGCGGCGTGCTGTGGAGCCTCGGCTACCGCTACACCTTCCTGCGCTTCCTCTCGAACCTGGACGACGCCAACGAGCGTGCCGAGCAGCTGCTGCGCCAGGTGGGCCTCGAGAGAAAGCGCGACGTGCATGCGGTGAACCTCACCTATGCCGAACAGCGCGCGCTGGAGATCGGCGTCACCATCGCCGGCGGCGCCAGCGTGATCCTGCTCGACGAGCCCACGGCCGGCATGAGCAAGACCGAAACTGCGCACTTCATTGCGCTGATCAAGCAGGTGACGGTCGGCAAGACCCTGCTCACCGTGGAGCACGACATGGGCGTGGTATTCGGCCTGGCCGACAAGATCGCGGTGGTGGTGTACGGCGAAATCATCGCTTTCGACACGCCGGCGGCGGTGCGCGCCAATGCGCGCGTGCAGGAGGCCTACCTGGGCTCCACTGTGGCCGATGCGCAGACCGGAGGACACTGAACAAAATGCTCAAGCTCCAGGACATCCACGCCTACTACGGCAAGAGTCATGTGCTGCATGGCGTTTCGTTCGCGGTCGGGCCCGGCGAGATCGTGGCCTTGCTGGGCCGCAACGGCTCGGGCCGCTCGACCACGGCCAAGGCCATCATGGGCCTGGTGCATGCCGAAGGCGGCCTGCATTGGAAGGAAGAAGACATCCTGCGCCGCAAGGCCTACGAGATTGCCCACATGGGCATCGGCTACGTGCCCGAGAACCGCGACATCTTTCCCAAGCTCACCGTGCACCAGAACCTGATGCTCGGGCAGAAGGGCAAGGGCCGGGACAGCCGCTGGCAGTTCGACGACATGTACAACATGTTCCCGCGCCTCAAGGAGCGCCAGCACACGGAAGCCGGCGTGCTCTCGGGCGGCGAGCAGCAGATGCTCACGCTGTGCCGCACGCTGATGGGCGACCCCGACCTGATCATCATCGACGAACCCACAGAGGGCCTGGCACCCAAGATCGTCGAGCTGGTGGGCCAGTACCTGCGCACGCTCAAGGACAAGGGCATCTCGGTGCTGCTGATCGAGCAGAAGCTGACGATCGCGATGCAGATTTCCGACCGCGCGCTGGTCATGGGCCATGGCAGCATCGTGTTCGACGGCACGCCGGACAGCCTGCGTGCCGATGCGTCCACCCGCAAGGAGTGGCTGGAGGTCTGAATGAAGCTCTCCCCCAGGCTCCCCCACTTCGTATGGTCCGCCACCCCCCTCGCCGGGGGCAACACCTGCGGGCCGGCAAAGCCGGTTCCGCAGTGTTCCTGGAATGTCTAGCCGCTTCAGGCCTTGCGGAAGACGCTCGGCGGCATGGAGCGATGAAGACGGGTTTGTCTTGTCCCGCCAGCGACTGAGCCCGGGTTGCCCGGCCACGCGAAACGCCTAGAATTTCAAACAAAAAAGAACACTCGTGCTTTTTGACGCGAGCCCCTTTTTTGATCCTCTCCCATCCCAAAGGAACGCAGCATGACGGCTGAATACAAAGTGCTCGGCGACGTCGCCGTGATCACCCTGACCAATCCCCCGGTCAATGGCCTCGGTTTCTCGACGCGCATCGGCATCACCGACGGGCTCTCGAAGGCGCTAGACGACGCGGCCGTCAAGGCGATCGTGATCACCGGCGCGGGCAAGGCCTTCTCGGGCGGCGCCGACATCAAGGAGTTCGGCACGCCCAAGGCGCTGCAGGAGCCCAATCTGCTGAGCGTGATCCTCGCGCTCGAGGCATCGACCAAGCCGATCGTCGCGGCCATCCATTCGGTCTGCATGGGCGGCGGTCTCGAACTGGCCCTGGGCTGCCACTACCGCGTGGCCGCGCCCGGCACCAGCGTCGCGCTGCCCGAGGTCAAGCTGGGCCTCTTGCCCGGCGCCGGCGGCACGCAGCGCCTGCCGCGCGTGCTGGGCGTGGAGACCGCGCTCAACATGATCGTGACCGGCGAGGCCGTCAAGAGCGAGCTGCTCGCTTCGCTGCCCGGCCAGAAGCTGTTCGACAAGCTGGCCGCATCGCCCGAGACGCTGTTCGAGGAAGCTGTGGAGTTCGCGAAGTCGGTGGCCGGCAAGAGCGGCGATCTGCCGCTGGTGCGCAAGCTGCCGTGCAAGCATCCGCAGGGTGACGCCTACTTCCAGTTCGCGCGCAACATGGTCGGCGGCATGTCGAAGAACTATCCGGCGCCGCTCAAGTGCGTGGATGCGGTGCAGGCCGCTACGCAGATGAAGTTCGACGACGGCATGGCCGAGGAGCGCCGCCTCTTCACCGCGCTGATGTTCACGCCCGAATCGCTAGCGCTGCGCCACCTGTTCATGGCCGAACGCGCAGCCTCGCGCATTCCCGACGTGCCGGAAGACACGCCGCAGCGCAGCATCAAGTCGGTCGGCGTGATCGGCGCCGGCACCATGGGCGGCGGCATCTCGATGAACTTCCTGAACGCGGGCATCCCGGTCAAGATCCTCGAGATGAAGCAGGAGGCGCTCGATCGCGGCATCGCCACCATCCGCAAGAACTACGAAGCGCAGGTCAAGAAGGGCAAGCTCAAGGCCGAGAAGTACGAAGAGCGGATGGCGCTGCTGTCGACCACGCTCGACTACAACGAGCTGAAGGACGCCGACCTGATCATCGAAGCGGTGTTCGAGGAGCTCGGCGTCAAGGAGAAGGTGTTCAAGGAACTGGACCGCGTCGCCAAGGCCGGCGCCATCCTGGCCTCCAACACCTCGACGCTGGACGTCGACAAGATCGCCGCCTTCACCGAGCGCCCGCAGGACGTGGTCGGCATGCACTTCTTCAGCCCGGCCAACGTGATGAAGCTGCTCGAAGTGGTGCGGGGCAAGGAGACGGCCAAGGACGTGCTGGCCACCGTGATGGCGATCGCCAAGAAGATCAAGAAGACCGCCGTGGTTTCCGGCGTGTGCGACGGCTTCATCGGCAACCGCATGATCGAGCAGTACTCGCGCCAAGCCGGCTTCCTGCTGGACGAAGGCGCGACGCCGCAGCAAGTGGACCGCGCCATCGAGAAGTTCGGCTTCGCCATGGGGCCGTTCCGCATGGGCGACTTGGCCGGCAACGACATCGGCTGGGCGATCCGCAAGCGCCGCGCCACCGAGCGCGCCGACATGAAGTACAGCAAGACGGCCGACAAGCTCTGCGAGCTGGGCCGCTTCGGCCAGAAGACCGGGGCAGGGTGGTACGACTACCAGGCCGGCAAGCGCGATGCGATCCCGAGCCAGGTCGTGCTCGACCTGATCGAAAAGCACCGCAAGGACGAAGGCATCACGCCGCGCAAGATCTCCGACGAGGAGATCGTGCAGCGCCTGGTCTACGCGCTGGTGAACGAAGGCGCGCACATCCTCGAGGACGGCATCGCCTCCAAGTCGGGCGACATCGACATGGTCTACCTCACCGGCTACGGCTTCCCGATCTGGCGCGGCGGCCCGATGCACTATGCCAACCAGGTCGGCCTCTACAACGTGGCCGAGGCAATGAAGCGCTTTGCCAAGAACCCGCGCGACGACGCGAGCTTCTGGCAGCCCGCGCCGCTGATCCAGAAGCTGGCGGCCGAAGGCAAGCAGTTCAGCTGAAGCGACGGCGAGGACGCGCTGTGATCAAAAGGGTGCTGCTCGGGCTGCTGCTGGCGCTGCTTGTGCTGGCAGTGGTGATCGCGGGCAACACCTGGCGCTCGCCCTCGCGGCAGTTGCAGGTACCGGCGGTCCAGAAGGTCGCGGTCGATGCCGAGGCGGTTGCCGAGCGGCTCTCGGGCGCCATCCCGATCCGCACTGTTTCCAGCTTCGAAGGCGCGCAGTCCAACGGCGAGGAGTTCAGGAAGCTCCACGCTTACCTGGCACAGCAATTTCCCAAGCTGCATGCGACGCTGAAGAAGGAAATCGTCGGCGACCATGCGCTGCTCTACACCTGGACCGGCAGCGACCCGGCCGCGAAGCCGGTCGCGCTGATGGCGCACCAGGACGTGGTTCCGGTCGCGCCCGGCACCGAGCGTGCCTGGGAGGTCGACCCCTTCAGCGGCCAGATCAAGGACGGCTTCGTCTGGGGCCGCGGCACCTGGGACAACAAGGGCAATCTGCTGGCGCAGATGGAAGCCGTCGAGATGCTCGTGGCCGGCGGCTTCCAGCCGCGGCAGACCATCTACCTGGTGGCGGGCGACGACGAGGAGGTCAGCGGCCTGCGCGGCGCCAAGCCGATCGCGGAGCTCTTGAAGTCGCGCGGCGTCCGGCTCGAATGGGTGCTCGACGAGGGACTGCTGGTCACCGAAGGCGTGCTCGCCGGCCTCGACAAGCCGGCTGCCCTCATCGGCCTGGCCGAGAAGGGCTACGGCACCTTCTTCCTCTCGCTCGACACGCCGCCGGGCCACTCGTCGATGCCGCCGTCCAGCACGGCGATCGGCAGCATGAGCGCTGCGCTGGCCAAGCTCGAAGCGAACCCGATGCCGGCCGCGATCGGCGGCGTGGCGGGCGAGATGTTCGCGACGCTGGCGCCCGAGATGAAGGGCTTCGGCCGCGTCGCGCTCTCCAACCTCTGGCTTTTCGGCCCGGTGGTGCAGGGCCAGCTCGAAAAGGGCGTGAGCAGCAATGCCATGCTGCGCACCACCACCGCGCTGACCATCGTGCGCGCCGGCAACAAGGACAACGTGCTGCCGGGCCGTGCCGAGGCAGCCGTCAACTTCCGCGTGCTGCCGGGCGACACGCTGGCTTCGGTGGAGGCGCACATCCGCAAGACCGTCGCGAACGACGCCATCACGATCAAGCAATACCCAGGCAACTCGGAGCCCTCGCCGGTCTCGCCCATCGACAGCACGGGCTATCGCACGATCGCGCAATCGGTGCGCCAGACCTTCCCGGATGCCATCGTCGCGCCGGGCCTCATGATCGCGGCCACCGACTCGCGCCACTTCGCGATCCTGAGCGACGCGATCTACCGCTTCTCCCCGGTGCGCGCGCGGAGCGAGGACCTGCCGCGCTTCCACGGCACCAATGAGCGCATTTCGATCGCCAACTACGTCGAGATGGTCCAGTTCTATCACCAGCTGCTGCGCAACACCGTGCAGCAGCCCCAATAAGCATCACCCCTCTTTTTCAAAGGACCCCACCATGACCAGCGCCGTCATCGTTTCCACCGCCCGTACGCCGCTCGCCAAGAGCTGGAAGGGCGCCTTCAACATGACGCACGGCGCCACGCTCGGCGGCCATGCGGTGCAGCACGCGGTGGCGCGCGCCGGCATCGAGGCCGCGGAGGTCGACGACGTGATCATGGGCTGCGCCAACCCCGAAGGCGCGACCGGCGCCAACATCGCGCGCCAGGTCGCGCTGCGCGCCGGACTGCCGATCACCACCGCGGGCATGACCATCAACCGCTTCTGCTCCTCGGGCCTGCAGACCATCGCGACCGCCGCCCAGCGCATCATCGCGGGCGAGGGCGAGGTCTACGTGGCCGGCGGCGTCGAGAGCATCTCGTGCGTGCAGAACGAGATGAACAAGCACATGCTGGCCGACCCCTGGCTGGTGAAGCACAAGCCCGAGATCTACTGGAACATGCTGCAGACGGCCGAGCAGGTCGCCAAGCGCTACGACATCGGCCGCGACGCGATGGACGAGTACGGCGCCGCGAGCCAGCAGAAGGCCACCGCCGCGCTCGAGGCCGGCCTCTTCAAGGCCGAGATCGCCCCGATCACCGTGCTGGCCGGCGTGGCCGACCCGGTGCTGGGCCTGCGTACCAAGGAAGTCACGGTCGAGAACGACGAGGGCATCCGCCCCGGCACCACCAAGGAAGGCATCAGCGGCATCCGCCCGGCCATTCCGGGCGGCGTGATCTCGGCCGGCAACGCCAGCCAGTTCTCCGACGGCGGCGGCGCCTGTGTGGTGGTCGACGAGACCTACGCCGAGAAGAAGGGCTTGAAGCCGCTCGGCCGCTTCCTCGGCTTCGCGGTCGCTGGCTGCGAGCCCGACGAGATGGGCATCGGCCCGGTGTTCGCGATTCCCAAGGTGTTGAAGCGCCTGGGACTCACGGTCGGCGACATCGACCTCTGGGAACTCAACGAAGCCTTCGCGGTGCAGGTGATCTACTGCCGCGACAAGCTCGGTATTCCAGGCGACCGCCTGAACGTGAACGGCGGCGCCATCGCCGTCGGCCATCCCTATGGCGTGAGCGGCCAGCGCCTGACCGGCCATGCGCTGATCGAAGGCAAGCGCCGCGGCGCGAAGAAGGTGGTCGTGACGATGTGCATCGGCGGTGGGATGGGGGCGGCGGGCGTATTCGAAGTTCTGTAATGACGTCACCGGTCAAGGGTGGCTAGCCTCAACCTCTGGATTCGATCATGAGCCTTCGTCCCACCCTCGACTTCCTGCTCTACGACTGGCTCCAAGCCGAGTCGCTCAACCAGCGCGAGCGCTTCGCCGACCACTCGCGCGAAACCTTCGATGCGGTGCTCGACACCTGCGAGCGCATCGCACGCGAGAAATACGCGCCGTACAACCGCACGGTCGACACCCAGGAGCCGCACTTCGACGGCGAGAAAGTCATCCTGCCGCAGGCCACGCACGATGCGCACAAGGCCTTCGTCGAATCGGGCATGCTCTCCGCCGCGCAGGACTACGAGATCGGCGGCATGCAGCTGCCGTACACGCTGCAGGCGGCGGCCAACAGCTTCTTCGCGATGGCCTCGGTCAGCATCGGCGCCAACATGCTGACCAGCGGCAATGCCAACCTGCTGATGGTGCACGGCACGCCCATGCAGCAATCGGTGTTCGCAGCGAACGAGTTCGCCGGCCGCTGGTCGGGCACCATGTGCCTGTCGGAGCCGCAGGCCGGCTCCAGCCTCAGCGACGTGGCGACGCGCGCCGTGCCCGACGGTGCCGATTTCCAGGACGATCCGCTGGGACCCCGCTATCGGCTCTTCGGCAACAAGATGTGGATCTCGGCCGGCGACCACGAGCTGACCGAGAACATCGTGCACATCGTGCTGGCCAAGATCCCGGACGAGAACGGCAAGCTCATCCCGGGCACGCGCGGCATCTCGCTGTTCATCGTGCCGAAGAAGATGGTGGATACGGAAGGCCGCCTCACTGGCGAGCGCAACGATATTGCCCTGGCGGGCCTCAATCACAAGCTAGGCTGGCGCGGCACCACCAACACGCTCTTGAACTTCGGCGAAGGCAAGTTCCCGGTCGGCGGCAAGGCGGGCGCGGTGGGCTATCTGGTCGGCGCACCCGGCAAGGGCCTGCACTGCATGTTCCACATGATGAACGAAGCGCGCATCGGCGTCGGCACCGCGGCGACGATGCTCGGCATGGCCGGCTATCACGCCTCGCTCGACTACGCGAAGAACCGGCCGCAGGGCCGCCATGCACAAAAAGCCGGCGCCAGCGCCGGGGGCCCGGCCGGCAAGGACGCGGCCAAGCCGCAGGTGCGCATCATCGAGCACGCCGACGTGCGCCGCATGCTGCTCGCGCAGAAGGCGTATTGCGAAGGCGCGCTGGCGCTCGAGCTCTACTGCGCGCGCCTGGTCGACGAGCAGAAGACCGGCGATGCGCAGGCGGCCGACGATGCCCGCCTGCTGCTGGAAGTGCTGACGCCGATCGCCAAGAGCTGGCCCAGCGAGTGGTGCCTGGAGGCCAACTCGCTGGCAATCCAGGTGCACGGCGGCTACGGCTACACGCGCGACTTTCCGGTCGAGCAGTATTGGCGCGACAACCGGCTGAACATGATTCACGAAGGCACGCACGGCATCCAGGCGGCCGACCTGCTGGGCCGCAAGGTGCTGATGGAAGACGGCCGCGGCCTGCAGCTGGTGGCCGCGCGCATCACCGACACCATTGCACGTGCGGCCCGCGTGCCATCGCTGGCTGCCCATGCCAAGGCGTTGGCCGAGGCGCTCGATCACATCGGCAGCGCGACCAAGGCGGCCTGGGCCACCGGCAATCCGCAGGAGGCGCTGGCCAATGCCGTGCCCTACATGCAGGCCTTCGGCCACACGGTGCTGGCCTGGATCTGGCTCGACGTGGCGCAGCATGCGCTCGAACGCGACGCGTCGAAGGCGCTGCCGGCCACGGTAGGGCGCGTCGGCGCGACAGACTATTTCTTCAACTACGAATTGCCGAAGATCGGCGCCTGGCTCCGGGTCGTCGAACGCCGCGATCCGACTTGCGCCGCGTTGCCCGAAGAGGCTTTCTGATGGCCGTCAAACCCCACGCCACGCTCGAAAAATGGATATGGATCCTGATCTATGGTGGTCTTTTCATGCTGGTCCTCGGCATCGCGACGGGCCGAACGGACGCGACCCTCGGCTGGGCCATGGCCGTGCCCGGGGTGGTGGTGGCCCTGGTCGGCGTGGTCCTCATCTACGTTCGCTCCAGATTGAAAGATTGACATGCCCCCAAGCTCACTTCGTTCGCTGTCCCCCGAGGGGGCGCTCATTGCCCTTCGGGCGGCCGGGCGGGCAATGCCATGATCAAGCACATCGTCATGTGGAAGCTCAAGGACCCGGCCAAGGCCGCGCTGTTCAAGGCCAAGCTCGACAGCTGCCGCGGCCTGGTGCCAGGCATGCGCGAGTTCGAGGTCGCGGTTCGCACGCCGGGCCTCGAAGCCAACTGCGACGTCGTGCTGTGCTCGGCCTTCGACGACAAGGCTGCGCTGCAGGCCTACCTCGAGCATCCGCAGCACGTCGAAGTCTCGGCGGTGCTCGGCAGCCTGCGCGAGTCGCGCAGCGCGCTCGACTACGAAATATGAACCACCCCCAGGCTTCGCGCACTTCGTGTTGCTGCGCCAACCCCCTCACCGGGGGCAACACCAGCGGCCCGGCAAAGCCGGTTCCGCGGTGTTCCTGGACTGAGACAAAGGAGAGACCATGACTGCACGGAATATCCAGAAACTGTTCGATCTCAGCGGCAAGACCGCACTCGTCACCGGCGGCTCGCGCGGCCTCGGCCTGCAGATGGCCCATGCGCTCGGCGAGGCCGGCGCCAGGATCATGTTGAGCTCGCGCAAGGCCGACGATCTCGAGCAGGCCGCGGCCGAGCTGCAGGCGGCTGGCATCGACGCCCGCTGGATCGCGGCCGATTGCTCGAAGGAAGAGGAAACGCGCCGCTTGGCCGACGAGACGCTGGAGCGCCTGGGCGCGGTCGACATCCTGGTCAACAACGCGGGCGCGAGCTGGGGCGCACCGGCGGAAGACCATCCGGTCGAGGCCTGGGACAAGGTCATGAACCTCAACGTGCGCGGCTACTTCATCCTGGCGCAGCAGATCGCTCGCGGCTACATGATCCCGAAGAAGAGCGGCCGCATCATCAACATCGCCTCCATCGCGGGCCTGAACGGCAACCCGCCCGAGATGCAGACCCTGGCCTACAACACCTCGAAGAGCGCCGTGATCGGCTTCACCCACACGCTGGCGGCCGAATGGGGCAAGTACAACATCAACGTCAACGCGATCTGCCCGGGCTTCTTCATGACCAAGATGGCCGCCGGCCTGATCAAGTCGATCGGCGAGGACAAGATGGCCTCGCACGCGCCGCTTGGCCGGCTGGGCGACGACGAAGACCTGAAGGGCATCACGCTGCTGTACGCGAGCGACGCCGGCAAGCACATCACCGGCCAGTGGCTGGCGATCGACGGCGGCGTGAGCGTGGTCCTGGGTGCCTGACGTGGACGACATCAATGTCCGCTCGTACACGAGCCAGATCCCGTTCGCGCGGCACCTGGGCTTCGAGCTCACCAAGTTCGAGGGCGGCGAATCCGAGATCCGCTACACGGCCAAGCCCGAGCATCTCAACACCTTCGACGTGACCCACGGCGGCGCCTGCATGACGCTGCTCGACATCACGATGGCCGCGGCCGCGCGCAGCCAGACGCCGGAGATGGGCGTGGTCACGATCGAGATGAAGACCAGCTTCATGCAGCCTTCGGTCGGCCCGCTGCATGCGCGCGGCAAGCTGCTGCACCGAACCGCGACGATGGCCTTCGTCGAAGCGAAGATCTTCGACGAGCAGGAGCGCGTCTGCGCGCACGCCACCGGCACCTTCAAGTACGTGAAGCGGCGCCTGCCCACCGGCCCCGGCAGCGCCAACGCGATGCGTCCGCCTTCCACAGATTAGGAGAACTTTCATGCCCACCAACAGACAGCAGCTGCTCGACAACCGCCCCGAGGGCGAAGCCGTCGCCTCCAATTTCAAGCTCGCGAGCACCGAGACGCCGCCGTTGAAGGACAACGAGGTGCTGGTGCGCCACCACTACATGAGCCTGGACCCCTACATGCGCGGCCGCATGAACGATGCCAAGAGCTATGCCCAGCCGCAGCCGCTGGGCCAGGTGATGCAGGGCGGTACGGCCGGCGAGGTGGTCGAGAGCAGGCACCCCAGGTACGCCGTGGGCGACAAGGTGGTCGGCTTCGGCGGCTGGCAGGAATACAGCGTGGTCGATGCTTCGCAGCCCGGCGCATTGAGAAAGGTCGACACCACGCATGTGCCGCTCTCGTATTACCTCGGCGCGGTCGGCATGCCCGGCGTGACCGCGTGGTACGGCCTGGTGAAGATCATCAACCCCAAGGCCGGCGAGACCATGGTCGTCACGGCTGCCAGCGGCGCGGTGGGCAGCGCCTTCGGCGCGCTGGCCAAGGCGCGCGGCTGCCGCGTGGTCGGCATCGCGGGCGGCGCGGACAAGTGCAAGTACGTGACCGACGAACTGGGTTTCGACGCCTGCATCGACTACAAGCAACACCCCGACGTCAAGAGCATGAGCGCGGCGCTCAAGGAAGCCTGCCCGAAGGGCATCGACGGCTACTTCGAGAACGTCGGCGGCTACATCTTCGACGCAGTGCTGCTGCGCGCCAATGCCTTCGCGCGCGTCGCACTGTGCGGCATGATCGCCGGCTACGACGGCCAGCCGCTGCCGCTGGCGAATCCGGCGTTGTTCCTCATCAACCGGATGAAGCTCGAAGGCTTCATCGTCAGCGAGCACATGGAAGTCTGGCCCGAGGCACTGGCCGAGCTGGGTGCGCTGGTGGCCGGCGGCAAGCTCAAGCCGCGCGAGTCGATCGTGCAGGGCATCGAGTCGGCACCCGAGGCTTTCCTCGGTTTGCTCAAGGGCAAGAACTTCGGCAAGCAACTGGTGAAGCTGATCTGAGCAGAACGCGCGGAGGCCGGCGATGGACATCACGACGCACGAGGTCTTCAACCAGCCGGCACCGCTGGCCGGCTACAACCTGTTCGAAACCAACCGGCCGTTGCTTGACGCGCTGAAGTTCAACGCGCCGCAGCTGCAGCTTGCGCCGCTGGCGCATCTGGGCGGCGTGGTCGGTTCGATCGAGATGCAGACCCACGCGCGGCTCGCGAACACGAACCCGCCGGTGCTGCACACGCACGACCGCTTCGGCCGGCGCATCGACGAGGTGGAATTTCATCCGAGCTACCACGCGTTGATGAAAGCGGCGGTGGGCGCGGGCCTGCACGGCACGCCATGGACCGCGGAGCATGAGGCCCCCACGCTTGCGGGCAAGCCCGCTGCGCTGCCCCCCGAGGGGGCGCTCGCGCCTAGGGGCGGCCCGTCGGCGCTCGGCGCGTCCCCGCACGTCCAGCGCGCCGCAGGCTTCATGCTCTTCACCGAGCTCGAACCTTCGATCCTGTGCCCGATCTCGATGAGCTATGCCGTGACGCCCGCGCTGCGCGGCAACGCGGCCATCCATGCCGATTGGGGTCCCAAGCTCGCAAGCCACTGGTACGACCCGGTGCTCAAGTCCGTGCTCGACAAGCCCGGCGTGACCATGGGCATGGGCATGACCGAAAAGCAGGGCGGCTCGGACGTGCGCGCCAATACGACGCGGGCGGTTCGCGTCGCCGGCGACGATTGGGGCGAGCGCTACGAAATCACGGGCCACAAGTGGTTTTTCTCGGCACCGATGTGCGACGCCTTCCTGGTGCTTGCGCAGGCGCCGGCCGGCCTGTCATGTTTCTTCATGCCGCGTGTGCTGCCGGACTGGATGGGCGACGACGTGCGCAACGGCATCCGCATCCAGCGTTTGAAGGACAAGCTCGGCAACAAGGCCAACGCCAGCTCCGAGGTCGAGTTTCACGGCGCGAGCGCCTGGCTGGTCGGCGAAGAAGGGCGCGGCATCCCGCAGATCCTCGAGATGGGCACGATGACGCGGCTCGATTGCGCGCTCGGCACCAGCGGCCTGATGCGCCAGGCCTTGAGCCTGGCCCTGCATCACACCGCGCAGCGCCAGGCCTTCGGCAAGCCGCTCATCGAGCAGCCGCTGATGAAGAACGTGCTGGCCGACCTCGCGCTCGAAAGCGAAGCTGCCACCGCGCTCGCCATCCGCCTCGCACGCGCCTTCGATCGCCAGCACGACGAGCACGAGCGCCTGATGGCGCGCCTGCTCACGCCGGTGGCCAAGTTCTGGATCTGCAAGCGCGGCAGCCATTTCGCGCAGGAGGCGATGGAATGCCTCGGCGGCAACGGCTACGTGGAGGAGGGCGGCGAAGGCGTGATGGCGCGCGTCTATCGCGAGATGCCGCTCAACTCGATCTGGGAAGGCGCCGGCAACATCATGGCGCTCGACCTGCTGCGCGGACTGCGCAAGGGCGATGCGGTCGCGGCGCTGGTGCACGAGCTCGCGCCGGCGCGCGGCGTCGATGCGGCACTCGACCGGCTGGCCGATGCACTGCCCGCGCGCATCGAGGCCATGGCCACCGAGGCCGAAGCGCGCCGCCTCGCGCAGGACGTGGCGCTCGCGGTACAGGGTGCGCTGCTCGTGCAGACCGCGCCGCAGGCGGTGGCCGGTGCCTTCTGCGCCTCGCGCCTGGGCGGCGACTGGGGCCATGCCTTCGGCACTCTGGGTGCCGGCACCGATTTCGATCTCGTCATCGCGCGCGCGCAGCCGCAGTGAGCGCAACAAAGAAAGCAAGGACCTCCCATGGCAGACCTGATCCTCCATCACTACGCGACCTCGCCCTTCTCCGAGAAGCTGCGCCTGATCCTCGGCTACAAGAAGCTCGCGTGGAAGTCGGTGATCATTCCGCAGATCATGCCCAAGCCGGACCTGACCGCACTCACCGGCGGCTACCGCAAGACGCCGGTGCTGCAGATCGGCGCCGACATCTACTGCGACACCGCGCTGATCTGCGACGTGCTCGAGCACATCTCGCCGCTGCCGTCGATCTATCCCGAGCCCGGCAAGGGCCTGGAGCGTGTGGTTGCCCAATGGGGCGAGACCACGCTCTTCTGGGCCGCGATGGCCTACAGCTTCAGCGGCAAGGGCGCGGCCGACCTGTTCGGCAAGGCGCCGCCCGAGCTGGCGAAAGCCTTCGGCGAGGACCGCAAGGCCATGAGCGTCAACATGGTGCGGCATCGGCCCGGCGATGCGGCTGCGGCCTACAAGTCCTACCTGCGGCGCATGTCCGACATGCTGGACGACACCGACTACCTGCTCGGCGGCTTTCCGACCGTGGCCGACTTCGCCTGCTACCACCCGCTGTGGTTCACGCGCAAGCGCACCCCTTCGATGGCCGGCATCCTGCAGCTCACGCCAGCCGTGGGCGACTGGATGGACCGCATGGCCGCGATCGGCCACGGAACGATGGAGAGCTTCGACGCCGAGCAGGCCATCGCCGTCGCCGCCGCTTCCACGCCGCACACGCTGCTGTCCGACAGCACCTTCCAGGATGAGCACGGCATCCCGCTCGGCACGCGGGTCACGGTCGCTGGCGAAAGCTTCGGCCCCGAACCGACCGAAGGCGAACTCATCGCCGCCACTCGCACTCACTACACGCTGCGCCGCACCGACCCGCGGGCCGGCACGGTGCATGTGCACTTCCCGCGCGTTGGCTATGCGATGCGCAAGGTCGAAGGCTGACGGGCACCTTCGCGACTGCGCCGTGCGGATTTCCGTACTTCAATAGCGTCTCCCTCAGCGACGAAAAGGACACGGGCAATGATTCAGGATTTCAAGGGCACCACCGCCGTTCTTACCGGCGCCGGCTCCGGTTTCGGCCTCGAGTGCGCGCGCATCGGCGCGGCGCGCGGCATGAACCTCGTGCTGGTCGATGTGCAGCAGGATGCGCTCGACCGCGTGCACGCCGAGATGGAAGCCGCCGGTGCGCAGGTGCTCGCGCGCAAGGTCGACGTCGCCGATGCGCAGCAGATGGAACACCTCGCCAAGGACGTGCAGCAGCGCTTCGGCGCGCCGCACTTCGTCTTCAACAATGCGGGCGTGGGCGCCGGCGGCCTGGTGTGGGAGAACACCGTGGCCGACTGGGAATGGGTGCTCGGCGTCGATCTCTGGGGCGTGATCCACGGCGTGCGCCTGTTCACGCCGATGATGCTGCAAGCCGCCGCCAGGGACCCTTCGTACCGCGGCCACATCGTCAACACCGCGAGCATGGCCGGCCTGCTGGCGCCGCCCAACATGGGCGTCTACAACGCAGCCAAGGCGGCCGTGGTGAGCCTCACCGAAACGCTCTATCAAGACCTGAAGCTCATCACCGACCAGATCGGCGCCAGCCTCCTGTGCCCTTACTTCGTGCCGACCGGCATCACCAGCAGCGAGCGCAACCGGCCCGGCGCACTGGCCGCCGGCGAACTCACCAAGAGCCAGCTGATCGGCCAGGCGATGAGCAACAAGGCCGTCAGCAGCGGCAAGGTGACGGCGGCCGAAGTGGCGCAGATGGTGTTCGAGGCGATTGGCGCCAACCAGTTCTACGTGTTCAGCCACCCGAAGGCGCTCGGCAACGTGAAGAGCCGCATGGAAAGCATCGTCTCGATCTCGAATCCGGCCGATCCCTTCCTGGAGCGGCCGGAGATCGGCGCCAAGCTGCGCGAGCAGCTGCGCGCGGGCTGAGACGCCCGTTCAGCCCTGCGTCCTTTCCTCGATCGCGTCGACGCGGTCGGGATAGAAGGCGAGGTGGTCCTTGATCTGCTCGACCGACTCGTAGGGCTGCTCGTAGGTCCACACGGCGTTCGCGCCTTTTCCGCCGGCCGAGGGAATGCTGTAGTACGCGCAGTCGCCCTTGAAGGGGCAGTAGGTGGCATGCTCGGTGCGCGCGAGCAGCGACATGTCCACGTCCTTGCGCGGGATGTACTGCACGGCAGGGTAGCTCGCTTCGCGCAGCGTCAACGCTGCGCGCGTGTCGGCGATGACGCGGCCTGCGGCCTTCACGACCACGCGCGCGGGGTTCGCGGCAATGGTGATCGGATGGTCCGGGCCGGGAATCTTCACGGGTTTTTCCTGCATGTGTCTGTCCCTCGTTGAACGGCGGCGGCCAGGGTATGGGCGATCGGATGACACTTCCTGCTTGTCAAGTGTTCCACTGCTGCTTCCGGAGGCAATCCGGGCGCAGGCCTTGCGGGGCAACGATCTAAAAAGTTCCCAGTGCAGTTTTCCACAAGCTTGTCCACGGGCGCGGGGGACATGTTGGACCGCCGGAAGGCCGCGGGATGTTTTCCTACACCTTTCCCAAGAGCTTCGGCACAGAGTTGCGGGGACTTGAAACCGGCGTCGAAGCCGGCTTATACTGAACCAGCAGGTTCTGTGTTTCATCCCAACCCCAAGGAGATTTCGAATGTCCTATGTCGATGGATACGTCCTTCCCGTTCCCAAGAGCAATATCGAGAAGTACCGCGAGATCGCGACCAAGGCAGGAAAGATCTGGCGCGAGCATGGCGCCCTCGAATACCGCGAATGCGTGGCCGACGATGTGAAGTCCGGTGAAGTCACGTCATTTCCGCAGGCCGTGAAACTGAAGGACGACGAGACCGTGATCTTTTCGTACATCGTGTTCGAGTCGCGCCAGCATCGCGACGAAGTCAACGCCAAGGTAATGAGCGATCCGCGCCTGAACGACATGATGGATCCCAAGAGCATGCCCTTCGACGGCAAGCGCATGTTCTGGGGCGGCTTCAGCCCGATCGTCGAGCTTTGAGTCCGGCCTGGCCGGCGATCCACTGCCACACAGCGCGGACCGCCGGTTCACGCTCGCGGCCTTCGGCGGCTGCGAGGAAATAGCTGCCGGTGGCGAGCGCGGGCCCGAAGGGCTGCAGCAGCGCGCCGCTTCGCAACTCCTCTGCACACAGCGTGAGGCTCAGCAGGGCCACGCCGTGGCCCGCCAGCGTGGCGAGCAGCGCGTGCGTTTCGTCGGAAAACGAGAGGCCCGAGCCGGCGCGTGTCGTGCGCGACTTGCTCGCGGCGATACCGGCCGCCTCGAACCAGCGCGGCCACACCGCCGGCGCGCGCGCCTGCGGCTGCCAGTCGCAGTGGATCAGCCGGTGCTTCGGCAACTCCTGCACGCGCTTCAGTCCGAGCAGGGGACTGCACACCGGCGCATAGCGCTCGGGCATCAGCTCTATCGTCGCCAGGCCCGGCCAGCCGCCGCTGCCGGACCGGATCGCGAGATCGGCATCGCCGCGCGCAAGATCGACCAGCAGATCGCTCGCGTGCAAGCGCAGTTCGATGCCGGGGCAGGCGGCGCGAAAGGCCGCCATGCGCGGCAGCACCCACTTGGCCGCGAAAGCGGTGTTGGTCGTGAGCGTGACCGTGTCGCCTGCAGCGCGGTCGCGCAGCGCATGCACGCCGGCCTCGAGCGTGTCGAAGCCTTCGCGCAGCGCATGGAACAGGCGCAGCCCGGCCGGCGTGAGCGCCAGTTGGCGCGTGAGCCTGCGAAACAGCGGCTGGCCCAGGGCGCTCTCGAGTCCGCGCACCTGGTGGCTGATGGCGGTGGGCGTGACCGAGAGCTCGGCCGCCGCGCGCTGAAAGCTCAGGTGCGCCGCGGCCGCCTCGAAGGCGCGCAGCGACGACAGCGGCGGCAGCCGCCGCGCTCGCCGCACAGGTGAAACCAACTCATTCATCTGGAAGAAATCATCGTTTGTGGAAAGGGCTGCGCAACCATAGATTGAATACTTCGATTCATCCATAGCACCAAGGAAAAACCCTTTCATGACCACGCTTCTGCACATCGACGCCAGTGCGCGGCCGGGCCGCTCCGGCATCGATCCCCATGGTTCCCACACCCGCAGGCTCTCGGCGCGCTTCGTCGAACGCTGGCACGCGGCGCGGCCTGCGGACCGCATCGATCACCTCGATGTGGGCCAGTCGCCGCCCGCGCATGTCACGGGTCCCTGGATCCATGCCGCGTTCACGCCGGCGGCCGCGCGCGAGCCGTGGATGCACGAAGTGCTTGCGGAGAGCGATCGTCTGGTCGACCAGCTCATCGCCGCCGACCTCATCGTGGTCGGCCTGCCGATGTACAACTTCGGCGTGCCGGCGCAGTTCAAGGCCTACATCGACAACATCGTGCGCGTGGGCCGCACCTTCGGCTTCGACCGCGCGCGCGGCGAGGTGCCTTACTGGCCCCTGTTGGCCGATGCGGGCAAGCGGCTGGTGCTGCTGGGCTCGCGCGGCGATTTCGGCTACGGCCGAGGCCAGCGCATCGCGCACCTCAACCATACGGAGGCCAGCGTGCGCTCGGTGTTCGGCTACATCGGCATCCGCGAGGTACACGAAGTGGCCGTCGAGTACGACGAGTTCGGCGGCGAGCAGCTGGCACGATCGCTCGCCGAGGCCGATCTCGCCGTCGATCGCCTGGTCGGCAAGCTCTCGGCCCATTCCGATCAACTACTCATGGAAAACGCATGACCACCATTCAGCTCATCAACCCGCCCGGCCTCTACGACCCGGCACCCAACGGCTATTCGCACCTGGCGATCGTCCCGCCCGGAAGCCGGCTCGTGCTCGTTGCGGGGCAGGGCGGCGAAACGGCCGAGGGCAGCTTGCCGCCCGACTATCCATCGCAGGTGCGCCAGGCCCTTTCCAACATGCGCGTGGCGCTCGCGGCGGCCGGTGCCGAGGTCACGCACGTCGCGAGACTGCTGGTGCTGGTGGTCGATCACACCGAGGAGCGGCTTCACGTGTTCGGTGCCGAGCTCGATCGCGTCTGGGGCGATGCACCCAAGCCGGCGTGCACGCTCGTTCCGGTGCCGCGCCTGGCGCTCGACGGCATGCTGTTCGAGATCGAGGCCACGGCGGTGGTGCCAGCCTAGGGCCTGTTAACGCTATTTGCGGGGTCGCGAAGGCCTGCCAGGGCGGGCCAATCAAGGCGCGCGACGCCGTGCGTGCGTCGGCACGCACAAGGAGCGCAACGCCGAGTGGCGCGCCCTGGCAGGCCTTCCCTCCGGGTTGCCCAGCCAAGGGGCCGTCTGCGGCGTTGCCCGCGCTTGCAAGGCGCAAGCCTTGCCGCGCGCGGGCGCCTTGCATCCAGCCCCTTGGCTGGGCAACGCGATCCCCGCAAATAGCGTTAACAGGCCCTAGCCTGTACCGTTGTGGGCCGCGCAGCTGCGCCAGCAAGCTCGCGGGCTCGGCCAGGTCAACGCATCGGCCAAGAGCACGCGCTGCGCCGACGCTATCGCGCCGATGCGGAGGGCGCCGCCGCGCGCTAGGATCACGCATCTTCATCCACGCAGAGCCCTCCGCCATGCTGACTCCTACAACCAACCCGGCCATGATGTCCCCGTTCCACCTGGCCTTCCCGGTGCACGACATCGCGCTGGCCCGCAAGTTCTACGGCGAGCTGCTGGGCTGCCCCGAAGGCCGCAGCGCGGACGACTGGGTCGACTTCAACTTCTACGGCCATCAGATCGTGGCCCACCTCGCGCCCGGCGAGACGGGCGTGGCGCAGCGCAACGCAGTCGACGGCCATGGCGTGCCGGTGCGCCACTTCGGCATCGTGCTGCCGATGGCCGAATGGGAAGCGATGGCGGCTCGTCTGAGGGCGCAGGACGTCGAGTTCGTGATCGAGCCGTACATCCGCTTCAAGGGCGAGCCCGGCGAGCAGGCCACGATGTTCTTCCTCGATCCCTCCGGCAATGCGCTGGAGGTCAAGGCCTTCGCCGACATCGAGATGCTCTTCGCCAGGTGACGCCCACCTTTTTGCAGAGCGAGAACGGCCTCAGCGGTACGACAGCACCAGCCCGTGCACCAGCCGCGTCCAGCCGTCCAGCATCACGAACAGCAGCAGCTTGAAGGGCAGGGAGATGGTGGTCGGCGCGATCATCGACATGCCGAGCGCGAGCAGGACGGTGGCGACGATCAGGTCCACCACCACGAACACCAGGTAGATGATGAAGCCGATCTGGAAGGCTCGCGTCAGCTCGCTGAGCGTGAAGCTGGGCACCAGCACCATGAAGTCGTCGGCCTGCAGCCGCTCCGCGCGCGCCTTCGGCCAGATGTTGGAGGCCGACTTCAGGAAGAACTGCCGCTCGCGCTCGTGCGTGTGCTTCTGCAGAAACTCCTTCAGCGGTGCCTTGGCGGCATCGATCACCGCGACGATGTCGTTCAGCCCTTCGCCCTTGGCGCCGAAGCTGCGGCTCTTCAGGGCGTCACCGACGTCCATGCCCACCGGCGCCATGATGTAGACCGACAGGATGATCGCGATGCCGTTGAGCACCATGTTGGGCGGCGTCTGCTGCAGGCCCAGCGCCGTGCGCAGCAGGCCGAAGACGATGACCAGCTTGGTATAGCTGGTCACCATCAGCGCCACGAAGGGCGCGACGCCGAACGCGACGATCAGCGCGACGAGCGTGAGAGGTTCGGGGAGTCCGCCTTGCATCGGGGTCGCCTGTGGTGTGCGCTCTTCAGACTTCGCCGGGCGCGAACTCCGACACACGCACGCCGAGGCGGTCGCCCACCGCGACCAGGTAGCCCTTGCCCAGCACGTTGCCGTGCGCGAGGATGCGCACCGGGCTGCGGTTGAGCGGCTGACCGAGGTCGAACACGTGGCCGGCGCGGATGCTCTTCAGTTCCCCGAGCGTGAGCGACAGGTCGCCGACTTCGAAGCGAAGCGTCACCTCCAGCGCATCGAGCCGATCGATCGGGAGGTTGACGCTGGCGTCGGCGTCCTGGGATTGGGCTGCGGGGTCTTGCTTCATGGCGCTGTCGATGGATTGCTGAACGGTGATCCGGGAGCCTTCGGCGAAGGCGAAGAGACGAAAGCCCGAGGGGCCGCCGAGTTCGGCGCTGACGACGATCGCCGCGCCGGAGGAACTCCATTGCTCGATGCCGATGATGTCGCCTGCCCGGATGCTCGTGATCTCGCGCAGCTGGATCGGCGTGCTGCCGATCGTGAAGCCGAGCGGCAGGCGCAGCGTGTCGAAGGAGTGCGTCGCTCGCAGGACGCGCGGCATGGTGCCGGCCGGCACGAGTGCATCGAAAACGGCGTCGTCCTCGAACTGCACGAAGCCGCGCAGCGTCGCGCCCTCATCGGCGGCCGTGGCGACGAAGAAGGCCGCGCGTTCGGGATCGCCCGGCACCGTGTCCCGGGCTTCGGCCTCGGGCGGCTGCCATTCGAAATGCAGTCGCAGCGCCTTCTCGAGCGCGTCGACGATCGGATGCAGCGCGTCGGCCAGCAGGATGTAGCGCAGATCGCGCGGCAGCAGGTCGCTGCGGCGCTCGCCGAGCAGCGCCTGCGTGCTGGGCGCGTCCAGCGCGAGGTGGCCGACTTGCGTTCCCATCCTGAATCGATAGCTCTCTCGCGCGCCGTGGCCGATGACAGGGTCGTGGATCCACTGAAGGCGATAGCCGACGTTGCGCAATACCAATTCCCGCGGCCGCGCGCTGTCGTAGAGCCGATTGAGCGCGTGCACGCAGGCAACCGTTGCGCGAGGCAGCGCAGGCGCGTCGCCGAGCTCCGTCGCCGCGTCCTCAGCCCGCGTCGGCATTCACGCTTTCGTTGAACAAATCGCTACGTTCAGTCACTGTCCACATTCCTCGGCGCCACGCGTATGCAGCCCGCATCGGGAGGCGCAGCTTAGCGAAATGAAGGTATTGCAGGTAGTACGCAAATGCGTAGTGCCCTGCGCGCGACAGCGCCTTCGCGCCTACGAGAACTCGTGGTTGTCGTGACCGGATCGCGCCGCTTAGAGTGCGTCGCGACGTGAACAAATTCACGTTCGGTTCAGTTTTCGAAACCTTTCGATTCATAACACCCAAGAACCCCCACGAGGCCCAGCACGCATGGCGAGCCCCGCGCGACCCCTTCGAACGCCCCGCGGCAGCATGCGCGATCGCCTCGTGAATGCAGGCCGCTACAACGACCTGTTGCTGGCCGGCCTGCTGGTGGTGGTGGTGGCGCTTTTCGTGCTGCCGTTGCCGACGCCGCTCCTGGACTTTCTCATCGCGTGCAATCTGGCGATCAGCCTGGTGCTGCTGATCGTGGCGATGTACGTGCCCTCGGCGCTGTCGCTCTCGACTTTTCCCTCGCTGCTGCTCTTCACCACGCTGTTCCGGCTCGCGCTCAACATCGCGTCGACCAAGCTGATCCTGCTGCAGGCGAACGCGGGCCACATCATCGACACCTTCGGCAAGCTGATCGTGGGCAACAACGTGGTGGTCGGCGGCGTCGTGTTTCTCATCATCGCGATCGTGCAGTTCATCGTGATCGCGAAGGGCTCGGAGCGCGTAGCCGAGGTCGCGGCGCGCTTCGCCCTCGATGCGATGCCGGGCAAGCAGATGAGCATCGACGCCGACGTGCGCGCCGGCGTGCTGTCTTCCGTGCAGGCGCAGAAGCGCCGCCAGCTGCTGGAGCAGGAGTCGCAGATGCACGGCGCGATGGACGGCGCGATGAAGTTCGTGAAGGGGGACGCCATCGCGAGCATGGTCATCGCGCTGATCAACATCCTGGCCGGCATCGCCATCGGCACGCTGATGCACGACATGAGCCTCGGCGGTGCGCTGCAGCGCTACGCCATCCTGACGGTGGGCGACGGCATGGTCTCCCAGATCCCGTCGCTGCTGGTCTCGATCGCGGCCGGCATCGTCATCACGCGCGTCGGCACGGGCGAACGCCGCGATGCGCAACTGGCCAACCAGATCGGCGACCAGCTGATGGCCCATCCGCGCGCGCTGATCATCGCGGGCCTGGCGGTGGCGAGTTTCCTAGTCGTTCCGGGCTTCCCGAAATGGGTGTTCGGCCTGCTGGCGGCGATCCTGCTGGGCCTGGGGTTCACGATGCGCATGCTGCGCAGGCAGCGCAATACGCCGGACTGGATCTCGCACCGCGAAGGCGTGGCCTCCGATGAAAGCGAGAGCGACCACGCGATCGCCGCGCCGCTCGCCGTGCGCCTGTCCAGCGGCCTGCGCGGACTGGTGGACCGCCATGTGCTCGACAGTCACCTGTCGACGGTGAAGACGGCCGTCGAGAGCGATCTCGGCCCGATCTTTCCGCGCCTGCAGCTCGGCTATTGGGATCTGCCCGCACCCTACGACTACCAAGTGCTGGTGCATGACGTCGCGGTGGCGCGCGGCACGCTCAGGCCCGGCTGGCAGATGCTCGATCCTTCGGAAACCGCTGCTGCGCCGGCCGATGCGGAAGTTGCCGAGCCCTTCGGACCCTTCGCCCGCGTGCTGTGGGTGCCCCGTGCCGATGCGGACTTGAAGACCTGGAACAGCGAAGAGGTCATCGGCCTCCACGTCGACCACGCGGTG
Source organism: Variovorax sp. MHTC-1 (assembly GCF_003984645.1). Classification (GTDB taxonomy): domain Bacteria; phylum Pseudomonadota; class Gammaproteobacteria; order Burkholderiales; family Burkholderiaceae_C; genus Variovorax. The sequence continues at coordinate 204,619 of NZ_RWKI01000001.1, forward strand.
CGCCGCAACGCGCGCGAGCTGATCGGCCTGCAGGAGGTGCAGCGCCTGCTGCACTCGGTGCAGCGCGATGCGCCCGAGCTCGCGGCCGAGGTCTCGCGCGTGGCCTCTGCGCAGCGCATCGCGGAAGTGCTGCGCCGGCTGCTGCAGGAAGGCATCCCGATCCGCAACCTGCACGCGATCTTCGAAAGCCTCGCGATCTGGGCCGCCAAGGAGCAGGACTCGATCGCACTCACGGAACTGGTTCGCATCGACCTCGGGCGCTACATCACCAGCCGCTACGTCGGCGCGAACCGGCAGCTGGAGGCGATCCTCTTCGAGTCCAGCCTGCTGGAGCGCGTGCAGAACGCGGTCGAGAGATCGCCGCGCGGCAACCTCCTGCTCCTGAGCCCTGCGGTCACGCAGGACATCCGGGAGCAGGTGCGCCGCATCCTCGGCTCCACGGCCAACCGCGTGGTGGCCATCGCCTCGTCGGACGTGCGCCGCTACGTCAAGACCCTGATCGAACCGGTGGCGCCGACGCTTCCGGTGCTTTCCTACCAGGAAGTCGACGAAGACGTGGCCCTGCAGCCGGTGGGCTGGGTCACCAATCCGCAAGCCCATTGACCGATGAATCCCGTCTCTTCCGCCGAATCGCTTCATGACCCCGCAGAACATCCTCGACATCACCCGCGAGGCCTTGATGCTCGTGCTCTGGATCTCGCTGCCGGTGGTGGTGGTGTCGACCGTCACCGGCCTCGTCGTCGCCGTGCTGCAGGCTGTCACGCAGGTGCAGGACCAGAGCATCGGCCAATCGATCCGGCTGATTGCCGTGATGGTCGCGATCATCGTCACCGCGGGCTGGCTGGGCGGCGACATGGTGCGCTTCGCGGAGCGGGCGTTCCATACGCTCACGCAGCTGCAATGAGCCGAACGCTGCACGCGCTGATGCTGCTGGCCCTGGCAGCGCTCTTCCTCGCCGGCGCGCAGCGGGCGATGGCGGCGGAGCTGCGCTGGAACAACCGCCCGTTCCAGATCGTCGCCAACGAGAAGCCGCTGCCCGACTTCCTGCGGGAGCTGGCGGCCTCGCAGGGCATCACCGCGGTGATCGATCCCAAGGTGACGGGCGTCATCAGCGGAAAGTTCTCGGGGCCGGCGCAGAACATCCTCAACAGCGTCTGCTCGGTCAACGGGCTCACCTGGTACTTCGACGGTGCCTTCCTCTTCATCGACCTCGCGAGCGACGCCAAGAGCGAGGTGCTGCCGATCGCCGCCGACAACGCGGAGCGCATCGCCGAGACGCTGGTGCGCCTGCGCATCTCCGACGAGCGCTACCCGCTGTCGATCAGCGCCAAGGATGCGAGCGTCTACGTGACCGGCCCGCGCCGCTACGTCGAGATGGTCCGCCAGGCCGTGAAGCTGGCCGACCAGCGCAGCGCGATGGCCGACGGCGCGGAGATCCGGCTCTTTCCGCTGAAGTACGCGTGGGCCTCGGACTTCAGGATCAACCGCTCGGGCAAGGAGACCGTGATTCCGGGTGTGGCCAACGTGCTGCGCAGCCTCTATGGCCGCGCGAGCGGCAACCTGTCGAGCGGCGGGCCGGGCGCGCGCGGCACCAGCGCGACGCTTTCGGTCGGCCCCAACCGGCAGGTCAAGCTGCGCAGCGGCGAGTCGATCAACGCGCCGAAGGTCGAGATTTCGGGCCTCTCGCCGATCAACGGCGACGGCGCCTCTTCGCTCGGCGGCATGCCGGGAGGAATGGGTAGCGAACTGCCGCAGTTCCAGGCCGACACGCGCATGAACGCGGTTCTCGTGCGCGACACGCCCGACCGCATGAACCAGTACGCGAAGCTGATCGAATCGATGGACGTGCGCCCGCGGCTGATCGAGATCGAAGTGACGATCATGGACATCAGCTCCGACACGCTCAGCAGCCTGGGCATCGACTGGCGCCTGCACGGCCGCCACGGCGACCTCCAGACCGGCCGCGGCGACCGCAGTCCGCTCACCTGGGACGGCTCGACCAGCGAGGCCGGCCAGATCGGCGGCGTGAACGCGAACGGCCAGCCGGTCACGCCACTCGGCGCGATGTTCACTGCGGCCATCGGCAACAGCGCGCGCAACTACCTGCTCGCGCGCGTGACCGCGCTCGCGACCAACGGCGACGCCAACTTCGTGGCGAGGCCCAAGGTCATGACGCTGGACAACACGGAGGCGGTGCTGGAGAACCTGAGCGAGTTCTACGTGCGCGTCGATGGCTTTCAGGACGCGGGCCTCTTCAGCATCACAGCCGGCACCGCAGTGCGCGTCACGCCGCTCATCATCGACGAGAAGGCGGGGCGCGGCGTGATGATGTCCATCGATATCGTCGACGGCGACCTCAGCGCGCAGGCCGTGGACCGCATCCCGATCGTGCGCCGCCGCACGGTCAACACGCAGGCGCTGGTGGACGAGGGCGCGAGCCTGCTGATCGCGGGCTACTCGTCGGAGGAGCGCAGCAATGCGACGACCGGCGTTCCCGTGCTGAAGGACATTCCGGGTGTCGGCAGCCTCTTCAAGTACTCCGACAAGAAGCAGATCAACATGGAGCGCTTCTACCTCCTGACGCCGCGGCTGGTGACGCCCGGCGCCACTGCCGCGGCGCCATTGCTGCCGTTGCCGCCGACGCCGGCGGCGGGGGGCTGAGGACGTGAACGGAGCCGGCACCGACCGCGACGCGGAACTCGGCCACGAGGCCTCCGAGGCGGCCGTGCCGGCCGTGGGCTGGTGCGTGCGTTTCCTCAGCGGCGCGGTGAAGGGCCGCACCATCGCCCTGAAGCCCGGCATCAACGTGCTGGGCTCGGGCGGCGAGTGCGAGGTGATGCTGCCCGGCGGCGACGTGCTGCCGCGCCACCTGGTGTTCACCGTCGGAGAATTGGTGGTGTCGATGCAGCGGCTGGGCACGGCGAGTGCAAGGCTCAATGGCGAGGAGATGCACCAGCCGCGCCGCAGCGTGGTGGCCGGCGACATCGTGAGCGTGGGCCAGATCGATTTCCAGCTCGACCGCAGCTACTCCGCCGCGGCGCGCGAGGACCGCATGTTCGCGCCGCCGAACGACGTGCATGCCGGCATGCACGCGGCCGGGCGGGCGCCTCTGCAGCGCGAACGGCTCGTCGGCTACTGGGTGGGCGGCATCGTGGTGCTGTTCGCCGCGATCGCGATGGCAGCAGTGTGGGTCGCCGGCCAGCGCGGCGGAGCAGGCGGCACGCCCGGGCAGGTCAACCTGGCCGAAGTCGAGCGCGCGCTGGTGCCGTTTCCGGAAGTCGAGGTGGTGGCTGCGCCGGGCGGGCTCTTCAACGTCAAGGGCTATGTCGAATCGAAGCAGCGGCGCGACACGCTGCAGCGCGCGATGGAGCCTTTCGGCCGCCAGGTGGCCGTCAACGTGCACTCGGCCGAGGAGATGGTCGAGCAGGCGCGCCGCTATGTCGGCGACCCGGGCGTGGCGGTCAGCTATACCGGCCAGGGCCGGCTGGTGCTGAGCGGCACGGTCGAGGACTCGTCGGTGCGGCAGAAGATCCGGCGGCTCAGCGAGGACCTGCACCCCTCGGTGCTGGTGTCGGACAAGGTGCAGTACCGCGAGAAGGCGCAGCAGGTCGACAAGGACGCCGAGATGCGCGCGAACTGGGATGGATGGCAGGGCCTGCTGCCGGCCCGCATGGTGAGCATCACCGAAGACGGCAACGGCCTGCGCCATATCCAGTTGTCCAACGGCAACCGCTACTACGAGGGATCGGTGCTGCGTTCAGGCGCCGAGCTCAAGCGCATCGAGGCCGATGGGCTGGTCCTGAGCGGCGGCGTTCCCAACAACAAGCCGGCGAGGTGACGAGATGGCACCCGTGCCGACCCCGATTTCGTGCAGCGGCTGCGTTCGCGCCGCTGCACGGAATGGCTTCGTCCGAGGACGAAGCGTCTTTCAAACCCCAGTGAAACAGCAACCCAACCAGGAGTAATCGCATGAGCGCAGTTGACACCTCGATCCAGCAGATGCAGCAGGCCGCCGCCGACAACGCCCGCCTGATGACCGCCAGCATGACCGCCTCCACCGCCATTCAGGGCGCGGCCTCCACCGCGCACACGGTGAACGGCGCGAGCGCTGCCGGCGGCGAAGTGGCGAAGACCACCGGCAACGACATCCGCCAGTCGGCGAAGTCGTCCTGATGGCCGTGCCCGCGCGACGCCGGCGCCGGCCTCGTGCGGGCCTTTTTCCAGGAGTTGAACATGACCGATCCCATCGCCTCGGCCGCCGTCGCAGCGCCGCCGGCTGAGCTTGCAGGCCCCGCGGCCGCACAACAGACGGCGGGGCCGTCGCGCTTCGATCCGGGCGACACGCGCATGTTCGCCAACATGATGAACGGCGTGCAGGCGCCGCCCACCACCGTGGCCGGGCCCAGCGCGATCGGCGACGCCGCCAAGTCGCTGGCCGCGCAGTTCTCGGGCAACGTGCGCTCCTACGAGGACCTGCGCCGCAGCATGCTCGAGTCCGTCGATCTCTCGGACCCCATCAAGACCATGTTCGTGATGACCGACCACTCGATGGAGGCGCACATGATGTTCGCCAAGATGCACGTCTCCACCGGCCTGGCGAGCGCCGCCACGAGCCTGTTCGGCACGCTTCTGAAGAACCAGCAATGAAACACTTCCGCTGGCTTGCGGCACTCGCCCTGGTCTTCGCGCTGGCCGGCTGCAAGGTCGCGCTCTATTCCAACCTCAACGAGCAGGAGGCCAACGAGATCGTCGCCGCGCTGGCGAACGAGGGCATCGATTCGTCCAAGGCCCGGCTCGAAGGCAGCACCTGGCAGGTCGACGTGGACGAAGGCCGCCTCAGCCAGGCGCTCGACGTTCTGCGCAACCAGGGCCTGCCGGGCGAGCGCTACTCCAGCATGGGCGAGGTGTTCCGCAAGCAGGGCCTGGTCTCGACGCCGTCCGAGGAGCGCATGCGCTACATCTACGCCGTGTCGCAGGAGCTCTCGCAGACGCTGCGCAATGTCGACGGCGTGGTGGCCGCGCGCGTGCACGTGGTGATCCCGGCCAACGACCCGCTCTCCGAGAAGATCCGGCCTTCGTCGGCCGCCGTCTTCATCAAGCACCGGCCCGACGTCGACCTGCGGCTGCTCGCGCCGGCCGTCAAGGACATGGTGGCGCATGGCATCGAGGGCCTCACGCACGACCAAGTGTCGCTCTCGCTCTTCGAGGCCCGCAAGCTCTCCGTGGCGCCGGCCGCGGGCGGCGCACCGGCGCGGCCGGCGGTGCTGGGCCTGTTCTCCACCCAGACCGCGATGGTGCTGCTGGGCCTGCTCGCAGCGGCGGTGCTCTGCCTCATGGCGCTGCCCGGCCTGTTGCGGCGACAGGGCCTCGACTGGCGCAGCTGGGCTCGCAGCCAGGTATTCCGGCGATGAAAAGCGCTTCCCCAGGCAGCCCGATGGACCTGGTACGCCTGGTGACGCGCTTCAACCTGCATCCCGAGCTCGACCTGCATCCGAGCTGGCTGCCCGCGAACTGGCCGGCGCCGCACCGCTTGCCGGCGCGGCTGGGCGAGGGCGGGCGGGCGGTGCTGGCCGGCCTGTTGCAGCGCGGCCCGGGCGCCTTCGCGACGGCCGCCGACTTCAACTTCGATTCGCGCGTCAAGCGCCTGGCGCTGCTCGATGGGGGAGCGCTGCGCAGGCTTGCGGCCTACTTGGGTTTCAGCGCGCACCTGCCGCTTTTCAGGATTCGCGGCGGCGTCGGCTACCAGGTCCGGCGCCAGGCCTGCCGCTTCGACGAGGACGCAGTCGACTTCCTGCTCGACCGCGTGCCGCAACTGACCGAGCTGCGCATGAACCACTCCGCGCTCGAACAGAGGCCGCTGGCCGCCGGCCGCGTGGTGGTCGAACGCGGCTACCGGCTGCTGGTGGGCATGGTCGCGCCGGAGGGCGACTCCCTGCTGCGCCGCCTGCAATACAAGCTGCCGCGCCGCGTCTGCGCCCTGAGCGTGCCGCAGTTCGAGCCGCCGCAGGCGCGCCAGGTCCACGAGTTGATGCTGTCCTGCATCGTTCCCGAAAGATTGCCCCAATGGGACTGGCTTTTCTGATCACCACGGAGAACCTGCAGCTCCTGAGCGAGCGCAAGGTCCTCAAGGAGAACGAGTACGCGGCCCTGCTCGACGCATCGGCCGTGGTCGAGAGCGCGCGCCAGGAAGCGGGCCGCATCGTCGCGCAGGCGGAGCAGGAGGCCGAGGCCAGCCTGCGCAGGGGCTACGACGAAGGGCTGCAGCGTGCGAAGGCCGAGTATGCGAAGCAGCTCGTCTCCGAGAGCATGGCTGCCGAGCGGCAGCTGCAGGCGCTGCGCGTGTCGATGGCTCAGCTGGTGGTGAAGGCGGTGGGCCAGTTCATCTCCGAGGTCGACCCCGCCATCCTCTTTCGCAGTGCGCTGGTGCGCGTCGAGGCGCTGCTGCGCACCGAGCCCTTCATCACCGTGCGCGTGGCGCCGGCGCAGGAAGCGACCATGCGCGACCTGCTGCATCGGCTGCGCGAGCAAGCCAACTGGAGCATGACCGTGAATCTCACGCCCGATGCGTCGCTGCCCGCCGGTGCGTGCGTGGTGCAGACCTCGACCGGCGTGCTGGAAATCGGCGTCGATGCGCAACTCGAGGCCTTCCGCCGCGCGGTGGAGCGCGGCGGCCTGGCCTCGCCCGCGGGAGGGCGGCGCTGATGCAGACCTCGAGCGATTTCGCCGGCAACGCGATGTCCGATGCCGCCCTCGGCATCGTGGCCGATCTGGAGCAGGCCTTCGGCCGCGTCACGCCGGTGGCCATGCGCGGGCGCGTGAGCAAGGCCGTGGGCATGCTGATCGACGCCACCGGCATCCAGGCCCACGTAGGGGAGCTGTGCGAGCTGGTCACGCCCGGCGAGCCGCCGCTGCTTGCCGAAGTCGTTGGGTTCCGCAACAACACGGCCATCCTCACGCCGCTGGGGCCGATCACCGGGATCTCGGCGCTGACCGAGGTGCTGCCGACCGGCCGCGGCCATGTCTGCCCGGTCGGGGCGCCGCTGCTCGGGCGCGTGCTCGATGCGCTGGGCCAGCCGATCGACGAGCACGGCCCGCTCGGCGCCGTGGCGCAGCAGCCGGTGCACCGCGAGCCGGTGAGTCCGCTGGCGCGCCGCATGATCGCGGCGCCGCTGGCCACCGGCATCCGCGCCGTCGACGGCCTGCTCACGCTCGGCGAAGGCCAGCGCGTCGGCGTCTTCTCGCCGCCCGGCGTGGGCAAGAGCACGCTCCTGGGCATGCTCGCGCGCGGCTCGACGGCCGAGGTCAACGTGATCGCGCTGATCGGGGAGCGCGGCCGCGAAGTGAAGGAATTCATCGAGCACAACCTCGGCCCCGAAGGCCTCGCGAAGACGGTGATGGTGGTCTCCACCTCCGACCGGCCGCCCATGGAGCGCATCAAGTCGGCCTACGTCGCCACCACCATCGCCGAGCATTTCCGCGACCAGGGAAAGAAGGTGCTGCTGCTCGTGGATTCGCTCACGCGCTTCGCGCGTGCGCAGCGCGAGATCGGCCTCGCGAGCGGCGAGCCCCCCACGCGGCGCAGCTACCCGCCGTCGATCTTCTCGATGCTGCCGCAGCTGCTGGAGCGCGCAGGGCAGGGCACGACCGGCTCCATCACCGCCGTGTACTCGGTGCTGACCGAAGGCGACGAGGAGAACGACCCCATCGCCGAGGAGGTGCGCTCCATCCTCGACGGCCACATCGTGCTGTCGCGCAAGCTCGCGGCCGCCAACCGCTACCCGGCCATCGACGTGCTGGCGAGCATCAGCCGCGTGATGCCGCTGGTTGCCTCGCGCGCGCACCGCGATGCGGCCGCGCACGCGCGCGGCCTGCTCGCGAAGTACCAGGAAATGGAGCTCCTGATCCAGATCGGCGAGTACAAGCAAGGTGCGGACGCGCTGGCCGACCAGGCGATCCAGGCGCGTCCCGCGATGATCGACTTCCTGTCGCAATCGCCCGAGAGCCAGGTCGCCTTCGAGCACACCGTGGCCGCGCTCGCGCGCCTCGGTTCCGGAGGCCGCCGATGAGCGTCGACTGGAAGATGCTGATCGCCGTGCGCGAGCGCCAGAAGACCGCCGCGATGGGCGTGGTCGCGCGCGAGCGCGAGGCCGCGGCGCGCAGCCTTGCCGAACTGCAGCAGGCCGAGGAGCGGCATCGGCAGGAGCTGGAGAGCAAGGCCAGCCATTGGCAGGACTTGCAGGGTGCGTTCGCGAGCGGCCAGTGCAACGTGGCGCAGCTGCGCGTGGCGGGTGCGTGGAGCGGCGCCCTGGACGCGCAGATCGCCAAGGCCGGCTCCGCGGCCGTGCAGGCGGGCGCGGCGCATGCGCAGCACGAAGAGCTGCTTGCCCGAAGCCGCCAGGCGCTGCGCGCCGCGAGCGGCGAGGTCGAGAAGGCGCAGTGCATGCAGCAGCGCGAGCGCGCCGAGCATGCACGCATGCAGGAACTTCGGCAGGAAGACGCGTCCGAGGAGGCCACCACGCAGGCCTGGCTCGCGCGCCGCGCGATCTAGGGAAGAGCGGCATGGAAAGCAGCCTCGAACTCGCCGCCATCGAGAGCTTCTTCTCGTCCGTGGTGCTCACGCTGCCGCGGCTGTTCGCGATCTTTGCGGTCGTGCCCTTTCTCTCGGGCGGGATGCTCACCGGCATCGTGCGCAATGGCCTGCTGCTGATGCTGGCGATCTTCATGTCGCCCGCGGCCGGCGAGATTCCGTCGGCGTCGGTCGGCATGTGGATCCTCATCACCGGCAAGGAAGCGCTCATCGGGCTGATGCTCGGGCTGGGCTTCGGCATCTTCATCTGGGCGATCCAGAGCGTGGGCGACCTGATCGACTTCCAGACCGGCTCGGCCAACGCCTCCTTCTTCGACCCGGTGGCGGGCCATGAGAACGGTCCCACGGGCGAGTTCCTCAGCTGGATGGTGATCACGCTCTTCGTCTCGGCCGGCGGGCTGCTCGCGATGCTGGGCGTGATCGTCGATTCCTACCGGCTGTGGCCGGTCGGCTCCTTCTTCCCGAACGTGGGCGCGGTGCTGGAGCAGTTCGCGATCCGCCAGGGCGACACGCTCTTCCTGTGGATCGTGAAGCTGGCGTCGCCGGTGATCTTCGTGCTGCTGCTGGTCGAGCTGGGCATGGGCCTCGTGGGGCGGGTGGCGCCGCAACTCAACGTGTTCGTCATCTCGCAGCCGCTCAAGAGCATCCTGGCCCATTTCATGATGCTGCTCTTCGTCTTCTTCGTGTACGAGTCGCTGCAGGAATTCCTGCGGCCGGAGAACAGCGTGCTCGATTTTCTGCGCGCCACGCTCTAGCAGGCCATGGCGGAAAAGAACCAGGACCCGACCCCGAAGCGCCTGCGCGACGCGCGCAAGCGCGGCGAGGTCGTGTTCAGCGCCGACGTCGCGTCGACGCTGGTGTTCGCGGTGGTGATCGTCGCGATGTGGATGGGCGGCGAGGCACTCTACAGCCTGCTTCGCGAACTGTGGCTGCACGCGACCAGCGCCACGCTGCTCGCCAATCCCGACCAGCGCTTCGGCGAACTGCTGCTGCACACCGGCGAGGCGCTTTTGTGGGGCACGCTGCCGATCACCGCCATCGCCGCCTTCGCCGGCATCGCCGGCTCGCTGTTCCAGGTCGGCGGCGTGGCGGCGTGGGAGCGCATCAAGCCCGACGCCAACCGCATGAATCCGGCCGAGGGCGCGAAGCGCATCTTCTCCACGCGCAACCTCGTCAACCTCGTCAAGATGGTCGTCAAGACGGTGCTGCTGGCTGTGCTGATGTACGTGGTGGTGCGCAGCTTCCTCGACACCGCGCTCAACCTCGGCTACATCCGCCCGCCGGCCATCATGAGCGTGTCGGCGCACATGGTGCTGATCGCTTTCGTCTGGGCGATGGTGATCTATGCGCTGATGGCGCTGGTCGACTATGCGCACGAGCACTACGAATTCATGAAGCAGCAGCGCATGTCGATCGACGACCTGCGGCAGGAATACAAGGAGGTCGAAGGCGACCCGATCAACCAGTCGCGGCGGCGCACGGCGCACTTCGAGGCCGTGTACGCGAGCCTCGCCGACCGCGTGCGCGGCGCCTCGGCGGTCATCCACTCGGCCCGCACGGCGATCGCGCTGCAGTACCTCGGCGAACACGACCTGCCGCGCGTCATCGCGCGCGGCGAAGGCGAGGTCGCGGCGCAGATCCGCCGCTTCGCGGGCGAGGGCCTGGTGCCGATGGAGTTCGAGCCCTCGCTTGCCGATCGCCTCTACGACGAAGTGCCGGTGGACCAGCCGATCCCGCGCTCGCTCTATGCGCCGGTGGCGAAGCTGCTGCGCTGGGCGCAGGGCGGCGAGGCGGGCGCCTGACGCTGGCGCGAACAGAACCGATCTGAAAAGGAAACGAACGATGGCCCTCATGATGCTTCTGGACGGCGGCGGCGTATCGCGCACGGCGCAGCAGGCGGCCGCGAACCAGGCGGCGCAGCAACAGCGCACGCAGCAGACGCAGCAGACCACGAACGACAACGGCAGCAGCGCCGCGGCCGATGCGGCGGCCGCGCGTGCAGCACGGCTGCAGCGCGAGCTGGAAGCCCTGCTGGAGGCGCTGCGGCGCGCCCAGGAGGCAGCCCGCGAGGCGCGCCGGCGCGAGGCCGAGGCGCAGGCCAGGCTGACGCAGGCGCGGCAGCAGCTGGAGGATGCGCAGGAGCAGGCGCGCAACAACCCGTCGGAGGCCAACAACACGGCCGCTCATTCGGCGCAGCAGGGCCACGACCTCGCTGAGGCCAATTCGAAGAAGGAAACGGCGAAGCTCGCACTCGAGGACCGGGGCGTCGAGCTCGCCGACGCGCGGGTCGCGCAGAAGAGGGAGCAACGGCAAAGCCCCGACGGTCGCGCATCGGCGCAGACCGACCAGGAACTGAGGACGGCCGAGCTTGCCTATGGCCGGGCCCAGACCACGTCCACGGCCGCGGACACCTACGCCCGGACGGAGCAGGAGGCCCAGGAGGCCGAGAACCACGCCGCATCGCTGGAGCCGCCGCCCGGGCTGCCGGCCCAGGCCTACGGCAAGACGGACTGGGACGAGATCAATGCAGCCAGGAACGAGGCCACGCGCCTGCGCACCGAGGCCAACGCCGCGCGCGACGAGTACGACGAGACGCAGCAGACGGCGCAGCAGCCGCTCCTGTTCACGACGACGACGGCCACGACCTTCTCGACCGCCGCCGGCACCGACGGCGTCACCAGCCCGGCACTGCTGAGCTATGGCAACAACAACCTGCTCGCCCAGGTCTCCTACGGCGACGACGAGCCCGCGCCGCAATACCCGCTCCAGCCGCTGCTGCAGGTGGCGCCGTTTCCCCTGCCGGGTGCCCAAACCGGCTCCGAGAATCCTGTGGAGGGCCTCTATGCGCCGCCCGGCACGGAACAGGTGTCGGACACGGTCGCGGCCATCGCGCAGGGGAAGAGCGTGGAAGAGATCGCGAGGGAGCGCAATGTCAGTACCGACCAGATCATCTCCGAGGCCAGCGAGGCCGGCGTCGAGATCACGACCACCGCGGCGAACTCCGGCAACGGCGACGTGCAGACCACCACCCTGAAGCAGGGCGATGTGGAGCTGAGCTACTACCGCGACTACCAGCACGATTCGCTCACCGTGCGCGGAAGCTACGAGGACCCGGCCGCGCCCGGTGGCACCCGGACCATCGATGCCATGCAGGACAGCGACGGCCGCATCCATCACACGGTGACCGACCCGCAGACCGGCGAGGAGGTGTCGGTCATCACCGACTACGAGGAAGGCACCGAGACCCGCATCGACTTCGACGACCAGGGGCGGCGCGTCGAGACCACGACCGAGATGGGCGCCGGGCCGGTGACCTACGAGGTGAAGCACGGCGACACGGTCGGCGAACTCGCCCGGGCGCAGGGCATGACCGAGGCCGAGTTCCTGGCGCTCAACCCGAACCTCGAGAATCCGGACCTGATCCATCCGGGCGACGAGCTGGTGGTCGCGACCTCGCCGACGACCGTCCAGGTTTTCAACGACGACGGTTCCATCCTCGAGACCCGCACGACGGGCGACGGCGAGCAGCAGGTGGTCTACGTCTCGCCGGAAGGCGAGAGGGTCACCCTCGCCGGCGAAAAGAGCGAGCAGGAGGCGCAGGCCGAGGACATCCGCGAGAGCATCTTCGAGGATGGCCTCACCGTCGCCCAGGTCGCGGCGAACATGCAGATGAGCCAATCGCAGGTGCTGGCGCTCATGGAGCCGGGCACCGTGGACGTTCAGGAAGCGACTTCGGACAACGGCGACGTGCAGACTACGACGCTCTTCGATCCGTACAGCGGCGAAGTGGTGATCGAGCGCTACGACTACCAGCACGACAGCATGCAGCGCGAGACGATCGCGGGCGACGCGGTCTTCGAGGTGCGCCAGTACGACCCCGAGACCGGAACGTTCTCCACCGTCGAGATGGCCGGCGGCGTCGGCTATGCGCAAAGCCTGGTCGACAGCCGGCAGCAGACGGTGAACGCCATCGCAAGCCAGATCAGCGATCTGGACCAGGAGATCCGCCTCTGGCAGAAGATGGGCGAGGACCCCTCCGAGCTGTACGAACAACGCCGGGTGCTGAGCAGCCAGCTGGAAGACGCCCAGGCGGTGGTGGATATCCAGCAGGGCAAGGCGGACCAGGTGGCCACGGCCTCGGACAAGGCCACGGTGATCACGCTGGCGCGCGAGTTCTACGAAATCCAGACGAACACGCGCCCCGGCACCGAGGCGCACACCAAGTCGACCGAGCTCTTGAACGAAGCGCTCGGCCTGATCGACCAGCTCAGCGACATGAGCGTGTCGGCCGACGCGAACGTGGACTTCCTGGAGGCCGACCGCGAACTGCAGAACGCCACCGCAGCCCGGGAAGAGGCCGATGCCGAGCTGGAGGCCCAGTACCAGCACTGGAAGGAGACGAGCTGGCTCTGGCCCGGTCTCGACGAAGAGCAGATCAAGGAGTGGAAGGAACAAGGCCAGGTGCCGATGGGCGGCTGGAACCGCGGCTACCGCACCGCGGAGGAAGCGGACGAGGCCGCGCGCAAGGAGTTCGCCCAGGCGCAGGAACTGTGGGACGAAGTGGATAGCTCCGATTCGCGGCCGGAGCGGCTGGCGTGGCTGCGGCGCAACCAGGCGCTCGAGGACGAGGCGAATGCGCAGATCGCCTACGACGAGGCGGTGGGCGCCAAGGCCGATGCGGACATCGCGGTCCTGCAGCACGACATCGACGCGCTGCAGGAGGAGAAGGACGCCTGGGTGCAGGAGAACCCGGACGCCTACGCCGACGCCTTTCCGCGCCAGGAAGAGCTCGATGCGGTCGAGGACGACGTGACGCAGCTCACCATCGGCGGCCTGCTGAGCCAGGACGACGCGAACTTCCAGCGCTACCTGCTGACCCTGCCCGTCGCGCAGCGCGACACGGAGGAGCGGCGGCAGGAGGCGCTGAAAAGCTACCAGGAAGACAACTGGCGCGAGCAGCAGGAACTCAACAACCGGATCACCACGCTGAGCAATGCCCGCCGCCGTCGATCGATCGACGCGTCGGCCGCCTACATCGAGCAGTGGAGCGCGAAGCATCCCGAACTCTGGGCGCAGTACGAGGAGCTGGGCGAACCCTCGACGACCATGTCGGTGCGGGCCGCCGAGTACCGGCTGGAGCAGCGCGAAGACATTCTCGCGACACCGGCGGGAGAGCTGCTGCGCCCGGCCATCGAGGCGCAGCGGCAGGCCGAGTCCGAGGAGAGGCGGATCAGCGCCGAAGACCGGGAGCGCATGCAGACCGATCTCGATCGCATCAACGACGGGATCGACAACCACAGCTTCGTGCGGGACGGGTGGTCGGCGATGTTCGGCGATACCGCCGACGATGCCCAGACCTACACCCAAGAGCAGATCGAGGCGGCGGAGCGGCTCGACGACGACCTGAACGCCGGCCGCACCACGCTGCAAGCGTACGTGCGCGACCGCGACGCCCTGATGGGCGCCTACAACATCGATTCGGCCGATTGGACCCAGCAGCTGCGGGATACCGACGAGACCTGGGGCACCATCGACACGGCAGTGCGCACGGTGCTCGCAGCGGGCGCGGCGCTGGGCGTCACGCTGGTGACGGGCAACATCTTCGCCGGCGCCGCCGCGGGCATGCTGGTCAACGAGGCCTACGACCTGGCCAACGACGTCGGCGCCATGGCGAACGGACAGGCGCTGTCGAACGATGGCCACGTCTCGCTCTTCGGGCTGGGCGCCGGCGCCATCTTCACGGACGACGTGACCGGCAAGGAAGTCCGCATGGCGCTGAAGGACAAGGTGATCGACGGCGCCACGAACCTGGTCACAGGCGGCGGCGTGGCCGCGGGCGTCAAGATGAGCGCGGCCATGACGGGCCGCGTCGTCGCGCGCGGCGGAACCTTGAACCTGGGCCAGCGCGTCACGATCGGCGCCGGCGCCCAGGTCGTGGGGCAGGGCGTGGACGGTGCCGGGCGCGTCGGCGTCGATGCGCTCCAGCTCGCGATCGAAGGCAAGCTCGGCACGCCCGAAGGCCTGGAGCGGCTTCGCAAGTCGCTCGCCAACGCCGGCATCAACGTCCTGTTCGCGCCGCTCGGCGGCAGCGTCTCGGGCGCGATCCGGATGGATCTGCTGCGGCCGGTGACGGGCGTCGCGCTGCAGGCCATCAACGACGGCGCCATGAACCTCGGCATTGCCGAGGTTTCCGCGCTGCTGCTCGAAGGCCGCCACATGAACACCGGCGAACTGGTGGCGGCCGGCGTGGGCACGCTGCCCGGCACCATCACCAGCATCGCCTTCCATCCGCAGCGGATGGCGACGGCGCGCGGCTATGTGGGCCACCTCGGTGCGGACGACGGCGCGGGAAGCGGCGCGCGGCGCCCGGTGCGCGACGACGTCGTGAACGATCCGGCGGACGACACGGTGGTGCCGGCGAGCTTCCGCACGGATGACGCGGCCGATACCGCTGACGCGACGAGCCCCGCCCGCACGGATGACGCGGCCGACACGGCCGACGCGACGAACCCCGCCCGCACGGAGGATGCAGCGGACGTGGCGGACACGCCTGTGGACACGCCGACCCCGGAGGCACCCGCTCAACCGGTGGCACCGCCCGATCCGGACATTCCCGCGCCTGCGAGCGTGCCACCCACGGCGACGGTGCTCGTCGCCACCGCCGCCGCTTCGGCCGACAGGGTTCTGACATCTGCAGAGGCGCCGGGCAAGCCGGATGCATCGGACGGCGCCGAGGGCGCCGATTCGGCAGATGGCGCCGACGGACGCAGCGACGCCGATGACGCGGACGGCGCCGACGGCGCCGACGCCCCGGACGCCCCGGACGCCCCGGACGCCCCGGACGGCGCGGACGGCGCGGACGGCGCCGACACGGCGGGCGCCAGCCGCGACGAGCTGAGCACGCTCGCGGCGAACCGCGGCAGGGGCTTCTGGCGCAGGTCGCGCGGCGTCGACGTCAATCTGATTCCGACCACGCCCGAGTTCGGCCGGCTGCGGCTGGCCATGGAGCGGCTCAAGGGCGTGCAGGATGTTCCCGTGGTGGCAGGCGCCAGCGTCGGCGTGCGCGTTCGCGACCCCGGCACGGGCCAGGAGAGTTCGCAGAACTGGCTGCTCGATGCCGACGGTCAGACACCGCTCGCGCCGAGCGAGGCGGCGCAGCGCATCGAGGCCGCGGGCCGCCTGCCCGAGGACGGATCGGCCGTGCTGATCCTGGGCTGCAATCTGTCGCCGGAATACCTCGGTCTCGTAGGGCAGCACCTGGGGCGCCCGGTGCTGACCAATGCGGAGATGGTGCACGTCTTCAACACCTTCCGCGGCAGCCGCATCCAGACCGGCCCCGCCTTCGAGCCCGGCAGCGCGCCGGGCAGCACGCGCGCGACGTCCATCGACGTGCGCGCTGTCCGGCAGCCGGAGGGCGAACAGGACTACCGCTTCCTCGCGCGCGCCGACGCTGCGCACAGCGCGTCCTCCGACCCGAGCTGGCGCGTGGAGCTCGGCGAGGCGCATGGACTCGACGGCATCCACGGCCGAGTCAACACGACGGATTCGATGACGGCTTGCGTGAACATCTCGGTCACCATCGACCGCATGCTGAGCGCGCCGGGCACGCGCATGTCTGCCGTGCCTTCGGGCGCGAAAACGCTGGCGGATGTGCGCGGCCTCTACGGCGATCCGCCGATCACGCGCTTCGACGACAGCGCGGCGACCATGGACCATCTGTCGCGCCTGCCGGACGGCTCGCGCGGCTTCGTGGTGCTGGGCGGCGACGCCGGCGACACCTCGCACATGATCAACTACGTGGTCCGCGGCGGCGAGGTGGTGCTGATCGACGGGCTGTCGGGCCGCAACGCGTCGCGCTTCGACGCGCCGGTCGTCCATGTCATCGAGACGCAGAACGGTGCCCACCCGCGGGTGGACCACACCGTTCGCTCGCAGGACGATATTGCACGCGCGCGCGCGCTCGCCGACGAGCCGCTGCCCGAGAGCTGGCCGCAGGACCTGGTGGCTGGGCGAAATATCCGTTTCGATTCGAACCGCGCGCCGCGGCCGCCGCAAGTGGCCGGACCCGAGTGGGCCGACGTCGCTGCCGCGGCGCCGCGCCTGATGGCCGACCAGGAGGCCGCGGCACAAGGGGGGCCGGCCGTGCAGCTGGCGCCGCACGAGCAGGCATGGCGGCAGTCCTTGTCCTCGGCCATGCAGAACAGCGTGTTCGTCGTGTCCCGTGTATCGGGCTACGACGGCGCGCAGGTGCGTGCCAAGCGATCCGACATCTTCGACAACTACGCCGACGCGCAGGCCGCGGCGGCGGGGCTCGGCGGCGCGTATGTCCACCAGGTGCTGGCGCCGGCGGGGAGGAACCGTCTCGCGAAGGTCGGCCACGTCGAGCCTGCCGACCGCCGTGGCGCGACCTTCGTGTCGGCGGGAGGCGAAGTCCTCGGCGTCGGCATTCCGAACATCTATTTCCGGCAATGGCAGAGCGCCAACGCGCCAGCCGTTCACGGCACACAACCAACGGCCACGCCGGCGCAACAAGCCGCGACCACGCCACCCCCGCCGGCCGCGACCACGCCACCCCCGCCGGCCGCGACCACGCCACCCCCGCCGGCCGCGACCACGCCACCCCCGCCGGCCGCGACCAAGCCACCGCCGCCGGCCGCGGCCAAGCCGCCACCGCCGGCCGCGACCACGCCGCCACCGCAGACCGCCGCGACCACGCCGCCCGCGCCCCAGCCACCATCGACCGGCCCGGCGCCCGCTTTCCAGGGTTGGCAGGTGACAGCCACCTCGGCAGGTTCGGTCGATTTCGACCTCGTCATCGAAGGCAGCCAAAGCTTCACCGCGCCGCGGCCGAAATACGCAGGCCCGGACAACGTGGCGAACTTCGACCCGAAGCTGCAGGCGACGCAGGCCGACGCCGACCAGACGGCGTACCTGGTCGGCGCCAACTCGCCCGACGGGCACAAGGCGCGCAGCGAGTCGCTGCGGTCCAGGCTCGCGAACTACCTGCGGGGCAGGGCACCGTCCGCCTTCGGCGCGCCCGACTACGTCGCGAAGCGCTACGCCATTCCGGATGACGCGACCAAGGTCCTGCAGGGCGGCGCCGACGACAGCTTCGGCGTCAAACGCGTCTTCGGCACCTTCAAGGAGGCACAGGCCGCCGCGCAGCAGATGGCGACGGACAGGGGACAGGCGCAGGAAGTCGTTCGACTCGTGGATTCCAAGCTCGACCTGGCGGCGGGCGTGCGCAACCTGCGCTTCACCAACGCCCAGACCGACGGGATCGTCTTCGTGAACGCGGACGGCACGGTGAATCCGGTGAGCATTGCCAACCGCAACACGCCGAACCGGCACATCCCGAGGGCCGGCGACCAGTTCATCGACCCGCGCAACGAGATGAGCGTCACCGACAAAACCTACTCGTTCAAGCAGCGCTGGAAGGTCGGCCTCTTCTCCGCTGCCACGATGATCGGAACCGCCGGCGCCACCTATGCGGCGATGCGCTTCGGCGGCGCCAGCCTCGGCTGGTCGACCGCTGCAGGCGCCTCGGTCGCGACCTACGCCGGCACGCGCGACATGTTCCTGCGCTACGCCTTCGATGCCTTCCTCTACCGCGGGCTGGCCGCGGGCTTCAAGCAGGGGCTGAAGGTGCGCATGCAAAAGCATGCCTCGCCCGATCACGACAACACCTTCGCCCTGATCAAGGAGATCGCGGATCCCGACAGGCAGGAGGCTGCGCTGACCCAGCTGCGCACGCAGCTGGCCAGCGGCATCGCGCGCCGCGATGGCATCGGCAGGAGCGACCGGGCCGCCAATCTCGCCGCGATCGAGACCTTGCGCAAGGATCCCGGCAATACCACGGCACTGGACACCCTGACGGCAGCGGCCTACCAGCGCGCAGGCCTGCCGATGGTCGGCGCGCGCGGCAGGTTCAATCGCATACCGCCGCAGCTCAGGGCCCAGTACGAGCAGGCGATGCAGGACATCCGCATCAAGCCGAAAACGCCCGACGAGGTGCAGCGCGTCGCTGACGCGGCGACGGTGCTCGACACGGCCGCCCTGGTGCTGCGCGCGCAGCAGCAGGCCGGCCGATTGCGCGGAAGCATGTTCGTGCGCAACGTGCCGCACGAGGATCGCCGGCGCTACAGGCAGGCCATCGATGCGCTCGCGCACAACCCTGCGGACCCGCAGGCCATGCTGACGCTCCAGCTGGTCGGCCTCGACCGGGTCCAGCGGATGGCCACGCACTACCGCGGTTCCTGGCGAGGCATTCACAAGGCCGACCGCCACACGATCGAGCTGGAAGCGGAGACCTTGAGAACGAGGATGAAGCAGATCCACCAGGAGCTCGGCGATGCGCTCGAGGCCAGCAGGACGGCCCACGCCAGCGATCCCGCGGCACGCGCGCTCGCCGACGAAGCCGCCCACGCGGCCTATGCGCGCGCCATGGACCACCTGAGGGCCAACCCGCCGGCCTCGCACCAGGTGCTGGAGGGCATCGGCGACAAGCTCGGAACCTCCAACACGCCCGTGGGCCGCGCGCTGCTGTCGGCGCGCATCGCGAGCTTCGCGTGGAGCAACTCGGGCGCGACGCGCCTGGTGCTGGACCCGATCTACGACACCACAGCCTGGGTCGACGGCCTGACATCGGAGAAGGCGGTCGGGATGCCGGGCAGCGTCTATTTCGTCTGGGCCAACAACACCGGGCTGGCCGCCTCCGTGGCCGCGAAGTTCGCGGAAGTTCAGAAGAGCCGCCACGGCGTCGACATGACCATCACGCACGATCCGGAAAGCCCACAGAACCAGGCCCTGCAGAAGAAGGCCCAGCAGCAGGCCAAGCAGCAGACGCCGGCGCAGGGCGCGGCAGCCACGCCGGCACCGGCGCCTTTCATTCCCGTGAACCACAAAGGCAAGCCCGTCAAGACGTACAAAAGCACCGAGAACCAGAATGTCGTGCGGCGCTGGATCAAGGGCATGGGCAGCGTCGAGGCGGCGACGCACAACGGCCTGGACATCAACGGCAACCCGCTGCTGAAGCCGACCAAGTTCGCGCGCCTCGCGCAATGGTCCTCATGGGGCGATGCCAACGGCCTGATCTACTTGACGACGGGGACCGTGATCGAGGGCGTGCAGGCCGTCTCCAGCGGGCAATGGCTCCATGCGGGCCTGGTCGCGGGCAAGCTGGTCGGCGAGGTCATCGCCTTCCGCGGCCTGCAGCAGGACTACCAGGGCGAGCTGAGGAGCAGGCACGGCAAGGGTGCCGATGTCTATCACTCCGACCTCGTGTCGACCTTCAACGCGCCGCTGGGCAATGCCAAGCGTCCGACGGACAGCAACGCAACGCCGGCTGCCCCGGTGCCGGGGGGCGCGCCGAAGACCAAGCCCGACGCGGTGATCCGGAAGGGCTTGCCGCCCATGGTCAAGCTGGCCATCGGCGTGCCGCTGATCGTCGGCTTCGAGGAGTTGCTGATACTGTTGCGCGAGAAGGAGGAGGCAGAGCGCAAGGCGGGGACGCCGTCGCCTGCGCCGGCACCTACGCCGACACCGACACCGACCGCGCCGCAGTCGCCATCGCCATCCACATCGCAGACCCTGCCGCCGTCGTCATCGACATCGCCGTCACCCTCTACGCCGCGGCCCCCGACACCCTCCGCATCACGGTCGCCTTCACCGTCCACGTCGCGTTCGCCTTCACCGTCCACATCGCGTTCGCCGACGCCGTCGCAGTCGCCGTCACCGCCCGCGACCACGGTCACGCCGCCGCGAACGACAAGGCCGCCGCTGAACGGGCCGTTCATGCTGTCGGCGGGCGCACAGCCCTTCGCCGCATCGAGCTTGCTGGCGACGACGGCCGATGTGCCGGCACCGCAACGTGTCGCGCCGCCGCCCAACGCCGCGCTTGCGCAGCTCTTCAATCTGGAAGGGAGCTCGGGGTCGCCGGCCTCGAACGAGCTGGCGGACTTCCAGGTCAAGCCGAGTTCGGAAGCGCAGGTGGCCTGAGGGCAGCGACAGGCCCCGGCGGCTACTCGACGATCCCGTTGCGCGCAGCCAGCGGCTGCAACGCATCGAACGCCGAGAGCCGCCGGTACTCGCCGGGCACCACCGCGTAGGTGCTGAGGAAAGTCTTGTGCAGGTGGCTCTGGTCGCTGAAGCCGGCCGCGTGCGCCGCGTAGGTAACGCGCGCGCCGCCGGCGATCAGGTCGCGCGCGTACTCGATGCGATGGCCCACCAGCAGCTCGTGCGGCGTGAAGCCCAGCGCATTCCTGAAGCGGCGCTGCAGGTGCACCGGATGCCAGCCGACTTCGCCCGCCAGGCCTTCCAGCGTGATGCGCTGGTGGAAGCCCGAGGCGATCATTCGGTAGAGGCGATTCACCCGATCGTCGCCTGCATCCGCGACCGCGACCACGAGCGGTGCAGCGCGCCCGTCGACCAGCGGTGGGTGAATCGGGATCCATTGCGCGAGCCGGTCACGCACGAGCTGGCGGCCGGACGCAGCGTCATCGACGCTTGCGCTGCGCTGCGCTTCGCGCAGCAGCGCATGGCACTCGATGAAGTCGCGCGCGGCCGAAGCCTGCGGAAAGAGCGCGATCTCCGCATCGCCTTCGACCGGCAGAGGCTCGCGCGATGTGTCCGGCGGATTGACGCAGCGCGCCACCGCGAAGCTGCAGTACATCGCATCTTCGCGCCAAGGCGTCGTGCGCGCCTCGACCGAGTGCCACACCTGCGGCGCGATGCGCATCAGCGTGCCCGGCGGCACGACCGTCACGCCCCGGCTGGTGCGCAGATGCAGCTCGGTGTCCGATACCGAGAGCGCGAAGCCGAAGTGCCGGTGCGGCCGGATCTGGCCCTGGCGAAAGCGGTTGGCAGTGAATTGCAGGCCCGCGAGCTCAGCGTCGCGCCAGTAGCAGGAGTCAACGAGTTCCATCGAAGGCCGCGTGCATTGCACATTAAGAATTTACAAGGCGGGAAAGCCGCCCCTTGATAACTTCACAGGCGTCGATTGCGATGCAGTCGACACGCCGATTCGAAGTGCATGGAGCATGCCAGCGCCGGACGAATCTGTGAAGCCGCGGTGTCCAAAACCCCCCACGTCCGCGTGCCGGGTGCCGACGCTCGTGCGAACTGATCTTTTTTTGAGGACGGAGCAACCAATGAGATGGAGACAAGGCGGCCCGCGCGGCCTTCTGTGCGCGGTGCTGTTCGCATTCGGCGCGAGCCTCGCGCATGGACAGGAATTGCGCATCGGTCTGAGCAGCAACCCCAGCACGGTGGACCCGCACTTCTACAACAACGACGCAGTGAGCGCGGTGGTCAACCACGCCTACGAAACCCTGGTGGCTCTGGATCCCGATACCCGGCTGATCCCCGCGCTGGCCGCCTCGTGGCGCACGCTCGACGACACGACCTGGGAGTTCAAGCTGCGCGATGGCGTGAAGTTCCACGATGGAAGTGCATTGACGGCGGAAGACGTGATCTTCTCGCTCGACCGGCCCGCGACCATCGCCAACAGCCCGAGCTCCTTCGCGACCTACACGCGCAGCATCACCGGCAAGAAGGCGATCGATCGGCTGACCGTGCAGCTGACGACCGCGACGCCGTCGCCGCTGCTGCCCAACGACCTCACGCGCATCTTCATCGTGTCGAAGAAGCTGGCCGAGAAGGCGAGCACGGACGACTTCAACCAGGTCAAGCTCGACGCCGGCACCGGCCCGTTCAGGATCGTGAAGTTCACGCCGGGCTCGTCGGTGCAGTTCGCACGCTTCGACGACTACTGGGGCGCCAAGGCCGCCTGGTCCTCGCTCACGCTGCGCATGCTGCCCGCAGATTCGGCACGCATGTCGGCGCTGCTCTCAGGCGACGTGCAGCTGGTGGAGAACGTGCAGGCCAACCTGGTGCCGCAGTTTCGCCAGAACAAGGAACTCGCGGTCTTCGACAAGGTGTCGAGCCGCGTCATGTTCCTCTACACCGACCACCGCGACAGCTCGCCCTTCGTGACCGACAAGGAAGGCAAGCCGCTTCAGAAGAACCCGCTGAAGGACGCACGCGTGCGGCAGGCGATCTCGAAGCTGATCGATCGCAACGTGCTCGCCGAGCGCGTGCTCGACAAGCTCGGCGTGCCGACCGCCAACGTGGCTGCGCCCGGCATGTTCGGCTTCAATCCGGCATTGAAGCCGGAGGCGGTCGACGTCGCGGGCGCACGCAAGCTGCTGGCCGAAGCCGGCTACCCCGAGGGCTTCGGCCTCACCATCTTCGGCCCCAACGACCGCTACATCAACGACGAGCAGGTGGTGCAGACCATCGGCCAGATGCTCACGCGCGGCGGCATCGCGACCAAGGTGCAGGTGTCGCCGATGTCGACCTACATCGGGCGTGCGTCGAAGAAGGAACTGGGCTTCGGCCTGCTCGGCTGGGGCGTCGGCGGCGGCGAGCCCGCCGGCGCGATGCGCGGCCTGCTCGGCACGGCCGACAAGGACAAGGGCATGGGTGCCATCAACTGGAGCAGCTACAGCAATCCGCAGTTCGACGCGCTCCTGACCGAAGCCATGCACACGGTCGACAACAAGAGGCGCGAGCAGCTGCTGCAGCAAGCCGCCGAGCTGGCGCTGAAGAAGGACTACGCGATCATCCCGCTCTACAACCAGGTGGCGACCTGGGCGGCGCGCAAGGGCATCGCTTTCGTGCCGCGCGTCGACGAGTTCACGCTCGCGTCGCAGGTCCGGCCGGACTAGGCGGCCACGCGATGCTGCAGCAACTCCACCATCTGCCTTCCGGCTTCGCCACCGCCTCCGCGCGCGACCTGCATCGCGTGCTGCCGGGCCCGACGCTGATCCACCTGCCGGGCGAAGCGCAGCCGCCGCTCTTCGTCTCGATCCTGCTGCACGGGAACGAGGACGTGGGCCTGCACGCGCTGCAGTCGGTGCTGGCGAAGCATGCGGCGAAGCCGCTGCCGCGCGCCTTGTCGATCTTCGTCGGCAACGTGGAGGCGGCCAAGGAAGGCGTGCGCAGGCTCGACCACCAGCCCGACTTCAACCGCATCTGGACCTCGGCCCCGCCGGCAACGGAGTTCGAGCACATGGCCGCGGCCGTGCTGGAGCTCATGAAGCAGCGCGCAGTCTTCGCCGCGCTGGACCTGCACAACAACTCCGGGCGCAATCCGCTCTATTCCTGCTTCGGCGCGCTGGACGAGAAGCACCTGCGGCTGGCCCGCTGGTTCTCGCCGATCGGCGTGCTGATCCATGCGCAGTCGTCGCTCGGCGCTGCGTTCGCGCCGCTGTGCCCGACCATCACCTGCGAATGCGGCGAGATCGGCAACGCGCAGGGGGTGGTGCAGGCCGCGCGCCTGATCGAGCGCTGCCTGCACGCCACGCCCGAGAGCTTCGGCGCCGAAGCCGAGGCGGCGCCGCTGGACATCTTCCAGGCCTATGCGGTGCTGAAGATTCCGGAATCGATCACGCTCTCGATCGACGGCGACGAGGCGGACGTCCGGCTGCCCGCCGACATCGAGTCGATGAACTTCTGCACGCTGCAGGCCGACCGCGTGCTCGCCACCACCGCAGCGCACCTGGCCATCGAGCCGCTGCAGGTGCGCGGCTTCGCCGACGAGCCGATCGAAGGCCTGCTGCTGCGCAATGGCGCCGAGCTGCGGCTGAAGGAGGGCGCCACTGCCGCGATGTTGACGCGCGACGTGCGCGCCATCCGCCAGGACTGCCTGGGCTACCTTATGCAGCGCATCGCGCATCCAGCGGCCTGAACGAACCCACAGAACGCACATGCTCGCATTCGTGATCCGACGCCTGGCGCAGAGCCTGGTGGTCCTCTTCGCCATGTCGATCCTGGTCTTCGCCAGCGTCTACCTGATCGGCAACCCCGCGGACATCCTGATCAGCATGGACGCCGACCAGGCGGAGCGGGCGCGGCTCGTGGAATCCATGGGCCTGGACCAGCCGCTGCTGCTGCAGTACCAGCATTTCCTCTCGCGGGCGCTCCAGGGCGATCTCGGGAAGTCCTTCGTGCACGGCGTGCCTGCCATCGCACTGGTGCTGGAGCGGCTGCCCGCCACGCTGGAGCTGGCCTGCGTCGCCATGGCGATCGCGCTGCTGATCGGCATCCCGCTCGGCCTGTGGGCCGGTTTGCGGCCCGAATCGATGGCCGGCAAGGCCATCATGACCGGCTCGATCCTGGGCTTCTCGCTGCCCACCTTCTGGGTCGGCCTGATGCTGATCGTGGTGTTCTCGGTGCAGCTCGGCTGGCTGCCCGCCGGCGGCCGCGGGCCGACGCGCGAGGTGCTGGGCCTGCAGTTGTCGATGTTAAGCGCCGAGGGCCTGCGGCACCTGCTATTGCCGGCGGTGAACCTCGCGCTCTTCAAGCTCGCGCTGGTCACGCGTCTCACGCGCGCCGGCACGCGCGAGGCGCTGACGCAGGACTACGTGAGGTTCGCGCGCGCCAAGGGCCTGTCGCCCACGCGCGTGGTCGGCGTGCACGTGCTCAAGAACATCATGGTGCCGATCGTCACGGTGATGGCACTGGAGTTCGGCGCACTGGTGGCCTTCGCGGCCGTCACCGAGACCATCTTCGCGTGGCCGGGCGCAGGCAAGCTGATCATCGAATCCATCGGCCTGCTCGACCGGCCGGTCGTGGTGGCCTACCTGCTGATCGTGGTGTCGATGTTCACCTTGCTCAACCTGCTGGTGGACATCGCCTACTCGGCGCTCGATCCGCGCGTGCGATTGAGCGACCAGGCCGCCTGACGCGCAAGGTCCCCCGAACTCCAACCAAAAACATTCACCATGAGCACTCAGTTTGCAACCCTGGGCGACGAGATCGGCACGCCCGCGCTGCTGCCGGCCGCGCGGCCCGCGAGCCCACCGGCGGACTCGCCGTTGCGCGTCTTCCTGCGCCAGTTCGCCGAGTCCAGGCTGGCGCTGGTCGGCGCGCTGGTACTGCTGCTGCTGGTCGCGAGCGCCGCGTTCGCGCCGGTGCTCGCGCCGCAGAATCCCTACGACCTCGCGCAGCTCGACATCCTGGACGGGCGCCTGCCGCCGGGCTCGCCGAGCGCCGATGCAGCGTCGGGCCGCATCTATCTGCTGGGCACCGACGAGCAGGGGCGCGACATGCTCTCCGCCATGCTCTATGGCCTGCGCATCTCGCTGGGCATCGGCATCGTCGCGACGCTGGCCGCGCTGTCGATCGGCAGCACGCTCGGGCTGCTGGCCGCCTACGCGGGCGGGCGGCTCGACGCCTTCTTGATGCGCGTGGTCGACATCCAGCTGTCGTTCCCGGCCATCCTGCTCGCGCTGGTGCTGATCACGGTTCTCAAGCCGGGGGTCGGCAACGTGGCGCTCGCGCTGGTGGCGGTGCAATGGGCCTACTACGCGCGCACCGTGCGCGCCGCCGCGTTGATCGAGCGCAGGAAGGAATACGTCGAGGCGGCGCACGGCCTGGGCCTCTCGGGCGCGCGCATCGTGTTCCGGCACCTGCTGCCCAACTGCCTGCCGCCGGTGATCGTGGTCGCGGCGCTGCAGGTGGCCAACGCGATCTCGCTGGAAGCGACTCTGTCCTTTCTCGGCATCGGTGTGCCGATTACCGAGCCCTCGCTGGGCCTGATGATCGCCAACGGCCAGCAGTACCTGCTTGCCGGCAAGTACTGGATGTCGCTGTACCCGGGCCTGATGCTGCTCGCGACCATCCTCGCCATCAACCTGGTGGCGGACCAGCTGCGCGACGTGCTGAACCCGCGCCTGCAGAAGCAATGAGTGCCATGACCTCTCCCACGCTGGTCGTCGAGGGCCTCAGGACCGCGTTTTCCACCCGTGCCGGCGTCGTCAAGGCGGTGGACGACGTGTCCTTCAGCGTGAAGCGCGGCGAGATCATGGGCCTGGTCGGCGAGTCCGGCTCCGGCAAGTCGATGACCGGCTATTCGATGCTGGGCCTCGTCGATCCGCCGGGCAGGGTGGTGGGCGGCAAGGTGCTGCTCACGCAGCGCAGCGGGGAACAGATCGACCTGCTGCAGCTGTCGCCGCGTGCGCTGCAGCGCGTGCGCGGCAACCGGGTGGCGATGATCTTCCAGGACCCGATGATGACGCTCAATCCGGTGCTGCGCATCGACACGCAGATGGTCGAGGCGATCCGCGCGCATCACGACGTGAGCTTCGGCGCCGCGCGTGAACGCGCAGCCGCTGCGCTCGCCGCGGTGGGCATCGCCTCGCCGCACGCACGCCTGTTGGCCTATCCGCACCAGTTCTCGGGCGGCATGCGCCAGCGCGTGGCGATCGCGATCGCGCTGCTCAACCAGCCCGATCTCATCATTGCGGACGAGCCGACCACGGCGCTCGACGTCACGATCCAGGGCCAGATCCTGGCCGAGATGCAGGCGCTGTGCCGCGAGTCGGGCACGGCGCTGATCTGGATCACGCACGACCTCTCGGTGGTGGCGGGCCTCGCCGACACGGTCTCGGTGATGTATGCCGGCCGCATCGTGGAGCAGGGCGCAGTGGCGGACGTGCTCGAGGCTCCGAGCCACCCCTATACGCGCGGACTCATCGCGAGCGCCCCGTCGCGCAACGTGCGCGGCCGGCCGCTCGCGCAGATCCCGGGCATGACGCCCTCGCTGCTTGCGCTGCCCCCCGGCTGCGCCTTCCAGGAGCGCTGCGGCCGCCGCGCCGCGGCCTGCAGCGCCGCACCGCCGCTCACGCAGCTGGGCGAGCGGCAACTGCGCTGCTTCCATCCCTTTCAGCCGGCCTGACGAATGCCAACCACTTCCTCCCTCCCTCTGCTGGAACTTCGCGGGGTCTCCAAGCGCTTCGTGAAGAAGCCCGATGCGGCGGCCCGCCTGGCGGGCCTGCTGGGCGCGAAGGTCGCCGACCAGACCGTGCACGCCGTCGACCGCGTCGACCTCGAGGTGCGCCGCGGCGAGGTGGTCGGCCTGGTGGGCGAATCCGGCTGCGGCAAGTCCACGCTGGGCCGCATGGCGGCCGGCCTGCACGGCCTCACCGAGGGAGAGCGCTGGTGGCAGGGCGAGAACACCGTGGCGCTCGAAGACCGGCTCGGCAGCGCGGCCTGGCGGCGCCGGATGCTGGCCGTCCAGATGATCTTCCAGGACCCGTACGCGAGTCTCAATCCGCGGCTGCGCGTCCAGCAGATCATCGGCGAGGCGCCGGTTGCGCACGGGATGATCGAGGCGTCGGACCAGCAGGCGGTGGTGGCCGAGCTGATGCACAAGGTCGGGCTGGACCCGCAGTTCATGCGGCGCTTTCCGCACCAGTTCTCCGGCGGCCAGCGTGCACGCATCGGCATCGCGCGGGCGCTCGCGGTCGAGCCCGCGCTGCTGATCTGCGACGAGGCGGTCGCGGCGCTCGACGTCTCGATCCAGGCGCAGGTGATCAACCTGTTCATGAAGCTGCGCGACGAGCTCGATCTCACCTATCTCTTCATCAGCCACGACCTCGGCGTGGTGCGGCACATCAGCGATCGCGTGGTCGTGATGTACCTCGGGCGGGTGGTGGAATCCTCGTCGGCAGAGGACCTGTTCGAGGAGCCGTTGCACCCTTATACGCAGGGTCTGCTGGAAGAGGCGCCGCGGCTGGAGGTGCGCAGGAAGACCTATGTCGCGATCCGGGGAGAGATCCCGTCCCCGATGAACCCGCCCCGAGGCTGCCATTTCCATCCGCGCTGCCCGCAGGCCTTGCCGCGCTGCGCGGAAGAAGTGCCGGCGTTGCGCAATGTGACGGCAGGCCGATGGGTGGCCTGCCATCGCGTGCAAGCCGACGAAAGCTGGCATGCCGGCACCCCCCGGATGGCTGTGACCGAGAGCGCGCCGTGAAGATCGTGGTGATGTCCTGGCTCGCGCGCGAGACGGTGGAGATCTTCCTGCGCAGCAACATCGCCTACCGGCCGGACCTCGCGGCCAGGCCGGCGCATGTGGCGGGCGATGAGCTGGCGCTGCTTGCGCCCGATGTCGTGATCGCGCGCGCTGCAGACGGCGAAGCCGTCGCCGCGCTGCAGGCCTTGCTGCCGGACTGCCGCTTCATCGTCTGCCGCCTCGCAAGCGCGGAGCCGGCGCGCGACCTGCCGCAACCCGGCGCGCGCTGTGCGTGGGTTTGCGCCTCCACCTGGGAACGCGCGGAGTACGAGGCCTTCGTCCTGGCCGAAGCGCTTTGCCGCCCGCGGCACTGGCCCCATCCGCCGGCGATGGGCGGACAGCCGGCGGACGTGATCCTCGTCGGTGCAGGCGTAGTCAATCTCGTGACGGCGCTCGTGCTGCGCACGCACGGCTTCGATGTCTCGGTGGTGGATCGCATGGCCGATCCGCTGGCCTCGGAGCACGAGCGGCCTCGCGGCGCAGGCGCCACCTTCGGCGGCAGGGATGCGCGGATCTTCTCGTTCAACGAATCGCGGCAGCACCTCGCCTGTTCGCCGCGCTACACGCCGCAGACGCACACGCAGTTTCGCGCCAAGGTGTCGCAGGACGGCTGGCTTTCGCGCGTGCCGGAGCATCTTGGCGCGCGCGAGCAGCAATGGATCCGGCAGCTGGAGCAGGTGCCGCCGTGGGTTGCGCTCGCGTACGGCAACGACATCGTCGGCTTCAACCGGCAGAGCGCCGCGCGCTGGCAGGAGATCTTCAGCCTCCATCCCGAGATCCTGCAGGACGCGCACTACATCGGCCGGCTCCTGCGGGTCTATCCGGACCAGGCCTCCTTCGCCGCGGCGCGGACGGCCGAGGCGGAGATCGGCGCGCTGATCCGCACACTCGACCTGCGGCGCCTGCGCGACGACGAGCCCGCATTGGCCGACGCCATCGACCGCGGCGCGATCGCGGGCGCGCTTGCCGTGCGCGGCTTCTCGCTCAACATCCAGCGCTTCGGCCGCAACCTGGTCAGGCTGCTGCAGGAGCTGGGCGTGCGCTTCTCGTGGCAGCAGCAGCTCGAGACGATCCGGCACGACGACGCCGGTGCGGTGAGCGGCCTGGTCATCGGCGGACAGCTCTGCCGCGCCCGGCACTACGTGATCTGTCCGGGCGCGCATGGCCGCTCGATCGAGGGGCGCAGCGCGGCGCTGGATGCGATCGGCGCGATGGTGGGCATATGGGTCACGTTGCCGAACGATGGCATGCCCTTGTCCTCGCCGCTCAAGGTGCGGCGGCGCGGCTTCGGCAGCGGCGAGGCGGCGCAGGGTGCCAACATCGTGCCGGGGCGCGATGCGTCCGGCGCGCCGGTGCTGCATTGCAGTTCGGGCCATGGCTTCGTCGGCGTCGATGCGGCCGACGTGCGCGCAGCGGACCTCGAGGAGCTGGCGCGCTGCGTGATGCAAACGGCCGAGGATCTGTTCGGCGACAAGTTCCACCGCGCGCGCAGCAGCGGCCTGATCGGCGCTACCCCGGAATATTGCATCCGTCCCTGGACGCCTTCCGGCCTGGGCCTGCTCGAAGTGCAGGACGCGGCGAGCGGCGGCCGTCTCGTCGTCAGCGGCGGCCACAACACGGGCGGCTTCGCCCAGTCGCCCGAGGTGGCGCAGGCGGTGCTGTGCGCACTGCAGGAGAGGCCGCATCCGATGCACGCGCTCTACCATCCGCGGCGCTTCGCGGACGTGTTCGAGGCGAGTGCATGATGCGCGGCGCTGCGGCGCTCGCCGCACCCTCGCTGACGCAGCTGCTGCTCCACGGCTTGCGCCACGGCCATGCCGAGATGCTGGTGCAGGCCGACGCCTGTCGCGTGACGCGCAGCGAGTTCGAGCAGCGCGTCGTGGCGCAGATCGCGCGCTTGCGTGGACACGGCGCCACGCAGGGGACGCGCGTGCTGCTGCACGGTGTCGCCACGCCGTCGCTCGTCGCGATGCTGGTGGCCTGCCTGCTCGAAGGCCTGGTGGTGGTGCCGATCGACGCGACGCTGCCCGCGCAGCGCAAGCAGGCGATGGTGCAGGCGGCAGCGCCGACGCTCAGCTTCGACTTCACGCAGGACGAGGCCGAAGCCTGGTCCGGCACACCTGGCCTGGGCCTGAGCGACATGGTCTTGCCGCAGGTGGCGCAGGACGCCCCGTGCTACGTCTTCTTCACCTCCGGAACCACCGGTCGGCCGAAAGGCATCGTCGGCCGGCGCGGCGGACTCGCGCACTTCCTGGCCTGGGAGGCGGGGGTGCTGGGCCTCGCGCCGGGCGAGCGCGTCGGCATGCTCACGCGCCTGTCCTTCGACGTGGTGCTGCGCGACCTGCTGCTGCCCATCGTCGCCGGCGTCACGGGCTGCGTCCCGCCGCAGGGCGAGGTTCAGAGCCCCGCGCAGGTGCTGGAGTGGCTGGCAGACATGCAGGTCAGCGTGATGCACACGGTGCCCTCGCTCGCCCGGAGCTACCTGGCCGCGCGTCCTGCCGGCTTTCGCAACGATGTGCTGCGCCACACGCTCTTTGCCGGCGAGCCGCTCACCGGCGCGCTGGTCGAGCGCTGGCGCGCCGCCTTCGCGCGCAGCGCGGTGCACAACCTCTACGGTCCGACGGAGACGACGCTCGCCAAGTTCTGGGCGTTGGTCCCCGACCCAGCGCCGGAGGGCATCCAGTCCTGCGGCATGCCGCTGCCGCAGACCTCGGTGCGCATCGTCGACGAAGAGGTCGCGCCCGTGCCCGCTGGGCAGCTCGGCGAGGTACTGATCCGGACCGTCCACCGGTCGCTCGGCTACCTTGATCCGTCCGAGCCTGCCGCGCGCAGCTTCGTCGAGCACGAGGGCGTGCCCGGCTACCTGAGCGGCGACCTCGGCTGGCTCGACGCGCAGGGCGCGCTGCACCTGCGGGGGCGCAAGGACCACCAGCTCAAGATCCTCGGCACGCGCATCGAGCCGGTAGGCGTCGCAGCGGTGCTGCAAGCCCACCCGGACGTGGACGATGCCGCCGTGGTCTGCGTGACGGACGACGCCGGCGATGCGCAGCTGGTTGCGTACTTCACGACCGCAAGCGATGCCGAAGCCGTCCGCCGGCGCCTGCGGCCCTACATGGCCGAGCGATTGCCCGCGGCGGCGGTGCCGAACCGGTTCATCGCGCTCGACGTGCTGCCCGTCACGGCCAACGGCAAGCTCGATCGATCGCGCCTGCCCGCTCCCTCGAGCGCCTCGCCCGACGCGCCGCTTTTCGATGACCCGCTGGCGCAGGCAGTGGCCGACGCCATGGCGGCCGCGCTCGGCGTGGGGCTGGTCGGCGCGGCCGACGACTTCTTCGCGCTCGGCGGCGATTCGCTGGCCGCGGTGCAGCTGTGCATCGAGCTCGAAACGCGCTCGGCAATGCATCTGCAGCCCGCGGCCCTGCTGCATGCAGCGTCGCCGAGCGAGATCGCGAACCATCTTCGCGCGCATGGCGGCAAGGCGCCCGAGCCCATCCCGGCCGCGCCGCGCACGACCTGGTTCGAACTCAGCCCGCAGCAGCGCCGCTACTTCCGCACCTTCTGCGCGGGCGGCAATGGCAACTGGTGCAATATGGTCGCTGTCTTCGACCTGCCGCCCGCCACCGGCCGCCATGCGCTGCAGCACGCACTCGCCGAGATCGCGCTCAAGCACAACAGCCTGCGCCTGCGCTTTGCCCAGGACGAGCGCGGCACGGTGATGCAGTCGATCGATCCGGGCTCCGACTTCGACGTGCGCGTCTGCGATCTGAGTGCCGAAGCGCACGCGCACGTGGCCGCGACGATCGAAGCCCTGCGCATTGCCGAGGGTGAGCAGGCGATCGCGCTCTTCGGCGTCGGCCCCCTGTTCCGCGCCACGCTGCTGCTGCTGCCGGACGATGCGCGCAAGCTGCTGTGGACGGTGCATCACCTCGTGAGCGACGGCACCAGCCAGGGCTTGTTCGCGCAAGAGCTCGCTGCGCAGTTGGCCGGCGACAAGACCGAGGTGCCGCCGTCCTTCCGGGACATGGCAGCGTCTGCGCAGCGCAGGCCGGGCCAGGATGCGGCGCGCGCGTACTTCCGCGCGCTGATGAGTCCGCCCCGCACGCACCGCTACCTGCCGCCGATGGTCGAGTGCGCCGATCCGCAGCGCTGCCTGGCGCTCGAGACATCGCTGGCGGCGCCGTTGCGGGCCATGCTGCGCAGCGCAGCGCGCCGGCAGCGCTGCACGCCGTACGTATTCTTCGTCGCTGCGTATTTCCGGCTCGCGGCCTCGCTTGCGCGGCAAGAGGACATCGCCATCCTCACGCCCCTGGCGGGCCGCGCCCATCCGCAGATCGCGCGCGCCATCGGCGACTTCATCAACCTCGTGCCGCTGCGCGTGATGCAGGTTCACCGCCTGAAGCCGCGCGAGCTCCTCGCTGCAGTCCGCGCGCAGATCGAAGGCGCCGCCGCGCACCAGGCCTGGCAGTTCGACGAGCTGCTGGACGACCTGGGCATCGCTTTCGACCCGGACCGCAATCCGCTGACCGGCTTCTCGCTCAACTTCATGCCGAACAAGTCCACCGGTTCGGCCGCGGCGCTTCGGCATGCCGATCGCGGCTACCGGCTCAAGTACGACCTGCTGTTCCTGGTGCGCGACCACAGCGATGTCACGAACCTCGAGGTCCAGTACCGTGCCGGTCTCCTTTCGCCCGCCGCGGTGGAGCGCGTGGCCGAGGACTACAGCCACCACCTGGAGATGCTTTGCCATGCCTGAGACAACCAAGCCGCCGGCCGCGGAGTACGCCTTGCTGCTGCTGCTCGCCACGCTCTGGGGTGGCTCGTTCACGCTCATCAAGGTGGCGCTTGCGGACTACCCGCCGGCCTCGCTGGTCGCGCTTCGCGTCCTCGTCGGCGGGCTGGTGCTCGCAGCGCTCGCGGCCGCCAAAGGCCTCGCGTTCCCGCGCAGCTTGCGCCGCTGGGGTGAGCTCTTCGTGCAAGGCCTGCTGCAGGGCGCGCTGCCCTTCACGCTGATCAGCTGGGGCGAGCTGCACATCGCGAGCAGCCTGGCCGGCGTCATCAATTCGACGGTGCCGATGTTCGCGTTCATGCTGTCGGTTTTCGTGCTCGGTTCGGCGCCCTTCGTGCCGCGCAAGTTCGCGGGCGTCGTGCTGGGGCTGCTCGGCGTGCTCGTGATCGCCGGCGCGGAGGCAATCGGCGCGCTCGAAGGCACGAACCTGCTCGCGGTGCTGGCCGTGCTCGGCGCGAGCGTGTCCTATGCCTGCGGCGCGGTTTTCGGCCACCGCTTCGACGACCAGCCGCCGCTGGTGACGGCGGCGGCCTCGCTGCTGTGCGGCAGCATGCTGATGGTTCCGATCAGCCTGGCGGTCGACCGGCCATGGACCCTCGCGCCCGGCTTCGAGACCACGTTGGCGGCGCTCGGCCTGGCGCTGCTCTCGACCGCGCTGACCAGCGTGATCTTTTTCCGGCTCATCCGCACGCTGGGCTCGGTGGCCACGACCAGCAATGCCTACCTGCGTGCGCTGTTCAGCGTGCTGTTCGGCGTCTTCTTCCTGTCCGAGCCGCTCGGCTGGAATGTCGTGCTGGCCGCGGCGCTGATCCTCGGCGGCGTGGCCTTGATCACCTGGAAGGGCGGGACGGCGTCGCCCGCCGGCGCCGCGCAAGGGCAGGGCGCGCGTTCATGACGATCGAACTCGCCATCGTCGGCGCCGGGCCCTGGGGCGTGGCCGTGCTGGACCGCCTGGTGACGACGGCGCGGCGGAAGCCAGAGCTGCAGGTCGCGTTGAACGTCATCGATCCTGCCGGGCCGGGACCGGGGGTGCATCGGCCGGAGCTGCCTTCGTTCCTGCTCCTCAACACGGTGTCGGGCCAGATCGACAGTTTCAGCGCCTCCCACTTCGGCGAGGCACCGCTGCCCGGCGCCGCGAGCTTCGTGGAGTGGCTGCGGGCGGCGCGCGCCATCGAGGCCGATCCCCACGGCTTCCTGCCGCGGGCGCTCTTCGGCGAATACCTGCGCCACGTGGTCGAGGTGCTGCAGAGGCAAGCGCCTTGCAACCTCGCGCTGCGCATGGTGCGCGCGTCGGTGTCGGAGCTCTCGCTCGCGGCAGAAGGCCGGGTTCGCGTGGTGCTCGACGACGCTTCTTCGCTGACCGTGGACCACGCATTCGTCTGCACCGGCCACGGGCTCGCGGACCCGCCGGACCCGCCGCCCAGCGTGGCAGCGATCGCCGCCTATCCGGTCGCCGGACTCGAGCGCATCGAGCCTGGGAGCGCAGTGGGCATTGCCGGCAGCGGCCTCGTGGCCGTCGATGTCGTGGCGGCACTGACGCATGGCCGCGACGGGCGCTTCATCGAGGGCGGGGACGGTGCGCTGCGCTACCTGCCCAGCGGCAGGGAGCCCGTGATGTACGTTCATTCGCGCACCGGCACGCCCTTCGCATGCCGCCCCGCGGTGTCCTTCGATCTCTCGACCGTGCATCGCCCGCTCTTCTGCACCGAAGCGCACCTCGCCGTTCGACGCGCGGTGCGGGGCAGGGCGGGGCTGCAGCTCGAAGAAGACGTGCTCGCACCGATCTGCGCCGAGATGCGGTCTGCCTACCTGTTCCGCGCGCTGGCGATCGCGCAGGGCGAGCAGGCCGCCGCGGCGTGCCACGAAGCGCTGTCCGCGCTGGCTTTCTCCGACGTGCGCGAGGCGTGCCTTCGTCGATGGCCGGCGATGGCGTCGTTCTGCCCCGAGCAGCTGCTGATGCCCGACCCGCGCGCCAGCTGGAACTCGGCCGCCGCCTTTGCTGCCGGCTTCGAAGAGCGCCTGGATTTCGACGTGGCAGAGGCGCGCAAGGGCGAGGCGGGCAGTCCGTACAAGTACGCCTTGGAGATGCTGCGCGTGCTGCGGCCTTTCATTCGCGAGGGCGTGGAGTTCGATGCGCTCGCGCCGGCCTCGCGACGCCTGTTCCATGGCCGCGTCGCGCCGCGCATTCAACAACTGGTGGTCGGTCCGCCGGTGTCGCGCGGCCGGGAGTGGCTGGCGCTGATGCGATGCGGCCTGCTGCGGCCGGAGCTCGGGCCGTCGCCGGCGATCGAGCGCGATCCCGCGCGCGGCTTGTGGCGCGCGCGCAGCCGCGCCTTCGACGTGCCGCTCGTGAGCGTCCTCGAACAGTGGGTGGATGGCCGCGCCCCGCAGCCCGTGGCCGAGCGCGGTGGACCTTCTCTTCTTTCGGCGATGGTTCGCTCGGGCCTGGTTGCAGCGACACCCGCTTCACCGGCCTGCATCGACCGGTCGGGCCACCCGATCGACGCGACCGGCCTCTCTGTGCGTGCGATCACGCTGCTGGGCGTGCCTGTGGAAGGCAACAGCTACTTCAACCATTACCTTCCGTCGCCGCGCAGCCGCGCACGTGTGTACGAAAGCATTCAGATCGCCATCGACGAGCTCCTTTCGAGGCTGCCCGCACCCGTGGAAGGCGCGTCGCTCGGCGTCGGAAGCTAAGAATTTACAAGGCGCCGTCACGGGCGTTTGGTAATTTGCGTCGAGGAGAAGAGTTCCGGTTTCGACACGATATCTGGAAAGCCCTTGCGGGCTGGATCACCATGAAATCTATTCACGCCGAACGCACCTCGAGGTGCCGCCGATGATTCTTTCGTCGTTGCTGCAGCGCGCCGCCGCTTCCTCGCTCGATCCCGATGCGGATCTCGCGCAGTCCGGGCGCGACCCGCGGCCCGAGCTCGAGGGACCGCAGCCGCATCTCTACGCGGACGAGGACCTGTCGGCGATACCGTCGATGGCCAGGGGCCGCGCGGAGCCGTCGGGCATCGTCGGCGAGCTGGTCGAGGCGGGCGATGTGGAGGCGCGCGCGCGCCTCGTGCGCGGCCTGCTGCACCAGCTCGGCTTCGAGTGGCTGGGCTACGGCGCCGTCACTTTCATGGCGGGCAGCCTGTGGCCGCTGAGTTTCTTCACCAGCTATGCCAACGCCGGATGGATGCGGCGCTACTTCGCGTACCGGCACTACCAGGTCGACACGCGGCACCAGGATGCGCCGGCCTCGAGCCTGCCGCTGATCTGGGATGTCGGCCAGCTGGAGGCACAGCTCGACCGCTCCGATCGTCCGGCCCAGCGCCGGCAGTTCATCGAGGACCTGCATGCGAGCGGCATCCGCAGCGGGCTGTTCCTTCGCCTCGCTTCGCCCACTCACGTCAACGAGCACACGCTGATCAGCCTCCTGTCCAGCACGCCCGGACGCGATTGGATCGACGGCGGCGTGACGGGCCGTGCGCTGCTGCTCAGCCTGAGCGTGCATGAGTACCTGTCGCGCCATACGCGCCTGCCGGCGGCGCCTGCGGCGGCGCGCATCGACTTGTCGCAGCTCTCGCCCACGCAGCAGTACATCCTCGAACACCTGCTGCAGGGCCGCAGCGACAAGGAGATCGCCTACCGCCTGCAGCTGTCGGCGCACACGGTGGACTACCACATGCGCCAATTGCGACGGCGCTTCTCGGCACGCAACAGGGTTCAGTTGGTGAAGGCCGCGACGCAATCGCAGTTCGGCGAGAGCAACTTCGGCATGGTCGGATAGGCCTCGGGCCTGTTAGCGTTAACAGCCCCTAGACCGGTACCGGACTGCGCTCCGAGAATTGCCCGTTCCAGTAGGGGTAGTAGGGGTAGGGCGGCGTGACGGCGCTCGCCGCATCGAGGCGCGCAACCTGCATCGTCGTGAGCTTCCAGCCGAGCGCGCCGAGGTTCTGCTTCAACTGATCCTCGTCGCGCGCACCGATCAGCACGCTCGAAACCGTGGGCCGCTGCAGCAGCCAGTTGAGCGCGATCTGCGGCAGCGTCTTGCCGGTCTCCTCGGCCACCTGATCCATCGCATCGATCACGCGGTACAGGCGCTCGTCGTCCACCGGCGGCGCGAAGCCGGCCGTATCGTGCAGCCGGCTGCCCGCGGGCAGCGGCCGGCCGCGCCGGATCTTGCCGGTGAGGCGGCCCCAGCCCAGCGGGCTCCAGACGATCGCGCCCACGCCCTGGTCGATGGCGAGCGGCATCAGCTCCCATTCGTAGTCGCGTCCTACCAGCGAGTAGTAAGTCTGGTTCGCGACGTAGCGCGAAAGGCCCAGGCGGTCCGACGCGGCCAGCGACTTCATCAGCTGCCAGCCCGAGAAATTGGAGACGCCGATATGGCGCACCTTGCCGGCGCGCACCAAATCGTCGAGCGTGCCCACCACCTGCTCCACCGGCGTCATGGCATCGAAGGCGTGCAGCTGCAGCAGGTCGATGTAGTCGGTGCCCAGCCGCTTGAGCGCCGCGTCGGTGCCGGCTATCAGGTGATGGCGCGAGGAGCCGACGTCGTTGGGACCGTCGCCCGCGCGCAGCGAGAGCTTGGTCGAGAGGATCACCTTGTCGCGCCGGCCCTGCACCGCGGCGCCGAGAATCGATTCGGAGGCGCCGCTCGAGTACACGTCGGCGCTGTCGAAGAGGTTGACGCCGGCCTCGAGGCAGATGTCGACGATGCGGCGCGCGCCGGCGACGTCGGTGTTGCCCCAGGCGCTGAAGAGCGGGCCCTGGCCGCCGAAAGTGCCGGCGCCGAAGCCGAGGGCCGGCACCTTGAAGCCGGAGTTGCCGAGATAGCGATGTTCCATGACGAGTCCTTAGGGTTGGAATGAATGATTCAGCTGCGGACGGGCGCGCAGGCCAGCGGCAGTTCGCGCCGATCGAGCGCACGGCTCCAGAGCGCGACCGCGAGGCCAGCGAGCGTGAGCAGTGCGGCTACCCAGCCGAGCGCGCCGAGCCCCGGGCCGCGGTCGATCACCACGCCGCCGACCCAGGCGCCGAGCGCATTGCCGAGGTTGAAAGCCGCGATGTTGAGGCTGGATGCCAGGTTCTGCCCGGCGCCGGATGCTTTCTCGAGCACGCGCAGCTGCAGCGGCGCGACGGTCGCGAAGGCGGCGATGCCGAGCAGGCCGACGAACAGCGCCGCCGTCACGCCCGAGTGGAGCGCCGGCTCCATCACGGCCAGCACCACGGCGAGCGCCGCCAGGGTGCCCAGCACGGCCGGCATCAGCGAGCGGTCGGCCAGCCTGCCGCCCAGGATGTTGCCCACCGCGAGGCCGACGCCGAGCAGCAGGATCGGCGACACAGCGGCCTCGGACAAGCCGGTGATGCGGGTCAGGAGCGGCTGGATGTAGGTGAACACCGCGAACACGCCGGCAAAGCCGAGCACCGTCATCGCGAGCCCGAGCAGCACCTGCGGCCGGGCCAGCACCGCGAGCTCGTCGGCGAGCGAGGCGGGCGCCTGCTTGTCGGCGGCCCGATCGCGCGGCACGAAGACCGCAAGCACCGCGAAGGCGAAGACGCCGATCAGTGCCACGGCCCAGAAGGTCGAGCGCCAGCCGAAGTGCAGGCCCAGCCAGGCGCCGGCCGGCACGCCGAGCATGGTCGCGGCCGTGAGGCCGGTGAACATGACCGCGATCGCCGAGGCGCGCTTCTCCGGCGCGACCAGGCCCGTGGCCACCACCGCGCCGACGCCGAAGAAGGTGCCGTGCGCGAGCGAGGTGATCACGCGCGCAGCCATCAGCATCTCGTAGTTGGGCGCCAATGCACAGGCGATGTTGCCGAGCGTGAAGATCGCCATCAGCGCGAGCAGCACGGTCTTGCGCGGCACGCGCCGCGTGGCGATGGTGAGCAGCGGCGCGCCGACTGCGACCCCGAGCGCGTAGCCGGAGATCAACAGGCCGGCGGCCGCGATGGAGACATGAAGATCCGCCGAGACCTGCAGCAGCAGGCCCATGATGACGAATTCGGTGGTGCCTATTCCGAAGGCACCGGCGGTGAGGGCGAGGAGGGCGACAGGCATGATGCTTCGTACTGTGCGGGCATCGAAGTGTCTTGACTAGGATGGCTGATGGACAAGCATTGATGAGTTGAAGTCAACAATGCAGGCGCCAGGGCATACACCCGGCATTCGGCATAGAATGTACAGACCGTACAGAAGGAGTGAACATGTCGTTGCGAACCGTCGGGCTCGAACAGGGCCGCAATACGCTGCCGGAACTCGCTTCCCGCGCGCACTCAGGGGAACCGAGCCTCCTCACGCGGCACGGCAAGCCCTACGCCGCGATCGTGTCGCCCGACGTGCTGATGAGGTCGAGGCCGCGCACGCGTTTCCTGAGCTTGCGCGGCACCGGCAAGGGGCTCTGGGGCGCCTCACCTTCGCAGGCGATAGCCGACGCTCGCAGCGAGTGGGACTGAGTGGCTGCCGCACGCGCGAAGCAGGCGGTACGCAAGCCACGGCCGCGCAAGACGGTTGCGGCCGCATCGCTATGGGGTGGTCTGCGCGGCGGCGATCTCGTCGTCGTGGATTCGGCCCCGCTCATCTACCTGCTCGACGACCATCCGGACTTTGCGCCCATGTTCGAGGGCCTGTTCGAACTGCACGCACAAAGCGTGATCCAGATTGCAATCTCGACAATCGCCATGGCGGAAGTCCTCGCTGGCCCTTTCAAGCACGGTCAGGACGTATTGGCGAAGCGCTATGAAAAAGCAATGGCCGGATTCGATGTGGTTCCTGTTTCTCAGGAGATTGCCGTGACCGCTGCGCGCATCCGCGCGAGCACGGGGCTGCGCTTGCCAGACGCGATGCAGGCCGCTACCGCTCTGGAGATCGGTGCGATTGCCTTGGTGACGCACGAGCGCGATTTTTCTCGGCTGGCGGACTTGCGCGTCCTCCTCGGCGACAGCGTCTAGCCAATCGCCACCGACATGCCCCGCATCGACGTGAACCGTTCCGGCGAAATGGAGGCCTTCGTCCAGGTCGTCGACCGCGGCAGCTTCTCGGCCGGCGCGCGCGTGCTGGGCATGACGCCTTCGGCCGTCAGCAAGCTGGTCGCGCGGCTGGAGGCGCGGCTGGCCACGCAGCTGGTGCACCGCTCCACGCGCAAGCTGCAGCTTACGCCCGAGGGCCAGAATTTCTACGAGCGCAGCGTGCGCGT
Source organism: Variovorax sp. MHTC-1 (assembly GCF_003984645.1). GTDB lineage: Bacteria > Pseudomonadota > Gammaproteobacteria > Burkholderiales > Burkholderiaceae_C > Variovorax. The sequence goes on from NZ_RWKI01000001.1 coordinate 245,037, forward strand.
GCTGGCCGACATGGACGAGGCCGAGCGCTGCGCAGCGGCCGGCGCCGCGCCGCGCGGGCGCGTGCGCATCAACGCCAGCATCTCCTTCGGCCACCTTCTGCTGATGCCGCTGGTGCCGCGCTTCCTCGAACTGCATCCGCAGGTGACGCTGGACATCGTGCTGACCGATCGCGTGGTCGACCTGATGGACGAGCGCACCGACGTCGCGATCCGCTGGGGCCCGCTGCCGCCCTCCGACCTGGTGGCGCGCCATCTCTTCGACACGGGCCAAGCCATCGTCGCATCGCCCGCCTACCTGGAGCGCTACGGCACGCCGCGCACGCCGCAGGAGCTGGAAGCGCACAACCGCATCGGCTCCAGCTACCACCGCAGCGTACCCGACTGGCCGCTGGTGGTCGACGGGCGCCCGATCGACATGCCGGTCGTGGGCTCGGTGCGTGCCGGCGATGGCGAAACGCTGCGCCGGTTGGTGCTGGAAGGCGTCGGGTTCGGCCGGCTCTCGCTCTATCACATCCAGCCCGACATCGAGGCCGGCCGGCTGGTGCCGGTGCTGGAGGAATTCAATCCGCGCGACATGACGCCGGTGCATGCCGTCTACCTCGGCAAGCCCGGCCGCCTGCCGGCGCGAGTGCGCGCCGTGCTCGACCACCTGTCGGCGCAGCTCGCCGACAATAGCTGGGCACGACCATGAAGGAAGTTCCCGACGCCATCGTCTGCGAGGGCTGCGACGCCGTCTACCGCCGCACGCCGCTGCGCCCGCGCGAGGCCTCGCACTGCGCGCGCTGCGGCACCGAGCTCGACCGGCATGCGGGCGACCAGGGCGCGCGCGTGCTGCCGCTCACGGTGGCGAGCCTGATCCTGTTCGCGATCGCCAACCTGTTTCCGATCGTCGAGATCGAGTTGCGCGGCCTCAGCAGCCAGACCACGCTGGCCGGCGCGGTGATCGTGCTCACCGGCGAGGGCATGTCGGTGGTGGCGCTGCTGGTGCTGGCCACCACCATCCTCTTTCCCTTGCTGCAGCTGTGCATCCTGTTCTACCTACTGGTGCCGATGGCGCGCGAGCGGCGGCCGGCCGGCTTCGGCGTGCTGGTCCGGATCCTGCAATCGCTCAGGCCGTGGGGAATGATCGAGGTCTTTCTGCTCGGCGTGCTGGTGGCCATCGTCAAGCTCTCGAGCCTGGCGCAGGTGGTGGCCGGACCGGCGCTGTGGGGCTTCATGGGCCTCACGGTGCTGTTGACGGCGGTGCTGTCCTTCAACCCGCGCACCTTCTGGGAAATGGCCTTCGAGCCGCGGCCGGGACAGAAGGCATGACGGCGACGGCGCCGATCATCAGGACGGCGGCGCGGCTCGGACTCCTGAGCTGCCGCCATTGCGGCACCGTCTGGCAGGGCGCCGCCGAGGGCGAGGCCTGCGGGCGCTGCGGCACGCACCTGCATCGCCGCAAGCCCCACAGTATCCAGCGCACCTGGGCCTTGCTGATCGCGGCCTGCATCATGTATGTGCCGGCCAACCTGCTGCCGGTGATGATCACCAAGAGCCTGCTGGGCACGCAGTACGACACGATCCTCTCCGGCGTGATCTACTTCTGGGTCTCGGGCGCCTATGGGCTGGCGGCGATCATCTTCATCGCCAGCTTCCTGGTGCCGCTGTTCAAGCTGACGGCGCTGATGCTGCTGGCTTACATGGCCCAGCGGCACAGCCCCGCCGGCCAACTCGAACGCGCGCGGCTCTATCGCATCCTCGAGGTGGTCGGCCGCTGGTCGATGCTCGACGTCTTCGTGGTGTCGCTGTTGGCCGGCCTGGTGCGCATCCAGGGCTTCGCCGAGATCACGGCGGGCGTCGGCATCGCCGCATTCGGCGCGGTGGTGGTGCTGACGATGCTGGCCTCGCTGAGCTTCGATCCGCGCCTCACCTGGGACAGCAAGGACGTCATGGAAGAAGCGGAACCCGCGCACGACATGCACGGAAGAAAAGAAGGGATTGCATGAGCCCCGCCCGGCCGCCCGAAGGGGTTCGCACCGCAATGCGTAGCACGGAGGTTGCCCAATGAGCGACGAAGACAAGACGCCACCGCTGGCCGAACCGGTCGTCGCCAGGCGCCGCAACTGGCTGCCTTCGCTGATCTGGCTGATTCCCATCGTGGCGGCGCTGGTCGGCATCGCGCTGGTCGCCCGCATCCTGCTCGATCGCGGGCCCGAAGTGGTGCTGACCTTCAAGACCGCCGAGGGACTGGAAGCGGGCAAGACCGCGGTCAAGTACAAGGACGTGCAGATCGGCACGGTGCAGACCATTCGGCTGGCCAACGATCGCTCGCATGTGCGCGTGCTGGTGCAGCTCACCAAGGAGGCCAAGGGCTTCACTGCCGCCGACACGCGCTTCTGGGTGGTGCGGCCGCGGCTCGACACCTCGGGCATCTCGGGCCTCGGCACCTTGCTGTCGGGCGCCTACATCGGCGCGGACGCGGGCAGCTCGAAGGAGACGGCCGGCGAGTTCACCGGGCTCGAGGTGCCGCCGATCGTCACGCGTGACGCCTCGGGGCGGCAGTACCTGCTGCGCGCACACGACGTGGGCTCGCTCGACATCGGCTCGCCGGTCTACTTCAGGCGCATCAAGGTGGGCCAGCTCGCGGCCTACGAACTCGACGGCGACGGCCGCGGCGTCACGCTGCGCGTGTTCATCAATGCGCCCTACGACAAGTTGGTCGGCGTCAACACGCGCTTCTGGCATGCGAGCGGCCTCGATGTGGAACTGAGCGCGAGCGGCGTCAAGCTGCGCACCCAGTCGCTGGCCACGGTGCTTCTCGGCGGCATCGCCTTCCAGGCGCCCGACGATGCGATGGGCCCGGCGGCGCAGGAAAACGCCGCGTTCACGCTGGCCGCCGACGAAACCACGGCGATGAAGGCACCGGACGGGCCCTCGCAGACGCTGCTCTTGTACTTCAACCAGTCGCTGCGCGGCCTGTCCCCGGGCGCGGTGGTCGATTTCCGCGGCGTGGAGATCGGCGAGGTCAAATCCATCGGCGTCGAGTTCGACCGCCAGGAGAACCAGTTCAAGATGCCGGTGCTGATTCAGGTCTATCCCGATCGCCTGCGCCGCGGCGCAGGCCACGAGCCGGACGAGTCGCGCTATGCGCAGACCGATCGCCTGCGCTTCCTGGTCGCCAAGGGGCTGCGGGCGCAGCTTCGCACGGGCAACCTGCTCACGGGCCAGGTGTACGTGGCGCTCGACTTCTTCCCGAAGGCGCCGCCGGCGAAGATCGACATCAACCAGAACCCGATCGAGATGCCGACGGTGCCCAACAGCCTGGACGAGATCCAGGCGCAGATCGGCGAGATCGCCAGCAAGCTCAACAAGGTGCCGTTCGAGGAGATCGGCTCCGATCTGCGCAAATCCCTGGCCACGCTCAACAAGACGCTCGGCAGCGCCGAGCAGCTCGCGGGCCGGCTGAACAACGACGTCGCACCCGAGATGACGGCCGCGATGAAGGATGTGCGCAAGACGCTCAATGCCGCCGACAAGACGCTGGCCGACGATTCGCCGCTGCAGCAGGACCTGCGCCAGACTCTACAGGAGGTCGCGCGCGCGGCCGGGTCGCTGCGCATCCTGACCGACTACCTCGAACGCCATCCTGAATCGCTGATTCGCGGCAAGCCGGAGGACAAGAAGAGATGAGAACGACGAATACCCGGGCGGCGGCCTTGCTCGCCGCCATGCTGCTTGCGGGCTGCGCCAGCACCGCGCCGCAGTACTACAGCCTGGCCGAGACCGCGCCGATCGCGCCGACCGCGCCCACAGCGCGCATGCCGGCCGCGGGCAGCAACGCGCTGCTCTTCATCGAGCTGGCGCCCGTTGCCATGCCCGAGCGCTTCGCGCGCCCGCAGCTGGTGGTGCGGCAGAAGGCCGCCATCGACGGGCCGCAGGTCGACGTCCTCGAAGAGCACCGCTGGTCCTCCTCGTTCGAGAACGAACTGCGCGACGCCTTGGGCAGCGGCATCGCAGGCCGCCTCGGCGCCGTCGACGCGACCCGGGGCGGATCGCCGCGCGGCCAGCCGGTGGTGCGTATCGCCGTCCAGCTGCGGCAGTTCGACGCGGTGGAAAGCAGCCGCATCGATGCCGGCTTCAGCTGGACCCTGCGCCGCCGCGACGAGGGCCTGCCGGTCGCCTGCCAACTGGCGCTGTCGGAGCCGGTCGACGGGGCCGGCATCGATGCGCTGGCCCGCGGCACCCAGCGCGCCACCGCGAAGCTGGCCGACGCCATCGCGCGCAGCGTGACGGCGAATGCCTGCCCGGGTTGAGATGAACGACGCCGGCTTCGCACTGTTCGACACCCCCATCGGCGCCTGCGGCATCGCCTGGGGGCCGCGCGGCATCGTCGGCGTGCAGTTGCCCGAAGCCGGGGAGGGCGCGACGCGCGCGCGCATGCTGCGGCGTTTTCCGCGCCTGAACGAGACCGAGCTCCCGCCCGAGGTGCAGAAGGCAACGGCCTCGATTCGCGCCCTGATGGCGGGGGAGCCGCTCGACCTGGCGGAGATCGCGCTCGACTACGAGGGCGTCTCCGACTTCCACCGCCGCGTCTACGAGATCGCGCGCCGCATCGTGCCGGGGCAGACGCGCAGCTACGGCGAGATCGCGGCCGAGCTCGGCGACAAGGGCCTGGCGCGCGCCGTCGGCCAGGCGCTGGGCCATAACCCTTTCGCGCCGGTGGTGCCTTGCCATCGCGTGCTCGCCGCCGGCGGAAAGCCCGGCGGCTTCTCGGCGCACGGCGGTGCGACGGCGAAGCTCAGGATGCTGATGATCGAAGGCGCGAGGCCGCAGAGCGATACCGCGCCCTTGTTCTGAACCGTGACGCATCTGCCGGGCGGGCATGGCGAGCCCTTGTCCGACATCACAACCTGTTAGGAATGCGTCATTTTGTATTAGCATTCGCCTCAAGAGCAGGAGAGTCAGTTTCGAGTCAGCAAAGCTGATTCGGGCCTGATGGCCTCCGCGCAACCGGGGAACTCGATGCCAACACGAGGTAAGGACAACTTTCTGATCTTCGGCTCCCCGAAGATCGAAGAGGACGAGATACTGGAGGTCGAGGCGGTCATGCGCTCCGGCTGGCTCGGCACAGGCCCGCGGGTGGCGCAGTTCGAGCATGATTTCGGCGTCTACCGCGGTGCAGCGCATGCCGTAGCGTTGAACTCCTGCTCGGCAGCCCTTCATCTTTCCCTGCTGGCCTCCGGCGTCGGGCCGGGCGACGAAGTCATCACCACGCCGCTGACCTTCTGCGCAACGGTCAACGCCATCATCCACACGGGGGCGACGCCGGTGCTGGCGGACATCGACCCCGACACGCTGAACATCGATCCGGTGCAGGTGCGAGCCAGGTTGAGCGAGCGCACGCGTGCCATCGTGCCGGTTCACTTCGCGGGGCGGCCCTGCGAAATGGACGAGCTGATGTCGCTGGCGCGGCAGTACGAACTCAAGGTCATCGAGGACTGCGCCCACGCCATCGAAACGCAGTACCACGGCCGCAACGTCGGCACGATCGGCGACTTCGGCTGCTTCTCGTTCTACGTGACCAAGAACGTCGTCACCGGCGAGGGCGGCATGGTCCTGGCGCGCAAGGAAGAAGACGCTGCCCGCATCAAGGTGCTGGGCCTGCACGGGATGAGCAAGGACGCGTGGAAGCGCTTCGGCGACGAGGGCTACAAGCACTACTACGTCGTCGAGGCCGGGTTCAAGTACAACATGATGGACCTGCAGGCGGCGATCGGCCTCAAGCAGCTGGCACGCGTCGAGTCGTACTGGCAGCGGCGCAGGGCGATCTGGGAGCGCTATACCGCTGAATTGGCGGACATGCCTCTCCAGCTGCCCCCGAAACCGGCGCCGGATACGCGCCACGCACATCATCTCTTCAGCGTGCAGGTCGACGAGGCGCGCTGCGGCATCTCGCGCGACGGCTTCCTCGACGCCATGACGGCGCAGGGCATCGGCGTCGGCGTGCACTACCTGGCATTGACCGAGCACCCCTACTATCAGCAAAGCCTCGGCTGGCGGCCCGAGCACACGCCGCATGCCACGCGCGTGGGCAGACAGACCGTCTCGCTGCCGATCTCGGCCAAGCTGAGCGATCAGGACGTCGGCGACGTGATTTCCGCGGTGCGGCTGATTCTGCAGCCGCATGCAGCGCTGGCATCCACTGCGTCGTGCTGATTTCCATCCTCATCCCGGCTTACGCGCGGCCGGAACAGCTGGCCGAAGCGCTGGCAAGCATCGCGCAGCAGGATCGCTCACTGATCGGCGAGATCATCATCGGCGACGACAGCCCGCGCTCGTACTGGGCGAGCAACCAGGCCGTCATCGCGGCGAGCGGCCTGGCGGAGCTCATCGAATATCTGCCGAGCGAACCGTCGAGGGGGACCTATCCCAACCAGTGGTTCCTGGCTTCGCGGGCCAAGTGCGAGCATCTGCTTTTCCTGCACAACGACGACCAGCTTTGCCCCGGCGCGCTGAGCCTGCTGGCGAATGCCTGCGCCAGCGAGACCGATCCGCGCGTGAAGCTGTGGTTCGGCACGCACTCGATCATGGACGAGGCGGGTGTGGTCGATCCCGAGCGAACCGCCGCCAGCGACCGGTGGTTCGGCAGGCAGGGCCCGGGTGCGACGCGCCCGGTGTGGGAGTGGTGCCTGACGGAGTCCATCCCCTCCAATGCCTTCCTGGTGGAGACGGCGACCTACCTGCAATACATGCGCGGCGAGCACGACGGCAACGTGGGGGACTGGGCCTTTTCGGTACGTCTGGCCAACGGCGGCGGCTGGGCGCGCTTCATCGGGCAGGTCGTATCGCGCTACAGGGTGCAGGCCGGATCCGTCACGAGTGCCGGGCGCGGCGTCGACGCCCACCGGGCCTACGAACTGGCGTGCGAATTGCGCGTGCCTCCCGAAATGGAAGCGGCGAAGCGCAAGCGCTTCAACCGGTACATGCTGGTCGTGGCCGTGCGCTATGCGCGCGATGGCGAACGCATGAACGCATGGCGAGCCTTCCTTTCGCCCGACGTTCCCTGGCGGGAGAGATTCTCCCTTCGCTCGGGCCTGGTGCTCTCGATGCTGTTGACGCCGCGGCCGTTCTGGCTCTGGGCGCTGCATTACAAGAAGTGAGCGGGTCGGCGGCTACGGCGGCGCCTTGATCGGCTTCGGCTCGAGAACCGCGCGGATCACGCCGCGGCGCTGTGCTAGCACAGCGCGCCGCATTGCGCTCCCCAACGCCATTGCTGCCTTGGCGACAATGGACGCATGACTTCTTCGCGCTTCTTCAAGATCGCGCTCGTGCTGGGCCTCTTGTCGGCCATCGGCCCGTTCGCGATCGACATGTACCTTCCCGCGCTGCCGGAGATCGGCGCGAGCCTCGGCGCCGGCATCGGCCCGGTGCAGATGAGTCTGACGGCCTTCTTCATCTCGCTCGGCGTCGGGCAGCTGCTGTACGGGCCGGTGTCGGACATGGTGGGACGCAAGCCGCCGCTGTACTTCGGGCTCGGGCTGTTCGCGCTGGCCAGCATCGGCTGCGCGCTCGCCACCGACATCCAGACCCTGATCGCGCTGCGCTTCGTGCAGGGGCTCGGCGCCGCCGCCGGCATGGCGATCCCGCGCGCCGTGGTGCGCGACCTGCACACCGGCAACGATGCCGCGCGGCTGATGTCCTTGCTGATGCTGGTGTTCAGCGTGTCGCCGATCCTGGCGCCCTTGGCCGGCAGCGGCGTGATCGCCTTCGCCGGCTGGCGCGGCGTGTTCTGGGCCGTGACGCTGGCGGCTGTGGCCGGCCTCGCAATGATGGGCCTGATGCTGAAGGAAACCCGGCCCGCCGAAGAGCGGGTGGAGAGCAGCCTGGGCAGCGCGCTGCGCGCCTACCGCGTGCTGCTGCGCGACACGCACTACCTCGGCCTGGTCTTCATCGGCGCCTTCGCGATGGCCGGCTTCTTCACCTACCTGGCCAATTCGTCCTTCGTGATGATCGACCACTACGGCCTCTCGCCGACGCTCTACAGCCTGGCCTTCGGCATCAACGCCGCGGCCTTCTTCGGCGCCGCGCAGCTCAACGGCGCGCTGTGCGAGCGCTTCGGCATCGTGCGCGTGGTCAAGGCCAGCGTGAGCGCCTGCGGGCTCGTCATGCTGGCGATGTTCGCCTACTACCTGGCCGGCGGCGACCGGCTGGCGGTGCTGATCGTGCTGTACTTCATCGCCAGCGGCTTCATGGGCTTCGTCATTCCGACCACCTCGGTCCTGGCGCTCGAGAAGCACGGCGCGATCGCCGGCACGGCATCGGCCCTGCTGGGCACGCTGCAGATGCTGACCGGCGCGGTGGTGATGGCGGTGGTCGGCCTGTTCACCGACGGCCGGCCCTTGCCGATGGTGACGGGCATGGCCGCCGGCGCGCTGATCGCGGTGGTACTGACATGGTTCACGCTCGGCGGCCGGCAGCCGGCGGCCTATGCGGCGCGCTGAGCCGGTGAGCCACTCTCCAACGGCCGCGCTCGACGGGCTGCCGCTGCCGCAGCGCCGGCACGCGATGCTGGTGATCATCCTCGGCATCGCGGTCGCGGTGCTCGACGGCACCATCGTCAACCTGGCGCTGCCCGGCATCGCGCGCGAGCTCCGTGCCGATCCGGCGCATGCGATCTGGGTGGTCAACGCCTACCAGATCGCCACGCTGGTGATGCTGCTGCCGCTGGCCTCGCTCGGTGACCTGGTGGGCTACCGGCGCGTCTACCTGGTCGGCATGGCGCTGTTCGCCTTTGCCTCGCTCGGCGCCGTGCTGGCCGATTCGCTCGCGACGCTGATCGCAGCGCGCGCGGTGCAGGGGCTGGGCGCCGCCGGCATCATGAGCGTCAACGCGGCGCTGGTGCGGCTGATCTATCCCAGGGCGCAGCTCGGCCGCGGCATGGCGATCAACTCGATGGTGGTGGCGACCGCGTCGGTGGCAGGGCCCTCGGTGGCGGCCGCCATCCTGTCGGTGGCCTCGTGGCCCTGGCTGTTCGTGCTCAATTTGCCGCTGGGTGCGCTGGTGCTGACGCTGGGCTTCTACGCGCTGCCGGCCAACAGCGCGGCGGCCGCCGCCGGCGCGCGCTTCTCGGTCGTCGACGTGGCGCTCAACGTGCTGATGTTCTCGCTCGTCTTCATCGGCGCCGACCGGCTCGGCGTGCGCGGCAGCGATGCAGGGCAGGGTGCGCAGCCCATGGCCTGGGCGCTGCTGCTGGCGGGCGCGGCGGTGGGCTTCGTCTACCTGCGGCGCCAGCGCGCGCAGGCCGTGCCGCTGTTTCCGGTCGACCTGCTGCGCATCCCGGTGTTCGCGTTGTCGATGGGGACTTCGGTGGCGGCCTTCTGCGCTCAGATGCTGTCCTTCATCGCGCTGCCTTTTCTGCTGCTCGACACCTACGGCCGCTCGCATGTCGAAGCCGGCCTGCTGATCACCGCCTGGCCGCTGGCGATCGTGGTGATGGCGCCGATCGCGGGCCGGCTGATCGGCCGCTATCCGGACGGCCTGCTGGGCGGCATCGGCCTCGGCCTGCTCGCGCTCGGCCTGACATTGCTCGCGGCGCTGCCCGCGCAGCCGGGCAATGCCGACATCGTCTGGCGCATGGCGCTGTGCGGCCTGGGCTTCGGCCTGTTCCAGTCGCCCAACAACCACACCATCGTGACCTCGCCGCCCGCGCACCGCAGCGGCGCCGCGAGCGGCATGCTGGGCACGGCGCGGCTCACCGGCCAGACCCTCGGCGCCGTGCTGCTGGCCGCGATCTTCAGCGTCTGGAGCCCGCACGACGGCAAGGGCCAGGTGATCGCGCTCGGGCTGGCCGCCTGCTGCGCGGCCGTGGCGGCGGTGTGCAGCGCGCTGCGCACGCGCGGGCCCAGCACCCGCCACGCCTGAGCGGCGCTTCCTTGCTTCAGCGCCGCGCAGCGGCCGTGACGTATCCACGTTTCGCATCTATCCTGCATGCCTGTTTCCCTGATTGGAGCAGCATCCAAATGAGCGAGAGATACGATTCCATTGTCATCGGAACCGGCCAGTCCGGGCCTTCATTGGCCGTGCGCCTGGCGCAGGCCGGCCGCAAGACCGCGATCATCGAGCGCAAGCTGTTCGGCGGCACCTGCGTCAACACCGGATGCATTCCGACCAAGACCTTGATCGCGAGCGCGCGGGTTGCCTACCTGGCGCGCCGTGCGGCCGACTTCGGCGTGATGGTCGACAACGTGCGCGTCGACATGGCGCGCGTCAAGGCGCGCAAGGATGCCGTGGTGCGGGCCTCCAACCAGGGTGTCGAGCAATGGCTCAGGGGGACGCCGAATCTCACGGTCTACGAAGGACATGCGCGCTTCGAAGGCCCGCGCACGGTGCGGGTCGGCGACGCGCAGCTCGAGGCCGGCGAGATCTTCATCGACGTCGGCACGCGCGCGAATGTGCCGGACCTTCGCGGCCTCGACGAGGTCGACCATCTCACGAATGGCGGCATGCTCGAGCTCGACACCTTGCCCGAGCACCTGGTGGTGGTCGGCGGGAGCTACATCGGCCTGGAGTTCGCCCAGATGTACCGGCGCTTCGGCGCCCGCGTCACCGTCGTCGAGATGGGCCCGCGCCTCGTCTCGCGCGAGGACGAGGAAGTGTCGGCGGCGATCCGCGAGATCCTCGAAGGCGAGGGCATCCAGGTCCGGCTCAACGCCAAGTGCATCACGCTGGCGCGGCGCGGGGGCGGCATCGGCGTCGGACTCGACTGCCAGGACGACCCGCACGAGATCGAGGGCTCGCACCTTCTGCTCGCGGTCGGACGCGTGCCGAATACCGACGACCTCGGCCTCGACAAGGCGGGCGTGAAGACGGATGAGCGCGGCTACATCACGGTGGACGAAGAGCTGCGCACCAGCGTGCCCGGCATCTGGGCGCTCGGCGATGTCAACGGCCGCGGCGCCTTCACCCACACCTCCTACAACGACTACGAGATCGTGGCAGCCAACCTGCTCGACAACGCGCATCGGCGCGTCTCCGATCGCCTGCCTGCCTACGCGCTGTACATCGATCCGCCGCTGGGCCGCGTCGGCGTGACGGAGCGCGAGCTCAGGCAGGACGGCCGCCGCGCACTCGTCGCGAAGCTGCCGATGAGCCGTGTCGGCCGCGCGAAGGAGCGCAGCGAGACGCAGGGATTCATGAAGATCCTGGTGGATGCGTCGGACCAGAAGATCCTCGGCGCCGCGATCCTCGGCATCGAGGGCGACGAAGTCATCCATTCGATCCTCGACGTGATGGCCGCCGGCGCGCCGTACACGGTGCTGCAGCGCGCGATGCACATCCATCCGACCGTCTCGGAATTCATCCCGACGCTGCTGGGCAAGCTGGAACCTCTGGGAGAGCCGGGCCAATGAGCCAGATCGGCAAGCCGCCTGGCGACGACACGCTGATCCGCCACGGCTGCGAAGCGGTGCCGTGCCCGAAGGCTTCCAAGCCCTGGGTGCTGGCCGCGGCGATCATCGGCTCGAGCATGGCCTTCATCGACGGCACGGTGGTGAACGTGGCGCTGCCGGCGATCCAGCACGATCTGCGCGCCACGGCCTTCCAGGCGCAGTGGGTGGTGGAGTCCTATGCGCTCTTCCTCGCGGCGCTGCTGCTGGCGGGCGGCGCGCTCGGCGACCGTTTCGGGCGGCGGCGCATCTTCGCCATCGGCGTCGTGATCTTCGCACTGGCCTCGGTGGGCTGCGCGCTCGCGGGCAGCGTGCAGCAGCTGATCCTCGCGCGTGCCGTGCAAGGCATCGGCGGCGCCTTGCTGGTGCCGGGCAGCCTGGCGCTGATCAGCGCCTCCTTTCCCGAGAAGGAGCGCGGGCGGGCGATCGGCACCTGGTCGGGTTTCAGCGGCATCACGGCGGCCATAGGGCCCGTGGTCGGCGGATTCCTGGTCGACCACTACTCGTGGATCTGGGCCTTCCTCGTCAATGTGCCGATAGCAGTCGCGGTGCTGCTGATCGTCTGGCGCCACGTCCCGGAAAGCCGCGGCAGCGCTGCCGACGGCGAGCTGGACCTCTGGGGCGCGGCGCTCGCCACGGTCGCGCTCGGCGGCATCGTCTATGCGTTCATCGAGGCGCCCACGCAGGGCTGGAACTCGCTGGCCGTGCTGGCGGCGTTGGCCTCGGGCATCGCGGCCAGCGCCGCCTTCGTGGTCGTCGAAAGCCGTGTCCGATCGCCGATGCTGCCGCTTTCGCTCATGCGCATCGGCAATTTCGGTGGCGCCAACCTGCTGACCCTGCTGCTCTATGCGGCGCTGGGCGGCGGGCTCTACTTCTTTCCGCTCAACCTGATACAGGTGCAGGGCTATTCGGCCACCGTGGCCGGCGCGGCGCTCTTGCCCTTCATCCTGATCATGTTCGCGCTCTCCGGCTGGGCCGGGCAGCTGGTGGATCGCTTCGGTCCGCGCCTGCCGCTGGTGGTGGGGCCGGCCATTGCGGCGGCGGGCTTCGCGCTGTTCGCAGTGCCGGGCGTCGGCGCCAACTACTGGACCACGTTCTTCCCGGCCGTGGTGGTGCTCGGCTTCGGCATGACGATCACGGTCGCGCCGCTCACGACCACGGTGATGAACGCCGTCGGACCGGATTCTGCGGGCATCGCATCGGGCGTCAACAACGCGGTGTCGCGCGCGGCCTCGGTGCTCGCGATCGCGGTCTTCGGCGTGGTGATGGCCTGGGCCTTCGATGCGATGCTGGCCCATGGCCTGCGCGAGGCGGGCGCGTCGGCCGAAATCAGCGCCTTCTTTGAAGGCCAGCGCAGCCGGCTCGCGGGCGCGGAGATGCCGCCGGGCATCGATGCGGCCGCGGCGGCCGTGTTCAAGCGCGCGGTCGCCGAATCCTTCGTGGCCGGTTTCCGCTGGGTCATGCTGCTCTGCGCCGGCCTGGCGCTGCTGAGCGCGCTGAGCGCGTGGATCATGATCGGCCGCGCGGCCGTTCCCGCTTCCGCTCCCGCGCGCCGATAGTCCTCGCGCCGCGCCTGCCTCTTCGGCATTGCTTACGTCCTTTGCGTTAGCGCGCATGGCCGATAGGCAAGGCACCACCCCGCATCGACACTGCCCCTCGTGTTTGCCCATTCACCGACGTTGTCGGACGCAGGAGGAATGGCAATGATCCAAAGTTGCTGGGACGCCGCGAAGTTGTTGCCGCTTGTTGCCTGCATGCTTCTCGCGGCATGTTCCGACGCCCCGCGGCCCGGCGAGGTGTTCGATGAGGCGAAGCTGGCCGGCCGCAATGCAGCTTCGTTCCCGCACGCCGACGAGCCTTACTTCAGCGACATGGACGGCGGCATCGCGCTCACGCCCGAGGAAGAGAAGGGCCGCAACATGTGGCTGGTCTGGAGCGGCGGCAACGACCGCTTCTGGACCCAAATGACCGACTACACCTTCGGTGCCTTCGACCTGCTGAAGGTGGTCAGCACCCATCCCACGCTGGGCTACTCGCGCGCCAATCGATGGGAATACTTCGGCCTCGTCAACGAGCCCTGTTTCGAGCCCGCCACCGGCCCCGACAAGAGCCGCCGCGGCCTGTGGCTCGACATGCGCAGCAAGGACTGCGCGCCCGACCCCTTCGAGAACGAGAGCAAGTACCCGGGCGTGAAAACCGGTTCGCGCGGCAAGCCGCTAGGCGACGGCAGCACCCAGCCGGTGGGCTCCTTCTACGGCTGGGGCACCGGCATCGCCGGCCTGCGCCTCTTCCCCAATCCGGCATTCGACGAGAAGGCGGCCAAGGAATGGGACGCCGAGAAGTACTACACCGACCCGAACTACTACAACCGCAAGGATCTGGTGCGGCCCTACCGCGTGGGCATGTCCTGCGGCTTTTGCCACGTCGGGCCCAGCCCGGTGAAGCCGCCGGCCGATCCGAACAACCCGAAGTTCGAGAACCTCAGTTCGTCCGTCGGCGCGCAATACATGTGGGTGGACCGGCTCTTCATCTACAACGCCAACAAGCCAGAGGGCCGCAAGAACTACATGTACCAGCTGGCCCACACCTACCGGCAGGGCACCATGGACACCTCGCTGGTCTCCACCGACAGCATCAACAATCCGCGCAGCATGAACGCGGTCTACGACTTCGTCGCCCGCCTGGACATGGCCAAGCGCATCGGGCAGGAAAAGATCGACGGCGGCGAGCTCGACAACAAGCAGTTCAACGACTATGTGAAGAGCGGCCCGCTGACCGAGTTCTTCAACAAGTCCGACGCCACGGTTCGCACGCCCCATGTGCTGAAGGACGGCGCCGATTCGGTGGGCCTGCTCGGCGCGCTCAACCGGGTCTACCTCAACATCGGCCTGTTCAGCGAGGAGTGGCTGCTGCACTTCAACCCGGTGGTCGGCGGCAAGACGATCAGCCCGATCCCGATCGCGACCGCGCAGAAGAACTCGAGCTACTGGCAGGCCACCGAGGCCGGCACGCCCGCCACGGCGCTGTTCTTCCTGAAGGCGGCCCAGCCCGACCGGCTGAAGGATGCACCCGGCGGCAACGCCCACCTGGCGGCGGACACGGCCATGCTGGAGCGCGGGAAGAACGCCTTCGCCGACACCTGTGCGCGCTGCCATTCGAGCAAGGTGCCGCCGCCGCCGGCAGCCCTCGAACTCACGGCCGGGCAATGCGCTGGCCCCGGCTACGTGGACTGCTTCAAGCGCTACTGGACGTGGACCCAGACCGACGACTACAAGGCGCAGATGCGCAAGATCGTGCAGTCGCCCGATTTTCTGCAGGGCAACTACCTGTCGACCGAAGCGCGCATTCCGGCGACCCTGCTGCGCACCAACGTCTGCAGCCCGCTCGCGACCAACGCGATCAAGGGCAACATCTGGGACAACTTCTCCTCGCAGACCTACAAGAGCCTGCCTTCGGTCGGCACCGTCACGCTGCACGATCCCTTCACCGGCGAACCCAGGCCCTACGCCATGCCGGGCGGCGGGCGCGGCTACACGCGCGTGCCCTCGCTGATCAGCATCTGGTCGACCGCGCCTTTCCTGCTCAACAACACGGTCGGCCCATTCGAATCCAGCCCTTCGGTCGAGGCGCGCCTGAAGTCCTTCGATGCCTCCATCGAGCAGATGCTGTGGCCCGAGATGCGGGACCGCGACCCCGAGGTCGGCGACAAGGTCGGCGGCTTCATCGACCGCACCACCGAGCGCAGCACGGTGACCGTGCCGATCGGCTTCGTGCCCGAGGCGATGCAGCCGCTGCAGGGCCGGCTGCATCGCTGGTTCCCGTGGCTGGTCGAGCAGGACGGCGACATCGTGCTCGGCCCGATTCCGAAGGGCGTTCCGGTGGCGCTGCTGGCCAACCTCAAGCTGCGCGCGGAAGGCGATGGCCTCGGCGAGAAGGCCTCGCATGCGCGCGACGTGGGCGAGCTGCTGATCAAGCTCAAGCGCGCGCTCAGGAGCGCGCCGGAGGGTGCTTCCGACGAGCAGCTGCGCGAGCACTTCGCCAGCCTTCGCGGCCCGATGATGGAGCTGAGCAAGTGCCCCGATTTCGTGGTCAACCGCGGCCACTATTTCGGCACCGCGCAGTTCAACCGGCAAGAGGGCTTGAGCGAGGACGAAAAAGCCTTCGGCCGCGAGCCGGAGCTCGGCGACGACGACAAGCGCGCGCTGATCGCCTTCCTCAAGACTTTCTGACCATCACCATCACCATCACCTGCGCCGGGGCCATGTCCGATGCCGAATCAGCTGCCTGGGACTACGTGATCGTCGGCTCGGGCGCCGGCGGCGGCACGCTCGCGGCCCGCCTGGTCGAAGCCGGCATGCGCGTCTTCCTGCTCGAGGCCGGAGGCGATCCGCGCGCTGCCGGCGAACGCCTGCCCGAGGACTACGACGTGCCGGCCTTCCATGCCTTCGCCTGCGAGAACGCGGCGATGAGCTGGAACTTTCGCGTGCGCCACTACGCAGACGAAGGCCGGCAGGCGAAGGACTGGAAGTACGAGGCGGGGCAGGGCGTGCTGTACCCGCGCGCGGCGGGGCTGGGCGGATGCACCTCGCACAACGCGATGATCTTCATGCTGCCGCACGATGCCGACTGGAACCATGTGGCACAGCTCACCGGCGACCGCTCGTGGCGCGCCTCGCGCATGCGCCGCTACGCGCGCCGCGTCGAGGACTGCCGCCATCGGCCGGTTTGGCGAACCCTGCGCCATGTGGGGCTCGATCCGACGGGGCACGGCTGGGGCGGCTGGCTGCGCATCGAGAAATCGATCCCGCTGTCGGTGCTGGGCGACGAGGGCCTGGTGCGCGTGCTGCGCGACACGGCCGGCGCCTTCGCGAGCAGCCTGCCGACGCCCATGCTCAGCACCCTGCGCTGGCTGCGCGGCGGGCTGGGCGACCCGAATTCGCGTCGCTTGCGGCCCGGCAGCTTCGAGGGCATCTGCTACACGCCGCTCGCGACTTCGGAGCACCGCCGGGTGGGTGTGCGCGAACGGCTGCTCGACGTCGCGGCCAGGCATCCGGGCCGCCTGCAGTTGGAGCTCGACGCGCTGGCGACGCGCGTTCTGTTCGATGCCGAAGGCGCGGCCTGTGGCATCGAGTACCTCAAAGGCAAGCGGCTCTACCGGGCCCATGCGGTGTCGAGCACCGTGGAGGGCGTGCGGCGCGAAGTGCGCGCGCGGCGCGAGGTGATCCTGTGCGGTGGCGCCTTCAACACGCCTCAGCTCCTGATGCTGTCCGGCATCGGCCCGGCCGCCGAACTCGAAGCGCACGGCATCGCGCTGCAGAAGAACCTCCCCGGCGTCGGCCGCAACCTGCAGGACCGCTACGAGATCGCCGTCACGCACCGCATGCGCGAACCCTGGGAGGTGCTGGAGGGCGCCCGCTTCGATCGCGACGACACGCTGTGGCGCCACTGGCATGAGGAGCGCTCGGGCATGTACGCCTCCAACGGCGCCGCGCTCGGCGTGGTGAGCCGCTCGACCGCCGCCGAGCGGCCGGGACAGGAGCCCGATCTTTTCTGCATGGCGCTGCTGGCACGCTTCGAGGGCTACTTCCCCGGCTTCTCGAAGCAGGTCCGCGAGCAGCAGGACCAGCTGACCTGGGCCGTGCTGAAGGCACATACGCAGAACCGCGCCGGCACCGTGCGCCTGCGTTCGGCCGATCCGCGCGACACGCCGCTCGTGAACTTTCACTATTTCGAGGAAGGAGGCGACCAGGCCGGCGAGGACCTGCGTGCCGTGGTGCAGGCGATCCGCTCCGTACGCCGGATGACGGCACCGCTGCTCGCCAAGGGATGGATCGCCGAGGAGCTGGCGCCGGGGCCGACCGTGCAGAGCGACGAGGCCTTGGCCGACTATGTGCGCAACACGGCCTGGGGTCACCACGCCTCGTGCTCCTGCGCCATCGGACCGGTCGAGGACGGCGGCGTGCTCGACAGCGCCTTCGCCGTGCACGGCGTGCCGCGGCTGCGTGTGGTCGATGCCTCGGTCTTCCCGCGCATACCCGGTTTTTTCGTGGCCGCCGCGGTCTACATGATCGCGGAGAAGGCGGCCGATGCAGTGCTGCGCGCAGCGATGCGCGCACCACTTTCGGCAAATTGACGGCCCTCCGACCCGAGGCCGACACTTGTGAACGACGGGTCTTCAACCGAGGGGAATGCCCATGGCCTATGACGTACAGCAACTGCTCGACATGTCGCAAGAGCAGCTCGACGAGCTCTTTCGCGCCAGCCCGCCGGGCGACATTCCCTCGGGCGAAGCCGAGGGCACCGCGATCATCGCGCCCGGGACCCGCTACACCCAGTCGATCGCCAAGATGATCAATTTCTTCGGCTGGCAGGGGAAGGTGTTCGATGCCGAGAAGGGCGTGCTGAAGAACAAGGTCAGTCCTTTCGGCGTGCAGGCGATCGTGGCCAAGGTCTACAAGGGCGACAGCTGGCTCGACCAGAAGGAGTGCATCGTGCTCGACTACTCCGAGACCTCGCTGGTGGCCCACTGGATCCGCGACGAGATTCGCCTGATCTCTCCGGGCTTCTATCTCGGCAAGGTGTACTGGGGCAAAGAGCGGTTGATCGATTTCTGCCTCAAGTTCTAGCGACCCCGATGCGGTGACTCCCCAATCGCATTTCGTGGTGGCCGCAGCTATCTCTCCCGGCCGCGAAGCGGGCCTGCGGAAACTGCTGGACACCATGAACGTGAGGCCCGGCGTGGTCGACCCCGCCAATGCAGTGCTGCCTTTTGCCGCCTTCCCGCGATTGCATTTCGCGCGCTTCGCGGTGCTGGGCGACGCGACCATGGCCGACCTCGAAGTCTTCGGCCTGCCGCGGCCGCGGCTTCCGATCTACCTGGTGTTCATGGGCGACTGCGACGGGCCCGGACAGGAGCAACTGGCCGAGCTGGTGCAGCGCGCCGGCGAGGGCCTGCGCCGCATCTTCTCGCACTGCAGGGCCCTCGATCCGCGCGACGATCTGCTCGACTGGCTCATCGAGCACGACCGGCCGGTGGCTGCGCCCTACGTCAACTGGATCGGGCGCACCGTGCAGCAGATCCGCGAAGAAAGCGCTTTGCAGCGCCTCTTGTCGGCGCAGGTACCGCGCGGCCTGAGCGAGGCGGCCGTCGATCCGCGAACGATGCGGCGCCAACTATTGGCCTTCGCGCGCGCCGAGCAGGCCGCCGGACGCCTGGTGCTGACGCCGCCCGCGCCGACGCCGCTCGGCTGGCAGATCCGCAATCTGCTCCATGCGATCGGCCTGCCGCTCGCCGGACTGGTGCTGCTGCCGCTGGTGATCGTGCTGCTGCCGGCCTTCCTCGTGCTGCTGCGCCGCCACGAAAAGCGCGACCCCGAACACTGTCCGCGGCCGCGCGCAGCGGCGGTGCGCGAGATGCAGGAGCTCGAAGACCACGACCCGAGCAACAGCTTCACCGCGCTCGGCCCGGTCAAGCCGGGCTTGTTCCGGCGCGGCCTGGTGCAGCTGCTGCTGGTGCTGATCGCCTACGCCTGCCGCCACGTGTTCGGCCGCGGCCACCTGGGGCGCGTGCGCACCATCCATTTCGCACACTGGGTCTTCCTCGACGACAAGACCCGCGTGCTGTTCGCGAGCAACTACGACGGCAGCCACGAAAGCTACATGGACGACTTCATCAACAAGGTGGCGTGGGGCCTCAACCTGATCTTCAGCAACGGCTTCGGCTGGCCGCGCACCGACTGGCTCATCAAGGGCGGTGCGCGCCACGAGCTGCGCTTCAAGTACTACCAGCGCGGACACCAGCTGCCGACCCAGGTCTGGTACAAGGCCTACCCCGGCCTCACGCTGGCCGATCTGGACCGCAACCGCCGCATCCGCGAAGGCTACGAGCGCGTCGAAATGAGCGATGCGCAGGTGCTCGCATGGCTGAGGCTGCTATGAGCATCGAGTACGAAGACATCCAGGGCCTGGTGCGCTTCGGCTACAAGCACCTGACGCAGGCCTGCTTTCTTCTGCTGCGCGTCCGCGATGCCGAAGCCGCCCGTGCCTGGCTCGCGATCGCGCCGGTCACCAGCGCGATTACGCGCAAGCCGCCGCCCCGAACGGCGATGCAGATCGCCTTCACGGCCCCGGGCCTGCGTGCGCTGGGCGTTGCCGAGGACATCGTCGAAGGCTTCTCGGCCGAGTTCCTGGCCGGCATGAACAGCGACCAGAGCCGTGCCCGGCGGCTCGGCGACCTCGGCGCGAACGATCCCGCGCACTGGCAGTGGGGCGGCGCGCAGGACCGCGTGCCGCACGTGCTGGTGCTGCTCTATGCGGTGCCCGGCGAGCTCGACGGATGGCTGCGGACCATCCGCGTGCAATGCGATGCGGGCTTTGCGCAGATGGACTGCCTCGGGACATCCGACTTGGACGGCGTCGAGCCCTTCGGCTTTGTCGATGGTGTCTCGCAGCCGCGCATCGATTGGGAGCGCGAACGTGCGGCACGCGATCTGGAGCAGTTCGAATATACGAATCTCTCATGCCTCGGCGAGTACCTGCTCGGCTATCCCAACGAGTACGGCGCCTACACCGACCGGCCCGTGCTGGAGGCCCGGCGCGATCCCGCGGCGCTGCTGCCGCGCGCCGAAGACGATGCCGGCAAAGCCGACCTGGGGCGCAACGGCAGCTACCTCGTCATGCGCCAGCTGCACCAGGATGTCGAAGGCTTCTGGCGCTTCGTCGACAGCCAGGCGCAGGGCGATGCCGCCTTGCGCAAGAGGCTGGCCGAGGCGATGGTTGGCCGCACCATGGAGGGCGAGCCGCTGGTGGTGTCGGCGGGCGACGATCCGCTCAACGGCTTCACCTACGACGGCGATGCGGACGGCCTGCGCTGCCCCTTCGGTGCGCACATCCGCCGCAGCAATCCGCGCAATGCCGATCTGCCGCCCGGCTGGCCGGATCCGATTTCGCGGCTCGTGCGCAGACTCGGCTTCGGATCGAGCGCGTTGCGCCGCGACCTGATCGCATCGACGCGCTTCCACCGGCTGCTTCGCCGGGGCCGCGAGTACGGCGGAACTCCGGGTGAGGACGTGGGACTGCACTTCATCTGCCTGGGCGCCAACATCGCGCGCCAGTTCGAGTTCGTGCAGGGCGCCTGGCTGACCGGCACCCAGTTCGACGCCCTGTCCGGCGAGGGGGATCCGCTGCTGGGCCACCGGCTTCCCGGCGCCGACGGCATGCCGACCGATAACTTCTCGATGCCCGCGGCTTCGGGGCCCGACCGGCGCCTGACCGGCCTGCCGCAGTTCGTGACCGTGAAGGGCGGCGCCTATTTCTTCCTGCCCGGCATCCGGGCCTTGCGCTATCTCTCGAAGGTGCAGCCATGAATTCGAATGTGAGCCGTCCCGCGCCCAGGGCCAACACGGGCTCCCTGCTGAAGAACTTCGTCAGCGATTCGGGCATGGCCCTGCTGCGGCTGGAACGCAGGTTCGACCCCTTCGTTCGCCCGGCCTTCGACGCCGTGCTGCGCGATCCGCTGGCGCGCCTGACCACGGCGCTGATCAACAGCCGGCGGCCCGACGAGGGTCTCGCGATCGCGGAGGAAAAGCTCATGGCCGACGAGGAGAGCTTCACCGATTCGATCGTCCGCAGCTTCACTCGCCAGATGGGCGATCTCTGGAAGCCCGGCGGCTTCGAGCGCGGCGGCAACACCAAGACGCAAGGCATCGTGCGCGGCGAGTTCACGGTGCACCAGGACATCCCGGAGCACATGAAGCGCGGCATCTACGCCAGGCCCCAGACCTTCAGGGCCTGGGTGCGCTTCTCGGGGCCCGGCCCCTACATCACGCCCGACATCGACGACGTCGGCTTCATGAGCATCAGCATCAAGCTATTGGGCGTGCCCGGGCCGAAGCTGTTGGAGGAGGAGAAGCACACGCTGGACATGTTCGGCGTCTCCACGCCCACCTTCGTGACGCCCGATGCCCGTGCCAACGCGGCGCTGCAGATCGAAAGCGTGAAGAACGCGCAGATCTTCTACTTCGTCAATCTCCACGACTCGCATGTGCTGGACCTGATCATGCAGTCGCTCTTCATCAAGACGCAGTCGAGTCCCTTCGAGGCGCCGTACTTCAGCTGCGTGCCCTACCTGATGGGCGAGGGGCAGGCGATGCAGTACTCCGTGTGGCCGAAGACGAAGAAGCGCACGCCGATCCCGCGCCTGCCGCTGCGCCCGCCGGACGACTACCTGCGCCAGGCCATGGTGGCCTCGCTGGCCGAGGGCGATGTCGAGTTCGACATCCGGCTGCAGATGCAGACCGATCCGCATCGAATGCCGATCGAGAACGCCGGCGTGCTGTGGCCCGAGAAGCTCTCGCCGCGCATCACCGTGGCCACGCTGCGCCTACCGCGCCAGAGCTTCGACTCGCCGGCGCAGATGGAATTCGCCAAGAGGCTCTCATACAACCCCTGGCACACCATCGCCGAGCACCGGCCGCTGGGCAACCAGAGCCGCGCGCGCAAGAGGATGTACTGGGAGCTCTCGCAGCTGCGGCACCGGATGAATGCGGTGCCGCATTACGAGCCTACGGGGGATGAGGTGTTCGAGTAGGGCTGCTTGTATTGGCCGGGCGCGGACACGCTGCTGTCTTGCTCCCTCTCCCTCCGGGAGAGGGCTGGGGTGAGGGCACTGGGCCTTTGATGCGCGCGCAACCACCCCCGGGATGACGCATGAATAAGGACCAGCGAGTCAAGCTGGCGGAAATTCCACACCGCGCCCTCCGGTGCGCCAGGGCGGGTACTTCTCCATGACACGCGCGAAGAGCGGTGCATCCAGTTGTGCGGCCAGCCAGACTTGAAGCCTTGGCCACGGTTGGGCTTCGAACCAGGCCGCATCGACCTGCGCGAATTGCCGCACGAATGGCGCAATCGCGATGTCGGCCAGCGCGATACGCCCGCCGCACAGACCGGCACTGTCCTGGAGCCGTGCGTCGAGCCGCATCAGGAAGAGGCCGCCCTGCGCGCGATGCGCTGCTGTGTCGGCGTCCGGATGACGCTCCGGGTACTTGTAGCCGTCGAGATGCCGCTTGAACTCGCCGTCGCATTCGGCGACGAGCGCGAGCATCTCGTCCAGCGTCGCGCCTTCGGCTTGCAGCCAGCCTTCGGGATCGTTGCGCCGCAAGGCCCACAGCATGATGTCCAGGCTCTGGTCGATCACCGTGCCGTCCACATCGACCAGCACCGGCACCGTGCCCTTGGGCGACGCGGCCAGCAACTCGGCCGGCTTGTCGCGCAGCACGACCTCGCGCAGCTCGCAGCGCTGGCCGCTCGCGGCAATGGCCATGCGCGCGCGCATCGCATAAGGGCAGCGGCGGAACGAATAGAGCACAGGCCGCGCGCCGCCGGCGCTCAAATCAGCCTGCTGATCGTCTTCTTGCGCCATGCGAAGCGGTAGTAGCTGGCCTGCAGCGTCAGCATCGCGGTGAAGGCCACCGGATAGGCGATCCAGATCCCGTTGAGCCCCATGCGATGGCTCAGCCACCAGGCCACCGGCACCTCGATCAGCGCGATGCAGAAGATCGAGATCGCGGTCGGCACCAGCACCGAGCCGCTGGCACGCATGATCCCCGACAGCGCCGCGCCCATGCCGAAGATCACGGTGCTCCACAGCATGATGTGCAAGAGCGTCTGCGCCACCTCGATCACCGGCTCGCTGGTGATGAAGAAGCCCATGAGCGGACGCGAGAACAGGTAGCCCAGCAGCACCAGGCCGCCGGTCAGCACCAGGTTCATCTGCAGCGCGGTGCGCGTGATGGCGCCCAGGCGCTGCGCCTGGCCGGCGCCGATGGCCTGCGCGCCGAGGATCGAAGCGGTGATCGCGATCGAGATCGCCGGGAACTGCACATAGGCCACGACCTGGTTCACCGCGCCGTAAGCCGCGGTGGCGCTCGAGCCGTAGGCGTTGACGAAGGACAGCAGCGCGAGCTCGGCCAGCGAGACCACGATCATCTGCACGCCGGTGGGCACGCCCACCTTGAGCACGGCCTTCAGCAGCGCCGGCCGCACGCGCAAGTGGCGCACGAAGTCGGCATCCGGCGCCAGCGGGCTCTTCTTGCGCCGCAGGTGAACGGCCAGCCAGGCGGTCGCGACCACGAAAGAGATCACCGTGGCCCAGGCGCCGCTCGCCACGCCGAGCATCGGCAGTCCGAACCAGCCGCGGATGAGCGCTGGCGTGATCGCGAGGCCGAGCACGGTCGAGATCATCAGCGTGTAGAGCGGCGTCACCGTGTCGCCCACGCCGCGCAGCATGGCGGTGGAGAGCAGGAACACGAACAGGCCGGGCATCGCGATCAGGATGATGCGCGCGTAGGCCGTGGCATCGGCCAGGATGTCGGGCGGCGTGCCCAGCGCCGCCAGCATCGGCTGCGTGAAGGTGCCGCCGAACACCGCGACCGCGAGCGCGAACAGCACGCCCACGGTGAGCGTGGTGCCGGCCACGGCGCGCGCCTTCTCGGTGTCGCGGGCGCCCCAGGCCTGGCCGATCAGCACCGAGGCGCCGGCGCCGAGGCCGATGGTGAAGGCGATGAAGAAGAACATCACCGGAAAGAAGCTCGATACCGCCGCCAGCGCGCCGACGCCGATCATCTGCCCCACATAGACGTTGTTGAGCGTGCCGGAGAGCGACTGCAGGATGTTGCTGAGCAGCATCGGCGCGAGGAAGAACAGGAAGGTCTTCCAAAGCGGGCGCGAGGCCATGGCCGCTGCGCGCGCGTTGAGGTGAGGGGCCGGCGGTACCGGTTGCGCGGCCGTTGCGGGCGTATCGGTCCTCATGACACGCTCCAGGCCGTTGCGGCCAGCTTGTGCAGATGCAGGCGCACGTCTTCAGGCCAGGGGGCGACGAGTTCTTCGAAGCGCGCACGGTCGCCGGCGAACAAGGCGCGCGCCGCTTCCTCGAAGCCGGGCAGGTCGCCCGCGATCGCGGTCATGAAGCGGTAGGTGGCTTCGCGCGCCGCGCGTTCGGCGTCGCGGTCGGCATGCACGCGCCGCGCCTCGTCGATCAGCCGGCGCAGCGCGACCGATGCGCCGCCGGGCTGGCGGCTGAGCCAGTCCCAATGACGCGGCAGCAGGGTGACCTCGCGCGCGACCACGCCCAGCTTCGGGCGGCCGACACCGCGCGCCGCCTGTTCATCGTGCTTCGCGCTTTCGGACACGACATTGGCCGATTCGCGCAAATCGAGATCGAGCTGCTCACCCGTGCTGTCGTCGAACACGAAAGCCGGGGGCTCATCGGCGCGGGCGCGCAGCAGGGCGATTACCTCGGCCCGCGGGCCGGCAGCGATGCGCCTGAAACCGGCGAAGGCGGTGAGGTTGGATTGAGAAGATGACATGGGGGCGAATAATACCCGGGCAAAACAATCCATGCAATATACCCGGGTGAAACATCTTCAGGATGCGCGGCGCAGGCTGCGCCACCAGCGGCGGGTGCCGTCTTTCAGGCGCCGGGCCGCTCGCCAGGGCGCGCTCAGGCGCACGAAGCCCAGCACGCGATCCTTCCACTGCTTCCAGCGCGGATACCAGCGCGCGAACAACGGAATGCGCATCAGCGCCGGCTCGACCAGCTGGAACAGGCGGGCCACGACCGCGGTGCCGGCCAGCTTGGCGCCCACCAGCAGCAGCACGGCGCCTGCAGCATGGCCGCGGCCCAGCAGGAACAGCGCGAGCAGCTTGAGCGGCAGCAGCATCAGCACCGGCACCATGAACACCAGCAGCGCGCCCCAGGGCGGCAGGGCCTGCACCATGCGTTCGAGTCGAGCCCAGAGCGGCAGGTGCGCCAGCCGTGCGGCCAGCGCGGCGAGCGGCTCCCAGCCCCACTCCTCGAACAGCAGCAAGGGAACGAGCAGGGCAGCGGCGAGGGCGCGCAGCAGTTTCTTCAGGATACGCATCGTGAGGGATTGTGCGCAGGGCCCTATGGCAAACTTCCGCGCTTCGTTCCATTCCTTTCTTCTCCACCCGTCGGGCGCGCACGGCGCCGCTCGCCAGGGATCCTCCCCAGACATGCAGAAAATCATTCGCCAGCTCGCGTCCGAGATCAAGGTCGGCGAGCACCAGGTGAAGGCCGCCGTCGATCTGCTCGACGGGGGCGCCACCGTGCCCTTCATCGCGCGCTACCGCAAGGAGGCGACCGACGGCCTCGATGACATCCAGCTGCGCGAGCTCGAGGCGCGCCTTTCGTACCTGCGCGAGCTCGAAGACCGCCGTGCGGCGGTGCTGAAGAGCATCGAGGAGCAAGGCAAGCTCACGCCCGAACTGCGCGCCGCGATCGACGCCGCGCCGACCAAGCAGGAACTGGAAGACCTCTACCTGCCGTACAAGCCCAAGCGCCGCACCAAGGGCCAGATGGCGCGCGAGGCCGGCATCGAGCCGCTGGCCGACAAGCTCTTCGCCGACCCGACGCTGAACCCGGCCGAGGAGGCTGCGGCCTTCGTCAAGCCGGCTGCGGACGGGCTGGACTTCTCCACCGTGCAACTGGTGCTCGACGGCGTGCGCGACATCCTCTCCGAGCGCTGGGCCGAAGATGCGGCGCTGGTGCAGCGCCTGCGCGAATGGCTGTGGGCCGAGGGCCTGTTCAAGTCCAGCCTGATGGCGGGCAAGGACGAGAACAACGCCGACATCGCCAAGTTCCGCGACTACTTCGACTACGACGAGCCCATCGGCCGCGTGCCTTCGCACCGCGCGCTGGCCGTGTTCCGCGGCCGCGCGCAGGACATCCTCGATGCCAAGCTGGTGCTGCCCGTCGAGCCCGAGCCGGGCAAGCCGTCGATCGCAGAAGGCAAGATCGCGCTGCACCTGGGCTGGAGCCATGCTGCTCGTCCGGCCGACGACCTGATCCGCAAGTGCGTGGCCTGGACCTGGCGCGTGAAGCTCTCGCTGTCCACCGAGCGCGACTTGTTCACCCGGCTGCGCGAAGATGCCGAGAAGGTCGCGATCAAGGTCTTCGCCGACAACCTGCGCGACCTGCTGCTGGCCGCGCCGGCCGGCCCGCGCGTTGTGATGGGCCTGGACCCGGGCATCCGCACCGGCGTGAAGGTCGCGGTGGTCGACGCCACCGGCAAGCTGGTCGACACCGCCACCGTGTTCCCGCACGAGCCGCGCCGCGACTGGGAAGGCTCGCTGCACACGCTCGGCAAGCTGTGCGCCAAGCATGGCGTGAACCTGATCGCGATCGGCAACGGCACCGCCAGCCGCGAGACCGACAAGCTGGCGGGCGACCTGATCAAGCTGCTGGCCAAGATGGCGGCCCAGGCCGGCGCGCCGGAGATGAAGGTCGACAAGGTGGTGGTCAGCGAGGCCGGCGCCTCGGTCTACTCCGCGAGCGAATTCGCCTCGCAGGAAATGCCCGATGTCGACGTCAGCCTGCGCGGCGCGGCGAGCATCGCGCGCCGGCTGCAGGACCCGCTGGCCGAGCTGGTGAAGATCGATCCCAAGTCGATCGGCGTCGGCCAGTACCAGCACGACGTGAACCAGAGCGAGCTCGCGCGCACCTTGAGCGCGGTGGTGGAGGATTGCGTGAACTCGGTCGGCGTCGACCTCAACACCGCGAGCGTGCCGCTCCTGTCGCGCGTCTCGGGCCTGTCGGCCGGCGTGGCCAAGGCGGTGGTGCGCTGGCGCGAGGCCAACGGCGCGTTTTCCACCCGCAAGCAATTGCTCGAAGTCGGCGGCTTCGGCGGCAAGACCTTCGAGCAGAGCGCAGGCTTTTTGCGCATCCGCGGCGGCGCCAATCCGCTCGACCTGACCGGCGTGCATCCCGAGACCTATCCGGTGGTCGAGCAGATGATCGAGAAGACCGGCAAGCCCATTGCCGAACTGATGGGCCGCGCCGAGATGCTGAAGACGCTCAAGCCCGAGCTGTTCGCGAACGAGAAGTTCGGCGTCATCACGGTGAAGGACATCCTCGGCGAACTCGAGAAGCCGGGCCGCGACCCGCGTCCCGATTTCAAGGTGGCGCGCTTCAACGACGGCGTGGAGGACATCAAGGACCTGGTCGAGGGCATGGTGCTCGAAGGCACCGTGAGCAACGTGGCCCAGTTCGGCGCCTTCGTCGACCTCGGCGTGCACCAGGACGGCCTGGTGCACGTGAGCCAGCTCTCGCACAAGTTCGTCAACGATGCGCGCGAAGTCGTGAAGACCGGCGACATCGTCAAGGTCAAGGTGATGGAGGTCGACGTGGCGCGCAAGCGCATCGGCCTGTCGATGAAGCTCGACGCGGCGCCGGCGCGGCGCGACGGTGCGCGCGAGAACCGCTTCGAAGGGGCAGGGCGCGGCCAGCAGGGCCCGCGCCGCGACAGCGCGCCGCAGCCTGCGGGGCAGATGGCCAGCGCCTTCGCCAAGCTGCAGGGGCTGCGCAAGTCCTAGGGCGCGTGGATGGCTGAGCTTCGCAACACCGCCGATCGCAGCGATGCGCAGGCCGCCATCGGCACGCGCGACCTGCATGCCGACTACCTGAAGGCGGCTGCCATCGTCGGCGTGGTCTGCATCCACGCAGGCCTGCCATTCGAGGACGTGTACCGCTTCGGCGTGCCGGTATTCATCGGCATGTGGGCCTACTACCTCGAGAAGGCGCTCGCGCGACGGAGTTCCGAAACGCACTTCGCCTACCTCGGGCAGCGACTGGTCGAGCTGGGCGTCGCCTACATCGCCTGGACCTTGCTCTACATCGAGAAGTTCTACCAGGGCCGGTGGGACGCCACGCCGGTGCATACCATCGTCGGCGGCTGGTTCGGCGGCTACGGGTGGTCGGGGCAGTACTACTTCGTGATCCTGTTCCAGCTCACGCTGCTCTTCCCGCTGCTGCGGCGCTGGGTGGCCGAGGCGCCGACGCTGCCGGTCATCGCCGCCGGCGTGGCGTTGAACGTCGCCGCGTGCTATTGGCTGTTCGAGAACCGATGGATCTCGGCCGTCGGCGACCGGCTCTTCATCTACTGGATTCCCTACGTGGCCATGGGCATCGCGCTGGCACGCGGCGAGTTCGGCCGCAAGCCGGGCCTGGCCATCGTCGCCGTGCTGCTGCTCTTGGCAGCGCCGCTCGAGAGCAGGCTCTTCACCGAGCACTCGGCCTACCTGTCCGTCACCGTAACGATCGCCTCCTTGCTGCTGCTGATGAGCGCGGTCGCTGCCGATCGCGTGCAACCGCAGCCGCCGAAGATCGTGGGCCGAACGATCGCATTCGTGGGCCGCAACACCTTCGCCATCTACGTAGCCAACGTCGCGATGCTGGAGGTGTGCAGGAGCACGGGCATCACGGCGTTCGCGGTGTCGCATGCCGGCCCGTGGGGGCTGATTGCCGTGGTCACCGCGACGCTGGCCGGCGGCCTGGGCATCGGCTGGCTGCTGCAGGCGCTGGGCCTCGGCGTGCTGGTCGGCAAGCGATGAAGGCGCTTCGCATCCATGCCGGCCCGCTCGCGCGCGAACACATCGGCCGGCACGGCCTGCGCCCGCAGGACGTACGCATCGTTCCCGGCGCGGCCGGCGGCCCCAAGGGCCTGATCCTCGGGCCCATCGACCGCTTCCTGTTCGGCGAATGGCTGCCGCAGTCGACGCAGCCCATCGACCTGGTGGGCGCCTCGATCGGCGCCTGGCGGCTCGCCAACGCCTGCCTCGACAATCCGAAGACTGCTTTCGAGCAGTTCGAGCACGGCTACATCCATCAGCATTTCGACGTGCCGCCGGGCCAGAAGCGCATGACGGCGAAGCAGGTCAGCGCGCAGTTCGGCGAAGGGCTGCGCGACTTCTACGGCGGCCGCGCGCCCGAGGTGCTGCGCCATTCGCGCTACCGGCTGCATGTGATCACCTCGCGCGGGCGCCACATCCTCGGGCGCGAGGGCAGGGCACGCACGCCGGTCGGCTACCTGGGGGCTTTCATCACCAACAGCGTGCACCGCAAGAGCCTGGGCGCCTGGCTCGAGCGCGTGGTGTTCTCCAGCGCCGGTGCGGCGCTGCCTTTCGGCACGCTGGACTTCCGTACGCGGCAGGTCGAGCTCACGGAAGCCAACTTCGAGCCCGCGCTGCAGGCCTCGTGCTCGATCCCCTTCATGCTGGAGGCGGTGCACGATATTCCCGGCGCGCCGCCCGGCGCCTACTGGGACGGCGGCATCACCGACTACCACCTGCACCTGAACTACGCCAACACCGACGGCGTCGTGCTGTATCCGCACTTCCAGAAGGCGGTGGTGCCGGGCTGGCTCGACAAGGGACTGAAGTGGCGCCACAAGCCCACGCATTTTCTGGACCGCACGGTGGTGCTGGCGCCGGATCCGGAATGGGTGCGCAGCCTGCCGAACGGCAAGCTGCCGGATCGCAGCGACTTCGTGCGCTACGGCAAGGATGCGCCGGCGCGCATGAAGGCCTGGCGCACGGCTGCAGATGAAGCGCGCCGGCTGGCGGACGAACTGGCCGAGTGGCTGGCGCGCGGCGACGCCGGCGAGCTGCTGCCGCTTTGAGCCCCGGGGGGCCCTGTCGACGCTACATCCAGCCCCTTGGCTGGGCAACGCGATCCCCGCGAATAGCGTCAACAGGCCCTAAAGTCGGGCCTGAATCAATTTCGGAGGACCTCCATGAACGCAACCCGCATCGTCGGCATCATCCTGATCGTGGCCGGCATCGCCGCCCTCGGTCTGGGCGGTTTCAGTTTCACCAAGGAGACCCATCAGGCCAAGATCGGGCCGATCGAGCTGTCGGTGAAGGAAAAGCAGGACGTCAACTTCCCGGCCTGGGCCGGCGTGGCCGCGATCGTGGTGGGCGGGGCGTTGCTGGTGTTCGGCGGCAAGAAGGGCTGAGCCCTCAGCCGAAATCCTGCTCGCGCAGCTCGATCGCCCGCCCATGCGGCGTGCGGTCCGCCGCGCGGTCCCAGGCTCGCTGGTAGCGCGTCAGTTCATCGACGGAACTTGCGCCTTTGCGAGCCACCAGCGTCTCCAGCGCGGCGAGCCAATGACGATAGTAGGTGTCGCCGAGGTCGGCATCGCCGGCCCCCTGGGCAGCGCCGATCTGCGCTGCCAGCGCTTCGGCCCATTCGGGCCAGGTGAAGAGCCCGCGCTGGTGCAGCGAGACGGCCAGCGCAAAGGCATGCGCCTCCCATGGTTCGCGAAACACCGGCTCGGCGCCGTCGATGGGCATGCCGGGCAGCAGCGGCAGCGTGGTCGAGTCAGTCATTGGGCAACCTCCGCGCTACGCGCTTCGGTATTCGCCTTCGGAACGGCCGGGCGGCTCATGCGGCCTCCGTCAGGTAGCTTTCCCAGGCGTCCACCGACACGCGCAGTCCGGGTTCGGCCTCGGCGCCCCACAAGTCCACGCCGTCGAAGACCACCGTGTAGAGCCATTGCGGCTGCTCGCCCAGGCCCTGCGCGTGCGTGTCGGCGAACACGTGCATGCCGTGCAGGTGCTCGATGGTGCCGAGCTTGCCTTGCACATAGCCGGGCAGACGCGTGTGGTGCTCGACCTGTTCTGCGCGCGTGCGCACCTTCTGGCCGATGGCGAAGCGAGCGGGTGCAGTCGGGGAGCGTTCGGTTGCGGAGCCCTTGGCCAGGGCGGCGGGCACGTCGGCAGCGTGGAGCACGCGACGGACGGGCACGGGCGCATGCAGCATCCGGCCGGCGGCGATCTCGTCGGGCAGGACTTGCGAACGCTCGGCCATGAGCTTCTCGAGCGCTTCGAGCCAGATCTGGTAGTAGCTCAGCCGCGCGTAGGCCGGCAGGGTTTCGCGTGCGCTGCGGCTGGCGTCGATGTTCCAGGAGCCGGTGGCGCCCATCGCGAGCGTCAGGGCCAGCGCGCGCGGCTCCCAGCCGGCATGGAAAAGCTCGTCCTCGGGCTCGGGCACGATCGCGCCGGCCACCTCGCGTCCGCCGAGATCGGCATGCGTGGTGTACGTCATGGTGCGGTCTCGGGACTGCGGGCCAGGCCGGTGCCGATCATCGAATCGCGCGTCACCAGATCGGCCAGTGCCTCTTCGCTCCAGTCTTCGGTGCCGGCCGGCCGTTGCGGAATGACCAGGTAGCGCACCTCGGCCGTCGAGTCCCACACGCGGATCGCGGTGGTGGCGGACAGCTTCACGCCGAACTCGGCCAGCACGCCGCGCGGATCTTTCACCGCGCGCGATCGGTAGGGCGCGCTCTTGTACCAGGTGGGCGGCAGGCCCAGCACCGGCCAGGGGTAGCAGCTGCACAGCGTGCAGACCACCATGTGGTGCTGCGTGTCGGTGTTGGCCACTGCGGCCATGTGCTCGCCCTGGCGGCCGGTGTAGCCCAGCGAGGCGATCGCCGCGGTGGCGTCCTTCAGCAGCCAGTCGCGAAAGGCGGGGTCGGTCCAGGCCTTCGCAACGACGCGGGCACCGTTGCGCGGACCGATCTTCGTCTGGTAGGTATCGATGAGCACGTCGAGCGCGGCCGGGTCGATGTAGCCCTTCTGCGTCAACACGGTTTCGAGTGCGCGCACGCGCAGGTCCATCTCGCTGAGTTCACTGTGGTCGTGGTCGTGGTCGTGTGCCATGCGCGGATGCTAGCGCGAAGGGCAAACCCTGAGGGGCGTTGCCGTGGCGTCCTTCCAGAATCGTCGCTCCACTGGAGACCCTTTCATGCCGCAAGCCTCTTTGTCCCGCCGCGCCTTCAACCTGTGGTCCGCTGCGGCTGCGGCCTCGGTCGCGGCGCCTTCTTTCGCGCAGGCCACCTGGCCGAACAAGCCGATCCGCATCATCGTGCCGTACACGCCCGGCGGTTTCACCGACCAGATGGCGCGGCTGGTGCAGCCGGGTCTTTCGGCACGACTGGGCCAGCCCGTGCTGATCGAGAACAAGCCCGGCGCCAACAGCCTGATCGGCGTCGATGCGATCGCGAAAGCGCCGCCCGACGGCAGCACCTTCGGCGTCGTCATCGCGGCCTATGCGGCCAACACCACGCTCTACCCGAAGCTGCCCTACGACCCGAAGAAGGACCTGACAGGCGTTTCGCTGATGGGCGTCTCGCCGCTGCTCGCGGCAGTCAACAACGACGCGCCCTTCAAGACGGCGAAGGAGCTGATCGACTATGCGCGCGCGAACCCGGGCAAGGTCAGCTTCGGCTCCTCGGGCAATGGCTCGGCCGCGCACCTGACCAGCGAGCTGTGGAAATCGCTGACCAAGACCTACATGATCCACATCCCGTACCGCGGCGCGGTACCGGCGCTGACCGACCTGATGGGCGGGCAGATCCAGCTCTTTTTCGATGCGCCGACGGGACTCATCAACCAGGGCAAGGCCGGCAAGGTCCGGCTGATCGGGGTGGCCAGCGAGCGCCGCCTGCCCGCGGTGCCGGACGTGCCCACCTTCATCGAACAAGGCTTCGCGGGCTTCACCGGCAGCACCTGGGCCGGCCTGCTGGCGCCGGCGGGCACGCCGCGAGAGATCGTCAAGCGCATGTCGGACGAGGTGGCGCGCATCATCAAGAGCGACGAGACCCGCGCCAGGCTCGATGCGATGGGCACTTTTCCGGCCGGCAGCACGCCCGAGGAGTTCGATGCCTTCATCGATGCGGAGACGGCCAAGTGGGCGCGGGTGATCAGGACTGCGGGCGTGAAGGCCGAGTGATCATCAGGCCCAGCCTGCAACGGCCGCCGCCACCGAGGCCAGCGCCGCATTGCGCGCCGCCGGCGCCGCCGCCGTCTCCGTGAGATAGACCGACAGCAGGATCGGCGCACGCCCCGGCGGCCGCAGGATGGCAATGTCGTTGGTCGTGCCGTTCTGGCCCGAGCCCGTCCTGTCGCCCACCTTCCAGTCCGCCGGAAGCCCGGCGCGGATGCGCTCGTCGCCGGTCTTGTTGCCGTCCAGCCATTGCAGCAACTGCGCACGCGAGGGCTGCGTGAGGATGTCGCCCAAGAGAATCTTTTGCATGCTGCGGCTCATCGCGGCCGGCGTGGTGGTGTCGCGCAGATCGCCGGGCCGGGCCTCGTTGAGCGCCGTTTCGAAGCGGTCGAGCCGTGTCTTCGCATCGCCGATCGAACGCATGAAGGCGGTCAGGCCCTTCGGTCCGCCGAAGCTCTGGAGCAGCAGGTTGGCGGCCGTGTTGTCGCTCAGGGTGAGCGTCGCTTCGCACAGCTGCGCGACTGTCATGCCGGTGCCGTCGGCGTGTTTTTCCGTCACCGGCGAATGGGTGACCAAGTCGCGCGGGCCGTAGACCACGCGACGTTCCAGCCTCTCCTTGCGCTGGTCCACGCGCGCCAGCACGAAGGCGGCGGCCAGGAACTTGAAGGTGCTGCACAGCGGGAAGCGTTCGTCCTCGCGGTGCCCGGCGCGCCGGCCGTTGCCGGTGTCGAGCACGCCGACGCCGAGCCGGCCGCCGCTGGCTTTCTCGATGTCTGCCAGCTGCTTGGAAAGGGCGCTGGCCTCTTCGGCCCGGATGCCGAAGGATGTGGCGGCCAGCGAGACGAAAAGGGTGCTTGTGAATTGCCGTCGATGAATCATGAGTTGCTCCTGAAAGCGAGCGACTTTCGGCCATCCGCGGCGGCGGCACAAACGATAGTATTTGCTGTCTCGCAAAAGAAAATCTTATGGCGCGTACCCATCTTCCACTCAACGCACTGCGCGCCTTCGAATCCTCCGCGCGCCACCTGAGCTTCACGCTCGCTGCCGCCGAGCTGAACGTGACGCAGGCCGCGGTCAGCCAGCAGGTCCGCGGCCTCGAAGCGCGGCTCGGCGCGCCGCTGTTCCGGCGCCTACCGCGCGGGCTCGCGCTCAGCGACGAAGGCCATGCGCTGCTCCCGGTGCTGGCCGATGCCTTCGGGCGCATGGAAGCCGTCGTCCAGCAGTTCGACAACGGCCATTTCTTCGAGGTGCTAACGGTTGGCGTGGTGGGCACCTTCGCGGTGGGCTGGCTGCTGCCGCGGCTGCGCCTGTTCCAGCAGAGCTGTCCCTTCATCGATCTGCGCCTGATGACGCACAACAACGTGGTCGACCTGGCCGGCGAGGGGCTCGATTTCGCAATCCGCTTCGGCGACGGCACCTGGCAGGGGCTGCAGTCCGAGCATCTGCTGGCGGCGCCGCTCGCGGTGCTGTGCACGCCGGCGATCGCGGCGCGCATCGCGCGGCCGCAGGACCTCGCGCACGAGACCCTGCTGCGCTCCTACCGGCCCGACGATTGGCCGGGCTGGTTCGCCGCGGCCGGCGTGGCCTGCCCGGCGATTCGCGGGCCGGTGTTCGATTCATCGCGGCTCATGGTCGAGGCCGCGATGCAGGGCGCCGGCGTGGCGCTGGCGCCGGCCTCGATGTTCGAGCGCGAGCTGGGCGAGGGCCGCCTGGTGCGGCCGCTCGCGACCGAGGTGTTGACGGGAAGCTACTGGCTCACGCGGCTCAGGTCGCGCGCACCGAGCCCGGCGATGGACGCCTTTAGCACCTGGCTGCTCGCGCAGACGGGCTACAACGACGCTTCGAGCATCTCGCGGTAGTCCTCGCGCGTCGCGAGCCGCGGATTGGTCTTGTGGCAGTGGTCGGCCAGCGCGCCATCGATCACCTGCTCGAAGATCGCCGGCGCGACGTCGACCTCGGCCAGGCCCTTGGGCAGTCCGAGGCGCGCGTTCATGTCGCGGATCGCGACGCCGAGATCGCCCGCCGAATCGAGGTTCATGGCCTGCGCCATGCGCTGCAGGCGCTGCTCCTTCTGCACCGATTCGGCGCCCGCGTTGAAGCGGATCACGGCCGGCAGGAAGAGGGCGTTGAGCGTGCCGTGGTGCAGGCGCGGATCGATGCCGCCCAGGCTGTGGCTCAGCGAATGCACGCAGCCCAGCCCCTTCTGGAAGGCCAGCGCGCCCTGCATCGATGCGCTCATCATGTTGAGGCGCGCCTCGCGGTCGCTGCCGTCCTTGGTGGCGCGCTCGATGTAGCGCCAGGCGCGCTGCAATCCGTCGAGGCCGATGCCGTCGGCCGGTGGATTGAAGGCGGCCGACATGAAGGTCTCCATGCAGTGCGCGATGGCGTCCATGCCGGTCGCGGCGGTGAGCTTCGGCGGCAGGCCCAGCGTGAGCTCGGGATCGCAGATCGCGGCCCTGGGCATCAGCGACCAGCTGTGGAAGCCGAGCTTGCGATGGTCGTCGACGATCACGATCGCGCCGCGCGCCACCTCGCTGCCGGTGCCGCTGGTGGTGGGCACCGCGATGATCGGCGCCACGCGCTCGGTGATCTTCGGCGAGCCGCCTTCGATGGTGGCGTAGGTCTTGAGCGGGCCTTCGTGCGTGGCCGCGATCGCGACGCCCTTGGCACAGTCGATGGCCGAGCCGCCGCCGACTGCGATCAGGCCGTCGCAGCGTCCCTCGCGGTACATCGCGGCGGCTGTGCGCACGGCGGCCTCGGTGGGATTGGACGGGGTCTGGTCGAACACGACGACCGGCAGCTCGCCGAGCGCATCGAGCGCTTTCTGCAGCACGCCGGCCGCGCGCACGCCGGCATCGGTGACGACCAGCGGACGCGTGATGCCGATGCGCGCGCATTCGCTGCCGAGCAGCTTGACGGCGCCGAACTCGAACTGGATCTGGGTGAGGTATTGGATGAGGGCCATGGCGTGTGAACGGTACGATGCGGGCCTTCCAATTTAACAAGCGCCGCCTCTCTTGCCCATGAGCCAAACCCTTGCGCCAGCGCTGACCCCGAAAATGGCCGGCGTGGTCGACCGGATGGCGCGCGCGCACCAGCCCCCGTTCCACACCTTGACGCCCGCGGAGGCGAAGGCCGCCTACGAGAAGGGCGCCGGCGTGCTCGAGGTGCCGAAGCCGCAACTCGAACGCGTCGAAGACTTCACGCTGCCTGCGCGCGACGGCCATGCGCTGCCGGCGCGGCTCTATGCGCCCTCGCGCGCCGTGCTGCCGCTGCTGTTGTTCTTCCACGGCGGCGGCTTCACCGTCGGCAGCATTGCGACCCACGACACGCTGTGCCGCGTGCTGAGCCAGAAGAGCGGCTCTGCCGTGATCTCGCTCGACTACCGGCTGGCGCCCGAGCACAAGTTCCCGGCGGCCTCGAACGATGCGTGGGATGCGCTGCAGTTCGTCGCCAGGCAGGCCGGCGAGTTGGGACTCGACGGCACGCGCATCGCGGTCGGCGGCGACAGCGCCGGCGGCACGCTGGCGGCGGTGTGTGCGATCCTCGCACGCGACGCCGGCTTGCCGCTCGCCTTGCAGATGCTTTTCTATCCGGGCACGACTTCGCACCAGGACACGGCTTCGCACCAGCGCTTCGCGGCCGGCCCGCTGCTCGATGAGCCGCTCGTCAGCTGGTTCTTCGCGCAGTACCTGAGCACCCCGGCCGAACGCGAAGACTGGCGCTTTGCGCCGCTCAACGCCGACGACGTGGAGGGCGTCGCGCCGGCGTGGATCGGCCTGGCCGAATGCGACCCTGTCGTCGATGAGGGCATCGCCTATGCCGACAAGCTGCGCGCGGCGGGCGTCGCGGTCGAGCTGGAGATCTACCGCGGCGTGATCCACGAATTCGTCAAAATGGGCCGCGCGATTCCCGAGGCGCTGCAGGCGCATGCCGACGCGGCCCGCGCATTGAAAGAGGCATTGAATCCATGAGCACAGAGAGCCAGCACAAGAAGACCGACTTCCGCTTTTTCCATCGCCTGCGCGTGCGCTGGGCCGAAGTCGACATGCAGAAGATCGTCTTCAACGCGCACTACCTGATGTACTTCGACACCGCCATCGCCGACTATTGGCGCGCGCTGGCGCTGCCCTACGAGGAGGCGATGCATGCGCTCGGCGGCGACCTGTACGTGCGCAAGGCCACCATAGAGTTCAACGCCTCGGCGCGCGTGGACGACATGCTCGATGTCGCGATGAAGTGCGTGCGCGTGGGCAATTCGTCGATCGTGTTCCACGGCGGGCTGTTCCGCGGCGAGGAGCTGCTGGTGAGCTGCGAGTTGGTCTACGTGTTCGCCGATCCGGCCACGCAGACCTCCAAGCCGGTACCGCCGCTGCTGCGCGAAATTTTCACCGCCTACGAGGCCGGTGAAACCGTGCGCGAGGTCGCGACCGGCAGTTGGGCGCAGCTGGGCGAGGGCGCCGGCGCCGTGCGCCGCAGCGTCTTCATCGAGGAGCAGCGCATCCCCAAGGAACTCGAGTGGGACGAGCACGACGAGACCGCCGTGCATGCCGTGGCGCGCAACCGCCTCGGCCAGGTGATCGCGACCGGGCGGCTGATCGCGGACGCCGATGGCCTGAGCCGCATCGGCCGCATGGCCGTGCACCGCACGCTGCGCGGCGGCGGCCACGGCGCGGCGGTGCTGCGCGCGCTCGAAGCCGCAGCCAAGGCGCGCGGCGACCGCGAGGTGGCGCTGCATGCACAGCGCAGCGCGGTCGACTTCTACACACGGCTCGGCTATCTGCCGCACGGCGAGCCCTTCGAGGAAGCAGCCATCGCGCACATCGAGATGCGGCGCAAGCTCTAGTAGCCAACTGCCGGGAATACCCCGTGGCAGGGGTGCGATTCCCCACCCAATATTCCGCTTCCTTTGATTCGAGGAGTCGGCAATGGCCAATTTCGTTCTGGTTCACGGTGCCTGGCACGGCGGCTGGTGCTATCGCGAGACGGCGCAGGCCTTGCGCGCAGCCGGGCACACGGTGTTCACGCCCACCCACACCGGCGTCGGCGAGCGCTTTCACCAGTCGGCGGAAAACGTCACGCTCGAGACGCACATCCGCGACGTCTGCGGCTGCATCGAGTGGGAAGAGCTGCAGGACGTG
The DNA here is from genome assembly GCF_003984645.1 of Variovorax sp. MHTC-1. GTDB lineage: Bacteria > Pseudomonadota > Gammaproteobacteria > Burkholderiales > Burkholderiaceae_C > Variovorax. The sequence continues at coordinate 283,184 of NZ_RWKI01000001.1, forward strand.
ATCCTGGTCGGCCACTCGTACGGCGGCATGGTCATCACCGGCGTAGCCGACCGCATGAGCGACAAGGTGCGTTCGCTGGTCTACCTCGATGCCTTCGTGCCGGAGAACGGCGACTCGCTCAACGGCCTGCTGTCGAAGGCGCTGGCGCCCGAAGTCGCTGCGCAATTCCTGAGCGCTTTTCGCGGCACGGCGCTGTCCGGCAACTGCGGGCTGATGCAGCCGATTCCGGCCGAAGTGTTCAACGTCCTGCAGGCCAACCGCGCCCGCGTCGATCGCCTGTGCCGGCCGCAGGCGCTGGCGACCTTCGAGATGCCGCTGCTGCTCACCGGGGCCTCGGACACGATCGCGAGCCGCCTCTACATCCTGGCCGACAGCTGGGATCCGAGTCCGTTCCGCTACTTCGCGGGCAAGGTCGAGGGCGCCGCCGGCTGGCGTGTCCTGAAGATGCAGTGCAGCCACGACGTGATGGTCGACATGCCGAACGAGCTCGCCGCGGAGCTGCTGAAACTGGCCTGAAAGCGCGCGCAAGAGGGGTGGTAGTCTTGCCGCCCCATGAATCTCCGCACCAAGATCGTTGCGCTCGCCGTCGCGCCGCTTCTGGTCGCGCTGGTGCTGGTGGCGCTCGCGGTGCGCCATCAGGAGCGCGACCTGGCGCAGCGTGAGCGCGCCCTGATCGAGCTGACCTATATGGCGCAGCGGCGCAGCGAATTGCGCAGCTATGTCGAACTGGCCGTCAGCACCGTGCGGCCGCTCTACGACGCCGGGCTGGACGACGAGGCGACGCGCACCGAGGCCCTGCGCCGGCTCGCCGCGCTCGACTACGGCGACGACGGTTACTTCTTCGTCTACGACCTGCAGGGGCGCTCGCTCATGCACTCGCGCCAGCCCGACCTGGTCGGTCGGAATCTCTGGGAGCTGCGCGATTCGCAGGGGCGCTTCACGATCCAGGACCTGCTCGCGCGGGCCCGCGAAGGCGGCGGCTACGTCGAGTACCAGTGGCGCAAGCCCTCGAGCGCGCAGACCGCGCCCAAGCTCGGCTACGTGACGGTGCTGCCGCGCTGGAACTGGATGGTGGGAACCGGCCTGTACCTCGACGACATCGAGGCGACGAAGCAGGCTCTGGACCGGCAGGTGAGCCTCAACGTGACCACCACCATGCTGTGGATCGCCGGCATCGCCGCACTGTGCCTGGGCGTGGTGAGCGCTGCCGGCCTGCTGCTGAACCTGAGCGAGCACCGCGTCGCCGAAGCCAAGCTGCGGCTCCTGGCGCGCCAGGTCGTGCAGTCGCAGGAAGAAGAGCGCGGCCATCTCGCGCGCGAGCTGCACGACGGCACCAGCCAGACGCTGGTGTCGGCCAAGCTCCTGATCGAGTCGGCCGTCGATACGCTGGAGCGCGCGCAGCAGAACGCGCCGCCTGCGCTCGGCAAGGCGCTGCAGCGGCTCAACGAGTCGCTCGCCGAAGTGCGGCGCATCTCGCATCGGCTGCGGCCGGCCTTGCTCGATACGCTGGGGCTGCCGGCCGCGCTCGAGCGGCTCGCCGCCGAGTTCGACGACGAGGGCGCAGTCGATGCTGCGGTCGCCTTCGAGGGCTTGCCGCGCGAGCTGCCGGAGGACGTGAAGACCGCGTTGTTCCGCGTGACGCAAGAAGCCTTGACCAACGTGCGCAAGCATGCGCGGGCGCGGCAGGTGCGTATCGCGCTCGATTTCGCGGAAGATCGCGTGCGGCTCGAGGTGGCCGACGACGGCGTCGGCTTCGACGTGGAGGCCATGCAGCTGGACCCGAAGCTCGGCATCGGGCTGCGCAACATGCGCGAGCGCGTCGCCTCCATCGGTGGCCGGCTCGAAATGCGATCCGGCGACGGCGGAACGACCGTCGCGGCCGATGTGCCGGTGCACAGCCTGGAGGCCGCATGACGACCAAGTCATCCGCCGTTCGCTTGTTTCTCGTCGACGACCATCCGCTGGTGCGCGACGGACTGCGCGCGCGCCTCGATCCGCTGCCGGACATCGAGATCGTCGGCGAAGCCGGCAGTGCCGCCGAAGCCTTGACGCTGATCGAGCGCCTGCAGCCGGACCTGGTGCTGGCCGATGTCGGCATGAAGGACATGAACGGCATCGAGCTCGCGGCCTTGCTGCAGCAAAGGCAGCCCGCCGTGCGCGTCGTGATGCTCAGCATGTACGACAACCCCGAGTACGTGCAGCAGGCCCTGCAGGCCGGCGCGCGCGGCTACGTGCTCAAGGATGCGCCGGCGGCCGAGATCGTTGCCGCCATCGATGCGGTGTCGGCCGGCGGCACTTTCCTGAGCCCGGCGGTCTCGCAGCGGCTGTTCCGCAACCAGGCGCCCAAGCCGCTGCTCACGCCGCGCGAGAGCGAGATCCTCTCGGCGCTGGGCCGCGGCGAGTCGAGCAAGCAGATCGCGCGCGAGCTGGGCCTGAGCGTGCGCACGGTCGAGGCGCATCGGCAGAGCATCAAGCGCCGGCTCGGGATCGAGGGCCAAGCCGAGCTCATCAAGTACGCCGTCGAGCACGCTCGGATCAAATAGCTCTCCCCCAGGCTTGCCCACTTCGTGTGGCCGCCAACCCCCTCGCCGGGGGCGATACCAGCGGCCCGGCGAAGCCGGTTCCGCGGTATCCCTGGGATAGGGGTTTCCCATTACGCAATGCCACGCGGGCGATCCGCGCGGTGTGACGGATGCCGGCGCGGCCATGGCTCGCCAAACTCCCGGGGGTTCAAATCAAGGAGACATCCGCATGCACAGCATCCGCCGCCACCTGGTGTGGCTCGTCGTGGCCGTGATCGGCGCATTCGCACTGGGGACGGTGGCGTTGGCCCGCGGCGAGGCGATCAGCGCCTTGTGGGTCGTGATCGCCGCCATCTGCACCTACCTGATCGCGTACCGCTACTACAGCCTCTTCATCGCCGACCGCGTGCTCGGGCTGGACGGCAATCGCAAGACGCCCGCGCATCGCCACAACGACGGCCTCGACTACGTGCCGACCGACAAGAACGTGCTGTTCGGCCACCACTTCGCGGCCATCGCCGGAGCCGGTCCGCTGGTCGGGCCTGTGCTCGCGGCGCAGATGGGCTACCTGCCGGGCCTGCTGTGGATCCTGGCCGGCGTGGTGTTCGCCGGCGCGGTGCAGGACTTCATCGTGCTCTTCATATCGACGCGGCGCGACGGCCGCTCGCTCGGCGACCTGATCAAGCAGGAGATGGGCACGGTGCCCGGCCTGATCGCGCTGTTCGGCACCTTCATGATCATGATCATCATCCTCGCGGTGCTGGCGCTGATCGTGGTCAAGGCGCTGGCCGAATCGCCGTGGGGCACCTTCACTGTGGCGGCCACGATTCCGGTCGCGGTGTTCATGGGCGTGTACCTGCGCTACATCCGGCCGGGCCGCATCGGCGAAATCTCAGTGATCGGCTTCGTGCTCCTGATGCTCGCGATCTTCGGCGGCCAGGCGGTGGCGCAGAGCCCGACCTGGGGGCCGATGTTCACCTTCGACGGCAAGGCGCTGACCTGGATGCTGATCGGCTACGGCTTCATCGCCGCCAGCCTGCCGGTGTGGCTGCTGCTGGCGCCGCGCGACTACCTCTCGACCTTTCTGAAGATCGGCACCATCGTCGCGCTGGCGATCGGCATCGTGTTCGTCGCACCGACGCTGCAGATGCCTGCCATCACGCAGTTCGCGCAGGGCAACGGCCCGGTCTGGTCGGGCAGCCTGTTCCCGTTCCTCTTCATCACCATCGCCTGCGGCGCGGTGTCGGGCTTTCATGCGCTGATCTCCTCGGGCACCACGCCGAAGATGCTCGACAACGAGCGCCATGCGCGCTTCATCGGTTACGGCGGCATGCTGGCCGAATCCTTCGTTGCGGTGATGGCGCTGGTGGCGGCCGCCTGCATCGAGCCGGGCATCTACTTCGCGATGAACAGCCCGGCGGCGCTGGTCGGCAGCACGCCGGCGGCGGTGGCGCAGACGATCTCGAGCTGGGGCTTCGTGATCACGCCCGAGATGCTGGTCCAGACCGCCAAGGACGTGGGCGAGAGCACCATTCTCGGGCGCGCCGGCGGCGCGCCGACGCTGGCGGTGGGCATGGCGCACATCCTGCACCAGGCCATCGGCGGGCCGGCCATGATGGCCTTCTGGTACCACTTCGCGATCCTGTTCGAGGCGCTATTCATCCTCACCGCGGTCGATGCGGGCACGCGTGCCGGCCGCTTCATGCTGCAGGACCTGCTGGGCAGCTTCGTGCCGGCATTGAAGCGCACCGACTCGATGGCCGCCAACCTGATCGCGACCTTTCTCTGCGTCGGCGCCTGGGGCTACTTCCTCTACCAGGGCGTGGTCGACCCGCTGGGCGGCATCAACACGCTGTGGCCGCTGTTCGGCATTTCCAACCAGATGCTGGCCGCGGTGGCGCTGATGCTGGGCGTCGTGGTGCTGTTCCGCATGAAGCGCGAGCGCTATGCCTGGGTCGCGATCCTGCCGGCGGCCTGGCTGCTGGTGTGCACCCTGACCGCGGGCTGGCAGAAGATCTTCTCGTCGGACCCCAAGGTCGGCTTCCTGTCCCATGCCGCGAAGTACGCCGACGGGCTGGCGCAGGGCGTGCTGATCGCGCCGGCGAAAACGCCCGAGGCCATGGCGCGCATCGTCTTCAACGACCGGCTGGACGCCGGGCTGTGCGCGCTCTTCATCTTCGTGGTGCTGAGCGTGCTGTTCTACAGCGTGCGTGCCTGCCTTGCGGCGCGCGCGGCCCACAAGCCGACCGCGCGCGAGACGCCCTTCGAGCCGCTGGCGCCGGCGGCGGCTTCATGAGAACGGCGGGCGCCGCCTTGCCGGAAGCGGGGCGCTACCTCGCGCGCTCGCTCGGCGCCACGCTGCGCCTGATGGTGGGCCTGCCGGACTACGACGCTTACCTGAGCCACATGGAACGCACGCATCCCGAACAGGCGCCGATGAGCTACGAAGCCTTCTTCCGCGAGCGGCAGCAGGCCCGCTACGGCAGCGGCAAGGGCCGCTGCTGCTGACGAGGCCTCAGATGTCTTCGAGCAACGGGTAGGGTAGGGGCTCGACCGTGAGCGCTGCCCCGTCGGGTGCGCCGGCGCGCAGGCCGCCCGCATCGAGCGCCGCGATCTGGATCGAGATCAGCGCGGCCCATCCGCCGCCGGGCGCCGGCGCTGCCTGCGCCACGGTGCCGACCGGCTGCTCCGGGTCGTTGGCGGCAAAGACCTCCTGGCCGGCAGTGACCGGCGCATCGGCCTGCACGAGGTAGGTGCGCCGCTTCAGCGTGCCGCGGAACTGGCTGCGCGCCACCACTTCCTGGCCCGGGTAGCAGCCCTTCTTGAAGTTCACGCCGCCGACCGATTCATAGTTGAGCATCTGCGGCACGAAGGCTTCGACGATCGGCGTGCTCAGCGTCACGATGCCGCTGCGCACCTCGCTCCATTGCCACAGCGCGGGGTCGAGGGCAGGACCCGCGGGCGCGGCACTGCCGGCCGGCGCGATCCAGAATGCACGCGGAATGCCGTCGGATGGATAGAGCGAAACCACATTGGCGTCGCCGATCTGGCTGCAACGGCCCGGCACCGCGCCGGCATCGACGCCATTGGCGGTCAGCGCGGTCCCGGCCAGGCCGTAGAGCGCGAACTCCTCACTGGCATCGCTGAGCTTGACCTTGGCGCGCAGCACGAACATCGAGAGCCGCTTCAGCGTGACGGCAAGGATGTCGCGGCTCACGACCAGCAGCACGCGTTCGGGCTCGGGCCGGATGCCGATGAAGCTCGCGATCATGCGGCCCTTGGCCGTGCAGAGCGCGGCCAGGCGCGCTTCGGAAGCGCCGAGCAGCGCGAAGTCCTGGGTCAGCTGGCCATTGAGGAAGTTGGCGGCTTCGGGGCCCTCGGCGCGAATCACGCCGAGGTGGGAGAGGGCTGTTACGCCATTCAGAACGACTGAGGTCATCGCTGAATTATCATGGTCGCCCCCGTCCCGTTCAGTCCGCAGGGCTACCGCGTCTCTTCCCATCCGTCTCTTCCATCGGACCCGTGCGCCGCTTCTTCCTCACCCTCTTTCTTCTCGCCGCGTTCGTCGTGCTCGGCGCCGGCGCGGCGGGGCTGTGGTGGGTGCAGCAGCCGTTGAAGCTGCCTGCGCCCACGGTCGATCTCTCCGTCGAGCCCGGCACCACGCCGCGCGGCATTGCCCAGGCGGTGGCCGACACGGGCACGGACGTGTCGCCGCAACTTCTCTATTGGTGGTTCCGCTTCTCGGGCCAGGATCGGCAGATCCGCGCCGGCAGCTACGAACTGGAACGCGGCATCACGCCGCGCACGCTGCTCAACGTCCTGGTGCGCGGCGAGGAGGCCACGCGCAGCCTGGTGTTGGTCGAGGGCTGGAACTTCCGTCAGGTGCGCAGCGCGCTGGCCAAGGCCGAGCAGCTGAAGCCCGAGACCTTCGGCCTGTCGGACGAGGAACTGATGGCGAGGCTCGGCAAGCCGGGCCTGCACCCCGAGGGCCGCTTCTTCCCCGACACCTACACCTACTCCAAGGGCTCCACCGACATCGCGCTGCTGCAGCGGGCGATGCGGGCCATGGATAAGAAGCTCGATGCCGCTTGGGCCGCACGGGCCTCCGATGTTCCGCTCAAATCTGCAGATGAGGCGCTTATTCTGGCCAGCATTGTCGAGAAGGAGACAGGAAAGGCCCAGGACCGGGCCCAGATCTCGGCCGTGTTCGCCAACCGCCTGCGCGTTGGCATGCCGTTGCAGACCGACCCGACCGTGATCTACGGCTTGGGTACGCGCTTCGACGGCAACCTGCGCAAGAAGGATCTGCAGGCCGATACGCCCTGGAACACCTACACGCGACCCGGCCTGCCGCCCACCCCGATCGCGATGCCGGGCAAGGCAGCGCTGCTTGCGGCGGTGCAACCGGCTCAGGACAAGTCGCTGTACTTCGTTTCCAAGGGCGACGGCTCGAGCCATTTCAGCAGCTCGCTCGAAGAGCACAACCGCGCGGTGAACCGCTATCAGCGGAGCAAGCAATGAAGGGTTTGTTCCTGACGCTCGAAGGCATCGACGGCGCCGGCAAGTCGAGCCACATCGATGCGCTCGAAGCCTTGTTCACGGCCCGGGGCCGGCAGGTCACGCGCACGCGCGAGCCCGGCGGGACGCCGATCGCCGAAACGCTGCGCACGATGATCCTCACCCAGCCGATGGATCCGCTGACCGAGTCGCTGCTGGTGTTCGCGGCGCGGCGCGACCATGTCGTGCGCGTGATCGAGCCTGCGCTCTCGCGCGGCGAGATCGTGCTGTGCGACCGCTTTACCGACGCCACCTTCGCCTATCAGGGCGCAGGGCGCGGCTTCGACACCGCACTCCTGGCGACGCTCGAACGCTGGGTGCAGGGCCAGCCTGGCGATGGCGCACTGCTGCAGCCCGACGTCACGCTGTGGTTCGACCTGGCGCCCGAGCTGGCGGCCGAGCGGCTGGCCGGCGCACGGCTGCCGGACAAGTTCGAATCGCAGCCGGTCGAGTTCTTCCGCCGCGTTGCCGCGGGCTACGCGCAGCGCGCAGCCGCTGCACCGCGCTTCGTGCGCATCGATGCAGGCCAGTCGCGCGACCAGGTCTGGCAGCAGATCGAGGCGGCGCTGGCCGGCCGCGGCTTGGTGGCTGGATTGCCATGAGCGCGCCGGCGCTGTCGCCCTGGCTGCAGCGGCCGCTGGCCGAGCTGCTGCGCCAGCGCGGCCATGCTTGGCTGCTGCAGGGCCCGTCGGGCCTGGGCCAATACGAGCTCGGCCTGGCACTGGCCGCCGCCTGGCTCTGCGAGCAGCGGGATGCAGCCAAGGGGGAGGGCGCCTGCGGCCACTGCGCCAGCTGCCACGCGATTTCCGTGCGCACCCATGCCGACCTCTGCGTGCTGATGCCAGAGGTGGCGATGCAGGAACTCGGCTGGCCGCTCGACGAAAAAAGCCAGGCCGACATCGACGACAAGAAACGCAAGCCCAGCCGCGAAATCCGTGTCGAGGCGATGCGCGATGCGGTCGGCTTCGCCCAGCGCACCAGCGCGCGCGGGCGCGGCAAGGCGGTGCTGGTCTATCCGGCCGAGCGCATGAACACGATCACGGCCAACGCCTTGCTGAAGACCCTCGAAGAGCCGGTCGGCGACGTGCGCTTCGTGCTGGCGAGCGAGGCCGCCTGGCAGCTGCTGCCCACCATCCGCAGCCGCTGCCTCGGCTTCACCTTGCCCTGGCCCGCAGACGACGAGGCGCGCAATTGGCTGGTGGAGCAGGGCGTGCCCGCCGGCGACGCAGCCGCCCTGCTGCGCGCTGCCGGCGGCCGGCCCAGCGATGCGCTGCGGCTCGCCGCCGCAGGCCAGTCGCCCAAGGCCTGGGGATTGCTGCCCAAGGCCATGCTGCGCGGCGACATCGCCGCGCTGGCCGACCATGCGCCGGCCCAGGCCATCAGCGCGCTGCAGAAGCTGTGTCACGACCTCATGGCTACGGGCAGCGGCGCCGCGCCAAGGTTCTTCGAGGCCGTCGACCTGCCGGCCGTGCCGCCGAAAGTCGTGCTGGCCCGGTGGTCGAAATCGCTCGCAAATGCTGCAAAAACCGCAGAACACCCGTTCAATGCGGGCCTGATGCTCGAGGCGCTTGTGAGCGAAGCGCGAAGCACCCTAAACTCGGCAGGCCGCCGCCCATGAATACACCTGCAACTCCCACCCCCTCCGCACCTTCCAGGCCCAGCGTCATCCAGCTGGCCATCAAGGAAAAAGGCGCGCTCTACGCGGCGTACATCCCGCTGTTCGCCGAAGGCGGCATCTTCATTCCGACCTCGCGCGAGTACCGTCTGGGCGACGACGTCTACGTGCTGCTCACGCTGCCTGAAGATCCGCAGCGCTATCCGGTGGCCGGCAAGGTGGCCTGGATCACCCCGGCCCGCGCCGCCGGCAACCGGGCGCCGGGGGTTGGCATCCGCTTTCCGTCCGATGACAAGTCGCGCCAGCTCAAGGCGCGCATCGAAGAGGCGCTCGGCAGCACCATGGCCTCCGACCGGCCGACCCAGACCATTTGAGTCCCATCTCCGTGACGCGGACCGCAGGCGCTGCGGTTGCACCGCCGTTTCTTGAAGTTCCGCGATGTTCACAGATTCCCACTGCCACCTTACTTTCCCCGAGTTCGCCGGCCAGATGCCGCAGATCCGCGACGCCATGGCGGCCGCGGGTGTGGATCGCGCGCTCTGCATCTGCACCACACTGGAAGAATTTGCCGAGGTGCAGGCGCTGGCGGCGCGTTATGACAACTTTTGGGCCAGCGTTGGCGTGCATCCGGACAACGAGGACATCGCCGAGCCTTCGGTGGAAGACCTGGTGCAGCGTTCCGCACTGCCCAAGGTGGTGGCCATCGGCGAGACCGGCCTCGACTACTACCAGATGGAAGAACGCAAGGGCGGGCGCAGCATCGCCGACATGGAATGGCAGCGCGACCGCTTCCGCGTACACATCCGCGCAGCGCAGCAGGTGCGCAAACCACTCGTTATCCACACGCGCGAAGCCTCGGCCGACACGCTGGCGATCCTGAAGGAGGAGGGCGAGGACGGCAGGCCCCAGGCCGCGGGCGGCGTTTTCCACTGCTTCACCGAGACCGCCGAGGTCGCACGCGCCGCGCTCGACCTGGGCTTCTACATCTCTTTCTCGGGCATCCTGACCTTCAAGAAGGCGCAGGATCTGCGCGACGTCGCGGCTTTCGTGCCGCTCGACCGCATGCTGATCGAGACCGACAGCCCCTATCTCGCGCCCGTGCCTTATCGCGGCAAGACCAACAACCCGTCGTACGTGCCCTTCGTGGCGCAGCAGATCGCCGAGTTGCGCCAGTTGCCGGTGGAAGCCGTCGCGCGAGCCACCAGTGACAACTTCGAAACGCTTTTTACCGCCGTAAAAGCATGAGAAATCACATTAGAAAACTGTTATATCTATCTGTTTTTGTTGTTTCTTTTTCTGCTAGCGCCGGGTCCTTCGACGATTTCTTTCGGGCCGTTCGCAGCGACAACGCAGGGACCATCAAGGAGCTGCTGAGCCGCGGCTTCGACCCCAACACGCGCGACGAGCACGGCCAGACAGGCTTGCTGATCGCGCTGCGGGAGCCGTCGCCGAAAGTGATCCAGGTACTGCTGGATTCGCCCCAGACCAATGTGGAGCTGCGCAACGACAAGGACGAAAGTCCCTTGATGATGGCCGCGCTCAAGGGCCAGCAGGATCTGGTGACCCAGCTGATCGCGCGCGATGCCGACGTCAACAAGCCGGGCTGGGCGCCGCTGCACTACGCGGCGACCAGCGGCCACGTGGCCATCATGAAGCAGTTGCTCGACAACCATGCCTTCATCGATGCGCAATCGCCCAACGGCACCACGCCGCTGATGATGGCGGCGATGTACGGCTCGACCGCGGCCGTGCAGTTGCTGCTGGACGAAGGCGCCGACACGCAGATGAAGAACGAACAAGGCCTGACGGCGATCGATTTCGCTCAGCGGGCCAATCGGTCGGATGCGGTCCGGCTGCTGGGCACGGCCGTCCGGGCCAAGAGGCCCGGCGACGGCAAGTGGTGACGGGCCCGGGCCGGGTCTTCCCACATACTTCGTGAATACAATGTATATTATGTTAAATCAATGAAACAGAAGACCTCGACGTAGGCTCCCTACCGTCGATCGCTTCCGGCGAACCGCCTGGCCGACATGGAATTTGGATGACGCTGCGCCGGTTTCGGATGAAGCATCGTCTGAACCCGTTGATCAGCAAACGAGGTCTTGCCATGTCGAAGCACTCGAAATCCAAACAGGCGCTGCGCTATCTCGGAGCACAAGCGGCGATTGCCCTCGGCGTCATGGGCATGCACCCGGTTGTCGCGGCGGAGCCCATCTTCAAATGCGGCAAGACCTACACCAACGTGCCGCCCAGCGCGCGCCCGGCGCAGGCTCGATCCGATGCCTGCGTACTGGTCGACACCGCAAATCAGCCCAGGGGAAAGACCACGAACATTGCGGTCGACGGATCCAGGCAGATCACCGTGCCTGTCGGTCAGGACGGCCGGTTCTGGGTTCCAGGTACTGTCAATGGCTTTCCCGTGCGCTTCGTGATCGACAAGGCTGCCACAGTCAGTGCCGGCGTCGCGGTGACCGAGGACTTCGCCGCACGGGCCAACCTGATCGGAGGCTCCCCCGCCCACATGCAGGCGGCCGGAGCCGTCACGGATGCGCGCCGCATCGAGCGCGTGCCCATGACCTTCGGGCCGTTCAGCGTGCCGCAGGCCACCGTGGTCGTGGGCTCCCTGGGACGCAAATCGACGGACGCCCTCCTCGGCCAGGAACTGCTCTCGCTTTTCGACGTCACTGCAAACGACCGTGAACTGACGATCGTCGGCAGATAGGACGACTGCAAGTCCACTGTTTAGGGGGACATGATGGCAACCCAGAGGCCAGCACCATTGATCGAGAAAGACCTTGCCGAGCAGCGCAAGCAGTTGGCAAACATCGAGAGGGCCACCAAAGGCCTTTCCCCGGAGACCAAAGAAAACAGTTCTGCTCCGACCAAAGCGGCCGGGGACAAAAAGCTCATTGAAGCAAAGATTGCAGAACTCGAAGCCGAGTTGAAATCCTTGGGCGACCCGGCTCCCTGAGCGGCCGATCGGTGCAAGCCGGTTCGCGAAGATGATGCATCGCCACGGATGCGCGCATGGAACGTGCGTTCGCGGGCTTGTGCGGTGTAGGCTTGCACTCGCGCATTGTTTGCATCCATCGTGAAGAAGACCCTCCTCCTCATTGTTTCGCACGCTCTCGTGGCGGCCCTGGCCTTCGGCGCGGGCATCTATGCCCTGCCCATCCTCACGGCGCCGCCCGCGCCTGCGCAGGCCGAGGTCACGGCATTGGCGGCGCAAGCGCAGTTCACCGGCCAGTTCAGGCGCGACCTGACGGACAGCGATGCCCTGCACTGGGGTGAAGGAACGGTGGCAGTGAGCCGCAGCGCGGTGTCGCTGCAAGGAAGGATCGCGCCCGGGCCCGACTACAAGCTCTACCTCGCACCGGAGTTCGTGCAGACCGAGGCCGACTTCCTGCGGCTGAAGGCGAAGATGCTGCGCGTGGGCGACGTGAAGACCTTCGAGAACTTCATCGTGCCGATGCCGGCATCGGCCGATCCGGCGGCCTACAACACAGTCATTGTCTGGTGCGAATCATTCGGCCAGTTCATTACGGCCGCCCGGTACCGATGATGCGGAAGCAGCAAGTTGGCACTTTGGGGGTCGCGGCGACTCCTTGTCTTAGACTGCGAAGCGGGCGAAACAAGGCTGACCATTGATTCCTGAAGACGTGCGACGGTTTGTGCTGACGAGCATTCCATCGGTCCCCTTCTTGGAGGCACTGCTGATCTTCCACGGCAAGCCCGACGCGAGTCTCAGCGTGCCAGAAATCGCTCGGGCGCTGTATTTGCAGCCGCCGACTGCTGCTGATTTGTTGAAGGAACTGTGTCTGGCAGGCTTGCTGACGGTTTGCGAGCCTCGCAACGATGCGTACCGCTACGCGCCGATCGACGCCAATCTGGCGAGGCTTGTCGATCGCCTGGCATCGGCATATTCCGATGATTTGATCGGTATCACGAACCTGATCCATGGCGCCAGCCGCAAGGCAGCACAAAGCTTTGCTGACGCATTCAAGATCCGAAAAGGCTAGGACATATGGACAAGTTGATCTATGGGTTGTGCGCGTTCACCGCGCTCTCGTGCGCCGCATTGCTGTTGCGCAGCTACTCAAGAGGGCGCGTTCGACTGCTCTTGTGGAGTGGCCTGTGCTTCGTCGGGCTGACGGCGAACAACATCCTGCTGATCTTGGACAAGCTCTTGTTCACTGCAATCGACATGTCTATCTGGCGGCTGAGCCTGGCGCTCGTGGCAGTGCTGCTGCTGCTCGTGGGCCTGGTCCTGGAAAATCATTCCTGACGAAAATCCAGAGATGCATCAGTTTCTTCTCGGCGGGATTGCCGTCGCATCCTTCACCGCCGCTTTGTTCTTTCTGCGCTACTGGATGAGCACACGGGACAGATTCTTCCTGCTCTTCGCGGCGTCCTTCCTCATCGAGGCCGCGAGCCGGTCCCATATGGCGATCACGTCCACATGGAATGAGGAGGAATTGCCACTGCACTACATGGTCCGCCTGTTGGCCTATGGCCTGATCTTGCTGGCTATCTGGGACAAGAACAGGCCGGGGAGCTCGTAGGACCCCGCGCGCGGTGCGTACGAACGGGTTTCATGTCGTTGTCCCCTGCTTACTGGCCGGTTTCCGGCTCGCCGAGCGCCCGCATCACGCTGCTCGACAGAGCTTCGAACCCGTCCTCCACGAAGTCGTAGTCCATGTTCGGATGCGGGTGCGGCGGTCCTTCGGGTCCCCATTCGTCGGGCCGCCTCACGAAAGCGGTTCGATAGCCCGCCGCGTGGGCGGCATTGAGGTCGAAGTTGTGGCACGCCACCATGAGGATCTCGGAAGGCGAAAGGGCCAGCCATCGCGCCGCCGTTTCATACGCCTCGGCGCGTGGCTTGTAGACGCCGATCATTTCGCACGAGATCACCGCATCCCAGGTCAGGCCGTTCCTGCGCGAAACATCGATCACCAACGACGTGGGCAGCATCGTGAACGATACGACGGGCAGGACCTCGCGCAAGGCCGCCATGGCAGCGGGAAAGTCCGGCCAGGCATCCAGTTCGTGCCAAGCGCGCCAGATGTCGTGTCGCTGCGCCGGTGTCAGTGCCTGCAGACCGAAATGGGTCAATGACTCGTCGAGGGTCAGGCGATGTACATCGTCCATGTTGAAGGTCGGCCGGTCGAGTCCGACGATCGCGGCCATGGTGCGCCTGCGCCAGTCGTTGGCAACGGCATGCCAATCGGCTTGGGCATCCTCTCGGTCAGCGACCCGGCGGAGAGCTCGCACGATTCCGCTGTGCCAATCGAGCACTGTCCCCCCGGTATCGAAGGTGATGGCGCGAAGTTTCATGTTGTACGCGCCCCATTTTGTACGTCGAATCCGGCAAGCACCAGGGGGTCCGACGAGCCCTTGGAGTTGCCCGGCGATGCCTGGCCAGCTGCCCGACAGCTTGGCTGTCTTCACCGTCGAAGCACCCGAAGGACGATGTCGTTGATGACTACATCGACCTGGCTTTGGCTCCTGCCGCGCGCCTGACTGGAATCCGAGGCCACCACAACCACCAGGCGCAAGCTTGGATTGACGTAGATTCGTTGACCATCGTCTGCTCCTGCCATGTACGGGCCCGGGAGCCTGGAAGAATGCGCGACCCACCATGAATAGCCGTACGCCCAATGCACAGGCGGCCCACCACTGCTCTGCTTCCTCGTCGCCGCCTCGACATACTGGGCCGGCACCAGTGTGGTTCCGTTCCAGGAGCCCTGCTGAAGATACAGCTGGCCGAGCTTCGCCATATCCCGCGTCGTGAGTTGCAGCCCGCTGTAGCCGAGCTCGCTTCCGCCGGGTCGATCGATTCGCCACAGATAGCGCTCGATTCGAAGCGGCTCGAAAAGCTGCTTCTGCGCGAACTGAGAAACGCTTTCTCCGGTTGCGCTGACCACTACTCGCGCCGCCAGGTGCGCCGTTCCCGGATTGAAGTCGAACTTCCTCCCGGGGTCGCTGACCAGCGGCCGCCGGAGCGCGAAGTCGACCGGGAACGCCCACCTTCCGACCTGCTTGACATCCGGGTCGAATCCGGCCGTCAGGGTCAGGATGTGCTTAAGGCTCATCGCGCTGACGCGCGAATCGACCCCTTCGCCGAGAGCTTCCGGAAGAAAGTCAGCAACCGGTTGGTCGACGCTCTTGATCAACCCCTTCTGAAGGGCGACGCCCACAAGGGTGGACACCACGCTCATGGTGGCGGAGCGCATGTCGTGCAGCGTGGAGGGACCTAGGCCGTCGCGGTAGTACTCGAAGGCAAGCTTGCCGCTTCGGACGATGACCACGCTGCGGATGGCTTTTTCCTGCGACTTGAGCTTGTCCACGAGTTCGTTCAAGAGCTCGGCGTCGAGCCCTTGCTCGCGCGGGGATGCCAACTGCCACCCGTCTTTGACCTCCTTGCGCGGCTGCGAATGAGCTGTGCCCGCGGCGACCAGGATGAGAACCGCGGTCACCCAGCGCGTGAGCGCCGCGGGTTCCCACGAGCTGTGGCGGTGTTGCCGTGAAATAGCCATGGAAAGCCTCCAAGTTCACGTTGCCCGCGTGGTGCTGAACGCGATGTCTTGCGTCAGCTACCTTCTAGAGGAGAGCAAATGCTGCCACTGCGACCAGCGTTGGAAGCAAGGCGCCTAGAAGCAATCCTCCCGCGCTGATCGTCGCGTCGGAGAAACCTCGCTTCAGAAGCGCCACGCCGGCCGGGTTCGGCGCGTTCGCAATCATGGTCAGGCCGCCCCCGGCGACGGCACCGGCGACGAGGCTGTACTTCGCCTCCTCGGAGATTCCCGTGATGAGGGATCCCAGGTAGGTCAACGCGGCGTTGTCGGTCACCGCAGTCAGCGCGGTTGCTCCGAAGAAGAGCACCCCGGGCGACATGCTCGAGACGACGGGCTGCAGCCACCACTGCTGCATGCCGCCGAGCACCACCAGCCCGGCAAGGAAGAATGCAACCAGCAAGGCTTCCTTGATGATGTGCGGGCTCTGGTAGCGCTCGTAGGCCTGCGTGAAGCCGAGGAACATCAGGAACAGTCCCAGAAAGGCGACCGGATGGTGCGCCACCGCCACGACGCCAGCCAAAAACGCCAAGTGCACGACGACTATCGCCACAGGCGCCCTTTCTTCAGCCGGCTGGTCGGCCTGGGCAGCAGCCGGATGAAGGTGCGTACGAAGCACCACCGTGGCGACGGTGGCATTCACCAGGACGGCCAGTGCTGCCTTCCATCCGAACGTGACCAGCATGAAGTGCGAGTCCCAATTCCAGGTAGAGGCGACCATGAGGACGGGTGGCGCTGCGAAAGACGTCAGCGTGCCACCGATGGACACGTTCACGAACAGCACCCCCAGTGCCAGGTATTTCGCCCGTTCCGGAACGTCCGGTCTGAAGGCTTGCGGAGCGAGCATCAGCGCAGCGATCGTCATCGCGGCAGGCTCCGTGATGGCGGATCCCAGCAGCGGAACCGCGGCCAGCCCGAGCCAGGCTGTTGTCAGCGATGTGCGCATCGGCAGCCTGCGCGCAATCAGGTCGACGGAGCTCATGACGGTCTGCAGGATAGGCCTTGATGCCGCGACCACCATCACCACGAAGACGAACAGCGGCTCGGTGTACTGCCGTGACTCCGCGTAGGCCAATGCTTGATCGCCGCCGCTGACGAAAGCCATCGCCAGGACCAGGACGATCGCCCAGAACCCGAAGACGACTTCGACCTCGCCCAGGAGGTGAAAGAGCCCGGCGTGACGGGGGAAGCGGTGCGACAGCCTCTCGAACTGCTTGGCTGCGAAGGTGTGGACAAGTGCGATTGCAAAAAGAGCAGCGGCAATCAGCTCAATCGTGTGTTGAGGCATCGGGTTTCAAACGCAGAAAACCTGCGTGGCGGCCCGACCATCGCAAAAACCTGTCCCACCAAAGCGGTGTGGACACCCGTGGACAGTTTAACTACGTTGGGAGACGACGCCGCGGGTCAGAAAGTCTCCCAGTCTCCACCGGCTGTGCTGCCCGTGGCCGCCAATTGCTTGCGTTGCGGCGCGGCAATGGCCCGCCGAGGTGGCTGTGGCCCGGCCTGCCGGACCGGGTGGGCGACAGGCCGCGTTTGCACTTGCGGCGCCTTGGGCGGGACCATGACGGGCTGCTCGTCGTCGTCGAGCTTGAAGGTGCCGACGACCTGCGACAGGCTGCCGGCCTGCTCCTGCAGCGACTGCGCCGCAGCCGCCGCCTCTTCGACCAATGCCGCGTTCTGCTGCGTCACCTGGTCCATCTGCGTGATCGCCTGGTTGATCTGCTCGATGCCCTGCGTCTGCTCGTGGCTCGCCGCCGTGATCTCGCCGATGATGTCGGTCACGCGCTTCACGCTGCCCACGATCTCTTCCATCGTCTTGCCGGCCTCGCCCACCAGCGCACTGCCGGCGTCCACCTTGCCGACCGAGTCGTCGATCAGGCCCTTGATCTCCTTGGCCGCCGCGGCCGAGCGCTGCGCGAGGTTGCGCACTTCGGCCGCCACGACCGCGAAGCCCCGGCCCTGCTCGCCGGCACGGGCTGCTTCCACCGCCGCATTGAGCGCCAGGATGTTGGTCTGGAAGGCGATGCCGTCGATGACGCCGATGATGTCGACGATCTTCTTGGAAGACGCATTGATCGAGGCCATGGTGTCGACCACCTGGCTGACGACGCTGCCGCCCTTCACTGCCACTTCGGAGGCCGAGAGCGCCAATTGATTGGCCTGGCGCGCGTTGTCGGCGTTCTGCTTGACGGTAGAAGTCAGCTCTTCCATCGAGGCCGCGGTCTGCTCCAGCGAGCTGGCCTGCTCCTCGGTGCGTGAAGACAGGTCCTGGTTGCCGGCAGCGATTTGCCTGGATGCCACCACGATCGAATCGGTCGATGCCTTGATGCGCGTCACCACGTCGGTCAGGGTGTCCTCCATCTCGCCCATGCCGCGCAGCAGGCGTCCGAAATCGCCGCCGCGCTCGGTTTCGAATTCCTTGCTGAGGTCGCCCGAGGCCACGGTCTCCGCGATGAAGATCGCTTCGCCCAGCGGTTGCATGATGCTGCGCGCGAGCCAGACGGTGCAGCCGATGCCCGCCAGCAGCGCGACGAGCCCGAGGCCCAGCATGAGGTTCTGCGTCGAATCGATACGCCGCGCGAGTTCCGGCGTGATGGAGCTGTCAGCGATGTCATCGAGGCACGCGATGCCGATTGCGACTCCAGTCGCCATCAACAGCAGCACGATCCCGAACCCCATACCCAGTCGGGCACTGATCTTCCAATTGCGCATGTGCTTTCCCGTCGCGGCCGCCAATCTGGGCCGGGTTGTCAGGCTTATCGGCAGCGCGCAGCCGAAACTTGAGGGCTCAGTACCAGGTAATAACCCGCAGTCTCGTGTGCCCTACGCGTCCAACGGCACACCGCCGCCGAAACGGGCTACCCATTGGTCCCACAGTTCCTGGTTGACGCTGGCGAACGGCCACTGCCATGCGGCCAGCATCTGGAGCTGGAAGTTTTGAGCCTGCATCAGGCCCTCGATGAAGGCGGCCTGCCAATCGAGCACGGGCTGCAAGTTGCTGTAAGGGATGGGAAATGGGCTCGCGATGATCATGCCGGTCTCCATGTTGATGTTGATGCGTCGACCAAGCCTAGTGGATGCCGCCCGGTGCTTCAAGCCTGCGCGGCAAGCACCCGCTGCACCTTGCCGCTGCGGCCGCGGCGCCCCGTCTCGCCGCTTCGGCAGTGGATGTGCACCCCTGCCGCGCCCTGCTGTATCAGAAAGGCCGAGAGCGCCGCCCGGGCCCGCCGCAAGCTCGTGTCCGCCGCCGTGCCGTGCAAGCCCGTGCGCAGCAGCAGATCGCAAGGTCCCTGCTGCTCGAGCTGGAAGTCGAACAGGCCGGCATCGTCTTCCAGCACGGTGCTCACCGCGAGCGGCAGGATGCGCACCATCTGCGCACCGGGGCGGCCCAGCCGCAGCGTGTCGTCGTTGCGGCCCTGAACCTCGATCACCGGATGATGGGAGCCGCAGGCGCAGGCCGAGGCGCGCTGCGTGACGCGGTCGCCCAGGTCGTAGCGGATCAGCGGCTGCACATGGTTGGCGAGGTTGGTCAGCAAGGTGGTCGCACCGGCCTCGCCTGCCGGTTCCAGGCGGCCGTCTTCGTCGACCGATTCGAGGATCGCCCAGTCGCAGTTCAGATGCAGGCTGCCGCAGCGGCATTCTGCGGCGAGCGTCAGGAATTCCGAGGCGCCGTAGCTGTTGGCGACCCGGCAGCTCAGAGTCTGTTGCAGAAAATCGCGTGTCGCCGTCGAGAGGTCTTCACCGCCGGTCCACAGCTCGCGCGGCGCCGTCTGGAGCCGGCCGGCGAGGCGCTCCTCCGCCAGCAGCACGGCCACGCTGGGATAGGTGGCGATGACCGTTGGCGCCAACGCATTCAGTTCTGCCACCAGCCCGCTGGCCGGCTGCAGGAACGAGATGCCATGGAGCCTGGCGGCCAGCGCGGGATTCAGTCGCCGCAGCCGCTCGATCGACACCGTGCTGGCGAAGTGGCCGCAGGTCGCTCCGACGAAGGCGACGCGTTCGCCGACGGCCCACGGGTCCATCATCCGCTGAAGCGGCCGCAGCGCGGGCCGCCGCCAGAACTCGAGCGCGTCGTATACCGCCATCGCCCGGGCATCCTGCACGAAGACACCCGGCTCGCCGCTGCTGCCGGAGCTTTCCCACACCACGTAGCGGTCAAGGAAGGGGTCGGCGATGCGAGCGCGGTCGGAAGCGAAGCGGCGCAGCGCATCGAGCCGAAGCGCGGGATCGGCGATCCAGTCATCGAACTGGCGCATCAATTCGGTCTTGTGCGCGATTGGCAGCTCTTCGAGGCGCACACGCGCCGGATCGCGGCCTGCAAGCAGCTTGCGGTACAGAGCCGATCCTCGTGCCGCGGACCTCAGCAAGTCGGCCAGGCGCCGCGCCCGCCGGCGGGCCAGCGCCTCTGCGCCCGCATGCGAGGCCACGGCCACGTCGGCGGCGACGAGGCTCGTGAGCCAGGGATCGAAGGGCGGCAGCATGGGATGGCGGCGAGAGTGGCCGCCATGGTGGACGCACTCGCCGGCAATGCCAAGAAGATTCGCCCGCGGCGCGAGGCCGGCAGGGATTTAGGTAGGGCCTGTTGACAGGCCCTACCGCAGATCGCGGCGGGCCAGCAGCACGTTGCCGCCGGTCGTGTTGAACGAGATGGTCGGGGCGCTGAAGTCGCTCAAGGGAGCACCCAGCCCAATCTCGCCGCTGCCGTGCAGCACGCATTCTTCGCGCCGCAGCGCGATCTCGCCGCTCGCACCGGCGGTTCCGTGGAAGCGGACCCAGGTGCCGTAGGTGCTGACGTCGACCAGCACGCAACTGCCCTGCCGCGCTTCGATGCGCGCATGCAGCCGCGACACGCGCGGGTCGTTGACCACGAACTGGGCCTCGTCGACCCGCCCCAGGTGGATGGGCAGCTCCGTGGCGCGGAACATCGAGCGCACATCCAGCCAGGCGAGTTCGATCTGCCCGAAGGACGAGTCGGCGCCTCGCGCCGGCGCCACCAGCGAAGCCGGCATCGTGAGGAACTCCGAAACCTCGTCCTGCCAGTCGATGCGGTGGACGATCGGCATCTCGTTCTTGCCGCGGATATTGATCGGGCCGAGGCTGCGGTGCCGCACCTCGCCGCCCACCAGTTCGTCGATGACCGATTCCGTGGCCCAGATCTGGCTCGGGCCGGCCAGATCGCTGAGCCGCGAAGCCAGGTTGACCGCGTCGCCGTAGCAGTCGCCGTCGACCTCGACGACTTCGCCGCTCGCCACGCCGATCTGGAGTTCCATCCTGAGCGGTGCGGGCCAGGTCTGGAGCCGCTTCTGGTGGTTGCGCTGAAGTTCCAGCACGGCACGGGTGGCCGTCGCGCCGTTGGCGAATATCGCAAAGACGCCATCGCCCAGCGATTTCACGACGCGGCCGCTGTGCGCTTCGCAAACACCGCCGATCCACTGAATCAGTCTTGTGACAGTGTCGGTTGCCCGTGCATTCCCCATGGCCTCGAAGACCCGGGTGCTCCCCGTCAGGTCAGCAAAAACGACAGTGGGGTGGGCGCTCATTGTGTGCAGTTTTTGGTAGCTCTCGCCGAGGGATTATGGCAAAGCATCGGAAAAACGCCCCTTCAGCGCGTCAAATCGGCCGGGATGTGGCTGCGCCTGTTGCTTTTTCATTTCGATACAGGGGCTTGGCGCTCATTTCATCGGCCAAGTAGAACTTAGGTATCAATTCTTCGCCCAACGCTTGAAGTGATTCGTGAAGTATGTTGTTTTTGAACATGAAATGATGTTTCTACGCTTGTGTGGCACCCTGTGCCGCCTTAACGTAGCAACCCTCAAAGGCTTCCGGCAAAACGCCTTCGTCCCTCATGTCCCTTAGCAGTTTCCTCCGCTTTCTGCCTTTCCCCGGCCTCGGCTTGCGCCGCTCGGCGGACCGTCAGATGGGTCAGATCCGTACCGCGATGCTGTCGCTGCTGCAAGTCCACGGCGGCCATTCCGTCCAGCGCGTTGCGCAGCGCGTTCGCTTTGCCGGCGATCTCGAGGCGCTCTGGTACCTGCGCCAAGACGTGCTGACTGCGCTGAGCGCGATCGATGGCGAAGTTGCCGCACGCCGCCAGATGAGACAGATCAACCGCCTGTTCAAGGGCGGTCTCCCCGGCGCGATGGGCCCCAGACCGCACCACCGCATCACCACCTGAAAGGCTGCTGCATCGCAGCCTTTTTCTTTTTTCAGTGCGCTTGCCGGTGTCCCCACACCATGAAGACATCGCGCGCGTCTGCCGCCACTTCCACCTTGGCCCCCACGGGCAGCAGCACCTTCGTCGGCACGTGACCGAAGGGCAGGCCCGTCAGCACCGGCACCTTGACCAGTTCGCGCAGGCGTGAAACGACGGTTTGCATGCTGAAGCCGCGATCGTGCGGCACCTTCTTGGCGCCCGTGAACTGCCCGAAGATCACCGCCTTCTGACGGCCCAGTACGCCCGCGAGGCGCAACTGGTCGAGCATGCGCTCGACGCGGTAGGGATGTTCGTTCACGTCTTCGAAGAAGAGCACGCCCTTGTCGATCTGGGGAAAGTACGGCGTGCCCAGCAGGCTGGTGAGCACACAGAGATTGCCGCCCCACAGCGTGGCGTCGTGAATGCCGCGAAAGTCCGGCATTGCCGCGGCGTCCCGGGCCGGCATGCGCCAGCCTGTTCCTTCGCCCTGCCCGCTCAGAAGATCGTCGAAGCAGGCTTCCATGATGTCGTCGGCTCCGTCCTCGGCGCCGAAATCTTCGCCGAGGGCGGGTCCGGCCCAGCTCACGGCGCCGGATTTCACCAGGAGCGCGCTCTGCAGGGCCGTGAAATCGCTGAGGCCTACGAACTCGGTGCCGCGCTCGATCGCCTTGGTCACTGCCTTGTAGGGAATGGCATCGAGGATGCGCGTGAGCCCATAGCCGCCGCGCGAGATCAGCGCCACGTCGGCGCGGCTCGCGGCTGCGCGTGCGATGGCGCGCAGGCGGGTGGCATCGTCGCCGGCGAAGCGCTGGTGGCTGTCGAGTGCGGCCTCGTCCAGTTCGACTTCATGGCCCAGCGCCTGCAGGCGCTTCACGCCGCGCCGGAATGCGGCCTTGTTGCGCACGGCGCTGGAGGGCGAGTAGATGTAGATGTGTTTCTTTTTCACGGGGCGGAGTATCCCATTGCGTCTCTTGCCAACCGGGCCGCCTGCACGGCGTCGGGGCCCGAGATGCCCGACGGAATCGGGCCCAGGGCACGCAATGCGGCTTCGTATCCGCGATCCGGGAACGGCGCGCGCCATGCGTCGCCCACGGGCTCGCCGGCATCGGGCGCCAGCAGCGTCAAGGCAAAGCGCGCGGGCATGGCACTGCGCAGCAGCGACGCGAGTTCGGAAGCGCCGGCACTGTGCACAAGGACCAGCGGTCCCGGCGGCAAGCGCTCCAGCCATTCGAACAGCACGTCGCGATGCCAGCTCAGCTGGTGCACCGCCTCCCGCTTGGGCTTGTCGCTCTGACCGAAGCCGATCAGGTCGGGTGCCAGCACGCGCAGCGCCTGCAGGGCCGCGAGGTGGCGGAAGAAGTAGCTCCATTCGCCCGGACCGTGCAGGCAGAGGCAGATGCAAGCGGCGCCGCTCGGCCCCTCGTCGAGGTAGTGCATGCGCCAGCCGTTCAGGCTCGGCAGATCGCTCACGTAGTTCGGCGCGAAGTCGTAGTCGGCGAGCGTGCCGAAGCGATCGGCGGGCGTGCGCAAGGCATCGTCGCGCAGGGGTTCGGCCGCTTCGCGCGCCGCGCTGCGGCGGCCCTTGAAGAAATCCTGCAGCAGATCGCCGCACTCCGCAGCAAGCACGCCGCCCTGTACCTGCGTGCGATGGTTGAGCCGGCTCTGTGCGAACAGGTCGAGTACCGATCCCGCCGCACCGGTCTTCGGGTCGGCCGCGCCGAACACGACGCGGGCCAGCCGCGCGTGCAGCATCGCGCCGGCGCACATGGCGCAGGGTTCGAGCGTCACATAGAGCTCACAGCCGTCGAGGCGGTAGTTGCGAAGCGCCGCACCGCCCGCGCGCAACGCGTTCATTTCGGCATGCGCGCTCGGGTCGTGCCGCGCGACCGGCGCGTTGCGTCCGGTGGCGACGAGCCGGCCGTCCTTCACGAGCACCGCGCCCACCGGCACTTCGTCCGCCTCGGCCGCCAGCCGCGCTTCGGCCAGCGCGAGCTGCATCCAATGCGCGTCAGTTGTCATCGGTCAGGGGGCGCGGCTGCTGCATTGCGGCGTCCAGCGATTGCTTGAACTGCTCTTGGACCTGTTGGCTTTGCGTGCGTGGGTCGGCGGCAGCTGCACTCGCGACGCCGCCCATCTGCTTCCTGACCAGCAGGCCGACGATGACGAGCGCGAGCACGAGGCCGATCAGACCGAGGACCCTCATCTCAATTGCTCCACTGCGTCGGTCTTCATGCCGAGCCGCTGCATCCACGCGGCCAATGCCCGTTCGTCCGGCGTGCCCTCGCTGTAGCGCGCGTACATGGCGGCGTGCGATTCGCGGCGGTGCTGGTTGAGCTTGAGCTTGCATTGCAGCGCCGTCACCTGCAGCTCGAAGCCGACGATGCCGTTCAGCATCTTGTGCTGAAACTCCTCGCCCAGATCGCGCCACTGTTGGGCGTAGGCCGGCTCGTGCTGGCCGATCAGGCGCTTGAGCAGCGCGTCCTTCTCGTTCGGCGTCTCGATCAGCCGGGCCTGCACCGTGCAGTGCACCGCCAGGTAGTTCCAGGTCGGCACGCGCGCGAGGTCGGGGTAGACCGATGGCGACATGTAGGCATGCGGCCCGAGGAAGCTCACCAGCGCCTGCGGCCGCGCCTGCAGGTAGCGCCAGTGGGGATTGGGCTTGGCGCAATGGCCGAAGAGCGCGAAGCCGCCCTCCCCGCGATCGTCGAGCACCAGCGGCAGGTGCGAGACGTAGGGCAGCCCGTCGTCGTCGGTAGAGATCAGGCTGGCAAATGGATGCTCGCGCATCAGCTCCGCAGCGATGGCGCGATCTTGCGAGTTGAACTGGGGTGGCATGTACATGAGGCGGCCCTGGTCGAGGATCGCCCGATTGTCCCCGAGTTGTCAGCGATAGAGCTTTTCAGTTTCCTCGTTGGGGATGCCCTCGATCGGCGCCTCCGCCGTGCCGACCGTGCGTCGCGTGAGCGCTTCCACGCGTTCGCGCATGGCTTGCGGGTCGGCGATCCATTGGGCGTAGAAGTCGTAAGGGCAGTCGGCCACGCCCTTATCGCCTTCGTGCGAGTTGAGGATGCCCGTGTAACCGCGGTGCAGCAGCTTGAACAGGTGGTTCTCCGACTGGCCGTTCTTGCGGAAGTCGCGGATCAGGCTCTTCGAGAGCGCGGCATACTGCACGCCCATCTCTTCCTCGCCGCACTCGCCGAGCGTGCGGCCGTCGAAGCCGATGATCGCCGAGTGGCCGAAGTACGAGTACACGCCGTCGAAGCCCGACGCATTGGCCACCGCCACGTAGGTGTTGTTGGCGAAGGCCATGGCCTTCGAGATCAGGATCTGCTGTTCCTTGGCCGGGTACATGTAGCCCTGGCAGCGCACGATGAGCTCGGCACCCTTCATCGCGCAGTCGCGCCAGATCTCCGGGTAGTTGCCGTCGTCGCAGATGATGAGGCTGATCTTCAGGCCCTTGGGCCCCTCGCTCACGTAGGTGCTGCTGCCCGGGTACCAACCCTCGATCGGCACCCAGGGCATGATCTTGCGGTACTTCTGGACGATTTCGCCCTGGCCGTTCATGAGGATCAGCGTGTTGTAGGGCGCCTTCTTCGGATGCTCCTCGTGCCGCTCGCCGGTGAGCGAGAACACGCCCCACACCTTGGCCTTGCGGCAGGCGGCGGCGAAGATCTCGGTCTCGGCGCCCGGCACCGTGGCCGCGTTCTCGTACATCTCGGCGCTGTCGTACATGATTCCGTGCGTGCTGTATTCCGGGAAGATCACCAGGTCCAGCCCGGGCAGGCCGGTCTTCATGCCTTCCACCATCTTCGCGATCGCCTTGGCGTTCTCCAGCACTTCGGCGCGCGTGTGCAGGCGCGGCATCTTGTAGTTGACGACCGCGACGCCGACGGTGTCCTTGCTGCTCGAAATATCGCCGTGAATCATGATCGGTCCTCGTCTGTGGCCATGGATCGGTGCATTCTGCGAAGCCGGCGGCGGGCGGCGAATACGTTGATTGACGTACCGACAGCGCCGTCCCGAGAGCCCGACGATTTGGCGAGCCATTCGGCGCACGCCAAAATGGGGGCGATGAGCGTCTGCAGATTTCCCCGCCTCGTCTTCGCCCTCCTCTTCCTTCTCGCCTGCATCGCCGGTTGCGCCACGGGCCCCGCGCCCGAAGCGCTGACCCCGATGTCGATCGCGCGCGTCGAGTCCCTCATCGCGCGCATGACAGTGGAGGAAAAGGTCGGCCAGCTGAGCCTTTATGCGCCCGCGGGCACCGATATCGTGGCCAATCCGCAGGCCGCGCGCCAGAGCCTGGAGCAGCAGCTCGCCGACATCCGCGCCGGCCGCGTGACCGGCCTCTTCAACAATGCGGGCCTCGAAGGCAAGCGCCGCGCCCAGCAGGCGGCGGTCAACGAGTCGCGGCTTGGCATTCCGCTCCTCTTCGGCGCCGACATCATCCACGGCTTCCGTACCGTGTTCCCGGTGCCGCTCGCCGAAGCCGCCAGTTGGGAGCCCGCGCTGGCGGAGCGCACGGCCCGTGCAGCCGCCGTCGAAGCCACTGCCGACGGCTTCCGCTGGACCTTCGCGCCGATGGTCGACATCGCGCGCGATGCGCGCTGGGGCCGCGGTGTCGAAGGCGCCGGCGAAGACGTCTACCTGGGCCGCCAGTTCGCGGCGGCGCGGGTGCGCGGCTTCCAGGGCAAGGACCTCGGGCGCGCCGATGCGATGCTCGCCACGCCCAAGCATTTCGCCGGCTACGGCGCGGCCGAGGGCGGGCTCGACTACAACACGGTCGATCTCTCGGAGCGCACGCTGCGCGAGGTCTACCTGCCGCCCTTTCGCTCGGCCATCGATGCCGGTGCGCTGTCGATCATGAGCGCCTTCAACGAGATCGGCGGCATTCCCTCCAACGCCAACCGCAACCTGCTGACCGGGGTGCTGCGCGGCGAATGGGGCTTCCAGGGCTTCGTCGTTTCCGACTACACGGCCGACGAAGAACTCATCGCGCACGGCTTCGCTGCCGACGGACGCGAGGCCGCCAAGCGCGCCTTCCTCGCGGGCACCGACGTCAGCATGCAGAGCGGCCTGTACATGAAGTACCTGCCGGACCTGGTGGCCTCGGGCGAGGTGCCGATGTCGCGCGTCGACGATGCCGTGCGCCGGGTGCTGCGGATCAAGCAGCGGCTGGGCCTGTTCGACCATCCCTTCCGCGGGCTCGAAGACGCGCCGACAGGCCCGCGCTTCGACAGCCCCGCGCACCAGGCGCTGGCGCGCGATGCCGCGTCCCGCTCGATCGTGATGCTCAGGAACGAGGGCGACGTGCTGCCGCTTTCGAAGTCGCGCCAGCGCGTCGCGCTCATCGGCCCCTTCGCCGGCGCCTCCGACCTCTTCGGGCCATGGATGGTCTTTCCCGGCCAGACGCCACCGGTGGGCATCGAGGAGGCGATCCGGAATTCGCTCGCCTCGCCCGAGCTGCTCACGGTGGTGCGCGGCTCGGACGTCGATGCGCCGATTGCGGACGGCATCGAGGCCGCGGTCGCCGCGGCGCGCGAGGCCGATGTCGTGCTGCTTTCGATCGGCGAGAACGAGCAGATGTCGGGCGAGGCGCGTTCGCGCAGCGACATCGAAATCCCGCGGGCGCAGCAGGAGCTCGCCGATGCCGTCGCGGCGACCGGCAAGCCGGTGGTCGTGCTGCTGCGCAACGGCCGCGCGCTGGCGCTCAAAGGCGCGGTGCGCAATGCGCGCGCGATCCTCGTGACCTGGTTCCTCGGCTCGCAGACCGGGCCGGCCATCGCCGACGTGCTGTTCGGCGACGCCAATCCCTCGGGCCGGCTCCCGGTGAGCTTCCCGCAGACGCCCGGCCAGGTGCCCTACTACTACAGCCACAAGCGCACCGGCCGGCCGCAGCTCGCCGACGCGCCGGCCACGTTCTACAAGGCGCGCTACCTGGATGCGAGCAACGATGCGCTGTTCCCCTTCGGCCATGGCCTCGGCTATGCGCGCGTGCGCTACGAAGGGATCGACCTGAGCCCGAGCCGCATGGCCTGGGACGGCACGCTGACCGTGCGCGCGCGCATCGCCAACACGGGCAAGCGCGAGGCCGAAGAAGTGGTGCAGCTCTACATCCGCAATCGCGCCGCCAGCGTGACGCGGCCGGTGCGGGAGCTCAAGAGCTTCCGCAAGGTGCGTGTGCCCGCGGGTCAGACGATGTCGGTCGAGTTCACGCTCTCTCGCAGCGACCTGATGTTCATCGGGCAGGATCTGCAGCCGACGGTGGAGCCAGGCAATTTCGACCTCTGGGTCGGCCCCTCGGCGGTCGGTGGGCTGAAGGCCGGCTTCGTGCTGGCGCCCGGGTGATGCGCCTCAGTGGCTGATCATCCAGGGGCGCTTCGAGGGGAATGTCTTGGCGCCGTTCGGGGTCTTCACCGTCGCGCCTGAGCGGGTGCCCGAACAGCAGCCGCAGCCGGCCGGATGCCTGAGTCGCGCATAGTCGCGCGAGCTGCGCGGCTCGTGCGCAGCGCGTTCGTTGGTCTCGATCGCGCGCCGCGTGCTGCCGGCCATCAGGGCCAGCTGCGGTGCGTGCGCGAACACGCGCGCCGACGGCTCGCCGCAATGCGGGCAGGCGGCGGGCTCGTTGCGTGTCGCGAGCGGGCGAAGGGCGTCGAAGCCGCCGCAGCGGCCGCAGGCATAGTCGTAGGTGGGCATCGATGCGGCCTCAGCGCAGGTCGTGCGACAACGGCATGTCGATCGAGCCGTCGATCATCTTCGTCGGCCCCGCCGCGTTCGGGTTGATGTCGAAGTCGAAGATCTGCGTCGGCAGCCAGAGCGTGGCGCAGGCGTTGGGCACGTCGACCACGCCGCTGATGTGGCCCTGCACCGGGGCCGTGCCCAGGATCGAATAGGCCTGCGCCCCCGAGTAGCCGAACTTCTTCAGGTACTCGATCGCGTTGAGGCAGGCCTGGCGGTAGGCGATGTGCACGTCCAGGTAGTACTGCTTGCCGGCCTCGTCGACCGAGATGCCCTCGAAGATCAGGTAGTCGTTGTAGCTCGGCGTGATCGGACTGGGCTTGAAGATCGGGTTCCTAATGCCGTACTTGGCCATCCCGCCCTTGATCAAGCTGACCTTCATATGCACCCAGCCGGCCATCTCGATCGCGCCGCAGAAGGTGATCTCGCCGTCGCCCTGGCTGAAGTGCAGATCGCCCACCGAGAGGCCGGCGCCGTCGACGTACACGGGGAAGAAGACCTTGGAGCCGCGCGACAGGTCCTTGATGTCGCAATTGCCGCCATGCTCGCGCGGCGGCACGGTTCGCGCGCCCTCGGCGGCGGCCTTCGCCCTCGCCT
Organism: Variovorax sp. MHTC-1; assembly: GCF_003984645.1. Taxonomy (GTDB): domain Bacteria; phylum Pseudomonadota; class Gammaproteobacteria; order Burkholderiales; family Burkholderiaceae_C; genus Variovorax. The sequence continues at coordinate 311,975 of NZ_RWKI01000001.1, forward strand.
CGCCGGTCATCTTGCCCATGTGCGCGGTGGCGGCGAAAGGCGGGTTGGCCAGGCCCGGCACGCGCTCCGGGTCGGTCGCGATGAAGTCGATCTCGCGCTTGTTCCACATGTCCAGCATCGGCTTGTCGGGCAGACAGCCGATCAGGCCCGGATGGATCAGGCCCGCGAAGTTGACGCCCGGCACGTGGCGCGAGCTGGTGAACATGCCCTTGAAATCCCAGATCGACTTTTGCGCTTCGGGAAAATGGTCGGTCAGGAAACCGCCGCCGTTCTTCTTAGAGAAGAAGCCGTTGAAACCCCAAAGGCTGTCAGGCTTGGCGCCGATGTCGAGCAGGTCCACCACCAGCAGGTCGCCGGGCTCGGCGCCCTTCACGCCCACCGGGCCCGAGAGGTAGTGCACGGTGCTCAGGTCGATGTCGCGCACGTCGTCGGCGCTGTCGTTGTTCTTAATGAAGCCGCCGGTCCAGTCGAAGGTCTCGAGGATGAAGTCGTCGCCCGGGTTGACCCAGCAGGCCATCGGAATGTCCGGATGCCAGCGGTTGTGGATCATCTCGTTCTCGGTCGGCGACTTCGTGAGGTCGACCTTGATCAGGGTGTCGGTCATGCGTGCTCCTTCTTTGGGGTTCGGTTAAACAGAGAGGTAGGCCTTGATGTGGTTCACGTCGGTCTTGTCGCGCGCGGTCTCGTGCACCAGGCGGCCGCCTTCGATGACGAACAGGCGGTCGGCTACATCGAGCGCAAAACTGAGCACCTGCTCCGACACCACGATCGTGATGCGGCGCATCTTTCGGATCTCGTTGAGCGCCTTCGCGATGTCCTTGACGATCGAAGGCTGAATGCCTTCGGTGGGCTCGTCGAGCAAGAGCACCTTGGGCTCGGTGACCAGCGCGCGCGCGATGGCCAGCTGCTGCTGCTGGCCGCCCGAGAGGTTGCCGCCCTTGCGCCGCTTCATGTCGAAGAGCACCGGGAAGAGCGCATAGATTTCCTCGGGAATGCGCTTGACCTTCGCGTTCTCCAGGCCGGTCTGGATGTTCTCCTCGACCGTCAGCGTCGGGAAGATCATGCGGCCCTGCGGCACGTAGGCGATGCCCTTGGCAACGCGGCGAAAGCTCTCGTCGCGGGACACGTCCTGGCCAGCGACCTCGATCCTTCCGCTCCTGATCGGCAGCACGCCCATCAGGCTCTTGAACAGCGTAGTCTTGCCCATGCCGTTGCGGCCCATGACGGCGATGGTCTCGTTGGCCCTGGCCTCGAAGGAGATTCCGTGCAGCGCCTCGCTCTGGCCGTAGGCGACGTGAAGGTCCTGGACGCTCAGCATGATGTGCTCCTCTCTGTTGAAACTTGGCAAGCGGTGTGTGGAGCGGGTGAAGCGTTCGGGGCGCGTGCCGAGGACAGCGGGTGGCCCCCTCCGCAGAGCACACCGTCGGCGTGATCCCGCCCCAGCGCGTGGAGGACGCAGCGAATCGAATTCATCTCAGTGCCCAAGGTAGACGTCGATCACCTTCGGATCGGCCTGCACCTTCTCCATCGGCCCTTCGGCCAGGATCTTTCCCTGGTGCATCACGGTGACCTTGTGCGCGATCTGCTTGACGAAATCCATGTCGTGCTCGATCACGATCACCGCGCGGTTCCTGCAGATGCGCCTGAGCAGATCGGCCGTCAGCTCGCGCTCGCGCGCACTCATGCCGGCGATCGGCTCGTCGAGCATCAGGAGCTCGGGCTCCTGCATCAGCAGCATGCCGATCTCCAGCCATTGCTTCTGGCCGTGCGAGAGCAGGCCGGCCTCGGCGCGCAGCTTGCCTGCCAGGCCGATGTCTCCGGCCACCGCCTGCACCTTGGCCTTGACTTCCTCGTCGCACCGGAAGGCCAGCGCGCCGAACACCGAGCGGCCTTTCGGAAAGGACACCTCGAGGTTCTGGAACACGCTCAGGTTCTCGTAGATCGAAGGCGTCTGGAACTTGCGCCCGATGCCCAGCCGCACGCGCTTGTGCTCGGCCATCTTCGTGAGCTCGGTGTTCCGGAATTTGATGCTGCCGCTCGTGGCCCGGGTCTTGCCGCAGATCAGGTCGAGCAAGGTGGTCTTGCCGGCGCCGTTGGGGCCGATGATCACGCGCAGCTCGTTGCGGTCGATGTAGAGGGTGAGGTCGTCGATGGCCTTGAAGCCGTCGAAAGAGACGCTGAGGTCTTCCACTGCCAGCGCGAAATCGGTGTTGCTGCTCATGAAGAATCCTCAGGCGCTCTGGCTGCCGACGCCGTCGGGCAGCGAGGGTTCGTCGACGCTGCGGCCCGCCTTCGGCGGCGGCTCCGGATAGTGCGCCTGCGCGGCAGCGAGCTGCTCGGCATGCAGCTTGCGCTCGGCCGCACGTCGCAGCCACCAGGGCCTGAGATGGCTGTCCCACAGCCCGGCCAGGCCCATCGGGAAGGCCAGCGTGACGCCGATGAAGAGCGCCGCCATCAGGAACAGCCACAGGTCCGGGAAGCTCTCGGAAAAGAAGGTCTTGCCGGCATTCACCAGCAGCGCGCCGTAGACCGCGCCCACCAGGCTCATGCGCCCCCCGACGGCCGCGAAGATCACCATCTCGATCGACGGCACGATGCCGACGAAGGACGGCGACATGAAGCCCACCTGCAGCGCGAACATCGCACCGCCGATGCCCGAGAGCGCGGCCGCGAGGCAGAAGGTGAAGACCTTGAAGTTCGAGACGTCGTAGCCCGAAAAGCGCACCCGGTCCTCCTTGTCGCGCATGGCGAGCAGCAAGGTGCCGAGCTTGCTCTTCTGGATCCACAGGCACAGCAGGATGCTGGCCATGAGCAGGCAGACGCAGAGGTAGTAGAGGATGTACTTGGCGCTGTCGGTGCGCGTGTCCCAGCCGAGCACCGTCTTCAGGTCGGTCATGCCGTTGACGCCGCCGGTGTAGCCCTGCTGGCCGATGATCAGCACCGAGAGAATGAGCGCCACCGCCTGCGTGATGATCGCGAAGTACACGCCGCCGACGCGGCGCTTGAACATCGCGAAGCTGATCAGCCAGGCCAGCGCGGTCGGCAACGCGATCACCAGGATCAGCGTCAGCGGCAGGCTCTTGAAGGGCAGCCAGAGCATCGGCAGCTCGGTGATCTGGTTCCAGTCCATGAAGTCCGGAATGCCCGGCGTCGACTGGATCTTGGTGGTCTCGGGGTCCGAAGCTTCCAGCTTCAGGAACATCGCCATCGCGTAGCCCCCGAGCCCGAAGAAGACGCCCTGCCCCAGGCTCAGCACGCCGCCGTAGCCCCACACCATCACCAGGCCGACGGCGACGAAGGCATAAGTGAGGTACTTGCCGACCAGGTTGAGGCGGAAGATGTCGAGCGTCGCCGGCAGCACGACGGCCAGCAGGATCGCCAGCACGATGACGCTGAGCAGGCCTGAGCGCTTGAACGAATCGATGAACATTTTCATTTGGCGATGACTCCGATACGTCGCATCCGCGCCTTATTCCAGGAACACCGCGGAACCGGCTTTGCCGGGCCGCCGGTGTTGCCCCCTGCAAGGGGGTTGGCGTAGCGACACGAAGTGCGCGAAGACTGGGGGTGGGTTCTCATCGCCGCACCTTGACGGCGAACAGGCCTTGCGGGCGCATCATCAGAATGAGCACGATCAGCGACAGCGTCAGCACCTTGGCCATCGAGCCGGTGATGAAGAACTCCGAGATCGACTGCGTCTGCGCGATGCCGAAGGCCGAGACCACCGTGCCCAGCAGGCTGGCCGCGCCGCCGAAGGTGACGACCAGGAAGGCGTCGACGATGTAGAGCTGGCCCGAGGTCGGCCCGGTGGACCCGATGGTGGTGAAGGCCGCGCCCGCCACGCCGGCGATGCCGCAGCCGATCGCGAAGGTCAGGCGGTCGGTTTTCTTCGTATCGATGCCGGTCGCGTTGGCCATCTGGCGATTGGCGACCGTGGCGCGTACGCGCAGGCCCCAGCGGCTCCGGTGCAGCGCGACCAGGATGCCCGTCGTGACGAAGGCGGTGAGCGCCAGCACGAAGAGGCCGTTGATCGGGATGTCCAGACCCTCGGCCGGCGCCCACGAACCCATCAGCCACTCGGGCAGCGTCGGGCTCACTTCCTTGGGGCCGATGCCGGTGCGGAAGATCTGCTGCAGTCCGAGGCTGATGCCCCAGGTGGCGAGCAGCGTGTCCAGCGGGCGCTTGTAGAGATGGCGGATCAGCCCCCATTCCACCAGCCAGCCGGCGATGAAGGCGAACACGAACGCCATCGCGATCGCGAGCGGAAAGTAGTACGGCGCGAACGCCGGCGCATGCGCCTCGGTCAGCGTCGAGCCCAGATAGATCGTGTAGGCGCCGATCGTCATGAATTCGCCGTGCGCCATGTTGATGACGCCCATCTGGCCGAAGATGATCGCGAGCCCGAGGCCCATCAGCAGCAGCACCGCGAACAGGCTCAAGCCCGCGAAGCCCTGCATCAGGCCGATGTTCAGCATGTCACTGAAATTCATCTCGAAGGTCCCTTGGTTGTGACTCCTTCCCCCTCTGGGGGAAGGTTGGGATGGGGGCCAGCAGCGGCGACGCGCGCGCCGCGTGCCCCCACCCTGCCCCCCCGGAGGGGAGGGAGCGAAGTCCTTACTGGTAGCCTTTGGGGAACGGATCGGGCTTGATCAATTCGCTCGACTCGGCAACAACCTTGAAGCTCCCATCCGGCAAGCCTTGCCCGATGCGCGCCTTGCTCCACAGGTGGTGGTTGGCGTCCAGCTTCACGTAGCCCTCGGGCGCCGTCTTGAGCTCGATGCCCGGCGAGGCGGCGACCACCTTGTCGACGTCGAAGCTGCCGGCCTTCTCGACCGCGGCCTTCCAGAGCCAGGGGCCGAGGTAGCCGGCCTGGGTGACGTCGCCGATCACCGCGTCCTTGCCGTACTTGGCCTTGAAGGCGGCGACGAACTTCTTGTTGTTCTCGTTCTGCAGCGTCTGGAAGTACTTCATCGACGAATAGAAGCCGGCGAAGTTCTCGCCGCCCACGCCCGTCATCTCGTCCTCGGTGACTGCCAGCGTCAAGAGAAACTGCTTGTCGCCGGTGATGCCCGCGGCCTTCAGCTGCTTGTAGAAGGCGACGTTGGAGCCGCCCACCACCGCAGCGAAGATGCAGTCGGGCTTGGCGACCTTGATCTTGTTGATCAGCGAGTTGAAGTTGGTGTGGCCCAGCGGGTAGTACTCCTCGCCCTTGACCGAGCCCTTCTGGAAGTTCTCAATGTGCTTGCGCGCGATCTTCATCGAGGTACGCGGCCAGATGTAGTCGGAGCCGACCAGGAAGAAGGTCTTGGCCTTCTTCTCCTTCGCACCCCAGTCCAAGCCCCAGATGATCTGCTGCGTGGCCTCCTGGCCGGTGTAGATCACGTTCTTGCTCTGCTCCAGGCCTTCGTAGAAGGTCGGGTAGTACAGGAGCCCGTTCTCCTTCTCGAACACCGGCAGCACCGCCTTGCGCGAGGCCGAGGTCCAGCAGCCGAACACCGTCGCGACCTTGTCGTTGACCAAGAGCTTCTTGGACTTCTCCGCGAAGGTCGGCCAGTCGGACGCGCCGTCTTCCTTGATCACCTTGATCTTGCGCCCGAGGATGCCGCCCATCGCGTTGATCTCGTCGATCGCGAGCTGCTCGGCCTGGATCGAGCCGGTCTCGGAGATCGCCATCGTGCCGGTGGACGAATGCAGCTGGCCGACCGTGACCTCGGTGTCGGTCACCGCGAGCTTGGTGGTGTTCACCTTGGCCGTCGGGAACTGCTGGCCGACGGCGAGGCCGCCGAGGCCCAGCATCGGCAGCGCGGCGGCGCCCTGGATCAGACGGCGGCGCTGCAGCTGCAGCGGGTCGAGGGAGGTATGGGGGTCGCGGGACATATCGAGCTCTCCAGGCAGGTTGTGAAAAGGCCGGGCTCCTCCGCACCACCGCTGTGCATCCAGCCGGCGGTGCGCCGAGCACCTTGGCCGCCACTCTAGGAAGAGAGCCGCGCGATCCGAATACGTCAATCAACGTATCGGGGGTTGGCCGAGCTCGTGGCGACACTGTCCGCCTTGCCCGGAGGCCCAGCGGGAGCGCTTCTTGCAACGCATGCCTTCCACTGCCGAGCGCCGGAACACCATGCAGCCATCTGTGACAGGCCAGAAGATCTTCAGGATTCGCCGCGACTACAACGCCTGGGTCGCCGACGAGACGCTGGAGGACTACGCGCTGCGCTACACGCCGCGCAGCTTTCGCAAGTGGTCGGAGTTCCGGGTCGCCAACACGGCCTTCGGCGCCACCTCCTTCCTCGCGCTGGAAGCCATCGGCGGCACCATCGCGCTCGCCTACGGCTTCTCGAACGCGCTGTGGGCCATCCTGGTGGTGGGCCTGATCACCTTCCTCACCGGCCTGCCGATCGGCTACTACGCGGCCAAGTACGGGCTGGACATGGACCTGCTCACGCGCGGCGCCGGCTTCGGCTATCTCGGCTCGACGCTCACATCGCTGATCTACGCGAGCTTCACCTTCATCTTCTTCGCGCTCGAGGCGGCCATCCTCGCGCTCGCGCTGCAGCTCTACTTCGGCTGGCCGCTGCCCGCGTGCTACCTGGTCTCGTCGCTGGTGGTGATCCCGATCGTGATGTACGGCATCACCCTGATCTCGCGGCTGCAGCTGTGGACCCAGCCAATCTGGATGGTGCTGTTCGTCTGTCCCTACATCGCCGTGCTGCTGAAGAATCCACAGGCCTTCGGCGATTTCACCAGCCTCTCGGGCCGCATCTCATCGAGCAGCGGCTTCGACGCCGTCATGTTCGGCGCCGGCGCGACGGTGGCCTTCTCGCTGGTGGTGCAGATCGGCGAGCAGGTCGACTACCTGCGCTTCCTGCCGGAGAAGACGCCTGTCAACCGCCGGCGCTGGTGGGGCGCCGTGCTGATCGCCGGCGCGGGCTGGATCGTGCCGGGCATGCTGAAGATGCTGGGCGGCGCCTTCCTGGCCTTCCTTGCGCTGCAGCACCAGATCCCGAGCGAGCAGGCGGTGGAGCCGACGCAGATGTACCTGGCCGGCTTCGGCTACGTGTTCGGCAATCCGGCCTGGGTGCTGGGCGCCACCACGCTCTTCGTAGTGGTCTCGCAGATCAAGATCAACCTCACCAACGCCTATGCCGGCTCGCTGGCCTGGTCGAATTTCTTCGCGCGGCTCACGCACAGCCATCCGGGCCGCGTGGTCTGGCTCGTGTTCAACGTGATGATTGCGGTGCTCCTGATGACGCTGGGCGTGTTCGCCGCGCTCGAGAACGTGCTGGGCCTCTACAGCAACCTCGCGATCGCCTGGGTCGGCGCGCTGGTGGCCGACCTTGTCGTCAACAAGCCGCTGGGCTGGAGCCCGAGGCACATCGAGTTCAAGCGCGCGCACCTCTACGACATCAATCCCGTCGGGCTGGGCGCGATGCTGGTGGCGGCGCTGCTGGGCATCGTGGCCTATGCCGGCGCGCTGGGTCCGCTGGCGCAGGCCTTCTCGCCCTTCATCGCGCTCCTGACCGCCCTCATCGTCTCGCCGCTGCTCGCCTGGTGGACGCGCGGCCGCTACTACCTCGCGCGCAGCAGCGACACGCCCTGGGCGGCGGGCCAGAGCGTGAAGTGCTCGGTGTGCGAGAACGCCTTCGAATCGGAGGATATGGCCCACTGCCCGGCCTACAACGCGCCGATCTGCTCGCTGTGCTGCACGCTGGAGTCGCGCTGCCACGACCGCTGCAAGACCGGCTCGCGCGCGGCCGAGCAGGTCAACACCTGGCTGACGGCGCTGCTGCCGCCCGCGCTCTCGGCGCGGCTCAACTTCCGCGTGGCACGCTATCTGGTGGTGGCGAGCTCCTTCATCCTGCTCCTGGCCGTGATCATGGGCGTGGTGTACGAGCAGCAGCTGATCCAGAGCACGGTCGAGCGCGGCGCGCTGCGCGATGCCTTCCTCAAGGCCTTCGCGCTGCTCTCGCTGTCCGCTGCGCTGGGCGCCTGGTGGGTGGTGCTCGGCAGCGAAAGCCGCGAGATGGCGCAGGAGGAATCGAACCGCCACAACCACCTGCTCACGCTGGAGATCGAGGCGCACCAGCGCACCGACGCTGCGCTGCAGGCCGCCAAGGACGCGGCCGAGGCCGCCAACCAGGCCAAGACGCGCTACGTGGCCGGCATGACGCACGAGCTGCGCACGCCGCTCAACAGCATCCTCGGCTACTCGCAGATCCTGCTGAAGGAAGACGGCAAGCAGATCCCGCCGCGCGACGCGCTGCAGACCATCCACGCGAGCGGCGAGCACATGCTGAGCCTGATCGACGGCCTGCTCGACCTGGCGCGCATCGAGGCCGGCCGGCTGCAGCTGGAGCGCATGCCGCTGCCCTTGCCCGAGTTCCTCGACGAGGTGGTGCGCATGGTGCGCCCGCAGGCCGAGGCCAAGGGCCTGGCCTTCGTCTTCACCAAGAGCGGACGGCTGCCGGCCTGGGTGCAGGCGGATGCCAAGCGGCTGCGGCAGATCCTGATCAACCTGCTCGCGAACGCGGTGCGCTTCACCGATTCCGGCACGGTCACGCTGCATGTCGACGCGCGCCGGCAGGTGCTGCGCTTCGATGTCGTCGACACCGGCATCGGCGTCGCGCCCCAGGACCACCAGCGCATCTTCCTGCCCTTCGAACGCGGCGCCGCCGGCCGCCAGCGCGGCGAACCGGGCACCGGTCTGGGCCTGACCATCACCGGCCTGCTGACCTCGCTGATGGGCGGCGAGCTCAACCTGGCGACGAGCTCGGCCACCGGCAGCACCTTCAGCGTGCGCGTCTACTTGCGCGAGGTGCCCGATCCCGGGCCGCAGGCCGAGCCGCAGCGCCAGATCTCCGGCTACTTCGGCCCGCGCCGCACGCTGCTGGTGGTGGACGACCAGCCGGTGCAGCGGCAGATGCTGGCCGGCATGCTGGCGCCGCTAGGCTTCGACGTGCGCGAGGCCGCCAGCGGCACCGAGTGCCTCGACAGCCTGCGCGAGCACGTGCCCTCGGCCATCCTGCTCGACATCAGCATGGACGACATGGACGGCTGGCAGACGGCACAACTCATTCGCGCCGCCGGCTTCGACGCGGTGCCGATCGTGATCGTCTCGGCCAACGTGTTCGAGAACCAGGGCGAGCGACTCCGCGCTTCCGGCTGCCAGGCCTTCATCGGCAAGCCGGTGATCGAGTCCGAACTGATCCTGACGCTGGAGCGCCACCTGGGCCTCGAATGGATGGTGCCCGGCCATGCACCACCGCCGGCCGAAGCCGCACCGCCGCAGCAGCTGGGCCTGCCGGAAGACGCGCGCGCCGAGCTGATGAGCCTGGTGCAGCTCGGCCATGTGCGCGGGCTCCAGCGTGCGCTCGACCGCCTCGCTGCCGAAGATGCGGCGCTGGCCGCCAGCTGCAGCTACCTGCGGCGCATGGTCATGCGCTTCGAGCTCGAGGAGTTCAAGAAAGCCTTGTCGGAGGATCTGCTGCATGTGTCCAACCCCTGAAAGCGAACGGCCCGTGGTGCTGGTGGTCGACGATGCGCCGAGCAGCCTGGGTGTGCTGTGCGACACGCTGGAGGCCAGCGGCTACACGGTGCTGGTGGCGGGCGATGGCGAATCGGCGCTGCGCCTTCTGGAGCTGGTGGTGCCCGACGCGATCCTGCTCGACGGCCTGATGCCCGGCCTGTCGGGCTTCGACACCTGCCGGCGCATCAAGGCCAATGCGGCGCTGGCCCATATCCCGGTGCTCTTCATGACCGGGCTTTCCGAAACGCCGCACGTGGTCGAAGGCTTCGAGAGCGGCGGCGTCGACTACGTGATCAAGCCGATCCGCGCACAGGAGGTGCTGGCGCGCCTGCACACGCATGCGCGCAACGCCCACATCGCGCGCATGGCGCGCGACGCGGTCGACGTGGCGGGCATGGGCGTGGTGCTGATCGATGCGCAGGGCCGCGTGGCCTGGCGCTCGCCGCAGGCTGCGCTGTGGCTGCATGCCTTGGGCGAGCCCTCGGCGCCCGGCCAGTTGCCGGTGGCGCTGGACCCGGTGCTCACGGGCGGCGCGAGCGTGGTGCTTTCGACCCTGGCCGGCACCCGCCTGTCGGTGCGCAACCTGGGCACCGCCACGCTGGGCGAAACGATGCTGCTGCTGGCACCGCACAAGGAGGGCCCTGCCGGCACCTCCCGCCTGGCCGATGCGGCGCTGACGCCGCGCGAGACCGAGGTACTGTCCTGGCTCGCCAAGGGCAAGACCAACCGCGACATCGGCGAGATCCTCGGCATGAGCCCGCGCACGGTCAACAAGCACCTGGAACACATCTTCGAGAAGCTGGGCGTCGAGACGCGCTCGGCCGCAGCTGCATTGGCGAGCGGGCAACTGGGTTAGGAGCTTGGTCGAGAATGTTGTGCCCTCCCGCCACACGATGCAAGACTCGCTCTTCGACGACCCTAACGAACCCGCACCCGCTTCGCCCGCGCCGAAGAAGCGCACCGGCTCGGCTGCTGCGGCCAAAGTCCGGTCCGCCCCGGCCGATGCTGCGCAGCAGGCGCTGGCAAGAACGCTGCCGCCGCAGCTGCGGCTCGGCACCTCCTCCTGGTTCTTCCCCGGCTGGGCCGGACTGGTCTGGGACGGCGAGTACGAGCAATCGGTGCTGTCGAAGCACGGGCTCGAGGCCTATGCGCAGCATCCGCTGCTGCGCACCGTCAGCGTGGACCGCAGCTTCTACCGTGCGCTGTCGGCCAGCCAGTTCGCCGCCTATGCGCAGCAGGTGCCCGAGGACTTCCGCTTCGTCGTCAAGGCGCCCGGTCTTGTCGCCGATGCGCTGGTACGCGGCGAGGACGGGCGCGGCATGCAGCCCAATCCGGCCTTCCTCGATCCGGCATTGGCGGCGCAGGATTTCGTGCAGCCGGCGCTCGACGGCCTGGGCGCGAAGCTCGGCGCGCTCGTGTTCCAGCTGAGCCCGCTGCCGGCACCGATGCTGACGCAGATGCCGGAATTGCTGCAGCGCCTGCGCCGCATGCTGCAGGCCCTGCCCGCGCTGCGCCCGGCCGCGCCGGAGGGTGTGATCGCGGTCGAGGTGCGCAATCCCGAGTTCCTGACGCCTGCTTTCGCCGACGTGCTGCGCGGGGCCGGCGCCACCTACTGTCTCGGCCTGCATCCTAAGATGCCGCCGATCGCCGAACAGCTGCCGGTGCTGCGCGCGCTGTGGCCGGGTCCGCTGGTGTGCCGCTGGAATCTCAACCGGCTGCACGGCGCCTACGGCTACGAGGAAGCCAAGCAGCTCTACGAGCCCTTCGACAAGCTGGTGGACCCGGACCCCGAGACGCGCGGGACGCTGGCCCGCGTGATTGCCGCCACCACCGGCGCGGGCCACGCGGCCTACGTGACGATCAACAACAAGGCCGAAGGCTCGGCGCCGTTGTCGGTGCTCGCACTGGCAGAGGTCCTAGGCCTTGGACGCCAGCCAGCCGACGATCAATGAGGCCAGGCTCGCCGCCGCCGCGGCCTCGTCGATGCGGCCGCGGACCATGTCGCGCGCGATCGCGTCGCCGGCGCCGATGATGCCGACGCAGCGCAGGCGCAGTTCGTCCTCGGGCAGCTTCGAATAGGGAGCGAGCGCGTCGCGGTAGAGGGCGACGTAGCTGTCGATCAGCTCGCGCTGGAAGGCCTCCATTTCCTCGTCGCCCTTGAGTGCGGCCGAGATCGCATGCCATTCGGGGCCTACCGAAGTGAAGCAGGTCATGTAGGCGGTGCTGACCACCCGCGCCACCTCTTCCAGCCGGCGCGGCGTTCGTTCGAGCGCCAGCAGCAGCGCCGCGACCTGGCGGTTGTCGATCTGCTCGTAGAGCGCGATCAGCAGGCCCGAGCGCGTCTTGAAATGTTCGTAGGCGATCGGCTTGCTCACGCCGGCGCGCTCGGCCAGGTAGCCGAGCGTGAGGGCGTCGGTGCCCTGCTCGCGCACGATGGCGAGCGCGGTCTCGAGCAGCTGTTCGCGGCGCTCGGCCTTGGAGAGCTTTCTGGGCGAAGGGTCGTTCATGGGGCGGCTTGACAGCGTCTTCGGTCTGGATTCTACTTTCAGTAACTTACCAGTAGTAAGTTACTCGTTGTAGATCGCATCTTACCAATCCCGGACAGGAGTTCCCACCATGCCAGCGTCTTCAATAAAACCCGTGCTCATCATCGGCGGCTCGGGCGTCGTCGGCGCCCAGGCCGCGAAGGCCTTGCGCCGCCTCCACCCTGAACTGCCTATCTCCATCGGCGGGCGCGACCTGGCCAAAGCCGAAGCGGTGGCGCGGGAGATCGGCCAGGCGGACGCGGTGGTGATCGACCTCTCGCGCGCCGACCTGGGCCAGCCCGCCGGCGGGCGCTACAGCGCCGTCGCGATGTTTTTGAAGGACGACACGATGCATTCGCTGGACTACGCGCAGGCGAACGGCCTTCCCTACCTGAGCGTCTCCAGCGCCAGCTTCGAGATCGGGCCGGAGGTGGCCTGGTTCATTCGCAAGCCGAAGAGCGCACCGGTCCTCATGGCCAGCAACTGGCTGGCCGGCGCGGCCACCTTTGCGACGCTGCATTTCGCGGCCGGGTTCGAGGCCGTCGAGACGATCGAGATCTCGCTCGTGCTCGACGAGAAGGACATGGGCGGTCCCGCGGCCTACGTCGATTACGAACGCATCACCCAGGCCGCGGCGAGCGCGCAGATCCTGAAGAACGGGCACTGGATATGGGCGACCGGCGACGACGCCGCGCGTCGCTTCGAGGATTCGGCAGGTGTCGAACAGCAGGGCCAGGCCTACGCGCCGCTGGATGTGCTGAGCCTGGGCGCCGCCACCGACGCTAGCGCGATCCGCGTGGACCTGGCCGTCGGCGAGAGCGCGTCGCGCCGGCGCGGCGAGCCCTTCTCGACCGAGATCATCGTCGAGATGAGCGGCCGGCTGAAGCGCAACGGCCAGCCGGGCCGCACGCGCCATGTGCTGGTGCATCCGGGCGGCCAGGCGCCGGTGACAGCCGTGGGCGTGGCGCTCGGCATCGAGCGCCTGCTCGGCCTGGCCGGCGGCGCCGCAGTGCCGCCCGGGCTGTACCTGCCCGACGTGCTGATCGAGCCGGGCTATGCGCTTCGGCGCCTGCAGGAGGCCGGCCTGCGGGTCGTCGAGGGAGGCCTGGCATGAAGCCGGTCCTGTTCATCGGCGGGTCCGGCCTGGTGGGCAGCCGGGCCGCGCGCACGCTGCGCCAACTGCAGCCCGGGTTGCCGATCGCGATCGGTGCGCGCGATCTCGCCAAGGCCGCCGCGCTCGCACGCGAGATCGGCGGCGCCGGCGCCGTGAAGATCGACCTCGGCCGCCGGGACCTGGGCCTGCCGGCCGATGCCGGCTACAGCGTCGTGGTCGTGCTGCTGAAGGACGCCGGCCTGCACTCGATGCGCTTTGCGCAGGCGCGCGCCCTGCCCTATGTGTCCTTCTCCGATTTCGTATTCGACATCGGACCGGAAGTGGCGCTCCATGTTCGCAAGCCGAACAGCGCGCCTGTCCTGCTGCTGGGCCAGTACCTGGGCGGCACGGCGGCGCTTGCCGCACTGCACTTCGCGCGCGAATTCCGCCGCGTCGATTCGATCGCGATCGGTGGCCTGCTCGATGCCGACGACCTCGGTGGGCCGGTCGCGCAGGCCGACATCGAACGCCTTGGCCATGGCACGCCGCGTCCCCTGCTGCGGCATCAAGGGCGCTGGCTGTGGGCGAACGAAGCCGAAACCAAGCGGCGCCTTGTCGATGCCGACGGCCGCGCGCACAAGGGGCAAGCCTATCCCCTGCTCGACGTGGTGAGTCTCGCCGCCGCGACCGGCGCACCGTCGATCCGGGTCGACCTCGCGGTCAGGGAGGGCCGGCGGCGCGCGGCGCCCTCGCACGAGGTGATCGTGGAGATCGCGGGCGAGCTGCACGGCGGCAGTCAGGGCGCAACGCGCCACGCGCTGATCGACGGCGACGTCTACTCGGGCCTCAGCGCGCGCGGCGTCGCCCTGGCCGTCGAGCGGCTGCTGGGCCTGGCCGGCGGCTCGGAGGTCGTGCCGGGCCTCTACCACCCCGAGGAGTTGCTGGATCCGGCCTATGTGGTCGAGCGGCTCCAGGGCTTCGGCACGGAGATCCGGCGCTTGCTCTAGGGCCTGTTAACGCTATAGCGGGGTCGCGAAGGCCTGCCAGGGCGGGCCAATCAAGGCGCGCGACGCCGTGCGTGCGTCGGCACGCACAAGGAGCGCAACGCCGTGTGGCCCGCCCTGGCAGGCCTTCCCTTCGGGTTGCCCAGCCAAGGGGCCGCCTGCGGCGTTGCCCGCGCTTGCAAGGCGCAAGCCTTGCTGCGCGCGGGCGCCTTGCGTCCAGCCCCTTGGCTGGGCAACGCGATCCCCGCAAATAGCGTTAACAGGCCCTAGGGCACCGGTCGCACCGGCCATCTGGTCGATTGACCATGTGAGACAAACGTCCTCAACTAAGGGCCGTGCAGAAGTCGAGTCATCTATCGGCCGCCGGCCCGCCGCGCCCGCGGCAGGAAATACGCTTCGCGCGTGGCCACGACCAGGTGAAGCTGGCCTACGCGTTGTCCGGCAGCGGCCCGCTGCTGATCAAGGCCGCGACCTGGCTGTCACACCTCGAATACGACTGGGAAAGCCCGGTGTGGCGCCACGTGCTGCACGGGCTCTCGGCCAACGCCAGCTTCGTGCGCTACGACGAGCGCGGCTGCGGCCTGTCGGACTGGGAGGTCGACGATCTGGGCTTCGACAGCTGGCTGCGCGATCTCGAAACCGTGGTCGATGCGCTGGGCTCCGAGCGCTTCAGCCTGCTCGGCATCTCGCAGGGCGCATCGATCGCCATCGCCTACGCGGCGAAGCATCCGGAGCGGGTCACGGACCTGGTGCTGCATGGCGGCTACGCGCGCGGGCGCCTGGTGCGCAGCAATACGCCCGAACAGCGCGAGGAAGCCGAGATGATGTGCAAGCTGGCCGAACTGGGCTGGGGCAAGGAGGACGCGTCGTTCCGCCAGTTCTTCACCAGCCAGTTCATTCCCGGCGGCTCGGCCGAGCAGCACCGCTGGTTCAACGAGCTGGAGCGCATCTCGACCTCGCCCGCCAATGCCGTGCGCTTCATGCGCGAGTTCAACCGCATCGACGTCACGCATCTTCTGGCCGAGGTGCGCTGCCCGACGCTGGTGCTGCACAGCATGCGCGATCTCCGCGTGCCCTTCGCCGAAGGGCGGCTGATCGCGAGCGGCATCCCCGGGGCCCGCTTCGTGCCTATCGACAGCGGCAATCACCTGCTGCTCGACGAGCCCGGCTGGGCGCAATGGCTTGCCGAGGTGCGCAGCTTCCTGCCCACCGCGGCGCCGGCGCACGACCCGGTGTTCGATGCGCTCACCGGTCGGGAGCGCCAATTGCTCGAACTGCTGGCCCAGGGCCGCGACAACGCGCAGATCGCAGCGACGCTGGGGCTGTCCGAAAAGACGGTGCGCAACCACCTGACCAGCGTGTTCGCCAAGCTGGAGGTCGACAACCGCGGCCGCGCGATCGTGCTGGCGCGCGATTCGGGCTTCGGCAAGCTGACCGCCTGACGCGCGAGGCCGGCGATGGCGCAAATCTTCAAGACGAGGCCGGCGCCGCTGCCTATTCTCGGAAGCATGACCAAGACGACCTTCAGCCTCACCGCCTGCTCTCTTCTGGCCGCACTCTCGCTGCACCAGAGCGTGCATGCCGTGGACGCGGCATCGCTGCCGGCTTCGATCCGCCTCGCGAACGCGAGAGCGCTGGTCGAGGCCAAGGACTGGAAAGGCGCCATCGCGGAATTGCAGGGCGTGAATGCCCCGAACGACCCCGACTGGAACAACCTAATGGGCTTCAGCCTGCGCAAGGCCAAGACGCCCGACTATGTTGCGGCCGAACGCTTCTACGACACCGCGCTGCGCATCGAGCCCAGCCACCGCGGAGCGCTCTCGTACTCCGGCGAGCTCTACCTGGTGCTGAACAACCTGCCCAAGGCGGAACAGCGGCTGACGACGCTGAAGCTGGTCTGCAACAACGCCTGCTTCGAACAGGAGCGGCTCAGCCTTGCCATCGAGCGCTACAAGGCGGCCGGCAACACGTACGTCCCGGAGCCCTGAGCGCTGCCGCGGCGAGCCCGCGCTCAGCCGCGCAGCGGCAGGCGCGCCAGCACCTCGTGGCGGCTCTGGCCGATCAGGCTGCGCACGAGGACGAACTCGCGCGCCGTCCAGGTGATGGGCTCGATCGGCCGCGTGGCGACGTGGCGATCGTCATAGAGCAGCGTCAGGTGCGGCGTGTAGTGCTCGCGGACGCCGTGGCCGAGGCCGATCTGTGCCATCGCGAGATCCAGGGCTTGCTGAAGTGCCCTCACGCCCACCAGGCCGTCTTCGCCCAACAGCACCAGCGGCATGTTGCGTGCATTGCGCGAGAAGCTGCCGACGCGGTCGAAGCCGAGCTTGAAGGTCGGCGTGGCAGTCGCTGCTTGCGCGACCCTGACCGACGCGTCTGCATGCTCCTGCGGAAAGTGCGGAAAGTCGCCCACGACATGCAGCGTCACATGAAAGCGCTTCGCGCCGAGCGGCTTGCCCTTCAGCCCGAAATCGCTCTGCAGGTCGCGCACGAGCTTCTCGATGCGCGCGATCGCGGCCGCGTCAGGAAGCAGCGCGAAGAACAGCCGGTCGGTCGACGGTGGCCGGGCTGCCACGCCGTCGAACAATGGCTGCACGGGCGTCACGGCTGGTCGCGGGCCTCGAGCGCGCGGTTGATGCCCAGCGCCGCCAGCGTGCACGCCGCACCCGACAGCAGATAGACGCTGACGTAGGCGAGCCCGAAGTGCGCCGACAGGCCCAGCGCCACCAGCGGCGCGAACGCGGCGCCGACGAGCCAGGCCAGGTCCGAGGTGAGCGCCGCTCCGGTGTAGCGGTACTTGGAGCTGAAATTGGAAGTCACGGTGCCCGCGGCCTGGCCGTAGGACAGGCCCAGCAGCACGAAGCCGACCAGGATGAAGATGTCCTGGCCCACGGTGCCGCCGTCGAGCAGGATCGGCGCGAAGCCGCTGAAGACCGCGATCAGGATCGCCAGCACGCCCAGCGTCTGGCGCCGGCCGAAGCGGTCGGCGATCCAGCCCGAGGCGACGATGCCGCCGGCCGCGAGGAATGCGCCGACGATCTGGATGCCGAGGAATTCGGTGATGGACTGCTCCGAATACAGCCGGATCCACGACAGCGGGAACACGGTGATCAGGTGGAACAGTGCATAGCTGGCCAGCGCGGCGAAGGCGCCGATCAGCAGGTTGGAGCCTTCGTTGCGAACGAGCTCGACCACGTCGGTGGGTTCCAGTTCCTGCTCGTCGAGCAGCCGCTCGTACTCGTGCGTGACCACCAGCCGAAGCCGCGCGAACAACGCCACGACGTTGATCGCGAACGCAACGAAGAAGGCGTAGCGCCATCCCCACGAAAGGAAGTCGGCCTCGGAAAGGCTCGCATAGAGGAACGCGAACAGACCGCTGGCGATGATGAAGCCCACCGGCGCGCCGAGCTGGCCCAGCATCGAATACCAGCCGCGGCGATTCGGGGGTGCGTTGAGCGCCAGCAGCGAGGGCAAGCCGTCCCAGGAGCCGCCCAACGCGAGCCCTTGGCCGATGCGGAAGATCGAGAGCAGCACGATGGCCGCGAAACCCGCGGTCTCATAACCGGGCAGGAACGCGATGCCGACGGTGGAGGTGCCCAGCAGGAACAGCGCCATGGTCAGCTTGGTGCCGCGCCCCCAGCGCCGCTGCACCGCCATCGAGATCACGGTGCCGATAGGCCGCGCGATAAAGGCGAAGGAAAAGATCACGAAGGCGTAGAGTGTTCCCTGCAGCAGGTCCTCGAACGGAAAAAACAGGGCCGGGAACACCAGCACCGACGCGATGCCATAGACGAAGAAGTCGAAATATTCGGATGCGCGCCCGATGACCACGCCGACCGCGATTTCGCCCGGCGCGACCTTCGAATGGTCGGCAGTGATGAGGCGGGCATCCCTCTCGAGGGTTTCGGACGAGGGTTCGGAAGGGGCGTGGCTGATGCTGGACATCGTGCGTGCTTCGGGTTCAGGGGGCTTGCAAGGTCGCTCAGGGTCGCATCAGATGCGGTTTTACGCCATAGGACAAAACGTCCAATCGCCAAACAGGGTCGATGGACGTACATTTTGCGCTCATCCGCAATCCGCGTTTTCCCGCGGCCTACGTTTTTTCCTCGCTCCAGGCATGCCACTCCTCAAGACCCTTCGCGGACCGGCCCTCCTCGTGCTCGCTGCCCTGCTGGCGGGCTGCAACATGGTGGTGCTCAACCCGTCCGGCGACGTGGCCGCCCAGCAGGGCCGGCTGATTGTGGTGTCCACGATGCTGATGCTGCTGATCATCGTGCCGGTCATCGCCTTGACCTTCTTCTTCGCCTGGAAGTATCGGGAGTCCAACACCGAGGCGACCTACAAGCCGGACTGGGACCATTCGACGCAGCTCGAACTGGTGATCTGGGCCGCGCCGCTCCTGATCATCATCGCGCTCGGCGCGCTGACCTGGATCAGCACGCACACGCTCGATCCCTACCGGCCGCTCGACCGCATCGATTCACGGCGCCCGGTGCCCGCCAACGCGAAGCCGCTGGTGGTGGAGGTGGTGGCGCTGGACTGGAAATGGCTGTTCCTGTATCCGGAGCAAGGCATCGCCACGGTCAACGAGGTCGCGGCGCCGGTGGACATGCCGATCCAGTTCCGGATCACGGCCTCCTCGGTCATGAACTCCTTCTACATCCCCGCGCTCGCCGGCCAGATCTATGCCATGCCCGGCATGGAAACCAAGCTGCACGCGGTGATGAACAAGGCCGGCACCTACGAAGGCATCTCCGCTAACTACAGCGGCGCCGGCTTCTCGGGCATGCGCTTCAAGTTCCACGGCATGAGCCAGGCCGACTTCGATCGCTGGGTGCAGAAGAACAAGGCCGAAGGCCAGACACTCACCCGTGAGGGCTACATGCAGCTCGAACGCCCGAGCGAGCGCGAGCCGGTGCGCCGCTATGCCAGCGTGGCGCCGGGCCTGTACGACGCCATCGTCAACCGCTGCGTGGAGCCCGGCAAGATGTGCATGAAGCACATGATGGCGATCGACGCCAACGGCGGCGCGGGCCGCGGCGGCCTCTCGCCGCTGGCGATGACGACCGTGCCGCGCGGCGATCTGGGCTTGCCCGTGCGCACCCTCGCCGCCGAAATCTGCACCGTCGACAACCCAACCGGTGCGCCGCTCGCCGCCCGGACGATCCAGTAAGCCCTTCATCACGATGCTCGACCATCCCGATCTGACCAAGCTCGTCTTCGGACGCCTCACCTGGGAGGCGATCCCCTACCACGACCCGATCCTGCTGGCGACCTTCGTCGCCGTCGTGCTGGGCGGGCTCGCCCTGCTGGGCGCGCTGACCTACTACCGCGTGTGGGGCACGCTGTGGCGCGACTGGATCACCAGCATCGACCACAAGAAGATCGGCATCATGTACATCGTGCTCGGCCTGGTGATGCTGCTGCGCGGCTTCGCCGACGCGATCATGATGCGGCTGCAGCAGGCGATTGCCTTCGGCGACGCGACGGGCTACCTGCCACCGCACCACTACGACCAGATCTTCACCGCCCACGGCGTGATCATGATCTTCTTCGTCGCCATGCCGCTGATCACCGGGCTCATGAACTACGTGGTGCCGCTGCAGATCGGCGCGCGCGACGTGGCCTTTCCCTTCCTCAACAACTTCAGCTTCTGGATGACCGCGAGCGGCGCGGTGCTGGTGATGATGTCGCTGTTCGTCGGCGAGTTCGCCAAGACCGGCTGGCTCGCCTATCCGCCGCTGTCCGGCATCGCCTACAGCCCGGACGTCGGGGTCGACTACTACATATGGTCGCTGCAGGTCGCGGGGGTCGGCACCTTGCTGTCGGGCGTGAACCTGATCGCGACCATCGTGAAGATGCGCGCGCCCGGCATGACCCTGATGAAGATGCCGGTCTTCACCTGGACCTCGCTGTGCACCAACGTGCTGATCGTGGCCGCCTTCCCGGTGCTCACCGCGGTGCTGGCGCTCTTGTCGATGGACCGCTACGTCGGCACGAACTTCTTCACGAACGAGCTCGGCGGCAATCCGATGATGTACGTCAACCTCATCTGGATCTGGGGCCATCCGGAGGTGTACATCCTGATCCTGCCGGTGTTCGGCGCCTTCTCCGAGATCGTGTCCACCTTCAGCGGCAAGCGCCTGTTCGGCTATGCGTCGATGGTCTACGCGACGGTGGTGATCACCATCCTTTCCTATCTGGTGTGGCTGCATCACTTCTTCACCATGGGGTCGGGCGCCAGCGTCAACTCCTTCTTCGGCATCACCACGATGATCATCTCGATCCCGACCGGGGCGAAGATCTTCAACTGGCTCTTCACGATGTACCGTGGGCGCATCCGCTTCGAGGTGCCGATGCTGTGGACGATCGGCTTCATGGTCACTTTCGTGATCGGCGGCATGACCGGCGTGCTGCTCGCGGTCCCGCCGGCCGACTTCGTGCTGCACAACAGCCTGTTCCTGATCGCGCACTTCCACAACGTGATCATCGGCGGCGTGGTGTTCGGCGCCTTCGCCGCGATCACCTACTGGTTTCCGAAGGCCACCGGCATCAAGCTCGATCCGTTCTGGGGCAAGTGCTCCTTCTGGTTCTGGCTAACCGGCTTCTACTTCGCCTTCATGCCGCTGTACGTGCTCGGGCTGATGGGCGTCACGCGCCGCGTGAGCCACTTCGAGGACGCATCGCTGCAGATCTGGTTCCAGATCGCCGCCTTCGGCGCCTTCCTGATCGCGCTCGGCATCCTCTCCTTCCTCATCCAGCTGGTCGTGACCTTCCGCAAGCGCGAATCGCTACGCGACACGACGGGCGATCCGTGGAACGGCCGCACGCTGGAGTGGTCAACCTCCTCGCCGCCGCCGGCCTACAACTTCGCCTTCACGCCGCGCATCCACGACAACGACGCCTGGTGGGACATGAAGCAGCGCGGCTACGTGCGCCCGCTCGAAGGCTACAAGGCGATCCACATGCCGAAGAACACCGCCGCCGGCTTCGTGCTGGCCATGCTCAGCGCCGTCATGGGCTTCGCGCTGATCTGGCACATGTGGCTGCTGGCCGGCGCGTCCTTCGCCGCGCTGATCCTCGCGACCATCATCCACACCTTCAACTACAAGCGCGACTATCACATACCGGCGGACGAGGTCGTCCGCACCGAGGTCGCGCGCACCCGACTCCTGGCCGGCCATGTCTGAGCTCACCATTCCCTCCCACGGCGTCCCGAGCGCCGACCAGAGCCTGCGCTTCTACGAGACGGAGGAGCATCACCCCGAGAACGGCACGCTGCTCGGCTTCTGGCTCTACCTGATGAGCGACTGCCTGGTCTTCGCCTGCCTGTTCGCGATGTACGGCGTGCTGGGCCGCAGCTATGCGGCCGGCCCCTCGGGCGCCGACCTGTTCGACCTGCCGCTGGTCGCGGTCAACACCGCGTTGCTGCTGCTGTCGTCGATCACCTACGGCTTCGCGATGCTCGAGATGCTGAAGAAGCGCACCGGCCCCACGCTCGCCTGGCTGGCCGTCACCGGCCTGCTGGGCGCGGGCTTCATCGGCATCGAGCTCTACGAGTTCGCGCACCTGATCCACCAAGGCGCCGGCCCGCAGCGCAGCGCCTTCCTGTCGTCCTTCTTTACGCTGGTGGGCACGCACGGGCTGCACGTGACCTTCGGCATCGTCTGGCTCGTCACCCTGATGATCCAGGTCGGCAAGCACGGCCTCATTCCGGAGAACCGACGCAGGCTGATGTGCCTGTCGATGTTCTGGCACTTCCTGGACGTCGTGTGGATCGGCGTCTTCACCTTCGTCTATCTAATGGGAGTCCTGCCATGAGCCCCGCCCGGCCGCCCGAAGGGGCTTGCACCGTAGTGCGCAGCACGGAGGTTTCCGAATGAGCGCTGCGCACGACGATCACGACCACGACGCGGACGGCGTCGGCGACCTGCACATCAGCGCCAAGGGCTACCTGACCGGCTTCATCCTGTCGGTGATCCTGACCGCCATCCCCTTCTGGCTGGTGATGGGCAATGTGTTCCAGAGGCCCGGCCTCACGGCTTTCGTGATCCTCGGCTTCGCGGCCGTGCAGATCGTGGTCCACATGATCTACTTCCTGCACCTGAACGCCAGGTCGCAGGGCGGCTGGAACATGCTGGCGCTGATCTTCACCGTCGTGCTGGTCGTGATCACGCTGAGCGGATCGCTGTGGGTGATGTTCCACCTCAACCACAACATGATGCCGGCCTCGATGCACGAGATGCGCAACGCGCCTTGAGCGCAACGCGTTCCAGGCCGGCGCTGGCGGTGCTCGCCGCGGCCGGCGCCCTGCTCTTCATCCTGTTCCTGGCGCTGGGCACGTGGCAGCTCGAGCGGCGCAGCTGGAAGCTCGAGTTGATCGACCGCGTCGAAGGGCGCGTGCATGCGCCGCCGGCGGACGCGCCCGCACCCGCGCAATGGCCGCAGGTGAACGCGGCCGACGACGAATACCGTCACGTGCGGCTGACCGGCACCTTTCTCCACGAGCGCGAAACCCTGGTCCAGGCCTCGACCGTGCTGGGCCCCGGCCATTGGGTGTTGACGCCGCTGCAGACCGCGCAGGGCTCGGTGGTGCTGGTGAATCGCGGCTTCGTGCCGCCGGAGCGGCGCGAGCGCGCGACGCGCGCTGCCAATGCGCCGACCGGCGAGGTCGAGATCACCGGCCTCTTGCGCATGACCGAGCCTGGCGGCGGCTTCCTGCGGCGCAACGATCCCGCAGGCGAGCGCTGGTTCTCGCGCGATGTCCAGGCCATCGCCGCGGCGCGCGGCCTGGCGCCGGTGGCACCCTTCTTCGTTGATGAGGATGCACCGCGGTCGCGGCCGCAAGATGCCAGGGCCGAACCGCGCTGGCCGGCCGCCGGCTTGACGGTGATCGCCTTCCCCAACAACCATCTGGTCTACGCCCTCACCTGGTATGCGCTGGCCCTCATGGTCGCGGGTGCGGCCTGCCTGGTGGCGCGCACCGAGCGCATCGCAACGAGAGCAAAACGGGATGCAGCAGAACACTGAAGCCGGCGACTCGGCAGGCCTGAAGAACATGCAGCAGCTGATCCAGCTGCGCTGGATGGCCGTCGGCGGCCAGATCCTGACCATCGCCATCGTCCACTTCGGCTTCGGCATCCGCCTGCCGCTGGACCACATGGGCGCGGCGCTGGCTTTCCTCGTGGCGTTCAACCTCTTCAGCCTGCTGCGCTGGCGCCAGCGGCAGGAGGTCGCGGACGGCGAGCTCTTCATCGCGCTCCTGGTCGACGTCGGGACGCTGACCGTGCAGCTCTATCTCAGCGGCGGCGCCGCCAATCCCTTCATCTTCCTGTACCTGCTGCAGGTCAGCCTCGGCGCCGTGCTGCTGCGCCCCGGCTACACCCGCACGATGGTCGCCGTCACCGCCGCCTGCTTCATGGGCCTGACCTTCATCCATCGCCCGCTGGCGATTCCCATGGACAACGCGCGTGGGCTCGCCAGCCCGTACATCCAGGGGCTTTTGATCTGCTTCGCGCTCAACGCGGCGCTGCTGGCGGTCTTCATCACGCGCATCAGCCGCAACCTGCGGGCGCGCGACGCGCACCTGGCCGATCTGCGCCAGCGCGCCGCGGAGGAGGAGCACATCGTGCGCATGGGCCTCTTGGCCTCGGGTGCGGCCCACGAGCTCGGCACGCCGCTGGCGACGCTGTCGGTGATCCTGGGCGATTGGCAGCGCATGCAGCCCTTTGCCGCCGAGCCCGAGCTGCGGCAGGAGATCGAGGAGATGCAGGCCCAGGTGGCGCGCTGCAAGACCATCGTGAGCGGCATCCTGCTGTCGGCCGGCGAGGCGCGCGGCGAGTCGCCTGTGCAGACCACCGTCCGTGCCTTTCTCGACGAGCTGGTGGCCGAGTGGCGCGCCACGCGCTCGCCCGACGCGCTGGCCTACGCCAACGCCTTCGGCGACGACCTGCCCATCGTCTCGGATTCGGCGCTCAAGCAAACCATCTACAACGTGCTCGACAACGCGTTCGAGGCCTCGCCGGGCTGGGTCGGCCTCGATGCGGCGCGCGATGGCGACGAGCTGGTCCTGACCGTGTCCGATGCCGGCCCGGGCTTCGCACCCGGGATGCTGGCGCAGCTGGGCAAGCCTTATCAGTCGAGCAAGGGGCGCCCCGGCGGCGGCCTAGGCCTGTTCCTGGTCGTCAACGTGGCGCGCACCCTGGGCGGCAGCGTGGCGGCGCACAATCGGCCGGAAGGTGGTGCCGCCGTGACACTGCGCCTGCCGCTGGCGGCGATCCGATTCGAGGAGATCGCAGACGATGGAAACTGACGAACGACTGCTGCTGATCGTCGAGGACGATGCAGCCTTTGCGCGCACCCTCTGCCGCTCTTTCGAGCGCCGCGGCTATACGGTGCTGCAGGCCACGACCGCCGAGAAGGTGACCGAGATCCTGAAGACCCACTCGCCGGGCTATGCGGTCGTCGACCTCAAGCTCGCCGCCGGCGCCTCCGGCCTGGCCTGCGTTCAGATGCTGCACGCGCACGATGCGCAGATGCTGATCGTCGTGCTTACCGGCTACGCCAGCATCGCGACCGCCGTGGAAGCCATCAAGCTCGGTGCCTGCCACTACCTGGCCAAGCCCTCCAACACCGACGACATCGAAGCCGCCTTCGGCCGCGCCGAGGGCGACGCCGAGGTCGAGCTGACAGAGCGCTCGACCTCGATCAAGACGCTCGAATGGGAACGCATCCACGAAACGCTGGCCGAGACCGGCTTCAACATCTCCGAAACGGCCCGGCGCCTCGGCATGCATCGGCGCACGCTGGCACGGAAGCTCGTGAAGCAGCGGGTGAAGTAATACCAAGGCGCGACTTTTCGCTCACCCGTCGCCAACTTTCTATGTTTGCGCCACCGGACTATGCAAGCTGGCCAGCACAATGCAGCCTTTGCAATCACCGCCTGCGAGGTCCGTTCCAGTGACAGCCGAAACAACAGCCGATGCCGCCACCCGCGGCTTCGACGACTTTGGGTTCACGATGGCCTTCCAGCCGATCGTCGACCTCGCTCGGCGGGAAATCTTTGCGCATGAGGCGCTGGTGCGCGGCATGAAGGGAGAAGGCGCTTCCGAAGTGCTTGCGCGGGTGGACCCGCAGCAGCGCTTCGCCTTCCACGAAGCCTCCCGCGTGCGGGCCATCGAGATGGCCTCGGCGCTGGGCATGGAATCCAAGCTCAGCCTCAACGTCATGCCCAACGACGTGGCCGGGCAGGAAGAGTGCTTCCGCACCGCCATGGCCGCGGCCAAGCGCTTCGGCTTTCCGATCAACCGCCTGATGTTCGAGATCACGGAAGGCGAGCGCGTCGAGGACCTGCCCGGTCTCGCGGCGGCCTTTCGCACCTTCAAGCGATACGGTTTCACCTCGGCCATCGACGACTTCGGCGCTGCCTATGCAGGCTTCGAGCTGCTCGCCGCCTTCCAGCCCGATGTGGTGAAGATCGACATGAGCCTGGTGCGCGACATCCACATCGACCCGGTCCGGGTCACCATCGTGAAGGGCTTCGTCGGCACCTGCGACGAGCTTGGAATCAGGGTGATCGCGGAAGGCGTCGAGGCTTCGGAAGAAGTCCGCGTGCTGCGCGCGCTGGGCGTGGATCTGTTCCAGGGTTACCTGTTTGCCAGGCCCACTGTCGCGGCGTTGCCGGTCGTGGCGTGGGATGCTGCCTGAGCCCTCACACGTTGCTGGTCGCGCGCACTTCCTCTATCGTCGTCTGCCCTGACAGAACCTTGGCGATGCCGTCCTGACGCAGGGTGCGCATTCCTTCGCGCAGCGCCGCTTCCTGCAGTTCTTCGGCGCGTGCGCCGCTTTGCACCAGGCGGCGCAGCGTCTTCGACATCGCCATCAGTTCATGGATGCCGACGCGTCCCTTGAATCCGGTGTCGCCGCAGTGCTTGCACCCAGCACTCGCGAAGCTCATGAGCCGGCCGTCGCGGGCATGGCGGCGCTGCCAGGAGGCGAGCACGGCCTCCCGCTCGGCCGGCAAATCCTTCTTCGCGAACGCATGCAGGTAGTCGGCCAGCAGTTCTTCGATCTCTTCCGGGCTCGCGGGACGGCTGCTGATGCAGTGGGTACAGAGGCGGCGCACCAGCCGCTGCGCGAGCACCGCCAGCAGCGAGTCGGCGAAGTTGAAGGGATCCATCCCCATGTCGAGCAGCCGCGTCACGGTTTCGGGGGCGCTGTTGGTGTGCAGGGTCGAGAGCACGAGGTGGCCGGTCAGCGATGCCTCGATCGCCGTCTTGGCGGTCTCCTCGTCCCGGATCTCGCCAACCATGATCACGTCCGGATCCGCGCGCACGAAGGCTCGCAGGGCCTTGGCGAAGGTCCAGTCGATGCGGGGATTGACCTGCACCTGCCGGAGGCCCGGCTGCGTGATCTCGATGGGGTCTTCGGCGGTCCAGATCTTTCGTTCCGGCGTGTTGATGCGCATGAGCGCCGAGTGCAGGGTCGTGGTCTTCCCCGAACCCGTGGGCCCAACGCAGAGCACCATGCCGTAGGGGCGCTCGACCGCGGCGGTGAAGCGCGCAAGATTGCGCTCGGAGAGGCCGAGCTGGTCCAGCGCGATGGGCTTGGCTGAAGCAAGGATGCGCATCACCACGTCTTCCAGCCCGTTGCTGGTCGGCACGGTGGCCACGCGCAGCTCGATGCGATGCTGCGGCGAGAACTTGGCGAAATTGATCTTGCCGTCCTGCGGCTTGCGCTTCTCGCTGATGTCGAGGTCGCACATGATCTTCACGCGCCCGACGATCGCATTGCGGTAGCTGGGCGGGAGTTCGAGGTACGTGTAGAGCCTTCCGTCGCGGCGAAAGCGGATGCGGGTTTTCTCCTGTCCGGGATAGCTCTCGATATGGATGTCCGACACGCCCTCGCGATGCGCTTCGAGAATCATGCTGTTGATCATGCGCACCAGCGAGTTGTCCGATTGCTCGATCGGCGCCTCTTCGTCGGCGGCGGGCGCACGGCCTTCCTTCTCGAGAGTCTCCAGCAGTTCGCTGGTGCCGGCCATGTCGAACTCGATGGGCCGGCTCGGATCGGAAGAAACCGGGCCGCCCTCGGCCGGCGCGCCGATCTTTTCGTAGGCCTTGTGCAGAACGCTGTCCAGGTCCAGGCACTGCCCCACCACCGGGACCACCTTCATCTGGGCGATGAATTCCACTTCGTCGAGAGCCGTACGCCGGCCGGCCGGATCATCGAGCGCGACGATGAGGCGCCCTTCGTGAATCATCAGAGGCATCACCTGCAAGCGCCGTGCGGCGCCATGGCTGATCTTGCGCAGGGCTTCGGCAGCGGCCGGGAACTGATGCAGGTTGACGAGGGGGTAGCCCATCTTTCGCACCAGCGCGGTCTGCAGCTGGGAGCGGCTGACCACGCCCATGCGCACCAGGGTCTCGCCCAGCGGCACGCTGCGATCGAGTTTCTGCTGCGCCAATGCGGCGCTCAGCTGTTCGTCCGTGACCATGCCCAGGGACACCAGCGCCTGGCCTATCCGCACGATCGGCATGCGGCTTTGTGCTGCGATCTCTCTCAGCAACTGCTCAGGCGTAACGACTTCGGCAGACGGCATGGGCTCTAACTCCTGTTGGATTGGCGCTGGGGATTCTGGGGCTCCCCGGCGAGATTGTCAGCAAAGAACTCGAACCTGTTGCGCCCGGCCGCCTTGGCGCCGTAGAGCGCGGCGTCCGCACGCGCCAGCAGTTCTTCGGCCGTGACGGAAGAATCGGTCGCTTCGTGAAATGCGATGCCGATGCTGGTCGAGACTTCCAGCAGCCGGCCGTCGATCTGGAATGCCGGGGCGTGGATGCGACCGACGATTTTTCGGGCTACGGCTGCGGCCGTTTCCTGCGTGCTCGGGCTCTCGAGCACGATGACGAATTCGTCGCCGGCAAGCCGTGCCACGGTGTCGGTGCTGCGCACGCAGGCCAGCAGGCGTCTTGCGTACTCGCTCAGTACCTCGTCGCCAGCCGCGTGGCCGAGCGTGTCGTTGATCGACTTGAAATGGTCGATGTCCAGAAACATCAGCGCGATCGCGCTGCCCGTACGCCGGGCGCGCGCAATGGCGTTCGGCAGGTACTCGTTGAAGGCGAGCCGGTTCGGCAAGCCGGTCAGCGTATCGACCCGCGCCAGCTCGATCAGCCGGCGCTCCACCTGCTTCAGCGCAGTGATGTCCAGGCTGAGCGAAAAAATGCCGTGCGTCGAACCGTCCGCGCCTACGTCGGGCACGTAGATGACGTGGGTGATGCGATCGAAATCCGCTCTCTTGGTCGCGGCTTCGAACTCGACGCGCTCGCCCGCCAGCGCGCGCTCGAGCGCGGCCTTGCGGGCCAGGTACAACTCGGGGCCTGCCACGTCGCGGATATGGCGGCCCACGAGCGAGGACGGATCGAGCCCCAGCCATTCGCGGTAGGTCGCGTTCGCGAAAGTGATCTTCTGCTCGCGGTCGATGTACGTGATCAGCGCCGGCAGGTTGTCCGTGATGGTGCGCAAGCGCATCTCGCTCTCGGCCTGGCGCAGCTCGGCCTCCTTCAGCGGGGTGATGTTGAAGGTCATCAGGTAGAAGCCCTGCACCTGCCCCTGCAGGTTCTTGTCCGGGATCAGATTGACCTGGAAATAGCCGTCCTTGCCATGGAGCGGCGCCTGGACCGGAAAGCGCACGGCCTTACCTGCCAGCACCGCGGGAATGTGCGGCACATGCTGGGCGTACACCTCGTCGCCCACCGCGGACCGCAAGCTCACGCCGTCGAGCGGACCGTCACCCAAGCCGGCCATCTGCCGCGCCCGGCTGTTGCCGTAGTGGCAGTTCTCTTCGCGATCGAAATAGCCCACCAGGGCCGGAATGCTGTCGGTGACGTCGCGCAGCCGCTTTTCCTGCTCGCTGAGCGCCCTGCGCACCTTGACGTCATCGGTGATGTCGAAGGTCATCGCGAACACGCCCTGCACCATGCCGACATCATCCTGGTCGGGGATGTAGTGGGCCTTGTACGTTCGGTTGGCCATACCTCGCGCCCTATCGCCGCTTCTCTCGACAACTACCGTCTCGCCGGCGAGCGCGCGCCGAAAATAAGGCTCGACCACGGCAAAATCCGCCTCGCCGCGAACCTCGGCCAGCGACTTGCCGACCAGTGCATCGTCCTTGTACAAGGCTCTGAGCTGGGCATTGACGAAGGTGTATCGCAACGACGCGTCGACATGCGAGACGAGTGCTGGAATGCTGTCCGCAATGGTGCGGATCTGCCCCTCGCTGTGTGCAAGACTGAGTTCGATGCGCTTGCGCTCCGTCACATCGGAGGTCACGGCGTAGTAGCCGCGGACCGATCCCGTTCGATCGCGATCCGGAATGAGATCGGTCTGGAAAAAGCGTGCTTGCTCGCCGCCCTTCACCGAGCCTCGCCGCTCGAAAGTCACGGCCTCGCCGGCCAGCACCCGCTGGAGGTAGCGATCCGGCACGGCCCTGTCGTCGGCGCCGTGCATGCCTCTCGCCGGCTGGCCGACGAGCTCGGATGCGCTGCGGCCCAGCTTGTCGCACAGCCTGGCATTCACGAAGCTGAAGCGTCCTTGCGCGTCCACATGCGACACCATGGTGGGAAGGTTGTCGGTGATGTCGCGCAGGAATTTCTCGCTGGATCGCCGCTCTCGCATCAGTTCGTCGAAGGTTCGCGAAAGATCGCCGATCTCGTCGCGCGGGTAGCTGCGTGGCGCCGCGACTTCGTCGGGTGCAGCCTGCGCATCCAGCATGTGCCGGTGCAGGTCCGTCAGCGGCTTCAGCTGGCGTCGCACGACGATCAGTGCCATCGTGCCGGCCAGCAGGGCAAGCACGAGCGCCCCTCCCCAGGCCGCGCGCTCGATGGCATCGATCCGGGCGAAGGCCTCGCTGCGCGGATACATCGAGCCCAGAACCCAGTTGGCGTGGCGAATGCGCTTGAAGGCGTACAGGCCATGCACGCCGGCATCGTTGATCCCCTCGGTCTTGCCCTCGAAGCCCTCGATCGGGCGATCGATCTCGGGGTCCCCGCTCTTCACGGCATTGGATGGATTCAGAACGCGCGCCTCGCGAGGGTGGTCGACCACGACGCCGTCCGTGGTCGTGATGAACAGGTAGCCGGTCTCGCCGAACTTGATGTCGGCGAGCGAGCCCAGAATGTTCCGCTCATTCAGGTTGATCGAGCCCGAGATGACGAACTGCACGCTTCCCGTGCGGTCCATCACCGGTTCCGTGATCGCCACCTGCGCCAGGCCGTTGAGCCGGTTGCGGTACGGTTGCGAGATCACGCCGGCCATGGATCTGACCGTGTCCGAGAAATACGCGCGGTCCTTGATGTTCAACCGGCCGATTCGTTGTGCACCGTTGAAGTTGGCCACCAGATTGCCATCGAGGTCCAGGAGCGCGACGTTGTCGAAGGCCGCTCGAAGAGACTCGTGCTGTTTCAGGAAGGCCTGCAGGGGCGCAGCGTTCGTGAATCCCTGCGTCTCCACGCTTTCGGCGAAGGTCTTCAGCAGGGTTCGCCGGCCCGCGAACTTCTGGTCTACCGCCTCCGCAATGGTCGATACGCGCGCGAACTGATCGTTCGCGATCGACGCCTGCATCCCGGCTTTGACCAGGTGCAACGCGATCGTCGCGATCGTGAACGTGGCTGCCAGCACCACCGCCGCCACGCCCAGGCTCAGGCGCGTGTTCAGGTTGATGCGGCGGTTCTTTAGAACGGATGGATTCATTCGATGGGCACGCCGGCGCGCCGGCTGACCCAAGCTTCCCCGATCTGCGCTGTGCGGGCAAGCGGGGGAGCAATCCTGAATACAAACGATCTACACCACTCTTCGAAAGGTCCAGCTGAACCTCTCTGCATCACGCCCGTTCGATGATTTTCCGGGCCGGGGACCCGCATGATCGATATCGCTTGACTACTGTCGGCGCTCCACGGTTGCCGATCGCTACTTCAAAGTGGCGCCGCCTCGTGCGAGGTACTGACCCGACAGGCGGGCAAACTGGCCGCCATCGGTGCCGATCGAGGTCTGAACGGCCCCCCCAGGACTGAAGACGATCGCGAAAGTGTGAGTGTCACCGTACTCCTGGGTGTTGCGCAGCATGTAGTCGACATGGTTGTCGCGATAGTGCAGGTCGGTGCCACCGGGCGTGGCGGATGGCACACCCATCGGCGTCTGCCACCACAGGATCGGCAGACCATTGCCCAGGGCGGCGCGATAGTCCGAAATCTGCCTCTGGGACTGGTGGAAGTTCGGGCTGGCGATATTGCTTTCGTCCCAATAGAACGGACCGCTTCGTCCCGTGCATTCCGGGTGAGGCGATGGGACTTCCCTGCAGCCCGCGTCGCGGTCGCTCGTCTGGGCAACGATGAAGTCCGCCTGATGTGCCCCGACCGCCCGCATCTGGGCGCCGACCTCGGCAGGGGTGCCGCTCCAGAACGCAGGCGGGAATCCCACCAGCGCCTTGGGCGCGATCTGCCTGGCCATCCGCACCAGGCATTGGCCGAGGCCCCCGGCGGTGTTCGGCAAGCCGCCACATTCGGGCTGGCTGTTCACGACGGCCGCCATTTGCGTCGCATCGCGATTCGGCGCTTGCGCCGCAACGAACCCCCAGAAGTCCGGCTCCAGATTGATCAGAACAGGCGTACCGAGGGCTGCAATGCGCTGGTACATCAGCCGGACCTGCGCCCAGTAGTTGTTCATGAAGGTCGCGTTGGCGATGCCGCTCAAATTGCCCTCGCCGTTCGCCGTCATCTGGTACAGCGTGAACATCGGAACCGCGCCGTAAGCCTGGATGGCCTGCGCTGTGTACGTGACGTACGCCCCGTCGGGACTGTTCCAGCTGGGCCAGGCGCCTGCGCCGACACCCACGAGGTAGGTGTCCACGATGTCCGGGCGAATGTCCTGGCTTTTCATCTGCGCGAGGGTATTGCCCGCGCCGAGTCCGACCAGCACCCGAGCGGGCTTGCCGAGCTTGGTCACCAACGCGACGGTCGCCGCGACGGGCGAAGCGCCTTCACCTGTGCCACCTGTGCCACTTGCGCCGCCGCCACTTTGGCTATCGCCACCCTGGCTGACGCCACTACCGCCTTGGCTACCACTGCTGCCGGCCAAGCCACCACCTTGAGTACCGCCGCTTCCGCCGCCGCAGCCGAACAGGAGCACCGAAAACATCAGTGCATAAACGCATCGTCGGGAAAACATGGTCATGAAAATGCGCTTTTGAGATTGAAAGAAAACCAGCCGCCGCACGCGTCGCGTACTTCGCTTGTGGGGATCAACTCGAGCTGTCGGCAGTCATGTCCAACGGCATGGCGCCGGCGCGGAACAGATCCGCTCGCCGGCCGTGGCGCAAAGTGCACGATCCATGCCCACTTCCCTGCCAAGGAAGAAAACGCGAATTGATCCAAAAAGTGACATGGAGCGTCGCTCCGGATCGGACGTGCGACAGCTATGGTCAGAGGTCAGCCGCGTCGGCGTCGGGCCCGTAGGCCTGCCCTCGAAGTGCGGCAGCGCCGAATCACTCCCACTCGATCGTCGCCGGCGGCTTGCTGCTCACGTCGTAGGTCACGCGGTTGATGCCACGCACCTCGTTGATGATGCGGCCCGAGACCTTCTTGAGCAGCGCGTAGGGCAGCTCGGCCCAGTCGGCGGTCATGAAGTCGCTGGTTTGCACGGCGCGCAGCGCCACCACGTAGTCGTAGGTGCGGCCGTCGCCCATCACGCCCACGCTCTTGACCGGCAGGAACACGGTGAAGGCCTGGCTGGTCAGGTCGTACCAGCTCTTGCCGCTGGACGGGTCCTTGAAGTTGCGCAGCTCCTCGATGAAGATCGCGTCGGCGCGGCGCAGCAGGTCGGCGTATTCCTTCTTGACCTCGCCAAGGATGCGCACCCCGAGGCCCGGCCCGGGGAACGGATGGCGGTACACCATCTCGGGCGGCAGGCCCAACGCCACACCGAGCTCGCGCACCTCGTCCTTGAACAGGTCGCGCAGCGGCTCCAGCAGCTTGAGGCCCAGCTGCTCGGGCAGGCCGCCGACGTTGTGATGGCTCTTGATCGTGACGGCCTTCTTGCTCTTGGCGCCGCCGGACTCGATCACGTCCGGGTAGATGGTGCCTTGCGCCAGCCATTTGGCGCCCTTGGCACCCGCGCTGGTGAGCTTGGCCGCTTCCTGCTTGAAGACGGTGACGAATTCGCCGCCGATGATCTTGCGCTTGGCCTCCGGATCGCTCACGCCGGCCAGCTTGCCGAGGAAGAGCTCGCTCGCGTCGACGCGGATCACCTTGGCGTGCAGCTTGCCGACGAACATGTCCATCACCATGTCGCCTTCGTTCAGGCGCAAGAGGCCATGGTCGACGAACACGCAGGTCAGCTGGTCGCCGATGGCGCGATGGATCAGCGCCGCGGCCACCGAGGAGTCGACGCCGCCCGAGAGGCCGAGGATGACTTCCTCGTCGCCCACCTGCTTGCGGATCGCCTCCACAGCTTCCGCGATATGGTCGCGCATCACCCAGTCGGGCGCGGCGCCGCAGATGCCGAGCACGAAGCGCTCGAGGATCGCCTTGCCCTGCTGCGTGTGCGTGACTTCCGGATGGAATTGGAGCGCGTAGAAATGCCGATCTTCGTCGGCCATGCCGGCGATCGGGCAGCTCTCGGTCGAGGCCATCAGCTTGAAGCCCGGCGGCAGCTCGGTGACCTTGTCGCCGTGGCTCATCCAGACATTGAGCATGCCGTGGCCTTCATCGGTCGTGAAGTCGGCGATGTCGCGCAAGAGCTCGGTGTGGCCGCGCGCGCGCACGGCCGCAAAGCCGAATTCGCGCTTGTGGCCGCCCTCGACCTTGCCGCCGAGCTGGTGTGCCATGGTCTGCATGCCGTAGCAGATGCCGAGCACCGGCACGCCGAGTTCGAACACCGCTTGCGGCGCCTTGTCGGTGGATTCTTCGTAGACGCTTGCGTGGCTGCCGGAAAGGATCACGCCCTTGAGAGCGCCGTCCTTCGCGTACTCGCGCACCCACTCGTCGCTGACGTCGCAGGGATGGACTTCGGAGAACACATGCGCTTCGCGCACGCGGCGGGCAATGAGCTGGGTAACCTGGGAACCGAAGTCGAGGATCAGGATTTTCTGGTGTTGCATGAGAGGCCGGATCACTCCGCGCGGTAGTTGGGAGCTTCCTTGGTGATCTGCACGTCGTGCACGTGGCTCTCGCGGATGCCGGCGGTGGTGATCTCGACGAACTCCGCCTTGTTCTTCATCTCCTCGATGGTCGCGCAGCCGCAGTAGCCCATGCTGGCGCGCAAGCCACCGGACATCTGGTAGACGATCGAGACCATCGAGCCCTTGTAGGGCACGCGGCCTTCGATGCCTTCGGGCACCAGCTTGTCGGCGTTGGGGTTGCCGGTGGTCGATTCCTGGAAGTAGCGGTCGGCGCTGCCCTGCTGCATGGCGCCGATCGAGCCCATGCCGCGATAGCTCTTGTAGCTGCGGCCCTGGAACAGCACGATCTCGCCCGGCGCCTCTTCGGTGCCGGCGAACATGCCGCCCATCATCACGGTGCTGGCGCCGGCGGCGATGGCCTTGGCGATGTCGCCCGAATAGCGGATGCCGCCGTCGGCGATCAGCGGGATGCCGGTGCCGTGCAATGCGGTGGCGACGTTGTCCACCGCCATGATCTGCGGCACGCCGACGCCGGCCACGATGCGCGTGGTGCAGATGGACCCCGGGCCGATGCCGACCTTGACCGCGTCGGCGCCCGCATCGGCCAGCGCGCGGGCGGCGTCGCCGGTGGCGATGTTGCCGCCGATCACGTCGACCTGCGGATAGTTCTTCTTGACCCAGCGCACGCGCTCGATCACGCCGGCACTGTGGCCGTGCGCGGTGTCGACCACGATCGCATCGACGCCGGCCTTCACCAGCGCCTCGACGCGCTCCTCGGTGCCCTCGCCGACGCCGACCGCGGCGCCCACGCGCAGCCGCCCGCTGGCGTCGCGCGCGGCATTGGGGAAACTGGTCTGCTTGGTGATGTCCTTGACGGTGATCAGGCCCTTGAGCTCCCAGGCGCTGTTGATGACCAGCAGGCGCTCGAGCTTGTGCTTGTTGAGCAGCGCCTTGGCCTCGGCGAGCGTGGTGCCGTCGGGCACGGTGATCAGCTTCTCGCGCGGCGTCATGATCTCGCTCACCGGCACGTCGTAGCGGCTCTCGAAGCGCAGGTCGCGGCCGGTCACGATGCCGACCACCTTGCCGCCGTCGAGGACCGGAAAGCCCGAGATGCCCAGTTCGTCGGACAGCTGCATGACCTGCAGCACGGTGTGCGTGGGCGTGATCACCACCGGGTCGCGCAGCACGCCCGATTCGTAGCGCTTCACCTTGGCCACCTGCGCGGCCTGCTCGGCGGCGGTGAAATTCTTGTGCACGATCCCGATGCCGCCTTCCTGCGCCATCGCGATCGCGAGGCGCGCTTCGGTCACGGTGTCCATCGCCGCGGAGACCAGCGGCAGATTCAGCGTGATATTGCGGGAGAGTCGGGTGGCGAGGGAGGTGTCCTTGGGCAGGACCTGGGAGAACGCTGGCACCAGCAACACATCGTCGAAGGTGAGCGCTTTGCCGAGAAGGCGCATGGGTGAAGCTCCAAAAGACGGATTGTAACGATGGCTTGGTACTTACCCGGGCCATGGGTGAATCGCCCAGCAGCAGGAATACCGTTGTTACGTTGCAAAAACGCCCGCAAGTACGTTGCAAAACGTAAGGCGGCGCTAAACTGCCGGCCATGAAAATCGCGCAGCTGCTCGTACTCGGATGGATCTCCTTGCTGTCGCTGGGCGCCAATGCCCAATGGCAGTGGATCGACAAGGACAACAAGAAGGTCTTCAGCGACAAGGCGCCGCCGCCCGAAGTCCCTGAGAAGAACATCCTGCGCCGGCCGGGCGCGCCCTCGTCGCGGCCGAACTTCAGCCCTGCGCCGGCCGCCGAGGCCGATGCCGCCGCTACTGCTGCTGCCGCAGCGCCCGCTGCCCCCGGCGGCGCCAAGCCCACCGGGGTCGACAAGGAACTCGAGGAAAAGACGCGCAAGGCCGAGGAAGCCGAAAAGGCCAAGAAGGCCGCCGAGGCGCAAAAGGTCGCGCAGGCCAGAGCCGAGAACTGCACCCGCGCGCGCCAGGCCAAGGCCACCTTCGACAGCGGCATCCGCGTGGCCCGCGTGAATGCGCAAGGCGAGCGCGAGATCCTGGACGACAAGGCGCGGGCCTCCGAGCAGGAGCGCCTGCAGTCGGTGATCAGCGCCGACTGCAAGTAAATAGGCTCGCCCCCAGGCTTCGCGCACTTCGTGTCGCTACGCCAACCCCCTACCGGGGGCAACACCTGCGGCCCGGCGAAGCCGGTTCCGCGGTGTTTCCCGCAAATCTCCCCGCACGCCTCGAGCCTAGTAGCCGGCCTTGCCGCCTTTGCGGCGATTGGCGAACAAACCGGTTCCGCGCGCGCCCTGTTTCTTGAATCGCTCGCGCCGTGCGACCTTGGGATCTACCGTGAGCGGGCGGCAGAGCTCGATGCGGTCGAGATCCGCCAGAGCCTGATCCCATTCCACCGCATGGCCCCAGATGCCGGGCTGCATCGCCTGCCAGTCGAGTTGCGGAAACTGAATCGGCAGATGGCTTGCGCGCACCGCATCGCGCACCGTCGCGCCTTCGGCCACGCCCAGCACCTCTTCGAACACCTGGCGCGGCGCCGGGGAATACGCCACGGTCACCTGCAGCATCAGGCTTTGTCGTAGATGTGCTCGGCGCGCTTGACGAAGGCCTCCACGAGGTTGGATGCGACCTTGTCGAACACCGGGCCGACCAGCGCCTGCAGCGCGAAGTTGCTGAAGCCGTAGCTGAGGTTGAGCTCGACGCGGCAGGCCCGCTCGCCCTCCTCGCCCACGGGGGTGAACTTCCAGACGCCGTCGAGATTGGAGAATGGCCCGTCGACCAGCTTCAAATGCACCTCGCGGCCCGGCACATGGGTGTTGCGGGTGGTGAAGCTGTGGTGAAAGCCGCTGAAAGCGAGGCCGACTTCGGCCGTCATGCCGGCGGCGTCGTGTTCGATCACCTTGGCCCTGTCGCACCACGGCAGGAACTCGGGATACTTCGCGACATCCGTGACGAGGGCGTACATCTCTTCGGCGCTGTACCAGATCAGGATGGACTTGTGGACTGTTTTCATAGAATCGGCACAGCGTGCGCGACGGATTGTATTGAAGCCATGCAGCCCTCACCTGACACACCATGGCCACAAAAAAACAAGACACCTCCTCCCGGATCGCGGACAACAAGAAGGCCGCGTACAACTATTTCTTCGAAGAACGCTTCGAGGCCGGCATGGTGCTGGAGGGCTGGGAAGTCAAGTCGTTGCGCGAAGGCAAGGTGCAGCTGACCGACGGCTACGTCGTGATCCGCGACGGCGAGCTGTTCGTGATCGGCTGCCAGATCAACCCCCTGCGCTCGGCCTCGACGCATGTCACCCCCGACTCGGTGCGCACCAAGAAGCTGCTGCTGCACAAGGAGCAGATCCGTCGCTTGATCGGCAAGATCGAGCAGAAGGGCTACACGCTGGTCCCGCTCAACCTGCACTGGAAGGCGGGCAAGGTGAAGTGCGAGATCGCGCTGGCCAAGGGCAAGGCCGAGCACGACAAGCGCGACACCATCAAGGACCGCGAAGGCAAGCGCGAGGTCGAGCGGGCCATGAAGAGCCGCAGCCGCTGAAGGAAGAAGCACCATGGCACTCCAACCTCTGGACGCTGCGCGCGTCAACCCGCTCGAAGGCGGTCCCAGTTTCTCGTTTTCCAACCGGCTGCTGCGTGCGGCCTGGAACCTGAGCTGGGCGCTGCTCGCCTCCTGGACGCCGCCGCAGATGCGCTTCTGGCGCCGCTTTCTGCTGAAGCTCTTCGGCGCGCAATTGGGCGAGTCGAGCGACGTACGCGGCAGCGCGCGGGTCTGGTATCCGCCGCATCTGCACCTGGCCGATCGCGCGATGCTGGCCGAGCGGGTCATTTGCTACAACATGGCGCCGATCCGGCTGGAGCGCGCCGCGCTGGTCTCGCAAGGCGCGCACCTGTGCGCAGGCAGCCACGACATTTCTTCTGCGAGCTTCCAGTTGACGGCGAGCCCGATCACCATCGGCGCCGACGCCTGGATCGCGGCCGAGGCCTTCGTCGGGCCCGGTGTGGAAGTGGGCGAAGGCGCTGTGTTGGGCGCCCGCAGCGTCGCTTTCCGATCCCTCGAGCCCTGGACGGTCTACGGCGGCAATCCAGCCAAGCCGATCAAACGGCGGGTGCTGCGCAGCGATCGCTGAATTTTTCGGGCATGGTGGAATAAACCGTGCCCCCATGGCGTTAGTGCAGCGATGGAATCCCGCGCGCTCGTCGACCACATCCCCAGCCTCAGGCGCTATGCACGCGCATTGACAGGCGACGCCTGGGCCGCCGACGACCTGGTGCAGGACACGCTGGAGCGCGCCTGCAGCAAGTGGCGCCTGTGGATCGTGGGCAGCGATTTGCGCGCCTGGCTCTTCACGCTCATGCACAACCTGTTCGCGAGCCAGGTACGGCGTGCGCCGCCGCGCGCCACGGTGGACATCGACGACGTGGCGCATGAATTGAGCACTGCCGACGGCCATCGCGACCGGACCATCGACCTGCAGCGCTGCCTGCTGCGCCTGCCCGAGGAACAGCGCGCCGTGCTGCTGCTGGTGGCGCTCGAAGACCTTTCCTATGCGCAGGTCGCCGGGATCCTGGACATCCCCGTGGGCACCGTCATGTCGCGCCTCTCGCGCGCCCGCGTCCGGCTTCACGACCTGATGGAAGGCAGCGAGTCGCCGGTATCGGGCCGCCCCGGTCTGCGCCGCCTCAAGTAGTCCGCATCTCATCCGCCATGAACAGCCCCACGCCGCCTCCCGACACCGACCAGATCGCCTGGCGAGCCCAGCGCGACGCGCTACGCGAATTGCATCGCGAAGTGCTCGACGAACCCGTTCCCAAAGCCCTGCTGGCGGCGGCCGGGCATCTTGAGGACCGCCGGGCCCGGCAGACGCGCTGGGTGCGCTGGGGCGGCATCGCGGCGAGCGTACTGATCGCTTTCGTCGCCGGCTGGGTCGGCAATCAGCAATGGTCGGCATCGCAACAGACCGGTGCCGCGCTGGCACGCGTGCCGGCCGCACGCGAGTTCGTGCATGCCGCCTCGGTGGCGCACGCGGTCTATGCGCCCGAGAAGCGGCACCCGGTCGAAGTCGTCGCCGCCGAACAGCAGCACCTCGTCCAGTGGCTCTCCAGACGGCTCGACAGGCCGCTGAAGGTGCCCGATCTGTCGGCCGAGGGCTACGCGCTCGTGGGCGGCCGTCTGCTGCCGGGCAGCGAGGGCGCGCGGGCACAGTTCATGTTCGAGCGCGCCGATGGCGAGCGCGTGACTCTCTATCTCGGCAGCCTGGACGCAGCGGCAGCGCCGGCGAAAGCGGGCGAAACGGCGTTCCGCTACTCGGCGGACGGACCGGTGCCGAGCTTCTATTGGATCGATCGCGGTTTCGGCTATGCATTGGCGGGCAAGCTCCCGCGCGATGCGCTGCTGAGACTCGCGGGGGCGGTGCATCGACAACTTTGAGGAAAGGCCCGGGCTAGACTGGCCGGGCCTAGTTTGTTTGCGATCTTTTAACCGAAGGAGAAAACTTCATGAAACTGCTCAGCGCTTCGATTCTTGCGGCCGCCCTGCTCGCCGGATGCGGCGGCATGTCCAGGACCGCATCGGTGCCGGACACCCCGACCCGGACCGCCGACGGCGTGCTGATCGGCCCCACCGGCATGACGCTCTACACCTTCGATCGCGATGCGGTCGGCAGCGGCAAGTCCACCTGCAACGGACCCTGCGCCACCAACTGGCCACCGCTGATGGCGGCCGACACGGCCAAGCCGATCGGCGCCTATACCATCGTCGTGCGCGACGACGGCAAGAAGCAATGGGCCTACAAGGGCTGGCCGCTCTACTACTGGGTCAAGGACACCAAGGCCGGCGACAAGACCGGCGATGGCGTCAACAACGTCTGGAAGGTCGCGCGGCCCTGATGCTCAGCAACGGCCCTTCTTGGCCTGTCCCGGCGGGCAGTGATAGCCGCCGGGGCCGTGATCGTCATGCCGGTCATGACGTTCATGGCGGTCGTCGTCGCGGTGGCGGTGCTTGCCGCCCTTGCGCTTCCAGTTGGGCTCGACCCAGCGCCAGCCGCCGTCGGCACGTACCCAGCGGCCCGGTGCGTAGGCATAGTCGCGGCGCTCCCGCTCCCAGTAGCCCTGGCGCCAGCCGTAGGCGTTCTGCTGCCATTGCCAGTTGCCCGGCACCCAAACATAGCCGACGCGCGGCGATGGCATGCGCTCGAAGCGAGGCGCAGGCGGCGCCACCGCGATGAGGCCCGGCACATGGATGTTGACCGACACCTGGGCCGCAGCACCCAAGGATGCCGCAGCCAGCGCGCCGGCCAGCAGGAACGTGGAAAGTCGCATCGATATCTCCCTCTTGAAATGAAAGCCAAACGGCTCTGGACTTGCACCGGACATCGGTAGAAATCCCAGGTCTAGTGAGTCCCCGGCAAGGGTGCCGCGGACGCGCGGCGGTCGCGCAGCCCGAGCAGTTCATTGAACACCAGCGCGCCGATCACGAGCGCACCGCCCGTCACCACGCTCGAAGCCGGCTCTTCGCCGGCCCCGATCCAGGCCAGGGCAATGCCGAAGACGATCTCCAGCAGCGCGAGCAGCGCCACCTCGGGCGCCTTCAGGATGCGCGCGCAGATGACCGATAGCACGCACGGGATCGCCAGCTGGAACACGCCGAGGAACGCGAGCAGGCCCAGGTCGTGCGAATTGGCCTGGAATGGCCAGGCCAGCGGCAGCGTGAGCAGAGACGAGATCGCGGCGCCCACCAGCACCGAGGGCACCAGGTCGATGTCTTGACCCTTGGCATGTGCATGCTGGACCACGGTCCAGTTGCAGGCGCCGGCCAGCGGCACGCAGAGCGCCACCAGTGTGCCGGCCAGCAACCCGTCGCCGAGCTGTGTGCCGTACATCCAGCCGATGCCGAAGCCCGCCACCACGATGGCGATCCAGGTGCGTGCCGGCAACCGGTGGCCGATGAAGATCCGCGCCGCGAGCGCGGTGAAGAGCGGCCCCAGGGCCATGGTCACGAGCACGTTGGCCACGCTGGTCAGCGTGAGCGCGACCATGAAGGCGGTGAACATCACGCACCAGCAGAGGCCGGAGATCCACAGCGCGCGGCCGCCGTCGCGGATCTTCGAGAACACGGCGCGGCCCTGCCACAGCGGCAGGATCACGAGCAAGGCCAGCAGCGTGAAGAAGCTGCGCCAGAAGGTGATCTCGAAGCTGCGCGCGTGCTCGAGATGGCGCGTGACCACACCCGCCGTGGCCCACATGAGGGTCACGGCGACCATCAGCCAGACTGCGCGGCCGTGAGACAGCGCGGCTTTAGGCCGTGTCGCGGCTGGCGCGCTTGCGCTCATGTTCCTTCAGGAAGCGCTTGCGCAGGCGCACGCTCTTGGGCGTGATCTCGACCAGTTCGTCCTCTTCGATGAATTCCACGCCGTATTCGAGCGTGAGGTCGATCGGCGGCGTGATCTTGATCGCGTCTTCC
Organism: Variovorax sp. MHTC-1; assembly: GCF_003984645.1. GTDB lineage: Bacteria > Pseudomonadota > Gammaproteobacteria > Burkholderiales > Burkholderiaceae_C > Variovorax. The sequence continues at coordinate 353,786 of NZ_RWKI01000001.1, forward strand.
TTTCCCGAGACGCGGAAGTTGGTGAGCTGCTTGGTGCGCGTGGCGTTGACCACCAGGTCGTTATCGCGGCTGTGAATGCCGACGATCATGCCTTCGTACACCGGATCGTTGGCCCGCACGAACATGCGGCCGCGGTCGTCCAGCTTGCCCAGCGCGTAGGTGAAGATCTCACCGTCGTCCATGGAGATCAGCACGCCGTTCTTGCGGCTGCCGATGTCGCCCTTGTGCGGCTCGTAGCTGTCGAAGATGTTGGAGATCAGGCCCGAGCCGCGCGTCAGGTTCAGGAACTCGTTGGTGAAACCGATCAGGCCCCGCGCCGGAATGCGGTACTCGAGACGCACGCGCCCGCGGCCGTCCGGTTCCATGTTGACCAGCTCGCCCTTGCGCTCGCCCAGCGCCTGCATCACGCCGCCCTGGTGCTGGTCTTCGATGTCGGCGGTGACCAGTTCGATCGGCTCGTGCTTCACGCCATCGACGTCGCGGAACACCACGCGCGGCTTCGAGACGGCCAGTTCATAGCCTTCGCGGCGCATGTTTTCCAGCAGGATGGTCAGGTGGAGTTCGCCGCGGCCCATCACTTCGAAGATGCCCTCTTCGTCGGTTTCCTTGACGCGCAGGGCCACGTTGTGTTGCAGCTCCTTCTGCAGGCGGTCCCAGATCTGGCGGCTGGTGACGAACTTGCCTTCGCGGCCGGCCAGCGGACTGGTGTTGACGCAGAAGTTCATGGTCAGCGTCGGCTCGTCGACCCTGAGCATGGGCAGCGGCGCCGGATTCACCGGATCGGTGACGGTCACGCCGATACCGATGTCGGCAATGCCGTTGATCAGCACGATCTCGCCCGGGCCGGCCTCGGTGGCCTGCACGCGCTCCAGGCCCTGGAAAGTCAGCACCTGGTTGACACGGCCCTTCACGGACTTGCCGTCCGGGCCTTCCATCACGATCACGTCCATCATCGGGCGGATGGTTCCGGCGTTGATGCGGCCGACGCCGATGCGGCCCACGAAGGTCGAGAAGTCGAGCGCGGAGATCTGCAGCTGCAGCGGCGCTGCCGGATCTCCCGCATGGGCCGGCACGTGCTTGAGGATGGTGTCGAACAGGGCCGACATGTCGGGGCCCCACTGCTCGCCGTGCTCGCCCTCTTCCATCGACGACCAGCCGTTGATTCCCGAGGCGTAGACCACGGGAAAATCGAGCTGTTCATCCGTCGCGCCGAGCTTGTCGAACAGGTCGAAGGCGGCGTTGACCACGTAGTCGGGGCGGGCGCCGGGCTTGTCGACCTTGTTCACCACCAGGATGGGCTTCAGGCCCAGCGCCAGGGCCTTCTTGGTCACGAAGCGGGTCTGGGGCATCGGGCCTTCCTGGGCGTCGATCAGCAGCACCACGCCGTCCACCATGCTGAGCGCACGTTCCACCTCGCCGCCGAAATCGGCGTGGCCGGGGGTGTCGACGATGTTGATGTGCGTGCCTTTCCAGGTCACGGCGCAGTTCTTGGCCAGGATCGTGATGCCACGCTCCTTTTCGATGGCGTTGTTGTCCATCACGGTGTCGACCACTTTTTCGTGTTCGGCGAAGGTGCCGGACTGGCGCAGCAGTTGGTCGACCATGGTGGTCTTGCCATGGTCCACGTGGGCGATGATGGCGATGTTGCGAATCTGGTTGGTGCTCATGGTGTCGCTTCGGTCAAAAGTGTCTGCTGGATTTCGATGGGGTTCAGCAAGCGCCCCGGGATCAGTTCGCCGGCCGTGATGTGGGCCGTGCCGAGGAAGGCGTGCGGCGCGCGGCCGAAGACGGCGACTTCCGCCGCGTCGGGCCAACTGCCGCGACGGCGCAGGCCGGAGAGAAAACGTGCCGCATCTTCGGTGTCGAGCGTGACGGTGGTGTGGCCTGCCACAAGGGCTTCGGTCGGCAGCAGCTGCGCCAGGCGTTCTTCCTCGCCCATGGCTTCGAGCGCTTCCAGCGTCACGCATTGCGAGACTTCGAAGCCGCCGGTGGCTGTGCGGCGCAGCGCGGTGAGGTGGGCCCCGCAGCCGAGCGCTTCGCCGATGTCTTCGCCGAGCGTGCGGATGTAGGTGCCCTTGCTCACGGTCGCGAGGATGCGGATCTGGTTGTCCGCCAGGGCGCCGAGCGCCAAGCTATGGATCGTCACATCGCGCGCCGCGCGCTCGACCTCGACGCCTTCGCGTGCGTATTCGTAGAGCGCCTTGCCGTCCTTCTTGAGCGCGCTGTGCATCGGCGGCACCTGGCGGATCGGCCCGGTGAACTGCGCTTCGACCCGCGCCAGGTCGGCGGGCGTCATCGACACGGGCCGCTGCGCGATCACCTCGCCTTCGGCATCGCCGGTGGAAGTCTTCACGCCGAGCCGCGCGACGGCCTGATAGGTCTTGTCGGCATCGAGATGCAGCTGGCTGAACTTGGTCGCCGCGCCGAAGCACAGCGGCAGCACGCCGCTCGCGAGCGGATCGAGGGTGCCGGTATGGCCCGCCTTCTCGGCGCGCAGCAGCCACTTGGCCTTCTGCAAGGCCTGGTTGCTGGAAAGACCCAGCGGCTTGTCGAGCAACAGCACCCCGTGCACAGGGCGCCGCTGCACCCGTGTGCGTGGCGCGTTCATCTCAAGCCGGCGCCGGGCCGCCCCAAGCAGGCTTGCGCCCCCACGGGGGGCAGCGACGCACATGAAATGGCAAGCGTGGGGGCCACATCAGTCGTCTTTGGAACGTGAAGCGACGGCCTGTGCAATCAGGGCATTCATGTCGGCCGCGCGCTCGGTGGTGCGGTCGAACTGGAAATGCAGCGTGGGCACGGTGTGGATGTGCAGGCGCTTGAAGAGCCCGTTGCGCAGGAAGCCCGCGGCCTGGTTCAGCGCGTCGGTGGTTTCCACCGGATCGCCCATGAGCAGGCTGAAGAAGACCTTGGCGTGCGCGTAGTCGGGCGTGACCTCGACCGCCTGGATCGTGACCATGCCCACCCGCGGGTCCTTCAACTCGCGCGCGATCAGCTCCGTCAGATCGCGCTGGATCTGATCTGCGACCTTGAAGGCGCGGTTTGGAGTTGCTGCTTTTCTCTTGGGCATTTGATCAATCACTAGCGTCGCGAGATCGGGCTCAGTGCAAGGCGCGCCGTCGCAGACAGTACCTTGGTACGGCAAGACGGCTGCAACGCGGCAATGAGCTCGATATCGCGGCGCGCCTCACAACGTACGCGCAATCTCTTTGATCTCGAAGAACTCCAGTTGATCACCTTCCTTGATGTCGTTGTAGTTCTTGAGCTTGATACCGCACTCGAAGCCTTCGCGCACTTCGCGCACGTCGTCCTTGAGGCGCTTGATCGAGTCGATCTCGCCCGTGTAGACGACCACGTTGTCGCGCAGCAGGCGGAAATGCGCGCTGCGGTTGACCGAACCCGCGGTGACCATACAGCCTGCGACCGTACCGATCTTGGAGGCCACGAACACGGTGCGGATCTCGGCCGAGCCGATGACTTCTTCGCGCCGCTCGGGTGCCAGCATGCCGGCCATCGCCGTCTTCAGCTCGTCCACAGCGTCATAGATGATGCTGTAGTAGCTGATGCCGACGTTGTTGCCTTCGGCCAGCTTGCGCGCACCGGCGTCGGCGCGCACGTTGAAGCCGATGACCATGGCCTTGGAGGCGATAGCGAGGTTGATGTCCGACTCGCTGATCCCGCCCACCGCGGCGTACACGACCTGCACCTTGACCTCTTCGTTCGAGAGCTTGAGCAGGGACTGCGCGAGCGCTTCCTGCGAACCCTGCACGTCGGCCTTGATGATGATCGGCACCATCTTGACTTCGCCGGCGCTCAGGTCCGAGAACATGTTCTCGAACTTGGCCGCCTGCTGCTTGGCCAGCTTGGTGTTGCGGAACTTTCCTGCACGGTAGGTCGCGATCTCGCGCGCACGGCGCTCGTCGCTCATCACCATGAACTCGTCGCCGGCCTGCGGCACTTCGGTCAGGCCCTGGATCTCGACCGGGATCGAGGGGCCGGCCGTCTTGATGGTCTTGCCGTCCTCGTCGAGCATGGCGCGCACGCGGCCGTAGGTCGAGCCGGCCAGCACCACGTCGCCGGTCTTGAGCGTGCCGGACTGCACCAGCACGGTCGCCACCGGACCCCGGCCCTTGTCGAGTTGGGCTTCGATCACCAGGCCCTTGGCGGCGGCATCCACCGGCGCCTTGAGTTCCAGGATTTCGGCCTGCAGCAGCACCTGCTCGAGCAGGTCGTCGACGCCCTGGCCGGTCTTCGCGGAAACCGGCACGAACGGCGTGTCGCCGCCGTACTCTTCGGGCACCACTTCCTCGGCCACCAGCTCCTGCTTGACGCGATCGAGGTTGGCGTCGGGCTTGTCGATCTTGTTGATCGCAACCACGATCGGAACGCCCGCCGCCTTCGCGTGCTTGATGGCTTCCTTGGTCTGCGGCATGACGCCGTCGTCCGCGGCGACCACCAGGATCACGATGTCGGTCGCCTGCGCACCGCGGGCACGCATGGCCGTGAAGGCCTCGTGGCCCGGGGTATCGAGGAAGGACACCATGCCGCGCGCCGTTTCGACGTGGTAGGCGCCGATGTGCTGCGTGATGCCGCCCGCTTCGCCCGCGGCGACCTTGGCGCGGCGGATGTAGTCGAGCAGCGAGGTCTTGCCGTGGTCGACGTGGCCCATGACGGTCACGACCGGCGCGCGCGGCAGGGCTTCCGCCAGCTGCGCCGACACGTCCTCGTCGGTGAAGGCTTCCGGATCGTCCAGCGCCGCCACCACCGCCGTGTGGCCCATGTCTTCCACGATGATCATCGCGGTGTCCTGGTCCAGCGACTGGTTGATGGTCGCCATCTGGCCGAGCTTCATCAGTTGCTTGATGACTTCCGACGCCTTGACGGCCATCTTGTGAGCGAGCTCCGAGACCGTGATGGTTTCGGGCACGTGCACTTCGAGCACGCGCGCCTCCACCGGCGCGGCCTGCACGCGTTCTTCCTGGCCTCCGCGGTCGTTGCCGCGGCGCCCGCGCGGGCCCCCGCGCCAGTTGCCGCGGCCGACACCGCCGCTGGCATCGCCGCGGGTCTTGATTTCCTTCTTCTTGGCGGTGTCGCCGGCCCAGCTCGACGAGAGTTTGGCCGACTTGACTTCCTTGCCGGCGCCGGCGGCTCCTGGTGCCGTCGTTCCGGGCGCAGCCGGCGCCGCCGTGCGGGCGGCGGGCGTGGCCGGCTTGTGCAGCGTTCCCTTGACCGCGGCCTTGGCTTCAGGCGCAGGCTTCTCGGGCGCCTTGTGCGGCACCAGCACGCGCGCCGGCGCATTCATCATGGCGCGAATGGCTTCCGCCTCGGCCAGGGCCTTGCGACGGCGCTCGTCGAGGTCCTTGGCGCGCACGGCCTCCTCGTCGGCACGGGCCTTCGATTCGGCGGCCGCCTTGGCCTTGGCGTCTTCCTTGACCTGGGCGGCGGCAGCCTCGGCAGCGGCCTTGCGGTCGCTCGCCGCCGGTGCTTCCTCGGGCGCTTCGGGCGCACCTTCGGTCACCGTGGCGGGCTTCTCCGCGGCCTTCTTGCTGCGGGCGGCCTTGGCCTCCTGCTCGGCCTGTTCGGCGCGCTCGATCTTTTCGCGTTCGCGCGCTTCGGTTTCCTCGCGCAGGCGACGCTTCTCGACCAGTTCTTCTTCCTGGCGGCGGATCAGCTCGGCCTGGCGGCGCGCTTCTTCCTCGCGCCGTGCGAGTTCGGCTTCGTCGATGCGCGGCGCAGCGGGCGCGGCCGCGGCCGGCGCCTCCGCCGGCTGCTGCACTGCCTCGGGCGTGGCCGGGTGCCCTTCATCGCGCTGGATGAAGGTGCGCTTCTTGCGCACCTCGACCTGGATCGTGCGCGCGCGGCCGGTGGCGTCGGCCTGCTTGATCTCGCTGGTCGACTTCTTGGTCAGCGTGATCTTCTTGCGCTCAGGCTCGACCGTGCCGTGGCTGGCCTTCAGGAAGCCGAGCAGGCGCTGCTTGTCGGCCTCGGTGAGCGCATCGGTCGGGGCGGCCTTGGCCACTCCTGCGCTCTTGAGCTGGTCAAGCAGGATTTCGGGAGTCTTCTTGAGCTCGTTCGCGAACTCGGCGACAGTGGTACTGGACATATTGGTTTCGTGCCTCCATGACCGTCACTCTTGGCCAGCGAACCAGTGTTCGCGGGCTTTCAAGATGAGGTGCTTGGCGTCATCGGCGCTCTGGCCGGTGATTTCGGTGAGTTCATCGACCGCAAGGTCGGCCAGGTCGTCGCGGGTGTGCACACCCGCCTCGGCCAGTTTCGGAATGAGTTCCGGATCGAGTCCTTCGAGGTCGCGCAGATTCTGCGAAACGCTCTCGACGTTCTCTTCCCGGGCGATTTCCATCGTCAGGAGCGCATCCTTGGCGCGCGAGCGCAGCTCGTTGATCGTGTCCTCGTCGAAGCTCTCGATCTCGAGCAGCTCGGAAATCGGCACGTAGGCCACTTCTTCCAGGCTGGTGAAGCCTTCGGAGATCAGGATGTCGGCGATTTCCTCGTCGACGTCGAGCTTCTCCATGAAGAGCTTGCGGCTGGCATCCGTCTCGGTCGCCTGCTTCTGGGCCGACTCGTTGGCATCCATGATGTTGATCTTCCAGCCGGTCAGGTCGGAGGCAAGCCTCACGTTCTGGCCGCCGCGGCCGATCGCGATCGCGAGGTTTTCCTCGTCGACCACCACGTCCATCGCATGCTTTTCCTCGTCGACCACGATCGACGACACGTTGGCCGGCGCGAGCGCACCGATCACGAACTGGGCCGGGTCTTCGCTCCACAGCACGATGTCGACGCGTTCGCCGGCAAGTTCGTTGGTGACCGCGTTGACGCGCGTGCCGCGCACGCCGACACAGGTGCCGATGGGGTCGACGCGCTTGTCGTGCGAAAGCACGGCGATCTTGGCGCGCGAACCGGGGTCGCGGGCGCAACTCTTGATCTCGAGCAGCCCCTGCTCGATCTCGGGCACTTCCTGGCGGAACAGCTCGATCATGAACTCGGGCGCCGCGCGCGACAGGATGATCGGCGCCCCACGCAGCGTGAGGTCGACCTCCATGATCATGGCCCGCACGCGGTCGCCGTTGCGCAGGTTTTCCTTGGCGATCATCTCGCTGCGGCGCAGCCGCCCTTCGACGCGGCCGGCCTCGACGATGATGTCGCCCTTGTCCAGGCGCTTGACGGTGCCGGTGAAGATCTTCTCGCCGCGCGACATGAAGTCGTTGAGCAGCATCTCGCGCTCGGCGTCGCGGATCTTCTGCAGGATCACCTGCTTGGCCGCCATCGCGCCGATGCGGCCGATCGGCACCGACTCCACCGATTCCTCGATGTACTCGTCGAGCTCGATGTCGGGCATTTCTTCCTTGGCTTCGAACAGCAGGATTTCCTGGTCGGGCAGCTGCAGGCCGGCCTCGTCCGGAACGACGTGCCAGCGGCGGAAGGTCTCGTAGTCGCCGCTGTCGCGATCGACCGCGACGCGGATGTCCACATCGCCCGGATAGAGCTTCTTGGTGGCTTGCGCCAGGGCGGACTCGACCGCGCCGAAGACCACGTCGCGTTCGACGTTCTTCTCGCGCGAGATCGCATCCACCAACATCAACATTTCGCGATTCATGCCACCACTCTCCTTGTTCAGTCCGACAACGTCGTGTCGGGTTTGGGCCTGCGCCCCTTGAAATCCACTATCGGGGCAAGCCGCGCCTCGCGCAGCTCGTCCAATGCAAAACCCAGCGCCTGCAGGGGGGCGGGCGCGCGCTTCTTGCTGATCTTCTGACCGGGCTTCGGCTCGGGTCGTCCTTCTGGCTCCTGGCTCCAGACGATCTGCCACCCCTGCGCGCCGTCGGCCCGTGCGACCCGCTCCAGCGTGCCGCGAAATTTCTTGCGGTTGGCCGCCACCTGGCCGGCCGCCGCCGCGCCCATGGGCGCCTTCAGCGTGATGTCGATCACCTCGCCGGCGAAACGTTCGAAATCCTGCTCATTGCGCAGCGGTCGGTCAATACCCGGCGAGGACACCTCGAGCCGCTTGTAGTCGACGCCATCCACCTCGAGCGCGAACTGCAGCTGGCGGGTGACCTTCTCGCAGTCCTCGACGGTGACGAAGGGCTCGGGCGCACCGGCCGCAGCTGCAGCTCCAGAAATGGGGCCACTCCAGGGCAAATCAATCGTCACGCGCAGCAGTCCTCCGGCCGAGCGTTCGATCTCGACCAGGTCGTAGCCGAGTCCGGCCACGGTTTGTTCCACTGTCTGCTGCAATGCCACGTGTCTGTATGCGCCTTCTGGTGTGCTCCCGATGCCCGCCATCGCCGCCCGCCTGCGGCATCGAGAAATGCTTCGACCAATAAAAAACGGGCGGTGAGTACCCGCCCGTTTGGTCGTGAGCCTCGAATTATATGCCAAACACGTGTAAGAACGTCGGTTTCTAGGTGGCCAAAGCGCCTTCCGGCCGGCGCGACCGCCGCCAGACCCACGCAAAAAGCAGGGCGCCGAACGCCAGTACCGCCGCCGCCGCCAAAAGCGGCACCGTGAACGAGCCGGTGCGCTGGGCCAGCGGCGCCGCAAACAGCGGCCCGAGGATCTGGCCGACGCCATAGGAAGCGGTCGCGTAGCCGATCAGCCCGGCCGCGGCGTTGCCACGCAGCCGGCGCGCATCCCGCATCGCGAACAGGGTGATGGTGGTGAAAGGCATGCCCAGCAGCAAGCTGCCCAGCGTGAAGCCGATGACGGTGGGCCAGGCCACGGAAAGGACGACGCCCATGGCCTGCAGCGCGTAGGCGATCGCCAGCAGCAGCCGGTTGTCCCAGTGGACCGGCGCCCGCGCGCCGATCAGGGCGCCCGGAACGATTGCCAGGCCGAACAACGGCCAGAAAAAGTCGGGCCAGGGCGAGCCTGGCAAGGCCTGGCGCGCGATCACCGGCAGGAAGGTGGCCGTGATGATGTAACCGAAGCCCGCCAGGCCGTAGAGCCCGACCAGCCAGCGCGCGTCGCTGCGCGCTGCGGCGGATTCGGCCTCTCCGGGTGCCGCGGCGTCGGCGGCCGGCGCCGCGGCGTGGGCCGTTGCGCCATCATCGAAGACGCGCCAGATCGCGGCGATCGCGACCAGCGACAGCAGGCCGAAGCCGATCCAGCCCGCCTCCGAGCCCCAGCGGCCGACTGCGCCGCCGACAAGGCCGGTGATGGCAATGCCGACACCCGGCCCGGCGTAGATCACGCCCTGCAGCGTCGGGGCGCCCGTTTCCGCCAGTCGCCGCAGGCCCCAGCCGGAGGCGAAGACGAAGGCCCAGGCGCTCATGACCCCGGCCGCCGTGCGCAGTACGCCCCAGAAGCTGAAGCTGTCCCACAGTCCCATGCCGAGCAGCAGCGCCGCGGTGGCGACAAGCGCTCCGCGCACCATGGTGGCGGGCTTGAGCCGGATCGCCGCGCAGGACAGCGCGCCGACGAAGTAGCCGAGGTAGTTGAGCGAGGCCAGCATCCCACCCGCCTGCAGATCCAGCTTGCCCTCGTGCAGCATAATCGGCAGCATCGGCGTGAAGGCGAAGCGGCCCAGGCCCATCGCCACCGCCAGGCTCACCATACAGGCGAGCGCTGCGCGCCAAGCGCCGCGCCGGTCGCTTCCGATCACCGACATTTCGTGGTCTCCAGCTTTCTCTAATCTGCCAGCGCCGCAGCCACCAGCTTCTGCGTGTAGGGATGTTCCGGCGCATCGAGCACGCGGTCGACGCCGCCCGATTCGAGGATCGCACCGTCCTTCATCACGATGACCTGGTGCGCCATCGCGCGAATCACCTCGACATCGTGCGTGATCAGCAGGTAGCTCAGGCCGCGCTCGCGCTGCAAGCGTTGCAGCAGGCCCAGCACCTGCTTCTGAATCGTGACATCGAGTGCACTGGTGGGCTCGTCGAGCACCAGCAGCTTCGGGTCGACGATCAGCGCCCGCGCGATCGCCAGGCGCTGGCGCTGCCCGCCCGAGAACTCGTGCGGGTAGCGCTCGAGCAGCGAGGGGAACTGCGCCTCGCTCAGGCCCACGTCGGCCAGCGCAGCCAGCGCGCGCCCGCGCCGGGCCGCGGTGTCGAGCTCCGGGGCGTGCACCGTCAGGCCTTCGCCGACGATCTGCTCGACCGTCATGCGCGGCGAGAGCGACGAAAACGGATCCTGGAACACGACCTGCATCTGGCGGCGCAGCGCCCGGTCGCTCGCGCCGCCGGCACTCCAGCGCTGGCCGGCAACACCGAGGCTGCCGCCGTACTTGAGCAGGCCGAGGGCGGCGAGCGCGAGGGTCGACTTGCCGGAGCCCGATTCGCCGACGACGCCCAGCGTCTCCCCCTGCGCAATGCGGAAGTCGGCGCCCTGCACAGCCACGAACTCGCCCTTGCGAAACCAGCCGGCCACCCCGGGCCGCGAGACCGGATAGCTGACGCGCAGCGCCTCGGCTTCGAGCACCGGTGGTGCGGCCTTCGCCTCTGCGGGAACGGGCGGCACGTCGCGCGCCGGCCGGCTGTCGATCAGCTTGCGGGTATAGGCATGCTGCGGCGCGCCGAACACGGTCGCCACGGCGCCCTGCTCGACGATGTGGCCGTCTTCCATCACCGCCACGCGGTCGGCGAAGCGGCGCACCAGATTGAGGTCGTGCGTGATCAAGAGCACAGCCATGTGGTGCTTGCGCTGCAGTTCGGCCAGCAGTTCGAGAATCTGGGCGCGCACCGTGACGTCGAGCGCGGTGGTCGGCTCGTCGGCCAGGAGCAGGCGCGGCTTGCAGGCCAGCGCCATCGCGATCATGGCGCGCTGGCGCTGGCCGCCCGAGAGCTGATGCGGGAACGCTCTCGCCCGGCGTGCCGGTTCCGGGATGCCGGTGTCGGCCAGCAGCTGCACGGCGGCTTCCTGCGCCGCGCGCGCCGGCAGGCCTTCGTGCAGCTCGAGCACCTCGGCGATCTGGTCACCCACGGTGTAGAGCGCGTTGAGTGCCGTCATCGGCTCCTGGAAGATCATCGCGATCTCCTTGCCGCGGATGCCGCGCAGCCGCGCTTCCGGCAGCGACAGCAGGTCACGCGCTGCATCTCGGCCCTCCCCGCCGGCAAAGCTTGCGGCGCCAGAGATATCGGCGTTCTGCACCAGCCGCAGCAGGCTGAGCGCCGTGACGGTCTTGCCCGAACCCGATTCGCCGACCAGCGCCAGTTTTTCGCCTTCGGCGATGCTGAAGTCGATGCCGTGCACGACCTCCTTGGCGCCGAAGGCGACGCGCAAGCCGCGGACATCCAGAAGTGGAGTGCCGCCCGCCGCCGGGCCGCCCCAAGGCGGGCGAGCCCCCTCGGGGGGCAGCGAAGACACGTGAGTGCCGAGCGTGGGGGCTGTCATTTCTCCGCCTTCCGCGGATCGAGCGCATCGCGCAGCGCGTCGCCCATGAAGGTCAGCAGCATCAGCGTGAGCACGAGCACGCCGAAGGTGGAGAGCGAGATCCACCAGGCGTCGATGTTGGCCTTGCCCTGGCTCAGCAGCTCGCCGAGCGAGGGCGTTCCCGGCGGCACGCCGAGGCCCAGGAAATCGAGCGAGGTGAGCGCCAGGATGGCAGCGCTCATGCGAAACGGCAGGAAGGTCACCACCGGTACCATGCTGTTGGGCAGGATGTGGCGCCACATGATCTGCAGATTGCCGACGCCGAGCGCGCGCGCGGCGCGCACGTAGTCCATCTGGCGGTTGCGCAGGAACTCGGCGCGCACGTAGTCCGACAGGCCCATCCAGCCGAACAGGCTCAGGAGGATCAGCAGTAGCGCGACGCTGGGCGCGAATACAGCGCTGAAGATGATCAGCAGATACAGCTCCGGCATCGAGCCCCAGATCTCGATGAAGCGCTGGAACGCGAGATCGGTCTTGCCCCCGAAGAAGCCCTGGATCGCGCCCGTGACGATGCCCAGCACCACGCCGATGACGGTCAGCGCCAGCGCGAACAGCACGCTTACGCGGAAGCCGTAGATCAGCTGGGCCAGCAGGTCGCGGCCGCGATCGTCGCTGCCGAAGAAGTTCTCGCTGGAAGGCGCGGCCGGGTTCGGCGATGTCGCGAAGTAGTTGAGCGTCTTGGGGCCATAGGGATTGGGCGCGTAGATCGCCCAATTGCCGCCTTGCGTGATGCGCTCGCGGATGAAGGGGTCGAGGTAGTCGGCCGGCGTCTCGAAGTCCCCGCCGAAGGTTTTTTCGGAGTAGTCGCGCAGCACCGGAAAGTAGGTCTGCCCTTCGTAGCGCACCACCAGCGGCTTGTCGGTCGAAAGCAGTTCGGCAAACAGGCTCAGCACCACCAGGATGCTGAAAAGCACCAGGCTCCAGAAGCCGAGCTTGTTGCGCTTGAAGCGCATCCAGGCCCGGCGGGCGGGCGAGACGGTCACGGGGCTAGGGTCTGTTGGCATATGAATCACCCCCGCGCCGGGGCGGCAAGGGGTGCAGGGCTAGGCGCGGGCCGCAGCCCGGGGTGATCCCCCGGGCAAGGACCGCAACGACGCCATGCGCCCCTTGCCGCCCCGGCCCTTCGGGTGGGGCCCCACAGAGGGCCCACTCGTCGTTGCCAATGCTCACTGGGTGTGCAACCCAGTTCCGCTTGGCGCCTAGATTGGGCCCTCTCTGGGGCCCCACGCGGGGGTGATTCATATGTCAACAGACCCTAGTCAAACTTCACCCTCGGATCCACCAGCACGTAGCAGAGGTCGGATATCAGCTTGGTGATCAGCCCGATCAGCGTGAACAGGTAGAGCGTCCCCAGCACCACTGGGTAGTCGCGCCGGATCACGCTCTCGTAGCTCAGGAGGCCGAGCCCGTCGAGCGAGAACAGCGTCTCGATTAGCAGCGAGCCGGTGAAGAAGGCGCCGATGAAGGCGGCCGGGAAGCCGGTGATGATCGGGATCAGGGCATTGCGGAACACGTGCTTCCACAGCACCTGGCGCTCGGCCAGGCCCTTGGCGCGCGCGGTCAGCACGTACTGCTTGCGGATCTCTTCGAGGAAGGAGTTCTTGGTCAGCATCGCGGTCACGGCGAAGCTGCCGAGCACCATCGCCGTCACGGGCAGCGCGATGTGCCACAGGTAGTCGACCACCTTGGCGCCCCAGCTCAGGCTGTCCCAGTTGGGCGAGGTCAGGCCGCGCAGCGGAAACCACTGCAACTGCCCGCCGAAGACCACCAGCAGCGCGACGCCGAGCACGAAGCCCGGGATGGCGTAGCCGATCAGCACGATCAGGGTGGTGATGAAATCGAATCGCGAGCCGGCCCGCACCGCTTTCGCCACTCCGAGCGGCACGGCGATGAGGTAGCTGATGAAGAAGGTCCACAAGCCCAGGCTGATCGAGACCGGCAGCTTTTCCTTTACCAATTCCCAGACGTCCTTGTGCTGATAGAAGCTGGTGCCCAGGTCGAAGCGCGCGAAGGACTTGAGCATCAGCCAGAAGCGTTCGGCCGGCGGCTTGTCGAAGCCGTAGAGCTTCTTGATCTCCTCGATGCGCTTTTCGTCCAGCCCCTGCCGGCCGCGGTAGCCGGCGCCGGAACTCGCTGCGCGTTCGCCGCCCGAGTCGCGGCCCTGCAGCTGCGCCACCATCTGTTCGACCGGGCCGCCCGGCACGAACTGCACGGTGGCGAAGGTCAAGAGCAGCACGCCGAAGAGCGTGGGAACCATCAGCAGCAGGCGTTTGAGGATGTAGCTGGCCATCGCTTCTTTTACTTATTGGAAGGCGATGCCCACCAGGTGCTCATGGCCCAGGCATCGGCCTGGTAGTAGGGCGGGATCACATCCGGCAGCACGAAAGGCTGGGGCCTATAGCCGATCAGGAAGGCGTCGCCGTAGTACTGCGGCACCGAGTAGTAGCCGTGCGAAAGCACGCGGTCGAGCGCACGCATGGCGGCGCGCAGCTCGGGCCGGGTGGTTGCGCCGACCACCTTCTGCAACAACGCGTCGACCGCGGGATCGGCGATGCCCCAGATGTTCGAGGAGCCATGGGTTGCCGCCGCCTTGGAGCCGAAGAACTCCAGCAGCTCGCCGCCCGGCGCCGTGGTGCCGGGCAAGCGCAGCGAAGTCATTTCGAAGTCGAAGTTGTCCATGCGCTGCTGCGCGAGCGAGAAATCGACCGTTCGAAAGCTCATCTGGATGCCGAGCTTCAGCAAGGCGGTCTGGAAGGGCGTGACGACACGGATCAGCGAAGGCTGGTCGTTCAGGAACTCGATCGTGAAAACCTCGTTCTTTTCGTTGCGCAGGGCGCCGTCGCGGTAGGTCCAGCCCGCAGCGGCGAGCAGCGTCCTCGCCTTGCGCAGGTTCTCGCGCAGGCTGCCTGGAGGCGCCGTGCTCGGCGGGATCGCGGCCGGGCCGAAGACTTCGGGGCGCAACTTGCCGCGCAACGGCTCGAGCAGCGCCAGCTCGTCAGGCTTGGGCGAGCCCTCGGCATGGAACTCGCTGTTCGGGTAGTAACCCTGCACGCGCTTGTACAAGCCGTAGAAGAGCTGCTTGTTGAGCCACTCGAAATCGAAGGCAAGTCCGATGGCCTGCCGCACCCGTATGTCCTTGAACTTCGGATTGCGCAGGTTGAACACGTAGCCCTGGAAGTCGCCCGGATTCTGGTTCTCGAAGGCGCGCTTCTTGATCTCGCCCGACGTGAACTGCTTGCCCGTGTACTGGCGTGCCCAGTTGCGCGAAGTGAATTCGCGCATGAAGTCGAACTCGCCCGCCTTGAGCCCTTCGAAGCGCGAGGTATCGTCCAGGTAGATCTTGAAGGTGATGCGGTCGAAGTTGAACAGGCCCTTGCGCACTGGAAGCTCTGCACCCCAGTAGTTCGGGTCGCGCGTGTAGGTGATGTCGCGGCCCATGCGCGGGTTGGAGATCTTGTACGGGCCCGAGCCGATGGGCACCTCGGTGGTGATCTGGTCGAAGGGCTTGCCGGAGCCCCAGGCGCGGCTGAACACCGCCATGCCGCCCACGACCAGCGGCAGTTCGGGATTGGCGCTCGCAAACTCGAAGCGCACCGTGCGCTCGCCCATTGCCGTGGCGCGCTTCACCTCGGCGTAGATGGTGCGGAACTGGGGTGCAGCCAGTGGCCCGGTGAGCGTGGTGAAGGAGTGCACCACGTCGGCCGCGAGCACGGGCGAGCCATCGTTGAAGCGTGCTTTCGGATGAATGCGGAAGGTGGCCGAGCGCTTGTCGGTGGCCACCTCGACGTCTTCGGCCAGGAGGCCATAGGCCGTTGTCGGCTCCTCCGAGTTTCCGGTCAGGAGGCTTTCGAACATCAGCGCGCCTATGGCGTACGGCGCCGTGCCCTTGAGCGTGAATGGATTGAACTTGTCGAAGTTGGTGGGCCGCGTCGGCGGCACCATGCGGATCTCGCCGCCCTTGGGAGCATTCGGGTTCACATAGCTGAAATGCGTGAAACCCGGCTGGTACTTGATGTCGCCGAACTGCGCGTACGCATGGGCCGCCCACGAGGGGGCTGCCGAGAGCGCCAACACCAGAAGCAGCCAAGCTCGCATGCGAGAATTCTGCACAAGATTTTCACGAGGTCGCTATATGGGCTTTCTTTCCGGCAAAAAATTCCTGATCACGGGCGTACTGAGCAACCGCTCCATCGCCTACGGCATCGCCCGCGCCTGCCGCCAACAGGGCGCCGAACTCGCGTTCAGCTATGTCGGCGAACGCTTCAAGGATCGCATCACCGAGTTTGCGGCCGACTTCGATTCGAAACTCGTCTTCGATTGCGACGTGGGCGACGATGCCCAGATCGCCAAGCTCTTCGCCGATCTCTCGCAGACCTGGCCCAAGTTCGACGGCTTCGTCCACAGCATCGGCTTCGCGCCGCGCGAGGCGATCGCCGGCGACTTCCTCGACGGCCTCTCGCGCGAGGGCTTCAAGGTCGCGCACGACATCAGCGCCTACAGCTTTCCGGCCATGGCCAAGGCTGCCCTGCCCTATCTCAACGACAAGTCGGCGCTGCTCACGCTGACCTACCTGGGTGCATTGCGCGTGCTACCCAACTACAACACCATGGGACTGGCCAAGGCCTCGCTCGAGGCCTCCGTGCGCTACCTCGCGGAGTCGCTGGGCCCTAAGGGCATGCGCGTCAACGGCATCAGCGCCGGCCCGATCAAGACGCTGGCGGCCAGCGGCATCAAGGGCTTCGGCAAGATCCTCTCGGTGGTGGCCGAGGTGTCGCCGATCCGCCGCAATGTGACCATCGAGGAAGTGGGCAACGTGGCGGCCTTCCTGATGAGCGACCTCGCCAGCGGCGTGACGGCCGAGATCACCTATGTCGACGGCGGCTTCAGCCATGTCGTCGGCGGCATCGCCGAGCCGGCCGAGGGCTGAGCCTGGTCCGAACCGGCGCAGGCCGCCGGCAGCACCTCTCATAATCCCCCGGCTTGTCAATAAAACATGCCGGGGAGTCGATCATGAGTTTTCACATTCATCCAGGCCGCGCCTTGCAGGCGCGTGCCGAGCTGTCGCGCCGAGCGCTCCTGCTCGGCGCCGTGGCCGCCACATGCACCTTGTTGGCCCCGTCCGGGGTCTTGGCGCGCGACACAGCGGCACCGCCGCTGATGCTCGCCGAGGTGTACCGCCGCGGCATGCCGCTCGACGACCACTGGGTCAGCGAGAAATACGACGGCGTGCGCGGCTATTGGGACGGCAAGCAGCTCTGGACGCGCGGCGGCGAGCGCATCATCGCGCCGGCCTGGTTCATTGCGTCGCTGCCCGCCGTACCAATGGACGGGGAGCTGTGGGCCGGCCGCGGCCGCTTTGCGCAGGCGGTGTCCACGGTGCGCAGCCAGACGCCGAACGATGCGGCATGGCGCGAGCTGCGCTTCATGGTCTTCGATCTGCCCACGCAACCCGGCGACTTCACGGCCCGTCTCGCCGTCTTGCGAAAGCTGCTGCCGATCGCTGATGCGCCCTGGCTGGTGCCGGTCCCGCAGCAGCGCGCAACAACGCATGAGTCGCTCCAGGCGCTGCTGGACAAGACGGTGCACATGGGCGGCGAGGGCTTGATGCTGCACCGGGGCGCTTCGCTCTACCGTGCCGAACGCAACGCCGACCTGCTGAAGGTCAAACCCTATGACGATGCGGATGCGCGGGTGCTCGCGCATGTTCCCGGCCGCGGCAAGCATGCGGGCCGGATGGGCGCGCTGCTGGTCGAGACGCCGGAAGGCAAGCGCTTCAAGCTCGGCAGCGGCTTCAGCGATGCCCAGCGCAAAGAACCACCGGCCGTCGGGAGCTGGGTGAACTACCGCTACAACGGCACGAACCCCGGCGGCGTGCCAAGGTTCGCGCGCTTTCTGCGCGTGCGGCAAGACCTCGCATCCTCGTCCTGACCGAGGCTCAGTCGCCGTTGCGGACGCAGTCCGCGTAGTAGCGCTTCTTGCCGTTCTCGTCGATGCGCGCCACCAGGCCGTGGATGTCGGTCTCGAAGCCCGGGCATTCGGTGTTGAATTGCCGCGCGAACTTGAGGTAGTCGACGATCTTCTTGTTGAAGACCTCGCCCGGGATCAAGAGCGGAATGCCCGGCGGGTACGGCGTGATCAGGCTGGTGGTAATGCGGCCTTCGAGCTCGTCGATCTCCACGCGCTCGGTCTTGCGGTGCGCGATGTGCGCGTAGGCATCGCTCGGCTTCATCGCGGGCGTCAGGTCGCTCAGGTACATCTCGGTCGTCAGCCGCGCGACGTCGTAGCGCGCATAGAGCTGGTGGACGTGCTGGCACAGGTCGCGCAGGCCGAGTCGTTCGTAGCCCGGGTGTTGCTGGCAGAACTCGGGCAGGATGCGCCACATCGGCTGGTTGCGCGCGTAGTCGTCCTTGAACTGCTGCAGCGCAGTGAGCAGCGTGTTCCAGCGGCCCTTGGTGATGCCGATGGTGAACATGATGAAGAAGCTGTAGAGCCCCGTCTTCTCTACGATCACGCCGTGCTCGGCCAGGAACTTGGTGACGATGCTGGCGGGAATGCCGGTCTCGGCGAACTTGCCCTGCAGGTCCAGGCCCGGCGTCACGATGGTCGACTTGATCGGATCGAGCATGTTGAAACCGTCGGCCAGCTTGCCGAAGCCGTGCCAGTTGCGCGAGCCGTTCTTGCCGTTCGCGCCGGTGCGCGATTCGCCTTCCATGATCCAGTCGCTCGCGCGGCCGATGCCCTCTTCGACCAGCTTCTCGGGCCCCCAGACCTTGAACCACCATTCGTCCTCGCCGAACTCGGCTTCGACCTTGCGCATCGCGCGGCGGAAATCCAGCGCCTCGAGAATGCTCTCCTCCACCAGCGCGGTGCCGCCGGGCGGCTCCATCATCGCGGCGGCAACGTCGCAGCTGGCGATGATCGCGTATTGCGGACTGGTCGACGAGTGCATCAGGTAGGCCTCATTGAAGAGGTCGCGGTCGAGCGCGCGATTCTGCGAGTCCTGCACCAGCACGTGGCTGGCCTGGCTGATGCCGGCCAGGAGCTTGTGGGTCGACTGCGTCGCGAACACCAGCGACTCCTTGGGACGCACGCGCCGCTTGCCCATGGCGTGGTAGGCGCCGTAGAAAGGGTGGAAGGCCGCGTGCGGCAGCCAGGCCTCGTCGAAATGCAGCGTGTCGACGTAGCCGTCGAGCATGCCCTTGATGGTTTCGGTGTTGTAGATCACGCCGTCGTAGGTCGATTGCGTGAGCGTCATCACGCGCGGCTTGACCCGGTCGGCATCCACGTGCGAGAGCAGCGGATTGGCGCGGATCTTGGCCTTGATGGCCGCCGGCTCGAACTCGCTCTTCGGAATCGGGCCGATGATGCCGAAGTGGTTGCGCGTCGGCTTCATGAAGACGGGAATGGCACCCGTCATGATGATCGCGTGCAGGATCGACTTGTGGCAGTTGCGGTCGACCACCACCACGTCGTCGGGCGCCACCGTGTGGTGCCACACCATCTTGTTGCTGGTGCTGGTGCCGTTGGTCACGAAGAAGCAGTGATCGGCATTGAAGATGCGGGCCGCATTGCGCTCGCTGGCCGCCACGGGGCCGGTGTGATCCAGCAGCTGGCCGAGCTCCTCGACCGCATTGCAGACGTCGGCGCGCAGCATGTTCTCGCCGAAGAACTGGTGGAACATCTGCCCCACCGGGCTCTTCAGGAAGGCCACGCCGCCCGAGTGGCCCGGGCAATGCCAGGAATACGAGCCGTCTTCCGCGTAGTCGATCAGCGCCTTGAAAAACGGCGGTTGCACGCCTTCGAGGTAGCTCTTGGCTTCGCGGATGATGTGGCGCGCCACGAACTCCGGCGTGTCCTCGAACATATGGATGAAGCCGTGCAGCTCGCGCAGAATGTCATTCGGGATGTGGCGCGAGGTCTTGGTCTCGCCGTAGATGTAGATCGGCACGTCGGCGTTCTTGCGCCGTACTTCGCCGATGAAGTTGCGCAGGTTCAGCACCGCCGGGTCGAGGTCGGGGCCGACGGTGAACTCCTCGTCGTCGATCGACAGGATGAAGGCGCTGGCGCGGCTTTGCTGCTGGGCGAACTGGCTCAGGTCGCCGTAACTCGTGACGCCCAGCACTTCGAAGCCTTCTTTCTCGAAAGCCTGCGCCAGGGCGCGGATGCTGAGCCCCGAGCTGTTCTCGGAGCGGAAGTCCTCGTCGATGATGACGATGGGAAAGCGGAATTTCATGAGCGCGGCTCCGGACTGGCAAATAGGCGCGAAGTGTACGGAATTCAGATGAAGGAACTGGTCGGCTTTTGACTCAGAATGTCGTGCCTTCAATAAAGAGAGGAGTCGTCATGGCGAGTTCCACCGTCTGGTGGTTGATTGCGGGAGGGGCCATCGTGCTGGAGCTGCTCTCCGGCACGGTCTACCTTCTGCTGCTGAGCGCGGGCTTCGCCGCGGCGGCAATTGCGGCCCATGCGGGCGCCAGCCTGACCACCCAGTTGGTGGTCGCGGCGGTGGTCGGGGTGGGCGCCGTGCTCACCTGGCACATCATCCGCCGTCGGCGGCCGCCCGCGCCGTCGACCGGCGCCAACCGCGACGTCAACCTGGATATCGGCGAGAGCGTCTACGTCGACGCCTGGAATCCCGACGGCACCGCCATCGTGCGCTACCGCGGCGCGCAATGGACCGTGGTGCCCCGAGCCGGCATCACGCCCTCGATCGGCGAGCACCGCGTGGCCGAGGTGGTCGGCAGCCGCCTGGTCGTCGACAAGATCTGACAAGCAACAAGAACCCCCAAAAGGAAGCATTCATGGATCTCGCAATTCCCGTCGTCATCCTGGTCATCGCGATCATCGTTATCAGCCAGTCGATCAAGTTCGTGCCGCAGCAGAACGCCTGGGTACGCGAACGCCTGGGCAAGTACCACAACACGATGACACCCGGACCCAATTTCCTGATTCCCTTCATCGACAAGGTGGCCTACAAGCACAGCCTGAAGGAAATCCCGCTCGACGTGCCGAGCCAGATCTGCATCACGCGAGACAACACGCAGCTGCAGGTCGACGGCATCCTGTACTTCCAGGTGACCGATCCGATGCGCGCGAGCTACGGATCGTCCAACTACATCGTGGCCGTCACCCAGCTCGCGCAGACCTCGCTGCGCAGCGTGATCGGCAAGCTCGAGCTCGACAAGACCTTCGAGGAGCGCGACATCATCAACGCCCAGGTGGTGGCCGCCATCGACGAAGCCGCGCTGAACTGGGGCGTGAAGGTGCTGCGCTACGAGATCAAGGATCTGACGCCGCCGAAGGAAATCCTCCAGGCCATGCAGCGCCAGATCACGGCCGAGCGCGAAAAGCGGGCGCTGATCGCGGCCTCCGAAGGCCGCCGCCAGGAGCAGATCAACATCGCCACCGGCGAGCGCGAAGCCTTCATCGCGCGCTCCGAGGGCGAGAAGCAGGCGCAGATCAACAACGCGCAGGGCGAGGCGGCAGCCATCACCGCGGTGGCCGAGGCGACCGCCGGCGCCATCGAGCGCGTGGCGGCCGCGATCCGGCAGCCGGGCGGCGAACAGGCCGTGCAGCTCAAGGTCGCCGAGCGCGCGGTCGATGCCTACGGCAAGGTCGCGGCCGACGCCACGACCACGCTGATCGTGCCGAGCAACATGACCGAGACCGCCGCGCTCATCGCCTCGGCGATGCGCATGGTGCAGGCCGGAAAGACATCGAGCGCAGCCTGAAATCGACATCCCGTTCACGCGAGGCGGCGATGGCCGCTGCTACAATCGCGGGCTTCGGAGCGGTGGATGAGCGGTTTAAGTCGCACGCCTGGAAAGCGTGTGAGGGTTAATAGCCCTCCGCGGGTTCGAATCCCGCCTGCTCCGCCAGGAAAAACCGATCCAGTCCCCTCTCCTCGCACATGGGAGTCGTCTTGAAAGCCCCGTACCCCGGGGCTTTTTTGTTTGGGGGTCCCCGGGCGACAGAGTACCATCGCCTTACTTTTTCCTACCCCCCAGAAGGAGCCCGGATGGCCGGACAAAGCACACCGGATCGGGTCGCAGCGCCGCTCGATCGGACCCTCGAGAAGACCGAAGCGGTGGCTGCCGAGGTGCAGCGCGCGTCCGACGACCTGGCCATCATCAACACGGTGCTGGAACAGGAGCTTCCGGACGAAGCGCAGGTGGGCGATGTCGCGCAGGCCATCGAACACACCAGCCAGCTTGAAAAGAAGCTGGCCGAATCGGCCGAGACGCTCGCCGAAGTCAACGCCACCTTGGCTGAGGAGATCGAGAAGCGAACCGAGAGAGAGCGCGACGCTGGCTGAGGCATTCGTCGCGCAGTCGGGCCCGGCCCCCTTCGGCGGTCGAGCGTCCGTCTGCTTTCTCCTACGCAATGAGTTGGCAGGTGTCGCTAGGCATCCGGCATGCGCGCCGCGAGGCTGAGCCTTCTCCACAGCCCGGAAAGCACATGGCCCTTTTCACATTCCTCGTCGAGGACAACAGGACCATCCGGGAGAACCTGATTCCGGCCCTGGAAGATCTGGTGCACGCACGGATCGTCGGCGCGGCCGAGACCGAGAAGGACGCGATCGATTGGCTGGCCTCTCATGCGAGCGAATGGCAGTTGCTGATCGTGGACCTGTTCCTCAAGGAGGGCTCCGGCCTGGGCGTGCTGCGCAGCTGCAGGGGGCGCACGCCGGTACAGCGCGCCGTGGTCCTCAGCAACTACGTCAACCCGGACATCCGCGCACGCTGCATGGCGCTCGGTGCGGACGCCGTGTTCGACAAGTCGAAGGAGCTCGAAGCCTTCTTCGACTACTGCAACGACGCCGGCCGCGCGACACCATGAAAAAAGGGCCCGAAGGCCCTTTCTTCATTCTGGCAGCGGGCTGCTCAGCTCGCGCCGCGCACCACGGCGATCTGCGTGCGCGCACCACCCTTGTAGGTGTAGAGCGTCAGCGCACCGTTCTTGATGTCGCCCTTTTCGTCGAAGGCGATCGGGCCGGTCACGCCTTTGTACTGGATCTTGCCGAGTTCGGGCAGGTACTTGGCCGGGTCGGAAGAACCGGCCTTGACCATCGCTTCGGCCAGCACGTTGACCGCGTCGTAGACGTACGGCGCATAGATCTGCACGTCGACGCCGTTCTTGGCCTTGAACTTGGCCTTGAAGTCCTCGAGCGGCTGCTTGAAGTCGCCTTCGACACCGCCTGCTTCTGCGCAAACGACCATTTCCTCGCCGATCGCGTCGCCGGCCAGCTTGGCCAGTTCGCCGGTGCACAGGCCGTCGCCGCCCATGAACTTGACATTCATGCCGAGCTGCTTGACCTGCTTGAGCATCGGGCCGCCCACGGCGTCCATGCCGCCGAAGAACAGCACATCGGGCTTGGCGCCCTTGAGCTTGGTCAGGATGGCGTTGAAGTCGGTCGACTTGTCGGTCGTGAACTCGTGGCCGACGATGTTGCCGCCGGCGGCCTTGGCGGCCTTCTCGAATTCTTCCGCCACGCCCTGGCCGTAAGCGGTACGGTCGTCGATCACGGCGATGTTCTTGCCCTTGAGCGTTTCGACCGCGTATTTGCCCAGCGTGCCGCCGAGCTGCGTGTCGTCAGCCACCACGCGGAAGGTGGTCTTGAAGCCCTGGCGGGTGTACTTGGGGTTGGTTGCCGAAGGCGAGACCTGCGGAATGCCGGCATCGCTGTACAGCTTGGAAGCCGGGATGGTGGTGCCCGAGTTCAGGTGACCGACGATGCCGTTGACCTTGCTGTCGACCAGCTTCTGGGCCACCGCGGTGCCCTGCTTCGGGTCGGCGGCATCGTCTTCGGCGAGCAGTTCGAACTTGGCAACCTTGTCGCCGATCTTGAGGCCCTTGGCATTGAGGTCTTCGATGGCCATGCGTGCGCCGAATTCGTTGTCCTTGCCGAGGTGGGCGATGGCGCCGCTGGTCGGGCCCACATGGCCGATCTTGACCACCAGTGCATCGGCCGGAGGTGCGGCGGGCGCGGGTGCCGCTGCAGTCGGCGCGGGCGCGGCGGGCGCAGCTGCCTCTTCCTTCTTGCCGCAAGCCACGAGCGTGAGAGCAGCCAGTGCGACCGCAGTCCATTTCAATTGCATGGGAACCTCCAGAACATTGATAAGTAAGAGTACATAGCGGTCTGTCGATCCGCGTGCGAAGACTCAGCAAGTTCCGCGCCGCAGGACCTGTAGCGCCCCCGCGCTTTCGACCTGGCGCGCAGTTTAGCCCAAGCTTGGTGCGTCAAATGCTGGCGTAGACCCTGTGTTGTCAGAAAGCTCCTGGGCCAGCGCGTCGCTCACCAACGCACGCAAAACGGTCTCTATTTCGCCGCGCAAGCGCGGGATCATGGCGTCGAGCTGCTGCTGGACGGCAGCCGAGACTGCGTCGCTCAGGCGCTCTTCCAGCGACAGGTCGATGCGCTGCAAAACGCGGTGCAGCAACTGCTCTTCGAGCCGGAAGGCGTCGGCGTCCGACAGCAGCGCCTGGGGGTCCAAGGCGATTGCTTGCGAGGGCTCGGGCGCCGCAGGTGGGACCGGCTCCGGCTCCGCCACGGGCTCGGCACCGGCCGCAGGCTCGGGCGGCAGCTCCAGCACGGTCGTCAGCGTGGGCACGAAACGCGGAGGGGTGCGCTGCATCAGGCGGTACTCCCGGCAAAGTCATGGCGCTGGATCGCATAACCGCGTTCTGCGTAGTGTCTCCAGCGCTTGCGGCCCGCGAGCCGGTCGGCGTCGTCGGCGCTCACGATGTCGATCAGGCGTTCGAAGCGTTCGAAGCCGGAGGGCAACTCGACGCCGAGATTCACCAGCACCTGCTGATGCGGCAACGGCGCAGCACCGCTTTCGGCCAGCACGACCGGCGAACGTGCCACCGTGTGCGGCTCGCCGTCGCTGCGGCAATGGGCGATGAACTCGGCCGGCGCAAAGGTCCACAGGGCCAGGTCGACCGCCTCCAGCATCTGCGCATCGGCCACCACCACCACACGCGCGCCGCGCGCGCCCACGGCCTTGCGCAGCAGCCGGCAGGCGTAGTTCACCTTGTCCGGCGTGTTGAAGTGGAAGTCGATATCGGTCACGCTGTCGCCCGGGTCTTCTTGGGGCTCTTGCGCGACTTGCGCGGCGCTGCCTTCACAGCTGCCTTGCGGGCGCGGTCCAGCAGGTAGGTCAGCAGCAGCCCGACCGGCCGTCCCGTCGCGCCCTTGGACGAGCCGCTTTTCCAGGCGGTGCCGGCGATATCCAGATGAGCCCATTGGAAGTCGCCCGCGAAGCGCTGCAGGAACTTGGCGGCGGTGATCGCCCCGCCCGCGCGGCCGGCGATGTTGGCCACGTCGGCGAAATTGCTCTTGAGGCCCTCGGCGTAATCCTCGTCCAGCGGCATGCGCCAGCACCGGTCCTGCGCCTCTTCGCCGGCAGCCTCGAGCGCAGCGGCCAGCGTGTCGTCGCTGGCAAAGAGACCGCTGCGCACGCCGCCCAGTGCGATCACGCAAGCGCCGGTCAGGGTGGCGATGTCGATCACGGCGGCCGGCTCGAAGCGCTTGGCATAGTTCAGCGCGTCGCACAGGATCAGGCGGCCTTCGGCATCCGTATTGAGCACCTCGATGGTCTGGCCGCTCATGCTCGTCACCACGTCGCCGGGCTTGACCGCGCGGCCGCCGTTCATGTTCTCGCACGACGGAATCAGCCCGACCACGTTGAGGGCGGGCTGGATGTCGCCGAGCGCGCGGAACACGCCCAGCACGCTCGCAGCGCCGCACATGTCGAACTTCATCTCGTCCATCTCGGCCGCCGGCTTGAGCGAAACGCCGCCGGTGTCGAAGGTGATGCCCTTGCCGACCAGGACCACGGGCGCCTCATCCCTGGGCGCGCCCTGGTAGCGCAGCACGATGAAGCGCAAGGGTTCGGCCGATCCCTGGGCCACCGCGCCGAACGCGCCCATGCCGAGCTTCTCGACTTCCTTCGGACCCAGCACCTCGCACTTCACTTGCGGGAGCGCGGCCAGCTTGCGCGCCGCATCGGCCAGCAGCGAGGGCGTGCAATGGTTGCCGGGCCGATTGCCCCACTCCTTGGCCAGTTCGATTCCCGCGACCATCGCCGCGGCCTCGTCGAAAGCCTCTCTCAGCGGCCCCGCGTCCGTGACGCCGAAGCCCAGGTAGCGGATCGAACGCGGCTCGGCCTTCGACTTGGTGGTGGTGTAGACGTAACTCGCGTCGGCGGCCGCGGTGATGGCAGAGCGCAGGCCGGCGGCGTCCGCGGCCTGCGCGAAGACGATGAGGACGCGCTTGGGATCGCCGGCCTTGGCCGCACTGACCGCGGCGAGCACGCCGGTGCGGACCGACGCGGGTTTGCCATCGCCCACCGAAGCCAGGACCACGCGCGGTGCCGCGACGCGCGCCGGTCGGTACAGCGGCAGCAGCTTGCCGGCCTTGTCCGGCAGGTCGCCGGCCTTGCGGGCCTCGGCGACCAACATGGCGATAGCATCCTTGGAGGGGGTGGTGCCGGCGGCAACGAGCACGATCAGCGCATCGGCTTTTTCGGCGGCAGCCTGAGCGGTGGAGAGGGTCTTGAGTTGAAAGTCCATAATCCTTTTTTTCCCTCGACGATGTTATTCCATTCCTCTTTACGCAAGGAGCTGTCCCGCAGCTTCGGGGCCACCCTCGTGGTCCTCGCCACCATCGTGATGACCATGATGCTGATCCGCACGCTCGGACTGGCATCGCGGGGCAGCGTGAATCCGTCCGAGGTGTTCCTCGTGATGGCATACACGGTGCTCGGCTACATGCCGACGATCCTGAGCCTCAGCCTGTTCATCTCGATCGTGGGCACCCTGTCGCGCATGTACCGCGACAGCGAGATGGTGATCTGGTTCTCGAGCGGACGCGGCTTGGCCGATTTCGTGCAGCCCCTGTTCCGCTTCGCCTGGCCGGTGCTGCTCCTGATCGCCGTGTTCGCGCTGGTGGGCTGGCCATGGGCCAACTCGCAGACCCAGGGCATGCGCGAACAATACCAGCGCCGCGGCGACATCGAGCGCGTGTCGCCCGGCGAGTTCCGCGAGTCGGCCGGGCGCAACCGCGTGTTTTTCATCGACAAGGACACGCCGGACGGCGCCACTGCCAACAACGTCTTCATCTCCTCGATCGAGCGCAACATGCAGTACATCACCTCGGCCCGCAGCGGGCGGATAGAGGACGTCGGAGAGTCGCGCTACCTCATGCTTAGAAACGGCCAGCGCGTTTCGCGGACGCTGGACGGGACGGAGCTCAAGATCAGCGAGTTCGACACCTACGGCACCAAGATCGGCGGCGACGAGGGGGTGTCGGCAGACACGAGCCCGGTGCGCACCCGCACCACGCTGACGCTGCTGCGGGAGCCGAACGCGACCAATCGCGCCGAGCTGGCCTGGCGCCTCGGCATGCTGTTCGCGGCCATCAATTTCGTGCTGCTGGCGCTGACCCTGTCGAGCGTGAATCCGCGCGTCGGCCGCAGCGGCAACCTGCTCTTCGCGCTGTTTGCCTTCGTCCTCTACTACAACATGCTCAATCTCGGCCAGAACTGGGTGGGCTCCGGCCGCTACAGCATGGGCGGCTTCATGCTGGCGCTGCATGGTGGCGCGCTGCTGCTCGGCCTTCTCTGGCTTGCCAAGCGACACTTCAACTGGAGCCGCCCGCGCATGCGGCCCGCAACGCCGCCCCACGCGTGAAAACCATTCGCCGACTGATCTATGTGGAGGTGCTGAAGGCCGTGGCCTTCGTCACCCTCGGTTTCCTGAGCCTGTTCTTCTTCTTCGACTTCGTCGACGAGCTGCAGTCGATCGGCAAGCCGGGGAGCGGCGCATACGGCGCCGCCCAAGCCCTGGTTTTCGTGACGCTGCTGATCCCGAGCCACCTGTACGAGCTGCTGCCGATCACCGTGCTGATCGGCACCATCTTCGTGATGGCGCGGCTCGCCCAGAGCTCCGAATACACGATCCTGCGCACCAGCGGTCTCGGGCCGTGGCGTGCGCTGCGCACGCTGCTGGTGCTCGGGCTCGGCTTCGTGTTCCTGACCTTCGCCGTCGGCGACTACATCTCGCCGGCCTCGGACCGGACCGCCCAGCTGCTCAAGTCGCGCTACCAGGGGGTCTTCACGCTCGCGGGCAACACGGGTGCCTGGCTGAAGGAAAAGCAGGGTGACATGTCCTACGCGGTCAACGTCGTTTCGATGGCGCGCGACGGCACGCTGAAGAGTCCGCGCATCTTCGAGTTCGACGGCAAGGGCTTCGTGACCTCGCAGACCACCGCATCCTTCGCGCGCATCGTCGACGGCTACTGGGCGCTCTTCGGGGTCGAGCAACAGCAGTACGACACCCGCAATGCGGCCGACCGGGCCCGCATCGTCACCACCAAGCTTCCGGCGCTGGACTGGCCCAGCTCGCTCACGCGCGAGATGGTGTCGGTTGCCCTGCTGCGCCCGGACCGCATGCGAACGCTCGACCTGTTCGAATACATCCAGCACCTCAATGCCAACGGGCAGACCGCGCAGCGCTACGAGATTGAGTTCTGGCGCAAGGTGTTCTACCCGCTGTCCTGCCTCGTGATGGTGGTGCTCGCCCTGCCCTTCGCCTACCTGCATTTCCGCCAGGCGGGCATCACGGCCTATGTGTTCGGCGGCGTGATGATCGGCATCAGCTTCTTCCTGTTGAACAACGTGTTCGGCTACCTGGGCAACCTCAGCAACTGGCGGCCCTGGATCACGGCGGCGGCGCCCGGCCTGATCTACACGGTGATGTCGCTGGCCGCTTTCAGCTGGCTGGTGCTGCGGCGGTAGTAGCCATGCAGGCGGCGACAGGCATCGTGCTTTTTGCGCATGGTTCGCGCGACGAGCGCTGGCGCGCGCCGGTAGAGGCCGTGGCGCGCCGCGTCGCGGCGCTCGATCCCTCGGCCCGCGTCGCCTGCGCCTATCTCGAACTGGTGACCCCGGATCTGCCAACCGCAGCGGCAGAATTGATTGCCGACGGAGCCGTCTCCATCCGCGTGGTGCCGCTTTTTCTCGGCATAGGTAAGCATCTGCGCGAAGACCTGCCGCGCTTGCTCGACGACTTGCGTGCCGCGCACCCGGGCGTCGTCTTCTCGCTCGCGCAGGCGGTGGGCGAAGAGCCAGAGGTGATCGATCTGCTGGCTCGGGTGGCGCTCAAATTCTGAAACATGCGGCACCTTCGATAGACAGGGAAGGCATAATGAATTCCGAAATAAGACGGAATTTGTTATGAATCTTCACCAGTTCAAATTCGTGCAAGAAGCGGTTCGGCGCAACCTCAATCTGACCGAGGCGGCCAAGGCGCTTCACACCTCGCAGCCGGGCGTGTCCAAGGCCATCATCGAACTCGAGGAAGAGCTGGGCGTGGAGATCTTCGCGCGCCACGGCAAGCGCCTCAAGCGGGTCACCGAACCCGGACAGCATGTGCTCGCGAGCATCGAGCTGATCATGCGCGAGGTCGGCAACCTCAAGCGCATCGGCGAGCAGTTCAGCGCGCAGGACAGCGGCACCCTATCGATCGCCACCACGCACACGCAGGCGCGCTACGTGCTGCCGGTGCCGGTGGCGAAGCTGCGCGAGGCCTATCCCAAGGTCAACGTGAGCCTGCACCAGGGCTCGCCCGACCAGGTGGCGCGCATGGTGATCGACGAGATCGCGGAGATCGGCATCGCGACCGAATCGCTGTCCGACTACGCCGATCTGGTGACCATCCCCTGCTACGAATGGCAGCACGTGCTCGTGCTGCCCAAGGAACATCCGCTCGCGAACAAGGAACGCATCTCGCTCGAGGACATCGCGGCGGAGCCGATCATCACCTACCACCCCTCCTTCACCGGGCGCACGCGCATCGACCATGCGTTCGCGCACAAGAAGCTCACGCCGCGCATCGCGCTCGAGGCCATCGACTCCGATGTCATCAAGACCTACGTGCGGCTCGGCCTCGGCGTCGGCATCGTGGCCGAGATGGCGGTGCGCGACGACTCCAATGCCGACCTCGTGGTGCGGCCGATGGGCCATGTGTTCGGCACCAACATTGCGCGCGTCGCATTCAAGCGCAGCGCCTACCTGCGCAACTTCGTCTTCAAATTCGCCGAGCTGCTCTCCGACCGGCTCGATCGCAACCTGATCGCCAAGGCCTTGAGCGGTCACAACCAGGACTACGAGCTATGAGCAACGCAGGGCCGCCCCAAGTGGCGAAAGCCCCCTCGGGGGGCAGCGAGCACACGAAGTGCCGAGCGTGGGGGCCAACATGAGCAGCGCCCCCGCCCGGACCCCCGACGTCCGGACCAAGCTACCCGCCGTCGGCACCACCATCTTCACCGTGATGTCGGCCCTGGCGGCCGAGAAGAAGGCGGTGAACCTCGGCCAGGGATTTCCGGACTTCGATTGCGATCCGAAGCTGCTCGAAGCCGTCACGCAGGCAATGGCAGCCGGCCACAACCAGTACCCGCCGATGCCCGGCATTCCCGCGCTGCGCGAGGCGATCGCCGCGAAGATCTCGGCGCTCTACGGGCACCGCTACGATCCGAACACCGAGATCTCCGTCACTGCCGGCGCCACCCAGGCCATCATCACGGCGATCCTCGCGGTGGTGCGCGCGGGCGACGAAGTGATCGTGCTCGAACCCTGCTACGACAGCTACGCGCCCAACATCGACCTGGCCGGCGGCACCGTGGTGCGCGTGCCGCTCACGCCCGGCAGCTTTCGCCCCGACTTCGACAAGATCGCGGCCGCCATCACGCCGCGCACGCGCGCCATCATCGTCAACACGCCGCACAACCCCAGCGCCACCGTGTGGACCGAAGCGGAGATGCGCCGGCTCGACGAACTGCTCGCGCCCACCGACGTGCTGGTGATCAGCGACGAGGTCTACGAGCACATGGTCTATGCCGGCGCGCGCCATGAAAGCGCGGCGCGCTTTCCGGGGCTCGCGGCGCGCACATTCATCGTGAGCAGCTTCGGCAAGACCTACCATGTGACCGGCTGGAAGGTCGGCTACGTGGCCGCGCCGGCGGCGCTCAGCGCCGAGTTCCGCAAGGTGCACCAGTTCAACGTGTTCACCGTGAACACGCCCATGCAGCATGCGCTCGCGAGCTATATGGCCGACCCCGCGCCCTACCTCGAGCTCCCGGCCTTCTACCAGCACAAGCGCGACCTGTTCGCAGCCGGCCTGGCGAAGACGCGGCTCAAGCTGCTGCCCAGCGCGGGCACCTACTTCCAGTGCGTGGACATCAGCCAGGTCAGCGACCTGGGCGAGTCCGACTTCTGCCAGTGGCTCACGAGCGAGATCGGCGTCGCCGCCATTCCGCTCTCGGCCTTCTATGCCGACGGCTTCGACCAGCGCGTGGTGCGCTTCTGCTTCGCGAAAAAGGACGAAACGCTGCAAGTTGCCATCGACCGACTGGCGCGGCTCTGACACGAACGGTAGGAGAGTCCTGACCGCCGGAGGGCGCGCCTTCCGGCGACGGACTCGCGTTTCGACGCCCAACATGAGGCTCCAACACAAAAGGCCTAGGAGAAATCATGTCGCTCTCAATGATCCTGCTGATCGTTCTGGTCCTGCTTCTGATCGGCGCATTGCCGAGCTGGGGCTACAGCCGCAGCTGGGGCTATGGCCCGAGCGGTGGCCTGGGCCTCGTGCTGCTGGTGGTGATCGTGCTGCTCCTCATGGGGCGCATATAGCGGATGCGCACCCCCACTCGAACGCTTGAAAGCAAAGCCCGCTCCGGCGGGCTTTTTTTTTGCCCGCGCCGAAGTCAGCTCTCGAGCTGCACCCACAGCTTGTCCAGCCGCTTGACGCTGACCGGCTGCGGCGTGCGCAGCTCCTGCGCGAAGAAACTCACGCGCAGTTCCTCGAGCAGCCAGCGAAACTCGCTCATGCGTTCGTCGAGCGCACCCTTGCGCTCGGCCAGCAGGCGCCAGTAGCGCTGCTCCTGCGGCCGCAGCTCCGCGAGCCGCTGTGCGTCGCGCGCCGGGTCGGCCCGCAGCTTGTCCAGGCGCAAGATGATGGCCTTGAGATAGCGCGCAAAGTGCGCCAGCCGCGGCCAGGGCGTGTCGGCGATGAAGCGCTTGCCGACTAGACGCTGCAGCTGCTGCGCCGCGTCGGCCGTGGCGGCGGGCTGGATCTTCGTCTCCTTGATCTTGCGCACGGCCAGCGTGTACTCGGCAAGGATGGCGCCGGCCAGCCGCGCGACCTCGTTGGCGATCAGCGTGAGCCGCCCGCGGCCTTCCTCCACGCGCTGCTTGAAAGCCGCCCCGTCGGCCGGCAGCGGCTCCTGCAGGAAGGCGCGCTCGAGCGCCACGTCGACGATCTGGGCGCGCAGTTCCTCGGCCGTGCCGAGCGGCATGTAGGCGACCGCCATCTTCTGCAGATCGGGGATGTTCTTTTCGAGGTACTTGAGCGCATCCTTGAGCTGCAGCGCGAACAGGCGGCGCAGGCCGGCGCGATGCTTGGCGGCGGCCACCGCAGGCTCGTCGAAGACCTCGATCGTCACCGCGTCGCCGTCATCGACCAGCGCCGGAAAGCCGATCAGCGACTGCGCGCCGCGCCGCACTTCCATCAACTCCGGCAGCTCGCCGAAAGTCCATGCCGTGTAGCGCTGGCCTGCCGGCAGCGCGGGCGTTGCAGGCGCCTTGGCCACGGCCTTGTTCTCGGCCGGCGCAGACGCTTCGGGCTTGCCGACGGAGGCCTTGACGTTGATTCCCGCCAGCGCCTGGAACGCACCGCGCGCTTGCGAGCCGAGCTCCGCCTTCAGCGCGCCGAGGCTGCGCCCCATGCCGAGCTGGCGGCCGTGCTCGTCGACCACGCGCAGGTTCATGAACAGGTGCGGCGGCAGCATGTCGAGCTTGAAGTCGGTCCGCTTCACGTCGAGGCTGGTCTGATCGCGCACGCGTTTGAGCAGCGCATCGGTCAGCGAACCGTGGCCGAAGACTTCGGGTGCGGCCAGTTGCTCCGCGAGGCGCGCGGCCGATTCCGGCAGTGGCACCAGGCGGGCGCGCGGCTTCTGCGGCAGGCTCTTCAGCAGCGCCTGCACCTTGTCCTTCAGCATGCCGCTCACCAGCCATTCGCAGCGCTCCTCGCTGACCTGGTTCAGCACGAAGAGCGGCACGGCGACCGTCAAGCCGTCCTTGGCATCGCCGGGCTCGTGCAGGTAGGTCGCGGCGCAATCGACGCCTCCCAGCCGGACTGTCGGCGGAAAGGACTGTGTCGTGATGCCGGCGGCCGTGTGCCGCATCAGCTCCTCGCGCGTCAGGAACAGCAGCCGCGGCTGCTCCCTCGACGCTTGCCGGTACCAGCTCTCGAAAGCGAGACCGCTCGAGACATCGGGCGGCAACTGGGCGTCGTAGAAGGCGTAGATCAGTTCGTCATCGACCAGCACGTCCTGCCGGCGCGACTTGTGCTCCAGGCCCTCGACCTCGCGCACCAGCTTGCGGTTGGCCGCGAGAAAGGGCAGCTTGCTCTCCCACTGCCCGTGGACCAGCGCTTCGCGGATGAAGATCTCGCGCGCAGCCACCGGGTCGACCTTGCTGAAGTCCACGCGACGTCCGCTGTAGACCACCAGCCCGTAGAGCGTGGCGCGCTCCAGCGCCGCCACCTGCGCACTCTTCTTCTCCCAGTGCGGGTCGAGCAGCTGCTTCTTGAGAAGGTGGCCCGCGACTTGTTCGAGCCACTGCGGCTCGATGTTCGCGATGCCTCGGCCGAACAGCCGCGTAGTCTCGACCAGCTCGGCGACGACGATCCAGCGGCCGGGCTTCTTCTTCAGATGCGCGCCCGGATGGCGGTAGAACTTGATGCCGCGCGCGCCGAGATAGGCCTCGTCGTCTTCCAGCTTCCAGCCGATGTTGCCGAGCAGGCCGGAGAGCATCGAGAGATGCAGCGGCTCGTAGCCTGCCGGCTCGCTGTTGATGCGCCATTTGTGCTCGGTGACCACCGTGAGCAGCTGCGAATGGATGTCGCGCCATTCGCGCACGCGGCGCACGTTGATGAAGTTCTGCCGCAGCAGCGACTCGTACTGGCGATTGCTCAGCTTGTGCGTGTCGCCATGGCCGCCGCGCGCATCGTGGATCCACTTCCACAGCCGCAGATACCCGCTGAACTCGCTCTTCTCGTCGTCGAACTTCGCATGCGCCTGGTCGGCCTGCTGCTGCGCTTCCATCGGCCGGTCGCGCACGTCCTGCACCGACAGGGCGCTGGCGATCACCAGCACCTCTTCGAGCGCGCCGCGCGTGCGCGCCTCCAGGATCATGCGGCCGACCCGCGGGTCGAGCGGCAGCCTGGCCAGCTCGGCCCCCATCGGCGTGAGCTCGTTCGCATCGTCGACTGCGCCAAGCTCGTTGAGCAGCTGGTAGCCGTCGGCGATCGCGCGCCGCTGCGGCGCTTCGAGAAAAGGAAAGCGCTCGACGTCGCCCAGCCGCAGCGACTTCATGCGCAGGATCACGCCGGCCAGCGAGGAGCGCAGGATTTCCGGATCGGTGAAGCGCGGCCGGTTTTCGAAATCCTTCTCGTCGTAGAGCCGGATGCAGATGCCGTCGGCGACGCGGCCGCAGCGCCCCGCACGCTGGTTGGCCGCAGCCTGGCTGATCGGCTCGACCAGCAGTTGCTCCACCTTGCTGCGGAAGCTGTAGCGCTTGACGCGCGCGGTACCCGCATCGATCACGTAGCGGATGCCCGGCACGGTCAGCGAGGTCTCGGCGACGTTGGTGGCCAGCACGATGCGGCGACCCGTGTGGCCGTCGAAGATGCGGTCCTGCTCGGCCTGCGACAGGCGCGCGAACAGCGGCAGCACCTCGGCGCTGCGCATCAGCGGCTGATGGCTCAGATGCTTGCGCAGATGGTCGGCGGCCTCGCGGATCTCGCGCTCGCCCGGCAGGAAGACCAGGATGTCGCCGGCGTTGTGCGGGTCGCGCCAGAGCTCGTCGACGCCGTCGGCGATGGCGTTGGTGAGGTCGTAGTCGCGCGATTCCTCGAAGGGGCGATAGCGCTGTTCCACCGGAAACATGCGGCCCGACACCATGATCGTGGGAGCAGGCATCAATGGCCCCCACGCTCCGCGCTGCGCGTCGTCGCTGCCCCCCGAGGGGGCCGCGCCCGCCTTGGGGCGGCCCGGCGCCGGGCGAGCCGACGCGAAATGCTGCGCGAAGCGGTCCGCATCGATGGTGGCCGAGGTCACGATGACCTTGAGGTCCGGCCGCCGCGGCAGGATCTCGCGCAGGTAGCCCAGCAGGAAATCGATGTTCAGCGAGCGCTCGTGCGCCTCGTCGATGATCAGCGTGTCGTAGGCCTTGAGCAGCGGATCGGTCTGCGTCTCCGCCAGCAGGATGCCGTCGGTCATCAGCTTGACCGAGGCATCGCGCGACAGGCGGTCCTGGAAGCGCACCTTGAAGCCGACGACCTCGCCCAGCGGCGTCTTGAGTTCTTCGGCGATGCGCTTGGCCACCGACGATGCGGCGATGCGCCTGGGCTGCGTGTGGCCGATCAGCCGGCCCTTGCCGGGGGGCGCATTGAGCTTGCCGCGCCCGAGGGCCAGCGCGATCTTGGGCAACTGCGTGGTCTTGCCCGAACCCGTCTCGCCGCAGACGATCACGACCTGGTTCGCCTCGATGGCGGCCATGATTTCGTCGCGCCGGGCCGACACCGGCAGGGATTCTGGAAACTCGATTCGAAGAGGGGACGAAGACAAGGCTGGCAGTTCGGGGAAAATCATCGATTATCTTGCGCCCGGCCCTTTCGCCTGCCCTACCCCGCCAATGTCCACCGTCTTCAATTTCACCTTCGTCCCCTGGTTCCGCTCGGTGGCGCCCTACATCCACATGCACCGCGGCAAGACCTTCGTGGTCGCGATGGCGGGCGAGGCCATCGCGGCCGGCAAGCTGCCCCACATCGCGCAGGACCTGGCTCTGATCCAGAGCATGGGCGTCAAGGTAGTGCTGGTGCACGGCTTCCGGCCGCAGGTCAACGAACAACTGCGCGCCAAGGGCCACGAGGCCAGGTACTCGCACGGCATGCGCATCACCGACGAAGTGGCGCTCGACTGCGCGCAGGAGGCCGCCGGCCAGTTGCGCTACGAGATCGAGGCCGCCTTCAGCCAGGGCCTGCCGAACACGCCGATGGCCGGCTCTACCGTGCGCATGATCTCCGGCAACTTCATCACTGCCCGGCCGGTCGGCGTGGTCGACGGCGTCGACTTCCAGCACTCGGGCCTGGTGCGCAAGGTCGATGCCGCCGGCATTCGCCGCGGGCTCGACTTCGGCGCCATGGTACTGATGTCGCCCTTCGGCTTCTCGCCCACAGGCGAAGCCTTCAATCTGACGATGGAAGAAGTCGCGACCAGCGTGGCGATCTCGATCCAGGCCGACAAGCTGATCTTCCTGACCGAGATTGCGGGCATCGCGCAGGACCCCGGCCAGCCCATCAGCGAGGACAACCCCATCGACACCGAGCTGCCGCTCGACAGCGCCAGGAAGCTGCTGGCCTCCTTGGCGCCGGCCCAGGGCCCGACCGACACGGCCTTCTACCTGCAGCACTGCGTCAAGGCCTGCGAGGCGGGCGTGGAGCGCAATCACATCATCCCCTTCGCGGTGGACGGCTCGCTGCTGCTGGAGGTCTACGTGCACGACGGCATCGGCACCATGGTGATCGACGAGAAGCTCGAATCGCTGCGCGAGGCGACGGCGGACGACATCGGCGGCATCCTGCAGCTCATCGAGCCCTTCGAGCGCGACGGCACGCTGGTCAAGCGCAGCCGCACCGAGATCGAGCGCGACGTCGGCCAGTACACGGTGATCGAGCACGACGGCGTGATCTTCGGCTGCGCCGCGCTCTATCCGTATCCGGAAGCGAAGACCGCGGAGATGGCGGCGCTGACCGTTTCGCCGCAGTCGCAGTCGCAGGGCGACGGTGAGCGCATCCTGAAACGCGTCGAGCAGCGCGCCAAGGCGAGCGGCCTGGAGAGCATCTTCGTTCTCACCACGCGCACCATGCACTGGTTCCTGAAGCGCGGCTTCCAGCAGGTCAATCCCGACTGGCTCCCCGAGGCGCGCAAGCGCAAGTACAACTGGGACCGCAAGAGCCAGGTGCTGGTCAAGAAGCTGTAGGCGTGTAGACGACCTCGTCGAACGGATACAGCGGGCGCGCCAGCCGCTCGAACGGAAACAGCGCGTAGTCCGAACTGGTGACGCCCGGGCTGTCGCACTCGACCAGGCCGGCTGAGATGGGCACGAACACCGGCCGGCAGTACATGCGCGACTTCAGTAGCAGGAAGCGCGCACGGCGCGGATCGAGGCCGACGCTTTCGAAGGTGCCCAGGTCCCAGGGCTCGTGCGTGCGCTCGGTGACGACGATCTGCGCCGCGCCGATGTCGAACACCGCCGAGCGGCCCATGCAGGCGCGCTGGCCGGTGTAGGTCGGCCCCGTGATCACGTACTCGCCGTCCGTCAGCGCGCGCACGATGCCGCGCAGCCGCACGGGCGGTGTGCTGCGGCCGATCTTCGCGAGCGGGCGCTTGTGGCCGAGCAGCAGCTCGATCTCTGCGCCGACGCCGGCCTCGGTGCACTGCGCAACCGCCTGCGGATCGCACAGCAGGCCGGCCTGGATGCCCTGCAGGCCGGCCGCAAGCGCCGCCATCAGCACATCCATCGTGTCGCAGCTGCCGCCCGACATGCAGTTGTCGCCGTGGTCGAGCAGCAGCACCGGCCGATCGGCCTGCGCGGCCAGGACGCGGGCGCGCTCCAGCGACTGCGCCAGCGGCTCGGAGCGGTAGACGAAGTCCGCACGCGCCGCCCAGACGTGCTCCGCCAGCGCGGCCGCCACCCGGTCGGCCGCGGCGGCGTCGCCGTCGCCCACCACCACCACGCTGATGCAGGGGTTCGGGATGTCGGCCAGGCTGAAGCCGGCCAGCACCGAGACCGCGGCCATTCCATCGGCTTCCGCCGCGCGCGCCGCCGCCACCGCATCGCGCATCGCGCCTTCGGCGGTGGCGCTGCGCAGCGTGTGCGTCATCAGCGGCAGCCGGCGCCAGGCCAGCACGGGCCGGCACGTGCCGTCCAGCTTGGCGAACAGCAGCCGGCCCGCGTGCTCGCCGGTCTCGTACATGTCGATGTGCGGATAGGTCTTGAAGCTCACGATCACGTCGGCGTGGTCGATCATCTTCTGCGTCACGTTGCCGTGCAGGTCGAGCGCCACGGCGACGGGTACGCCCGGCGCGGCAGCCCGGATGCGCGCCAGCAGGTCGCCCTCGCCGTCGTCGCTGCCTTCGGCCACCATGGCGCCGTGCAGGTCGAGCAGCACGGCATCGCAGCCGGGCAAGGCGTCGACGATGGAGTCGCAAATCGCGGCGTAGGCGGCGGCCTCCACCCGGCCGCTGGGATTGGCCGAGGCCGAGATCGGCGTCGCCATTTCCGCGCCCCTGGCCTTTGCGAGATCGATGAAGGCCGACATGGCGGTGCGCCCGCCCTCGGCCTCGCGCCGGGCGTCGGCCCCGTACAGCGGCCCTTCGTTGCCGAAGGCCGAAAGCGGCGTGGGCACGGGCGAGAAGGTGTTGGTCTCGTGGTTCATCCGAGCGATGAGGACTTTCATGGCGCGCTCCTCAGTCCGGCACCCGGGGCGAAGTCGACGGCGCGAGGCGGGTCCATGGCAGGTCCGAGGGATCGGCCGACATCGGGCCCGGCGCACGTGCCACTAGGATCTCATGGGCGATCGGCGCGAAGTCGGCGCGGAAATGCACCGAGCTCTTGTTGACAAGGATCTTCATCCGCTCAGGCTCGATGCCCACGCAGCGGTACAGCGCGCGATCGAGCATCTGCTTCTTGCCGCTGGCGACCACGACCAGCACGCCCTCCACATCGAGGCAGGCGCAAGGGCCGAGCCGGACGCGCACGCCCGTCATCATCGGCCCCTGCAGCACGACCGTACCTTCGTGCAGCGTGCGCACCGTGCATTCGGCTTCCACCGGCGGGTCGCTCCATTGTCCCGACCAGGTGGGCACCGATCGGCCCAGCGCCAGCCGCAGGCGCGCGCCCTGCCCGGCCGCATGGGCGGCTGCAGCGGCCTCCGGGTCGTACAGCAGCCCGAGCGCCACCTGCTGCGGAAAGCGCTGTCCTGCACCCGCGCGCAGCAGCGCGTGCAGCATGCCGGTGGTGTTGCTGTCGGCACCGGCGCCGGGGTTGTCCTGGGTGTCGGCGATGACCACCGGACGCGCGGCCGTTGCCGCCAGCTCGAGCGCCTGGGCCACGGCGTCGTCCGGCGTCCAGGTGGCGACGCGCCAGCGCGCAGCCGGCTCGCAGATGTCGGCATACAGCGCATCCACCACCGCCTGCGCCGCGTCGCCGTAGGCCCAGACCATGGGGCCGCACTCGGGGAAATCGGCGGCCGGAAAGCCCATCGCGACGCTGGCCACCGTGCCGTGGCGCGCGTCCAGCCCGGGCAGGCTGCGATAGACAGCGCCGGCCGGTTCGATCATGGTGCAGCCGGCATTGATCGGAATCAGGAAGGGGATGCGGCGTGCCGCGACCGGCTCGCGCGAACCGCGCGCGAGGCGCCGTCCGAGCAGCTGCGCGGCCAGCCGGCCGGTCGCCTCGGTATCGACATGCGGATAGGTCCGGTAGGCCACAAGCGCATCGGCCAGCTCGAGCATTTGCTGCGTCACGTTGGCATGCAGGTCCAGGCTGGCCACGATCGGCAGTTCGGGCCCGACCAGCGCGCGCAGGCGCGCCAGCAGTTCGCCCTCGGCATCGTCGACGTGCTCGGCCACCGCGGCGCCGTGCAGGTCGAGGTAGATGGCGTCCAGTCCCGGCCCGGCCAGCGCGCTGCGCGTCGCCTCGCTGATGGTGCCCGCGATGCGCTCGAAAGCCTCGCGCGTCACCTGGGCCGAGGGCGTAGCGCCGGCCCAGCAGGACGGCAGCAGTTGCCAGCCGCGCGCCTGCGCCTCGGCGATAAAGCCGCCGGCCGGCAGGCTGGAGCCGGTGAAGCGCGCCAGCATCGCCGCCCCGTCCTCGTAGGCCGGGAAACTGTCGCCGCGCAGAAAGGCGGCCCAATCGGCGCGCGTCGGGGCGAAGGTGTTGGTTTCGTGCTGGAAGCCGGCGATCAGGACGTTCATGGTTTCATTGTGAGCTGCGAGAGGTTTGCCGCCCAGCCTGACCCGCGATCGGCCAGTGCGCCCCGCCCGGCGACCGCGATAATCGCAGCCATGAATCCCCTGCTCGCCAAGCTGCAGCCCTACCCCTTCGCGCGATTGCGCGAACTGTTCGCCGGCGTCACGCCGAACCCCGCCTTCGAACCGATCAGCCTCGGCATCGGCGAACCCAAGCATGCGACGCCGCCCTTCATCAAGGATGCATTGAGCAACAGCCTCGACACGCTGTCGGTCTACCCCGCGACCGCGGGCGAGCTCCCGCTGCGCGAGGCCTTCACCGGCTGGGTGCGTCAGCGCTACGGCCTGGCGCTCGACGCGGCGACGCAGGTGCTGCCGGTCAATGGCTCGCGCGAAGCACTGTTCGCGCTGGCGCAGACGGTGGTCGACCCCACGAAAATGCCGGCGCCGGTGGTGCTCTCCCCCAATCCCTTCTATCAAATTTACGAGGGCGCGGCCCTGCTGGCGGGCGCTGAACCCTATTACG
Organism: Variovorax sp. MHTC-1; assembly: GCF_003984645.1. Classification (GTDB taxonomy): domain Bacteria; phylum Pseudomonadota; class Gammaproteobacteria; order Burkholderiales; family Burkholderiaceae_C; genus Variovorax. Next base: position 393,790 of record NZ_RWKI01000001.1, read on the forward strand.
TGCCGAGCGTGGCGGCGCGCAACTTCGCGGTCGACTGGGACAGCGTGCCGGCCGAGATCTGGGCGCACGCACAGCTGGTGTATGTCTGCTCGCCGGGCAACCCGACCGGCGCGGTGATGCCGCTCGAAGAATGGAAGAAGCTGTTCGCGCTCGCGGACCAGCACGGCTTCGTCATCGCCTCCGACGAGTGCTACAGCGAGATCTATTTCCGCGACGAGCCTCCGCTGGGCGGCCTAGAAGCGGCCGCCAAGCTGGGCCGCGACGACTTCCGCAAGCTGGTGGCGCTGACCTCGCTGTCCAAGCGCAGCAACGTGCCCGGCCTGCGCAGCGGCTTCGTGGCCGGCGACGCATCCATCCTGAAGCAGTTCCTGCTGTACCGCACCTACCACGGCAGCGCGATGAGCGGGGCCGTTGCGGCGGCCAGCATCGCGGCCTGGGGCGACGAAAGCCACGTGGTCGACAACCGTGCGCAGTACCGCGCCAAGTTCGCGGCCGTGACGCCCCTGCTCGAGCCGGTGCTCGACGTGCGCCTGCCCGATGCCAGCTTCTACCTCTGGGCGGGCGTGCCGGCAGCGTGGGAAGGAGACGACACCGGCTTCGCCCGCGAGCTCTACGCTCAATACAATGTGACGGTGTTGCCGGGCAGCTACCTGGCGCGCGATGCGCAAGGCGCCAACCCCGGCCGGGGCCGCATCCGCATGGCGCTCGTGGCCAGCACCAAGGAGTGCGTGGAGGCTGCGCAGCGCATCGTCCAGTTCGTTCAACGGGGCCGCTGAGCCCTCTTTCATCGATTCACATGACCCAACAACTCCAGCAGACCATCGACGCCGCGTGGGAAGACCGCGCCAACATCTCCGCCGCCAGCGCCCCGAAGGAAGTTCGCGATGCGGTCGAGCATGTGATCGCCGAGCTCAACAACGGCCAACTCCGCGTCGCCACGCGCGAGGCCGTGGGCCAGTGGACGGTGCACCAGTGGATCAAGAAGGCGGTGCTGCTGTCCTTCCGCATCAAGGACAACGAACAAATGCAGGCCGGCTCGCTCGGCTTCTACGACAAGGTGCCGACCAAGTTCTCGCACCTCTCGGCCGGCGAGCTGAAGGAAGCCGGCGTGCGCATCGTGCCGCCGGCCGTGGCGCGCCGCGGCAGCTACATCGCCAAGGGCGCGATCCTGATGCCCTCCTACGTGAACATCGGCGCCTACGTCGGCGAAGGCACCATGGTCGACACCTGGGCCACGGTCGGCTCCTGCGCCCAGATCGGCGCCAACGTGCACCTCTCGGGCGGCGTCGGCATCGGCGGCGTGCTGGAGCCGCTGCAGGCCGGCCCGACCATCATCGAAGACAACTGCTTCATCGGCGCGCGCTCCGAAGTGGTCGAAGGCGTGGTGATCGAAGAGAACTCCGTGCTGTCGATGGGCGTGTACATCGGGCAGAGCACGCCGATCTACGACCGCGCCACCGGCGAAGTCACCTACGGCCGCGTTCCGGCCGGCTCGGTCGTCATCAGCGGCACGCTGCCCAAGGACAATGGCAAGTACAGCCTGTACGCCGCGATCATCGTGAAGCGAGTGGACGCGCAGACCCGCGCCAAGACCTCGCTCAACGACCTGCTGCGCGACTGATGTCTGCCCCCCGGCTTGCCACTGCGTGTGCTTCGCCACCCTCCCAGGGGGAGGCGCGGCCCGCCTTGGGGCGGCCCCGGCGGCGGCCGCAACGTTCATTACAACCACGCTGAGGAGAGAAACCGATGAAGACGATGGAGCGAATTCTTCGCCTGATGGCCGAACGCAAGGCGTCCGACATCTACCTCTCGGCGCACTCCCCGGCGCTGATCCGCATCAATGGCAACTGCCTGCCGATCAATGCACAGGTGCTGCCGCCCGAAGCGCCGCTGGCCCTGCTGTCCGAGGTGGTGAATGAGGAGCGCATCGCCGAGCTGGAACGCACCGGCGAGCTCAACACGGCGATCGCGCTCGAGGATGCGGGCAACTTCCGCATCAGCGCCATGCGCCAGCGCGGCAGCTATGCGGTGGTGGTGCGGCACATCGCTTCGGTCATCCCCTCCTTCGCCGAGCTGAACCTGCCCGAGATCCTGAAGACGCTGGTGATGGAAAAGCGCGGCCTGATCCTGATGGTGGGCTCCACCGGCGCCGGCAAGAGCACCACGCTCGCCTCGATGCTCGACTTCCGCAACGAGAACGCCACCGGCCACATCCTCACGGTCGAGGAGCCGATCGAATTCACCTTCACCAACAAGAAGTCGATGGTGAACCAGCGCGACGTCGGCAGCGACACGCAGTCGCTGCAGATCGCGCTCAAGAATGCGCTGCGCCAGGCGCCCGACGTGATCCAGATCGGCGAGATCCGCGACCGCGAGACCATGACGGCGGCGATCGCCTATGCCCAGTCGGGCCACCTGTGCGTGGCCACGCTGCATGCCAACAACAGCTACCGCGCGCTCAACCGCATCCTGAGCTTCTATCCGGTCGAGGTGCGCGCCACCCTGCTGGGCGACCTCGGCGGCGCCCTGCGTGCGATCGTCGCGCAGCGCCTTCTGCGCACACCCGACGGCGCCCGCATGCCGGCGCTCGAAGTGCTGCTCAATACGGCGCTGGTGGCCGAGCTCATCGGCAAGGGCGATTTCTCGGGCGTCAAGGAAGCGATGGAGCAGTCGATGGCCGAAGGCTCGCAGACCTTCGAGGAAGACATCGCCCGGCTCATCACCGACGGCTTCATCACGCGCGAGGAAGGCCTCGCGCAAGCCGACTCCCCGACCAACCTGATGTGGCGCCTGCAGAACCGCGCCGCGCCCGCCGCGCGCCGCGAAGACCGCGCACTGCTCGACCAGGTCGACGAACCCACCTTCACGGACATCACGCTCGACGTCCGTCACTAGCCCTTCTCTTTTTTCAATGTCCCGAACGCTGCAACTCGCCGAACAACTGATCTCCCGCCCTTCGGTCACCCCCGACGATGCGGGGTGCCAGCAGATCCTCGGCGAGCGGCTGGCGCGGCTCGGCTTCCGGCTCGAGAGCATCGAAAGCGGCCCGACCGACTTTCGTGTGACCAACCTGTGGGCCGTGCGTCCCGGCGCCGCCGTGGCGCAGGCCGCGCGCACCGTCGCCTTCGCCGGCCACACCGACGTGGTGCCCACCGGCCCGCTCGAGCAGTGGAGCAGCCATCCGTTCACGCCCACGCACCGCGACGGCAAGCTCTACGGCCGGGGCGCCTGCGACATGAAGACCTCGCTGGCGGCCTTCGTGGTCGCGATCGAGGACTTCCTGGCCGCCACGCCCGATCCGAAGCTCACGCTCGCCCTGCTACTCACCAGCGACGAGGAAGGGCCTGCGCTCGACGGCACCGTGGTGGTCTGCAACACGCTGGCCGCTCGCGGCGAGCGCCTCGACTACTGCATCGTCGGCGAGCCGACCGCGGTCGAGCGCTGCGGCGACATGATCAAAAACGGGCGGCGCGGCACCATGAGCGGCAGGCTCACCGTCAAAGGCGTTCAGGGGCACATCGCCTATCCGCACCTGGCGAAGAACCCGGTCCACGCCTTTGCGCCGGCGCTGGCCGAACTGGTCGCGATCAACGCAGCCGGCGGCTGGGATGCCGTTGCCAACCCCTACTTCCAGCCGACCAGCTGGCAGATCAGCAACATCCATGCGGGCACCGGCGCCAGCAACGTGATCCCCGGCGCGGCGGTGATCGACTTCAATTTCCGTTTCTCGACCGAATCGACGCCCGAATCGCTGCAAGCGCGCGTACAGGCCGTGCTGGACGCGCACGGCCTCGACTGCACGCTGGCCTGGACCATCGGCGGCCTGCCCTTCCTGACCACGCCGGGCGAACTCGTCGGCGCGGTGCAGCAGGCGATCCGCGACGAGACCGGCATCGAACCCGAGCTGTCGACCAGCGGCGGCACCAGCGACGCGCGCTTCATCGCCAAGATCTGCAGGCAGGTGGTCGAACTGGGCCCCGTCAACGCGAGCATCCACAAGATCGACGAGCACATCGCCGTCGCCGAGATCGAACAGCTCAAGAACATCTACAAGCGCACGCTGGACCGGCTCGAAACGCTGCTCTCGGCATGAGCGCAGCGCAGAACTGCTTCAAGCAAGCTCGCGCCCTCTCGGGGGGCAGCGAGGACACGCAGTGCCGAGCGTGGGGGCAGTAATGAGCAGTGTCATCGAGCTGATCGAGGCCGGCGCGAAGCAGCTGGCCGATGCAGGTGTCGCCTTCGGCCACGGCACCCACAACGCCTTCGACGAAGCCGCCTGGCTGGTGCTCTGGCGCCTGGGCCTGCCGCTGGACGAGCTGGATGCGGTCGCCGATCGCGCGGTCGCGCCGGCGGATACAGTGCGGGTCGCCGAAGTGCTGGCGCAGCGGATCGCGACACGCAAGCCCGCGGCCTACCTGACCAAGGAAGCCTGGCTGCAAGGCGTGCCCTTCTACGTCGACGAACGCGCCATCGTTCCGCGCAGCTTCATCGCGGAGCTGCTGGCCGACGGCAGCATCGATCCCTGGCTCGGGGAACACACCCGACGCGTGCTGGACCTGTGCACCGGCAACGGCAGCCTCGCGGTGCTGGCGGCGATGACCTATCCGGAAGTGACGGTCGACGCGGCGGACCTCTCGCCCGCGGCGCTCGAAGTGGCGGCCATCAACATCACGCGCCACCAGCTCGACTCGCGCATCACGCTCATCGAATCAGACGGCCTGGCCAGTGTGCGCGGGCCCTACGACCTGATCCTTTGCAATCCGCCCTACGTCAACGCGAAGAGCATGGCCGGGCTCCCCGCCGAGTACCGCGCCGAGCCCGAGCTCGCGCTGGCCGGCGGCGCCGATGGCATGGACTTCATCCGCCGGCTTTTCGCCGATGCATCGGCGCGCATGAGCGAATCCGCCGTGCTGGTGCTTGAAATCGGCAACGAGCGCTCGCACTTCGAGGCAGCGTTCCCGCAGCTCGAAGTGGTGTGGCTCGCCACCAGCGCCGGAGACGACCAGGTATTGCTGGTCCCGCGCGAATCCCTGACTTAAAAATGCCCCCACGCTCATCACTTCGTGTATCGCTGCCCCCCGAGGGGCCGCTCCGCGCCCTTCGGGCTGCCGGGCGGGCGCTGACATGATCACCCTCAAGAACGTCATCCTGCGCCGAAGCGCCAAAGTGCTGCTCGACGGCGCCAGCGTCACCATCAACCCCGGCGAGAAGGTCGGGCTGGTGGGGCGCAACGGCGCGGGCAAGTCCACCTTGTTCGCGCTCTTCAACGGCACGCTGCACGAGGACGGCGGCGATTTCTCCTCTCCCAAGCAGTGGCGGCTGGCGCAGGTCGCGCAGAACATGCCCGAGACCGACGAGTCCGCCACCGACTTCGTGGTCGGCGGCGACACCCGGCTGGTGGAGTTGCGCGAGGCCCTCGCCGCCACCGAAGCTGCCCATGCGGCCGACCCCGACGATCACGATATCGGCATGGACCTGGCCCATGCCTACACCGACCTCGCCGATGCCGGCGAGCACGATGCCGTGCCGCGCGCCCAGGCGCTGATCCTCGGCCTCGGCTTCAAGGTCCATGAGCTCGATCAGCCGGTCAACAGCTTCTCCGGCGGCTGGCGCATGCGCCTGCAGCTTGCCCGGGCGCTGATGTGCCCGAGCGACCTGCTGCTGCTCGACGAACCGACCAACCACCTGGACCTGGACGCCCTGGTCTGGCTCGAAGCCTGGCTGCAGAAATACGCCGGCACGATGATCGTGATCAGCCACGACCGCGAGTTCCTCGACGCCGTGACCGACGTCACGCTGCATATCGAGCATGCCAAGCTCACGCGCTATGGCGGCAACTACAGCGCCTTCGAGACCCTGCGCGCCCAGCAGATGGAGCTGCAGCAGTCCGCCTTCGCGAAACAGCAGGACAAGATCGCCCACCTGCAGAAGTTCATCGACCGCTTCAAGGCCAAGGCCAGCAAGGCCAAGCAGGCGCAAAGCCGCGTCAAGGCGCTGGAGCGCATGGAAAAGGTCGCACCATTGCTGGCCGAGGCCGACTTCAGCTTCGAGTTCAAGGAGCCAGGGAACATCCCGAACCCGATGCTCTCGATCAGCGATGCGAGCTTCGGCTACCTGATCGAAGACGAGCCGCCCAAGACCATCCTGCGCGGCGTGAACCGTTCGGTGCTGGCCGGCCAGCGCATCGGCATCCTGGGCGCCAACGGCCAGGGCAAGTCGACGCTGGTCAAGACCATCGCGCGCGAGATGGGCGCGCTTGCCGGCACCGTGACCGAGGGCAAGGGTCTCAACATCGGCTACTTCGCACAGCAGGAGCTGGACGTGCTGCGCCCGCAGGACACTCCCCTCGAACACATGGTGCGCATGGCGCGCGAGCTCGGCTCGAGCGTCAAGGAGCGCACCGGCGAGCAGGATCTGCGCGGCTACCTGGGCAGCTTCAACTTCAGCGGCGACATGGTGAAACAGGCGGTCGGCACCATGAGCGGCGGCGAGAAGGCGCGCCTGGTGCTGGCGATGATGGTCTGGCAGCGGCCCAACCTGCTGCTGCTCGACGAACCGACCAACCACCTCGACCTCGCCACGCGCGAGGCCCTGGCCGTGGCGCTCAACGAGTTCGAAGGCACGCTGATGCTGGTGAGCCACGACCGCGCGCTGCTGCGCTCGGTCTGCGACGAGTTCTGGCTGGTCGGCCGCGGCGTGGTAACCGATTTCGACGGCGACCTCGACGACTACCAGCGCTACCTGCTGGACGAGGCCAAGCGCCTGCGCGAAGAGGCGAAGCTGGCGACGCGCGAGGCAGCCGTCGCCCTCGAAAAGGCTGCGCCCTCTCCCCAGGCGGCGGCCCAGGACCGCCAGCAGCGCAGCGAGCAAGCCAAGCCGCTCAAGCGCGAGCTGGCGCAGATAGACGAGCGCCTCGCCGCGGCCGGCACCGAAAAGGCCTCGCTCGAAGCGCGGCTGGCGAATCCGCTGCCGACGAGCGAGATCGCCGAGGCCGGCAAGCGCCTGAAAACGCTGAACGAAGAGATCGGGCAGCTCGAAGAGCGCTGGCTGGCGCTGTCGGACCGGCTCGAGGCGCTCACGGCCTGAGCAAGCGTGATAGGCTGCGCCGACTATGCCGTCGGCCATCGAACTCGCCCAGGGTGATCCGCAGCTGATTGCGGCGATCCGGCGCAGCCGGCGCCTGCTCGGCCGCAAGGCGCTGATCGCAGCCGCCGCGAGCGCGGTGCCGCTTCCCGGCGTCGATTGGGCCGCCGACGCGGCACTGCTCTCGCGGGTGGTGCCCCAAATCAGTGCGGAATTCGGCCTCTCAGTGGCCCAGATCCAGCGCCTGGGGCCTCATCAGCGCGAGGGCGTGCAGAAAGCGGCCGCCGCCGTCGGCGCCTTGCTGGTGGGCAAGCTCGTGACCCGCGAACTGCTGATCAAGCTGGCTCGCCATGCCGGCATCCGCCTGACGGCGAAGCAGGCCACCAAGTACGTGCCCATCGCGGGCCAGGTCGTCTCGGCCGCGCTGGGCTATGCCGCCTTGCGTACGCTGGGCGAGCTGCACATCAAGGAATGCGTACAGGTGGCGCAATCGGTCCGGCACCTGCTTCCGCCGCCTGAAGGGGCGCCCCGTGCCGAGCAGCCGGCGGCGCCCTCTCGCCTCCGCCAGACATGGAATCGACTCCGGCTGCACTGACCGGGCTGTGCCTTTGCCCCCACAAGCTGTTGGCATACCACGCCATGAAATCCGGCGCAATTGTGCAGCCGGGTCATAATGCGGCCAAAGCGACAGGCTCCGATCAGGGGCGAGCCCCCAGAGGCCAAGACAGGGATCAAGGTGAGGAGAGCGAAAGATGAATGAGACAGACCTCGCAGCATCGATAGAGCGACTCATGGCCCGGGTCGACTACTACCTGCACTGCGAGCTGGACGAAGAGTACGATCACGACCGCCCGGACACGGCGCGCCGTCAGCTGGAGACGGCCCTGCGGCAGGAGCTGCTGCGCGCGAGCGCCGTCGGTATCGTCTCCGCCATCTCGAGCACTCACCCGGCCATCGATGGCAACGAGGCGGCCTGAACTTAGCGCCAGAACTGCTCCCCCAAGAGGCCCGCAAGCCGACAGGCATGCGGGCCTTTCCTATTGGGCCGGCTTTTGCAGCGCCTCCGCGAACTTCAAGACGTACTTCGATATGGCGCCGTGATTTCCCGGTCTTCCAAAAGACTGCCCATGGTGGGTTTCAGTGCCTTCGCATGTTGATATTGAAGTTTCTACTTCACCTGTTCGCGCCTGGTTCTATAGGCCATTCGTTGTATGGATGAAAGTCCACCTGAGGCGTAAAACGTTTGCGCCCGATGGGCCTGCGTGTCTGTCTGTCTGATCGATGTGTCCTGAAGTGAGTGGCTCGGGCCCTGGTATCACTGCCCGTGGCGGGGCAAGGGGAAGATCATGGACAAGCCTCATGGTAAGACTGTGCCATGCGCTTCCGCGGCAGCGGCGGCGATCATGATGTTGGGCTCTGCATGGGCGCACGAGCAAGGCCGAATGACGGGTGGTGGAAGCTTTTTCTGCAGTGAGCTCGCGACAGGGAATCAAAGAGTGACGCACGGGTTCCAGTTGCATTGCAAGACCGACGATCAGCCCAGCCCTGCAGAGCCGAACAATCTGGAAATCAACTTCTCCGGTGGCGACAATTTCCATCTGACCACTTTGACCAAGGCCCTGTGCACCGACACTGAGGCGATCCAGCAACCCCCGAGCGCGCCCTTCGACACCTTTGAGGGAGCCGGAACCGGCACCTTCAACGGCCAGCCGGCGTCGATCACGTTCACATTCACCGATGGCGGAGAGCCTGGCACCAAAGACACTGCGCTGGTCGTCATCACCCTGACGGGAGCCGCGACGCCCGCGCTCAAGTGCGACACGGCCACCCCGCTGACCTTCGGCAATCATCAAGCGCACAGGCTGACCGGCAACAAGTAGTCAAGGAGTCGCGCAATCCGAAGGGCTCCGTTGTGGCGAAAAGAAAACCTGGCGTGCGCCGGGCGCTGGCTGGCATTTGTCTGGCAGCGCTGTCGGTGCCCCCAGGTGCATCGCTGGTCGCGGCCGAGGCCGACAAAGCGTCCTCGGCCAAAATGGACCAAGCAGCCGGTGGGTATATCGAGGGCGACGAATCGAGCTCGGCAAGCCTGGGCGGGGCGATCTACAGCCCGTTCAGCACCGCTTTCGACACGGCGGGGGCAAAGCCCAGGGTCTACGCCACGCCGAGCCGGCAGAACGGAGACGAAGGATCGGCTGGCTTGGTCACGACGACGATCGCGACGTTCGTCGCGCTGGGCTTGCTCCTCAGCCTTGTCCGCTTCCTCATCGTGGGTTGAGAAGTTGCGCTATCTCTGAGCCTCACCCGGTTCCAGCTTCACCGACGCCGCCTCGCAAGGCCATCTTCGCGACTGCCTCGGCAAACGCCATCAACTCATCGGACAGCGGTGCCCCGGGTGCGACTACGCCAGTACGCTCCGCCAGGATTTGGCAGGCCGCACGCGAAGGCACCGAACGGTCGGGACTTGAAGTACCTGGATCTTCCGAAGAAGGAGCTGAGGAGGCCGTCATTTCCATTGACTTGCTCGAGCGCCGGAAGAACGCTGATTGCCTCTCGGCTCCGGGCGACGAGCAAATCGGTCCGTCGGACGCGCGAGGCGCAACAGCCTTCGCTCCGCAATGGCGACCCTCGCGAACAGCAGCAGATCGGCGTCGGCAGGCCCTGGCCCTCCACCTTCGATCTGCTTCCTGAAGGCGACCACGATTCGGTCCACTACCGCACTGCGAACCTGCACAGCCGCAAGCCTAGCCTTACGCACGCTTCTGCGGTAAGGGTCGATCGCCACATTCGCGGTCGTTGTCATCACGTTCCAGCAGCCCTGTGACATTCATCTCGTTCTACCGTCGGTGAATGTGAAAACATCCCATATGTAGTTCTATTGTCTTACTTTTTTGTGGATTGTCCAGCTTCTTGCTGAGGGCAACCCGCCTTTGGAGGCAGCACCTCCGCTGGCGAGGGCTGCGGGTAAAAGCTCGCGTCGTGGGAGTCCGATCTCTCGCCGAGCTCCTGCTGGAGATCAGGGCTTTCAAGATGGAGTCGAGAGTCAGGGCGAAAACGCCCTTCGCGCGATGGCTCTGCTGTTGGGTGCGCAAACAGAGCGGTTGGGTGGTAGGACGTACAAGATTCGAACTTGTGACCAACGGATTAAAAGTCCGCTGCTCTACCAACTGAGCTAACGTCCCACTCTTTGTTTTTCTCGCCCGGCGTCGAAGCCGGCAAAGCCCGAAATTATAGCGTGCCGTTGCGCGCGATCCGGTCCAGAACCCAGCCCGCCGCACATTGTCCGAAGGTGGCCGTCACGCTCACCACCGAGCCGTAGCCATGGCAGTTGAGCGAACCGTCGCCCTCCTCGATCGCGCACGAGGCGTCGGGCGGCGCCACGCTTTCGCGGCTGAAGACGCAGCTCACGCCGATCTTGCGGCCCTCGCGCGGCGCGCCATGTTCCTTGCGCAGGCGCTGGCGCAGTTGCGCGAGCAACGGGTCGTGGGTGACCAGAGCGAGGTCGTCGATGTCGACCTTGTGGGCCAGCCGCTTTCCACCGGCCGCCCCCACGGTGATGAAGCCGGTGCCGGTCTCGCGTGCCCAGGCCGCCATGGCCAGCTTGGCGCGCACCTGGTCGCAGGCATCGATGACGGCCGCCACGGACCCGTTCGCCGACTGCGCGCTCGCCAGCAGGTCTTGCCAGTTGCCGGGCTCGACGAATTCGTCGATGGCCAGCACCTCGCAGGCCGGATGGATGTGCGTGATGCGCTCGCGCATGGCTTCGACCTTGGCCTGACCCACGGTGGTGTCGAGCGCATGGATCTGCCGATTGATGTTGGATTCGGCGATGTGGTCGAGGTCGATCAGCGTGAGGCGCCCGACGCCGCTGCGCGCCAGTGCCTCGACCGCCCAGGAGCCGACGCCGCCGATGCCGGCGACCAGCACATGAGCGTCGCGGATGCGGCCCGCGCCCGGCACGCCATAGAGCCGCTCGAGCCCGCCGAAGCGGCGGGCCAGATCGGCGTCGTCCAGGGGGACGGCGGCGGGCTCCGGGTTCAAGCCGCTGCCCCGGGTCTACCGGAGGCGCAAAAGGCGCTCACGCCCGGCCTGCGCGGCTTCGGACTGCGGATAGGCCTTGGTCAGGTCCTCGAGCGTGCGGCGTGCCGCGCGCGTGTCCTTCAGTTCGATCTGGCAGTTCGCGATCGACAGAACCGCCTCGGGCGCCTTCGCGTGATCGGGCGCCAGCGAAAGCATCGACCTGAAATTGGCGATCGCCTCGTTGTAGTTGCGCGTGGCGTACTGCGCGTTGCCGAGCCAGAACAGCGCCGACGGGTTGTAGCCGCTTTGCGGGTAGCGCTTCACGAACTCGGCGAAGGCCGTCTGCGCCTGAGCGAACTGGCCGGCGCGGAAGATGCCCAGCGCGGCATCGAAGTCGGCCTTCTCCTTCGGGTCGGCCGTGAACTCGCGGCCGTCGACCGCGACCTTCGCCGGCTCGTTCCTCTTAAGCCGATCGTCGATCTCGGCCTGGCGCTGCTGAAGCTCGGTGATCGTGCGCGTGAGCTGCTCGTTCTGGCCCGTCATGCGCTGGAGATCGCCGCGCATCTGCTCGATCTGCGTCTGCAGATCGAGCAGGCTGCGCCGCAGCTGAGCGTTCTCGTCGTTCTGGCGCTGCTCGGCCTGCTGACGCATGGCCTCGACGCGCTGGCGCAAATCGAGGATCGCGCGGCGTGCCTCGTCGTCCTCGAACAGCGCAGCCTGTGCGCCCAGCGAGGCACACAACAAGGCGGCAGCGAGGGCCGCGCTACGCAGGGAAACTCGTCGCATCATCAATCAACGGTAGGTGATCTCGGCGCGACGATTCTGCGCCCAGGCGTCTTCGGTGCTGCCGGGCGCCGCCGGCTTTTCCTTGCCGAAGCTCACAGCCTCGATCTGACTGTCCGGCACGCCCAGGAGGCCGAGCGAACGACGCACGGCTTCGGAGCGCTTCTGGCCCAGCGCCAGGTTGTATTCGCGGCCGCCGCGCTCGTCGGTGTGGCCTTCGATCGAGATGCGGCGCTGCGGATTGGCCTTCAGAAAGCGGGCATGGCCATCGATCAGCGACTGGAACTCGGGCTTGATCGTGTAGCTGTCGAAGTCGAAATAGACGATTCTTGCCACGCCGACGGGGCCTTGTGCGGTCTGCGCGCGCGGGTCGATGCTGACCGGCGCGACGCCGCTGGCCGCTCCGCCAGACCCTCCGGCGGTGCCTGAGCGGTCCACCACCGGCGTGTCGCTCAGCTTGGTGCCGGACGAGCACCCGGCGATCAGCGCCACGATGGCCAGCGAATAAATCGTACGTTTCAACATTTCGAACTCCTCAAGTTAATCATTGCTTTTGAAACGGACCCCAGTCCGGTTCTCGGATGTCTCCCGCCTGTCCCGCCAGTCGAGCTTTTATTTTTCCATCGAGTGTCGTGGTCATCAGCGCCTCCCTGCCTTGCAGCCGGGTGGCATAGACGATCAGCTTGCTGTTCGGGGCGAAACTGGGGTTCTCGTCGGCCGTGGTATCGGTGAGCGCCGTCACGTTGCCGGTCGCCAGTTCCATCACGTGGAGTTTGAAGGCACCACCCACCCGCGAGATGTAGGCCAACCACCGGCCATCGCCGCTGACCGACGGAGAAATGTTGTAGGTGCCGCTGAAGGTCACGCGCGTCGGGTTGCCGCCGCTGGCGCCCATTTTGTAGATCTGCGGGGCACCGCCGCGATCGCTCACGAAATAGATGGTGCTGCCGTCGGCAGAGTACACCGGCTCGGTGTCGATGCTGTTGCTCTGCGTGAGTCGGCGCGGTTCGCCGCCGTTCGACGAGATGGTGTAGAGCTGCGAACCGCCGTCGCGGCTCAGCGTGACGGCCAGTGTGCCGCCGTCGGGCGCCCAGGCCGGCGCACTGTTGGAGCCCTTGAAGTTCGCCACCAGCCGCCGCTGGCCGCTGGCGACGTTGTGCACGTACACCACCGGCTTGCGCGATTCGAAGGACACGTAGGCGATCTGTGCACCGTTGGACGACCAGACCGGCGAGATGATCGGCTCGGGGCTCGCGAGCGCGGCCTGCGCGTTCTCGCCATCGGCATCGGCGACCCACAGGTTGTAGCGGGTGCCGCCCTTGGTCACGTAGGCGATGCGGGTCGAGAAGATGCCTTTCTCGCCGGTAAGCTTTTCGTAGACATAGTCCGCGATGCGGTGCGAGGCGAGGCGCAGATCGCCTTGCGGCACGGTGTAGCTCTGTCCGCCGAGATCCTGGCCGCGCACCACGTCCCAGAGGCGGAAGCGCACGTCGTAGCGGCCGTCCGCGAGCCGCGTCACGCTGCCCACGACCAGCGAATCGGCCGTGCGTTGCCGCCACAGGCTCAGGTCGGGACGCGAGGTCTCGTCCAGCGACTGGCCCGACGCGTCGACGCCGCGGAACTGGCCGCTGCGTTCGAGATCGGCCTGGACGATGGCCGCGGGCTTTTGCGGCGATGCGTCTTCACCCTTGAAAGGCGCAAGCGCGATCGGCAGCTGCGTCAAACCGACGCCCGACACCTCGACCCTGAACTGGGCGAGCGCGGGAAGAACGGGGGAGGCGGCCAGTGCCGCGATCAGTGTGCGGCGGACGGAGAACGATGAAGAAGGGGTTGGGGAGAATTCTTGCAACGGCTTTTTCATGCAGTTCGGAGAGGTTTCCGGGATTTAAGTTTCACGTCCCGGACGAAACGAGGCCACATGGTACACAAGGCGATGCACGCAAGGTCACAAAACGTGTATGTGCCGGCGTGGTCCTACAGCAGGCGGCGACTCTACGCAACCGTAGAATGCGCCGCCATGCAGCCTTCCCCCGACGCCGAGTCCGCGCGCCCTCCTCTCACGCGCCGGCTCGCGCGACTCATGACCTGGTTCGGGGGCTCGCGTCGCTGGTGGGCACTCGGGCTCGTCACGGCCCTCGTCGCCGCCTTGACCGAGCCGCTGATGCCCGCGCTGCTCAAGCCGCTGCTCGACCGCGGTTTCACGCGCGGACAACTTGCGCTCTGGATGGTGCCGGCAGCCATCATCCTGCTCTTCGCGGTGCGCGGCCTGGCGCAGTTCGTCTCGCAATACGCGCTGGCACGCATCGCCAACGAAGGCATGCAGCGGCTGCGCCGCGTGATGTTCGAACGGCTGCTTGCGGCCGAGCTCGCCCTCTTCTCGCGCCAGTCGGCGAGCGCACTGTCGAACACCGTGGTCTACGAGGTCCAGACCGGCGCCATGCTGCTGGTGCAGGCACTGCTGGGCCTGTCGCGCGACGGCTTCACGCTCATTGCGCTGCTGGCCTACCTGATCTATCTGAACTGGAAGCTGACCTTGATCGTCGGCGTGCTGGTGCCCGGCGTGGCCTGGATCATGAAGGTGTTCTCGAAGCGCCTCTATCGCCTCACGCAGCTCGGACAGCAGGCCACCGACGAGCTGGCCTACGTGGTGGAGGAGAACGTGCTGGCCCACCGCATGGTGCGCCTGCACAACGCCGAGGCCAGCCAGACCGAGCGCTTCGACCGCCTCAGCCAAAGCCTGAATCGCCTGGCCGTGAAGTCCACCATCGCCTCCGCCGCGATGACGCCGCTGACTCAGGTCGTGGCGGCCGTCGCGCTGTCGGTGGTGGTGATGATCGCCCTCTGGCAAAGCGGCGAGCAGGGCCTGACGGTGGGCGGCTTCGTCGCCTACATCACGGCGATGCTGATGCTGATCGCGCCGATCCGTCGCCTCGCCGACATCGCCGGCCCGATCACGCGCGGGCTCGCAGCGCTCGAGCGCGGCCTGACCTTGATCGACAGCGTCGCCTCCGAATCGCAGGGCCGCTTCGAGACGCCGCGAGCCGAAGGCCGTATCGAGCTGCGCGCGGTGCGGGTCAACTACCGCGGCGAAGACGAGGCGCGGGCGCTCGACGGCGTGAGCCTCTCGATCGCGCCCGGCGAGGTGGTGGCCTTCGTCGGGCCATCGGGATCGGGCAAGACCACCCTGGTCAACCTGCTGCCGCGCTTCGTGCTGCCGAGCGCCGGCCGGGTGCTGCTGGACGGCCACGACGTCGCCGATTGGCAGCTGAAAAGCCTGCGCGCGCAGTTCGCGATGGTGAGCCAGGACGTGGTCATGCTCAACGACACGCTGGCCGCCAACGTGGCGCTGGGCGCCGCGGTCGACCGCGAACGCGTGCTCGCCTGCGTGGCGGCCGCGAACCTGGCCGTGCACGTCGAGAGCCTGCCGCAGGGCATCGACACCGTGCTCGGCCACAACGCGACGCAGCTCTCGGGCGGACAGCGGCAGCGCCTGGCGATCGCGCGTGCGCTCTACAAGGACGCGCCCGTGCTGCTGCTCGACGAGGCCACCTCGGCACTCGATACCGAATCCGAGCGACTGGTGCAGGAGGCGTTGCAGCGGCTGATGCAGAGCCGCACCACCTTGATCGTCGCGCACCGGCTCTCGACCATTCAGCATGCCGACCGCATCATCGTGATGGAGCACGGCCGCGTCGCCGAGCAAGGCAGCCATGCGCAGCTGATGGCGCTGGACGGGCTCTATGCGCGGCTTCAGACGCATGCGGTGCGCAGCGCCACCGCCGGCCACGATCCGACGCTCTAGCGCGGCCGGCTAGAGCAGCACGATGTCGTACTGCCCCTGCCCCATCGCAGGCTCCGCCTGCAGCGAGATCGGCTTGCCGATGAAATCGCTGAGTCCCGCGAGATGCTGGCTCTCCTCGTCGAGAAAGAGCTCGATCACCTGCGGCGACGACACGATGCGGAACTCGCGCGGCGTGAACTGGCGCGCCTCGCGCAGGATCTCGCGCAGCACGTCGTAGGCGACGCTGCGCGCGGTCTTCACGATGCCCTGCCCGTTGCAGGCCAGGCAGGGCTCGCACAGCATGTGGGCCAGCGACTCCCGCGTGCGCTTGCGCGTCATCTCGACCAGGCCCAACTGCGAGAAGCCGCCGGCCGTGGTCTTGACGCGATCGCGCGCGAGCTGCTTGCGGAACTCGGCCAGCACCTGCTCGCGGTGGTCGTCGCGCGCCATGTCGATGAAGTCAACGATGATGATCCCGCCCAGGTTGCGCAGCCGCAGCTGCCGCGCAATGGCCTGCGCGGCCTCGAGGTTGGTCTTGAAGATGGTGTCGTCGAAATTGCGTGCGCCGACGAACCCGCCGGTGTTCACGTCGACAGTGGTCAGCGCCTCGGTCTGGTCGACCACGAGGTAGCCGCCGGACTTCAGGTCGACGCGGCGGCCCAGGGCCTTGGCAATTTCCTCGTCGATCGAATAGAGGTCGAAGATCGGCCGCTCGCCCTTGTAAAGCTGCAGCTTGCCGGCCGCCTGCGGCATGAACTCGAGGCCGAATTTGAGGAGCAGGTCGAACTGCTCGCGCGAGTCGATGCGGATGGTCTGCGTGTCCTCGCTGGTCATGTCGCGCAGCACGCGCTGCAGCAGGCTCAGATCCTGGTGCAGCAGCGACATCGGCGGCATGCGCGAGGACAGCTCGCGGATGCGCGACCAGGTCTTGCGCAGGTAGGCGATGTCTTCGGCCAGCTCGGCATCGCTCGAATCCTCGCCGTTGGTGCGCAAGATGAAGCCGCCGGTGTTCTCGGGCACCACGCCCCCGCTGTCGGCCGCGGCGGCGGCCTCGATCAGCGCCTGCATGCGCGCGCGCAGCGCTTCACGCAAGTCGGGCGGGATTTTCTGCGAGACGCCGACATGGTTGTCCTGCGGCAGGAAGACCAGCAGCCGGCCGGCGATGCTGATCTGGGTCGACAACCGTGCGCCCTTGGTGCCGATCGGATCCTTGATCACCTGCACCAGGAGCGACTGCCCTTCGAACACCTGCTTCTCGATCGGCACCACCGCGCCGCCGTTGCGGCTGTCGCGCTCCGGCTGCGCCGCGCTGGGGCGCGAGCCGGGCGTGAAAGGCGCCACGATGTCGGCGACGTGCAGGAAAGCCGTGCGGTCGAGCCCGATGTCGATGAAGGCCGACTGCATGCCGGGCAGCACGCGCGAGACCTTGCCGAGGTAGATGTTGCCGACCAGCCCGCGCTCGAGCGTGCGCTCCACGTGCAGTTCCTGGACGGCGCCATGCTCGACCAGGGCGACGCGGGTCTCCTGGGGGGACCAGTTGATCAGGATGTCTTGCATTTTTCTAGAGCCTGAAGCCGGCCTGGCGCAGCAGCTGGGCGGTCTCGAACATCGGGAGGCCCATGATGCCCGAATGCGAGCCGCTGATGTGCTCGACGAAAGCTGCGGCTCTGCCCTGGATGGCATAGGCGCCGGCCTTGCCCATCGGTTCGCCGGTGGCCACGTAGTCGGCGATCCGCGACTTGGCGACGGCGGCGAAGCGCACGCGCGAAACGCTGAGCGCCGCATGCCGTCGCTTCCCGTGCTGCAGCGCGATCGCCGTCAGCACGCGATGGGTGCGCCCGGACAGCAGTGCGAGCATGCGCTCGGCGTCCCGCTCGCCCTCGGGCTTGGCCAGGATGGTGCGGCCCAGCGCAACGGTGGTGTCGGCGCAAAGCACGGGGGCCGGCGGCAGGCCCAAGCGCTTGCGCCGCGCCACGGCCGCATCGAGCTTGAGCGCGGTGACCCGCTGCACATAAGCCGTCGGCGATTCGCCGGGCAGTTCGTGTTCCAGCGACTCGCTGTCTTCGTCCGGCCCCGCCAGCAGCAGTTCGTGGTGAACGCCGAGCAGTCCCAGCAGTTGCGCGCGCCGCGGACTCTGCGACGCAAGATAGATGAAGGACGAGTTCATTCGCGGTGATAAGGATGCCCGGCATTGACCGACCAGGCGCGGTAGAGCTGCTCGACCAGCAGCACGCGCGCCATTGCGTGAGGCAATGTCAGATCCGACAGGCGGATGCGTTCGTGCGCGGCGGCCTTGAAGGCGGGATCCAGCCCGTCGGGGCCGCCGATCACCAGAGCGACGTCGTCGCCCTCGCCTTGCCAGGCCTGCAAGCGGGCAGCGAGCGCCTTGGTGGTGAGCGCGGTGCCGCGCTCGTCCAGCACCACGATGCGCATGCCCTTGGCGATCGCGGCTTCGATGCGTTCGCGCTCGGCCGCGTAGAGCGTTTCGAGCGTCTTGGAGCTGCGCGGCTCGGTCTTGACCGCACGCAGTTCGAGCTTGAGTTCGGGCGGAAAACGCTTGGCGTAGTCGTCCCAGGCGGTCTGTGCCCAGTCGGGCATGCGCAGCCCGACCGCGACCACCAGCAGTTTCATGACCGCGACGAAGCGGTCTTGCGCGGCGCCTTCTTCGCCGCCGGCGCGGCCTTCTTCGAGGCTGCGGCTTTCTTCGCGGGCGCCTTGTTCACGACCACCGTCTTGACCGGCGTCTTCCGGGCAGCGGTCTTCTTGGCCGCGGGCCTTGCCTTGGCTGCCTTGGCGTCCTGTTCGGCAGCGCGAATCGCCGTCTTCGCCGCGCTGGAGCGGCGCAGCGAGGTGCTGTGCTTGGCCGCGGGCGCTTTTTCCTCGCTTGCCTTGGCGGGGGCCGCGGGTTTCGAAGCACCCAGCTTGGTGCGCACCGGCTTGTCGCCCCAGATCTCTTCGAGGTGGTAGTACTGCCGGATCGCCGGCTGCATGATGTGCGCGACCGCGGCCCCGCAGTCCACGATGATCCACTCGCCGTTGTCCTCGCCCTCCACGCGCGGCTTGCCGAAGCCGGCGTCCTTCACCGCATCGCGCACGCTGGCGGCCAGCGCCTTGGTCTGGCGGTTGGAGGTGCCCGAAGCGACGATCACGCGCTCGAAAAGCGGCGAGAGATGCTCGGTGTCGAATACCTGGATGTCCTGCGCCTTGACGTCCTCGAGGCCGTCGATGATGGCTCTCTGGAGTTTCTGGGTGTCTTTCTTGGCGGCGGCTTCAGTGTTCATCAGGCGGATCGATAGAGGTGGTGTTGGTCAATATAGCGTGCAACCGCCGGCGGAACCAGACGAGAAAAGTCGACGCTCGTTGCTGCGCGGGTCCGGATGTCGGTCGCGCTGATGTCCATCGGCGCGAGTTCGAGGGTTTCGACGCGCGCACCGGACGGGAGAGGAGGCAGGATTCTAGGGCCTGCGGGACCGGCAGAGCCCGTGGCGCCTGCGCGATCCGCTACGGAAACGATAGCAATCGACAAAATCTCCTGCCAGCCGTGCCATTGCGGCAACGAAGCGGCCTGGTCGGCGCCCATGATCAACACCAGTTGGGTGCCGGGCTGCTCCTGCTGCAGCTCGCGCAAGGTGTCGAGCGTGTAGGTAGGGCCCGGGCGCAGCGTTTCGCGCGCGTCGACCACCGTGCGCTCGAAGCCGCCGAAGGCCAGCTGCGCCATGGCGAGGCGGTGCTCGGCCACGCTCAATGCCCGCCGCTTGTGCCAGGCGTCGCCGGTCGGGAAGATGCGCAGCTCGGCCAGGTTCAGCTGCGCCAGCGCGGCCTCTACCAGCGCGACATGCGCGTTGTGAGGCGGATCGAAGGCCCCGCCGAAGACGCCGATGCGGGGCCCGCTCACAACCATTCGCGCCGCACGATGAAGTCGCTGTAGAGCGCAGCCTCGGGCGTACCGGGCTCTGGCGCCTGGCGGTACGCCCAGCTCGCGAACGGCGGCATCGACAAGAGAATCGACTCGGTGCGGCCACCCGACTGCAGGCCGAAGTGCGTGCCGCGGTCCCACACCAGGTTGAATTCCACATAGCGTCCGCGGCGATAGAGCTGGAACGCGCGTTCGCGCTCGCCCCAGGGCATGTCGCGACGCCGCTCGACGATCGGCAGGTAGGCCGGAAGAAAGGCGTCGCCGACCGCGCGCAGCATCGCAAAACTCTGCTCGAAACCGAGCTCGGCGAAATCGTCGAAGAAGATACCGCCGATGCCGCGCTGCTCGTTGCGGTGCTTCAAGAAGAAATACTCGTCGCACCAGGTCTTGAAGCGCGGGTACTTGTCGGCGCCGAAGGGCGCCAGCGCATCGCGGCAGGCACGGTGGAAGTGCACCGCATCCTCCTCGAAGCCGTAGTACGGCGTGAGGTCCATGCCGCCGCCGAACCAGCACACGGGCTCGCCGCCCGCCGGCAGCGCGGCCAGCATGCGCACGTTCATGTGCACGGTCGGCACGTAGGGATTGCGCGGGTGGAACACCAGCGACACACCCATCGCCTCGAAAGGGGCACCGGCCAGCTCGGGGCGATGCTGGGTGGCCGCGGGCGGCAGCTGGGGGCCGCGTACCTGCGAGAAGCCGCAGCCGGCGCGCTCGAACAGCGGGCCCTCTTCGAGGATGCAGGTCAGGCCGCTGCCCTGCAGCGGCTCGCCTGGCTCCTTCTGCCACTCGTCGCGAAGGCAGTCGCTGCCGTCGGCCGCTTCGAGCGCGGCCACGATGCGTTGCTGCAGACCCCGCAGGTAGTCGCCGACCGCTCGCGGATCCTGTTGCATCAGCCTTGCGAACCGCGCGCGTGGACGGCGCGGTGCCCGATGTCCTTGCGGTACTGCGCGCCGTCGAACTGGATGCGCGCCGCGACCGCATAGGCGCGCTGCTGCGCCTGCTTGACGCTGTCGGCCAGCACGGTCACGCAGAGGACGCGCCCGCCGCTGGCCTTGAGTTCGCCGTCTTCGATCGCGGTGCCCGCATGGAACACGACGGCATCGGGCGCCTCGGGCGGAATACCCGTGATGCGGTCGCCCTTGCGCGGCGTCAGCGGATAGCCGTGCGCCGCCATCACCACCCCGAGCGCGACGCGGCGGTCCCAATCGAGCTCGACCTGGTCCAGCGTGCCGTCGGTGGCGTGCCAAAACACCTCGAACAGGTCGGACTTGAGCCGCATCATGATCGGCTGGGTCTCGGGGTCGCCCATGCGGCAGTTGAATTCGAGCGTCTTCGGATGGCCCGCGGCATCGATCATCAGGCCCGCGTAGAGGAAGCCGGTAAAGGGAATGCCGTCCTTTTCCATGCCGCGGATGGTCGGCAGAATGATCTCGCGCATCGCGCGCGCATGCACCTCGGCCGTGACCACCGGAGCCGGTGAATAAGCGCCCATGCCGCCGGTGTTAGGGCCCTGGTCGTCGTCCAAAAGGCGCTTGTGGTCCTGGCTGGTGGCCAGCGCGGTCACGTTGCGGCCATCGCACAGCACGATGAAGCTGGCTTCCTCGCCTTCCAAGAATTCCTCGATGACGACGCGCGGCGAAGCCTTCCCGTCTTCGCCCTCGTTGTGGGTGATGCCGAGCTTGTTGTCCAGCAGCATGAAGTCGATGGCCTGGTGCGCCTCCTCGAGCGTCATCGCCACCACCACGCCTTTGCCGGCAGCCAGGCCATCGGCCTTGACCACGATCGGTGCGCCCTTGGCATTCACGTAGGCATGCGCGGCCGCGGGATGAGTGAAGGCCTCGTATTCGGCCGTCGGGATCTTGTGGCGCTTCATGAAGGCCTTGGAAAAAGCCTTGGAGCTCTCCAACTGCGCCGCCGCCTTGGTGGGCCCGAAGATGCGCAGGCCGTGCGCGCGGAATTCGTCGACCACGCCGGCCGCCAGCGGCGCCTCGGGGCCGACCACGGTCAACGCGATCTTTTCCTTCAACGCCCAGGCGCGCAGCGCGGCGGGCTCGGAAATGTCGATGCACTCGTAGCGCGAATCCGCGCGCGTGCCGCCGTTGCCCGGCGCCACATAGACCCGGCTTACCCGAGCGGCCTGCGCCAGCCGCCACGCCAGCGCGTGCTCGCGGCCCCCCCCCCCAATCACCAGTACCTTCATTCGCAGGCTTTCATGGGCGCTTTCCTCATTCGGAGAGCGCTGCGTTGTGATAGACATCCTGCACGTCGTCCAGGTCCTCGAGCACGTCGAGCAGCTTCTGCATCTTCGCGGCGTCCTCGCCCGTGAGCTCGATGGTGTTCTCGGCCCGCATCGTGACCTCGGCCACCTCGGGCTGGAGGCCTGCCGCCTCGAGCGCGTTCTTGACCGCTTCGAAGTCGCCGACCGCGGTCAGCACCTCGATGGCGCCGTCGTCGCCGGCCACCACATCTTCGGCGCCGGCTTCGAGCGCCACTTCCATCACCTTGTCCTCGCTGGTGCCGGGCGCAAAGACGAACTGGCCGCAGTGCTTGAACTGGAAGGCGACCGAGCCTTCGGTGCCCATGTTGCCGCCGTGCTTGGAGAAGGCATGGCGCACCTCGGCGACGGTGCGCACGCGGTTGTCGGTCATGGTGTCGACGATGATCGCGGCGCCGCCGATGCCGTAGCCCTCGTAGCGGATCTCCTCGTAGTTGACGCCTTCGAGGTTGCCGGTGGCCTTGTCGATGTTGCGCTTGACGGTGTCGGCCGGCAGGTTGACTGCCTTGGCCTTTTCGACCGCCAACCTGAGCCGCGGATTGCCGCTCAGGTCGCCGCCGCCGGCGCGTGCCGCGACCATGATTTCACGGATCGCACGGGTCCAGAGCTTGCCGCGCTTCTCGTCCTGCCGGCCCTTCCTGTGCTGAATGTTCGCCCATTTGCTGTGTCCGGCCATGGCTTGTCGTACTCGCTATCTCATGTTTTCAAAGCAGGTAGCGAGTTTACTGTCCGGCGCACGCAACGCCCCGCGTCCTATGGCGAGATCACAGATGCTTTTTGGGATAATCCGCCGCTGATGCGCCACGTCCGAACGGGCATCTTCTTGGAATCCATCCCAGTCAAAGCGCATGAACACCCCTACAACAACAACCGAACCCGCCGCGCTTTCCCACCAGAGCTGCGATGTGCTGGTGATCGGCGGCGGCCCCGCCGGCTCCACGGCCGCGGCCTTGCTGGCACGACAGGGCCGCCAGGTCGTGCTGCTCGAAAAGGCGCACCATCCACGCTTCCACATCGGGGAATCGCTCTTGCCGGCCAACGTGGCGCTGTTCGACAAGCTGGGCCTGCGCGACGAGCTCGAGCGCATCGGCATGCCCAAGTGGGGCGTCGAGTTCGTTTCGCCCGATCACGATCACGTGCAGATGGTCGAATTCGCCGACGCCTGGGACAAGTCCATGCCCTATGCCTGGCAGGTGCGGCGCTCCGAAATGGACGAGATCCTGTTCCGCAATGCCACAACGCAGGGCGCTCGGACCATCGAAGGCTGCCGGGTGCGCGACGTCCGCTTCGACGATGAAGGCGCCACCGTGCAGGCCACGCTGGACGACGGCGCGCCGTGCAACTGGCGTGCCCGCTTCGTGATCGATGCCTCCGGCCGCGACACCTTCCTGTCGAACAAGTTCAAGGCCAAGCAGAAGAACCCGAAGCACAACAGCTCGGCCCTCTTCGGCCACTTCACGAATGCCGAGCGCCTGCCGGGCAAGCTCGAGGGCAACATCACGATCTTCTGGTTTGCGCACGGCTGGTTCTGGTATATCCCGCTGGCCGACGGCACGACCAGCGTCGGCGCTGTGTGCTGGCCCCACTACCTGAAGTCGCGCAGCAAGCCGCTCAAGGATTTCTTCGCCGACACCATCGCGATGTGCCCGCAACTGGCCGTGCGCCTTTCGCAGGCCGCGCTGGTCGGCGACGCCGTGTACGCCACCGGTAACTATTCGTACACCAGCACCCATTGCAGCGGCGAGCGCTATCTGATGCTGGGCGATGCCTTCACCTTCGTCGACCCGGTGTTCTCCTCGGGCGTCTACCTCGCGATGCACAGCGCCTTCGAAGGCGCGGAGGTGGTGGCCACCGCGCTCGATCGACCCGCGCAGGCCGGCCCGGCGCGGCAGCGCTTCGAGCGCTACATGCGCAAGGGGCCGCGCGAGTTTTCCTGGTTCATCTTCCGCGTCACGAACCCGACCATCCGCGAGTTCTTCATGTACCCGCAAAACCCGTTCCGCGTGAAGGAAGCGCTGCTGTCGCTCCTGGCCGGCGACATCTACGGCAAGACGCCGATCTGGCGCTCGCTGCGGGTGCTCAAGGCCCTGTACTACCTCGTCTCGGCCGGGCATCCGCGCCGCACCTGGGAGGCCTGGCGCAGGCGGCGCAGCAATATCCGCGACCTCGGGCCGCTCGCCGGCGAAAACATCGTCGAGGCCCAGTGAGCGCGCGCGACTTCAACGGGGTGCCGCCCCTGCGCGTCCAGCGGCTGTCCTTGTCGCAAAGCCTGGCCCTGCTATCGGCCGGGAATCCGCCCTTCGGTGCGCTGGGTTACGGCACGCCCCATGACCTGGCCTGGATGCCCACGGTCAATGCGCGCGTTCTTTCGCAGGCAGGCGCGATGGCCGACGTGTGGCATGCCAGCGAACGCATCGAATCCGGCACCACCGGCGTGGTGCGCTGGCGATGCGACGGCCACTGGATGCTGGGCGCCATCGATCTGGACGAGGCCACCGAGAAGGTGGGCCTGGCCGCCCTCGCCCAGCGGGCCTATCGCGACCTGTTCGAGTCGCTCGCGCAGACCGGTTGCGCCCACCTGCTGCGCGTATGGAACTACCTGCCGCAGATCAACGCCGACGGCGGCGGCCTCGAGCGCTATCGGCAGTTCAACCTCGGCCGCCAGCAGGCCTTCGTCGACGCCGGCCAGGCCGCTTTCGAAGGCGCGCCGGCGGCTTGCGCGCTCGGCATCCACCAGGGCGCGCTGTGCATCCGCTTTCTGGCGGGACGCATCGCGCCGCTGCC
Source organism: Variovorax sp. MHTC-1 (assembly GCF_003984645.1). Classification (GTDB taxonomy): domain Bacteria; phylum Pseudomonadota; class Gammaproteobacteria; order Burkholderiales; family Burkholderiaceae_C; genus Variovorax. The sequence goes on from NZ_RWKI01000001.1 coordinate 418,429, forward strand.
GGTCGAGAATCCGCGGCAGGTCTCCGCCTACCGCTATCCGCCGACCTACGGCCCGCGCTCGCCGACCTTCTCGCGCGCGGCGCTGGCCGAGATCGGCGGCGGCGACGTGGCGCTCTTCATCTCGGGCACGGCGAGCATCGTCGGCCATGAAACCGTACACCCGGGTGATGTGCTGGCGCAGACCCAGGAAACGCTGCGCAATCTCGGCGCGGTGATCGCGGCGGCCAACGAGCGCGCGACCACGCGCTTCGATCTCGCGGCCCTCGATTGCGTGGTGTACGTGCGCCACGTCGCCGATGCGCCGATCGTGCGCCGGGTGCTCGAAGAAACGCTGGGTCCGGAGGCTCATACCGTGAGCCACGCGGTCTACCTGGAGGCGGACATCTGCCGCCAGGACTTGCTGGTGGAGATCGAAGCCCATGCGGTTGCCAGCGGCTCATTGCGCGCCTGAATGCGCGAGCACGCCATGAAGCGGCTGCTGCGCTGGATCTTCTCCATCCCGCTCGCCTTGCTGCTCTACGCCCTGCTCTTGCTGCTGGGCAGCATCTCGCTGGCCTGGAACCTGGTCGCAATGCTGCTCTACCCGATGCTGCCGGCGCGCGTGGGCCGCTCGCTAGGGCGCAGGGTGATCGCCTTCGCCTACCGATCGTTCTGGGCCACGGCCTCCGCCTTCGGCATGATGCGCATCGACGCGAGCTGTCTCGACGCCCTGCGCGACGAACGCGGCGTGATCTTCGTCGCCAACCATCCGACCATGCTCGACGCCCTGCTGCTGGTGGCGCGCCTGCCGCGCAGCGCCTGCATCATGAAGGCCGACCTGATGCGCAACATCTTCCTCGGTGCCGGCGCGCGGCTGGCCCGCTACATCCGCAACGACTCGGCGCGCACCATGGTGCGGCTCGCGGTCGAAGACCTGAAGAACGGCGGCCAGCTCGTGATCTTCCCCGAGGGCACGCGCACCGTGACGCCGCCGCTCAACGCCTTCAGGCCCGGCGTCACGCTGATCGCCAAGCTCGCGCAGGCGCCGATCCAGACCGTCTTCATCGAGACCGATTCGCCCTACCTCGGCAAAGGCTGGCCGCTGTGGCGCGTGCCGCCGCTGCCGATCGTCTTCAGGCTCCGACTCGGCCAGCGCTTTGCGCCGCAGCACGACAGCGATGCGCTGCTGCACGAGATCGAACAGTACTTTCGCCACCCCTTGGAACAGCGCGCCTCCGACGCACAGCCCGCATGCCAGACATCTCGCGCACCCACCTTGTCCTGATCCCCAGCTACAACACGGGCGAGCGCCTGTTCTCGACGGTCAGCGCGGCTCGCGCACAGTGGAGCCCGGTCTGGGTAGTGGTCGACGGCAGCACCGACGGCACCGGCGAGCGCATGCAGCAGATGGCCGCGTCCGACCCCGGCCTGCGCGTGTGGGTGCTGCCTGAGAACCAGGGCAAGGGCGCCGCCGTGCTGCATGGCTTGCGCGCGGCGCAGGAGGCCGGCTACACGCATGCGCTCACCATGGATTCCGACGGCCAGCATCCGGCCGACCTGATTCCCGCCTTCATGAAAGCCTCCCAGGCCCGGCCCGAGACCATGGTGCTGGGCCGCCCCGTGTTCGATGCTTCGGCGCCGCTGCTGCGCGTGCGCGGGCGCAAACTTTCGAACGGCTGGACCCACCTCGAAACCCTGTTCGCCGGCATCGGCGATTCGCTCTACGGTTTTCGCGTCTACCCGGTCGCGGGCCTGATCGCGGTGATGGCGCGCCAGCCCTGGATGCGCCGGTTCGACTTCGACACCGAGGCCGTGGTGCGCCTCGCGTGGCGCGGCGTCAAGCCGGTCAACATCGACGCGCCGGTCAAGTACCTCACTGCCGCGGAAGGCGGCGTCTCGCACTTCAACTACGTGCGCGACAACCTGTTGCTGAGCTGGATGCACACGCGGCTGATGGGGGAGTTCGTGCTGCGCCTGCCCGGGCTGCTGCTGCGGAGGCTGCGGCGCGCGCCGCCGTTTCAGCGTTGATCGACGCGGCTTGAGAGGTTGGACGCTGGCCACGATGCAGCGCCAGAATTGATCAGATTCATCGCTGAGTTCTCCCCGCAGAATCGCGCCCTGCCGCGCGCTTGAGCTTCTTCTTCGCGCGACGGCGCAGGGAGAAGAACAATGAACAAGCGATTGCATCGCGTGGTGTTCAATGCCGCGCGCGGGCTAAGGATGGTCGTGCAGGAGACGGCCAGGCGCACGGGCGAGGCCAGCGGCACGGCTCCTGCGATGGCAGCCGCGGCGCTCTTCGGTGTGCTGGTGGCGTCGACCGTTCAAGCCCAGATCGTCGGCGCGCCGGGCGTGGCGCCCAACCTGCGGCCCACGGTGCTGCTGGCGCCCAATGGCGTGCCCCTGGTCAATATCCAGACGCCCAGCGCAGCCGGCGTCTCGCGCAACCTCTTCAACCAGTTCGACGTTCAGCGCAATGGCGCGATCCTCAACAACAGCCGCACCGATGTGCAGACGCAGCTGGGCGGCTTCGTTCAAGGCAATCCGTACCTCGCGACGGGCCCGGCGCGCATCATCCTCAACGAGATCACGAGCGGCAACCCGACGCAGCTGCGCGGGTATGTGGAAGTCGGCGGCCAGCGCGCCGAGGTGGTCATCGCGAATCCGGCCGGCATCAGCGTGGACGGCGGGGGCTTCATCAATGCTTCGAGAGCCACCCTGACCACAGGCACGCCGCAGCTCAATGCGCAGGGCGGGCTCGACAGCTATGTGGTGCGTGGCGGCACCATCAGCATCGACGGTGCCGGGCTCGATCTGAGCCGCACCGACTACGCGGCCATCCTCGCGCGGGCCGTGCAGGTCAACGCCGGGATTTGGGCCAACGAGCTCAAGGTGGTGGCGGGGGCCAACCAGGTCTCGGCCGATCACGGGCAGATCAGCCCGACCACGGGCACCGGCCCTACACCCACCTTCGCGCTCGATGTCGCCCAGCTCGGCGGCATGTATGCCAACAAGATCACCTTGATCGGCACCGAGGCCGGGCTGGGCGCGCGCAATGCCGGCACCATCCAGGCCGCCAACGGCGCGGGCACCTTGGCCGGTGCCGGTCAGCTCGTCGTCACCGCGGCCGGGCGGCTGGAGAACATCGGCACCCTGCCAGCGCCGGTGCCAACCTGTCCGCCGACAGCCTGGCCAACAGCGGGCGCATCGCCAGCCGCGGCGAACTCAAGATCGCGACGCAGGGCACGCTCGGCAATGCGGGCGGCACCCTCGAAGGCCCGAGGGTCGAATTCGCGAGCGCGGGCGGCGACATCGACAACCGCGGCGGCACCATCCGCCAGACCAGCGGCGTCGGCCTGACGGTGGCGGCGCCGAGCTTGAGCAATACCGCGGGTGGCGTGATCGGTGCGGAGCCGATTCCCGAGACGCCTGCGCAACCCAACCCTGGCACTGGCACTGGCGGCACCGACACCGGCACACCGAGCACGGGCGATCGAGGCGGCCCCGGCAGCAGCGGCGGCACCGCGCCTTCGCAGCCCTACGTCCCTCCCGCCCCCGGCAGCCTCACCGCCGCCGGCGCCATCCTCAACGATGGCGGCCGCATCTACGCGGGCGGCCCGATCGCGCTGCAGACCCCGCAGATCAACAACAACGGCGGCTCGCTCAGCACGACGAGCCTGGCGGCCAGCGGCCCGAGCTTCAGCAACGTGGGCGGCACGGTCGACGTTGGGAACAACTTCAGCGCCAATGTCGACCACTTCGACAACACCGGCGGAACGCTGCGCGCCGGCAGCCTGACCATCGCCGCCGCGGGCGACCTGCTCAACCAGGACGGAACCTTGGCCAGCGATGGCGACGTGAGCATCGGCTCGGGCGGCCTCGCGAACAACACGCGCGGCACCATCTCGGCTGCGAACCTGTCGATCCGGGCGGGGAGCTTGAGCAACAGCGGCAGTCTGCGCGGCAGCAACGACACCAGGCTCGAGGTGGCCGGCGCGCTCGTCAACGACGGCAGCATCACGGCCGGTCGCCACACGACGGTCGCTGCCGGCAGCCTGCAGAGCACCGCCACCGGCGTGCTCGGCGCCGGCATCCAGGCCGACGGCCAGCTCGGCAGCGCCGGCGATCTGCGCGTCGCGGCCTCCGGTGCACTGGTGGCCCGAGGGATGAACCTTGCCGCCGGCAATGCCCGCCTGGGTGGCGCGAGCATCGACCTCCCGGGCAGCCAGACGAGCGCGGTCGATATCGCGCTCACGGCCACCGCGGGCGGCATCGACACCAGCCATGCGCTGATCACGACGCCCGGCGCACTCGACATCACGGCCAGCGGCGCGGTGACCCACACGCGCGGCACGCTCGAGGGGCAGAACGTCACCATCACCGCGGCCGGTCTGGCCAACACATCGGGGGCCATCCGCGCCGACGCGAACACGACCATCACCAGCGCGGGCAGCGTGACCAATACGGGCGGGCTGATCTCCTCCGGCGACACGCTCAGCATCGTTGCCGATTCGCTCGCCCTCGACGGCAAGCTGCTCTCCCGAGGCGACATGCGTCTCGCGCTGGACCAGGACGTCGTGATCGCCGCCGGCAGCCAGACCATCGCCGACCGCAATCTGAGCCTCAGCACCAGCGGCAACATCATCAACAGCGGCCGGCTCGCCGCCGGCAACGACCTGCTGCTCGCGGGGCGCGATATAGACAACACCGCCACGGGCGACATCCAGGGCGACGTCACCACGCTCAGCGCCGGCGAGACGATCACCAACCGCGGCGTCATCGACGGCGTTGCAACCCGCCTCGACGCGGCCACGCTCACCAACATCGGCACCGGCCGCATCTACGGCGATGAGATATCCATCGCCGCGGGCACGCTCAACAACCTGGCAGAGACAGTCAATGGCGTCACGACCTCCGCCACCATTGCCGCGCGCCAGCGCCTGGACATCGGCGCGCAAACGATCGAGAACCGCGACGGATCTTTGATCTTCAGCGACGGCGATCTCTTCATCGGCGGCAGCCTGGATGCCAATGGAAGGGCCACGGGCGCCGCTACGAGCCTTACTAACCATGCCTCGACCATCGAGGCCACCCGCAACGCCGACATCAAGACCGCGCTGCTCGCCAACACCAACGGCGGCGTCACCTGGGCCCTGCAGCCCGGCCCCAGCGAGCACTTCGTCGAATACATGACCCCCGGCAGCAGCCGGCGCTGGCAGGCGAGCGAGGTCCTCTTCGGCTTCGGCGGCTACATCCAGTTCCCCGACACCGGCTGGAACGGCTGGACCGCCGGGGACGCCTCCATTCCTCTCGCGCCCGGCGACAACCCCTACGCCCGTTTGCTGCTGCCCTCGCCCGACTACCCGCTCGAGCGCTTCCGCCGCTACTACCTTCAGAGCCCGGCCAACAGCGCCGAGCGCAGCTACCAGACCTGCACCGGCGGCGATGCCAGTGTCTGCGAAACGACGCTCATGCCCGGCGCCTGGTACGCCATCGACGATCCCATCTGGGCCACCTTCGGCGTCACGCCCCCTGCGGAAGACCTTCCGGGCGACTTCATCGGCAGGCTGCACCCCGACATCACCGTCGGCCAGGAGGGCATCACGATCTCCGTCGATGGCCCCTCGGGCCCGACCACCATCCTGAGGCCCTTCGACCATCCGGTCACCCAGGCCGAATACGACCGGTGGCAGGCCTACCGCCAGGCCCACACCAAGCTCGACGAGGCCACGCTCGCCTTCATCCACACCATGACCGGCCTGGCTCGCGGGCCCAACGGCGAGTCCAAGCCGCAGCGCTTCTCCTCCATCTACGACGCCTTCGACTACACCGTCGCCTCGGCCACGCCGGTGCTGCAAACCTCCGCCCCGGCCAAGATCCTCGCCGGCGGCGCGATGGCCATCCAGGTCGCCGGCGGCACCAACGACATGAGCCAGATCCTGGCCGGCGGCGCGCTCAGCGTGACGGGCGGCAAGATCGTCGACATCGGCCTCGAGGTCGACGCGCCCACGGTCCAGACCGGTACCGCCATCCACAGCTACGTCGAGGAACATACCTTCGGCAGCGACGAGCGCGTCTACCAGTTCGCGCCCTACAACCTCACGACCAACACCACCGTCACGCTCGCCGCGGCGCGCCAGGAGGGCCATGTGGCCATCGCAGGCAGCGGCGCCGACACCGGCAATCTCACCCCGGGCCGAACGAACCCGGATGCCCCGCGCGTCCACCCGATCGTCCAGGTGCCTGCGGGCGGCCAGGTGGTGCGCACCAGCACGCCCAACGCCACGGTGCCCAGCGCCAGCCTGTTCGCCACGCATCCCGAATCGACCAGCCGCTACCTGATCGAGACCGACCCGCGCTTCGCCAACCGCCGCCAATGGCTCAGCAGCGACTACCTGCTCAACAACCTCGGGCTCGATCCGAACCGCACCCAGAAGAGATTGGGCGACGGCTTCTACGAGCAGCGCCTGATCCGCGAGCAGGTGGCCCAGCTCACGGGCTACCGCTATCTGGACGGCTACGCGAGCGACGAGGACCAGTACGCCGCGCTCATGAACGCCGGCATCACCTTCGCCCAGCAGTACGGCTTGAAGCCTGGCGTGGCTCTGACAGCAGCCCAGATGGCGCAGCTCACCAGCGACATCGTCTGGCTCATCGAGCAGGAGGTGACGCTCGCCGACGGCAGCACGCAGAAAGTGCTGGTGCCCCAGGTCTACGTGCGCGTGCGGGAAGGCGACATCGACGGCTCCGGTGCCATCCTCTCGGGAAACAGCGTGGACCTGCACCTCGCGGGCGATCTCGGCAACAGCGGCACCATCGCCGGGCGCCGCGTCACCCGCATCACCGCCGAGAACGTGCACAACATCCATGGCCGCATCAGCGGCGATGCGGTGTCGGTGGAGGCGCGCAACGACCTCAACATGATTGGCGGCACCATCGATGCGCAGAGCAGCCTGAGGGCGGTCGCGGGACGCGATCTCAATGTGGCGACCACAACGCGCAGTGCGCACAACGACGGCCAAGGCGGTGTCCGACTGGGCGCCACTGTCGTGGATCGCGTGGCAGGGCTGTACGTCACCAACCCCGGCGGCACCCTGGTGGCCCATGCGGGCCGCGATGCCAACCTCGTGGGCGCAGAAGTGCACAGCGCCGGCAGCGTCGAAGTGCATGCGAAGCGCGATGTGAACCTCGACAGCGTCACCACCGAACGCAGCGAGGACATCCATTGGAGCGAGAAGAACTCGAGACAGGGCCTGCAAAGCCAGGAGACCGGCAGCACGGTCAGCGGCGCCGGCAACGTCAGCATCAAAGCGGGGCGCGATCTCACCGGACGCGCGGCCACCTTGAGCGCCGGCGAGACCTTGAGCCTCGATGCCGGCGACAAGCTGACCCTCTACGCCGGCGAGAACCAGGCCAGCGCCGAGACCCGCCACGTCACCAAGAAGGGCATGACCCACTACAGCCTGGACGCCGACAGCCAGGAGACGACCCTGGCGCGCACCACCCTCAACGCGACCGACATCAAGCTGCGCAGCGGCGGCGACATGACCCTCGGCGCGATCGAGGCCAACGCCGAGAGCCTGGACCTCCATGCCGGCGGCAAGCTGAATCTGCTCACGCAGAGCACCACCAGCGCGATGAGCCAGGAGGAGAACGAGGGCGATGCGGCCTTCGTGTCGGCCTCGGGCAGCGGGCGCGTGGACGAGACCAGCCAGTACAACCGCTTCAACGTCGCGACCTTGAACATCAAGGCCGATGGCGGCATCAAGGCCAACGTCGCCCAAGGCACGAGCCTCGCCACGCTGGGCCAGCAGCCCGGCATGGCCTGGGTGAACCAGCTCACGAGCAACCCCGCCTTCGCGAACAGCGTCGAATGGCAGCGCGTGCAGGAGGCGCATGACAAGTGGGCCTACAGCCAGAGCGGCATGGGGCCGGTGGCCGCGGCACTGGTCGCCCTGGTGGTGGGCGCGGCGGCCGCGCCGATGGCCGCAGGCGCGGGCGCCGCCTCCGGCCAGGCAGCAGCCGTCGCGGTGGGAGAAGGCGTGGCGCTGTCGGGTGGCGGTGCGTTCCTCACCGGCACGGGCCTCTCCATCTCCGCCAGCGTGGGCGGTGCCGTGCAGGCAGGCGTCACCGCCATCGCCAGCCAGGCCACCGTCAGCCTGGTCAACAACCACGGCGACTTCGGTGCGGTGCTGAAGGAGCTGGGCAGCAGCGAGGGCATCAAGAACATCGCCACCGCCATGGTGACGGCGGGGGCCATCGAGGGGCTGGGCAGCACGATCACGATGGATGTGAACGGCGTGACCACGCCGCTCAACCGGATCTCGCCGCAGAACGGCAGCTTTGCGCAGAACCTCGGGCGCAACGTGATCAATGCCAGCGCCCACGCCGTCGTGAACACGGCCGTCAATGGTGGCAGCCTGCAGGACAACCTCGCACAGGGCATCGCGAATGCCGTCGTCACCACCGGCGCCGCGTTCGGGGCCTACGAGATCGGCCAGTGGACCAGCCCCGGGATCGATCCGGCGACCGGCGCCGTCACGCCGCCGGCGCTGAACCGGTTCGCCGGCGAAGTGGCGCATGCCATCTTGGGATGCGCGGCCGGCACGGCCAGAACGGGCAATGGAGACGGTTGCGCGCCGGGAGCCGTTGGTGCCGTCGCAGGCCATCTGGCCGCGGGATTCATCAATCCGACGGGTGACCCGACCAGAGCTGCGGAGACCAGTGCATGGTCGCAAGTGATGAGCGGGGTCGCCGGGGCGTTGGTCGGAACGAATGGGCAGAGCGTGTATGTCGCGGCGGGCACTGGTGCGAATGCGGTGGAGAACAACTACCTGACGAGCCAGCAGTGGCGAACGTTCGCCGACGAGATGCAACGGTGCCAGGCAAGAAGCTGCACCCCGCAAGAGCAGCAAGCCATACGGGAGAGCTATCAGCAACTCAGCAACCAGCAGAACGTGGCGCTGGCCAACTGCAGTGCGACCGGAAACTGCGCCACGCTTGGCACCGAGGTCGCTTCTGGCACAGAGACCATGCTCGAGCTGGCTGCCAATGGACGACTCCCCAGCGGTGGAGCGGTTGCGAATGATCTTGGCCAGCATCTTGGCCAACGACTTGCGAGTGACCCGGCCTATCGGGAACGGGTCAATCATTCCATTGCGGTGCTGGACAACTGCAACGCGAATCCGGACCAGTGCAATCAGCAAGCAATCAACGCTGCTGCGCTTGTGGTGCTTCCGTTGCTTGGCCCTGCGGGAGTGCCGATTACTGCGGAAGGTCTGTTAGTCGGAGGCACGATTGGCGCGGGGTTCAATGCCCTTGGCCAATACGCGGCAAGTGGATCCATCAACCCTCGGGACGTCGGAATGGCATTTACTACCGGCGCGTTGACTTACGGGGCGGGCTTCTGGCCCTCTATGTTCGTAAACACTGGAGGAGCGCTGTCCATTTCGGCCATAAAAAACGATGGGCCTAATGCCACGTTCGGCATAACAGGCGCGGCACTTGGTACAGCCATCGGGTATCCGGTAGGCACGGCCGTGCGAGGCAGTTTGGACGCCGTAGTGAATCCATGGTACCGACCGATGTGGCAGGACATGGGATTCACGATTCAGCGATGGATAGGATCGAGTCCGTTGCCCGGAGCTTTTGGAACAGTCGGCAGTAGCGCCTTGCAAGAAGTCGGCAACGTAACAGTGAATAGCCAAAGCACAACGACCAACTCAGGTAATTCAACACGAGGTGGGAAATGAATCTTTTTCGAAAGCACGAGCTAAAGGCGCTGGGCGCTCTATTCACTATTTGTCTGCTCGCTATTGCCACAATTTTCGCTTTAGGATTCCTGGTTGCTATGCCTCTAGCTCGATGGGCCATCGTTGGAGTGCTTCACTTTCCGACTAGCGCATCCGAACTTTGGAGCTTGGCGGTATTGATCGTCAGTGGAGCCATCCTTCTAACGTTGGTTCTTTGGTTGCGCGGCAAGATCTTCGGCGGCTGATGTTCAGTTAAGACGAAGTATGGTCGCCCATATTGGTCAACAGCCCAAGCACGCCTGCCAACACAGGCAATCCGACGCGAGGTGGTCGATGAAGCCGCCGCCATGGAAGCATGACTTGAAGGTTCTTTGCCTCTGCTTCGGTGCATCTCATTTTGCCTATGGCATCGGCTTGCCCAACTCGATCCTTCTAGGCATGCCCCTGATCCGGTGGGCGATCCCCGGCGTGCTCAATTTTTCAGTCGACAGTGGCTCCCTTAGGTGGTCGGCTTGGCTCATTCTTGGCATGACCGTGTTTACTACTGTCTTGATGTGGCTGGAAGGAAAATGGAAGGGGCGATGGTAGTGGCCTACTGTCAAAACGCGCGCAGGACCTGCAGGTTGGCACGGCGTCATAGCGAGAAGCACGAGCTTGAGCGCCGGCCGTTCGACAATGTCAGCCCAGTCAACAACCACGGCGACCTCAGTACGGTGCTGAAGGAGCTGGGCAGCAGCGAGGGCATCAAGAACATCGCCACCGCCTTGGTCACGGCGGGGGCGCTGCAGGGGTTGAGCTCATCAGGGCTCCTGCCGAAGAACCTGGCCAGCGCGACCAACGACGCGGCGCCGTTCAGGGACCAGTTGCAGCGCCAGTTGATCGACGGGGTGGCCAGTTCGCTCGTGCGCAGCGCGTACAGGCGTAGTGGTAGAGCGGGTGCCGGTGGTGGGACCGGTTGCCACTCCCATTACCAACGAAATGCTGGAGGAATGGAAGAAGTCTGGTGCTTCACAGTCTTTCCAGCAATGGGTGAACCAGCAGTACCGCCGTTTACTCGATGCGAAATGAGATGAAACGTAAAACGCAAGTACTGCCACTACTCCTAGCCGAGGGAAAACTAACAGGCCTCGGGGTTGCGCTACTGTTCTTAGTGGGACTTTCAATCTTGCTCGCTTCGATTGCCTTTTCGCCTACGGTATGGATGTGGTGGCTGGGCATTTCCGTGGGCCTTGGGTGCATGGCTGTTGCGGGATTCAGTGGTCGAGCTCATGCCCTTGGGCTCCCTCCTCCCTTCACCAACGATCCGCTAGGTTGGCGCAAAGCAAAAGCTACATACGAGCAGCCAGAGGTTCCTGAGACCGATTCAAGCGGCAGCGACTCTGCATCACAGCAGAATGAGAGCAAGAAGAAGTAGATTTCGCGCGCGGGCTACGCGCTTGCTAGATTGGAGAACAGCTACTCATAGCCGAGGGAAAACCAACAAACAGCCCGTCAAGACGATCGACCTCAAATCATCCCGCCATTGATCGAAATGATCTGCCCCGTGATGTAGGCAGCCTCATCGCTCGCCAGGAACCCCGCCAGCGCAGCCACCTCTTCCGGCCTGCCGGCCCGCTTCACGGGCACCAGCTGATCGATCATGGCCTTGTCGAACACGCCGTCGGCCATCGGCGAGGCGATGATGCCGGGCGCGATGGCGTTGACGGTCACCCCGCGCGCCGCTACCTCGAGCGACAGCGCCTTGGTCGCGCTGTTGAGCGCGCCCTTGGCGGCCGCGTAGTTGACCTGGCCGCGATTGCCGGTCAGCGAGGCCACCGAGGAGATGTTGAGGATGCGGCCCCAGCGCGTGCGCAGCATCGGCAGCAGCAAGGGCTGCGTGACGCGGAAGAAGCCGTTGAGCGAGACGTCGATCACCTTGTGCCACTGCGCGGCACTCATGCCGGGCAGCACCGCATCGTCGTGCACGCCGGCGTTATTGACGATCACCTGCACCGGGCCGCCGGCCAGCATGCGCTCGCAGGCGGCGCGCGAGGCCTCGTCGCTCTGCAGATCGAACACATGGCACTCGGCCTGGCCGCCCGCCGCGGCGATGGCGGCAGCGAGCTGCTCGACGGCCTCGGGCCGCGAGTTGGCGTGCAGCAGCACGATGGCGCCGTCGCGTGCCAGCCGCTCGGCGATGGCCGCGCCGAGTGCGCCGCTGGCGCCGGTGATCAGTGCGCGTTTTCCAGCAAGGCTCATGACAAGGCTCCGGTTGCAAGCGGCGTATTGAGCACGACCACCGCGCGGCCTTCGGCCAGCGGCCTGCCCTGCGCGTCCTTCACCGCGAATTCGTAGAGGATCTGGCTGGCGTCGCCCGAGGCGCGCCGCGCATGCACGTGCAGTTCGCCCTCGACCTCGTCCAGGCGCTGCGCGGCAAACCGCACGTTGCGCGCGCTGGCCAGGAAGCCGGCCGAGGGCTCGCTGCCCTCCTGCGCGATCAGGCCGCCGTGCAAGGCCATGGCCTGCGCTGCGTATTCGATCGCATTCGGCGACAGCACCCCGCTGGCCGTGCGCAAGGGGTTGTCCTCGCGCCGATGCGTCGTGGTGGTGCAGTGGATGGCCTGCGCGTCCCACGACACCAGGCGCTCCAGCAGGCACATGCTGCCGCTGTGCGGAATGCGCCGTGCGATGCCGGCCTGGTCGAGCTGCTGCGGCGCGCTGGTCACGCAGCCTCCCTGCGGTCGGCCACCAGCAGCACGTTGGCGAAGGGCGTGCCTTCGCTCATCGGAATGCTCTGCACCGAGAAGCCGAGGCGCTGCAGCAGCGCCGTCCAGTCCGCCAGCGGCCGGCCCCAGGTCGGCGAGACGCGATGGCCGCGGATGCGCGTGACGGTGCGGTCCACCCACTGGCTGATCGCGAAACCGCGCCGGCTGGCCATGTCGCCGACGCGCAGCAGCAGCCGCCCGCCCGGTTGCAGCGCGGCATGCACGCGCCGCAGCACGCCTTCCTGCGCCGCGTGGTCGACGTAGTGCAGCACGTCGAGGATCACGACCAGGTCGCAGGCCGGCATGGCAGCCGTGCACATGTCGGCGCAGACGAAGCGCGGCGCCGGCTGCAGATGGCCGATGGAATTCTCGGCGCGCGCCACGTCCTTGGGCATCAGCTCGATGCCGGTGTACTCCGCGGCGGCCGGCGTCGTGGGCCATGCAGGCGGCCAATGGCCGGCTCGCGACTGCATCGCGGCCATCGCCGACAGCAGGCTCGCGAAAAGCCCTTGGCCACATCCGATGTCGACCACGCGCTGGTGGCTCTCGCCGATCAGGCCGCGTTCGATGAGGCCGCGGAACACCGGATCTCGCCCCAGCTTGCCGCGCGCGAAATGCCAGGCGAAGTTGCCGGCCTTCCTGTACGGCGCGGTGGCCGCTTCATGCAGTCGGCGCCATGCGGCGTCGGTCGTGGTCGTTAGCTCTGAGCTCATGCGGCCAATGCTTCCGGCAAGGTGACTGCGCGCAAGCCGTTCGCACGAATGCGCGCCAACAAGGGGGGCAATACCTCGAGCACGACCGGCCGTCCGGCCGCCGTGCGCGCCGCGTTGCCGTCGTGAAGCAGCACGATGTCGCCCGCCTGCAGATCGCGCGTGAGCCGTGCCAGCACGGTGGCCGCGTTGCGCTCGCGCGTGTCGAAGCCGCGGCGCGTCCAGCTCACGAGCGAAAGGCCCATGCGATGCAGCACCGGCGCAAGAAAAGGATTGCGAAGGCCCGCGGGCGCGCGAAAGCAGGTCGGCCGCTCGCCGCTCACTTCGTGCAGCACCTGCTGCGCACGCGAGATCTCGGCCGCAAAACCGCGCGGCCCGAGAAAGGAGAAGTTGTGCCGATGCCGCGCCGTGTGGTTCTGGATGCTGTGGCCGCGCGCCACGATGTCGCGCGCCAGGGCAGGATGCGCCAGCACGCGCTCGGCGATGCAGAAGAAGGTGGCGCGCTGGCCATGGGCGTCGAGCAGATCCAGCACCTGCGGCGTGACTTCCGGGTCCGGGCCGTCGTCGATGGTGATCGCGACTTCGCGGCGCGCAATGGCCGCTTGCGGCAGCCGCGTGACGTTCGGCCCCAGCAGGCGGCTGCGGGGCGTGAGGCCGGCGGCCGTGATCAGCGCATGGTTGAGCACGATCGCGCCGATGGCCCAGGGCGCGGCACCCGGCACCAGCACGCCGGCGGCGGTCGCGAGCAGGTGCCAGCCGACGCTGGCGCGAATGATCGGTGGCCAGGGCCAGGATTCGGAGACAGCAAGAGTTTGGGACATCGGCGCGGATTTTCCCATCAGTGGCGGACTGCGGGAGCGCCGGCCGGCCCGCGCGCGAACGCGGCCGACAGCAGCAGCGCGAGCAGCGCGCCTGGCGCCACCACGCGGCCGATCGCCGACAGCGCGGGAATCTCCGAGATCGCTATCAGCGTGAAGGACACCACCGTCGTGAGGTTGGCCAGCATCAGCGAGGCCAGCGTGTCCTCGTCGGCGCGGCCGGTCTCGCGCAGCTGATCGAAGAAGAGCGCGTAGTTCGAGCCCACGGCCACCACCAGCAGCAGGCCCACGAGATGCAGGATGCCCAGCGGCACCTGCAGCACCGCCAGCCCGCCCAGTGTGAGGAGCACCGCGACCAGCAGCGGCTCGCACACGGCCAGCAGCCGGCGCCCGGAGCGCAGGTAGACGCCCAGCAGCACGACCACAGCCAGCGCACCGAGCATGACCTGCACGAAGGCCTCGTGCAGGTAGCGCCGGTAAAGGCCGCGCAGTTCGTCGCCGACGTTGACCACCTGCACCTCGGGCACGTCCGCCAGCGCCGCCGCGAGGCGGCCTGCATCGAAGCGCTCGCCGGGATGCAGCGAAATCAGCGCCGACCACCCGCCGCCCGGGCGCTGGAACATCAGCGCGTTGACCACGGCACCCAGCGGCCCGCTTTCGAGATCGGCGCGCCGGATCATGGGCTGGGCACGCGCCTTCTCGACGTCGGCGAGAAAAGGTGCGAGCCGGCTGGCCGGCAGCGGCAGCCCCTGCGTCGCTTCGGCCAGCCGCGTCTTCAGCGTCGCGGCATCGGGCAGGCTGGCGATGCGCGCGGCCTGCGCGGCCTCGCTGGGCAGCAGCCGCGTGACGCTTTCGAAGCCCGCCAGTTCGCCCTGGTCCACCAGCGCTTGGAGCTTGGCGGCGGCGGCCTCGGCGTTGCGCAAGGTGGCCTGCTCGTCGGCGCCGCGGACCACGACCAGCGTGCCGCCGTCGCTGGCGCCGATGTCGGCACGCAGTTCCTCGTCGAGCTGCTGCGCCGCCTTCGGCACCGGGCTCATCGCGCTGAGCTCGGCGCGCCACAGGTGGCCGCCCTGCCACAGCACCAGCGCCAGCGCAGCGGCGCCCAGGCCCACGAACACATAGCGCAGGCGCGGCAGCGCACGCAGGATGACGCCGGCGACCTGGGCCATCTGGCGTCGCATGCCCATGCCGGTTGCGCCATCGGGTGCGAGCACCGGCAGCACGTGGCGCGCGACCAGTGCCGCGGCGATCAGGCCGGCCAGCGAGAACACGCCGAGCTGTGCGAGGCCGGGGAAGCCCGAGAACACCAGCGCCGCGAAACCGCAGACTGAGGTCAGCAGGCCCAGCCGCACCGTGGGCCAGTGGATCTCGCGCCAACGCTGCCAGCCGGTGCCCGGCACCGCGGCGCCGCGCGCCTGGATCAGGTAGTAGATCGCGTAGTCGACGGTCTCGCCGATCAGCGTGCTGCCGAAACCCATCGTGAGCCCGTGCACTTCACCGAACCACAGGCTGACCGCCGCCGTGCCGCCCACCACGCCGGTCGCGACCGGCAGCACCGCGATCACCAGCGCGCGCGGCGAGGCGAAGGCCAGCAGCAGCAGCACGCCCATGACGATGCCGCCGACGGTGGCGAGCTTGATCGCCTCGCCCTTGATCTGGTCGCGGCTCTGCACCGAGAACACCGGCGCGCCGCTCATCTGCAGCTGCGGGCCGGCGCTGCCCATTTCGCGCGTGGCGGCGGCGAAGGCGCCGCGCACCCGCTCGACCGCGGTCGCCTGCGCGTCCAGGTCGCTGCCAGCCGCATGCGTGGTCGCAAGGATCAGTGCACGCGGCGCAGTGCGCGAGGCCCACACGCCGTGTTCGCTGCGCGGCGAGCTCGCCGGAATCAGGCCTTCCGCGATGCGCTGCGTCTCGCCCGTCGGATCGCGTTCGAGCAGCGGCCTGGTGATGTTGCCGGCCGGCGTGCCGAGCAGCGACAGGGTGTCGACGATCGCATCGCGCAAGCCGGCAGCGGTGAAGCGCTCGGGCGTGATGTCGGGCGCGAGCCGGTAGCGGTTGTCGAAGAGCCAGGTGCCGGACTCCTTCCAGTCGCTGGTGTCGCCGTTCTGGACCTGGTCGAAGAGCTTGCTCTCGCGCATGGCAGCGGCCACGGCGCGCGACACTTCGGCGCGCTGCGCGGCATCCTTGCCGCCCTCGATGCCGATGAAGAGCGTGCGCGATGCGATGCCGCTTTGCAGCTGCTCGATCAGGACACGCTGCCGCTCGTCGGGGCTTTCGGGCAGGAAGGCCGAGAGGTCGGCGCTGAAATGCGTGCGCGCAATCAACGCGATGCCGGCCACGAGCGCCAGCAGCCAGATGCCGAGCACCAGCGCGATGCGCCGCCGGCCGGGTGCGGCAGCGTGGCGCGTCACGGCGCGGTGCGCGTGGGGGTGATGCTCATCACCGAGCGATCGCCGCCGATGAACTCCATCTCGATGCCGAGCACTTCACCCGCGCGCCCGCTCAGGCGCAGCGTGCGTACCTGGGCCGCGAGCTTCTCGTCGATGGGCACGAGGTCGAGCGTCCACTTGTCCGGAGTGCCGGAGACCGAGGCGCGGAAGTAGCGCGCGAGGCTTTGGGTGTTGCCGGTCAAGGTGCCGCGCATGGCTTCGACCATGCCGAGCAGCTCGGGCATGCTGTCGAGCGTCATGGTGCGCGTGCGCCCGCCGCGCGACAAGGTCAGCGTGTTGCCGTCGACCACCATCGACTCGGGGCGCGGCGTGAGCGTACGGCGCGTCATCTTGTCAGGCGCCTGGAAACTCAGCGTTCCGCTCGCGTCAAGCGGGCCCTCGAGGCCGCGCACGAAGCGCTGTTCGGTGAAGCGCGCCTCGCCGCTCTTCTGCTTGGCGAGCAGGCCCATCAGTTCAGGAAGGTCGAAGGCCCATGCGGACGATGCGGAAAAAGCCAGCGCCGCCACGAGCCCCCTGCACCAGCGCTCAAGCCTAATCTTCGAGCCAGAAGTCATGAAAGTTGAACCAGTTGTAGGGATAGGCACGGCACAAGGCCTCGAGCCGCGCCACATATGTTTCGAGCGCGGCGCGGATGCGGCGTTCCCGCTCCGCGGGGTCGGACACCCGCTCGCTGAAATCGGCCAGGGGTTCGAAGCGCACATCGTAGCGCGCCCCTCCGGCATAGAGCCCCGCCATGAAGAACACCTTGCGGCGCAGCAGCGCGGCCAGCCGGAACGGCCCGTCGTTGATGAAAGCCGGTTGTCCGAGAAATGGCAGCTCGATGCTGTTGCCGCGCTGCGCCCCCCCCTCGTCAGGGCCCGGCAGCGTGCGGTCGGCCAGGAGTCCCGCGAGGCCGCCGCCGTCGAGCCAGTCGCGCAGCGCGAGCATCGAATGCGGCCGGCCCAGGGCGATGATGTGGGGCCGCAGACCGGGCAGGCTGATCGTGTCGAGCACCTTGGTGATCTGCTGTGCGTTGTCTTGGTACATCAACATCGCGAGGCGCAGGTCTTCGGGGTTCTTGCTCTGGCGCTTGCAGGCGCCCATCGCCTCGAAGCTGCCGATGTGCGCCCCGAGCAGGAAGGCGCCCCGGCCGGCATGCGCCTCGGACTCGACCGGAAGGTTGCCGTAGATCCGGATGTCGAACAGGTCCATGCGGCCGCGCAGGAAGTAGATGCGATCGAGCACCGTCGAGGCGAAGGCATGGAGCAGCTTGTAGCCGTCGGACCAGCCGGCGCGCGGGCCGATGGCGCGGAACAGGTAGCGCTTGATGTGGCGCCGCTGCGCCGGCGAAAACAGCAGGAAATAGAGGCAGATCGGATGCAGGATGAGGCGCGTCAGCGGCCGTCCGCAGGTGATGGCGATCCAGCAGATCACGCGCAATGCCAGCATGTTGCTGCGCTCGGGCATGCGCGACCAGTCGGCCTGGCGCGACTTCGCCTCGCCGGCCTCTGGAGGAATGCTGCTCATGCGGCGCTGCCCGGCGTCCAGCGCCCGCTCGCGGCCAGCACGCCGGAAGAACGCACCTCGAAGCGCAGCCCGCGCGAGGCGCCGGTTTCGGGAATCAGATCGATCACGAGCGTGCTGCCCGGGCGCACCGGGGCGAGGAACTTGGCGGCCGCCAGCGTCGGCTGCGCACCGAGCCGCGCCGCCAGCGCGGGAACGCCCTGCACGGCTTCGAGCACCTCCGACAGCAGCAGCGCGCCCGGCAGCAAGGGCTGGCCCGGAAAGTGCCCCGCGAAGGCCGGATGGTCCGCCGGCACCTCGTGGGTGAGCTGCACCGGCGTGCCGTCCGAGGCGAGCTGCGCGAGCGCGAACTCGCGCAGCGCCCGGGCCGTGAGCTTGCCCGTGCCTTCGCGCGGAAAAGCCGTGACGTGCACCACGCGCCGCGGCACGAACACCGCCTCCAGCCGCTCGCGCAGCGCCGCGATGATCGCGTGCGCATCGAGCGTCGGCGCCACCACGAAGGCGACCGGCCGCACCACGCCGTCGGTCACGTCGTCGGGCAGCCAGAAGGCGCCGTCGACCACGCCCGGGATGCTGTTGAGATGGTGGTTGAGGTAGCCCAGCGAGCTGCGCCGGCCCGCCACGTGGATCAGGTCGTTGGCGCGGCCCAGCAGGCGAAAGCGGCGTTCGTCGACCAGCTCCAGCACGTCGGCCAAGGGCGTCGGCTCGGGAATGAAATCGCCTTCGAAGATGAAGCGCTCGCCGCCCTCCGCGTCGTGCTCGGCATGCACGCGGATCTGGCCGAAGGTCTCCCAGATCTCGCTCTGCGTGGGTCGCCGCGTCGCGACCTGGCCCGACTCGGTGCTGCCGTAGATCTCGATCAACATGCCGCCCGTGGCCTGCTCGGCCTGCGCCGCGAGCTGCGGCGAGAGCGGCGCGGTGGCCGAGAGGATCAGGTCCACCGGCGGCAGCGCGACACCGGAGAGCAGCAAGGTCTTGAGATGGAAAGGCGTGGTCACCAGCGCGCGCGGCTGCGGCACCGACGCCAGCGCCGCCGCGACATCGGCCGGAAAGAAGGGCCGGCCGCTATCGAAGGCGGCGCCGCCGAGCATCGCCAGCAGCACCGACGATTCGAGGCCGTAGCTGTGCTGCACCGGCACCGTCGCGACCAGCGTGAGGCCGGACAGCGAAGAGCGGCCGAGCAGGCCGGACAAGCGGCCGACCGCCGCCGCCACGTCGCCCACCAGCGTCTGCCAGGACTTGGCATGCGGCTGCGGCGTACCGGTCGAGCCGGAGGTCAGGAGACTCACGGCATGCAGGTCGGCCGCGATCTCGGGCACGGGCTGCTCGCCCGCGTCGGCGACGGGCGGCCGGTTCTCGATCAGGATGCGCGGCAGGCCCGGCGTCTCGGCCTGCTCCGCATCGACGATGGCAAAGGTATGGCCGCCGGCCTCGACCAGGCGAGCCAGCGTGTCGGGCCGTGCATCGGGCGGCAGCAGGCTGGTTTCGCCGCGCACCAGCGCGGCCGCCAGGCTGACCGCGAAGGCATAGCGGTCGACGCATAAATTGATCACCGGCCCGCCGGCCTCGAGCTCGGGCGCAAAGCGCACGACGTCGGCCAGGAACTGGCGCGCGCTCACCGGCACGCCGTGGCGCCAGGCCAGCGGCGCATCGAGGTCGCGATCGGAAAGAAGCGAAATCGGACTCATCGCCGGGTGTGGGTGTCGACCGGCGCGTTGTAGAAGGCGCGCACCGTGTCGATGAGGCGGGTGCGCTCGAATTCGGGATGCAGCCGGTAGCGCAGAAGGTACTCGCCCACGAACAGGCCAGCCACCATCACCGGGGTGAGCAGATTGGCCAGCACCGACCAGGCGGCGAAGGACAGGGTCGCGTAGACCGCGATCGAGGCCACGGTCATGAGCGCGAAGTAGCCGGTCCAAACGCAGGTCACGCGCGCGGTGTAGGCGCGCATGGCCGGCGACAGCGGATGGATGCGCGCGGCGAACTGGCCGATCAGCGAGAGTCGGTCGCCGCGCAGCGTGCTGCCGAACCATCCGCACAGCAAGGCATTGATGCCCGCGTGCTGGAACACATAGAGCCGGTTGGGGTCCCCCGCCTCACCGCGCAGCACCAGCGCGAAGCCGATCACGCCGACGGCGCCGGCCGCCGTGAGGCCCCAGGCGCCGAAGCGGCTACCGGCCAGGCCCAACGCCGCCAGCCACAGCGGTGCGAGCAGCACTCCCACCGCCCAGGGCTCGGCGGCATGGAACAGCATCATCCAATGGGAAAGCCCGGCATAGGCCACCCCCGCGAGCAGCAGGAGCGCCATGCGCCATCGAGACATGGATCAGGAGTCGCCGCGATTCTGCGCGACGTGGGCCGCAAGACTGCGCAGCGACTGAAAGATTTGCTGATTGCGCTCGTCGTCGGAGCGCAGCTGGAAGCCGTACTTGCGCGAGACTTCGAGGGCGACTTCGAGGATGTCGATCGAATCGAGCCCCAGGCCTTCCCCATACAGCGGCGCCGTGGGCACGATCTCGGAGGGTGCGATCTCGAGATTGAGCGACTCCACCAGAAGCACGGCCAGCTCGTTCTCGAGGGCTGACTGTTCGGGTGCATCGCCGACGGCGGAAATGGGGGGCTGGGTCGATGACAAATCAAACTCCGAGAACTTTGGATGAACTATCGCACGGGGTGCGAATTATAGGAGGCCGCTTCGAGCCGCTTCGATAGACTGCGTTCCGTACCCATTGACCGGAGCCCCCATGGCCGACCCCCTTCTGATTGCCCGCCACGACACCATCGAATGCGCCCTGCTGCCGGGCCTGGCCAACCGCCACGGCCTGATCACCGGGGCCACCGGCACCGGCAAGACCGTCACCTTGCAGACCATTGCCGAGCAGCTCTCGAACATCGGCGTGCCGGTCTTCATGGCCGACGTCAAGGGCGACCTGACCGGCGCCAGCCAGAAAGGCAGCATCGGCGAGAAGATGGCCGCCACGCTCAAGGAGCGCGGCATCGAGCTGCCTGCGCCCCTCGCCTGCCCCGTCACCCTGTGGGACGTGTTCGGCGAACAGGGCCACCCGGTGCGCGCCACCATTTCCGACATGGGCCCGCTGCTGCTGGGCCGCATGCTCAATCTCAACGAGACCCAGGCCGGCGTGCTGAACCTGGTGTTCAAGATCGCGGACGACAACGGCCTCTTGCTGCTCGACCTCCGGGACCTGCGTGCGATGCTGCAGCACGTGGGCGAGAACGCGAGCCAGTTCACGACCGAGTACGGCAATATCAGCGCCGCCAGCGTGGGCGCGATCCAGCGCGGCCTGCTTTCGATCGAGAGCCAAGGCGGCGACCAGTTTTTCGGCGAGCCGATGCTCAACATCTCGGACTTCATGCAGACCGAGGGCGGCAAGGGCGTGGTCAACATCCTCGCCGCCGACAAGCTGATGAACTCGCCGCGGCTCTACGCGACCTTCCTGCTGTGGCTGCTGTCGGAGCTGTTCGAGCAACTGCCCGAGATCGGCGACCCCGAACAGCCCAAGCTGGTCTTCTTCTTCGACGAGGCGCACCTGCTCTTCAACGAGGCGCCCAAGGCCCTGGTCGAGCGCATCGAACTCGTGGTGCGGCTGGTGCGCTCCAAGGGTGTGGGCGTGTTCTTCGTGACGCAGAACCCGCTGGACATTCCGGACACCGTGCTGGCGCAGTTGGGCAACCGCGTGCAGCACGCGCTGCGTGCCTTTACGCCGCGGGATCAGAAGGCAGTGAAGGCGACGGCGACCACGATGCGGCAGAAGCCGGGGTTGGACATCGAGACCGCGATCACCGAGTTGGCAGTGGGCGAGGCGCTGGTGAGCTTCCTCGACGCCAAGGGGCGGCCCAGCATCACGGAGCGCGTCTACGTGCTGCCGCCGGGGAGCCAGATCGGGCCGATCACGGCGGCGCAGCGGCAGGCGTTGATTGCGAATTCGCTGGTGGCGGGGGTCTACGAGAAGACCGTCGACCGCGAGTCGGCTTACGAGAAGCTGAAGGAGCGGGCCGAGACGGCGCCTGATGCGGCGTCCGTAAAGGGCAAGGCCGGTGCTGCGGCAGCCGAGGAATCGGGCGGACTGATGGGTGGACTGAACGACATCCTGTTCGGCTCTACCGGGCCTCGCGGAGGCAAACGCGACGGGCTTGCTCAGACGATGGCCAAGTCGGCCGTGCGGACCATGGGGACGACCATGGGCAGGGAAATCCTGCGCGGCGTGCTAGGCGGAATCTTCGGCGCAAAGAGCCGTCGACGCTAACAGGCCCTTCACCAGCGCAACAACCGATGCCCAATGGCCGCCCCTGCCAGTACCGGCAACCCCATCCCCGCCACATACCAGATCGCCAGAAACGGCGCCGCCAGTTCCGGGCAATGCAGGGCATAGACCGCCGCCCCTACCCCCGCTGACATCGCGCCCGCGGCCGCACCGGCAAGCGCCGGCTGCGTCGGCGCCAGGCTCTTCAACGCGATCAGCGCAGCTACGAACACGGGCGCCGAGATCGCGGCGATGTTGAAGGCGCAGGTGCGCCAGGTCTGGCCCCAGACCAGGGCCGCGCGTTCGTCCGCAGGTGCGAAGAACCACACCGCGAAGCCCAGCACCCACAGCGCCAGCACCGGCAACACCAGGCCCAGCCAGGCAGCACGAACGCGCGCACCGGGCCTCGCCAGTCGCTGCACGACCACGAAGCCCGCGATGGCGATGCACAGCGGAAAGGCCAGCTTGACCCAGAACATCGGCCAGAACATGGTCTGCACCAGCTCGCGCCGCACGCCGTATTCGAAGACCATCCATGCGATCGACAGCGGCACGCCGGCCAGCAGCGCGATCGAGATGCGCCGTGCCGCCGCGTGCCGTGGCACCGGTTGCGCCTCGCGCGCCAGCAGGGATACGAGCTCGTCTGTTTTCACGAAGAGGACTCCTTGATCTTCAGCGCCAGCGCCTTGAGGCCGCGGTGGATGCCGACCTTGATGGCCGACTCCGACATGCCGGTCAGGCGCGCCGCTTCGGCCACCGACAGGCCTTCGAGCTTGACGTGCACGATCGGCAGGCGATGCCGGTCGGGCAGCGTATCGAGCAGGCCCGCCAGGTCGCGGCGCGCGTCGCTGGCTTCGGTGGCCGACTCGGCGAAGACGGCCAGTTCGTCGTCCAGCGGATCGTTGAGCGCCTCGCGGCTGGCCTTGCTGCGCAGCAGGTCGATCATCTTGTAGCGCGCGATCGCATGCACCCAGGCCGTCAGGGGCTGGTCGCTCTGGTAGGTGTGGCGCTGGTTGTGCATGGCTAACAGGCATTCCTGGACAAGGTCTTCCACTTCGTCGGGCCAGCCGAACAGCCGCCGGCCCAGGAACGCGCGCAGGTGTGCGCTGAGCTTCTGCAGGAAGGCGTGATACGCCTGGGCGTCGCCGGCCAGGCCGCGCACGAACAGGTCGTGCAGCACCGTCTCCGCTTCGCTCTTTGCCATCGGGCTCCCACTTGTCATTCGTGCTTTCGCTCAAGCCGGTTACAGGCACGGCCAAAAAAAGAAATCCGGCGGATTGTGCCGTGCGCTGTAACCCTGTTCGCGCAGACTGCGAAGTAGAAACGACTGCGCCGAAGCGGCGCGGTTGAAAAACCTTCACTCAACCACTGGAGCTCATTCCATGATCACTCGTCCTCTCGCCATCACCGCTCTCGCCCTGGGCGCCCTCGCCGCCGGCTCCGCCATGGCGCAAGACAAACCGATGGCCGACAAGAAGGTCGCGATGGAGAAGTGCTACGGCGTCTCGATGGCCGGCAAGAACGACTGCGCTGCCGGCCCCGGCACCACCTGTGCAGGCACCTCCAAGGTCGACTACCAAGGCAATGCCTGGAAGAACGTGCCGGCCGGCACCTGCGCGACGATCAAGACGCCGAAGGGCACGGGCTCGCTGACGCCCATCAAGTCCTAGAGATGTCTGCCCCCCGGCTTGCCGCTTCGTGTGCTTCGCCACCCCCCGAGGGGGAGGCGCGGCCGCCTTGGGGCGGCCCGGCGGCGTCCGCAGGCCCCGCCGCCATGTCCACCGCCCTCACGGCCGGCCTCGGCCTCAAGCCCGAACACTACGACGCCGCGCTCGCGGCGCAGGTCGAGGGCTTGTGGTTCGAGGTGCATCCCGAGAACTACATGGTGGCGGGCGGGCCGCGGCTCGGGTGGCTGGAAGCGATCCGCGCGCGCCATCCGCTGTCGCTGCACGGCGTCTCGCTCTCGCTCGCGGGCGATGCCGAGCCGGATGCCGCGCACCTCCAGCGGCTGGCGGCGCTCGCACGGCGCATCCAGCCCGCATTGATTTCCGAACATCTCGCATGGTCGGCCTGGAAGGGCCAGCACTTTCCCGACCTGCTGCCTTTTCCGCGCAGCACCGAGGCGCTGCATCGCATCGCGGCGAACATCGCGCGCACGCAGGACGCGCTGAATACGTCGATCGCGATCGAGAACCCCTCCCACTATCTGCGCTTCGACGGGCACGAGTGGGACGAGATCGACTTCCTCGCCGAGCTCGCGCGGCGCACCGGCTGCACGCTGCTGCTCGACATCAACAACGTCCATGTGTCGGCGCGCAATCTCGGCTACTCGGCCGAGCAATGGCTCGACCGCTTTCCGCCGGCACTGGTCAGCGAGATCCATCTCGCGGGCCATGCACTCGACCCGACGCTGGGCGAGGCGCTCTTGATCGACTCGCACGACGCACCGCTCGCACAGGAGGTCTGGCGCCTCTACCGCCGCTTCATCGAGCGTGCCGGCCCCCGCCCCACGCTGATCGAGCGCGACGGCAATGTGCCGGCCTTCGATGAACTGATGGGCGAGCGCTCGCAAGCCGATGCCGAGTTGCGCCGCCTCGCGCAGGAGGTGGTGGCATGAGCACGCCGCTCGCGCAGTTCCAGGACGCCTTCGCCAAGGCCTTGTTCGCACCGCAGGACATCGCGGATCCTGTCTTGCGCCAGCTCGCGGCGCAGCCCGCCTTCGCGGTCTATCGCAACACCGTGATGAAAGGCTGCGTCGATGCGCTCGAAGCCAACTTTCCCGTCGTGGCGCGGCTGGTGGGCAGCGAATGGTTCCGTGCCGCGGCCGCGCTGCACGTCGCGGCCGCGCCGCCGCACGATGGCCGGCTGATGAACTACGGCAGCGGCTTCGCCGAGTTCCTGCATAACTTCGAGCCGGCTGCCGAACTGCCCTACCTGCCCGGCGTGGCGCGCCTCGATGCGTTGTGGTGCGAGGCCCATGCCGCGGAGGATGCGCCCGTGCTCGATGCCGCATGGCTCGCCCGCTGCGTGCCTGAGTTGCTCGCGACGCTGGTGCTCGAACTGCATCCGGCCGCGCGCTGGGCCTGGTTCGACCAGCAGCCGGTCTACAGCATCTGGGCGCGCAACCGCGCCCCCGGCGACGATGAAGAAGAGCTCGTCTGGCAAGGCGAAGGCGCATTGCTCACGCGTCCCGCCGACACCGTGGTCTGGCGCGCGATCACGAGGGCCGGCTGCGCCTTTCTCGATGCCTGCGCCGCCGGTCTGCCGCTGGCCGAAGCGGCCGAACGCGCGCTCGCCGTCGACGCCGATGCCGATCTCGCTGCCCTCCTCGAAAGCCTGCTGCGCGCGGGCGCCTTCACCGAAAGAACACCATGAACTCGAACGCTACCGCCTCCAACGCCGCGAGCTCGATCGATGAGCACGGCCTTCGCGCACGCTGGAACCTGCTGGCCGAACGGCTCACACGCATCGTGCCGCACGACGTGCTGGCCCTGGCCACGCGCGTGGCCATCGCCGCGATCTTCTTTCTCTCGGGCCGCACCAAGGTCGAGGGTTTCCTCACGCTGACCGACAGCGCCTACGAACTCTTCCGCACCGAGTACAAGCTGCCGCTCGTGCCACCCGAGATCGCGGCGCACCTCGCGGCCTATGCGGAGCACCTGTTTCCGGTGCTGCTGGTGCTGGGGTTGTTCACGCGGCTGTCGGCGCTTGCGCTCTTGGGCATGACGCTGGTGATCCAGGTCTTCGTCTATCCGGACGCATGGCCCACGCACCTCTCGTGGGCCGCGCTGCTGCTTTACCTGGTCGGCCGAGGCGGCGGCGCGCTCTCCATCGATCGCCTGCTTCGAATCAACTAGGCGCGCACGCTCCCTCACTTCGTGTGGTCGCTGCCCCCCGAGGGGGTGCAGTCCGGCTTCGGCCAGCCCGGCGCCTGGCTCGTCGCTTGCCAGTCGCAGAAGCCCTCGCTACATTGTGTTTTTTGAGGGCCTGCAATGTCCGTTGACACCGTTCCGACTCCTTCCACGCCACCTCTTTCCGCGAACCTCGAGCCCTCTTCCCCGTCCGCGTCCTTCCAGCGGCCCCATATTCGCCTGACCTCGCACGCGGGCGGCTTCGGCGCCCTGCCCATCCAGTGGGGCGCCGCTACCGCCGCCGAACGCGGCCCGGTGGTCGGCACCACGACCAAGCGCGCGCATCGCAACGTGATCGGCACGCACAGCGGCTCCTACAGCGTCTACCGTGCGCTGGCCGTCGCGGCCGGTGCGCTCAAGCGCGAGCACAAGGCCGACCTCACCAACACCGCGCCGACCGACGTGATCGGCCCTTATCCGCAGTGGAGCGAGCCCGGCCGCATCGTCTCGCTCGATCCCTGGGGCGCGCTGGTGGCCGACGTGTTCTCCACCGAATTGGCGGCAGGCTACGACATCCGTCCCACCATCGCCATCACCAAGGCGCACGTGATCCTGCCCGAGGTGATCGAGGCGCTGCAGACCGGCCGCCTGAAGGCCGACGGCAAGTTCCTCACGGCCGGCGGCGCGGCGATGGTCACCAAGGCGGCGATCGAGCCGGTCTGGTACCTGCCCGAGGTCGCCAAGCGCTTCGGCTGCTCCGAGACCGACCTGCGCCGCGTGCTCTTCGAAGAGACCGGCGGCATGTACCCCGAGCTCGTGACGCGCTCCGACCTCGAGGTGTTCCTGCCCCCCATCGGCGGCCAGACCCTCTACATCTTCGGCAATGCGCGCGACCTGGCCAACCCGGACGTCGAGCTCACCGCGCGCATCCACGACGAGTGCAACGGCTCCGACGTGTTCGGTTCCGACATCTGCACCTGCCGGCCCTACCTCACGCATGCGATCGAAGAGTGCATCCGCGGCGCGCAGCGCGGCGGCGTCGGGTTGATCGCCTACTCGCGCAAGGAAGGCAGGGCGCTGGGCGAAGTGACCAAGTTCCTGGTCTACAACGCACGCAAGCGCCAGCTGGGCGGCGACACCGCCGACCAGTATTTCGCGCGCACCGAGTGCGTGGCCGGCGTGCAGGACATGCGCTTCCAGGAGCTGATGCCCGACGTCTTCCATTGGCTCGGCATCCGCAAGATCCATCGCCTGGTCTCGATGAGCAACATGAAGTTCGACGCCATCACCGGCTCCGGCATCGAGATCGGCACGCGCGTGAACATCCCCGACGAACTGATCCCGGCCGACGCCCGCGTCGAGATGGACGCCAAGATGGCGGCCGGCTACTTTACGCCCGGCCTGGTGCCGGATGCCGAGGAACTCAAGAAGGCCAAGGGCCGGAAGCTGGATCAATGAGCGCCGCCCGGCCGCCCGAAGGCGCGGGCCCCCTTGAGGGGGGTGGCGCCGTACACGAAGTGACAAGCCTGGGGGAGTACGAATGAGCAAGGACAACTACGGGCTCGATCCCGATCGCCCCACCTCGAACGCGGCCGTGCGCCATGCCGATGCCGACGGTCATGTCGATCCGGCGCTCGAATTCGTGGCCGACACCACGCAGCCCGCGGGTGCCGCGGCCTTCCTGCGCACCACCCGGGCGGTACGCATCCGCGCCGCCCAATTGCTGGGGCGGGCGCGCCGCGGCGAGTCTGAATGGTTCACCATCGGCGACGAGGCTGCGCTCGAAGACACCGCCCGCACCGTGGCCGAGGTGACGCGCGAACGCTACCCCTGGGACACCATCCCGTACCACAGCCGCTGGCGCCACTTCGAGGCCGGCAACGTGAACCGCCTCAAGGAACTCGATCGGCTGCTGGGCCCCGTGGACGGGCCCCACCGCGCCCGCGCCCACATCGACCTGGTGCTGGTGAGCGTGCTGCTCGATGCCGGCGCCGGACCCGAATGGCACTACATCGAGCCGTCCACCGGCAAGCGCTTCACGCGCTCCGAAGGCCTGGGCGTCGCCAGCTTCCACGCCTTCACGAGCGGCCTTTTCTCCTCCAACCCCGACCGCCCGCTGCAAGCCGACGCGGCCGGCCTGCGCGGCCTGGTGACCGACCGCCTGGGCGACGCCTTCCAGGTCAGCGAAGTCAATCCGATCGTGGGCCTCGCGGGCCGCGCCACGCTGCTGCGCCGGCTCGGCGAAGCCATGAGCGAACAGCCTGAGACCTTCGGCGACGACGGCCGGCCGGGCGGCATCTTCGACGCGCTGGTCAGCCCGCTGGGGCCGGCCGCGCCGCCGACGGCCGAGACCACGGCGCACGAGATCCTCTCGCTGCTGCTCGAATCGCTGTCGCGCATCTGGCCTGCCGCCAATGCGATCGACAGCCTCGCGGCCGATGGCAGCGATGCCGCCGGCGGCATCGGCTCAGGCGACCCGGCACTGGCGCTGGGCGACTGCTGGCGCCACAGCGCGGTGCGCGGGCCGGGGCTCACCAACGGCTGGATGCCCTTCCACAAGCTCTCGCAATGGCTGACCTATTCGCTGCTCGAGCCTTTCGAGTGGGCCGGCGTCAAAGTGCGCCATCTCGAGGCGCTGACCGCCTTGCCCGAGTACCGCAACGGCGGCCTCCTGCTCGACAGCGGCGTGATCGTGCCCAGGGACCCGGCCTTGCTCGAACGCACATGGAAGGTGGGCGACGAGTTCATCGTCGAATGGCGCGCGCTCACCGTCGCGCTGCTCGACGAGCTCGCGCCCCGGGTGCGCAAAGTGCTCGACCGCAGCGAAGAAGAGCTGCCGCTGGCCCGCATTCTGGAAGGCGGCACCTGGGCTGCCGGCCGGGCGATGGCACAACGCTTGCGTGGCGGTGAGCCACCCTTGCGCATCGAGAGCGACGGCACGGTCTTCTAGACTTCTCTTTTTTTCATAACAACTCTCTCATGAGCAACGTCCACCTCGTCGACCATCCCCTCGTCCAGCACAAACTCACGCTGATGCGCCGCAAGGAAGCCAGCACCAACAGCTTCCGGCGCTTGCTCAACGAGATCAGCATGCTGATGGCCTACGAGGTCACGCGCGACATGCCGATGCAGGACATCGAGATCGAGACCCCGCTCGAGACGATGAACGCCAAGGTGATCGATGGCAAGAAGGTGGTGCTGGTCTCCATCCTGCGCGCCGGCACCGGCATTCTCGACGGCATGCTGAGCGTGGTGCCGGGTGCGCGCGTGGGCCACATCGGCCTGTACCGCGACCCCAAGACGCTGACCGCGGTCGAGTACTACTTCAAGATGCCCGGCGGCATGGAAGAGCGCGACGCCATCGTGGTCGACCCGATGCTGGCCACCGGCAATTCGGCGGTCGCCGCGGTGGAGCGGCTCAAGGAACTGAACCCGAAATCGATCAAGTTCGTCTGCCTGCTGACCTGCCCCGAGGGCATCAAGACCTTCCGGGTCGCGCACCCCGACGTGCCGATCTACACCGCCGCCATCGATCGCGAGCTCAACAGCCACGGCTACATCCTGCCGGGCCTGGGCGATGCCGGCGACCGCATCTTCGGCACGAAATGATGCTCGCCCCCAGGCTACGCGCACTTCGTGTCGCTTTGCCAACCCCCTACCGGGGGCAACACCAGCGGCCCGGCAAAGCCGGTTCCGCGGTGTTTCACGAAGAGATCCAGGATCGTTCGGACCAGCGATTTTTTGCAACCTGAGGAGAAGCCCGTGTTCCTACGCCGTCATCTGATCATCCGTTCGGTCGCCATCGCCGCCGCGCTCGCGGCCGGTGCGCCCGGCGTTGCGCTCGCGCAGGCCAAGCTCAAGGTGGCGGCGGTCTACACCGTGCCCTTCGAGCAGCAATGGGTGGGCCGCATCCACAAGGCGCTGAAGGCTGCGGAGGCGCGCGGCGAGATCGAATACAAGGCGACCGAGAACGTCGCCAACGCCGACTACGAGCGCGTGATGCGCGAGTACGCGCAGGCCGGCAACCAGCTGATCCTCGGCGAGGTCTTCGGCGTCGAGGCAGCCGCACGCAAGGTGGCGAAGGACTTCACGAAGACGGCCTTCCTGATGGGCTCCTCGCTCAAACCGCAGGCGCCCAACTTCTCGGTCTTCGACAACTACATCCAGGAGCCGGCTTACCTCTCCGGCATGGTGGCCGGCGGCATGACCAAGACCAACAAGATCGGCATGGTCGGCGGCTTCCCGATTCCCGAGGTCAACCGGCTGATGAACGCTTTCATGGCCGGCGCGAAGGAAACCAATCCGAAGGTGGAGTTCAGCGTGAGCTTCATCAACAGCTGGTTCGATCCGCCCAAGGCCAAGGAAGCCGCCTTCGCGATGATCGACAAGGGCGCCGACGTCATGTACGCCGAGCGCTTCGGCGTCAGCGACGCGGCCAAGGAAAAGGG
Source organism: Variovorax sp. MHTC-1 (assembly GCF_003984645.1). Lineage (GTDB taxonomy): Bacteria > Pseudomonadota > Gammaproteobacteria > Burkholderiales > Burkholderiaceae_C > Variovorax. The sequence continues at coordinate 448,943 of NZ_RWKI01000001.1, forward strand.
CAAGCTCGCGATCGGCAACGTGATCAATACGCAGGACAAATACCCCGACACCGTGGTCGCCTCGGCGCTCTGGAATTTCGAGCCATCGGCGGACCGTGCGATCAAGCTGGTGAAGGAAGGCAAGTTCGTGGCCGAGGACTACGGCCCGTATTCGATGATGAAGCACAAGGGCTCCGAGCTGGCGCCGCTGGGCACCTTCGAAAAGAAGGTGCCGGCCGACATCGTCGCCAAGGTCAAGGCCAGGGAGGCCGAGATCCTTTCCGGCAAGTTCACGGTAAAAGTGGACGACGGCCAGCCGAAGTCCACGGCAAAGTGAAGCTCTCCCCCAGGCTTCGCGCGCTGCGTGTCGCTGCGCCAACCCCCTCACCGGGGGCAACACCAGCGGCCCGGCAAAGCCGGTTCCGCGGTGTTTCCCGAACGAAGGCCGCCGCTGCGCGGGGCCTTTGTCCCAACTGAGAATAATTGTTGGCGACCGTCCTCTCGCTTCGGGCCATCACCAAGCGCTTCGGCACGCTGGTCGCCAACGATGCCATCTCGCTCGAACTGCGCTCCGGTGAAGTGCTGGCGCTCCTGGGCGAGAACGGCGCCGGCAAGTCCACGCTGATGTCGATCCTGTTCGGCCACTACACAGCCGACGCGGGCGAGATCGAGGCCTTCGGCCGGCCGCTCGCGCCCGGCAATCCGAAGGCGGCGCTGGCCGCGGGCGTGGGCATGGTGCACCAGCACTTCACGCTGGCGGACAACTTGAGCGTGCTCGACAACGTGATGATAGGCACCGAGCCGCTGTGGCAGGGCTTCTCGCGGCGCAGTGCGGCGCGTGCCAGGCTGCTCGAAGTTTCGCGGCGCTTCGGCCTGCCGGTGCAGCCGGACGCAACGATCGGCAGCCTCTCGGTCGGCGAGCGGCAGCGCGTCGAGATCCTCAAGGCGCTGTACCGCGGCGCGCGCATCCTGATCCTCGACGAGCCCACCGCCGTGCTGACGCCGCAGGAGAGCGAGGCGCTGTTCCGCACACTGGCGCAGATGGTGGCGCAGGGCCTGTCGATCATCTTCATCAGTCACAAGCTGGCCGAGGTGCTGCGCGTGTCGCATCGCATCGCGGTGCTGCGCGGCGGCAAGCTGGTAGCCCAAGCGCGCACCTCCGAGACCACGCAGGCGCAGCTCGCGCAGTGGATGGTCGGCCATGCGATCGAAGGCGTGGTGCGCAGCCCGGCGCGGCAGGTGGGCGACGCGGTCTGCGTGCTGGACCATGTGCAAACGGCAGGCAGCGGTCACGACCGGCTGACGGATGTGACGCTCACCCTCAGGGCCGGCGAGATCACGGCGATCGCGGGCGTTTCGGGCAATGGCCAGGTCGCGCTGGCGGAGCTGCTCTGCGGCACGCGCCGCGCCACCGGCGGCACGGCTCAGCTGATGGGACGTGCCTTGCCGGCATCGCCTGCGCGGCTGGTCCAGCGCAGCGTGGCGCGCATCCCGGAAGACCGGCACGCGGTCGGCGTGGTGGGCGACCTGCCGGTGTGGGAAAACGCAGTGTCCGAGCGTCTACGCAGCACGGCCTTCTCGCGCTGGCTGTGGGTGCGGCGCGCTGGCGCACGCGCGCATGCGCGGCGCATCGAGAAAGCCTACGACGTGCGCGGCGCCGGGCTCGAATCGCCTGCGCGCTCGCTCTCGGGTGGCAACATGCAGAAGCTGATCCTCGGGCGGGCACTGCTGGCGCCCGATGCGCCGAAGAGCCATGGCAAGACCGGGCGCCTGATCGTGGCGCACCAGCCGACCTGGGGCCTGGACGTCGGCGCCGTCGCCTATGTGCAGCAGCAACTGATCGCGGCGCGCGATGCCGGCGCCGCGGTGCTCTTGATCTCCGACGATCTCGACGAGGTGCTCGCGCTGGGCGACCGCGTGGCCGTGATGCACGGCGGCCAGCTCGGCGAGCCGCGGCCGGCCTCGGCCTGGACGCGCGAAGCCATCGGCTTGGCGATGGCCGGTTCATGAGCGCAGCGCCGGGCCGCCCCAAGCGAGCTCGCGCCCCCTCCGGAGGCAGCGAGGACACGCAGTGCCGAGCGTGGGGGCCACATCCATGAGGCTGGAGCGTCGTCATGAAATATCTCGCGCGGCCCTGGTGCTCGCGCCCTTCGGCGCGGTCGTGTTCACCATGCTGGTCAGCGCGCTGCTGGTGCTCTGGGCCGGCGCACCGGTAGGCCGCACCTACGCCCTGCTGCTGCAAGGCGGCTTCGGTTCGGTGTTCGCCTGGAGCGAAACGCTGACGCGCGCCATTCCGCTGGTCCTTACGGGGCTGGCCGCCACCGTGGCCTTCAAGGCCCGGCTCTTCAACATCGGCGCCGAGGGCCAGCTCTACGGCGGCGCGCTCGCGGCCGTGGCCGTCGGCGGGCTGCATGGCGGCACCGGCTTCGCGCTCCCGACCTGGCTGCTGTTCCCGCTGATGATGGGCGCGGCTGCGACCGTCGGCGCCCTGCTGCTGCTCGGACCGGCGCTGATGAAGAACAAGCTCGGCGTCGACGAGGTGGTGACCACGCTGCTCTTCAACTTCATCGTGCTGCTCGGCGTCTCGGCGATGCTCGACGGGCCGATGAAGGACCCGACGGCGATGGGCTGGCCGCAGAGCGTGTCGCTGCAGCCCGAGCTCGAACTCGGCCGGCTGATCGCGCAGACCCGCGTGCACACCGGCCTGTTGTGGGCCGGCGCGCTGGCTGTTTTGGTCTGGGTGCTGTTCAAGTACACGGTGATCGGCTTCGACATCCGTGCGACCGGCGCGAATGCGCGCGCTGCCGCCTTTGCGGGCGTGCCGGTCACGCGCACCGTCGTGCTGGTGGCGCTGCTTTCGGGCGCGCTGGCCGGGCTGGCGGGCGCGATCGAGGTGGCGGGCCGCACCAGCTACGTCACGCTCGACATGTCGCCGGGCTACGGCTACAGCGGCATCGTGATCGCGATGCTGGCCGGGCTGCATCCCCTGGGCGTGCTGGCGGCGGGCGTGTTCGTCGCCGGCGTCCTGGTGGGCGCCGACACCATGAGCCGCGCGATCGGCGTGCCGACCTACATCGCCGACGTGATCGTGGCGGCCTCGCTGATCGCGGTGCTGGTGGCGACCTTGCTCACGCAATACCGGGCGCGATGGAGATGAGCGACATCGCCGACATCCTGTCGAACGCCTCGTTCTGGGTCGCGGTGCTGCGCATCGCCACGCCGCTGATCTTCGGCACGCTGGGCGTGCTGCTGTGCGAGCGCGCGGGCGTGCTGAACCTCGGCATCGAAGGAATCATGGTTGCGGGCGCCTTCGCCGGCTGGCTCGCCGTGTATGCCGGAGCGCCGCTGTGGATCGGCGTCGCGGTGGCCGCGCTGACGGGCGCGGTCTTCGGCCTGCTGCATGCCTTTCTCACCGTCGGGCTCGCGCTGTCGCAGCATGTGTCGGGCCTCGGCATCACGCTGCTGGCGACGGCGCTCAGCTACTACGGCTACCGCGTGAGCTTTCCGAAGGTGAACACGCCGCCGACAGTGACGCCCTTCGCGCCGATGGAGTGGCTGCATGTCCCGGTGCTCGATGCGCAGACGCCGCTCACGCTGTTCGCCCTCTTGCTGGTGCCGGTGCTCGCGTACATCCTGTACCGCACGCCGCTGGGCCTGGCGCTGCGCATGGTCGGCGAGAACCCGCAGGCGGCGGAGGGCCAGGGCGTCTCGGTGGCCGCCACGCGCAGCGGCGCCATCGTCGCCGGCTCGGCGCTGATGGGCGTGGCGGGTTCCTTCCTCACGCTATCGGCCTTCAACGCCTTTTTCTTCAACATGGTCAACGGCCGCGGCTGGATCTGCGTGGCGCTGGTGGTGTTCGCCTCCTGGCGGCCCGGCAAGGCCCTGCTGGGCGCGCTGCTCTTCGCTTTTTTCGACGCGCTGCAACTGCGGCTGCAACAATCGGGCGATGCCGTGCTGCCCTACCAGCTCTACCTGATGCTTCCCTATGTGCTGTCGATCGTGGCACTGGTGCTGGTGGCGCGCAGGGCCAGCTATCCACAAGCCCTCATGAAGCCGTACCGCAAAGGCGAACGCTGAAGCCATGCTCGATCTTCTGATTCACAACGCCACCCTCCCCGACGGCCGCACCGGCATGTCGATTGCCGTGCAGGACGGCCGCATCGTCGAAGTGACGGCGAGCCTCGATGCACCGGCGCACGAAAAGCTCGACGCTCAGGACCTGCTGGTCGCGCCGCATTTCGTCGACCCGCACTTCCACATGGACGCGACGCTGAGCTACGGCCAGCCGCGCGTCAACCAGAGCGGCACGCTGCTCGAAGGCATCGCACTGTGGGGCGAGCTCAAGCCGCTTCTCACGGCCGAGGCGCTGATCGAACGCGCACTCGCCTACTGCGACTGGGCCGTCGCCAAGGGCCTGCTCGCGATCCGCAGCCATGTGGACACCAGCGACCCGAGCCTGCTCGCGGTCGATGCGCTGCTCGAAGTCAAGCGGCGCGTATCACCCTACCTGGACCTGCAGCTGGTCGCCTTCCCGCAGGACGGCGTGCTGCGCTCGTCCGGCGGCGTAGCCAACCTGAAACGCGCGCTCGACAAGGGCGTGGACGTGGTCGGCGGCATTCCGCACTTCGAACGCACCATGGCCGATGGCGCCGCGAGCGTGAAGCTCTTGTGCGAGCTGGCTGCCGAGCGCGGCCTGCCGGTGGACATGCACTGCGACGAATCGGACGACCCGCTTTCGCGCCACATCGAGACGCTGGCCTTCGAAACGCAGCGCCTCGGACTGCAGGGCCGGGTCACCGGCTCGCACTGCACCTCGATGCATTCGATGGACAACTACTACGTGAGCAAGCTGCTGCCGCTCATCGCCGAGGCCGGCGTCAGCGTGGTTGCCAACCCGCTGATCAACATCACGCTGCAGGGCCGCCACGACAGCTACCCCAAGCGGCGCGGCATGACGCGCGTGCCCGAGCTGATGCGCCAAGGCGTGAACGTCGCCTTCGGCCACGACTGCGTGATGGACCCCTGGTACGGCATGGGTTCGGGCGACATGCTGGAGGTCGCGCACATGGGCCTGCACGTGGCGCAGATGACGAGCCAGAGCGGCATCCGGCAGTGCTTCGACGCGGTCACGGTCAATGCCGCGAAAGTGTTCGGACTCGAAGGCTACGGCCTCGAAGCGGGCTGCGATGCGAGCTTCGTGCTGCTGCAGGCGCGCGATTCCGTAGAGGCGATCCGGCTGCGCGCGACGCGGCTCAAGGTGTATCGCAAGGGCCGACTGCTGGCCGAGACGCCGGCTGCAACGGCGGCCCTGCACCTGGCGGACCGGCCGGCGGCCACAGCCTGGATGCATCCGAAGAACTGAGCTCAGGCCAGCGCAGCGACCGCGCGCCACATATGGACCTTCGATAGAAAGATGCCGCCCTGCGCGACGGCGAACGGTTCGACGCCGAAGGCGGCAAAGCCGCAGCGCTCGTAGAGCGCCTGCGCGGCATCGTTGCCCTCGGTCACCGTCAACTGGACCAGTTTGACGCCCTCGCGCGCCGCAGCCTCGGCGAGCAGGCCCAGCACCAGCCGGCGGCCGAAGCCGCCTTGCCGGGCGGCCGGCGCGACATACATGCCGAACAGCTTCGCCTTGTGCCGCGATCTCTCGCCCGAGTCGAAAAGAATGCCGGCCGCGCCCGCCAGCAGGCCCTGGGGGGCGAACGCACCCAGCACGATCTGCCGTGCCATCGTCGATGCATCGAGCCGTTCCGTCCACCATGACAAGGGCAGCGTGCCGCGCTCGGCCACCGTCGAGGTGAAGGCGTCGGGATGGCGCTCGTAGGCTTCGAGCATGAGCGCCCGGTAGGCCTCGGCGTCGGCAGGAGTCAGGCGGCGAATGCTCATGGCCTCAGGACTTCACCGCTCTTCACTGCCCGTCGGGCAGGCTGTAGTCGAAGTCGTAGAAATGCTTGCCGCCTTCGATGCGGATCGCCAGCTTGCCCGCAAGCCCGGCAAGCTGGCCGGTGCCCGAATCGGGCACGACGACGATCGACAGTTGCTGCGCGCCGCGCGTCATGGTGCCGGTGTGCTGGAACACGAAGCTGCCCGCGCGGCCGTGCAGGCTGGCCGTTACGCGCTCGATGGCCACGTAGCCGGCAGAGCCCGGGATCGCGGTGACCGCGCTCAGCATCTCACCCTTGCCGGCGCCTTCAAGTTCGCCCTGGAACTTCTTGTCGAGCGACATGCGGCCAAGCGTCGCACCTTCGGTTTGCTCGCTCTGCCAAAGCGGCTGCATCTGTACTTCGAATGTGCCGCTTGCTTTCCCGTTCATGACTTCCATTCCTTTGCTCAAACCGAAGGCGCAATCGCCTCGGCATATTCGTAGAGCGCGCCGAGAATTTCTTCGCCCCGTTCGTCGGCCGTCTCCGCCAGCGCGTCGATCTCGGCGAAGAGCTGGTCGACATTGCGCACCCCGCCCTCGCCTTCGAGCAGGCGCGCGACGCGATGCGCTTCCCAGCGTTCGGTTTCCTCTTCGTTCAGCGTATCGGGGAAGTTGCGGGCCCGGTAGCGGAACAACAGCTCTTCGAGCCGCGGATCGTCGAAACCGGTGCGCGCGTGCGCGAGCTCGGCCGGCGAAAGGCTGCGCAGCTGCGTGAGCCGCCGCCGGTCGCCGTTGCCGACGAAGCCGCCGTAGAGGTCTTCGTCGACGTCCGGCGTTGCCTCGCGCGGGCGTTCGTACACCTGCGGCCAGATCGCGCTCATGTCGGGCAAGGCGGCCGCCAGCGCGGCGTTGCGCAGCGCCGCTTCGATATCGATGCTCCAGCGCGCGGCCATGGCCGGCGCCAAGGTCTTCAGGTTGCCGACCACCATCGGCGACTTGTTCAGGTGCACGCTCTTTACCGGCAGGCGCAGCACGCCCTCGGGCAGATCGGCGCTGCGCGTGAAGAGGCGCTGGCGCAGCGTCGCGACGTCGAGGTCGCGCAGCTCGCTCGGGTCGTGCGCCAGGTCCCAGGCGATCAGTTCGTTCTTGTTGGTCGGATGGCTTGCGAGCGGCCACATCACGGACAGGCAGCCGCGCTCGGCCGGGAACATGCCGGAAACGTGCAGGAAGGGCCGTGTCGTCTCGCGCGTGGCCGGCAGGCCGAGCTCGCTCGCGACCCGGTCCTTCTTGTGCAGCGCGAAGGCGAAGTCGAAGAGCCTGGGCTGCTTGTCGCGGATCAGGCGCGCCAGCGCGATGGTGGCACGCACATCCGACAGCGCATCGTGGGCCGATTCGTGGAGCAGCCCGTTGGCCCGTGCCAGGTCTTCGAGCTTGAAGCTCTGCGTGCCGTCCTCCTTCTTCGGCCACTCGATGCCGTCGGGCCGCAAGGCATAGGTGAGCCGAACGACGTCGAGCAGGTCCCAGCGGCCGCAATCGTTCTGCCACTCTCGCGCATACGGGTCGATGAGATTGCGCCAGAACAGGAAGCGCGTCACCTCGTCGTCGAAGCGGATGGTGTTGTAGCCGACGCCGATGGTGCCGGGCTGCGAGAACGCACGCTCGATCTGGGCGGCGAACTCATGCTCCGGAACGCCGCGTTCGAGGCAGATCTGCGGCGTGATGCCGGTGATCAGGCAGGCCTCCGGACTCGGCAGATAGTCCGGCGCGGGCTTGCAGTAGATCATCAAGGGCTCGCCGATCTCGTTGAGCGCAGCGTCGGTGCGGATGGCGGCGAACTGCGATGGCCGGTCGCGGCGCGGCACGGCACCGAAGGTTTCGTAGTCGTGCCAGAGGAAGGTTTGGGACATCGTCAGAGCAAAGGTGAGAAAAGGCGTGCCGTCGCGTCGCCGAGCTGGGGAAGGAAGCTGCGCTTCCGGTTGGCACGCACGGCCGCGGCGCTGTGAAGGTCGGTTTCGAACTGGGCGGCGAGCGGCTTGGCGAGCGCCGGTCCGTAGATGACGGCCGAGACCTCGAAGTTGAGCCGGAAGCTGCGGTTGTCGAAATTGGCGGTGCCGATCATCGCGCAGTTGTCGTCCACCACCAGCGTCTTGGAATGCAGCATGCGCGCCTTGTACTCCCAGATCTTGACGCCGGCCGCGATGAGCTCGTCGTAGTAGGAGCGCGCCGCGGCGCTCACGATCAGCGAGTCGCTGCGCCGCGGCACCAGGAGGCGCACATCGACGCCGCGCAGCGCAGCGCTGGTGAGCGCCATCAGTGCGGGCTCGCCGGGCACGAAGTACGGCGTGGTCAGCCAGGCGCGCTGCGCGGCCGAGTGGATGGCAGCGACATGCATGCGATGGATGGCTTCGAGGCCGCTGTCGGGGCCGCTGGTGATGATCTGCACCGGGATGTCGCCCGCGCCCTCCTCGGCCGGCAGGCGCGGCAGCAGCCTGTCGATGGCTTCGTCCATGCGGCGCGGGTCTTCGCCGGTGGCATAGGTCCAGTCTTCGAGAAAGGTGGTTTGCAGCCAGCGCACCGCGCTGCCTTCGATGCGCAGGTGGACGTCGTGATACGCGTCGGGCCGCACCCGCCGGTCTTCGTCGTCGGTGATGTTGACGCCGCCGGTGAAGCCGATGCGCCCGTCGCACACCACGATCTTTCGGTGGGTGCGGTAGTTGGTCACGGGCCGCAAGCGGCGGCCGATGCGGGTGTCGTGGAACAGCGCAATCTGGATGCCGGCAGCATGCATCGGCGCCATGAACTTGCGGCCGATGCGCTTGGAGCCGAGCGCATCGAGCAGCAGGCGCACAGTCACGCCCGCCCGCGCGCGTTCGACGAGCAGCTCGCGCAGCGCGGTGCCGATGGTGTCGGGCTCGAAGATGTAGTACTCGAGGTGGATGTGATCGCGTGCGCCGCTGATCGCCTCGAAGATGGCGTCGAAGGTGCTGGCGCCGCCGGACAGCAGATCGGCCGCCGTCGCGCTCGACACCGGCAGGCCGCAGGCGGCCGTTCCGAGCGCGGCCATCTGGCGCAGGGCCGGCGGCGCACGTTCCGCGGCCTCGCGCAGCGTGGCGACGTCGGCCGGCGCTTGGGCGATCGCACGGCTGCGCAGCCGCTTGAGGCGCTGCTTCTTCAAGCGCTGCGGCCCGAGGAAGTAGTAGATAACGAAGCCGGCGAAGGGCAGCAGCGCCAGCGAGAGAATCCAGCTCATCGTCGACACCGGCGCGCGCTTCTGCATCACGATCCAGACGGACAACACCGCGATGTAGCCGCTCCATGCCAGGGAGAGGCCGGTCTTCCATTCGTGGCTGAGCTCGGGGAGGATCAAGGGCGAAAGAGGTCGATGAATGAAAAAAGGCCGGTAGCGCAATGCTACCGGCCTCGGGAGTGGACTCCGGACGAGCGGATCAGCCCGTTGCAGCCTCTTCCGCTTCGGGCTTCGCGCGCCCTTCTTTCTTCGCGACCGGCTGGATGTCGAGCTGGACCTCTTCCTTGTCGTCGAGATCTACCGTCAGGCGGCCGCCCTCCTGGAGGCGACCGAACAGCAGCTCGTCGGCCAGGGCGCGGCGGATCGTGTCCTGGATCAGGCGCTGCATCGGCCGCGCGCCCATCAGCGGATCGAAGCCCTTCTTCGCCAGGTGCTTACGCAGCGCGTCGGTGAAGGTAACGTCGACCTTCTTCTCGGCCAGCTGGGTTTCGAGCTGCAGCAGGAACTTGTCGACCACGCGCAGGATGATCTGCTCGTCCAGAGCCTTGAAGCTCACGGTGGCGTCCAGGCGGTTGCGGAACTCCGGCGTGAACAGGCGCTTGATGTCGGCCATCTCGTCGCCCGCCTGGCGCGGGTTGGTGAAGCCGATGGTCGCCTTGTTCATGGTTTCGGCACCCGCATTGGTCGTCATGACGATGATGACGTTGCGGAAGTCGGCCTTGCGTCCGTTGTTGTCCGTCAGCGTGCCATGGTCCATGACCTGCAGCAGCACGTTGAAGATGTCCGGATGCGCCTTCTCGATTTCGTCGAGCAGGAGCACCGCGTGCGGCTTCTTCGTGATGGCCTCGGTCAGAAGGCCGCCCTGGTCGAAACCGACGTAGCCCGGAGGCGCACCGATCAGCCGGCTCACCGCATGGCGCTCCATGTACTCCGACATGTCGAAGCGGATCAGCTCGATGCCCATGATGTAGGCGAGCTGCTTGGCCGCTTCGGTCTTGCCGACGCCCGTGGGGCCGCTGAACAGGAAAGAGCCGATCGGCTTGTCTTCGCGGCCCAGGCCCGAACGCGCCATCTTGACGGCCGAGGCCAGCACCTCGAGGGCCTTGTCCTGTCCGAACACGACGCTCTTCAGGTCGCGCTCGATGTTCTGCAGCTTGCCGCGATCGTCGTTCGAGACGTTGGCCGGGGGAATGCGCGCGATCTTGGCGACGATTTCCTCGACCTCTGCCTTGCTGATGGTCTTCTTGCGCTTGTTCGCGGGCAGGATGCGCTGGGCGGCGCCGGCCTCATCGATGACGTCGATCGCCTTGTCGGGCAGATGACGGTCGTTGATGTACTTGGCGCTCAGCTCGGCCGCGGCCTGCAGCGCCGCCACGCCGTACTTCACGCCGTGGTGCTCCTCGAAGCGCGACTTCAGGCCCTTGAGGATGTCGACGGTTTCCTGCACCGTCGGCTCGACCACGTCGACCTTCTGGAAACGACGCGACAGGGCCGCATCCTTCTCGAAGATGCCGCGGTACTCGGTGAAGGTGGTCGCGCCGATGCACTTGAGCTGGCCGCTGGAAAGCGCCGGCTTGAGCAGGTTCGACGCATCGAGCGTGCCGCCCGACGCCGCTCCGGCGCCGATCAGCGTGTGGATCTCGTCGATGAAGAGGATCGCATTCGGCTTGTCCTTGAGCGACTTGAGCACGCCCTTCAGGCGCTGCTCGAAATCGCCGCGGTACTTGGTGCCGGCCAGGAGCGCGCCCATGTCGAGCGAGTAGACATGGGACTCGGCCAGGATCTCGGGCACGTCGTTCTGCGTGATGCGCCAGGCCAGGCCCTCGGCGATCGCCGTCTTGCCGACGCCGGCCTCACCCACCAGCAGCGGGTTGTTCTTGCGCCGGCGGCACAGGATCTGGATCACGCGCTCGACCTCGTACTCGCGGCCGATCAGCGGATCGATCTTGCCTTCCTTGGCAAGCTGGTTGAGGTTTTGCGTGAACTGCTCGAGCGGGGACGATTTCTCGTTCTTCTCGCCGCCGCCCTCCTCGCCTTCGCCGGAGGACGACTCGCTGCTGCCTTTGGCGGCTTCCGGCGGATCGCTCTTCTTGATGCCGTGGGCGATGAAGTTCACTACATCGAGGCGCGTCACGCCCTGCTGATGGAGGTAGTAGACCGCGTGCGAATCCTTTTCGCCGAAGATCGCGACCAGCACGTTGGCGCCGGTGACTTCCTTCTTGCCGTTGCCGGTGGATTGCACATGCATGATGGCGCGCTGGATCACGCGCTGGAAACCGAGCGTGGGCTGGGTATCCACATCGTCGGTACCCGCCACCTGGGGCGTGTTGTCCTTGATGAAATTGGTGAGGGACGCCCTGAGGTCGTCGACGTTGGCCGAGCAGGCGCGCAGAACCTCTGCGGCGCTCGGGTTGTCCAGCAAAGCGAGCAACAGGTGCTCCACCGTGATGAACTCGTGGCGCTGCTGCCTGGCTTCGACAAAAGCCATGTGCAAGCTGACTTCCAGTTCCTGGGCAATCATGTGATTTCCTTTTGCCTTGCTGTAAATAATTACTCAGATGGGTTGGAGCGCGATTTATTCAACCGGTTCACTGACGCACTGCAGCGGATGCCCGGCCTGGTGCGCCGCTTCCATCACCTGATTGACCTTCGTGGCCGCCATGTCGCGAGAATAGACCCCGCAGATGCCGCGACCGTCGAGATGAATCTTGAGCATGATCTGGGTGGCGGTCTCGCGGTCCTTGTTGAAGAACTCCTGGATCACGACGATCACGAACTCCATCGGCGTGTAGTCGTCGTTGAGCATCACCACCTGATACATCTGCGGCGGCGCGGTTTTTTGCGGCCGCCGCTCGATCACGACCGCATCGCCGTCGTCCCGCCCCGGCTTCACCGCCGGCGGCGTAGGGGGAGTCGAGGGGATTTTGGTAGCCATGAAAATCATTTTATAGAGGCGCCGCCGGTTGTACTTGCGCAACGGCACAACTGGTGGCGGCTTTGTGACATTCAAGACGGATGCCTGGGGAACTGCCGCCATCGGCGCATGCAAGCTGCGTGCCGCAGGCCCTCCACGAAAAAGCCCCGGCGCCTTGCGGGGCCGGGGCTTCGCACACGAGGCGTCAGCCGACGCTTCGGGCGCCGGAATTTACATGTTGTCGATCATCACCTGGCCGAAGCCCGAGCAGCTGACTTGTGTCGCGCCGTCCATCAGGCGGGCGAAGTCGTAGGTCACCTTCTTGCTGGCGATCGATTTTTCCATCGAGCGGATGATCAAGTCGGCCGCCTCGGTCCAGCCCATGTGGCGCAGCATCATCTCGGCCGAGAGGATCTCGGAACCGGGGTTTACGTAGTCCTTGCCGGCGTACTTGGGCGCCGTGCCGTGGGTGGCCTCGAACATGGCGACGGTGTCGCTCATGTTGGCGCCCGGGGCGATGCCGATGCCGCCGACCTGCGCCGCCAGCGCGTCGGACACGTAGTCGCCGTTCAGGTTCAGCGTGGCGATCACGCTGTACTCGGCCGGGCGCAGCAGGATTTGCTGCAGGAATGCGTCGGCGATCGAATCCTTGACGGTGATTTCCTTGCCGGTCTTGGGATTCTTGAACTTCATCCAGGGGCCGCCGTCGATCAGCTCGCCGCCGAATTCCTTGGCGGCCAGGCCATAAGCCCAGTCACGGAAGCCGCCTTCGGTGAATTTCATGATGTTGCCCTTGTGCACGATCGTCACGCTGGGCTTGTCGTTGTCGATCGCATACTGGATCGCCTTGCGCACCAGGCGCTCGGTACCTTCGCGCGACACCGGCTTGATGCCGATGCCCGAGGTGTTCGGGAAACGGATCTTCTTGACGCCGAATTCGTCCTGCAGGATCTTGATGAGCTTCTTGGCCTTTTCGCTTTCGGCTTCGAACTCGATGCCGGCGTAGATGTCTTCCGAGTTCTCGCGGAAGATCACCATGTTGGTCTTGTGCGGCTCCTTGACCGGGCTGGGCACGCCTTCGAAGTACTGGATGGGGCGCAGGCAGACATACAGGTCGAGTTCCTGGCGCAGCGCGACGTTGAGCGAGCGGATGCCGCCGCCGACCGGCGTGGTCAGCGGCCCCTTGATCGAGACCACGTAGTCGCGCACCGCATGCAGGGTTTCTTCGGGCAGCCAGACGTCGGGGCCGTAGACCTTCGTCGACTTCTCGCCGGCGTAGACCTCCATCCACTGGATCTTTTTCTTGCCGCCGTAGGTCTTTGCCACTGCCGCATCGACCACCTTGATCATCACGGGCGTGATGTCGAGACCGGTCCCGTCGCCCTCGATGAAGGGAATGATCGGCTGATCAGGCACATTGAGCGAGTTGTCGGCATTGACCGTGATCTTCTGGCCTTCGGCCGGGACTTTGATGTGCTGATAGCTGGACATGAGGCAAGGGCTCCGGGGATGAATTGAAGGCTGGAAAGACACTAGGTTTCCAGCCGGCTGAATAGCCGTAGAATTTTAGACGCAACCGGAGGAGTCCGAAGGCTCTGTCAACCGAGCCCATAGGGCTCTCGTTGTTGGCTGACCTTCTGCTGGCCGGGAGGCATTTTCAATCCATCTCCACAGAGGAACCCGTAATGAGCAAAGTTCTCGCAGTCATGATCGCCGGCCTGTTCGCCGTTGGCGCATATGCCCAGACGAAGCCCGCCGAAGTCGACCCCACAGCCAAGGGCAAGGCGGCCGAACGCGCCGAAGCCAAGAAAGACGCGAGGCCTGCCGGCCAGGTCAAAGCTCCTGGCGGCGACCAGGGCAAGGTGGCAGAGGGTAGCGGCGGCGTGACCGAGACCGGCGCCGACAAGGCCGCCCAGGCACGCCGTGACTCGCGCGATACGCGCCGTCCGGCCAAGGGCGGCGGCAAGAAGCCGGTTCCCGCGCAAGGCACCACGCCCCAGTAAGCTGGTTTGGCGCCACTAAAAGAAAGCGTTCTTCGGAACGCTTTTTTTCGTCTGCACTCAAGAAGATGTAAGCTTCAAGGCAAATTCATGCCCGCCTCAGCGGGCATTTTTGTTTGTATTCCACCGTTTTGAAAGTCGACCCATGTTCCAGCGTTTTGTGGCCCTGATTGCGCTGTCAGCTTCATTGATGACTCTTGCACACGGTCAGGAAGCTCAAACCAATCTCCAGCGCGTGAAGCTGTCTGCGGGCATGTATCAAATCGACGCGCAGGTCGCGCAGACCCCGGAACAGCGGCAGGTCGGCCTGATGTTCCGCAAGGAAATGCCGCAAACCGAGGGCATGATCTTTGTCTTCGAGCAGCCCGCGACCCAATGTTTCTGGATGAAGAACACCCTGCTTCCACTCACCGCAGCCTTCGTGGCAGACGATGGCCGCATCGTCAACCTGGCCGACATGAAGCCGCTGACCGAGGAGTCGCATTGTTCCGAAGAGCCGGTGCGCTTCGTGCTCGAGATGAACCAGGGCTGGTTCGCCAAGAAGAACATCAAGAAGGGGGCGAAGCTCGGCGGCGACCTGTTTGCGGCCAGGCGCTGAACCATCCGCCCGCTCATGAAAAAGCCGACCCGCAGGTCGGCTTTTTTGCAAGGCCTCGACTCAACCGAAGTTCTTGGCCGCGAAGTCCCAGTTCACCAGCTTGGCCAGGAAGGTCTCCACGTACTTGGGCCGCAGGTTGCGGTAGTCGATGTAGTAGGCGTGCTCCCAGACGTCGACCGTCAGCAGCGCCGTGTCGCCCGTGGTCAGCGGCGTGCCCGCTGCACCCATGTTCACGATGTCCACCGCGCCGTCGGCCTTCTTCACCAGCCAGGTCCAGCCCGAGCCGAAGTTGCCCACCGCCGACTTCACGAAGGCTTCCTTGAAGGCCGCATAGCTGCCCCACTTGGCATCGATGGCCTTGGCCAGCGCGCCCGTGGGCTCGCCGCCGCCCGAAGGCTTCATGCAGTTCCAGAAAAAGGTGTGGTTCCAGATCTGGGCCGCGTTGTTGTAGATCCCGCCGCTGGACTTCTTGACGATCTCTTCGAGCGTCATGCTCTCGAACTCGGTGCCCTTTTGCAGGTTGTTCAGGTTCACCACGTAGGCGTTGTGATGCTTGCCGTAGTGGAATTCCATCGTTTCCTTCGAATACTCGGGCGCCAGGGCGTCCAGCGCGTACGGCAGGGGTGGGAGGACGTGTTCCATGTCTTTTCTCGCGGGTTGGTTGTGGGACGAAGCATTCTAAAAAGGAATCACGAGGCTCGCGTCGGACGCGTTCCCGTTGTCCCCGTTTGATTGACCGTCATGTCGATCGTGCCGTCGGCGAGGCGCGCGCGCACCGCATCGCCGGGTGTCAGGCCGCGCACGCTGGTCACGGCCTGCCCCTGTTCATTCGTGAGCCACGCGTAGCCGCGCTGCAGGACCAACGCCGGATCGAGCAGTTGCAGGCGCAGCGCAGCCCGTTCGAGCCGTTCCTTGCGCTGAACCAGGGCACGCGTGAACTTGAGCGGCAACTCCGCACGCAAGGCCTGCTGCGTTTGCGCGAGCCGCTGCGTCCTCGAGAGCACGGCGTATTGCAATCGTTGCGCATGATGCGCCAGGCGCAGGTGCTGCCGCGTCACCAGCGTCGATGGGCGCCCCAGCCTGCCTGCGGCCACATCGAGACGCTGGCTCAGGGTGTCGAGGCGCGCGGAGATCGCATCGCGCAGCCGCTCTTCGAGCAGATCGAGCGCACCGAGCCACGAATCGCGCGGAGCAGCGACGAGTTCGGCCGCGGCGGTCGGCGTTGGTGCGCGCAGGTCGGCGCAGAAGTCGGCGATGGTGAAGTCGGTTTCGTGGCCGACGCCGCTGATCACCGGCACCGGACTCTGCACGATCGTGCGTGCCAGCCACTCGTCGTTGAAGGCCCAAAGGTCCTCGATAGAGCCACCGCCGCGCACCAGCAGGATCACGTCGACCGCCGGCTGCAGCGCGTAGAGCGACTGCAGCGAGCGCACCAGCTCCGGCGGCGCGCCGGCACCCTGCACCGCTGCCGGCGCCAGCACCACGGAGATGTGCGGCACGCGGCGGCGCAATGCGGTGACGACGTCATGCAAGGCTGCCGCGCCAAGCGAGGTCACGACGCCGATCGCGCGCGGCATGGGGGGAAGCGGTCGCTTGCGGGCGGTATCGAAAAGACCCTCGGCCTCCAGCTGCGCCTTGCGCTGCAAAAACTGTTCGAACAGCGCGCCCTGCCCCGCTCGACGCAGGCTCTCGACCACCAGTTGCAGGTCGCCGCGCGGCTCGTACAACGCCAATCGGCCACGCACCTCGACCTGGTCGCCATCGCGCGGTGAGAAATCGAGCAGGCCTGCGGCGCGCCGGAACATGGCGCAGCGCAACTGGCCCGATTCGTCTTTCAGCGCAAAGTAGCAATGGCCGCTGGCCGCACGCGAAAACCCGGAAATCTCGCCGCGCACCGCGACCGGATTGAAGCGCGCCTCGAGCGCATCGGCCACCGCACGACACAGCGCGCCCACGGCCCAGACCCGTGGTCCCGCCGGAATTGCTTCACGCTCGTTCATGTCGCGGCGGCGTTACAGGCGGGCAGTCGTCCACAAGCGGGGGCGCTGCCTTCCGGCTGCACGAAGCATCCGCACGACACCCACGAGTTCACGTGCAAGCCATTGATCTGATTGAAAAAAATGCTGCTCAAAATTCAGTCGATCTGGCGGAAGGCCCGCCGCATATAGCCCCGGATGACTTGCGCCGAGGGTTAGCCACAAAGTTATCCACAGAAACTGTGCGTCTGAACCTACAGCGAATACAAATCGGAACAATGCTCCGCGGCAGTGGATAATCGCCGCGCATTTGCAGTCCACGGGGCCGGAGGAATACTTGTTTTCGATCATAGTTGCTGCGGGCTGGCCAATCTGGCCGCTGCTCGCTTGTTCGGTGATTGCGCTCGCGCTCGTCATCGAGAGATTCACCAGCCTGAAGACCTCCAAGGTCCTTCCGCCCAAGTTGCTCGACGAGGCCATCACGGTCTCGCGCACCGCGGTCCCGGGCCCGGACGTGGTGACGAAGCTGGAAAGAAACTCGGGGCTCGGCGAGGTGCTGGCCGCCGGCTTCCGCACTTTGAACTCCAACCCCCTCTCGACCGAAGACGATCTGCGCGCGTCTATGGAATCGGCCGGACGCGTGGTCGCGCATCGGCTCGAGCGCTACCTGCCGGCGCTCGCAACCATCGCGTCGGCGGCCCCGCTGCTGGGGCTGCTGGGCACGGTAGTCGGCATGATCGAGATCTTCGGTTCGCAGTCGCCCGCCAGCGGCGCGGTCGGCACCGGCAACCCGGCCCAGCTGGCGCACGGTATCTCGGTGGCGCTCTACAACACCGCCTTCGGGCTGATCGTCGCGATCCCCGCCCTGATCTTCTGGCGCTATTTCCGCAGCCGGGTGGACGAATATCTGCTGAACCTGGAACTCGCCGGCGAACGCTTTGCCCGCCACCTGAATACGCTGCGGTCATGAACGCCCCCATGCTTGCCACTTCGTGTGCTGCGCTGTCCCCCGAGGGGGCGCCAGCCTCCTTGGGACGGCCCGGCGGAGGCTGGTCATGAGACGCATGCATTTCAGCCACGGCTCGAAGGAAGGGCCCGAGATCAACCTGATCCCGTTCATCGACGTCCTGCTGGTCGTGCTGATTTTCCTGATGCTCTCGACCACCTACAGCAAGTTCACCGAGATGCAGTTGCGCCTTCCGGTCGCCGACGTGGAGGCCCAGCGCGACTACCCGAAGGAAGTGATCGTCGCCGTGTCAGCCGACGGACGCTATTCGATCAACAAGACCCAGCTGCCCGACCGCAGTGTGGAGACGGTGGCCGCAGCGCTGGGCACCGCGGCGAACGGCGGCAAGGACAGCGTCGTCATCATCAGCGCCGATGCCAGTGCCGCCCATCAATCCGTGATCACGGTGATGGAAGGCGCGCGGCGCGCGGGCCTCATGCAAATCACCTTCGCCACGCAGTCGGCCGCGCAGGCGGGACGCTAGCTTGAGCCTGCAGCGTGCCTGGCTGCAACGCGGGACGCTCGCGCGGCTGCTGTGGCCTTTCTCGCTGCTCTATGGCGCCTTGGCTGCGATCCGGCGCGCGCTCTATCGCCTGGGCGTTCTGCAGACCGAGCGCGCCGGCGTGCCGGTGATCGTTGTCGGCAACGTGATCGCCGGCGGTTCCGGCAAGACGCCCGTCGTGATGGCGATCGTTCGGCACCTCCGAGCCCGAGGATGGAAGGTCGGCGTGGTGTCGCGCGGCTACGGGCGAGCGACCGACGACTGCCGCGCAGTGCAGGACGACAGCGATCCGCGCGAGGTCGGCGACGAGCCGGCGCTGATTCGCCGCTCGACCGCTGTGCCGGTCTTCGTGGCGCGGCAGCGTGCCGAAGCGGTGCGCGCCCTGCTGGCGCTTCATCCGGACACGCAGCTCATCGTGAGCGACGATGGCCTGCAGCACCTTGCGCTGGCGCGCGACATCGAGATCTGCGTCTTCGACGACCGTGGCACGGGCAACGGCTGGCTGCTGCCGGCCGGCCCGCTGCGCGAGCGTTGGCCGCGCCGCTGCGACCTGGTGATTCACACCGGTACGCGCCCCGCTTTCGCCGGCTTCACGGCGCGACGTGCGCTGGCTGACCATGCGCTGCGCCTCGATGGCACGCCGGTCCCGCTCGCCTCCCTGGCCGGCCGGGCGCTGGTCGCGGTCGCCGCGATCGCAAAGCCCGAGGCCTTCTTCCAGATGCTGCGCGAACGCGCCCTGGTACCGCAGCAGGGCATTGCATTGCCGGATCACCACGATTTCAGCGACTGGACGCCGCCACCGGGCAACGGCTACACGCTGATCTGCACCGAGAAAGACGCTGTGAAGCTGTGGCGCCGCGCCCCCGACGCGCTGGCGCTGCCGCTGGTGTTCGAACCCGAGCCCGCCTTCTTTTCAGCGCTCGATGCAAAGCTATCATCGCTCGATGGACACCAAGCTGCTTGAACTGCTCGTCTGCCCCGTGACCAAGGGTCCGCTCACATGGAACGCCGAGAAGCAGGAGCTCGCCTCGCGCAGCGCCCGCCTCGCCTACCCGGTGCGCGACGGCATCCCGGTGCTGCTCGAAACCGAGGCGCGCACGCTGTCGGACGAAGAGTTGGGACTTTGACCTTGCGGTTCACCGTCCTGATCCCGGCTCGGCTCGCGTCCACACGATTGCCCGACAAGCCTCTGGCCGATATTGCCGGCCTGCCGATGGTGGTGCGCGTCGCGCAGCGTGCGCTGCAATCGAGCGCCGAGCGCGTGGTGGTGGCCGCCGACGATGCGCGCATCGTCGATGCCTGCACGGCGCACGGCGTCCAGGCTCTGCTCACGCGCACCGACCACGCGAGCGGCAGCGATCGTCTCGCCGAGGCCTGTGCGCAGCTCGGCCTTGCCGACGACGCGATCGTCGTGAATGTCCAGGGCGACGAGCCGCTGATCGACCCGGCGTTGATCGACGCCGTGGCCCACACGCTCGCCTCGCACCCCGACGCCTCGATGAGCACGGCCGCCCACGCGATCGAATCCATCGACGACTTCCTCAATCCGAACGTCGTGAAAACCGTGCTCGACGCACAGGGCAATGCGCTGTACTTCAGTCGCGCACCGATTCCCTGCTGGCGCGATGGCTTCGCGAAAGGCGGGACCATGGTGTTGCCGGACTCGCCCGCTGCACTGCGCCACATCGGCATCTACGGCTACCGCGCCGGCTTCGTGCGCCAGTTTCCGAGCATGCCGCCGGCACCGGTCGAGGCCACGGAGGCCCTGGAACAGCTGCGCGCGCTGTGGCACGGGCATCGCATCGCCGTGCACGTAAGCGCCCATGCACCCGGGCCGGGCATCGACACGCCGGAAGATCTGGAGCGCGTCCGCGCACTGCTTTCCGACGCCTGATTTCGTCCCTGCGCAGGCCCAATCGGCCGTGGAGCGCGTGCTATCCTCGACGCAACTCCGCCCTGCAATCTCACTCGTGAAACGCATGGCGCGACAGAAATCGAAGAACCGTCCGAGGACACCATGAGACTGATTTTGTTGGGCGCCCCCGGGGCAGGCAAAGGCACGCAGGCGGCCTTCATTTGCCGGAAATACGGCATTCCTCAAATCTCGACCGGCGACATGCTGCGCGCCGCCGTCAAGGCCGGCACGCCGCTCGGGCTCCAGGCCAAGGCCGTGATGGATGCCGGCGCCCTGGTGAGCGACGACCTGATCATCGACCTCGTCAAGGAGCGCATCGCGTCGCCGGACTGCGCCCAGGGCTTTCTGTTCGACGGCTTCCCGCGCACCATTCCACAGGCCGAGGCCATGCGCTCGGCGGGCGTCAAGATCGACTACGTGCTCGAGATCGACGTGCCTTTCGCCGACATCGTCGAACGCATGAGCGGGCGCCGCTCGCACCCGGCATCGGGACGCATCTACCACGTCAAATTCAATCCGCCGAAGACCGAAGGCAAGGACGACCTCACCGGCGAAGACCTGATCCAGCGCGAGGACGACAAGGAAGATACCGTGCGCAAGCGGCTCGAGGTCTACAGCCAACAGACCCGGCCGCTGGTCGACTATTACTCGGCCTGGGCGAAGGCGGACCCGGCCGCCGCGCCGAAGTACCGCGCCATCAGCGGCGTCGGCACGGTCGACGAGATCACACAGCGCGCGCTCGCCGCCCTCGGCAGTTGATCAGGCCGGGCTGGAGCGCAGCCCGTAGACCTTGCCGTCGGCGAACAGGTATTCGACCCGCATCACCGGCTCGCCTTTTTCTTCCTTGAAGGTGAAGCCCACCGCCGAGATGTTGGCGCCGGGCTTGATCTCCGCAATCTTCCAGGCCTCCAGGCGTGTCAGCGGCGCCAGCTCCAGCGTCCACTGACGATCGGCGCGGCGCGGCGCGCTCGCCTTGGCAAGAAGCCCGGGGCCGTCGACCGGCGCGCTCTGCGCGGGCGGCTGCCGCGTCGCGAGGTCGGCCGGCACCTTGAGACCCGGCGAAACCTCGATCACCAATTCGGCATGCGGGTTCTGCCAGCGCGCGCGCACGACCTTTCCTTCGAGGTAGAGCGGACGGTCCTGGTCGAAGCTGCTCCAGCCGTGATGCGCCCAAGCGAACGGGGCCGCAACGGGAAGGCATGCGGTGGCAATGACGATGCTGCGACGTTTCATCGGAAAAACTCCTTCTTCTCTTCAGTACGCGATCCAGCGGCCGCAGAACACGACAGCCAGCCAGATCGCAGTGGACAACAACATCTGTACCCGCGCCAGCGCGTCGAGTTTGCGCAAGGACCCGCGTACATGGAACCACCCGGCGTTGCATCCGGCCGCGAGCAGCAACCCCATCTTGATCACGAAGGCGCGGTTGGCGAGCAGTTCGCCCGGCTGGGTCGCGAACATCAGCGAGCCGCTGGCCGCCGCGAGCGTGAAGCCGCCGAGCGCGATCGACAACGACAGCCTGGCCATCGGCTGCATCGGCAAGGCGGCCGCGCGCCCGAACACCCGAAGCTCGAGCGCGACGAGATTGCCGAGCAGCAGCGCAATGCCCACGATGTGCACCGCCTCCAGCGCCGGATAGGCCCACGCATGCGACTGCAGGGCGCTGAACATGATCTCAATCGGTGGCCGAATGATCGGCCATCAGCTCCAGCACGAGCGTGATACGCGCTTTGACCGGAGTCAGCGCGCCCGCGTCACGCAAGGGTGCGTTCGGCGCCGGCAGGATGCGGCCCTGCATGCATCGCGTGGCACGCACGATCGCAATGCCGGCGTCCTGCGCCCGCAGCGCCGCTTCTTCCAGCGCAAGGTGCAGGGTGCCGTTGCCGGTGGCTGCGAGCACCAGTCCATCTACCGGCTCGGCGGCCCCGGACTGCCGCTCGCGGACCAGTGCATCGATCAGGCTGCCGCGCGCTTCCGCGTGACTCACCACGATTTCCACACGCGGCCATCGAGTGGCCCGGGTCATCCGTTCGAACAAGCCGCGCGCATGCTGCGGCGGCGACGCCGGCCAGCTTCGCAGGCCGCGCACCGCGCCCTCCTCCACATAGGCCAGCGGTCCCGCGTCCCCGGAGTCGAAAGCGTCCAGCCGGTAGGTGTGGACCTTCTGCACATCGAAGGCGCTGTGCACCGTGCCCGCACAAACCGCCACGACGCCCCCCGCGCCGGGGCTGGACGCGACCGCGATCGCGTCGCGCACGTTCTGCGGCCCGTCGGGCGACAGTGCGGTCGCGGGCCGCATCGCGCAGGTCAGGACCACCGGCTTCGACGGCGCCAGCACCGACTGCAGGAAGAAGGCCGTTTCCTCCAGGGTGTCGGTGCCGTGGGTGATGACGAGGCCCGCAACGTCGGTCTCAGCGAGCCAATGGGCGCAACGCGCGGCCAGTGTGCGCCAGATCGCGAAGCTCATGTCCTTGCTGTCGGCCTGCGCCACCTGCTCGGCCGCGAGCGCAATGCCGTCGGGCGCTTCGATGCCGCCCAGCAGCTCCGTCACGCCTACCTGGCCGGCGGTGTAGCCGATGTTGTCGCCAGCCGCCGCGGCCCGGCCGGCGATGGTGCCGCCGGTGCCCAGAACAATCACGCGGCGCTTGCCTTCTCGAGGGGTTTCGACCATGGCTTGCCAAACTTCCGGAAACTGGTTAAAAATACAGGTACTGGATATTCAGCCAGTGCCGCAAGGAGTCATCAATGCAGTTCGCCGTCAAGCTTACCGCCCGCCAGCAACAGATTCTGGACCTGATCCAGAGCGCCATCGCGCGTACCGGCGCCCCGCCCACGCGTGCCGAGATCGCTGCCGAACTGGGCTTCAAGTCGGCCAACGCTGCCGAAGAACATTTGCAGGCACTGGCACGCAAGGGCGTGATCGAACTCGTGAGCGGCACCTCGCGCGGCATCCGCCTCAAGGGCGACGCGCTGCGCTCGCTGAACGAATCACGCAACAACCAGTTCTCCTTGTCGCTGCCCGGCATGGCGCAACTCGCTCTGCCGCTGATCGGCCGCGTGGCTGCGGGTTCGCCCATCCTTGCGCAGGAGCATGTCGATCAGACCTACTACGTCGAGAACACCCTGTTCCAGCGCCAGCCCGACTACCTGCTCAAGGTGCGCGGCATGTCCATGCGCGACGCCGGCATCATGGACGGCGACCTGCTGGCTGTACAGGCCACCAAGGAAGCCCGCAACGGCCAAATCGTGGTGGCCCGGCTCGGCGACGAAGTCACGGTCAAGCGCCTCAAGCGCAACAAGCAGGTCATCGAGCTGCATGCGGAAAATCCCGACTACCCCACCATCGTCGTTCAGCCCGGCGAGCCTTTCGAGATCGAAGGCCTGGCCGTGGGCCTGATCCGCAACACGATGCTGATGTAGGGCCTCCATTCCTTATCCGGCCGTAACAGGTGGCGGGCGTATGGCCGAGGGGCCATCACCCTGTAGCAGCCGATGAAAGCAATCCTGCCTGTGTTCAATCTCTGACTTTTCTGGAGTTCACATGGGAATCGCTCTTCTCAGTTTTGCTGATCTGTTCATGCCGCTGCAATCGCTGGCCGATCGCTGGATGACTTCGCGCCGCAGGCGCTCGTCAGGCCTTCGCTATGTCGGGATCCGGCCCAGCTGCGGCTCGCGTGCCGGCGCTGCGGCCTCGGCCCACGCGCCTGCACCGGCGCGGCCCCTGCGCGTGGTGCGCACAGTCGATGCACAGCAATCCGGCCGAAACACGGGCCGCGTCGTGATCTCGGGCCGCATGGCGGATGTCTGCGCCGAACTCGACCGGTTGGCCGCCCTGGAGGCTGCGGGCACGATATCGAACGCCCGGCATCTGCATTGAGGTAGTACCGGGCCGGGGTTGTCCGCGGACGCCATGCGTCCGCGGAAGACGGACTACGGAGCATGTGGATGGTGCGAGGCACAATGGCATGCCATGAACATTGTGATCCTCGACGACTACCAGGACGCGGTGCGCAAGCTGCGCTGCGCTTCCAAGCTCGACGCATACGCGGCCAAGGTCTACACCAACACGGTCAAAGGCATCGGGCAGCTCTCGGTGCGGCTCAAGGATGCCGACGTGATCGTGCTGATCCGCGAACGCACACAGATCTCTCGCCAGCTGATCGAGAAGCTCCCCAAGCTCAAGCTCATTTCGCAGACCGGCCGCGTCGGCAGCCACATCGACGTGCATGCGTGCACCGAGCAAGGCATCGCGGTGGCCGAAGGCACGGGCTCGCCGCTGGCGCCGGCCGAACTCACCTGGGCGCTGATCATGACGGCGATGCGCCGCTTGCCACAGTACATCAGCAATCTCAAGCATGGCGCCTGGCAGCAGTCGGGGCTCAAGTCGGCTTCGATGCCGCCCAATTTCGGGCTCGGCTCGGTGCTCAAGGGCAAGACGCTTTGCATCTGGGGTTATGGGCGCATCGGCCAGCTGGTCGCACGCTACGGGCAAGCTTTCGGCATGCAGGTCGTGATCTGGGGCCGCGAGGAGAGCTGCACCCGGGCAAGGTCGGACGGCTTCCAGGTGGCCCCGAACCGGGAAACCTTCTTCAGTGTTGCCGATGTGCTTTCGATCCATCTGCGTCTGGCGGAGGAGACACGGGGCCTGGTCACGCTCGAGGATCTTTCGCGCATGAAGCCCACCGCCCTTTTCGTCAACACCTCGCGCGCCGAACTGGTCGAACAGGACGCGCTGCTCGCGGCCCTCAACCGCGGCCGGCCCGGGCTGGCGGCCGTCGATGTGTTCGAGAGCGAGCCGCCGCTGCAAGGCCACGCGCTGCTGCGCCTGGAAAACTGCATCTGCACTCCGCACATCGGCTACGTCGAGCAGGACAGCTACGAGATGTACTTCGGCCAGGCTTTCGACAACGTCGTCAGCTTCATCAAGGGCAACCCGACCAACATCGTGAATCCGGGCGCCCTGCAGGTCCGCCGTTGAAACAACCTGCGCTGCCGGCGGCGCTGTGGGCCCTGCTGGCGGGCAACTTCGTGATCGGGACGGGCGTGATGGTGGTGCCCGGCACGCTCAACGAACTCAGCACCTCGCTGCAGGTCAGTGCAGCCACCGCCGGCCAGCTGATCACCGCGGGCGCGATCGTGATGTGCCTCGGCGCACCCCTGCTGGCGGCCGTGGTCGCGGGCTGGGACCGCCGGATGCTGCTCGCCTGCACCATGCTGTGGTATGCGGCAGGGCATCTGGTCGCGACGCTGATGCCGAATTTCGGCGGGTTGCTGGTGGTGCGCATGCTGACGGTCGTTGCGCCTGCGATCTTCACGCCGCAGGCGGCCGCCTGCGTCGGACTGCTGGTGCCGCTCGAGCAACGCGGCCGCGCCGTCACCTTCGTTTTTCTGGGATGGTCCATGGCCTCGGTGCTGGGCCTTCCGCTCGGCGCGCTGATCGGCGGCCATTTCGGCTGGCGCACCGCGTTCGCGGCGATCGCACTCCTGTCGCTCCTCAGCGCCGCCTGGATCTGGCGCAAGCTGCCGCCCGGCATCCGGCCGGCCGCGCTGTCGCGCGCGGCCTGGGCCCGGGTGCTCAAGAGTCCGCTGCTGATGGGTGTTGTCTCCGTCACCGCGCTGCAAGGCGCGGGCCAGTTCGTGCTGTTCAGCTATTTCGCACCCGTGCTCAAGCAAACGCTGGGAGCGGACGCGACGGCACTAGGCCTGATGTGGGGCTGGTTCGGCATCTGCGGCCTTCTCGGCAACATGCTTGTGAGCCGGTACATCGACCGCGTGGGCGCCTCGCAGATGGTGCTGCTCACGACCTCGCTGATCACGCTGAGCCTTCTTCTGTGGCCCCTGGGCGTGACGCTCGCATGGCTGGCGCTGATCATCGTGCCCTGGGGCTTCGGCTGCTTCGCCACGAACTCGGCTCAGCAGGCTCGCCTGGTCTCGATGGCGCCCGCCCTCGCACCGGGCTCGGTGGCGCTCAACAGTTCCGGCATCTACGTGGGGCAGGCGGTGGGTGCCGCGGCCGGAGGCTGGCTGCTGGCCCATGAAGCGATCGCCTGGATGAGCTGGGCCGGCCTGGCGATGCTGCTCTGTGCGCTGGCGCTCAGCCTGGCGGTCGACCGGGCGCGACGCCGCGCCCCTGCGTTCAGCGCTTGACCGGCCTGGTCGGCTTGGGAGCTATCTCCGCCTCCGTGGCCGGATCGAAGAGTTCGAAATCGATCACGTGAGGGTCGCTGGACGGTGCCGGCGCCAGCTTCGGCGTCTCGATCGGTGCTCGCATGGTTTCGAAGGCCGTCTTGTCGAATTCGGCGAGGTCCAGGTCGATGTCGGGCTTGGCGCGCGACACCGGTCCGGGGCCTGCGGGAGGCGCCGGCAGCGGCTCATCCGGCACCAGCACGGTCTCATGGTGAAGGTCGCCGTCGATGGCGCCGTAGATCGAGGGAGGCAGCGTCGGGGCGTACTCGACGGCCTCGGGTGCGCGCTCGCGATCGAGCGGCGCAGGCGTCGTGGCCAGCTGGTCGTGGCCGAAGGTGTCGACGAAGGAATGCGGCGTGACGGGCGCAGGCGGTGCGCTGTTCGGATCGATCACTTCCTTGGCCACGGAATAAAGCAGCAGCAGTTCCTGGTAGGCCGCCAGGTCGAAGGCCTCGTCCTCGTGCGCGCCAGGCTTTCGGAATATCAGCTCCTCGATCAGCGCCAGGGTGCCCGGCGCAGGCCATTGCGATTCGATGCGCGCGAGGGTGCTGCGATAGTGTTCGAGGCCCTTGCCCGTCTCATTGAAATTCTCGAACGCCGGCACGTCGGCGTTGAAGGCCCGTTCGAACTCCTCCGCCAGGCGCGCATAGTCCTCCTTGCGCCCCAGCGAATGAAAAATCCGAAGCAGGTCCAGGTAGGCCAGCGCGCTGGTGCCGGGATTGGCGGCGATGTGTTCGCGCAGCACCGCGATCGCCTGGTCGTGCTGGCCGAGCGAGAGGAAGAAGTCCGACTGCTGCTGCACGTCGAACAGTTCTTCGGTGTTGACCGGCCGCGCCGGCACGCCGTCGGGCGTGCGTGCAGGCTGGGGTTCGGGTTCGCCAAAGCCGCTGTCGTCGTCGGGCTCCATGGCCGCAAAGGTGGCCGCGCCGAAGCTGGTGGCGTTCGCGCTGCGCCGCCGCGGCGGTACGGAGTCGACGTCCGGCTCCTCCTCGAGCAGTGCGCGCAAGGAACTCGGCCGCGTGGGACCGCCCTCGCCCTTCGACGGCGTCTCGCCCCACCACGCCGGCGCTGCGGCTCGGCGCGCCATGCGCCACAACAGCACGATCGCCACCAGCGCGATCAGCAACAGGGCGATCAGGGCGTAGACGAGTGGATTGCGGTAGCGGCTGTCGCGCGCCTGCGCGAGTTCGCTGCGCATCTCGAGCAAGGTGCGCTGGTTCTGCGCCGTCTGCTCGCGCAGCGCGGTCAGCGTGGCTTCCAGCGCTTGCATGCGTTGGGCCTCGCGCTGCGCCGCTTCGGGCTCGGTGTTGAGCACGCGCCATTCGGCGGCGGCCGCGGCGCGGCGCGCGGAGTCTTCGCTGGCCGGCAGCGTCAGTAGCGGACTTGCCTTGAGGCCGGGCTGCGCGACGGGAACCGGCTCCAGCGTTTCGAGTTGCAGCCGGGATCCGGCGGCGGTCTCGCGCCTCGGTTCTGCGGCCGTTGGCGTCGGGGCAGTGCGCGGTGCTGCCGCACGCGGTGCGGCGGGCGGTTGTGCGGCGGCGGCCCGGCGCGGCGCGGGCGCAGGAGCAGTGCTGGGACGCGGCGACTGCGCGTCGGCATCGCGCGTACGTGCGGCAGGCGCCGCTGCAGCGCTGCGCCGCGCCGGCGCTGCGGCCGATCCTTCGAGGCCGGACGATGCACCTCCCGCCGCAGCACGCGATGGTGCGCGCGCGGGCGCTCGCGCCGGCGTCTCGGCCGATGCCCTCGCACCCGGCGCAAGAACGGGCAGCACGGGTTCGGAGGGCACGTCGGCCAGCAGCACATAGCTGCGTGTCGACTTCGTATCGCAGCCGGCGCGCACGCTCACATTGACCACGGGTTCGTCCACGGCAACGGTGGAACGGATATGCATGCGCGGACTGCTGACGTTCGGCCCCGGCTCCAGCGATACAGTCAGGCTCCGATCGGCGATGCGGGTGTCCCCCTGCACGACCTCGGCCTCGAGGCACAACGCGCCGCTGTCTCCGGCAGCATCCAGCGACAGCGGGATCACCACATCCAGCGGCTTGCCGATCCAAACAGCCCCTTGGGGCCGCCCGATCGTCAAGGCAAGCGATTCAAGTGCGAACCCGAATAAAAACAGGGCCGCAGCGAGACGTGGGAGTTGCAAAATGGTTCGACAAAAAGTAATCGAAAGTAGACACATTCTGGCATGGGCGTCCGTGCCAGCCATCCTCAGAGAGACAATTATCAAATGACTGTGAACTTTTCCAATGTGGGCATCATCGGTGCCGGCGCGATGGGGCGCGGCATCGCGCAGATCGCAGCGCAGGCCGGGAGCGAGGTCCTGCTGCTCGACAGCTTCGAAGGCGCCGCGGTCCGCGGACGCGATGCCATCCTCGCACAGTGGCAGAAGCAGCACGAGAAGGGCAAGCTGGACCAGGCGCAGCGCGACGCGCTGTCCGCGCGAGTCCGCGCCGTCGAATCGGTCCAGGCGCTCGCCAGCTGCGAGCTCGTGATCGAGGCCGTGGTCGAAGACCTCGAGGTCAAGCGCAAGCTGTTCCGCGAACTCGAAGCGGTGGTTGCGCCCTCCGCCGTGCTGGCGACCAACACCTCCTCGCTCTCGGTCACCGCCATCGCCGCGGTGATGGCGCAGCCCGAGCGCATGGCGGGTTTTCATTTCTTCAACCCGGTGCCCTTGATGAAGGTGGTCGAGGTCGTGGCCGGCTTCAAGACCGAAGCCGACGTCTGCCGCCGGCTCGCGGACTACGCCGCGCAAATGGGCCATACCGCGGTGCAGGCCAAGGACACGCCCGGCTTCATCGTCAACCACGCGGGGCGCGGCTACGGCACCGAGGCGCTGCGCATCGCCGGCGAAGGCGTGGCGGACTTCGCCACCATCGACCGCATCCTCAAGGACCAGGCGGGCTTTCGCCTCGGGCCATTCGAGCTGCTCGATCTGACGGCGCTCGATGTTTCCCATCCGGTGATGGAGTCGATCTACCGCCAGTATTACGAGGAGCCGCGCTTCCGCCCCAGCGTGATCACCGCGCAGCGGCTCGCCGCCGGCGCGCTCGGCCGCAAGACCGGCGAAGGCTTCTACCGCTATGTCGAGGGCGTGGCGCAGATGGCGCCCGAAGCACCCGCGCCGACCATCGACGCGAATCCGGCGGTGTGGGTCTCACCGCGCGCGGCGCGGCGCCCTGAGCTGCTGCGGCTGGTGCACGCGCTGGGCGCGCAGCTCGAAAGCGGTGCCACGCCCTCGTCCGCCGCCTTGATTCTGGTCGCGCCGCTGGGCTTCGACGTCACGACCGTGGCCGCCGTCGAACGGCTCGACGCCACGCGCACGGTCGGCATTGACCTGATGGTGGACGACGCGGCCACCAAGCGCCGCGTGCTGGCCACAAATCCCGCGACGCGGCGCGATGTGCGTGATACGGCCCATGCGCTGTTCGCGCGCGACGGCAAGGCGGTGAGCGTGATCCGCGACAGCGGCGGCTTCGTCACCCAGCGCGTGATCGGCACCATCGTGAACATCGCCGCCGACATGTGCCAGCAGCGCGTCTGCTCGCCCGCCGACCTCGACGTCGCCGTGCGCCTGGGCCTCGGCTACCCACAGGGCCCGCTCGCCATGGGCGATCTCTACGGGCCGACCAATGTGCTGGAGGTGCTGTTCAACCTCCAAACCGTCTACGGTGACCCTCGCTACCGCCCGAGCCCGTGGCTGCGCCGCCGCGGCGCGCTCGGCCTAAGCCTCACGCATGAAGAAGAGTAAGAGACCACGACCATGAGCGCAGAACTGAAAAGCACGAGCGAGGGACACACCATGGTCCTCACGCTCTCCAACCCCTCGCAGCGCAATGCGCTGGGCCCCGAGATGTATGCGGCCGGCATCGAGGCGCTCAGCGGCGCCGAGAACAGCGACGAGATCCGCAGCGTCGTGCTGGTCGGCGAAGGCGCATGGTTCTGCGCCGGCGGCTCCCTGCAGCGCCTCTCGGCCAATCGCGAACGCGACCCCTCGGTGCAGGCCGAAAGCATCGAAGCGCTGCACAGCTGGATCGATTCGATCCGCACCTTCCCGAAGCCAGTGATCGCAGCCGTCGAGGGCGCAGCGGCCGGCGCCGGCTTCTCGCTCGCCGCGGCCTGCGACTTCATCGTCGCCGCGCGAGATGCGGTATTCGCCGCCTCGTACAGCACCGTCGCGTTGTCGCCGGACGGCGGGTTGAGCTGGCATCTCGCTCAGGCACTGCCCCGGCAGCTCGCGAGCGAATGGCTCATGCTCGGAGGGCGCATCGAGGCCGAGCGCCTGCATGCGCTCGGCCTGGTGAATGAGATCACCGAGAGCGGACAGGCCTTGAGTGCGGCGCTCGCGCTGGCGAACCGACTCAACGCACGCGCACCCAACTCGCTGGCCAGCATCAAGGAGCTGCTGAGCGAGGCGCGCGGCGCCACATTGGCCTCCCAGCTCTCGCAGGAGCGCGATCACTTCGTGCGCAACCTGCACCACCGCAACGCCGGCATCGGGATCGCCGCTTTCCTCGCAAAGGAAACGCCGCGCTACGAGTAGCGATGCGTCGCTCCCGCGACAACCCTCAGCCTTTCAGTCACGCACAGGACAGTCCATGGACGACCCCATTCTTACCATCGAAGAACGAGAAGCGATCAATGGTGGTCGCTGGTTCTCTTCTCTTTCTCCATCCCTTCGTCACGACATCCTCCGATGTGCTTTCGTCAAACGCTACAAGGACGGCGAGCTGATCGCTGCACGCGGCGACCCGCCGGAGCAGTGGATCGCTTGCGCCAAGGGCGCGGTGCGCGTGAGCTCGACGGCAGTCTCGGGCAAGCAGGTCACGCTGACCTATGTGGAACCGGGCATCTGGTTCGGCGACGTGGCGATGTTCGACGGCGACCGGCGAACCCACGATGCCTATGCGCATGGCGAGACCACGATCCTCTGCGTGGCGCGCGCCGATTTCCAGAAGATCCTGTCGAACCACGTCGAGCTCTACGAAGCCCTGATGCGCCTGCAGGCACGGCGCATCCGTCAGCTCTTCGGGCTGGTCGAGGATCTCAATACGCTGCCCTTGCGCGCCAGGCTCGCCAAGCAGCTCATCCACCTGGTGCGCAGCTACGGCGTGCCGAACCTGGCGGACGGAAGCCAGATGCGCATCGGGCTGCACCTGGCGCAGGAAGAGCTGGCCCAACTGCTCGGCGCCTCGCGCCAGCGCGTGAATCAGGAGCTCAAGGCCATGGAACGCGAGGACGCGATCCGCATCGAGCCGGGCGGCCTGGTAGTGCTGGACCGCGCGGCGCTGATGCGCATTTCCGAAGCCGACCAATAAAAGACAGCAGAGACATGACCCAGGACTTCGACAACTTCGTCGGCACCCGTGCCGTCTCCAAGCAGCACGTTTTCGACGTCGATGCGCTGACCGCCTGGCTCGACAAGAACCTCGACGGCTTCAAGGGGCCGCTCACGGTGGAGATGTTCAAGGGCGGACAGTCCAATCCGACCTACAAGCTGGTCACGCCGACTCAAAGCTACGTGATGCGCGCCAAGCCCGGCCCCGTCGCCAAGCTGCTGCCTTCGGCCCATGCGGTCGAGCGCGAGTTCAAGGTCATGAGCGGCCTGGCCGGCACTGGCGTGCCGGTGCCGCGGATGCACTGCCTGTGCGAAGACGAAGCCGTCATCGGGCGTGCCTTCTACGTCATGGAGTTCATGGCCGGCCGCGTGCTGTGGGACCAGTCGCTGCCCGGCATGAGCAATGCCGAGCGCGCCGCCATCTACGACGAGATGAACCGCGTCATCGCGGCCCTGCACACCGTGAAGTTCGCCGAGCGCGGCCTGGCCGACTACGGCAAGCCCGGCAATTATTTCGAGCGCCAGATCGGCCGCTGGAGCAAGCAGTATGTGGCCTCGATCACGCAGCCCATCCCCGAGATGGACCGCCTGATGGAATGGCTGCCCGCGCACATTCCGGCCAGTGCACGCGACGAGAAGATGACCTCGATCGTGCATGGCGACTACCGGCTCGACAACCTGATGTTCCACGCCACCGAGCCGCGCGCGATCGCGGTGCTCGACTGGGAGCTCTCGACGCTGGGCCACCCGCTGGCCGATTTCAGCTACCACTGCATGTCCTGGCACATCGCGCCGGGCTCGTTCCGCGGCATCGGCGGCCTCGATCTGAAGAGCCTCGGCATTCCGACCGAGAGCGAATACATCCGCAAGTACTGCGATCGCACCGGGATCACGACGCCCGAGGCGCTCGCGACCGACTGGAACTTCTACCAGGCCTACAACCTGTTCCGCATGGCCGCGATCCTGCAAGGCATTGCCAAGCGGGTCGAGGCCGGTACCGCATCGAGCGAGCAAGCCGTGGCCTCGGGCCGCGGTGCGCGACCGATGGCCGAGATGGCCTGGCAATTCGCAGAAAAAGCATGAGCCCCCCGGCTTTTCACTTCGCTTCGCTGCGTGTAGTTCGCCACCCCTCGAGGGGGAGGCGCGGCTCGCCTTGGGGCGGCCCGGCGGCGGCCGCCTAAACGTTCACTCACCCAGGAGACACCATGGATTTCGAGTATTCGGCCAAGACCAAGGACTTGCAGAAGCGCGTCACCGCCTTCATGGAAGACCACATCTACCCGGCGGAAGCCGAGTACGCGGCTGAACTGGCCGCCAACACCGCGGCCGGCAAGCGCTGGACTGCCCTCAAGACCGTCGAGAAGCTCAAGCAGAAGGCGAAGACCCAGGGCCTTTGGAACCTGTTCCTGCCGGTCGACAGCGCTGCTGCATCGGGCTACGAAGGCGCCGGCCTCACCAACCAGGAATACGCGCCGCTGGCCGAGATCATGGGCCGCGTGCCATGGGCCAGCGAGGCCTTCAACTGCTCGGCGCCCGACACCGGCAACATGGAAACCATTGCGCGCTACGGCTCGGACGAGATCAAGGCACGCTGGCTCAAGCCGCTGCTGGAGGGCGAGATCCGCTCAGCCTTCGCGATGACCGAGCCCGAGGTCGCATCGAGCGACGCCACCAACATCGCCACCCGCGTCGAGCGGCAAGGCGACGAGTACGTGATCAACGGCCACAAGTGGTGGATCTCCGGCGCGGCCGATCCGCGCTGCGCGGTCTTCATCACGATGGGCAAGAGCGACCCGGAGGCGCCGCGCCACTCGCAGCAGAGCATGATCGTGGTGCCGGCCGATGCCAAGGGCATCCGTATCGTGCGCCCGCTCAACGTGATGGGCTACGACGATGCGCCGCACGGCCACGTCGAGATGTACTTCGAGAACGTGCGCGTGCCGGCCGGCAACATGCTGCTCGGCGAGGGGCGCGGCTTCGAGATCGCGCAGGGCCGCCTGGGCCCGGGACGCATCCACCACTGCATGCGCCTGATCGGCCTGGCCGAGCGCGCGCTCGAGCTGATGTGTAAGCGCGCGTCGTCACGCGTGGCATTCGGCAAGTCCGTCGCCTCGCAGACCGTGACGCAGGAACGCATCGCCGAAGCGCGCTGCAAGATCGACATGGCGCGGCTGCTGACGCTGAAGGCCGCCTGGCTGATGGATGTGGCCGGCAACAAGGTCGCCAAGAACGAGATCGCGATGATCAAGGTGGTTGCGCCGAGCATGGCTTGCCAGGTGATCGACTGGGCCATGCAGGTGCACGGCGGCGGCGGCATGTCCGACGACTTCCCGCTCGCCTACGCCTATGTGGGCGCGCGCGCCCTGCGCTTCGCCGACGGTCCGGACGAGGTGCACCGCAATGCGATCGCCAAGTGGGAACTGGGCAAGTACGGCACCGGCAAGGGCGACGCCGAAATGCCCGTCACGCGCTTCTGATCAGAGCTTCTTCTGCAGGAACATGGCCGAGCCGAAGGCCGGGTCGAGCTGGTAGCCGGCAAAGCCTTCGCGCTTGTAGGCACGCAGCGCGCTCCGGTTGCCCGACAGCACCTCGAGCGTGAGCTTGCACGCGCCGCGCGCGCGGGCCTCTTCCTCGACGCGCATCAGCATGCGCTGCGCGACCCGCTGGCCGCGGTGGCTGGCCAGCACGACCACGTCATGCACATTGACCAGGGGCTTGCAGGCGAAGGTCGAGAAGCCTTCGATGCAGTTGACGAGGCCGATGGGCAGGTCGCCGTCGCAGGCCAGCACGCTGAAGGCCTGCGGCCGTGCCGCCAGCGCCTCGGGCAGTTCGGCCAGCACCTCGGGCGCCAGCGGCGTGCCACCGCCGGCGGGATCGCGCGCATAGCTGTCCAGCAGATCGACCAGCGCACGCGCATGCGCGGGGTTGCGGTAGTCCGCGAGCAGGATGTCGATCACGCGCTTCAACCCGCCTCGACAGCCGCCACCAGGCGTTTCGCGCAGGCCTCGGCCTGCGCCGCGTCGCGCGCCTCGACCATCACGCGCAGCAGCGGCTCGGTGCCGCTGGCGCGGATCAGCACGCGCCCTGCATCGCCCAATTCGGCCTCGGCGCGCCGGGTTTCGGCCGCCAGTGCCCGATTCGATTTCCAGTCCTGCCCTTGGGCCAAGCGGACGTTGATGAGGGTCTGCGGAAAGAGCGTGACGTCGGCCAGCAGTTCGTCCACGCGCTTGCCGCTGCGCTGGCAAGCTTGCAGCACCTGCAGCGCGCTCACGATGCCGTCGCCGGTCGTGTGGCGGTCGAGCGCGAGCAGGTGGCCGGAGCCCTCGCCACCGAGTAGCCAGCGGCGCTTTTCGAGCTCTTCCAGCACGTAGCGGTCGCCCACGCGGGCGCGAACGAACTCGATGCCCTGGCCGCGCAGCGCCATCTCGACGGCCTTGTTGGTCATCAGGGTGCCGACCACGCCCGTCGGCTTCTCGCCGCGCGCG
This sequence comes from Variovorax sp. MHTC-1, assembly GCF_003984645.1. Taxonomy (GTDB): domain Bacteria; phylum Pseudomonadota; class Gammaproteobacteria; order Burkholderiales; family Burkholderiaceae_C; genus Variovorax. The sequence goes on from NZ_RWKI01000001.1 coordinate 483,955, forward strand.
ATGCGCTCCATCACCATCAGGTAGAGAAGCTCGTCGCCATTGAACAGGCGCCCGCTTGCGTCCACGAGTTGGAGGCGATCGGCATCGCCATCGAGCGCAATGCCGTAGTGCGCGCCCTGCGTCCGCACCGCGTCGATCAACGCCTGGGGATGCGTGGCGCCGAAGCCCTTGTTGATGTTCAGGCCGTCCGGTGCGCAGCCGATGCTGACCACGTCGGCACCGAGCTCATGGAACACCTGCGGCGCCACCTGGTAGGCCGCGCCGTGGGCGCCGTCGACCACCAGCTTCAGACCGCGCAGCGTGAGGTCGTTGGCAAAAGTGCTTTTGCAGAACTCGGTGTAGCGGCCCGGCGCATCGTTGAGCCGGCGCGCCTTGCCGAGCTGCGCCGAATCGGCCCAGACGGGCGGCTCTTCGAGCGCGGCCTCGACCGCCAGCTCCCATTCGTCGCTGAGCTTGGTGCCATGCGCGCTGAAGAACTTGATGCCGTTATCCGGATAGGCGTTGTGGCTGGCGCTGATCACCACGCCCAGACTGGCCCGCTGGGCACGCGTCAGGTAGGCCACGCCCGGCGTCGGCAGCGGCCCCAGCAGAACCACATCGACGCCGGCCGAGTTGAACCCCGATTCGAGCGCCGACTCCAGCATGTAGCCAGAGATGCGCGTGTCCTTGCCGATCAGCACGGCCGGTCGCGCTTCCGTCTTCTTGAGCACGCGGCCGACGGCATGCGCGAGCCGCAGCACGAAGTCCGGCGTGATCGGCGCCTGGCCGACCGTGCCGCGGATGCCATCGGTACCGAAATATTTTCTTGTCATGGATATGGCTCCTGTCGTGCTTGTTGTTCTTGTCTCATGGCGCGCCATACGGCCAGCGCGGCGGTCGTTTCGCGCACATCATGCACGCGCAAGATGGAGGCGCCGCGCTCGACGGCCAGGACCGCCGCCGCCACGCTGGGCACGATGCGCTCGGCCGCCGACTCGATGCCGGTGACGGCGCCGAGCGACGACTTGCGCGACCAGCCGATCAGGAGCGGCCAGCCGGCGGCGAGCAGTTCCTGCTGGCGTGCGAGCAAGGCGAAATTCTGCGCCACGGTCTTGCCGAAGCCGATGCCCGGGTCGAGCACGATGCGATCCGCACCGACGCCCAGCGCCAGCAGTTCCTTCGCACCCTGCGTCAGGAAGGCATGCACCGCGGGCAGCACGTCGCCCTCCATCGGCGCCGCCTGCATGGTTTGAGGGTCGCGATGCATGTGCATCAGGCAGACGCCGCACGAGGGATGCGCCGCCACGGCCTCGCGCGCGCCGGGCCGGCGCAGCGCCCAGACGTCGTTGATGATGTCGGCGCCGAGCTCCAGCACCGCGCGCATCAGCTCGGGCTTGTAGGTATCGACCGAGACCGGCACGCCCAGTTTCACTGCCTCGCGCACCACCGGGAGCACACGGTCCAGTTCCTCGGCCAGCGGCACCGCAGGACTGCCGGGCCGCGTGGACTCGCCGCCGATGTCCAGGATGTCGGCGCCCTCTTCGACCAGTTGAACGCAGTGCCGCACGGCGGCCTCGGTCGAGGCATGTGCACCGCCGTCGGAAAAGGAATCGGGCGTGACGTTGACGATGCCCATCACGCGCGGCTGCGCGAGGTCGATGGCAAAGCGCGTCGTGCGCCAGATCGTCATACACCCTTTCAAAGAAAAAACGGGGCCAGAGGCCCCGTCGATCGGCAAAGCATCATGCTCAAGCCGCTGTCGGCGCCGGATCCGGATTCACCGCCGGCGTACCGCCATTGCCGCCGCCGCTGCCCGATGGCGGGATGCGCGGCGTCCAGTCCTTGGGCGGACGCGGTGCGCGGCCGGCCATGATGTCGTCGAGCTGCTCGGTGTCGATGGTTTCCCATTCGAGCAGCGCCTTGGCCATGGCGTGCATCTTGTCGCTGTTTTCCTCGATCAGGCGACGCGCAAGCGCGTACTGCTCGTCGATGATGCGGCGCACCTCGGCATCGACCTTCTGCATCGTCGACTCGCTCATGTTGGTCGTCTTGGTGACCGAGCGGCCGAGGAAGACTTCACCCTCGTTCTCGGCGTAGACCATCGGGCCCAGCGATTCGGTCATGCCGTAGCGCATCACCATGTCGCGCGCGATCTGCGTGGCACGCTCGAAGTCGTTGCTGGCGCCGGTGGTCATCTGGTGCATGAACACTTCTTCGGCAATGCGGCCGCCGAACAGCATGCTGATCTGGTTCAGCATGTACTCGCGGTCGTAGCTGTAGCGGTCTTGCGCCGGCAGGCTCATCGTCACGCCCAGCGCGCGGCCGCGCGGGATGATGGTGACCTTGTGCACCGGGTCGCACTTGGGCAGCAGCTTGCCGATCAGCGCGTGGCCGGACTCGTGGTAAGCCGTGTTGCGGCGCTCTTCCTCGGGCATGACCATGCTCTTGCGCTCGGGGCCCATGAAGATCTTGTCCTTGGCCTTCTCGAAGTCCTGCATCTCGACCACGCGCGCATTGCGTCGCGCGGCCATCAGCGCGGCCTCGTTGCACAGGTTGGCCAGGTCCGCGCCCGACATGCCCGGCGTGCCGCGCGCGATGATGCTCGGGTTCACGTCCTGGCCGAGTGGCACCTTGCGCATGTGCACGTTGAGGATCTGCTCGCGGCCGCGGATGTCCGGCAGCGTCACGTAGACCTGGCGGTCGAAACGGCCCGGGCGCAGCAGCGCGGCGTCCAGGATGTCGGGGCGGTTGGTCGCAGCGACCACGATCACGCCGAGGTTGGTTTCGAAGCCGTCCATCTCGACCAGCATCTGGTTGAGGGTCTGCTCGCGCTCGTCGTTGCCACCGCCCAGGCCGGCGCCGCGCTGGCGGCCGACGGCATCGATTTCATCGATGAAGATGATGCAGGGGGCGTTCTTCTTGGCGTTCTCGAACATGTCGCGCACGCGGGCCGCGCCCACGCCGACGAACATCTCGACGAAGTCCGAACCGGAAATCGAGAAGAACGGCACCTTGGCCTCGCCGGCGATGCCCTTGGCCAGCAAGGTCTTGCCGGTGCCGGGGGGGCCGACCAGCAGCAGGCCGCGCGGGATGCGGCCGCCGAGCTTCTGGAACTTGGCTGGGTCCTTCAGGAAATCGACGACTTCCTTGACTTCCTCCTTGGCCTCGTCGCAGCCTGCGACGTCGGCGAAGGTCACCTGGTTGTTGTTCTCGTCGAGCATGCGCGCCTTGCTCTTGCCGAAGCTGAAGGCGCCGCCCTTGCCGCCGCCCTGCATCTGGCGCATGAAGTAGACCCAGACGCCGATCAGCAGCAGCATCGGACCCCAGCTCACCAGCAGCGTCATGAGGAGGGAGCCTTCTTCGCGCGGCTTGACGTCGAACTTGACGTTGTTGGCGATCAGGTCGCCGACCAGGCCGCGATCGAGGTAGGTGGCCGTCGTGCGGATCTTGCGGTCGTCGTTGGTGATCGCGACGATCTCGCTGCCACCCTGGCCTTCCTGGATGGTTGCGCTCTTGATGCGGTTGCTGCGGACTTCCTCGAGGAAGTCGGAGTAACCGACATTGCCGGCACCGGCGACACCGCGGGTGTCGAACTGCTTGAACACAGTGAACAACACCATCGCAATGACGAGCCAGACGGCAACTTTGGAAAACCACTGATTGTTCAAACGAAGCTCCAGTCGAAAGCGCGTGACACGAAAACAAAAAACGCGCTAGGGCACGCAATTGGCGTTCATTTTAGGCTTTTCAACCTGCGAAATGCCGGAATTTCCCTATAGCAGCCATAGGACGTGCACGGTTTTGGGATGCCGATGCCGATTGGCACCCAGGTATCAATTCGTATCGACGTTCTTGAGCCCGATGCCGACCATGAAGGTCTCGGACGATTTGTCGCGCGAAGCCTTGGGTTTCAAGGGCTTTACCACCCTGAAGTTGCTCTTGAACAGCTGCGTCAGCTCGCTGTAGCCGCTGCCGTGGAACAACTTGGCGACCAGCGCGCCTTCCGGCTTCATGTGGTGGCGCGCGAAGTCGATTGCAAGCTCGACCAGATGCGCGACGCGGGCTGAGTCGGCCGAGGAGATGCCCGACAGGTTGGGCGCCATGTCGGACACGACGACATCGGCGAGCCGGCCGTCCATGGCTTGCGCGAGCCGCTCAAGCACCTCGGCCTCGCGGAAGTCGCCCTGCAGGAAGGTCACGCCCTCGATCGGCTCCATTGGCAGGATGTCGAGCGCGATGATCGTGCCGTCCAGTTCACCGGCCGCTGCCCCGCCGGGCGACAGCCTGCGCCGAACGTACTGGCTCCAGGCGCCGGGCGTCGAGCCCAGGTCGACCACCAGGTTGCCCGGCCGGATCAGGCCCAGCGTCTCGTCGATTTCCTTGAGCTTGTAGGCCGCGCGGGCCCGGTATCCCTCCCGCGTGGCCAGCTTCACGTAGGGGTCGTTGATGTGGTCATGCAGCCATGCCTTGTTGAGCTTCTTGGCTTTGGGTTTGGGATTCATTGACGCTCGATAATACGGGGATGCCCGCCATTCAACTTACCCCTGCGCAGCGCAAGGTGCACCGCTCCGAAGCGCACCATCTGGACCCGATCGTCATGATCGGCGGCGACGGGCTCACACCAGCCGTCAGGAAAGAAGCCGATGCCGCGCTCAAGGCTCACGGCCTCATCAAGGTACGCGTTTTCTCCGACGACCGGCCCGCCCGTGAAGCCATGCTCCAGACCCTGGCCGACGAACTGAACGCGGCGCCGATCCAGCACATCGGCAAGCTGCTCGTGCTCTGGCGCCCCATTCCCGAAAAAGAGCGCGAGATCGACGAAGACCGCATGCCGGGTCCGCGCGACGTCAAGGTGATCAAGTACAGCAAGCGCGGAGGACAGCGCCCGGAGATCAAGACCCTGCGCGTGCTCGGCAACCAGCGGCTGACGCCCGGCGGCACCATTAAGCGCGCCAAGGCCAAGAAGCCGCTGTCGGTCAAGAAACGTCGCCAGGCGGACTGAGGATGCCGATCGAGCCGACGGCAGCGCCGCAGCGTCACATCCTCTGCATGAAATGGGGCACCAAGTACGGCGCCGAGTACGTCAACCGCCTCTATGCGATGGTGCGGCGCCACCTCCGCGGCGACTTCAACTTCGTCTGCCTGACCGACAACAGCCAAGGCATCCGCAGCGAGGTCCAGTGCTTTCCGATCCCGCCGCTCGACCTCGAGCTCAAGCCGGGACAGGCGGACCGCGCCTGGAAGAAGCTGACCACCTTCGAGCAGGACCTCTACGGCCTGAGGGGCCGCGCGCTTTTCATCGATCTCGACGTGGTCGTCGTAGGCAGCCTGGACGCCTTTTTCGAGCATCCGGGCGAGTTCCTGATCATCCATGACTACGCCCGGCCCTGGCGGCGCCGGCGCATCACCGGCAACTCGTCGGTATACCGCTTCGAGCTGGGTGCACACCCCGACGTGCTGGCGCATTTCCGCCAGAACATGGACGCGGTGCAGGCCGAATATCGCAACGAGCAGGCGTACCTGTCGGACTTCATGGACCGCAAGGGCAAGCTCGCCTACTGGCCCGCCGAATGGTGCCCGAGCTTCAAGTACCACGGCATTCCGACCTGGCCCACCAACTATTGGCGCGAGCCTTTCGTGCCCGAGGGCGCGCGGATCATGGTGTTCCACGGGGAATGCAATCCGCCGGACGCGCTGGCGGGGCGGCGCAACCGGCGCTTCCGCTTCATCCGGCCGGCGCGCTGGATCACCAGCTTCTGGAAGGCCTGATCAATCGAGGCGGCGCCCCATGCGCCAGAGCAGCACGCCGGCGCACAGCCACTGGCCGAGGTACATGGCACTGCCGAGCGAGTGCCAAAGGCGAAGGTTTTCGCGCGCGAGGATCCGAGGCGCGACCGCGTATTCCTGCAGCAGGGCCAGCAGCAGCGCCACAACGATCCAACCGACCGCAGTACGTGACGACCTGTCCGCGAGATCCTCCTGGACCTTCGACCTGAAATAGGTCAAAAGCGCCAGCCCGCAGGCCAGCGCAACCCAGCTTTGGGCCGCGAACAGCCGTCCCGCGAAATTGCCCGCGAGGCTCGGATTGCCGAGTTGGGCGAACAGCATCGGCACGACCAGAAAGCCGATCGTCGTCAGGCTGCCCCACCAGAGGGCGGCCAGGAGCAGCGCGAGGCGGTCTTTCACGAAGGGCGAATCAGAGGTAGCTGACGCCGACGATCTCGTAGCGCTTGACGCCACCCGGCGCCTGCACCTCGGCGGTGTCGCCCTCCTCCTTGCCGATCAACGCGCGAGCGATCGGGCTGGAGACGTTGATGAGACCCAGCTTCAGGTCTGCTTCATCCTCGCCGACGATCTGGTACTTCACGGCCTCGCCCGTGTGCTCATCCTCGAGTTCCACGGTGGAGCCGAAGACGATCTTGCCGCCCGCATCGAGGTCCGAAGGATCGATGATCTGGGCATTCGAGAGCATGCCCTCGACCTGCTTGATGCGGCCTTCGATCCAGCCTTGGCGCTCCTTGGCGGCGTCGTAGTCCGCGTTCTCGCTGAGGTCGCCCTGGGCGCGGGCATCGGCGATCGCCGTGATGATGGCAGGCCGCTCGACGGACTTCAGTCGTTGCAGCTCGTCACGGAGTTTCTCCGCGCCGCGCTTGGTAATCGGGATGGTGGTGGCCATGTTTTGTCTCTCCAGAAAGCGAAACCGCCGAACGCTGCCGTTCGGCGGTTCATGGAAGGGAAATGATCAGACGAGTTGACGTCCAGTGAGCCGGCTCAGGATGGCGAGCGGGCTCGAATCGGGATTGTATTGCCTTGCGGCGGGCAGGTGCAGCGTCTGCTCGAGCATGTACTGGCCGGACATCACGGCATGCGAGGTCTGGTCCGAGAAGCACACCCATACCGATCCGGCCGGGAAGGCGACGGTCTGCTGCTGGGCGTTCGTCTGGTATTCCAGGTCGGACTTCATGCCGTCGTGCAACTGCAGCATCAGATGGTCGTATTCGCTGCGCAAGGACTTGGTGACGCGCAGCGCCCGCAGCAGGCGGGCCTGCCAGCGCGAGTAGGGCTTGGCGCGCGGCAGGAAGCGCTTCGCCACGGCCTCGAAGGGCTCGCCGACCCGCCAGACGCGCGGGGCGCCCTCGGGATTGACGTTGGTGAACACGCGCAGGATGCGCTCGCCGTAATTGGGACGCGACGGGAACGAGTCGATATGAAGCCGCCGATCGTCGGCCCGCCAGGACTGGACGCGTGTTTCCACCTGCGCCGGGCGGTAGCTGGTCGGCGCCAGCCGCAGGGCCGGCGTGTAGTGCGGCAGCAAGCCGTGGATCAGTTGCTGCGCCTGCGTACGAAAACGCCCGACCATCGCCGCCACGGCGCGCTGCATGTTCTCGTCGCCCACCACGCCTTTCAAGCGGCCGTTGGCATCCAGGCTGATGTTTCGCACGTCGGGCGACAACACGGCGGGCGACAGCAAGGCGCGCTCTTCCGGCAGCACGTCGAAGCCCAGCCGCGGGAAGTACAGCACCTTGCCGGCTTCGAGCGCGGCGATCCACGCCTCGTTCGGTGCAGCGCCGTTCCAGTCCGCCAGGTCGAGTTCGACGAGCTGCGTTTCCATCGACCGCCTCAGGCGAGTGCGAACTGCGCGAGTTGCGCGTGCATCTCCTGGATCGAGATCACGTCGAGTTCGTCCATGTGCCGCATGCCTTCGACCGCGGCCTCGGCGCCGAAGATGGTGGTGAAGGTGGTCACGCGGGCCAGCAGCGCCGAGGTGCGGATCTGGCGCGAGTCGGTGATCGCGTTGCGGCGCTCTTCCACAGTGTTGATGACCAGCGCGATCTCGTTGTTCTTGATCATGTCGACGATGTGCGGCCGGCCCTCGGTGACCTTGTTCACCACGGCGCAGGCGATGCCGGCCGCGTTGATGGCAGCGGCAGTGCCCTTGGTCGCGATCAGTTCGAAGCCCAGCGCAGCCAGGCCGCGCGCCACCTCGACCGCGCGTGCCTTGTCGTTGTTCTTGACAGAGATGAAGACCTTGCCCGACTTCGGCAGGTGCGTGCCGGCGCCGAGCTGCGACTTCACGAAGGCCTCGCCGAAGGTCTTGCCCACGCCCATCACTTCGCCGGTCGACTTCATCTCGGGGCCAAGAATGGTGTCCACGCCGGGGAATTTGACGAAGGGGAAGACCGCTTCCTTGACGCTGAAGTATGGGGGCGTGACTTCGCGCGTGACGCCCTGCGCCACCAGCGACTGGCCCGCCATGCAGCGCGCCGCCACCTTGGCCAGCTGAATGCCGGTGGCCTTGCTCACGTAGGGCACCGTGCGCGAGGCGCGCGGATTCACCTCGAGCACATAGATCACGTCCTGGCCGCCCTTCTCCTGTATCGCGAACTGCACGTTCATGAGGCCGACGACGTTGAGGGCCTTGGCCATGGCGGCGCTTTGCCGCTTGAGCTCGGCCACGGTGTCGGCCTTGAGGCTGTAAGGCGGCAGCGAGCAGGCAGAGTCGCCAGAGTGCACGCCGGCCTGTTCGATGTGCTCCATCACGCCGCCGATCAGGGTGTTGCCCTCGGCATCGCGCAGGCAGTCGACGTCGCATTCGACGGCGTCGTTCAGGAAGCGGTCCAGCAGCACCGGCGAATCGTTGCTGACCTTGACGGCTTCGCGCATGTAGCGCTCGAGGTCGCGCTGCTCGTGCACGATCTCCATCGCGCGGCCGCCGAGTACATAGCTCGGGCGCACCACCAGCGGATAGCCCAGCTGAGCGGCCTTCTCGAGCGCCTCGGCTTCGGTGCGCGCGGTCGCGTTCGGCGGCTGGCGCAGTTGGAGTTCGTGCAGCAGCTTCTGGAAACGCTCGCGGTCTTCGGCCGCATCGATCATGTCGGGGCTGGTGCCGATGATCGGCACGCCGTTGGCTTCGAGATCGAGCGCGAGCTTCAGCGGCGTCTGGCCGCCGTACTGCACGATCACGCCGGTGGGCTTTTCCTTGTCGACGATCTCGAGCACGTCCTCGAGTGTGAGCGGCTCGAAGTACAGGCGGTCGCTGGTGTCGTAGTCGGTCGAGACGGTCTCGGGATTGCAGTTGACCATGATGGTCTCGTAGCCGTCCTCGCGCATCGCAAGCGCGGCGTGCACGCAGCAGTAGTCGAACTCGATGCCCTGGCCGATGCGGTTGGGACCGCCGCCGAGCACCATGATCTTCTTCCTGTCCGTCGGCGCGGCTTCGCACTCGTCCTCGTAGGTCGAGTACATGTAGGCGGTATTAGTCGCAAACTCGGCCGCGCAGGTGTCGACCCGCTTGTAGACCGGGCGCACGCCGAGCGCGCGGCGCTTCTCGCGGACCGCGGTGTCGGTGGTCTTGAGCTGCCTGGCGAGACGGCGGTCCGAAAAGCCCTTCTTCTTCAGCGCGAGCAAGGTGTTCTTGTCGATGTCGTCCAGCGACTTGGTCTCGAGTTCGAGCTCGATCTTCACGATCTCCTCGATCTGGACCAGGAACCACGGGTCGATCTTGGTCAGCGCGAACACTTCATCGACGGAGAGGCCCATGGCGAAGGCATCGCCGACGTACCAGATGCGGTCGGGGCCGGGTTCGCCGAGCTCTTTCTCGAGCACTTCGCGGTCCTGCGTCTTCTCGTTGAGGCCGTCGACGCCGACTTCCAGGCCGCGCAGCGCCTTCTGGAACGACTCCTGGAAAGTCCGGCCCATGGCCATCACCTCGCCCACCGACTTCATCTGGGTCGTCAGGCGCGAATCGGCCTGCGGGAATTTCTCGAAGGCGAAGCGCGGAATCTTCGTGACCACGTAGTCGATGCTGGGCTCGAAGCTCGCGGGCGTGGCGCCGCCGGTGATCTCGTTGCGCAGTTCGTCGAGCGTGTAGCCCACGGCCAGCTTGGCCGCAACCTTGGCGATAGGGAACCCGGTGGCCTTGGAGGCCAGCGCGGAGGAGCGCGAAACGCGCGGGTTCATCTCGATCACGACCATGCGGCCGTCCTTCGGATTGATCGAGAACTGCACGTTGGAGCCGCCGGTGTCGACGCCGATCTCGCGCAGAACGGCCAGCGAGGCGTTGCGCAGGATCTGGTATTCCTTGTCCGACAGGGTCTGGGCAGGGGCGACCGTGATCGAGTCGCCGGTGTGCACGCCCATCGGATCGAGGTTCTCGATCGAGCAGACGATGATGCAGTTGTCCGCCTTGTCGCGCACCACTTCCATCTCGTACTCTTTCCAGCCGAGCAGCGACTCTTCGATCAGCAGTTCGTTGGTCGGCGAGGCTTCCAGGCCGCGCTTGCAGATGGTCTCGAACTCTTCCGGGTTGTAGGCGATGCCGCCGCCGGTGCCGCCGAGCGTGAAGCTGGGGCGGATGACCACCGGGAAGCCGACCGTCTTCTGCACCGCCCAGGCTTCGTCGAGCGAGTGGGCGATGCCCGAGCGCGCCGAGCCCAGGCCGATCTTGGTCATTGCGTCCTTGAACTTCAGCCTGTCTTCGGCCTTGTCGATGGCCTCGGGCGTGGCGCCGATCAGCTCGACCTTGTACTTGTCGAGCACGCCGTTGCGCCAGAGATCGAGCGCGCAGTTGAGTGCAGTCTGCCCGCCCATGGTCGGCAGGATCGCGTCAGGCCGCTCCTTGGCGATGATCTTCTCGACCGTCTGCCAGGTGATCGGCTCGATGTAGATGACGTCGGCCGTGGCTGGGTCGGTCATGATCGTCGCGGGGTTGCTGTTGATCAGGATGACCTTGTAGCCCTCCTCGCGCAGCGCCTTGCAGGCCTGTACGCCGGAGTAGTCGAACTCGCAGGCCTGGCCGATGATGATCGGGCCGGCGCCGATGATGAGAACGCTTTGGAGGTCGGTACGCTTAGGCATTCTTCTGTCCTTCTTTGTGACTTTGCATGAGTGCCGTGAAGCGGTCGAACAGGTAGCCGATGTCGTGCGGCCCGGGCGAGGCCTCGGGGTGGCCCTGGAAGCAGAAGGCCGGCTTGTCGGTGCGCGCCAGGCCTTGCAGCGTGTTGTCGAACAGACTGATGTGGGTCGGCCGCAGGTTGGCAGGCAGCGTCTTTTCGTCGACCGCGAAACCGTGGTTCTGGCTGGTGATGCTCACGCGGCCGTTGTCCAGGTCTTTCACGGGATGGTTGGCGCCATGGTGGCCGAACTTCATCTTGAAGGTCTTCGCGCCAGAGGCGAGCGCCATGATTTGGTGGCCGAGGCAGATGCCGAAGACCGGAATGCCGGTTTCGATCAACTCGCGCGTGGCTTCGATCGCGTAGTCGCAGGGCTCGGGGTCGCCCGGGCCGTTGGCCAGGAAGACCCCGTCCGGACGCAGCTTGAGCACGTCGGCCGCGGGCGTCTGGGCCGGCACCACCGTGATGCGCGCGCCGCGCTGGGCGATCATGCGCAGGATGTTCTTCTTGACGCCGTAGTCGAAGGCAACGACGTGGAACTTGGGCGTGATCTGCACGCCGTAGCCCGGCTTGCCGTCCACATGCACGAGTTTCCACTCGGTCTGCGTCCATTCGTAGGTCTGCTTGACCGACACCACCTTGGCCAGATCGAGGCCGGACATGCTGGGTGCAGCCTTGGCACTGGCCACCGCCTTGTCGATCAGCGCCTGCGTCACGCTTTCGCCCGCTGCGAGGCCGAGGATGCAGCCGTTCTGGGCACCGTTCGTGCGCAGATGGCGCGTGAGCTTGCGCGTGTCGATGTTCGCGATGGCGACCGTATTGCCGCGCACCAGGTAATCGGTGAGCGTCGCGGTCATGCGGAAGTTGGACGCGAGCAGCGGCAGGTCCTTGATGATCAAGCCCGCGGCATGGATCTTGTCGGCCTCGATGTCTTCCTCGTTGACGCCGTAGTTGCCGATGTGCGGATACGTGAGCGTCACGATCTGCTGGCAATAGCTCGGGTCGGTCAGGATTTCCTGGTAACCGGTCATGGCGGTGTTGAACACCACTTCGCCGGTGGTGGCGCCTTGGGCGCCGATCGAGTTGCCGAGAAAGACCGTGCCGTCTGCAAGCGCCAGGATGGCGGGCGGGAAATTTCCCTTGAGAGACAAAAGCACTGGGATCTCCGGATGGATGACGCCCAAAGCGAACCCAAGAAGTGACTTTGGGCTGCGACTTTCGTCGAGGAGTTGGCTTGCGTGCGCTGTGGGCGGGGTGTGAGCGGGAAAGCCCTTGATTATAGCCGGCGCAGGCTTATCCCTTGGCCGCGGCGGCACTCGCATGCAGGCAGATCGCCGCCGCCGCCGCGACGTTGAGCGACTCCTCGCCACCCGGCTGCGCAATGCGCACCTGCCGGGCCGCGCGCGCCTCCAGGACGGCGGAGACGCCCTGCCCTTCGTGCCCCATCAGCCAGGCGCAAGGGTACGGCAGCTGCGTGCGATGCAGCCAGTCGCCATGGTGCGAACTGGTGGCGATCCAGGGCACGGCCAGCGCATCGAGCATCTCGACGTCCGCGCCCTCGATCAGCCGCAGTCCGAAGTGGGCGCCCATGCCGGCGCGCAGGACCTTGGGCGCCCACAGCGCAGCAGTGCCCTTGAGCGCAATCACCTGGCCGAAGCCGAAGGCCGCCGCGCTGCGCAGGATGGAGCCGACATTGCCGGCGTCTTGCAGGCGGTCGAGCACTACCGTGGGTGCATCGGGCGCGAGCGGCGATGGCGCCGGCAGATCGAGCACGAAGCCCATCGGGGCGGGGGATTCCAGGCCGCTCACGCCGGCGAGCAAGGCGTCGGCCAGCACCACGGTCTTGGCCGCCGCCCCGCTCCATTCGGAGCGCGCCGAAGGCCACAGCGACTCGGCAAAGACCGCCACGGCCGGCCGGACGCCGCGCTCGCGCGCCGCCCGGCAGAGGTGATCGCCCTCGAGCCAGATGCGGCCCGCCTTGCGGTAGGCGCCCGGGTCATGCGCCAGCTTGCGCAGTTCCTTCAGGAGCGGGTTGTCCCGCGACGTGATGTGGCTGACCTCGTCCGCGGTCATTGGGAGATCCGCACCTCGATCTGGGTGGTTTCCGCGACCATCCCGCTCAGCATCGCCGCCGTGATGGGCTCCGCCTGCCCCGCCGCGCCTGCGAGCACGGCAGCGACCGGGCTGAAGGATCTGCGGTGGTGCACGCAAGCGCCGTGACGCAGCAGCGCCTCAAGGTGCTCGGGCGTGCCGTAGCCTTTATGGCCTGCGAAGCCGTAGTGCGGGAATTCGGCATGCAGATCCTGGCAGAGCCTGTCGCGGTGCACCTTGGCCAGGATCGAGGCAGCCGAGATCGCCTTGACCCGCGCGTCGCCTCCGATGACGGCCTCGGCCAGCACGTCGAGCGTGGGCAGCCGGTTGCCGTCCACCAACACCTTGGCCGGCTTGAGCCGCAGCCCTTCGACCGCCCGCCGCATGGCGAGCATCGTGGCCTGCAGGATGTTGTGGGTGTCGATCTCCTCGACACTGGCCTGGGCGACCGAGCAGCACAGCGCCTTGGCCAGGATCTGGTCGTTCAGGCGCTCGCGCTGCAGCGCGGTCAGGGTCTTCGAATCGGCCAGCCCGCGGATCGGCCGCAGGTCGTCGAGGATCACGGCCGCGGCCACGACCGGCCCGGCCAGCGGGCCGCGGCCAGCCTCGTCGACGCCGGCCAAAAGCCCGGGCGCATCCCACGCCAGCCTGGCCTGCTCAGCCTTCAAGAACTTTCTGGATCGCATCGGCGCACAGTGTCGGCGTATCGCGCTGCAATTCGGCATGCAGCGTGCAAAAACGTTGTTGCAAGGCGTGAACCTTGTCCGGGGAAGCGAGCCAGGCGAGCGTCGCATCGGCCATCGCCTGCGGGGTCGCCGCCTCCTGCAGCAGCTCGGGCACGACGAACTCGCCGCACAGGATGTTCGGCAGGCCCACCCAGGGCTGCAGCTGCTTGCGGCGCATGAGCGCCCACGACAGCCGATTCATGTTGTAGGCAATCACCATCGGCCGCTTGAACAGCGCGGCTTCGAGCGTCGCGGTTCCGCTGGCAATCAGGGTGGCGTCGCAGGCCGCGAGCGCGGCGTGCGAACGGCCGTCGAGCAGTTTCACGCGGCCGGCCATGCCGCTGGCCTGCAGCAGTTGCTCGACCTGGTCCCGAAGGCCCGGCAGCACGGGGACGATGAACTGGAGTTCAGGCCGGGCGCGCAGCATCAACGCGGCCGCTTCGAAAAAGCTAGCAGCGAGGTAGTGGATCTCCGAACGCCGGCTGCCCGGCAGCAAGGCGACGACCGGCGCATGCGCGTCCAGTCCCAACGAGGAGCGTGTGCCGGCCTGGTCGGGCGTCATCGGGATCACATTGGCGATCGGATGGCCGACGTAGCTTGCCTCGATCCCGTGTTCGGCCAGCAGCGCGGGCTCGAACGGAAAAATGCACAGCACATGGTCCGCCGCCGTGCGCAGCTTCTGCACGCGCTCCGGGCGCCAGGCCCAGATCGAAGGGCAGACGAAATGCGCCGTCTTCATGCCGCGGGCCCGCAGGGCTGCTTCGAGATCCAGGTTGAAATCCGGCGCATCGACGCCGATGAAGAGTTCGGGCCGCTCGAGCAGCAGCCGGGCGCGGAGCTGGCGCCGGATGCCGGCGATCTCGGCGTAGTGGCGCAGCACCTCGACATAGCCGCGCACAGCCAGCTTTTCCTGCGGCCACCAGCTTTCGAAGCCGCGCGCGAGCATCTGCGGGCCGCCGATACCGATCGACTTCATGGCCGGCCAGCGCGCCTGCAGGCCATCGAGCAACAGCCCCGCCAGCAGGTCGCCCGAGGGCTCGCCTGCGACCAGTGCGAACTGCCGCTGTGTGTCGGACATGCAGCGCCTAACGCGCGATGCCGCGCGTGGCAGTGGACAGGAAGCCGCTCATCAGCGCGACGTCGGCGGCCGATGCGGGCACCTCGACGGCCAGCGCCTCGATCCCTGCGCGGGCTTCCTCGAGCGTCTTGCCCTGGCGGTAGAGCAGCCGGTGCATCTGCTTCACTGCTGCGATCCGTGCCGCGGAGAAGTCGCGGCGACGCAGGCCGACCACATTGAAGCCGCGTACTGCGAGCGGGTTGCCGTCGACCAGCATGAAAGGCGGCACGTCCTGCGCCACCGCGCTGGCGAAGCCGATCATCGCGTGGGCGCCGACCGAGACGAACTGATGGATGCCGGTCAGACCACCCACCGTCACCCAGTCCGCCAGGTGAACGTGCCCCGCGAGCGTCGTGTTGTTGGCGAGCGTGGTGTGGTCGTCGACGCGGCAGTCATGCGCGATGTGCGTGTAGGCCATGATCCAGTTGTCGCTGCCAACGCGCGTCACGCCGCCGGCACCCGGTACGCCGATGTTGAAGGTGCAGAACTCGCGGATCGTGTTGCGGTCGCCGATCACGAGCTCGGTCGGCTCGCCCGCGTACTTCTTGTCCTGGGGGATGGCGCCCAGCGATGCGAACTGGAAGATGCGGTTGTCGCGGCCGATGGTGGTGCGGCCCTCGATCACGCAATGCGACCCAATCGTGGTGCCGGCGCCGACCCGCACATGCGGGCCGATCACAGCATAGGGGCCGACACTGACCGTCGGGTCGAGTTCGGCCTTGGGGTCGATGATGGCCGTCGGATGAACCTGCGTCATGCCTCGAGCACGATCAATTGATCTGGCGCATCGCGCACATCAAGGTGGCCTCGCAGGCCAGCTCGCTGCCGACCAGCGCGCGCCCCTTGAACTTCGAGATGCCGGCCTTCATGCGCTCGATCTCGACCTCGAGCGTGAGCTGGTCGCCCGGCTCCACCGGGCGCTTGAAGCGCGCGCCGTCGATGGCTGCGAAGTAGTACACGGTGTTGTCGTCCGGCACGATGTCCAGCGAGTGGAAGGAAAGCAAGGCGGCGGCCTGCGCCATCGCCTCGAGCATCAGCACGCCAGGCATCACCGGACGGTGCGGGAAGTGGCCGTTGAAGAACGGCTCGTTCATGGTCACGTTCTTGAGCGCGGTGATGCGCTTGCCCTTTTCCATCTCGAGCACGCGGTCTACCAGCAGGAAGGGGTAGCGGTGCGGCAGTAGTTTGAGGATCTGATGGATGTCGAGCGTCATGATTTTCTGTCTTGCACCACCGGTTTTTCAAGCGCCTTCAGGCGCTCGCGCAGAGCGTGCAGTTGTTTGAGCGTGGCGGCGTTTTTCTCCCAGGCGGCATTGTCGTCGATGGGAAACATGCCGGTGTACTGGCCGGGCTTGAGAATGGACCGGGTCACCACCGTCGCGGCCGAAATGTGCACCCCGTCGGCCAGCTTCAGGTGGCCGAGCACAATCGCGCCGCCCCCGATGGTGCAGTTCGCACCAATGTCCGCGCTGCCCGCCACGCCGACACAGCCCGCCATCGCAGTGTGCTTGCCGACGCGGACGTTGTGACCGATCTGGATCAGGTTGTCGAGCTTGACGCCGTCCTCGATCACGGTGTCCTCGAGCGCGCCGCGGTCGATGCAGGTGTTCGCGCCAATCTCCACGTCGTCGCCGATGCGCACCGCGCCGAGCTGCTCGATCTTGACCCAGGCGCCTTCGTGCGGCGCGAGCCCGAAGCCGTCGGCGCCGACGACCACGCCGGGATGCAGCAGGCAACGCGCGCCGACGACGCAGTCCTCGCTCACCGTTACCCTGGACTTCAGCACCGTCTGCGCGCCGATGCGCGCGCCGCGCTCGATCACGCACAGCGCGCCGATGAGGGCGCTGGGGTCGATCTGCGCATCGGGGTCGATCACCGCGCTCGGATGGATGCGCGCGCCGGCCGGCCTGGCGTGAGACTTCTTCCAGAGCTGGGTCAGCTGCGCGAAATAAAGGTACGGGTCGGCCGTCACGATGAAGGCGCCGCGCTGCGCCGCGAGTTCCCGCATGGCGGGCGACACGATAACGCAGCCGGCCTGCGAGGCGGCGAGTTCCTTGCGGTACTTTGGATGACTCAGGAAGCTGAGCGCATCGGCCTGCGCCGTCGCCAGCGGCGCTAGCCGCTCGATCGACAGCGCGGGGTCACCTTGCAGTTCGCCCCCGAGGGCTTCAACGATTGCGCCTAGCCGCAGTGCCACGCCGGTTCGCGGCGCTATTTGCCGCCGCCGGCAGAAGTGGACGCGTTCAGCGCCTTGATCACCTTCTCGGTGATGTCGTGCTTCGGATTGATGTAGATCGCTTCCTGCAGGATCGCGTCGTACTTCTCGGCCTCGGCCACTTGCTTGACCACGCGGTTGGCGCGTTCGTAGACCTGCTGCAGCTCTTCGTTCTTGCGCGCGTTGAGGTCTTCCTGAAACTCGCGGCGGCGGCGCTGGAAGTCGCGATCCTGGTCGACCAGTGCGCGCTGGCGGCTCACGCGCTGACTCTCGGACAGCGTCGGCGCCTCGCGCTCGAACCTTTCGGAGGCGGCCTTGAGTGCTTCGCCCTGCGCCGTCAGGTCCTTCTCGCGCTTCAGGAATTCTGACTCGAGCTTCGCCTGCGCGGCCTTGGCCGGCTGCGCTTCACGCAGCACCCGATCGGGATTGACGAAACCGATGCGAAAGGTTTCCTGCGCGTGCGCGGGCGCACCCGCCAGAGCGAAAGCGGGAATCAGCAGCGCACCGGCGGCGCGAAGCAGTGGATTCATTAGAAAGAGGTTCCAATCTGGAATTGCAGGCGTTGAATTCTATCCTTCGGGATCGGATGCAACGGGTCGGTCAAGTCTTCATCCTGGTGCCTGACAGGGACGGCGTAGGCCAGGCGCAGCGGCCCCAGCGGCGAGATCCAACTGATGCCAAGGCCGACGGAGGCGCGGAGCTTCTTCGCCGCTTTCCACTGCGCATCGGTCGAGAAGGCATCGCGCGTGCCGAACACGTTGCCGATGTCGAAGAAGCCGTAGAGGCGCAGCGTGCGGTCGTTGCCGGCGCCCGGAAACGGCGTGCTGAGCTCGGCGTTGAAGATCGCCTTCTTCGTGCCGCCCACCGCTGCGCCTTCGGTTTGCCCCAGCAGCGGCACGTCGCGCGGGCCCAGCGAGTTCTGCTCGAAGCCGCGGACCGACCCCAGGCCGCCGGCGTAGAAGTTCTTGAAGATCGGGTATTGCTTGCCGCCGTACTCCTTGCCATAGCCGACCTCGCCGTTGATCGCGAAGGTGTACTGCTTGGTGATCGGAAAGAACTGCTGGTACTGGTAGTTGGTCTTCAGGTACTTCATGTCGCCACCCACGCCCACCTCGAGGTTGGCGCGCTGCAGGCGTCCGCGGGTCGGCACCAGGGCGCTGTCGCGGTCGTCGCGCGACCAGCCGACGGTCAAGGGCACGCCCCAGACGCTGTCGTTGGTGCAGCCGGTGACAAGGCCCGACGCGCTGGTGCTGCAGCCGAAATAGTTCCGGTACGACTGCGGCGTCAGGAAGGCGACGTTGCCGCCCGGATCGAAACGATAGCGCTCCAATCCGATGCCGAAGAAGACCGTGTCGACCTCGCTGAACGGCACGCCGAAGCGGATGCTTGCGCCTTCGTTGACCAGCCGGTAGTCGCCGTCGACGCTGTAATAGGGCCGCGTGGTCGTGTGATAGATGCCGAAGGTGCGAGAAATGCCGTCCTTCGTGAAATACGGATCCGTGGTCGTCAGAGAGAGCGCCCGGTTGTATTTGCTGGTGTTGACCTGCAAGCCCAGGTAGTTGCCCGAACCGAACACGTTCTCCTGCGCGATGCCGAAGGTGAAGGACACCTTCTCGGCACTCGAAAAACCTGCACCGAGCTGCAGCGTGCCCGTCGGCTTCTCCGCCACGTTGATCGTCAAGTCCACCTGGTCGGGAGAGCCCGGCACCTCCTGCGTCTCCACGTTCACCTCGGTGAAGAAGCCCAGGCGGTCCACCCGGTCGCGCGACAGCTTGATCTTGTCGCCGTCGTACCAGGACGCCTCGTACTGGCGGAACTCGCGCCGGATCACCTCGTCCCTCGTGCGGTTGTTGCCCCCGATGGCCACCCGGCGCACGTAGACGCGCCGCGAGGGCTCCGCCTTCAAGGTCAGCGACACCCGGTTGT
Organism: Variovorax sp. MHTC-1; assembly: GCF_003984645.1. GTDB lineage: Bacteria > Pseudomonadota > Gammaproteobacteria > Burkholderiales > Burkholderiaceae_C > Variovorax. The sequence goes on from NZ_RWKI01000001.1 coordinate 502,900, forward strand.
TGGTGCGATCGATCTCCGGCTCGGCCTGTACCCGCGCGAACGCATAGCCGAAGGTACCGAAGTAGTCGGTGAAGGCCTTGGTGGTCTCCGTCACCTGCTCGCCGTTGTAGGGCTCCCCGGGCTGGATCGTCACCAGCGACTTGAACTCCTCCTCGCGCCCGAGGTAGTTGCCCTCGAGCTTGACCCCGGCCACCACGAACTTCTCGCCCTCGGTGATGTTCACCGTGATCGCGAGGTCCTGGCGGTCCGGCGAGATCGCCACTTGCGTGGAGTCGATGCGGAACTCCAGGTAGCCGCGGGTGATGTAGTAGGAGCGCAGAGTCTCCAGGTCGGCGTTGAGCTTGGCGCGCGAGTACTGGTTGCTCTTGGTGTACCAGCTCATCCAGCCGCCCGCGTCCTGGTCGAACAGGTCCAGTAGCGTGCCCTCGCTGAAGGCCTTGTTGCCCACGATGCGCACTTCGCGGATGCGCGCGGACTCGCCTTCTGTCACGGTGAAGGTGAGGTTGACCCGGTTGCGCTCGATGGGCGTGACGGTGGTGACGACCTGGGCGTTGTAGAGGCTCCTGCTGACGTACTGGCGCTTGAGCTCCTGCTCGGCGCGGTCGGCCAGGGCCTTGTCGTAGGGGCGGCCGTCGGCCAGCCCTACTTCGCGCAGCGCCTTCTGCAGCGCAGCCTTGTCGAACTCCTTGGTGCCCACGAAGTCGACGTCGGCGATGGTGGGACGCTCCTCGACGATCACCACCAGCACGTTGCCGCTGACGTCGATGCGCACATCCTTGAACAGGCCCAGGTCGAAGAGCGCGCGGATGGCGGCGCTGCCGCGCTCGTCGCTGTAGGTGTCGCCCACGCGCAGCGGCAGCGAGGCGAAGATGGTGCCGGGCTCCACCCGTTGCAGGCCTTCGACCCGGATGTCGCGTACCGTGAAGGGCTCGACGGCCCAGGCGGCCGTGGCGGCGAGTGCACTGGCGACCACCGCGGCAACGCTGCGCAGGCGAAAGCGACTGAATTTATTGTTCATCTGTGAATTGAGCCGGCGCGGAATGGGCCGGCAGAAAGTTAACCAAAGAGTCGAGTCACATCGTTGAAGAGTGCGATCGACATCATGACCAGCAGCAACGCGACACCCCCGCGTTGGAGCCGTTCCATCCATGCATCGGAGACGCTCTTACCGGTCAGGCCCTCCCAAAGATAATACATCAGGTGCCCTCCATCGAGGACCGGCAGCGGCATGAGGTTCAACACGCCGAGGCTCACGCTGATGAGCGCGAGGAACACCAGGTATTGCGTGAGACCCATGCTGGCGGACTTGCCCGCGTAGTCGGCGATCGTCAGCGGCCCGCTCAGGTTCTTGATCGAGGCTTCGCCGATCAGCATCTTGCCGAGCATGCGCACGGTGAGTGTCGACACCTCCCAGGTGCGGATCACGCCGCGCCAGACACCGTCCACCAAGCCCAGCCGCACCGTCACCATCTCGGGTGGCGCACCGACATAGGCGCCGACACGGCCGACCTTGGTCGCAGCTTCGTCGCGCACCTCCGGCGTGACGTCGATGCGGAGCATCTGGCCGCCGCGCTCGATCTCCCAGGTCTGCGCGCGCGGCTGGCCGCCATCGACAGAGGCGCGGATGACGTCGCGCAATTGCTGGCCGTCGACGATGGCCATGCTGCCGACCGAGCGCACCACATCGCCGCGACGCAGGCCCGAGCGCTCGGCGGCGCCTCCTGCCATCACCTCGCCGATCTCGGGTTGCGTCAGCGGTGCGACCACGCCGATCCTGCGGAACATCTGCGCGTCGGCATCCTTGGCCTCGATGCGACTCAGCGGCAGCACGATCTCGCGCGCAGAGCGGGTGCCCTCCCCCGCGATTTCGAGCGTCAGATCGCGGCCGTCGAGCGCACCGCGCGTCATGCGCCAGCGCAGGTCTTCGAAGGATTGCACGGGCTCCAGGTCACCGTCGAAACCGGCGCGCGTGATGTGCTCGCCGCCCCGCAATCCGGCCTGCTCGGCCAGCGAAGCGGCCACCGGCCGGCCCAGCTTCGCGACGGGCTCTTCGACGCCGATCCAATTGACTACGGTGTAGAGCACGACCGCCAGCAGAAGATTGGCGATCGGGCCGGCGGCGACGATGGCGGCGCGCGAACGCAGCGGCTGGGTGTTGAAGGCGCGGTGCCGTTCCTCGGGTACCACCGGGCCCTCGCGCTCGTCGAGCATCTTCACATAGCCGCCGAGGGGGAACGCGGCGATCACGAACTCCGTTTCCTGCCCCGGGTGCTGGCGCTTGGGCTGCCAGCGATACAGCGTCTTGCCGAAGCCGATCGAAAAGCGCAGCACCTTGACCCCGCATGCAACCGCCACCCGATAGTGGCCGTACTCGTGCACCGCGATCAGCAAGCCGAGCGCGACGATGAAGGCAACGACTGTGAGCATGGGGACCCCCGGCGTATGGAAAAGTCAGGCTGCGAAGCGTAGCGCTGCAGCGTTGGCAGCAGCCCGGGCGCTGGCATCCAGTGCCAGCAGGTCGGCCAGCGATGCCGGGTTGGAGGGCAGCACCGCCTCCAAAGTTTCCATGTTGACCGCATGGATGCGGTCGAAGCGCAGGCGATGATCCAGGAATGCTTCTACCGCGACCTCGTTGGCCGCATTGAGGACTGCGGTCGTACCAGAGGCGGCGCGCAGCGCCTGCCAGGCGAGCCCGAGGCCGGGGAACAGCAGCGCGTCGGGCGCATCGAAGGTCAGCGCTGCCATCTGCCGGAAATCGAGCCTGGCGGCACCGCTCTGGATGCGCTCGGGCCAGGCCAGCCCGACTGCGATGGGCACCCGCATGTCGGGCGTGCCGAGCTGTGCGATCACCGAGGCGTCGGTGAACTGCACCATCGAATGCACCACGCTCTGCGGGTGGATCACGACCTCGATCTGCTCGGGCGCCACCCCGAACAGGTGGCGCGCCTCGATCACCTCGAGCGCCTTGTTCATCATGGTGGCGGAATCCACAGAGATCTTGCGACCCATGACCCAGTTCGGATGCGCGCAGGCCTGCTCGGGCGTCACGCTGCCGAGCGTATCGGGCGAACGGGTCCGGAACGGGCCGCCGGACGCGGTCAGGATGATCTTGTCGATGCGCCGCGGCCAGGTGGCCGGATCTTCCGGCAGCGACTGGAAGATCGCCGAATGCTCGCTGTCGATGGGAAGCAGCGTCGCCCCGCCCTCGTGCACCGTGCGCATGAACAGCTCGCCGCCGACCACCAGCGCTTCCTTGTTCGCGAGCAGCAGCCGCTTGCCCGCGCGGGCGGCGGCGAGGCAGGGCCCGAGGCCGGCCGCGCCGACGATGGCGGCCATCACGGCATCGCATTCCTCGTGCGAGGCGATCGTCTCGATGGCGTCCGCGCCCTGCAGCACGCGCGTGGGCAGGCCGCTCAGCTTCAGCTTGTCGGCCAGCAGCCGGGCATGCGCAGGGCTCGCCATGACCGCAAACTTCGGCGAAAACTGCGCGCACTGGGCCAGCAGTTCGTCGACCTTGGTCGCAGCCGAGAGCGCGAACACCTCGAAGCGCTCGGGATGCCGGGCGATCACGTCGAGCGTACTGACGCCGACCGAGCCGGTCGAACCGAGCACCGTGATGCGTTGTCTTGTCGTGTTCACAGGAAGGCCAACATCATGGCAATGGGCAGCGTCGGCAGCAAGGCATCGACGCGATCGAGCACACCGCCGTGGCCCGGCAGCAGGGCGCTGCTGTCCTTGGCGCCGGCGCTGCGCTTGATCAGCGACTCGACCAGATCGCCCACCACGCTCATCGCCGCCAGAAAAACGACGCCGATCAGCAGCAGCCACCATCCGCGATCGGCCAGCCGCGTGTAGAGACTGACCACCGCAGGCTGGGCGGCCGCGTCGGCCCAGACCCAGGCCAAGGCCAGGACGACGACACCAGCCATGCCGCCCCAGACACCCTCCCAGCTTTTGCCGGGACTGATGGCTGGCGCGAGCTTGTTGCGCGTGAACCTGAGCCCGAATGCGCGCCCCGCGAAGTACGCAAAGATGTCGGCCACCCACACCAGCACGAGGATCGACAGCAGGAAGTTGATGCCGATCATGCGTGCCTTGACCACGGCGAGCCAGGCGACCCAAAGCACCAGCAGGCCGCCGACCAGGCGCAGCCCCCTCGGCACGCGCGGCCAACCGGGCACTGCGGCGCGCAGCAGCGCAGCCCCTCCGAGCACCCAGGCGGCGCTGGCGAAGATCCAGACCGGTAGCAGCGACTGCTCGAGCAATCCCAACCACCAGGACAGGACGCAAAGAACGAACGTCTCCAGTCCCACGAACAACGACAACCTCGACCCGTAGCCGTTGAGCCGCGCCCATTCCCAGGCCGCCGCGGCGATCAGCGCCAGCATCACGCAGGCAAGAGGTACGTGCGACGGATAGAAAAGCGCCGGCAGCAGGATCGCCAACAGGACGATCGCAGTGAGGATGCGTTGTTTGAGCATTCGCTCAGGCGGCCTGCGGATCGCGCCATGCGTTGCCCGCGACCTGCGCGGAAGTCTGGCCGAACCGGCGCTCGCGGCGCTGGAAGGCGGCAATGGCTTCGTCGAGTGCAGCCTCGTCGAACTCGGGCCAGAGGCGATCGCTGAAGAACAGCTCGGCATAGGCGCTCTGCCACAGCAGGAAGTTCGACAGCCGCTGCTCGCCCCCGGTACGGATGAACAGATCGGGATCCGGCACGTGCGACAGCGCCATTGCCGCATCGAGGTTGGCCTCGGTCAGCGGCTCGCCGCGCGCGGCGAGCTGGGCCGCGGCGCGCGCGATGTCCCAGCGGCCGCCGTAGTTGAAGCAGACGTTGAGCACCAGCCGGGTGTTGTGGGCCGTCGCCGCCTCCGCCTGCAGCAGGCCGGCGGCGATTTTCTCGGACAGGCCGCCGCGCTCGCCGATGAAATGCAGCCGCACGCCGTCATGGCTCAACTTCGGCACCTCGCGGCCGAGCGCGCCGACCATCAAGTCCATCAGCCCGGAAACTTCCTCGACGGGACGGTTCCAGTTCTCGGAGGAGAAGGCGAACACGGTGAGAACCGCGACGCCGCGATCGACACAGGCCTTGACGCAGCGGCGCAAGGATTCGACGCCCTGCTTGTGTCCCGCGACGCGCGGCAGAAAGCGGCGCGTGGCCCAGCGTCCATTGCCATCCATGACGATGGCAATGTGGTGGGGTATGGCAGGCAAGGTTGCCATCAGACGGCCATGATCTCCGCTTCCTTGGCCGCCACCAGCCGGTCGATCTCGCCGATGTGGCGATCGGTCACCTTCTGGATCTCGGCCTCGGCCCGCTTCTGATCGTCTTCGGAAGCCAGCTTGTCCTTGACCAGCTTCTTGATCGCATCATTGGCGTCGCGGCGCAGGTTGCGGGTCGCGATCTTGGCGGTCTCGCCCTCGTTGCGCACCAGCTTGGTCATCTCCTTGCGGCGCTCTTCGCTCATCGGCGGCAGCGGCACGCGGATCAGGTCGCCCATCGACGCGGGATTGAGGCCCAGATCGCTTTCGCGGATCGCCTTTTCGATCTTGGCGCCCATGCCCTTTTCCCACGGCTGGACGCTGATGGTGCGCGAATCGAGCAGCGACACGTTCGCCACCTGCGACAGCGGCACCGAGGAGCCGTAGTACTCGACGTGGATCGAGTCCAGCAGCGCCGGATTGGCGCGGCCGGTGCGGATCTTGGTCAGGTTGTTCTGGAATGCGGCGAGCGACTGGTTCATCTTGGCGTCGGTCGCATCACGGATTTCTGCAATGGTCATCTTCTTGGTCCTCTTCAGGCATGCACCAGCGTGCCTTCGTCCTCGCCCATCACAACGCGCTTGAGTGCGCCGTTCTTGAAGATCGAGAACACCTTGATCGGCAGGTTCTGGTCGCGGCACAGCGCGAAAGCCGTGGCGTCCATGATGCCGAGATTCTGCGCGATGGCTTCGTCGAAGCTCAAGCGCGAATAGCGCGTCGCGCTCAGGTCCTTCTTGGGGTCCGCGGTATAGACGCCGTCGACCTTGGTGGCCTTAAGCACCAGCTCCGCACCGATCTCGGCGCCGCGCAGCGCCGCGGCCGTGTCGGTCGTGAAGAAGGGGTTGCCGGTGCCGGCCGCGAAAATCACGACCTTGCCCTCTTCGAGGTACTGCAGCGCCTTGGGGCGAACGTAGGGCTCCACGACCTGCTCGATCGCGATGGCCGACATCACGCGGGCGATCAAGCCCTGCTTGTTCATCGCGTCGGCCAGCGCCAGCGCGTTCATGACGGTCGCCAGCATGCCCATGTAATCGGCAGTGGCGCGGTCCATGCCCACCGAGCCGCCGGCCACGCCTCGGAAGATGTTGCCGCCGCCGATCACGACGGCGACCTCGACACCCATGTTCACCACCTCGGCCACCTCGCCGACCATGCGCACGATCGTCGCCCGGTTGATGCCGAAGGCGTCGTCACCCATCAATGCCTCGCCCGACAGCTTCAACAAGATCCGCTTGTGGGCTGGTCGGGCGTCGGACATGGGTGAATTCCTTTGGGGTTGGCGGGGCGAGTGTAAAACGTGATTGCTAAAAAGCGGCAGCGCGCGATGCGCGCCGTCGCCTGGGGCGGCACTCAGGCTGCCGCTTTGGCAGCAGCGACCTGCGCCGCAACTTCGGCCGCGAAGTCGTCGACCTTCTTCTCGATGCCTTCACCGACCACGTAGAGAGTGAAGCCCTTGATCGAGGTGTTCGCCGCCTTAAGCATCTGCTCCACCGTCTGCTTATCGTTCTTCACGAAAGCCTGGTTGTGCAGCGAGACTTCCTTCAGGTACTTTTGAACGCCGCCTTCGATGCGCTTGGCCACGATGTCGGCCGGCTGCGGCTTCTTGCCTTCGGCTTCGGCGGCCTTGCGGTCTTCCTCGGCCTTGCCGGCGGCGACCGCACGCTCTTTCTCGATCAGATCGGCCGGCACGTCGGCGCTGGAGATGGCCACCGGCTTCATCGCTGCGATGTGCATCGCAACGTCCTTGGCGGACGTGTCGTCGCCCTCGAACTCGACCATCACGCCGATGCGCGTGCCGTGCAGGTACGAGGCCAGCTTGCCGTTGCCGGCGAAACGCTTGAAGCGGCGGAAGCTCATGTTCTCGCCGATCTTGCCGATCAAGCCCTTGCGCACGTCTTCCAGCGTCGGGCCGAACCCGTCCTGCTCGTAGGGCAGCGCACCCAGCGCGGCCAGGTCGGCGGGGTTGTGCTTGGCAACCAGCATCGCTGCGGCATTGGCCATGGCGAGGAAGCTGTCGTTCTTGGTGACGAAGTCGGTTTCGCAATTGATTTCGATCATCGCGCCGGCATCGCCACCGACGAAAGCCGTGACCACGCCTTCCGCGGTGATGCGGCCCGAGGCTTTCCCGGCCTTGTTGCCGAGCTTGATGCGCAGCAGCTCTTCGGCCTTGTCCATGTTGCCGTCGGCCTCGGTCAGGGCCTTCTTGCATTCCATCATCGGGGCGTCGGTCTTTGCGCGCAGTTCGCCGACCATGCTTGCGGTGATTGTTGCCATGTCGTTTCTCCGTTCGGTTTGTCAGTTGCGACGGCCCGCACCGGGCGCGCCGCGAAAATCAAGTTAAAAAAAAGGGGCAACAAAGCCCCTTCTTCAGGCTCGTGAGAGCGCCGATCAGGCGGAAGCGCCCTCTTCGACTTCGACGAATTCATCCCCGCTGCCTTCGGCAACGGCCTTCACCACGTCGTTGACCGCGCTGGCGCGGCCTTCGATGATTGCGTCGGCGATGCCGCGGGCGTACAACGTGACGGCCTTGGACGAATCGTCATTGCCCGGGATCACGTAGTCGATGCCTTCGGGCGAGTGGTTGGAATCGACCACGCCGATCAGCGGAATGCCGAGCTTCTTGGCTTCGGCCACGGCGATCTTGTGGAAGCCCACGTCGATCACGAAGATGGCGTCGGGCAGCGAGGTCATGTCCTGGATGCCGCCGATGTCCTTCTCGAGCTTCTCGATCTCGCGGGTGAAGGTGAGCTGCTCTTTCTTGCTCAAGCTGTCGAGGCCGGCTTCCTGCTGGGCCTTCATGTCCTTCAGCCGCTTGATCGAGGTCTTGACGGTCTTGAAGTTGGTCAGCATGCCGCCGAGCCAGCGGGTATCGACAAAGGGCACGCCGGCGCGACGGGCCTCGGCCGCCACGATCTCGCGCGCCTGGCGCTTGGTGCCGACCATCAGGATGGTGCCGCGGTTGGCGGTGAGCTGCTTGGCGTACTTCATCGCGTCCTGGAACATCGGAAGCGACTTTTCCAGGTTGATGATGTGAATCTTGTTGCGATGGCCGAAGATGTACGGGGCCATCTTGGGGTTCCAGAAGCGCGTTTGGTGACCGAAATGGACACCGGCTTCCAGCATTTCGCGCATGGTCGTCGACATAGGAATAACTCCAAAGGTTGGGTCTAAAATCCAGCCCGTTTTGTGCGCCTTCCTTCGAAAGGAAAAGAGGCTCACAACACCTTGAATGGGCTGGTTTGCGGATGCATCTCGCCTCGGGAAAATGCCCATGGCGAAACCCAAAGAGTATAGCACGCACCCCCGTCCCCTCCTCTGTAGCCACCCTCACCATGCGCCCTGACCTGCACGCCACCCGCCTCGCCCTGCTGGCGGGCGCCTCCGATGCGCGCACCGAAATGGAGCACTCCATTGCGCAGGCCCAGTCTCCGGCCTGCCGGCACGTTTTTACGCGCACCCTGTTCGACGAGGCGCGCCATGCTGCGGCGTCCGCGCGCCCGCAGCAGCGCCTGGCCGGTCTGGCCTTTTCAGCCAAGGACTTGTTCGACCTGGCCGGCCAGCCGACGCCGGCCGGCTCGGTCGTGCTGGCCCATGCGCCGGCGGCCAAGGCGGACGCCCCCGCAGTCGCGCGCCTGCGCGCCGCCGGGGGCGCGCTCATCGGCCGCACCAACATGACCGAGTTCGCCTTCTCGGGCGTGGGCGTGAACCCGCACCACGGCACGCCGGCCAACGCGAGCGATGCCGCCACGCCGCGCATCCCGGGCGGCTCGTCGTCGGGGGCTGCGGTTTCGGTGGCGAGCGGCGCCGCCTTCATCGGGCTGGGCTCCGACACCGGCGGCTCGATCCGCATCCCGGCCGCGCTCAACGGCATCGTCGGCTTCAAGAACACCGCGCGGCTGGTGCCGGCGGATGGCGCACTGCCGCTGTCCACCACGCTCGACACTGTCTGCGCCATGACGCGCTCGGTGCGTGATGCGATCACCGCGCACGAAATCCTCGCCGCCCGGCGCGTCACCGCCGGCACCGCTCCGCTGTCCGCCTACCGGCTGGCGATGGTCACGGATCTCTTCTTCGACGAAATCGAGCCCGCGGTGGCGAGCGCCTTCGAGCGCACGATCCGGACGCTGCGCGCGGCAGGTGCGCGCATCGACGAGATTGCGCTGCCCGAACTGGCCGACCTGCGCTCGATCAATGCCACGGGCGGGTTCTCCGCGGCCGAGGGCTACGCCTGGCACCGCCTGCTGTTGGAGCGCAGCGGCGCTGGCTACGACCCGCGGGTGGCGCAGCGCATCCTCAAGGGCGCGACCATGAAGGCGCACGAATACATCGACTTGGTCCACGCGCGTCGGGACTGGATCGCCCGCATGGAACGGGCGCTCGCGCCCTTCGACGCCGTGCTCTCGCCCACCGTGCCGATCGCCGCGCCGGCCACCGCCAGCGTGGCGCCCGGCGCAGAACACGACGAGATCTTTTTCCGCATCAACGCGCTGCTGCTGCGCAACCCGTCGGTCGTCAACATGCTCGACGGCTGTGCGATTTCGCTGCCTTGCCACGTCGAGGGCGAATTGCCCGTCGGCCTCATGCTTTGGCATGGCGCCCTACACGACGACGCGCTGCTCGCGATCGCATTGCAGGCCGAACGCGAGTTACAACAACGGCACTAGCGGCCGTGCGCCTCGCAGGCAGGCGCCGGCATACATTTCACCGCAAAGAATCGAATGAAAATCGCGATCGTGGGCGCCGGGATCATTGGCGTCACCACAGCCTGGGAGCTGGCGTCGGATGGGCACGAAGTGGTCGTTTTCGAGCGCCGCGGCGCCGCCGCAGAGGAATCCAGTTTTGCCAACGCCGGCGTGGTCGCACCCGGCTATGTCACGCCTTGGGCCGGCCCCGGCATGCGCGGCAAGGTGCTGCGCTCCCTGCTCTCCACGCACGGCGCCATCAAGCTGCGCTGGCCATTGTCGCGGCGCGACCTGTCCTGGATGGCGCACTGGCAGCGCGCCTGCAAGCTCGAAACCTACCTGAGCAACCGCGCGCGCATGCAGCGCCTGGCCTTTTATAGCCGTACGCGCCTGCACGAGATCACCGAGGCACGCGAGCTCAGCTACGAGCGTACCGACGGATACCTCGTGCTGCTTCGTTCCAAGCGCGAGAAGAAGCTCGTTCAAGCCGGCCTGGAGGTACTGCGAGCGGCAGGCAGCAGCTTCCGCGAAGTGGATGCCGACGAGGCCCGCAAGATCGAGCCCGCGCTCAGCGCCGACACCCCGCTCGCCGGCGCCATTTACCTGCCCGAGGACGAGGTCGCCAATTGCCGGCAGTTCGCACTGCTGCTCAAGTGGGAAGCCGAGGCGCTGGGCGCCCAGTTCCACTTCAACTGCGATCTCGCGCCGCTGAAGCGCGCGGCGCCGACCGAGCTTTCGCTGGCGAGCGGCTCGGAGGGCCATCGCTTCGACGCGGTCGTGGTGTGCGCCGGCGTGGCCTCGGCCGACCTGCTGCAGCCCCTGGGCCTGCGCATTCCGCTCGCGCCGGTCTACGGCCATTCGATCAGCGCCAATATCCGCGAACCGCTCAACGCACCGCGCAGCGCCGTGATGGACGAGCGCTACAAGGTGGCGATCTCCCGCCTCGGACTGCGCGTGCGGGTGGCCGGAAGCGCCGAGCTCGGCGGCTCGCTCGACGCGATGCATCCCACCGCGCTGCAAACGCTCTACAAGGTGCTGCACGACTGGTTTCCGGGTGCCGTCACCCTGCAGGCCGGCGTCCAGCAATGGAAAGGGGCACGGCCAATGCTGCCGGACGGCCCGCCCATCATCGGTCCGAGCGGCATACCCGGCGTGTGGCTCAATCTCGGCCATGGTTCCAGCGGCTGGGCCCTGTCGTGCGGCAGTGCGCGCGTTCTGGCAGACATGATGGGTGGCCGCGACGCGGGTGTCGATCTCGAAGGCTTGGGCATCGAACGCCTGCTGCAACACTGAAGCAGAAGGTCCATGCAGCGCGTCACCACCGCCACCGCCGCCCCGCTGTTCGACGTCGCGGCCTCGCGGCGGATCGAACAGGCGGCCGCGGCGGTCCTTCCACCGCACACGCTGATGCAGCGCGCAGGCTTGGCGGTCGCACGCCTGGCGATGGCGATGGCGCCCCACGCGCGCACGATCTGGGTCGCCTGCGGGCCCGGCAACAACGGCGGCGATGGCTTCGAGGCAGCGGCGCAGTTGCAGCAGCGCGGCTTCGCGGCGGTTGTCACCCGGATCGGCGACGACAGCCACTTGCCGGCCGACGCGCGCACTTCGCTGCAACGCGCACGCGATGCCGGCGTGCGCTTCGCGGACGCACCGCCGCAGCATGCCGAACTCGCCATCGATGCACTGCTCGGGATCGGCTCCGCGCGCGCGCCCAAGGGCTTGATGGCCGACTGGCTGCGCCGCATGCACGCCGGCTCCGCGGCCGTGCTCAGCGTCGACACGCCGTCGGGCCTGAATGCCGACACCGGCGTGCTGTCGATGGAATTCCCCTCAGCGCCCGCAGGCGTCCGGCGCACCTGCCTGAGCCTGCTGACGCTCAAGCCGGGTCTCTTCACGGGCCAGGGCCGCGATGCGACCGGCGAGGTGTGGTTCGACGACCTCGGCATCGCCCCGGCTGCCGAGCAGGCCACGGCGCGCCTTTCCGGCGCGCCGCCCGAACAAGCGCGGCGGCACGCTTCCCACAAGGGGAGCTACGGTGATGTGGCCGTGATCGGAGGCGCGCCCGGCATGGCCGGCGCTGCCTTGCTTGCGGCTTCCGCAGCCCTGAACGCGGGCGCCGGGCGCGTATTCGTCGCCCCGCTCGACACCCGGCTCCCCATGCTCGACCTCATGCAGCCCGAGCTGATGTTCCGGCGCCCGGAGACGCTGGATTTGAGCGCCATGACGGTCGTTTGCGGCTGCGGCGGCGGGTCGGCGGTGCGCGATCTTCTGGCGCAAGTGATGGAGACAGCCCGTGCGCTGGTGCTCGATGCCGATGCGCTCAATGCCATCGCAGGCGACGACGCCTTGCAGGCCCTGCTCGTTGCGCGCCTCCGCGCGGACCGCGCCACTGTGCTCACGCCGCATCCCCTGGAAGCAGCGCGGCTGCTGAGCGTGAACGCGACGGATGTGCAAGCCGACCGGCTGCGTGCCGCGCATCGGCTCGTGGATCGCTTCGGCGCGACGGTCGTCCTCAAGGGCTCGGGCACCGTCGTGGCTGCACCGGGTACCACACCCGTGATCAACGCCACCGGAAACGCCCGTCTCGCCACCGCAGGCACGGGCGACGTGCTGGCCGGCATGATCGGCGCCGAGCTGGCGGCCGGCCTGCCGGCAATGGCGGCGGCCTGCGAGGCGGTATGGCGGCATGGCCATCGCGCGGACCTGTGGCCGGCGGAGAGCCCGCTCACCGCCGGCGCGCTGGCGCGCGGCTGAGCGCGCCTATCCGCGTCCGACGAAGGGCATCTTGGTGGCCATCACCGTGTGGAACAGCACGTTCGCCTCCAGCGGCAGATTCGCCATGTAGAGCACCGACTGGCCGACGATGGACACGTCCATCACCGGTTCGATCGCAATCTCGCCATTGGCCTGCGGCACGCCCTTGGCCATGCGCGCGGCGAGCTCGGTCAGCGCATTGCCGACATCGATCTGCCCCACGGCGATGTCGTGCTTGCGACCGTCGAGCGATGCCGTCTTGGTGAGGCCTTCCACTGCGTGCTTGGTCGCGGTGTAGGCCATTGAGTTGGGCCGCGGCGAGGTGGCGGAGATGGAGCCGTTGTTGATGACGCGGCCGCCCCGCGGCGTCTGCGACTTCATCGTGCGAAAGGCCTGCTGGATGCAATAGAACATCCCGTTCAGATTGATGTCGACCACGCCTCGCCACTGCTCGGGCGTCCAATCCTCGAACGGGCCGGGCGGATTGCCGACACCGGCGTTGTTGAACAGCAGGTCGACGCGGCCGAAGCGCTCGACCGCCGCGGCGAACAGCGCCTGCACCGACTCCGGATTGGCCACGTCGGTGGGCACCGCGAACGCACGCGCGCCGGCGCCCGAGGCATCGGCCACTTCCTCCAGCGGCTCGAGCCGGCGGCCTGCCAGCACCACGCTCCAGCCGTCGCCCAGCAATGCGAGTGCGGCGGCGCGGCCGATGCCGGTGCCGGCCCCCGTGACGACCGCGATGCGGCTCTTCTTTTCAACGCTCATCTTCGTTTCTCCTTCAACGGCGCGGTTTGCGCCCTTTCATCTTGTTGGCCGCCTTCTTGACGGCCGACCGGAAGGCCTGCATGGCCGATTGCGGGGCGGCCGCAGCGGCCCTATCGCTGCGTTCGACCGCTGGTTCGGGCTTCTTGCTGCGCGCACTGCGCTTGGCCGATGCCTTGGCCGGCACGCCGCCGGTGGCAACGCCCTTGTCCTTCATGGCACGCGTGCCCAACTCCTCGCCTTCGCGCACCAGGCGGAAATCGATCTTGCGGCCATCGAGATCGACGCGGCTCACCTGCACCCGCACCCTCGTGCCGATCGCATAGCGGATGCCTGTGCGCTCGCCGCGCAATTCCTGCCGCTGCTCATCGAACTTGAAGTACTCGCCGCCGAGTTCCGTGATGTGGACCAGGCCCTCGACGTACATCGCGTCGAGCGTGACGAAGATGCCGAAAGTGGTGGCCGCCGTGACCACGCCGCCGTACTCCTCGCCGAGGTGTTCGCGCATGTACTTGCACTTGAGCCAGGCTTCCACGTCGCGGCTGGCTTCGTCGGCGCGCCGCTCGTTGGCGCTGCAATGCAGGCCGGCAGCCTCCCAGGCCAGCACTTCCTTGCTGGGCGCCACCGTGGCCTTCTGCGGCTTGGCGGTGGGCGCTTTCACGCGCGACGCAAGCCGCTTGGCGAGCTTCGCATGCGCCTCACCCGGCGTCGGCAGCATCGGCAGCTGGTACTTGGTCTTGCCGAGGATGGCCTTGATCACGCGATGCACCAGCAGATCGGGATAACGCCGGATCGGGCTCGTGAAGTGCGTGTACGCCTCGTAGGCCAAGCCGAAATGGCCGCTGTTGATCGGCGTGTAGATCGCCTGCTGCATCGAGCGCAGCAGCATCGTGTGGATCTGCTGCGCGTCAGGGCGTTCCTTCGTCGCCTCGGCGATGGCCTGGAACTCGCCCGGCTTCGGATCGTCGGTGATCGAGAGTCCGACGCCCATCGCCTTGAGGTAGCCGCGCAGGATCTCCTTCTTCTCGGGCGTCGGCCCTTCGTGCACGCGGTACAGGCCCGGGTGCTTGCCTTCGGCGATGAAGTCCGCGCTGCAGACGTTGGCTGCCAGCATGGCCTCCTCGATCAGCCGGTGCGCTTCGTTGCGCGTGCGCGGCACGATCTTCTCGATGCGGCCTGCGTCGTCGCAGATGATCTGCGTCTCGGTGGTTTCGAAGTCGACCGCGCCGCGCTTCGAACGCTGGTTGAGCAGCGCGCGATAGACGTCGTGCAGGTTCAGCAGGTCCTTCACGCGGTCCTTGCGCTTCGCCGCTTCCGGCCCGCGCGTGTTACCGAGGATGGCGGCCACCTCGGTGTAGGTGAAGCGTGCATGACTCCACATCACCGCCGGGTAGAACTGATAGGCATAGATCTCGCCGTCGGCCGCGACCAGCATGTCGCAGACCATGCACAGACGCTCGACCTCCGGATTGAGCGAGCACAGCCCGTTCGACAGCTTCTCCGGCAGCATCGGGATCACGCGGCGCGGGAAGTAGACGCTGGTGGCGCGGTCGTAGGCGTCGATGTCGATCGCCGAGCCGGTCTGCACATAGGAACTGACGTCGGCGATCGCGACCAGCAGGCGCCAGCCCTTGCCGCGACCCACCTTGGCGGGTTCGCAGTACACAGCATCGTCGAAGTCGCGCGCATCCTCGCCGTCGATGGTGACCAGGGGTACGTCGGTCAGGTCGATGCGGCCCTTCTTGTCGGCCGCGCGCACCTTGTCGGGCAAGGCTTTCGCTTCGGCCAGGCAGGCTTCGGAAAATTCATGCGGCACGCCGTACTTGCGCACCGCGATCTCGATCTCCATGCCGGGATCGTCGATCTCGCCGAGTACTTCTTTCACGCGCCCGACGGGCTGGCCGAACAGCGCGGGCGGCTCGGTCAACTGCACGACGACGACCTGGCCGACCTTGGCCGTGCCGGTCGCGCCCTTGGGAATCAGAACGTCCTGGCCGTAGCGCTTGTCTTCGGGCGCGACCAGCCAGATGCCGCCTTCGTGCAGCAGGCGGCCGATGATCGGTTGCTCAGGCCGCTCGATGATCTCGACCACGCGGCCCTCGGGACGACCGCGCCGGTCCTGGCGCACGACGCGCGCCTTGACGCGGTCCTTGTGCAGCACTGCACGCATCTCGTTGGGGGGCAGATAGATGTCGGCTTCGCCATCGTCGCGCTGCACGAAACCGTGCCCGTCGCGATGACCTTGCACCGTGCCTTCAACCTCGTCCAGCAGTCCGCTGGGGTGGCTTAAATTTTTGATATGATCTCTCTCTTTCCTGAAATTCAAAACCTGTTGCGAGGGACTAGTTCCCAAGCAACACGTGGGCCCAGATGGCGGAATTGGTAGACGCACTAGTTTCAGGTACTAGCGAGTAACATCGTGGAGGTTCGAGTCCTCTTCTGGGCACCAAGTTTAGATAATCCCTCTCGGGATTTCTCGATTCAAGCCACCGGTTTCCGGTGGCTTTTTTCTTGTCCGTCTGCGGCATCAGACAGGCAGCGCGATCAGGTCGTGACCCTCGGCGCCTACGATGCGGGCCCGAGTGAATTCGCCGACCTTCAGGGTCTTGCTGATCTTCTCGGGCGGCAGCAGCCGCACGATGCCGTCGATCTCGGGCGCGTCGGCGTAGCTCCGGCCCACCCCGCCCTTGCGCCCCATGCCCGGCGCTGAATCCACCAGCACCTGCATCGTCGCGCCGATGCGCTTCTGCAGCTTCGCGATCGACACCGCTTCGGCCACTTCCATGAAACGAGCGCGCCGCGCTTCGCGCTCGGTCTCGGGCAGCATGCCCGGGATCTCGTTGGCGGCCGCGCCCTGGACTGGGCTGTAGGCGAAGCAGCCCGCCCGATCGATCTCCGCTTCGCGAATGAAGGCGAGCATGTGCTCGAACTCCTTTTCCGTCTCGCCGGGGAAGCCCGCAATGAAGGTACTGCGGATCACGAGCTCGGGACACACTTCGCGCCAGCGCGCGATGCGCTCCAGGTTCTTCTCGCCGCTGGCGGGCCGTTTCATGCGTTTGAGCACATCGGGATGGCTGTGCTGCAGCGGCACGTCGAGGTAGGGCAGCACCTGGCCGCTCGCCATCAGCGGGATGACCTCGTCGACGCTGGGATACGGATACACGTAGTGAAGCCGCACCCAGGCGCCATAGGGCTCGGCGATTTCGCCGAGCGTGCGCACCAGTTCGAGCATGCGCGTCTTGACCGGCTTGCCGTCCCAGAAACCAGTGCGGTACTTTACGTCCACGCCATAGGCCGAGGTGTCCTGGCTGATGACCAGCAGTTCCTTGACGCCCCCTTCGAACAACGCCTTGGCTTCGCCCAACACGTCGCCGACCGGCCGCGACACGAGGTCGCCGCGCATCGAGGGAATGATGCAGAAGGTACAGCGGTGATTGCAGCCCTCGCTGATCTTCAGATAGGCATAGTGCCGCGGCGTGAGCTTCAAGCCTGCGATGCCGAACGCGTTCGGCACCAAGTCGACGAAGGGGTCGTGCGGCTTCGGCAGGTTCGCGTGCACCGCATCCATCACTTCCTGCGTCGCATGCGGGCCGGTGACGGCAAGCACGCTGGGGTGCATCTGGCGCACCAGGTTGCCCCCCTCTTCGCCCGTCTTGGCGCCCAGGCAACCGGTCACGATCACCCGGCCGTTGCCGGCCAGCGCCTCGCCGATTGTATCGAGGCTCTCCTTGACCGCGTCGTCGATGAAGCCGCAGGTGTTGACGATCACGAGGTCGGCGCCCTCGAAAGTCTTGGAGGTCTCGTAGCCCTCGGCACTCAACTGGGTGAGGATCAACTCGGAATCGGTCAGCGCCTTGGGGCAGCCGAGGCTCACGAAGCCGACTTTGGGGGCGGCCGGCGCGGCAATTCGTTCAGGGGAGGCAACTTCGCTCATATCCCCTTATTGTCCCAGCTATCGGGCTCCGCGCCCGATCTAGGGGCGCTTGATGCCAAAGGCGCCCAGAACCTGCTCCGTGTTCTTCTGCATCTGCTCCTGCATCTGCAGGAACACATTCTTCGATTGCTCGACGTAACTTCCCATCAGGCCCTGCAGCATCGGGGACTGCATGGTCATGAATCGGGCCCACATCTCGGGCGTCAGGTTCTGCGCCTTTTCAGCCAGTTGGGCCTGCACCTCCGTCATGGCCTGAATGTTCTTCTCGAGATACGGCCCCATGTAGCTCTGCATGGCCTGGCCGTAGAAACGGATGATGTTGCCCAGCACCTGCTCGGTGAACATCGGCGCGCCGCCGGCCTCTTCTTCGAGAATGATCTGCAAGAGGATGCTGCGCGTGAGGTCGTCGCCGCTCTTGGCGTCGCGCACCACGAAGGGCGCCTTGTCCATCACCAGTTGCTTGACTTCGGCGAGCGTGATGTAGGTGGAGGTTTCCGTGTCGTAGAGCCTTCGGTTGGGATACTTCTTGATCACCCGCTGTACCGGTTTGGCACCGGCGGATTTCTTGCTCTGCACTACGGACTCCTTCAGGTTTTCACGCCCAGGGGCGCGCAAACAAATTCTAGGGAGCGGTTTTGCTGCACCGCGACAAGGTTTACCCTGACGGGGAGCGTCAGTCCAGCGAAGTGGTGTACTCGGCGCCGCACACCTTGCAAACGGCCGATTCGGGGCGCTCTTCGGTGCTGTCGCGAAAGTGCAAGGGACTCTTGACGCCGTTGAAAACCCAGCAACGCGGGCAGTGCTCCTGGCCGGCCAGAGGCAAATAGCCTCGCGCCCGCTGTTCGGCACGCTCCCGCGTGACCGGAGCGCCCTGCCGCACCGTGCGCGCGACGTCTTCCGCCGCCATGGTGCCGGCCCGTCCGTTGGCTCGATCATTGAGTCCGTAGACCACGCGCGCGAATTCGAGCGGAGCCTGCCGCAACAGGGCGGCGAGACGAAGCTCCTCGAGTGCCGGGTCGCTCTCAGCCGCTGTCGTGTTCATCGGTTCCCTGAGTCAAGTGCTGTGGAGATGGCGGACGGCCAAGTTACCACAACTGACAGCGTATTCGCCAGTCGACGAAGGCAGTAGACCTTGTGTAGAGGGAGCCGGGGAACAGGAGGCCTGGGAGCGCAGGCAAACCGTTGGTTGAGCGGATGCTGCGATCAGGAAAATTGGTAGGCGCGATTGGACTCGAACCAACGACCCCCACCATGTCAAGGTGGTGCTCTAACCAGCTGAGCTACGCGCCTAAGGATGTGTCCGAGAAGCCGAGATTGTAGCAGGCCGCGAGGCCGCCTTTTTCAGCGACGACGCGCAGAACGCACACCGGTGACCGCAGCCACCACATTGAGGACCTGAGCGAGCCGCGCGGCATCGGCGATCTCGATCGTGAAAGTCATCCATGCGGTGCCCTTGACGGACTGCGTCTGCACGCCGATCACGTTCATCTTCTCGCGTGCGAACACGTCGGAAATATCGCGCAGCAATCCCTGGCGATCGGCGGCTTCGACCGCCACGTCCACCGCATAGACGGAGCCGGCATCGGCCTTCTGCTCGCCCCACTCGACATCGATCACGCGTTCGCCATCGCGCATGGCCATCATGCGGAAGCTGCTGCAGTC
Organism: Variovorax sp. MHTC-1; assembly: GCF_003984645.1. Taxonomy (GTDB): domain Bacteria; phylum Pseudomonadota; class Gammaproteobacteria; order Burkholderiales; family Burkholderiaceae_C; genus Variovorax. Next base: position 521,956 of record NZ_RWKI01000001.1, read on the forward strand.
CGCGCGGTGGATGCTGACGCCGTGGCCTCGCGTCACGAAGCCGCGGATCGCATCGGGCGGCGCCGGCTTGCAGCACTTGGCGAGCTGCGTCATGAGCGAAGAGACGCCGACCACCAGCACACCGCCCTTGCCCGCGTTGCCGCCGGCGCGCGCCTTCTTGATGATCACCCCGTCGTCCGGACCAGGCGCGGGCTCCGGAGGACGCAGCAGCATCTCGATGTTGCGCAGCGAGAACTCGTCCTTGCCCACCACCTCGAACAGGTTGTCGGCCGACTTGAAGCCCAGCTGCGACGCGAGGTCGTCGAGCTTCAACGCGGTCTTGCCTTCGCGTTGCAGCACCTTCTCGACCGCCTCGCGGCCGCGCGCCACCGTCTCGTGCGTGATCTGCGCATTGAACCAAGCCCGCACCTTCGCGCGTGCGCGATGGCTCGCGAGGTAGCCCAGCTCTGCATTGAGCCAGTCGCGCGAGGGGCCGCCTTCCTTGGCCGCGATGATCTCCACCGTCTGCCCGTTCTGCAGCGGCGTGTTGAGCGGCACCATCGCACCGTCGACGCGCGCGCCGCGGCAGCGATGGCCCAGGCTGGTGTGCACCGTGTAGGCGAAGTCGACCGCCGTTGACCCCTGTGGCAATTCGACGATCGCTGCATCAGGCGTCAGCACGTAGATGCGGTCGTCGAAAAGCCCCTGCCCCTGCGAGCCGCCCGACAGGTCGCGCTCCCAGGCCAACAGTTGGCGCAGCACGGCGATCTTGGCGTCGTACTCGCCGCTCGCCCAGACCCCGGCATAGCCCTTGTGGCCCGCCTCCTTGTAGGCCCAATGCGCGGCCACGCCATGCTCGGCGTGATCGTGCATCTCTTCGGTACGGATCTGGATCTCGATCGGCTTGCCGGCCTGGCCGTCCACCACTTCGCGCACGACCGTGTGCAGCGACTGGTAGCCGTTGGGCTTGGGCCGCGCGATGTAGTCGTCGAACTCCTCGTCGATCGGCTGGAAATTCGAATGCACCCAGGCCAGCGCCGCATAGCAATCCTTGACGTCCGCCACCACCACGCGCAGCGCCATGATGTCGAACACCTGCGCGAAGTCGAGCGACTTGCCGCGCATTTTCTTGACGATGCTGTAGATGTTCTTCGGGCGTCCCTGCACCGTGGCCTTGACACCCTCCTCGGCCAATTCCCGTTCGAGGCGCGCACGCAACTGTTCGACGTACCCTTCGCGCTCGACGCGCTTCTCGTCGAGCAGCCGCGCGATGAGCTTGTAGGTCTCGGGCTCGAGAAAGCGGAAGGACAGGTCCTCGATCTCCCACTTGACCTGCCAGATGCCGAGACGATTGGCGAGCGGCGCGAACACCTGCAGCGATTCGCGTGCCACGCCCTCGGGCACCGGCTGCTTGCTTGCCGCCGCATGGCGCAGCGTTTGCAGGCGCGAAGCCAGCCGCAGCATCACGACCCGCAGGTCGCGCGAGAACGCGAGCAGCATCTTGCGCACGTTCTCGGTCTGCGTGCTCGCACCATCCGCCAGGTGCGCGCTGGCCGTGGCCGATCGCGCCTGCTTCTGCACATGCACGAGCTTGGTGGTTTCCACCGCGAGCGCCGCGAAGTTGTCGCCGAACACCTTGGCGATCACTTCTTGCGGCCGGTTCAGGTGCTGGCACGAATAGACCAGGTAGCTGGCCGCCTGCATCGCCTCCGATCCGCCCATGGCCGCGACGATCGCGGCCACTGCATCGGCATGCGCGAGGGTGTTCTCGCCGGTATCCAGCGTTTCGTCGACGATCAGCGGTTCGGCGAACGCACGCGCGCGCGCAAGCATGTTCTCGACCACCGGCGTGCGATCGGCCGTTGCCGCCGACAGCGGATAGTCCACCACGGCGGAGCCGGACAACGAGAGATTGGGCTGTTCGCGCTTCACTCGGTCGCTCCCTCCCAGGCAGCGTGATGGAGAGCAGGCTCGGTCATGAAACAGGGGAAGTCGCGATGAAGATAATTGTCTCGTTGCATCCTAATTCATCCGGAGATTGACCATCATGCTCAAAGGCAAAACCGCGCTTGTCACGGGGTCCACCAGCGGCATCGGCCTCGGTATCGCGAAGGCGTTGGCGCAACAGGGCGCCAACATCGTGCTCAACGGGTTCGGCGATGCCGACAAGCCGAGGGCAGAGATCGACGCGCTGGGCGTGAAGGTCGACTATCACGGCGCCGACATGAGCCAGCCGGCGCAGATCGAAGACATGATGAAGTTCGCGGCCGAAAAGTTCGGCCGCATCGACATCCTCGTCAACAACGCCGGCATCCAGCATGTCGCGAAGGTCGAGGACTTCCCTCCGGAGCGTTGGGACGCGGTGATCGCGATCAATCTCACCAGCGCCTTCCACACCACGCGTCTCGCCGTGCCTGCCATGCGCGAAGCCAACTGGGGCCGCATCATCAACATCGCTTCGGCGCATGGCCTCGTCGCCTCGGCCCAGAAATCCGCCTACGTGGCGGCCAAGCACGGCATCGTCGGCCTCACCAAGGCAGTGGCGCTCGAAACCGCGACCACCGGCATCACAAGCAATGCGATCTGCCCCGGCTGGGTGCTGACGCCGCTGGTCCAGAAGCAGATCGACGACCGCTCCGCGCGCGAAAGCATTTCGATCACGCAGGCGCAGAACGATCTGCTGGGCGAAAAGCAGCCTTCGCTGCAGTTCACCACGGTGGAACAGCTCGGCGGGCTCGCAGTATTCCTGTGCTCGCCGGCAGCAGATCAAGTCCGCGGCGTGGCGTGGCAAGTCGACGGCGGCTGGACCGCGCAGTAGTACAGCCCCGGGCTTTACTTCAGCTGCACCGAGCCCGAGACGTTGACGACAACGCTGGTCTTGCCCGCTTCGACTGGCACCGCCGCGTCATAGCTCATCTTCGACGAAGCCTCCATCGCCATCATGCGCGGCCGGATCGGCTCGCCCTGATTGGCGTTGACGGAGACTTCGCGCAAGGTGTAGCCGCCGAAGCCGAAGCCCTTGGCCAACTCGCCCGCCTTCTGCTTGAAGTTTTCGATCGCGATCGTTTGCGCCTCGGCCTCCACCTTGGCGCGCTGCTCGCGGCTCAGGCCGAAACCAATGCCGCCCACCGTGAGCGTGGAGACGCGACCCGCCGTCTGCGTGATGCGCGGAAAGTCCTTGCCTTCCAGCACCAGTTCGGTGGTGCCCTGCCAGCCGGTGATCTTGCCGTCGCGCGTGTAGCGCGGCACGAGGCTGAAATTCCCGGTGCGCACGTCGAGCAGGCCCGGCTGCGCATTCTTGCGCGCCTCGGTCAGGGCAGCGTCGAGCGCAGTTTTCAGTTGGGCCTGCACCGTCGCGGCATCGGCCGCATCGCGCGTGGTGCTGAGCGTCATGCTCAGCAGGTCCTGCTGCACTTCGACCGTTCCCGTGGCCGACAGCTGCAGCACGTTTTGCGGCGGCGCCCAGGGCGCGACCTGTGCCATGGCGGCGCCGGCGCTCATCATCAACACGGCACAGGCCGCGATTCGTCTGACAGTCTTGTTGTTCAAGGCAAGGAAACCCAAGTGGAGAAAAGAGAAAAAGCGTCGCGCCCGCAAGGGGGCGACGCTCACGGGCGCTGGCTGCGCGGCGCCACCCTCACCCTGCCGGTCGACGAGGGCGTGGGCGTCATCCGCTCGGCCGGCTGCGATTCTGCCGAGTGGACGATGTCCTGTCGCGGCGTCCATTGCTGGCGCACCTGCTGCCGCAGCTCGGCCAGTTCGGCGGCGGTCAGACGCCGGCCGGCCGCCGCTTCCTGGCGTCGCACCTCCTCGCGCTTGGCAGCCCGGTGGGCTTCCACCGCGTCGCGCACCTCGTTGCGCCGCGGGTCACTCACCCGCAGGAATCCCCAGGGTTCGGCCGCGGCGGGAACCGAGGAGCAAGCGAGCAAGACGGACAACGCGAGTACAGACGATTTCATGATGCTGAGTCAGGGAGGCAAAGTCACTGTGCCACCGCTGCGCATGGCGCAGACGTCTGGACGGCGAGCTCCCGCAAGTTTTGTAACTTAGTGTCAAAGCATTATGAAAAGCCGCTCAATGGGCTCCTAACGGCTTCAGAATCGGCGTTGTTACAAATTCAGCGTTGTAGAAATGAATCAAGCTCCAGCCCGCACAGACAAGATCGTCATCGTCGATGACGACGCCCGCATCCGCGACCTGCTGCGCCGCTACCTGACCCAGGAAGGTTTCGAGGTCATCGTTGCGGAAGACGGCAAGGCCCTCAACCGCATACTTTTGCGCGACACGGTCGACCTGATCGTTCTCGACCTGATGATGCCGGGCGAGGACGGCCTCTCGGTCTGCCGCCGCCTGCGCGCCGCCAACGACCGCACACCGATCATCATGCTCACCGCCAAGGGCGAGGACGTGGACCGCATCGTCGGTCTCGAGGTCGGCGCCGACGACTACCTGGGCAAGCCTTTCAACCCGCGCGAGTTGCTGGCGCGCGTGCATGCGGTGCTGCGCCGCCGCCCGCCGCTCGAGGCGCCGGGCGCGCCTTCGACCGACAACGAAACCGTGAATTTCGGCCCCTTCAGTTTCGACCTCGGGTCGCGCACGCTCAAGAAGGACGGTGAGGAACTCTCGCTGACCACCGGCGAGTTCGCCATGCTCAAGGCGCTGGTGCGGCATCCGCGGCAGCCGCTGTCGCGCGAAAAGCTGGCCCAGCTGGCACGCGGCCGCGAGTTCGAACCTTTCGACCGCAGCCTGGACGTGCAGATCTCGCGCCTACGCAAGTTGGTCGAATCCGATGCCGCGGCGCCGCGCTACATCCAGACGGTCTGGGGCGTCGGCTACGTGTTCGTGCCGGACGGCACGACCTGAAACGCTGACGCTCGTGGCCGCCACCCTCGGCCCCAAGACGACACAGCCCAGCCCCTTCGGCGAAGACGGCCCCCAGGTCACCTTGCCGAGCCCGCTGGAGGGCCTGGGCCAGTCCAGGCGCCGCCCCAGGCTGCAGCTCGGCCTCAGTCTCTTCTGGCGCACCTTTTTCCTGCTGGTGCTGCTCCTGATCGGCTGCACGGTCGCCTGGTTGCAGACCTTCCGCGCGCTCGAGTACGAGCCGCGCGCCATCCAGACCGCGCACCAGATCGCCTCGCTGGTGAATCTCACGCGCGCGGCGCTGGTGTATTCCGACGCCATCACCCGCGTGTCGCTGATCAAGACGCTGGCCGACCAGGAAGGCGTGCGCATACTGCCGCGCGAGCCGAACGACCGCTTCGTCCCCTACACCACCGGTGCGCTCGACCAGCGGGTGACCGAGGAGCTGATCGACCGCCTGGGCGAAGGCACGACTGTGGCCAGCCGCGTCAATGACGAGCCCGGGCTCTGGATCGGCTTCACCATCGAGAGCGACATGTACTGGCTGCTGCTCGACCCCACGCGCTTCACGCGGCTGGGCGGGCGCACCTGGCTGGTCTGGCTGGTGACGACGATGATGCTGTCGCTGGCCGGCGCGGCCCTGATCACTCGCCTCATCAACCTGCCGCTCAAGCAGCTGTCGCGGGCCACGATGCAGGTGCGCGAAGGCGAGTACGAGGCGCACCGGCTCGACGAACGTGCGCGCACCAACGAGATCCGGGCGGTCAACGTCGGCTTCAACCGCATGGCCGACCAACTCGCGAAGATCGAGCAGGACCGCGCCGTGATGCTGGCCGGCATCTCGCACGACCTGCGCACGCCGCTCGCGCGCCTTCGGCTCGAAACCGAGATGAGCGTGACCGACGAGGACGCGCGCGACCACATGGCGGCCGACATCGCGCAGCTCGATGCCATCATCGACAAGTTCCTCGACTACGCGCGCCCCGACCATGTCGACTTCAAGCCGGTGCTGCTGCGCGACGTGATCGATGCATGTACCTACGCGGTGCAGGACCACGAGGACATCCGAATCACGGTGGAGGTGCCGGCCGACCTGCGCGTGATGGCCGACGAGGTCGAGCTCCAGCGCGTGATCTCGAATCTGATCGAGAACGCGCGGCGCTACGGCAAGACACCGTCCACCGGCGTCGCCGACGTCGCGATCCAGGCGCAGGCGCACAACGACGCGGTGCTCATCAAGGTGCGCGACCACGGCGCCGGCGTCGCGCCCGCCTTGCTGTCGCAGCTGAGCAAGCCCTTCTTCCGCGGCGACGTGGCACGCACCTCGGCCGCGGGCGCCGGGCTCGGCCTGTCGATCGTGACGAAGAACATCGAGCGCATGGGCGGAACCTTCGCGCTCACCAGCACGCCGGGGCGCGGCCTCGCGGCGCATATACGCATGCCGCGTGCCGCCGCTGTCAAGCCCGAAGTACCGGCGGTCAAGTAGCGCCCGGTTCGGGAAACACCGCGGAACCGGCTTTGCCGGGCCGCTGGTGTTGCCCCCGGCGAGGGGGTTGGCGTAGCGACACGAAGTGCGCGCAGCCTGAGGGAGAGCTTGTTCTTCAGCGGTGAAGCAGCGCGACGGCGCGCGCTTCCATCGCCCGGCCCTCCCCGACCGGCCCGAGCTTCTCGGCCGTCTTCGCCTTGACATTCACCTGATCCACGGCGATTTCAAGCGCGGCCGCGATGCGCGCGCACATGGCCGGGATGTGCGGCGCAAGCTTCGGCGCCTGCGCGATCACGGTGCTGTCGACGTTGCCGATTTGCCAGCCCGCGGCACGCACGCGGCGCGCGGCCTCGGCCAGCAGCGCGGCGGAATCGGCGCCGCGGAACTGCGGATCGGCGTCGGGAAAGTGCCGGCCGATGTCGCCGAGTCCGGCCGCACCAAGCAACGCATCGGTGATCGCATGCAGCAGCACATCGGCATCCGAATGGCCGAGCAGGCCGGTGCTGTGCGGTACCTCGACGCCGCCCAGGATCAGCTTGCGGCCCGCCACCAGCTGGTGGACGTCCCAGCCCTCGCCTACACGAATATTGAAAGCGGTCATGGCTGTGCGACGCGCCGGCTGTGCAGAAGCGCCTCGGCCAGCGCGAAGTCCTCGGCATAGGTCAGCTTGAAATTCTGCGCGCTGCCCGGCACGAGGAGCGGCGCGAGGCCGATCGCCTCGATCGCGCCGGCTTCGTCGGTCACCGCATCGCCGGCGCGCTCCAGCGCGTCGAGCAGCATGCCGATGCGGAACATCTGCGGCGTCTGGGCCAGCCACTTGTCGGCGCGGGTCAGCGTGCCCGCCACCCGGCCCTCCGGCGAAGCGACCTTGAGCGTGTCCGGCAGGCGATGGGCCAGCAGGCCGCCGACGGCGTCGTGCTCGCAGGCGGCAATCAGGGCTTCGATCTGCGTCGGCGTGACCAGGCAGCGCGCGGCATCGTGCACCAGCACCCAGTCGTGGGGGCCGGCGCCGAGCTGCCGCAAGGCCATGAGACCGTTGCGCACGGTGGCGGCGCGCGTTGCGCCGCCCACGTGCAGCAGATGTTCTCTCTCGGCCGGGAAGCGCGGCAAGGCGGCCGAGACCTCGCGATCTTCCGGCGACACCACCAGCGCGATACCCGCAAAGCGCCCCGCGAGCGCGCGGAACGCGTCGAGTGTGTGGCGCACCATCGGCCGGCCGGCGATGCGCTGGTATTGCTTGGGTGCCGTGCCGCCCGCGCGGTTGCCCGAGCCCGCACAGGGGATCAACACGAAAAGACGGGAAGCGATCATGGGGTCGGGCGCGAGCGGCAAAAAGGCAGCCATTCTAGAATCGGCCGTCACACCCCTCGCCGGCCGGCGCGGGGTGTTCTGCATTTCTCCAACACTTCATGGACCTTCCCCAACTCACCGCAGGCAAGCGTTTCACGCTGCCCCGCCCGCCCCTGTCGGCCGACGCGCTGCTGCTCGCCCAATTGGCCGAGCGCGAGAAGGCGGCAGGCCGCGCCACCGCCGTCTTCACCGCCGACGCGAACGACGCCCAGCGGCTGATCGACGAGATCGCCTTCTTCGCACCCGAGCTGCGCTGCGCCCTCTTCCCCGACTGGGAGACGCTGCCCTACGACAACTTCTCGCCGCACCAGGACCTGATCAGCGAACGGCTCGCCACGCTCTGGCGCATCAGCCAGAAAGAGGCCGACGTGGTGTTGGTGCCGGCCACGACGGCGCTCTACCGCCTGGCGCCGCCTGCCTTCCTGGCAGGCTACACCTTCCATTTCAAGAGCGGGCAAAAGCTCGAGGAATCCAAGCTCAAGGCCCAGCTCACGCTGGCCGGCTACAGCCACGTGACGCAGGTCGTGAGCCCGGGCGAGTACGCGGTACGCGGTGGCCTGATCGACCTGTTCCCGATGGGCTCGCCGATGCCTTTCCGCGTCGACCTGTTCGACGACGAGATCGACTCGATCCGCAACTTCGACCCCGACACCCAGCGCAGCCTCTACCCGGTGCCCGAGGTGCGCTTGTTGCCGGGCCGCGAGTTCCCGATGGACGACGATGCCCGCGCGCGCTTTCGCAGCCGCTGGCGCGAGCTGCTCGAGGGCGACCCCACGCGCAGCCGCATTTACAAGGACATGGGCAACGGCGTCGCCACCGCCGGCATCGAGTACTACCTGCCGCTCTTCTTCGAAGAGACGGCGACGGTGTTCGACTACCTCGGCGCCGACACCACGGTGGTGCTGCACGGCGAGCTCGAGCCCGCGTTCCAGCACTTCTGGCAGGACACCGGCGAGCGCTATCGATTGGTGCGCGGCGATCCTGAGCGTCCCGCGCTGCCGCCGGAAGCGCTGTTCTTGAATGCCGAGCAGTTCTATCAGCGCGCCAAGCCGTTGGCGCAACTCGCGGTGCGCGGCGAAGCCACGCCCGAGTCACCCTACACCGAGTTCGATCTGCTGCCGCCCTTCGCCGTCGTGCGCGGCGCCGACGACCCGCTGGTCAAGCTCAAGGAGCACATCCGCACGACGCCGCACCGCGTGTTGCTGATCGCCGAGAGCGACGGCCGGCGCGAGAGCCTGCTCGACTTCCTGCGCGCCAGCGGCGTCGCCCCTCCGGCCTTCGATACGCTGGCCGAGTTCGAGGCCTCGCTGGACGAGAAGATCGGCATCGCGACCGGTGCGCTGGTCGCCGGCTTCGCCTGGCGCGAACAGGGCATCGACTTCGTCACCGAGACCGAGCTCTTCGCCACCGCGCCGGCCACCCGGCGGCGCAACAAGAAGCAGGAGCAGGTCAGCGACGTCGAGGCGCTGATCAAGGACCTGAGCGAGCTCGCCATCGGCGACCCGGTGGTGCATTCGGCGCACGGCATCGGGCGCTACCGCGGCCTGGTTCACATGGACCTCGGCCAGGGCACCGATGCCGAGGGCAAGCCGCTGCTGCAGGAGATGCTGCACCTGGAATACGCCGACAAGGCCACGCTCTACGTGCCGGTCTCTCAGCTGCACCTGGTCAGCCGCTACACCGGCGTCAGCGCCGACGAGGCGCCGCTGCACAAGCTCGGCTCCGGCCAATGGGAAAAGGCCAAGCGCAAGGCGGCCGAGCAGGTGCGCGACTCCGCCGCCGAGCTGCTCAACATCTACGCCCGGCGCGCGGCGCGCCAAGGCCACGCCTTCCGCTTCTCGGCCGCCGACTACGAGGTGTTTGCCAACGACTTCGGATTCGACGAGACGGCCGACCAGAAGGCTGCGATCCACGCGGTCGTCCACGACATGATCTCGCCGCAGCCGATGGACCGGCTGGTCTGCGGCGACGTCGGCTTCGGCAAGACCGAGGTCGCGCTGCGCGCCGCCTTCGTCGCGGTCACCGGCGGCAAGCAGGTCGCCTTCCTGGCGCCCACCACGCTGCTGGCCGAGCAGCACTACCAGACGCTGATGGACCGCTTCGCCAAGTGGCCGGTCAAGGTCGCCGAGATGAGCCGCTTCCGCTCGACCAAGGAGATCAATGCGGCCGCCAAGGGCCTGGCCGACGGCAGCGTGGACATCGTGGTCGGCACGCACAAGCTGCTCTCGCAATCGGTCAAATTCAAGAACCTCGGCCTCTTGATCATCGACGAGGAACACCGCTTCGGCGTGCGCCACAAGGAGGCGATGAAAGCCATGCGCGCCGAGGTCGACGTGCTCACGCTCACCGCCACCCCGATTCCGCGCACGCTGGGCATGGCGCTCGAAGGCCTGCGCGACTTGAGCGTGATCGCCACCGCGCCGCAGCGGCGCCTGGCGATCAAGACCTTCGTGCGCAACGAGGGCACCGGCGTGATCCGCGAGGCCGTGCTGCGCGAGTTGAAGCGAGGCGGGCAGGTCTACTTCCTGCACAACGAGGTCGAGACCATCGAGAACCGGCGCCAGAAGCTCGAGCAGATCCTGCCCGAGGCGCGCATCGCCGTCGCCCACGGCCAGATGCCGGAGCGCGAGCTGGAGCGCGTGATGCGCGACTTCGTGGCCCAGCGCTACAACCTGCTGCTGTGCTCGACCATCATCGAGACCGGTATCGACGTGCCGAGCGCCAACACCATCGTGATGAGCCGCGCCGACAAGTTCGGCCTGGCCCAGCTGCACCAGCTGCGCGGCCGCGTCGGCCGCAGCCACCACCAGGCGTACGCCTACCTCATGGTGCCCGACACCGAGGGCCTGACCAAGCAGGCCGCGCAGCGGCTCGACGCCATCCAGCAGATGGAGGAGCTCGGCTCCGGCTTCTACCTCGCGATGCACGACCTCGAGATCCGCGGCGCCGGCGAGGTACTGGGCGAGAACCAGAGCGGCAACATGATGGAGATCGGCTTCCAGCTCTACAACGAGATGCTGGCCGAGGCCGTGCGCTCGCTCAAGGCCGGCCAGGAGCCCGACCTGCTCGCGCCGCTGTCGGTGACCACCGAGATCAACCTGCACGCGCCAGCCCTCCTGCCGGAGGACTACTGCGGCGACGTGCACTTGCGCCTGTCCTTCTACAAGAAGCTCGCGACCGCGAAGACCTCCGACCAGATCGATACGCTGCTGGAGGAAATCGTCGACCGCTTCGGCAAGCTGCCGCCCCAGGCGCATACGCTGATCGACGTGCATCGGCTGCGCGTGCTGGCGCGGCCATACGGCGTGGTCAAGGTCGATGCCGCGCCGGGCGTGATCCACATCACCTTCAAGAAGGACCCGCCGGTCGACTCCATGAACATCATCGCCCTGATCCAGAAGAACAAGCACATCAAGCTCGCAGGCAACGAGAAGCTTCGCATCGAGCGCGAACTCAAGGAGCCCAAGGAGCGGGCCCAGATGGTGCGCGACGTGCTGCGCAGCCTCGGGCAACCCAAGGTGCAACAGGAAGCGGTAGTCGCATGAACGCCAAAGAGATCTCCCCCGGCCTGGCCGTGCGCGGCATCACGCCGCCGCTCGCGCTCGCCGACTTCAAGCTGATCGCCTTCGACATGGACTCCACGCTGATCAACATCGAGTGCATCGACGAGATCGCCGATGCGGTGGGCAAGAAGGCCGAGGTCGCCGCCATCACCGAAGCCACGATGCGCGGCGAGATCAAGGACTTCAAGGAAAGCCTGCGTCGCCGCGTGGCCTTGCTGAAGGGCGTGCCGGTCGATGCGCTGCAGCAGGTCTACGACCAGCGCCTGCAGCTCAACCCCGGCGCGGCCGAGCTGGTCGCCGCCTGCAAGGCCGCCGGCCTCAAGGTGCTGCTGGTCTCGGGCGGCTTTACCTTCTTTGCCAACCGCGTGAAGGACCGGCTGGGCCTCGACTTCGCGCGCTCCAACCTGCTCGACGAGGCAGACGGCCGGCTCACCGGCCGCGTGGTGATGCAGTCGTGGGGCGACATCTGCGACGGCGCCGAGAAGCGCCGCACGCTGCTGGAGGTCGCTTCCCTGCTCGGCATCTCGCCGGGCGAAGCCATCGCGGTCGGCGACGGCGCCAACGATCTGCCGATGATGGCCGAAGCCGGCCTTTCCGTGGCCTACCACGCCAAGCCCAAGGTGCGCGAACAGGCCATGGTCGCCATCGACGACGGCGGGCTCGACCGGCTCCTGGAAGTGCTGCGCTGAGGCGCAGCCGGAAACCGGTTTCTCCCTACGGCAAAAGCGGCTTGCGATGTCCTAGGGTTATCTTCAGTTTCGCGGCGGGCGCCTTGGGTGCTTGAATGACCTTCCAACAACGAAGGAGACGAGATGAAGCGCCGCCAGTCCCTCGCTGCCATGAGTGCAGCCGTTGCCGCCGTGGTTTTTCCCGGGCTCGCCCATGCAGCCTATCCCGAGCGCCCGATCACGCTGATCGTGCCCTGGGGCGCAGGCGGCGGCACCGATGCCGTGGCCCGCATCATCGCGGCCGAGTTCGAGAAGGAGCTCAAGCAGCCGATCAACGTGGTCAACCGCACCGGCGGCAGCGGCGTGGTCGGCCACCAGGCCATCGCCTCGGCCGCGCCCGACGGCTACACGCTGGGCATCATCACCGTCGAGATCGGCATGATGCGCCACGCGGGTCTCACGCAGCTCTCGGGTGCCGACTACACGCCGCTCGCGCTGATGAACTTCGATGCCAACGCGATCTTCGTGCGCAGCGATTCGCCCATCAAGAGCGCCAAGGAACTGCTCGATGCCGCGCGCGCCGCCCCCGGGAAGATGAAAGCCAGCGGCACCGGCCAGGGCGGCATCTGGCATCTGGGCCTCGCCCAGTGGCTGGTCGACAACAAGCTGCCCGGCAATGCGATCGCCTGGGTGCCGAGCCAGGGCGCCGCCCCCGGGCTGCAGGACCTGATGGCCGGCGGGGTCGACGTGGTGTCGTGTTCGCTGCCCGAGGCGCGGTCGCTGATCGACGCCGGCAAGGTGCGCCCGCTGCTGCTGCTTGGCTCCAAGGCCGACGCCATCTTTCCCAATGTGCCGCTCTACACCGACGCCGCCGGAAAGATGTGGAACGCCGGTGCCTGGCGCGGCATCGCCGGTCCGAAGGGGCTGCCTGCGGACGTGAGCGAACGGCTCGCCGCCACGCTCAAGAAAATCTTCGACGGCAAGGCCTACCAGGACTTCCTCGCCTCGCGCGGTTTCGGCGCGCTCTATGCGGACCGCGGCGAGTTCACAAAGTTCATGGCCGAGAAGGACGCCAGCTTCGCCGTCGCGATGAAGGCAGTGGGCATCGCCAAGTAAGCGCGACCCCGTTCAATGCGCATCCATGACAGCCTGATCGGCGGCGTGCTGCTGGTGCTGGCCCTGGCCGTGCTCTGGCACATCCAGGGCTTTCCGCCAGCGGCCGGCCAGGACTACGGGCCGGCCGTGTTCCCCGGACTCGTCGCCTGCGGCCTTGCGCTGTCGTCCGCGGTGCTGATGTGGCAAGGCCTGCGAGCGCACCAGCCGTGGCTTCGGCTCGGCGAGGGCATGCGTTCCCCGCGCCATCTGGCGGCCTTCGTGCTCACCATCGCCGGCACGGTGTTCTACATCCTGCTGTCGGAGAAGCTGGGCTTCGTGCTGTGCAGCGTGCTGGTGCTCTTCGCGCTGCAGTGGGCATGCGGCGTCCGACCGCGCACCGCGGTGCTCGTGGCCATCGTCGCAACGCTGGTGATCCACACCGGTTTCTACAAGCTGCTCAAGGTGCCCCTGCCCTGGGGCGTTCTTCAGCGCTGGGCCTGGTAAGGAGCGCCGCCGATGGAATCTGTCTGGCTCGCCATGCAGATGGTCGCCACGCCGACCGTGTTGATCGTGATGCTGCTGTCGGGCGTTTTCGGCATGTTCGTCGGCGCCGTGCCCGGCCTCACGGCCACCATGGCCACGGCGCTGCTGGTGCCGATCACCTTCTTCCTGCCGCCGGTGCCGGCGGTCGCAGCGATCGTCACCGCGACCGCGATGGCGATCTTCGCTGGCGACGTTCCCGGCGCGCTGCTGCGCATTCCCGGCACGCCGGCCTCGGCGGCCTACACCGACGAGTCCTACGCGATGACGCGCAAGGGCCACGGCGAGACCGCGCTCGGCATCGGCCTGGTGTTCTCATGCATCGGCGGCCTGTTCGGCACCGCCGTGCTGATCGTCGCCGCGCCGGCGCTGGCCGAGGTCGCGATCAAGTTCAGCTCCTTCGAATACTTCTGGCTCGTCGTGCTGGGCCTGACCTGCGCGGTCTTCATCACCAGCGAGACGCCGCTCAAAGGACTCATCACGCTGTTCCTCGGCCTGTTGATGGGCTGCGTGGGGCTCGAGAACCCGGCGGGGCATCCACGCTTCACTTTCGGCAGCGCGGACCTGCTGGGCGGCCTGAGCTTGATTCCGGCCATGATCGGGATGTTCGCGGTCTCCGAGATCCTGCGCTTCACCGTGACCACCGACCGCATCGGCAGCTTCACCAAGCAGATCGGCTCGGTCTTCGCGGGCATGGGCGGGCTGATGAGGAAATACGCCAAGCAGACGCTGCGCGGCAGCGTGCTGGGCACGGCCGTGGGCATCCTGCCCGGCGCCGGCGCCGACATCGCGGCCTGGATGTCCTTTGCGATGAGCAAGAAGCTCTCGAAGGAACCCGAGAAGTTCGGCACGGGCCATCCAGAGGGGCTGGTCGAGGCCGGCGCCGCCAACAACAGCGCCATCGCCGGCGCCTGGGTCCCAGCGCTGGTGTTCGGCATTCCCGGCGACTCGATCACCGCCATCGTGATCGGCGTGCTCTACATGAAGAACATGAATCCGGGGCCGATGATCTTCATGAACAACCCGCACAGCGTCTATGCGGTGTTCATCGTCTTCATCCTCGCCAACCTGCTGATGCTGCCGCTGGGCTGGGCCTGCATCAAGGCCTCGGCGCGCATCCTGCGCCTGCCGCGCAACGTGCTGATGCCGATCATCCTGGTGTTCTGCCTGGTGGGTTCCTTCGCCATCAACAACGCGCTGTTCGACCTCTGGATCCTGCTGGGCTTCGGCGTCGCGGCCTGGCTGCTGGAAGAAAACGGCTTCCCCGTCGCGCCCGCCATTCTCGGCATGCTGCTCGGCAAGATGCTCGAAGAGAACTTCATCACCTCGATGATCAAGTCCGACGGCAGCTGGCTGCCCTTCGTCGAGCGGCCGATCGCCGCCGGCCTGGCGATCTTCACGATCCTCGTGTGGGTCGGCTCGGGCGCCATGGCCTGGCGGCGGCAGCGGCGACGGCTGCAACCAGCTTCAGCCGCCTGAAACCCATGAACAACACCTCCATCCGCTACGACGCCGCCGCTCTCGCCCGGTTCGCCACGCAACTGCTGCGGCATGCCGGCCTGGCCGAAGCCATGGCGCAGACCGTGGCAGATACGCTCGTGCAAGGCGACCTGCTGGGCCACGACACGCACGGCCTTGCGCTCCTGGCCGGCTATGTGAAAGAACTCGAGGCCGGCACGATGACGCGCGAGGGCCCACCGCTCGTCGTGTCCGACCGGCCCGCCGCGGTTCTGTGGGACGGCCGCCGCCTGCCCGGCCCTTGGCTGGTGCACCAGGGCCTCGATCTGCTGCTGCCGCGCGCCCGCGAGCTGGGCACCGCCTCGCTCGTGATCCGTCGCAGCCATCACATCGCGTGCCTCGCGGTCTACCTCCTGCGCGCGCTCGAAGAAGACATGCTGCTGGTGCTCGCCTGCTCCGACCCGAACGCGGCCAGCGTCGCGCCCTTCGGCGGAACGCAGGCGGTGTTCACGCCCAATCCGCTGGCGCTGGGTTTTCCGCTTTCGGAGGGCGGCGTGATGGTCGACATCTCGGCCTCCATCACCACCAATGGCATGAGCAACCGCAAGCACAAGTACGGCGAGCTGTTCGACGAGGAATGGCTGATCGATGCGCAGGGCCGCCCGAGCAGGGATCCCGCGGTCCTGTTCGCCCAGCCGCCCGGCACGCTGCTGCCGGTCGGAGGCCTGAGCCATGGCCACAAGGGTTACGGCCTGGCGCTGCTGGTGGAGGCGCTGACGGCAGGACTCGCAGGCCATGGCCGTGCCGACGCGCGCGAAGGCTGGGGCGCCACCGTGCACCTCACGCTGCACGACCTGCAGGCCTTCGGCGGCAAGGCGGAGTTCCTGCGGCAGATGGACCATCTGGCCGCCCAATGCCGCGGCAACGCACCGATCGACGCGGCCAACCCGGTACGCGTTCCCGGAGAACGCGGGCTGCAGCGGCGCGCCGAGCAGCTCGACCAGGGCGTGCGCCTGCACCCTTCGATCGCGCCCTCGCTGGAGGACGCCGGGCAGCGCTACGGCCTCCAGCTCGCCGACGCGCTGCGCTGAAAGCAGGGCCGGTTCAGAGCGCGGCGCCGAGCCGCGCGATGCCCTCTTCGATCTTCTCCACGTTGGCGGTCGCAAAGCTCAGGCGCAGCGTCGCGACATCGGGCTTCTCGGCAAAGAAAGGCGCGCCCGGCACGAAGGCGACCAGCTTTTCGATCGCGCGCTGGGCCAGCACGCTGGCATCGGCCAGCTTGCCGTTCGCGCCCGTGAGCCGGGCCCAGAAGAACAGGCCGCCGCCCGGTTGCTCGAAGGCGATCGCGTCGCCGAGCTCGCGTTTCAGTGCCGCGCCCATGGCCTGGGCGCGTTCGCCATAGACCTTGCGCACGTGCGCCAGCGTGTCCGGCATGCGGCCGCTCTTCAAATACTGCGCGGCCGTCGCCTGCGCGAAGGTGCTGGTGTGCGCATCGCTGAACTGCTTGCACATGGTGGCCTTCGCAAGCAGCTCGGCCGGCGCGATCATCCAGCCGATGCGCAGGCCCGGGCTCAGCACCTTGCTGAGGCTGCCGCAGTGCGCCACCAGCTCGCGGCTGCCCGGCACTTCGCCGGTGAGCGACATGATCGAGGGCGGCGGCGCCTTGCCAAAGTACAGGTCGCCGTAGGGGTCGTCCTCCACCATCAGCGTCTGGTACTTCACCGCCAGCTCCAGCACCTTCTTGCGCCGCGCCAGGCTCAGCATGGCGCCGCTCGGGTTGCCGAAGGTCGGGATCAGGTAGACGAACTTGGGCTTGTGCTCGGCGATCAGCTGCTCGAGCTTGTCGACGTCGACGCCGTCGGCGTCGATGGGCGCGCTGATCAGCTGCGCGCCGTAGAGGCGGAAGCACTGGATGGTGGCGAGGAAGGTCGGGCCTTCGACGATCACCTTGTCGCCGGGCGAGATCAGGGTCTTGCCGAGCAGGTCCAGCGCCTGCTGGCTGCCGGTGGTCACGATCAGGCCGCTGGGATCGACCTCGACGCCCTTGCCCTTCATGAAGGCACTCAACTGCGTGCGCAGCGGCTCGTAGCCCTCGGTCGCGCCGTACTGCAGCGCGCCGCCGGGCTCCTCGGCCAGCGCCCTGGCGCTCGCTTCCTTCAGGCCTTCGACGTCGAACATCGCGCTGTCGGGAAAGCCGCCCGCGAAGCTGATGATGCCTGGCTTGCCCAGGAGCTTGAAGAGTTCGCGGATGGCGGAGGTTTCGACGTTGTCGAGGCGGGTGGCGAATTGCATGGCGGTCTTCTGCGAAAGAGGAGGTTGCGATTGTCGCAAGTTCCGCTGACATCCCTACACTGCCGCCCACGATGAAAAAAACAGAGATCGAACCTTTCTTCGCCACCCTGCAGGCAGCCAACCCCGAGCCCGAAACCGAACTCGAATACACGACCCCCTTCGAGCTGCTGGCTGCCGTGCTGCTTTCCGCGCAGGCCACCGATGTCGGCGTGAACAAGGCGACGCGCAAGCTGTTCCCGGTCGCGAACACGCCCCAGGCCATCCTCGATCTGGGCATCGAAGGGCTGGAGAGCTATATCAAGACCATCGGCCTCTATCGCAGCAAGGCCAAGCACTTGATGGAGGCCTGCCGCATGCTGGTCGAACAACATGGCGGAGAGGTTCCGCGCACGCGCGCCGAGCTGGAGGCGCTGCCGGGCGTGGGCCGCAAGACCGCCAACGTCGTGCTCAACGTGGCCTTCGGCGAGCCGACGATGGCGGTGGACACGCACATCTTTCGCGTCGGCAACCGCACCGGCCTGGCGCCGGGGAAGACGCCGCTCGAAGTCGAACTGAAGCTCATGAAGCGCGTGCCGCCCGAGTTCCGGCTGCATGCGCATCACTGGCTGATCCTGCACGGGCGCTATGTCTGCGTGGCGCGCAAGCCGATGTGCTGGAAGTGCGCGGTCGCGCCGTACTGCGATTACAAGCCGAAGACCCCGGCGCCTTGATCAGGGCAGCTCGACGCTCAGGTATTCGCCAAAGGCGATGCTCTGCGCCGGCCACTGATCGGCGCGCTCCGCGCAACGCACGCCCTCGCGCAGCAGCCACACCGCGCGGATCACGCCGGCATGCGTGATCCACAGCGCATCGCGGCCAGCCTCGTGCCACTCGTCGAAGGCCTCGCCGACCCGCTGCATGAAGGCGCGCGTGCTTTCGCCGCTGCCGCCGGCGCGCGCGTCGGCGAAGCTGCCGGTCCAGGCATCGAACTCGGCGCGTTCGATGCTCGACCAACTGCGGCCTTCCCACGAACCGAAGTCCATCTCGGCGATGCGCGCATCGGTGCGCAGCGCGAGCCCGGGCCGACGCGCGGCAATCGCCTGCGCCAATCCGGCGCAGCGCTGCAAGGGAGAGCAGACGATTTCTTCGATGCCTTCGGCGAGCTGCGGCGCAATGCGTTCGGCCAGCGTGCGCATCGCCTCGGCCGGCACCGCCACATCGGTGCGGCCGTAGCACAGGCCGGCCGCTACGTCGGTCTGCGCGTGGCGCACGAGCCCGAGCTTCATGCCTGCCAGGCGAGCGCCAGGTAGATCGCGAGCTCGCAGACCTGCTGCGTCGCGCCGAGCCCGTCGCCGGTGAAGCCCTGCAGCCGGCGTCGCAGCAGCGCCGCCATGTACAGCGCGCCGAGCAGGCACGCGACCAGGCTTGCAACGCCCTGCAGCGGAGGGTGCGTGAGCAACAGCAGCGCAGCGGCCGGCAGTGCGTACAGCGCGCCCACCAGCAAGGCCCCGCCGCCGATCGCATCGGCCAATGGCTTGGCCTTGCTCACGCCCTCGTCGCCGACATAGGGCAGCGAGCGGATCAGCAACAGCGGCGCCAGCCGCGACAGCACATGCGCGCCGAGCAGCGCGGTGGCAGCGCTCATGGCGCCCTGCCCCGCCAACGTGGCGAGCAGCGCGATCTTCAGGCCCAGCGCCAGCACCAGCGCGATCGCACCGAAGGCGCCGATGCGCGAGTCCTTCATGATCTCCAGCGCCCGCGCGCGATCGGACGTGCCGCCGAGGCCATCGGCGATGTCGGCCAGGCCGTCCTCGTGAAAGGCGCCGGTCATCCAAACCGTGGCCGCCGTGGACAGCAGTGCCGCAACGGCAGCGCCTGCCACGCCCGGCAGCCCCGCCTGCGCAAGCAGGAACACGCCCGCGCCCACCGCACCCACCAGCCAGCCCACGCCGGGAAAATGCGCCGCGCTGGCGCGCAGCATCGCCGGACTGAAGCCCACCCACCCTGCCAGCCTTCCGGTGACGGGCACGCGCGTGAAGAACTGCAGCGCCAGCAGGAAGTGGCGCAGACCGTTCATGTGTCGTCCCGCTGCGAAACGCCGGCCGATTCGAAGCTCGCCATCTCGCGCAGGACGCGGCATGCGGATTCGAGCAAGGGCCAGGCGAGCGCGGCACCGGAGCCTTCGCCGAGACGCAGATCCAGGCGCAGCAGCGCTTCGAGGCCGAGCGCGTCGAGCAGCAGGCGATGGCCAGGCTCGGCCGATTCGTGCGCCGCCACGCAGCGCTGAACGACATGCGGCCGAAGCGCCTGCGCCACCAGCACCGCGGTACCGGCGATGAAGCCGTCGACCACGATCACGCGCCGCTCGTGGGCCGCCTGCAGCACGGCGCCGACCAGCGTGGCGATCTCGAAGCCGCCGAAGGCCGCGAGCGCCGTCAGCGGCGTGCCGGCATCGGCGTGCAGCGCGAGCACTTCGCGCAGCAGCCGGCGCTTGCGCGCCAGGCCGTCGGCATCGAGGCCGGTGCCGCTGCCGGTGCAGGCATCGATGTCCAGCCCGGTGAGCCGCGCCAGCAGCAGCGATGCGGCCGAGGTATTGCCGATGCCCATCTCGCCCAGCAGCAGCGCATTGCCAGGCAGCGTCCGCACGAGTTCGATGCCGTTGGCCATGGCCTCATCGCACTGCGCAGCGCTCATGGCCGGACCGGTCGATGCATCTGTGGTGCCCGGCGCGATCTTGCGGATTGCAAGCCCCTCACGCGGCGCGAACTCATGCCGCACCCCGCAATCCACCACGGTCAGCGCCAGCCCATGCTGCCGCGCGAGCACGCTGACGGCCGCGCCGCCGGCCAGGAAGTTCTCGACCATCTGCCAGGTCACGTCGCTCGGATAGGCCGAGACGCCGCGCGCTGCCAGGCCGTGGTCGCCGGCGCAGACCAGCATCTGCGGCGCCAGGAGCGCGGGCGATTCGCTGCCGAGGATCAGGCCCAGCCGCAAGGCCAGCGCCTCGAGCCGGCCCAGGGCGCCGAGCGGCTTGGTCTTGCCGTCGATGCGGCGCTGCAGTTGCGCGGCGAGCGCAACGTCGTCGAGCTTGTCGACGGTGGGGAGTTCAAGCGTCATTCGATCAGGGAGCGCAGCACGCCCGCTTCAAAGTGGGAATCGATGTGGTCGGCCAGCCCGTCGAACACGCTGTCCAGCGTGCGCGCGGTTGCGCCGAAGAGCGCATGCAGCGCGGCCGGGTCTTCGAACAGTCCGTGCAGGTAGAGCCCGAGCACGTTGCCGGCGGCGTTCTGCCAGGCCAGCTCGCCGGGCATGACGGCCATCGCGTGATCGCCGGCGGCGGCCATCGCGGCATGGGGCGCGGTCTGACCATGGTGGATTTCATAGCCGCGCACGGCGACATTGGAGAGCGCGGCCCAGGGGCCGGCCAGTTCGGCGAAGCGGGCCTCGCGCGGCTGCACGGTCTTGTCGGCCGCGAACACGGTGACCAGCGGCAACAGGCCGAGGCCGGGGCCGTTGCCGTCGACGCCGTGCAGATCGATCAGCGCCTCGCCCAGCATCTGCAGCCCGCCGCAGATGCCGAGCACCGCGCCGCCGCCGGCCGCATGCGCAGCCACCGCACGGTCCAGGCCCTGCGCGCGCAGCCAGGCCAGGTCGCCGCTGGTGTTCTTGGAACCGGGCAGCACGATCCAGTCGGCGCCGGCCACGTCGGCGGGGCTGCGCGCCCACTGCAGGCGCACGCCGGCGAGGTTCTTCAGCGGCTGGAATTCGTCGAGGTTGCTGATGCGCGGATAGGCGATGACGGCGATGGTGCGCGTGACCTCTCCTGCCGAGACGCTGCGGTCGTCGAACACGCCATCCTCTTCCGGCAGCCCATGCTCCCACCACATCGGAAGTGTCGCCACCGTCGGTATGCGCGTGAGCTGCTCGAGCTGCTGCGGCGCCGGCGCGAGCAACGATGCATCGCCGCGGAACTTGTTGAGCACGAAGCCCTTGATCAATGCGCGATCGGCCTCCGGCATCAGCGCCCAGGTGCCGTAGAGATGCGCGAAGGCGCCGCCGCGGTCGATGTCGGTCACCAGCAGGCAGCGCGCATCGGCATGCCGGGCCACGCGCAGGTTGACGATGTCGCTCGCCATCAGGTTGATCTCGGCCGGCGAACCGGCGCCCTCGATCACGACCACGTCGTTCCCGGCCCGCAGGTCGTCCAGCGCCTGCGCGATCTGCGGCCAGACACGTTCGCTGCGCCCACGCCAGGGCAGTGCCGTCAGCTCGGTGCTCACGCGGCCCATCAGCACCACCTGGCTCAGCGTATCGCGCTCGGGCTTGAGCAGCAGCGGGTTCATGCGCACATCGGGCTCGGCACCCGCTGCCAATGCCTGGAAATATTGCGCACTGCCGATCTCGCCGCCGCCGACCACGCGCGCGTTATTGCTCATGTTCTGCGCCTTGAACGGCGCCACCTTCAGGCCCTGGCGCGCATACCAGCGGCACAGCGCGGTCGCCAGCCAGCTCTTGCCGGCACCGCTGGTGGTGCCGAGGACCATGACGCAACGGGCTCGGCCGCCTCGCCCCACACTTGTATTCATCTGCGGATTGTCCGCTACGGCCTCAGTCTTTTCGGGCGCTCGCGGAGTCCTTCACGCTTCGGCGCGTTGCTTTGGAACGCGCCTGCATCAAATACCCTCATTGCTTCGTAGCCTCCTCTGATCACAAATGGGGGAGTGGATTGATGCCCGCGATACGCGACATGGCGCTCACGGTGGAGGAGCGCGAGAAAGGAAAATTCTTCTGGGTTCTGATCGAAGCGCTTGACGACGAGGCGGGCGAAGCAATGCTCTACCGCCGCTTCAAGTCGGCCGCTGCGCCGCAAGCGAGCTACTCGAGCGCACTGGCGCTGGGAGCAGCGGCGCTGCGCCGGCTGGCCGACGCGCAGCCGGCGTCCGGGCCGGACGCCGGCGGCTGACTCAGCGGGTTGCGATCTGCGCCGGCGTCTCCGGCGTGGCGGCGCCAACGGCTTGCGGCGTTTCCCAACTGCCGCCCAGAGCGCGCACCAGCCCGACCGTGGCCTGGTATTGCGCCGATCGCACTTGCAGCGCCTGCCGACGGTTCTGCAGTTCCTGGCGGCGCGCATCGAGCAGGTCGAGCTGGCTGACCAGCCCGTTGCGGTAGCGCGAATCCGACAGCGTGGTGGCCCGGCTCGCCGAAGCGACCGCCCTTCCCTGCACGCCCGACTGCTGCTCGAGGATGCGCAGCGAGGACAGTTGGTCCTCCACGTCCTTGAAGGCGCCAAGCACCTGGGCCCGGTAGTTCGCGAGCGCACCGTCGAGCTGCGCATTGGCGCTCTGCACGCCGGCCTCGCGCCGGCCGCCGTCGAAGAGCGGCAGCGCGAGCAGCGCACCGATGCCCCAGGAACGCGCCGACCACTTGAACAGGTGGTCGATGTCGGAGGACGCATAGCCGCCGCCGCCGGTCAGCGAAATGCTCGGAAACCACGCGGTCTGCGCGACCCCGACGCGGGACTGTGCCGCGAACACGGCCTTCTGCGCGGCCGAGATGTCGGGCCGGCGCGTCAGCACCGTGGCCGGCACCCCGGCCGGAATGGTGGGCAAGGCGGTCGACCAGTCCTGCGTCTCCAGCGCGAAGCTCGACGCGGTTTCGCCGGTCAGCACTGCCAGCGCATGTTCGAGCTCGGCACGGCGACGGTCCAGCGTCAGCGCTTCGGACTCGGTGGCCGCGACTTCGGTTTCGACACGCACCACGTCGAGTTCGGCGAGATCGCCGGCTTGGTTGCGGCGCTGCACGAGACGCAGGGTGTCGCGGTAGGCGCCGACGGTTTCGCGCACCAGCGCGCGTTCGGCATCGAGCGCGCGCAGCGAGAGATAGGTCTGGGCCGTTTCGGCCTGGACCAGCAGGCGCGTGCTTTGCAGCAGGCCTTCGCGCGATTCGGCATCGAGCCGCGCGGCATCGCTGGCCCGCGAGAGGCGGCCGAAGAGATCGATCTCGTAGGAGAAATCGACGCCGGCCGTGATCAGCGTGGAGGGCCTGTTGCTCTGGTTGCGGTCCAGGCCGGCCTGCCGGCTGGCGCCCGCACCCAAGCCGACCTGCGGCGCGCGATCGGCATCGGTGCTGCGCAGCACGGCGCGCGCCTCGGCCAGGCGTGCCGCCGCGGACTGGATGCTGGTGTTGTTGGCCGCGGCCCTTTCGACCAGCTTGTCGAGCACCGGGTCCCTGAAGGCGCGCCACCATTCGCCGCGCGGCTGCGACTCGGCCGGCTGCGCGCGCGTCCAGGTGCCCTCGGCCTGCGGCGCGGCCTGCTCCTTGAACTGGGCCGGCGTATTGAAGGCCGGTAGCTCCGCCGGCGCGGTCGCGCAGCCGACCAGGACCAGCGCGGCGACCAGCGGCAGCAACGCGGCGCGCCATGGACGAGAGAGTTTCGAATCGGATTTCATGATCGACTTTCTTTATTCATGCAACTTGAGCGGCGAAGCCGGCGCAGGCTGCAGGCCACCGCCGCCGCCCGCCGCGTGCGGCGCCGCCGCCGGGTGGTCGGCCGAGACGAAGCTGTCATCCAGGTGCGGCACCTCGCCATGCAGCTTGAGCGGCCGGTTGCCCGTCAGGTGGCGCAGCACGACATAGAACACCGGCGTCAGGAACAGGCCGAAGGCCGTCACGCCGATCATTCCGGCGAACACCGCCACGCCCATCGCCGAGCGCATCTCCGAGCCGGCCCCGGTCGCGAGCACCAACGGCAGCACACCCATCACGAAGGCCAGCGAGGTCATCAGGATCGGACGCAGGCGCAGGCGGCTGGCTTCGATCGCGGCCTGGATCGGCGTTCGCCCGGCGAATTCCAGCTCGCGCGCAAACTCCACGATCAGGATCGCGTTCTTCGCACTCAAGCCCACCAACACGATCAGCCCGATCTGCGTGAACACGTTGTTGTCGCCGCCGGAGAGCCACACGCCGGTCATCGCGGCGAGCAGGCCCATCGGCACGATCAGGATGATCGACAGCGGCAGCGTAAGGCTTTCGTACTGCGCCGCAAGCACCAGGAACACCAGCAGGATCGCCAGCGGGAACACCAGCACCGCGGAGTTGCCGGCCAGGATCTCCTGGTAGGTCAGCTCGGTCCATTCGAAGCTGACGCCCTTGGGCAGGGTCTCGGCCGCGATGCGCTCGATCGCATCCTGCGCCTGGCCCGAGGAGAAGCCGGGCGCCGGGCCGCCGTTGATGTCGGCCGAGAGGTAGCCGTTGTAGCGCATCGCGCGCTCGGGCCCGAAGCTGGAGTTCACCTTCATCAGCGCCGACAGCGGCACCATCTCGCCCGAATTCGAGCGCACCTTGAGCAGGCCCACGTCTTCGGCCCGTGCGCGGTACGGCGCATCGGCCTGCACCCGCACCGAGTACGTGCGCCCGAACTTGTTGAAGTCGTTCGCGTACAGGCTGCCGAGATAGATCTGCATGGTGTCGAAGATGTCCGTCACCGGCACGCCGAGCTGGCGCGCCTTGGTGCGGTCGATATCGGCATAGAGCTGCGGCACGTTGACCTGCCAGCTGGTGAACATGCCGGTGAGCTCGGGCGCCTGCCGTGCCTTCGTCATGAAGGCTTTCACCGCCGCGTCCATCTGCTCGTAGCCGACCGAGCCGCGGTCCTCCAGCTGCAGCTTGAAGCCACCCGTGGTGCCCAGGCCCGCCACCGGCGGCGGCGGGAACATCACGATGAAGGCGTCCTGGATGCCGGCGAACTGCTGGTTGAGCTGGCCCGCCACCGCGCCGCCGCTCTGGTCGGCACGCGTGCGTTCGGCAAAGGGCTTGAGCGTCGCGAACACGATGCCCGAGTTCGAGCTGTTGGTGAAGCCGTTGATCGACAGGCCCGGGAACGCGACCGCGTCCTCCACGTTCGGGTTCTTCTTGGTGATCTCGCCCATGCGCTGGATCACCTCTTCCGTGCGGTCTAGCGTGGCGCCGTCGGGCAGTTGCGCGAAACCGATCAGGTACTGCTTGTCCTGCGCCGGCACGAAGCCGCTCGGCACCGCCTTGAAGAGGCCGAAGGTCACGCCGACCAGCGCCAGGTAGATGACCAGCATCAAGGTCTTGCGCGAGATGACGTTCCGCACGCCGCCGCTGTAAGCCTCGGCGCCGCGATGGAAGAACCTGTTGAAGCCGCGGAAGAGCCAGCCGAAGACGCGGTCCATGCCGCGCGTCAGCGCGTCCTTCGGCTCGTCGTGGCCCTTGAGCAGCAGCGCGGCGAGCGCGGGCGAGAGCGTCAGCGAGTTGATCGCCGAGATCACGGTCGAGATCGCGATGGTGACTGCGAACTGGCGGTAGAACTGGCCGGTCAACCCGCTGATGAAGGCGAGCGGCACGAACACTGCCACCAGCACCAGCGCAATCGCGATGATCGGCCCGGACACTTCGCGCATGGCCCGATACGTCGCCTCGCGCGGCGTCAACCCGGCCTCGATGTTGCGTTCCACGTTCTCGACCACCACGATCGCATCGTCCACCACGATACCGATCGCCAGCACCAGCCCGAAGAGCGACAGCGCGTTGATCGAGAAGCCCAGCACATGCAGCACCGCGAAGGTACCGATCACCGACACCGGAACGGCGAGCAGCGGAATGATCGAAGCGCGCCAGGTCTGCAGGAACAGGATCACCACCAGCACCACCAGCGCGATGGCTTCGAGCAGCGTGTGCACCACCGATTCGATGGAGGCGCGCACGAACTGCGTCGGGTCGTAGGCGATGCGGTACTCCACGCCCTCGGGCATGTTCTTTTTAATGTCTTCCATCGTCTCGCGGACGTTGGCCGAGATGTCGAGCGCGTTGGAGTTGGGCGCCTGGAAGACGCCGATGCCGACCGCCGCGTCGTTGTTGAGCAGCGAGCGCAGCGAATAGTCGGCCGAGCCGAGCTCGATCCGGCCGATGTCGCGCAGCCGCGTGACCTGGCCGTCGGCACCGCTCTTGACGATGATGTCGCCGAACTCCTCTTCGCTCTGCAGCCGGCCCTGGGCGTTGATGGACAGCTGCATGTCCACGCCCGGCAGGCCCGGTGAAGCGCCGACCACGCCGGCCGCCGCCTGGATGTTCTGGCCGCGGATCGCCGCCACCACGTCGCTGGCCGACAGGCCGCGCTGCGCGACCTTCTGCGGGTCGAGCCAGACGCGCATCGAATAGTCGCCGCCGCCGAAGATCTGCACCTGGCCGACACCCTCGATGCGCGCCAGCCGGTCCTTGACGTTGAGTACCGCGTAGTTGCGCAGGTAGGTCATGTCGTAGCGGTCGTTGGGCGACACGAGGTGCACCACCATCGTGAGGTCGGGCGCGCTCTTGACCGTGGTCACGCCGAGGCGGCGCACTTCCTCCGGCAGCCGCGGCTCGGCCTGCGCGACGCGGTTCTGCACCAGCTGCTGCGCCTTGTCGGGGTCGGTGCCGAGCTTGAAGGTGACGGTCAGCGTCATCACGCCGTCGGTGGTCGCCTGGCTGCCCATGTAGAGCATGCCCTCGACGCCATTGATCTGCTCCTCGATCGGCGTTGCCACCGTCTCTGCGATCACCTTGGGATTGGCGCCCGGGTACTGGGCGCGCACCACCACCGACGGCGGTGCGACCTCGGGGTACTCGGAGATCGGCAGCCCGCGCAGCGCGATCAGGCCGGCGATCAGGATCAGGAGCGACAGCACCCCCGCGAAGATCGGCCGGTCGATGAAGAACTTGGATAGATTCATGATGTTTCTCTAGAGAGCGGGCGCCCTGCTCAGGACTTCGCGGCAGCCGCCACGCGCTGCTGCGGCACCTCGGACTTGGCGTCCATCGTGACCGGCTGCGGCACCACCAGCGCGCCGGGACGCACGTGCTGCAGGCCGTTGACCACGATGCGTTCGCCCGCCTTCAGGCCCTTGGTCACGACGCGCAGGCCGTTGACCGATGCGCCCAGCGTGACTTCGCGGTACACGGTTTTGTTGTCGCCGTCGACGACCATCACGAACTTCTTGTTCTGGTCGGTGCCGACGGCGCGTTCGTTGATCAGGACCGCGCTCTCGCTGCGGGCCTGGCCCATGCGGATGCGGGCGAACTGGCCGGGGATCAGCGCACCGTCCTTGTTGTCGAAGGCGGCGCGCACGCGCACCGTGCCGCTATTGGCATCGACCTGGTTGTCGATCAGCTGCAGCTTGCCTTCGTACGGCGTGCCTTCGACGCCGGCGGTGCCCATCTGGACCGGAATGCCTTCGAGCTTGGCTTGGGCGCTGGCGCCGCTGGGCAAATCCTTCAGCGCCTTGACGACGACCTGCTCGTCGGCGTCGAAGCTCGCGTAGATCGGGCTCACCGAGACCAGCGTGGTGAGCACCGGCGCGCCGGGTCCGGCCGCGACCAGGTTGCCCACCGTCACTTCGATCTTGCCGATGCGCCCGGCCACCGGCGCGCGCACCTGGGTGTAGCCCAGGTTCAGGCGCGCGCTCTGCAGCGAAGCCTGCGCCGCGCGCAGGTTGGCTTCGGCCTCGCGGCCGGCATTGACGCGCTCGTCGAGCTCGCGCTGGGCGATGGCCTTCTCTTCCCACAGGCGGCGTGCGCGTTCCTGCTCGCTGCGCGTGAAGGACACCCGCGCCTGGGCCGAGGCCACCTGCGCTTCGGCGCGGTCCACTTCGGCCGCATAGGGCGCGGGATCGATCGTGATCAGCAGTTCGCCCCGCTTGACCAGCGAGCCTTCGCGGAAATGGACCGCCTGCACGGCGCCGGCCACGCGGGAACGCACGTCGACGCGTTCGACCGCTTCGAGCCGGCCCGAGAACTCGTCCCAGGTGTTGACGTCGGTCGCGGCCACCGTGGCCACCGACACCGGCGTGGCGCGCGGGGCATCGGCCGCGGGCGCATTGTTGGCCTCGGCCTTGAAGCTCGGCAAGCCGAGCACGAGTGCCGCGCAGGCGATCGCGACCGCTGCGGTGATGCCGGTCACGGCGGGCCAGAGGCGGCGGCGGTTCTGGTTAGACAGCTTGCTTTGCATGATGAACGTCCTTTTTTGGATGACTTTGGAAATGCAACCGCCCGGCCGGCGCTTGGGCGCAGGCAAGACGAATCCGTTGCCGCCGACAGAAGCCGGCGGATCGAGAAGGTTTGAAAAAAGGGTTACCGGCGTGGCCGGCTGGGCCTAGGCCGGGGGAGGCACCGGCGGCACCGTGGCAGCAAAAAATGCGCGCATGTGCTCACCGACTGTCTCCGGACACGCGCAATCGCCATAGGCGGGGTCGTACAACTCGTCCGGACACTTCGCGGCCGAGGGCAGTACGCCCCGGGTCACCGCAATGCCCGCATCCTGCAGCCGCTGCGCGAAGCGCAGGGCCTCGTCGCGCATCGCATCGTCCTCGCCGACCAGCACCAGCGTAGGCGCCAGTTCGGCCAGCCTGAGCGATGCGCCAGGCACCGCATAGGGGTGCGTCGCGTTCATCGGCCGGCTCAGGTATTCCTGCCAGCCGGTCGCCCAGCGGCACCTGGCGTCGTCGCCGGTCGCCTTGCGCAGCGACTGCGTGCCGGCGCAGGGATCGAGCATCGGCGACAGCAGGATCTGGCCCGCCAGCGGCGGATGCGCGCGGTCGCGTGCCATCAATGCCACCGCGGCCGCCACGTTGCCGCCGGCCTCCTCGCCGGCTAGATAGATGCGGGCGGCCTTGCCGGCCAGCTTGACGCGCTGCTTGTAGAGCCACTCCAGCGCTGCGAAGCCGACTTCGATGGGTTCGGGAAAAGGTGCCAGCGGATAGGCGAGCGAGACCACCACCGCGCCGGCGCTCGCCAGCAGTCGGGCCACGTTGCGGCCGAAATCCAGATCGCCGCTGATGAAAGTGCCGCCATGGAAGTGCAGCACCAGCGGCACCGCCGTACCCTTGGCCCGTTGGCCGTAGAGGCGCGCTTCGACCGCCTCGCGGCCGGGCAGCGGGATGCTGATGTCGATTTCGGCGCCTTGCACAACGGCTCCCGCCGGGGCCTTGGCGGCTTCAGCAGAACGCGGAGTGGGACGGGATGACATGAGCGGCCTCGGTGTGTGGACGATGGTTGAATATTACGGCCCGGATTGGCTGCTTCAACAAGCTCGCTGCCCCTACTCTGTTTCCAATCGGCTAACAATCAGCTAAGAAGCGACATGTGAGAATCCGCACCCCGGTGGAATCACCGGGTTTTCCCCAGGAGCAGCATCCATGGACCAGATCCAGGCCATGCGGATCTTTGTCCGCGTCGTAGAAGCCGGCACCTTCACCCGAGCGGCAGATTCGCTCGGCCTGCCCAAGGGCACGGTCACCAAGCAGATCCAGGCGCTGGAATCGCGCCTGCACGTGAAACTGCTCAACCGCACCACGCGCCGGGTGACGGTCACGCCGGACGGCGCGGCGTACTTCGAGCGCACCGCGCGCCTCTTGAACGACTTCGACGAGATCGAGGCCAGCATGACCAATGCGCAGGCCAACCCGACCGGGCGACTGCGCATCGACGTCGGCACCTCGACGGCGCGGATGATCATCCTGCCGGCGCTGGCGAGCTTCTGCGACCGCTATCCCGACATCCAGGTCGACCTGGGCGTGAGCGACCGCCCGGTCGACCTGATCAGCGACAACGTGGACTGCGTGATCCGGGCCGGCGACCTGACCGACCAGTCCCTGGTGGCACGGCGCATCGGCACGCTGGAGTTCGTGACCGTGGCCTCGCCGGCCTACCTGAAGCGCTACGGCGTGCCCCAGCATCCTGCCGACATCGAGAAGCGCCATCATCTCGTGAGCTTCTTCGCCGGCGGCACGCGCCGCGTCTACCCGCACGAGTTCCACAAGGGCGACGAGCACATCGAAATGGCGGGGCCCTACCGGGTCTCGGTCAACGAAAGCAACGCCCACCTGGCGGCGGTGCTCGGCGGCTTCGGCATCTCGCAGTGCATCACTTTCATGACGGAATCCCACCTGGCCAACGGCGAGCTGATCGAGATCCTGCCGGACTGGACGCGGCCGCCGCTGCCGGTGCACGTGGTCTATCCGCCGAACCGCCACCTGAGCGCCAAGGTGCGGGTCTTCGTCGACTGGGCGGCGGAGCTGTTCCAGAAGAATCCGAAGCTGCAGCGGCGCTGAGGCCTCAGGGCCGCGCCGCCGGCCAGGCGCGTTGCAGCGCCGCCTGGCTGGCCGGCGACAGCACGCCGAGCCGGACATGGTGCGGCAAGCCGAAGGAGGCGGTGTCGCGCAGCCGGATGCCCGCATCGCGCAGCGCAGCGGCACGCGGCGCATAGGGGACATCCGGCCGCGCACAGAAATAGTTGGCGAGGCTGGGCAGGCAGATCCAGCCGAGCTCTGCGCACAAAAGCTCCTGCTGGCGTTTCCATGCGCGCAAGGTGTGCAGGCTGTGCCGGAGCCAGTCCTGCGCTGCTGCCCCGGTCCAGGCTTCGAGCAGCGCGACGCCGTGCGCGCCCAGCGGCCAGGACGGCGCAAGGCGGCCCAGGCGCAGCACCATCTCGCCCGCAGCGCGCGGGGCGACCGCGTAGGCCGCGCGGACGCCGGCGAGGCCCAGCGCCTTGTTGGGCGTCCACAGTTGCCAAACCCGATCCCTCGGCGCAAGGTTCAGTTGCAGGCGACCGTCGAGCCGGAGGGGCTCGTAGGCCAGGTCGAGCACGCAGGTGGATCGCGCCGCCAGCGCATCCACCTGCAGCTGCAAGCCCTCGTGCACCTGACCGAGCGGACTGGATGGATCGCAGCACCAGATGAGGTCGGCTTCGTTCGGCGGAACGTATTCGAAGCCCCACGCGCCGGCGGCCCGCTGGTAGTCGCCATAGCTGTGCGGCGGCATCCAGACGCCGCGCCCGCCCTGCTGCGCGACCGCCGCAGTGATGCGTGCGATGAATTCGCTCGCGCTCGCGGCGATCACGATGCGCTCGGCATCGACACCATGGAAGCGGGCCAGCGTCTCGCAAAGCGCGGTGTAGCGAGAGTCTGGATAGCGGCTCGCGTCTGCCTGCTGCAGCGCGGCCAGCGCCGCCGGGCACGGGCCGCAGCCATTGGCATTGGTGGAGAAGTCGTGCGGCGCGGCGCCGCGGGCATCCGGGCCGCCGTGCAGGGCTTCGTCGAGGAAAGTCATCCGGCCAGTCCCAGGATCGATGCCGATGCGGCAAGGGCCGACAGCGCGACGACCCTGGTCGCCAACGATGCGGCGCGCTGCGTGTCCGCCGCTCCGGCCGTGCGTCCCGCTTCGTTCAAGGTGTAGACGCCGGGCTTGGCGAGCCGTACCCCGAGGCAGAGCGCCATCGCGGCCATGGGCCAACCGCTGTTGGGGGATGGGGTATGGCGGGCTTCGCGGGCGATGGCGGGCAGAGCCCTCACCCCGGCCCTCTCCCGCTTGCGGGAGAGGGAGCAAGACAGGGGCAACAGGAGCGCCGTCAGGCGCGCGGGCAGCCAGGACAGCACATCGTCGGCGCGCGCAGCCCACTTGCCGGCCCATTCCCAGACGCGACCGTCGCGCACGCCGCGATAGCCCCACATCGCATCTGCCGTGTTGGCGAAGCGATAGAGCGCGGCCCCGGGCAGGCCGAAGAGCACGAACCAGAACACCGGCGCCACCACCGAGTCGTTGAGGTTCTCGGCCAGCGATTCGATCGCGCTCTCGCGCACCTCGGCTTCGTTCAGCGCATGCACATCGCGGCTGACCAGATGCGCCAGGCGACCGCGGCCGGCGTCGAGCGAGCCGGCCAGCGCCGCTTCGACGGCCAGGACTTCGTCGCGCAGCATGCGCCAGGCGAAGAGCGGCTTGAGCGCCAGGCCCAACAGCAGCGCCTCGGCCCAGCCTGGCAGGCAGGCCGCGGCAACCACCACCGCCCAAGCGGCGAGCAGCGCCACCGCCGCGCCACCGCACCATGCGATCGCACCCGCGGCAAAGTGTGCGAGATCACGCGCGCCTGCCGCTTTGGCCAGTGGTGCGATGCGCCGACCTGCCCAGCCGAGGTAGCGGCCCATCCAGACCACGGGGTGCCAGCGCGCGGGCGGCTCGCCGAGCCATTCATCCATCGCCAGAGCGAGCCAGAGTGCGGCGGCGGTAATCAGGGCCGGAGCGCCCCCACCCCACCCCTCGCCCAGCGGGGGAGGGAGCCAGAGGCTTGGCATCTCAATCCGCGGCGAGCCCGGCGAGGCCCGTTCGGGTAACACCGCGAAATCGGCCTAGGCCTGTCCTGAGTTCGCCGACGGGCCGGGCCGCTGGCGTTGCCCCCTCGAGGGGGGAGGAGGCTACACGCAGCGAGCAAGCAACGGGGGAGGTCGTCATTTCAGTCCTCGATGCCGCGCTGGGCGGGGATGCCGGCCTTGAACGCATGCTTGACCAGCTGCATCTCGGTCACCGTATCGGCCAGTTCGACGATCTCCGGCGGGCAGCGGCGTCCGGTCAGCACCACATGGACCTCGCGCGGCCGCGTGCGCAGCGTTTCCAGCACGCCTTCCAGCGGCAGCCAGCCGTAGATCAGCGGATAGGTGATCTCGTCGAGTACCACCAGAAAATGATCGCCCGAGAGAATCGCCGCCCTCGCGCGCTCCCAGCCCTCGCGCGCGAGCTGTGCCGAGCGTTCGAGGTCCTGGCTCTTCCAGCTGAAGCCGTCGCCCAGCCCTTCGATCGGGATGCCGATCTGCTCGAACATCCGGTGCTCGCCGAAACGCGCGCTCGGCACCTTCATGAACTGGAAGATCTTCACGGCCTTGCCGCGGCCATGCGCGCGCAGCGCGAGGCCGAAGGCCGCGGTGCTCTTGCCCTTGCCGTCGCCGGTATTGACGATCACCAAGCCGCGGCGTTCGCCTTCAGGCTTCTCGTAGGGCTTGTCGGTGGGTGGGGTTTCGATCTGCATGGGAGTTCTCGGTTGAAGTGTTCAGTGCGGGACGGCCAGCCACTGGTTGGCCACGCGGTGCACGGTGACGCGGCAGTCGAAAACCGCTTCGAGCGCCTGGTGCGTGGCGCTATCGTCGCAGCGGCCATGGTGGAGCACGCGGCCCTTTGCCATGACCACCATCGCATCGGCCGCCAGCGCGGCATTGAGTTCGTGCAGCACGCTGACCACGGTCTTGCCTTCGGCCACCAGCGCACGGGCGCTCGCCATCCAGTCGGCCTGGTGCGGCGGATCGAGGTTGGCGAGCGGTTCGTCCATCAGCAGCAGCTCGGCCTCGACGGCCAGCGCGCGCGCCAGCAGCACGCGCTGGCGTTCGCCGCCGGACAACTGGCCGAGCGGCCGCCCGCCCCACTCCCAGGCCTGGGTGCTGCGCAGCGCGCGCTCGACCGCAGCGCGATCGGCATCGCTGGGTGCGGCGAGCCAGCGCTGGTGCGGCAGGCGCCCGAGCATGGCGACGTCGTAGACCACCAGGTCGTCGGCAGAGCCTTCGCCCGCGCCGCCCTGGCCGAGCCACGACAGCCGCCGCGCGCGCGCACGGCCGGAAATGGCATCGAGCGGCTGCCCGAACAGGCGCACCTCGCCGCGATACGGCAGCAGGCCCGCCAGCACCTTGAGCAAGGTGGACTTGCCCGCGCCATTGGGGCCGACGATGCTGGTCCAGCGGCCGGCCGCGAGCGCGAGGTCGATGCCGTGCAACACCTCGGTGCGGGCCAGCGATGCGCTGACCTGTCTCGCCTCGAGCGCGATGCCGCGCGCGACCACCCGCTCCATCAGAAGCCTCCCCGCGCGCTGCGGCGATGCATGAGCCACAGCAGGTAGCTTCCGCCGAGCACGGCGGTCAGCACGCCGACCGGCAGCTCCTGCGGCGCGATCAGCCAGCGCGCCAGCAGGTCGGCGGCCATCAGCAGCAGCCCACCCATCGCGGTCGACAGCACGATCAGGCGCGCATGCGTGGTCTTCACGGCCGAACGCACCAGGTGCGGCGCCGCCAGCCCGACGAACGCGATGAGCCCGGTCTGCGCCACCGCGGTGCCGGTGGCCAGTGCGAGCACCGCCACCAGCGCAGCACGCATCGCGCCCAGCGGCAGGCCCAGGCTGCTGGCCGTGGCCTCCCCCAGCGCCAGCCCGTCGAGCACCGGCGCGAGCGCCCAGGCCCCGAGCACGCAGACCAGGCCGAGCGCGCCCATCACGCCGCAGGCGCTCCAGCCGACCAGGCCCGTGCTGCCGAGCATGAAACCCTGGATCGCCTGCAGGATCTCGGCCGAGGCGATGGTGATCAGGTCCTTGGCGGCGCCGAGCACCACGCCGACGATCACGCCGGCCAGCAGCAGCCTGAGCGTCTGCTGCACGCCGCGCGCCAGCACCAGCGTCAGCAGCACGCCCAGCACGGCGCCGAGAAAAGCCGCGCCGGTCAGCCCCAGGCGCACCACCCACAGCGTGCTGGCCGCCGAAACGCCGAACAGCGACAGCGCCACCGCCATGCCGAGCGAGGCACCCGAAGCGCTGCCGAGCAGATAGGGGTCGGCCAGGGGATTGCGGAACAGGCCCTGCGCCACCGCGCCCGCCAGGCCGAGCAGCGCGCCGGCGAGCCAGGCGCCCAGCGTGCGCGGCAGGCGGATGTCCCGCACGATCTGCAGCGCGACCGGATCACGGTGCGCCGCGAACACGCTCTCGAAGCCGGTGCTGCCGATGCCCGCGCCGAGCACGATCAGCGCCGCGCTCAGCACCATCAGCGCGATGCCGAGCGAGAGGGCACGTCGATGCTCGCTCTTCACGCCTTGTCCTGCAGGCACTTCGCCATCAGCTGCGCGGCCTCGCCCATGCGCGGGCCGGGGCGCACCAGCACGTCCGACTCTGCGGCCTTGAAGCGGCAGATGCGGCCCTCGCGCACAGCGCGGATGGAAGCCCAGCCCGGCCGCTGCTCGAGCCCCTGCGCGCTGCGCTCTCCGACCATGATGAGGTCCGGGTCGGCGCGCACCACGTATTCGGGGTTGAGCTTGGGAAAGGGACCGAGCGAGGCCGGCACGATGTTTTGCACGCCGAGCCGCGTCAGCGTCTCGCCGATGAACGAGACTTCGCCCGCCGCAAAAGGCGCGCTGTTGACCTCGAAGTACACGCGCCTGTTCCTCGCGTGCGCCGGCAGCGACTCTGCCGCCGCGGACACGCTGGCATCGATGGCGCGCCACACGCGCTGCGCATCGCCGATGCCCAGCACCTGGCCAAGCGCATCGAGCACGCGCCGCACATCGGCATGGCTCTTCGGTTCGAGCACGATCACCTTGAGTCCCAGCGCCTCGAGCCGCTCGGTGACGCGCGAGGACTTGGCCAGCAACACCACGTCTGGCTTGAGCGCCATGATGGCCTCGACGTTCGGATCGATGCCGCCGCCGAGCTGCGGCAGTGCACGCACAGCGTCGGGCCAGTTGGAATAGCGGTCGACGCCGACGAGCCGCTCGCAGGCGCCAAGCGCGCAGACCGATTCGGTCAGCGAGGGCAGCAGGCTCACGATGCGCTGCGGCGGTCGGGGCAGGTCCACGCGCACGCCGCGTTCGTCGGTCACGACCGCCGCATGCGCCGCGACCGTCAATGCGGCCGCGGCCAGCGCGAGCGACCACCTGCAAAGCAGATTCATTCGGGTTCTTTCAAGCTGAGCGGCAGGCCCGCGGCCATCAGCGTGACGCGCTCGCAGGCCGCCGCCACCTCCTGGTTGAGGCGGCCCAGCGCATCGACGAAGGCGCGCACCTCGCGGCCCATCGGGATCACGCCGAGGCCGATCTCGTTGGCAACCAGCACCACCGGCCCGCGCGCTTCACGCAGGGCGCGCAGCAGCGAAGCCTGCACCATCTCCAGCGAAGGGGTGCTTCCGTGAGGCGCGGCCTCGACCGGCATCAGCAGGTTGGCGAGCCACAGCGTGAGGCAATCGACCACCACCAGCGTGTGCGGCGCGCTCATCCTCGCCAAAGCGGGGCCGAGGGCGATCGGCTCCTCCACGGTGGCGAGGCCCGGCACGCGCTGCGCGCGGTCCTCGCGATGCCGTGCGATGCGCTCGCGCATCTCGTCGTCATGCGGCATCGCGGTCGCGATCAGCACCGCGTGGTGGCCGAGCGAGCGCTCCAACCACGCGGCCGCGCGCCCTTCGGCGCGGCGCGACTTGCCGCTGCGCTGACCGCCGAGGATCAGTTCGCGGCGTGCGAAGTTCATTTCGGCTGCCACCGCACGGTCAGGTAGGCAGCGCGTCCGCGCTGGTTGTAGCCATAGGCCGTTTCATACGTCACGTCGTTGAGGTTCGTGATGCGTCCCTGCACCGACCAGTCCTTCGCCACCTGGTATTCGACGTAGAGATCGACCGTCGTGTAGTTGCCGAGTCTGCGCGTATTGGCCGTGTCGTCAAAGCGGCGGCCGACGTGCAGCGCCGAGCCGCCGAACTTCCACGGCCCGACCGCGTAGTCGATGCCCAGGGAAACGGTGTTCTTCGCCCGGCGCGGCAACTGCTTGCCGCTGACCTCGTTGCGCGGGTCCAGCGAATCCAGGTTCGCGTGGAGGCCCCAGGGTCCGAACTGGCCGTCGTAGCCCAGCGTCCAGCCTTCGATGCGCGCGCGCGGCACGTTCTCGGCCCGGGTGGTGTTGGTGATGAAGCCGCGGATCCGGTTGTCGTAGCGCACCAGCTTGACGCTCTGGCCATCTTGGCTCCAGGTGATGCCGACGTCGGTGTTCCTGCCCTCTTCCGGCTGCAGCTCGGGATTGCCGAAG
Source organism: Variovorax sp. MHTC-1 (assembly GCF_003984645.1). GTDB lineage: Bacteria > Pseudomonadota > Gammaproteobacteria > Burkholderiales > Burkholderiaceae_C > Variovorax. Next base: position 558,865 of record NZ_RWKI01000001.1, read on the forward strand.
TTGGGGAAGTAGAGCTGGTTGAACGAGGGCGCGACGAAGCTGGTGCCGTGCGACACGTGGGCGCGCCAGTTCGGCGTGATGCGATAGCCGTAGCCGGCGAACCAGGTGTTGCTGTCGCCGAACTGCGAGTTGCGGTCGTGTCGTGCATCGACCTGCCAGCTATGGGCGCCGGCGCTGCCGTTGAGGCCGACGAAGGCCGAGTCGATGTCGCGCTTGGTCACCGTGTACGCGGTGTCGCTGTTCACCTCCTGCACGCGGCGTTCCAGCCCGGCGACCACGGTGCCGATCGGCGTCGCGATGTCGTTCTGCCACAGGTACTGGTCCTGCGTGGTTTCGAACAGGCCCGGCAGCGTTGCGGCGATGATGGAGCGCGAGTAGTCGCGGCTCTGTGCGTAGCGCAGCTGCGTCGACCAGTTCTGCGTCAGCTTGCCGCGCGCGCCGATGTACGCGGTCTGGGTGCGCACGATGCCGCGCGAATCGAATTCGAGGCCGTCGTCGAAATGGTTCACGCCTTCGGCGTACAGCAGACCGCTGTCGATCTTCCAGTCGGAATTGAGCTGCCAGCCGATCGATGCGTTCAGGGCGCTCTGCATGAAGGGATCGCGGTCGGGGTTGAAGTTGCCGAAGGGCGCCTTGCGGTTGGTCGCGGAGAAGCCCTTGTCGATCGTGCGTGCGACGTCGAGCGAATAGCTCACATCCCCGGTGGCGCCCAGGAAGCCCGCGCCGAGCTGCTTGTAGCCCTCGCTGCCGATCGTGGTCGACACCCGCGGGCTGAACGAATCCTCGCCCGGCTTGGCCCTGCGCGTGAAGATCTGCACCACGCCGCCCACGCCGTCGCTGCCGTAGAGCGCCGAGGCCGGCCCCTTGATCACTTCGATCCGGTCGATCATCTCGATTGGAATGTTCTCCCACGCCGGCGTCCCGAGCGTGCCGGAGCCGTAGCGCACGCCGTCGATCAGCAGGATCGTGTGCCGCGCCTCGGTGCCGCGGATGAAAACGCTGCTCGCCTTGCCCGCGCCGCCGTTGGCCGTCATCTGGACGCCGGCGACGCGCGCCAGCAGCTCGGGCAAGGTGCGGCCGGCCTGTCGCTCGATCTGCGCGCGTTCGATGACGACGGTGTCCGACACCAGTTCGTCGACGCGCGTGGGCGTGCGGGTTGCGGTCACCACCGTCTCGGTGAGTGTCGGCGCGGCGGCTTGCGCGAAGGCGAGCGCGGGCATGCCCAGCAGGGCGGCGATCGACAGGGAAACGGCACTGGGCCGCGGAAGCGGACGCGACGAAGCACGCCCGGCGGCGCGTGCGGAAGAAACGCAGGTTGTCATCATGGGAAACACAAGAGATCAAAGTCCGCCACCGGCTTCCCCGCCGGTGCTTGGACGTCATGACCGCCTCATGCTTCACGCATGCGGCGGCCGCCTCGTTGGCCGGTATCCGGGCTGGCAGCGCGCCCTCGTCGCCTTCCCAGGCACCTGTTTCAGGGCGCCCAGTGGCTTGTTGACGGGGGTGGCACCGAAGGGGTGCCGTCTGCTTGACCGTTGCGGGGGCAGCGCAGGCTGGCTCGGCCCCGTGAGGCTTCGACTCCTGCTTCCCGTTGAACTGCGCCGCGTGAACCGCGGCGCGAGCACCAACGCGCGGATTCTAAGCTCGCCCCCAGGCTGCGCGCACTTCGTGTCGCGCGCGCCTTCCCCCTCGCCGAGGGCAACACCAGCGGCCCGGCAGAGCCGGTTCCGCGGTGTTTCCCGAATAGCCTCGCACATCCCCCCATCGCTGCGCGCAGTCGGCCGCGCGTAGCGCGCCGGTTGGTGAGCCGCCGCGGAACCGGCTTTGCCGGGCCGCTGGCGGCGCCCCCTGCAAGGGGGGTTGGCGGCCACACGAAGTGGGCAAGCCTGGGGGTGTACTTAGAATGCCCCCCATGCTTGCACCGAGCCGTATTGAACAGATCGCCGAGCGCGTCGAACGTTTGCTTGTGCGCCACGAAGAAGTGCAGCGCACCAATGCGTTGCTGCTGGAGCAGGTGAACGCGCTCGCGCGCGAACGCGATGCGCTCAAGTCGCGGCTGGCCGCGGCGCGTACGCGGCTCGATGCGCTGCTCGAACAGCTGCCGGCAGAACCCTCTCAAGACGCTCCCTCCTCCTAATGAAACAAGTCGAAGTCCAGATCATGGGCCAGAGCTATCTGCTCGGCTGCCCCGAAGGCGGCGAGCCGCAGCTGCGCGAAGCCGTCGAGCGCGTCGATGCCGCGATGTGCAAGATCCGCGATGCGGGCAAGGTGAAGGCGCGCGACCGCATCGCGGTGCTGGCGTCGCTGAACCTCGCCTTCGACCTGGCCCAGCGCGAAGCGACGATCGCAGCGCCTGCAGCGCCGGCGGCCGCCCCTGCGGCGGGTTCGGATGCCGCGGCCGACGATGCCCGCGCCGTGCAGCTGATCCAGCGCCTCGACCAAGCCCTCGCCGGCGACGACCATTTGCTGTAGGACCAAGGCTCACCCCCAGGCTTGCCCACTTCGTGTGGCCGCCAACCCCCTCACCGGGGGCAACACCAGCGGCCCGGCAGAGCTGGTTCCGCGGTGTTCCTGGAACAAGCCTCGTTGCATACCTCGCGGTGGCGTACGACCATGAAGAACTATGGGAGCGACGCTCGCGGTGTGGGCGTAAAATCCACCTCGTCTGCGGTGCGTGTCGGGCTTAATATTTCCTTGTTCCAATGCTCTACGGAGCAGGGCTTGGTATATCGCTTGGCGGGTGTGATCATCTCGCGTCAGATGAACCCGAAGCCTTGCTGCCCTCGCCCACCTGAACCCTGGTTCAGGATGCGAGTCCGGCCTCACTCGCAGACACCTTTTTCGCACGGCCACGGCCCCGTTTTCGGGGCCGTGGCTTTTTTCAGAGACTTCTTTCGATGACGATCGCCCCCCTGCTGGTCGCCGAACTCGCCGTGCTCGGCGTCGGCACCGGTTTTCTCGCCGGCCTGCTCGGCATCGGCGGCGGCATGCTGATGGTGCCCTTCATCACGATCATCCTGGGCCATCGCGGCGTACCGTCCGACCTGGCGGTGAAGATGGCGATCGCGACCTCGATGTCGACCATCATGTTCACGTCCATCTCGAGCGTGATCGCGCACCACCGGCGCGGCGCCGTGCGCTGGGACATCGTGAAAAGGCTGTCGCCCGGCATCGTGATCGGCAGCCTGGTCGGCAGCCTCGGCGTGTTCGCCCTGCTCAAGGGCTCGGCGCTCGCCATCCTCTTCGCGCTCTTCGTCGGCTTCTCGGCAACGCAGATGTTCCTCAACCGCAAGCCCAAGCCGACGCGCCAGATGCCGGGCACCGCGGGCCAGCTCGCGGGCGGTGGCGCGATCGGCTTCCTGTCGGGCCTGGTCGGCGCCGGCGGCGGCTTCATCAGCGTGCCCTTCATGACCTGGTGCAATGTGGCGATCCACAACGCGGTCGCCACCAGCGCCGCCCTGGGCTTTCCGATTGCAGTGGCCAACGTGCTCGGCTACGTGGCCAGCGGCCTATCGGTGCAGGACCTGCCGGCGGGCTCGATCGGCTACATCTGGCTGCCGGCGCTGGCCGTGATCGCGGTCTGCAGCTTCATCACCGCCCCCCTCGGCGCCAAGGCCGCGCACAGCCTGCCGGTATCGAAACTCAAGCGCGTGTTCGCGAGCATTCTCTATGTGCTGGCGGCCTACATGCTGTGGAAGGGCCTGCGCGGCTGAGCACAAGGCCCCTGCATCCGGTGGGCTTCTCTGTGCACATGCGGCACCTCGCCGTATAACCTTGCCATGCGGCGCTTTCGCCGCAGGTCGCAAGAAAACGAGGCAGTGCATGAAGATCCTGATCGCCGTCGACGGCAGTCTCCACACGCAGAAGGCGCTCGACTACCTGGCCGCACACCGCGCCATGTTCGTCGACGGCCATGAGCTGATCGTGGTGCACGTATGCACCGGCCTGCCCGGCCATGCGGTCCGTCACCTCAGCAAGGATGTAGTGGACGACTACTACACGGAAGAAAACGCCAAGGTGCTGGAGCCGGTCAAGGCCTTCTTCGCCAGGCACGAGATCGGCAACTTCCGCACCGAACCGCGCCACGGCCACGCCGCCGAAGAAATCCTGAAGGCCGCGACGGCGGGCGGTGCCGAGCTGATCGTGATGGGCACCCACGGCCACGGCATCTTCGGCCGCGCGCTCATGGGCTCGGTGGCGACCAAGGTCGTTTCGGAGACGGACATCTCGGTGCTGCTGGTGCAATAGGCATGTTCCCGCGCGGCGGCGCGGCCGCGCTCGAAGGCGCAAACTTACGCCGGAAGCAGCTCGCGTGCGACAGCACCGACCCGCGCCCGGCGCTACCATCCGCCGCATGTCCATCCAGCTCAATCACACGATCGTACGGGCCCGCGATCCACGGGCATCAGCGGTGTTCCTGGCGGAGATCCTCGGCCGCGGTGAGCCTGTTCCGTTCGGTCCGTTCCAGGGCGTCGAGGTCGACAACGGCGTCACCCTCGACTACATGCAGGTCGAGGGCGACATCCCGTGGCAGCACCTGGCCTTCCTCGTGAGCGAGGCCGAATTCGACGACATCTTCGGCCGCATCCGCGAGCGCGGCCTGCCCTACTGGGCCGATCCGGGCCACCGCCGTCCCGGCGAGATCAATCACGGGGACGGCGGCCGCGGCGTCTACTGGAACGATCCCGACGGCCACAACCTCGAGATCCTCACGCGGCCCTACGGCAGCGGCAGCTAGACGAACAAGCCCTTGTGCTGCTCGCGCAGCAGCGCCTTCTGCACCTTGCCCATCGCATTGCGCGGCAGTTCGGAGACGACGAAGCAGCGCTTGGGAATCTTGAAGTTGGCGAGCTTCTTCTTCAGCGCGCCGATGATCGCGTCGCCGTCGAGCGCCGCGCCGGGCTTGGGCGTGACGATGGCGATGCCGACTTCGCCGAAGTCCGGATGCGGCACGCCCACGAGCGCGCTCTCCGCCACGCCGGCCATTTCGTTGATGTAGCCCTCGATCTCGGCCGGGTAGACGTTGTAGCCGCCGCTGATGATCAGGTCCTTGCTGCGGCCGACGATGGTGACGTAGCCGAGCCCGTCGATCTTGCCGACGTCGCCGGTCTTGAAATAGCCGTCGGCAGTGAACTCTTCCTTGGTCTTCTCGGGCATGCGCCAGTAGCCGGCAAACACGTTGGGGCCGGCCACCTCGATGTGGCCGATCTCGTCCGTCGGACAGGGCTGGCCCGCGTCGTCGCGCACGCGCAGCTGCACGCCGGGCAGCGGAAAACCCACCGTCCCGCCGCGCCGCTGGCCCTGCACCGTGCTGTAGGGATTGGAGCTGAGCATGACGGTCTCGCTCATGCCGTAGCGCTCGAGAATGGTGTGGCCGGTTCGCTCGCGCCAGGCTTCGAAGGTCTCGAGGAGCAGCGGCGCCGAGCCCGCAATGAAGAGGCGCATGCCGTTGCAGGCCTCGCGCGTCAGCCCAGGCTCGGCCAGCATGCGCACGTAGAGCGTGGGCACGCCCATGAACACGGTCGCTTCGGGCAGCCGGGCCACCACGCGCTTCGGATCGAACTTGTTGAGCCAGATCATCTTGCTGCCGCTGATCAGCGCGCCGTGGATGGCGACGAAGAGGCCGTGCACGTGGAAGATCGGCAGCGCATGGATCAGCACATCGCCGTCGCCCTTCGCGCCGGCGTGCCAGCCCCAGTAGTCCTTCAGCACCTCGGCGTTGGATCGCAGGTTGCGGTGCGTGAGCATCGCGCCCTTGCTGCGGCCGGTGGTGCCGCTGGTGTAGAGGATGGCGGCGAGATCGTCGTCCTTCTTCTGGGCGACGGTGTGGCGGTCGCTGCACTGTGCCGCGACCTGGAGCAGCGTGCCGCTGCGATCGTCGTCGAGCGTGAACACATGGCGGGTACCGGCCGCGGTCGCGATCGGCGCCACCCACGAAGCGTTCGCGCTGCTGCAGACCACCACCGCCGGCTCGGCATTGCCGATGAAGTACTCGATCTCGGCGCCGCGGTAGGCGGTGTTGAGCGGCAGGAACACGTAGCCCGCGCGCAATGTCGCGAGGTAGAGCAGCATGGCCTCGACCGACTTCTCGACCTGGACCGCGATGCGGGCGCCCTTGTCGAGCTTCAGCGCCTCGAGCAGGTTCGCGATCATCGCGCTCGCGCGCTCCAGGTCGCGCCAGGAATAGAACAGGCCGTCGTCGGTCTCGACCGCGATGGCATCGAGATCAGCGGGGAAGGCCGCACGCAGCGCGGCATAGAGATTGGCGTTGGTCGTGTCGGTCATGGTCAGAAGACGGGTGTGCGCTTGGCGAGGAAGGCGGCGATGCCCTCGCGGTGTTCGGGCGAGTCGGCGTAGTCGTAGGCGCTGGCGAGCAGCCGGTCGACCGTGCCGGCGAAGAAGGTGCGCTTGTTGAGGCGCGCAGCCGCCGGCGCCAGCGCGGCGATGCGCTGCGCATGCGCCAGCGCAGCCGCGGCGACCTGCGCATCGGGCAGCACGCTCAGCACGAAGCCGGCGTCGTAGAGGCGGCGCGCATCGTGAACGCCGGCGGCCAGCAGCATGTCGCGCGCCAGCGTGTCGCCGATGGCGCTGCGCACCAGGGCCGCCTCGCGCGGCGCCATGGGAAAGCCCAGCTTGGCGATCGGCGCGCCGAATTTCGACGAGGCGCCGGCCAGGCGGATGTCGCAGCAGCTCGCGATCTCAAGGCCCGCGCCCATGCAGGCGCCCTCGATCTGCGCGACCAGGGGCAGCTCGCAGGCCAGCATCGCGGCCAGCGCGCCCCAGACCTCGTTCTCGTGGAATTCGCGCAGGCTGGCTTCGTCGAAGCGGAAGGAGGGGTACTCGGAGATGTCGCCGCCGGCGCAGAAGGCAGCGCCCTCCCCGCGCACGACGACGCAGCGCACGGCCGCGTCCTGCGCGAGAGCTTGCTCGAACACGGCGCGCAGTTCGCGCCACATCGCGCGCGACATGGCGTTGAGCCGGTCCGCATTGGCGAGCGTCACGAAGGCGATCGCGCCCTCGCGTTCCAGCCTGACCGAAGCCGTCATTCCAGCTTGGCGCCCGAGGCCTTCACGACGCCGGCCCACCGCTTGATCTCGGAATTGACGAAGCTGCCGTATGGCGCCAGGGCCAGATTGGGGATCTCGGCCCCGTTGTTGGCCCAGATCGCCTTCAGCTCGTCGGTCGCCAGTGCCTTCTTCATCTCGTCGACGATCCTGGCCTGCACGTCGGCCGGCGTACCCTTGGGCGCCCACAGTCCGTACCAGGTTGTCACGGTGTAGTCCGGCAGTCCGACCTCGGCGGCGCTGGGCACGTCCGGAAAGGCAGGGTTGCGCTTGGTGCCGGCCATCATGAGCGCCTTGATGCGGCCGGCCTTGATGTGCTGCGCCGAAGAGCCCAGGCCGTCGAACATGCAGTCGACATTGCCGGCGATCAGGTCCTGCAGCGCCGGGCCTGCGCCGCGATACGGAATGTGGGTGATGAAGGTGCCGGTCTGCAGCTTGAAGAGCTCGCCGGCCAGGTGGTGCGAGGTGCCGGCGCCGGCCGAGGCGTAGTTGAGCTTGCCCGGATTCTTCTTGACCTCGGCGACGAAGTCCTTGAGCGTGGTTGCAGTTACCCGCTTCGGGTTGACCACCACCACCTGCGGCACGCTGGCCAGGAGCATCAGCGGCACGAAGTCCTTCTCGATGTCGTAGTCGAGCCTGGGGTAGACCGAGGGCGCGATCGCATGATGCACCGCGCCCATGAACAGCGTGTAGCCGTCCGGCTGCGCCTTGGCCGCGATACTCGCGCCCAGGGTGCCGCCGGCGCCGCCACGGTTGTCGACGACCAGCGTCTGGCCGGCGACCTTGGCGAACTGCGCCGACAGCGGCCGCGCGAAGGCGTCGGTGCCGCCGCCGGCCGGAAAGGGCACCACCATCGTCACCGGCTTGGCGGGCCAGCCGGGCTGGGCGCGCGCGCCGCCGCTCAGAACGGCGGCGGCGGCCGCGGCGAGGCGCAATACGTCGCGCCGCTGGTAGCTTGGGGTCATTGCCTTGTCTCCTTTGTGATGAACCGTCGGGGGCCTCAGCCCTTGAGAAAAAGATCGTCGACATCGCCCGACACTGCCACCTTGCCCTGCGCGAGCAGGGTACGGTGCTTGTCGAGCCGCTTCAGATCGTAGAGGTAGTTGACCATGAGTCCGTAGGATTGCTTCAGCCCCTTGGGCGAAGGATCGCCCGCCCAGTTGAGCCGCTCCACCCGCGCGCCGTTGCCGAGGTGGAAGCGCGCCACCGGATCGACCGGCTTGCCCTCGGCGGTGGCCCGCCCGAGGTATTCGGCGGCGGCGTTCAACAGCAGCTGGCGCACCGGCGATTTCGCATCGAGCGCGATCGCCTCCTCGGCCGCAGCCAGCACGCGCTCGGCGGTGGGCGGCAGGGAACCGATGACGCGGCCCAGTTCGGCGGTGCGCTTCTCGTCGAGCCGCTCCAGCAGCGAGCCCGCGTTCTTCCCCAGCCAGCCGCGAAAGCCCGGGATCGGCGACAGCGTCGCGAAGATCTTCAGACGCGGCATCTCCTTCTGCAGTTCCTCGACCACGCGCTTGATCAGCGAATCGCCGAAGCTCACGCCGCGCAGACCGCTCTGTGTGTTGCTGATCGAATAGAAGATCGCGGTCGTCGCCCGGTCGTGCCGGCCCGGCGCGGCAGCTTCGTCGAGCAGCGGCACGATGCCTTCGCTGATGTGGTCGACCAGCGCCACCTCGACGAAGATCAGCGGCGTGTTGGGCAGCCGCGGGTGGAAGAAGCCGTAGCAGCGGCGGTCGCTGTCGAGCCGGTTCTTGACGTCGGCCCAGCTCTTGATGTCGTGCACCGCCTCGTACTGGATCAGCTTCTCGATCAGCGAGGCCGGCGAATCCCAGCTGATTCGGCGCAGGTCCAGGAAGGCGACGTCGAACCAGGTCGAAAACAGGTGCTCGAGCTCGGCATCGAGCGGCAGGAGGCGCCGGTCGCCCTTCAGGTGCGGCAGCAGTTCGGCGCGCAGGTCGACCAGGAAGCGCATGCCGTCGGGATCGATGGCGAAGCGTTGCAACAGCCGCGCGCGCGGCGAGACCAGCGCGCGGCGCAGGTGCACCTCGGCCTGGGCCTCGTCGGGCGTTCCCATGGCCGCCCCGTGCCGGTCGCGCGCGCTGCTGACCTTCTGCAGGTCGGGCGCGAAGCGCTCGCTCATGAGCAGCCAGACGTCGCGCCGCTCGTCGAGCTCGCGCCCGGCATACCACTGCACCACGGCATGGGCGCGGCGTCCGGCCTCGACCTCGCTCACGCGCGGGTCGACCACCGCCTGCAGCTCGGTGAGCGCGCGGCGCAGCGCACGCGGCGCCAGCGCCTCGCCGTGGCGGCGCAGCGTGGCTTCCAGCCGTTCGGCCAGCGGGCGAGGACCGACGGTGGCCGCCGGCTTCGTCTTCTTTTCGGAGCTCGCGGGCTTCTTGACTTCTGCGGCATCGCTGCCGGGGCGCAGCCGCGAGACGCTGCGGGTGATCCAGTCGCTGGCATTCATGAGATCAGCTTCGCTTTCTGTTGGAGCGCGATCGCCCGCAGGGCTTCGCGCTGGCGGTTCAGGTGGGTGCGCATCGCGGCCTCGGCGCCGTCGCTGTCGCGCGCCTTGAGCGCGGCGAACACCGCGAGATGTTCGGACAGGCTCTGTTCGAGCCGCCCCGGCGCATGCAACTGCTGCAGACGCGCGAGCTTGAGAATCTTGCGCAGATCGCCGATCACCTGCGCCAGCCAGCGGTTGTCGGCCAGCATGATGATTGCCTCGTGGATCGCGAAATTGGTCGCGTAGTACTCGTTGATGCGCTTGGCGCGTGCATGCTTCGCGAGCTTGTCGTGCATGGCTTCGAGTGCCAGCAGCTCGGCATCGCTGGCATTGCGCGCCGCCTGCCAGGCGCAGCGCCCTTCGAGCAGCGCGATGACGGGAAAGATGTCGTCGAGGTCGCGCTGCGTGACCTCGGCCACGAAGCAGCCGCGCCGCGGCTCGTGCCGCAGCAGCCCTTCGGCCGTCAGCACCTTCAGCGCCTCGCGCAGCGGCGTGCGCGAGATCGAAAGCCGCTCGCACACCGCCGCCTCGTCCACGAAGCTGCCCGGCGCCAGTGCGCCGGCGAAGATTTCTTCGCGCAGCGTGGCGGCGACTTCGTCGTGCAGCGAGTTGTGGACGATGCGCATTGGGGGCGGGAAGATAAATCTAAATCGGGCTTGCGTGATTTTCGGTAATTACGCGTAATTATGAGAACCCGAGCGGCATAACGCAAAGCTTTTCTGCCCGGGATAAACCCTGCCGCCCGTCGTGGCGCTTCAGCCGCGCGCCGGCGTCGCGGCCGCGCGCGCCGCCGGCGCACTGGCGTAGAGCCAGATGCCGAACGCGATCATCGGCACGCAGAGCCACTGCCCCATGCTCATGTCGAATGCCAGGAGGCCCAGGAAGTCGTCGGGCTCGCGGAAGTATTCGGCGATGAAGCGCATCAGTCCGTAGCCGATCAGGAACACCGCCGACACGCGTCGCTCGCGCCGCTCCTTGCGGGCATAGAGCCAGAGGATCGCGAACAGCAGCAGCCCTTCGAGCAAGAACTGGTAGACCTGCGAGGGGTGGCGCGGCAGCATCGATCCGCTCTGTGGAAACACCATGCCCCAGGGCAGATCGGGGCTGCTGAAGCGGCCCCACAGCTCGCCATTGATGAAGTTGCCGACCCGCCCCGCCGCCAACCCGGTGGGCACGCAGGGCGCGACGAAGTCCATCACCTGCCAGAAGGGCCGCGCGCGCGAACGCGCGAACCACGCCATCGCTGCGATCACGCCGAGCAGGCCGCCATGGAAGCTCATGCCGCCCTGCCAGACGAAGAAGATCTCCAGCGGGTGCGTGAGGTAATAGCCGGGCTTGTAGAACAGGCAATAGCCGAGCCGGCCGCCGACGATCACGCCCATGACGCCGAGGAAGAGGATGTCCTCCAGGTCCTTGCGGCTCCAGGCCCCTGGGCCGGCGATGGAACGGAAAGGCTCGTGCCGCAGCCTGCGCGTGCCGAGGAAGTAGAACAGTGCGAAAGCGGCCAGATAGGTCAGGCCATACCAGTGGATGGCGATCGGTCCGAGCTGTAGGGCGACGGGATTGATCTGCGGGTACGTGAGCATCAGCCTATTGTGCCCACGGATGTGACAGTCCCCTGTTCCTGGACGAATCGCACGAAGCGCGCGAGCGCGGAGTTGTCCGCGTGGCCGGGCCAGACCAGGCTGGTCTCGCAGCCGGGCAAGACGGCGGTTTTGCGCCGTCCCGAAGGCGCGAATTCGGACGCAGCGCGATAGACCACGCCGGCGCGCCGGAACTGCGTCACGCTCTCGGGCACCCAGGCCACGCCGAGTCCGCCCCAGACCAGGTTGACGATGGTCTGCATCTGGATCGCTTCCTGCGCAACCCGGGGCACCAGGCCGGCCGCATGGTAGAGCCCGAAGATCGCGTCGTGCAGCGAGGGCACGATGCGGCGCGGAAAGATCACCAGCGGCTCGGCGAGGACTTCGGCCAGCGGCAGCTTCGGCATCCGGGCCAGCGGATGCTTCGCCGGCAGCGCAACCACCAGCGGCTCCTCGGACACCGCGAGCCGCTCCAGGCCGGGCGGCGCGAAGCCGGGCGAATGCAGCATCAGCCCGGCATCGATCTCACCGCGGGCGAAGGCCTCGAGCTGCACATCGCCGGTGGCCTCGACCAGCTCCAGCGCGACCTCGGGGCAGCGCAGGCGAAATTCGCGCACCCAGGCCGGCAGCCGCTCGAACCCGATGGTCGAGACGAAGGCGAGCCGCACGCGCCCCACTTCGCCGGCCGCGGCCGCCCTCGCCCGCACCGGCAGCGCCTGCGCGCGCGCCAGCAGCTCGCGCACTTCGGGCAACAGCGCCTCGCCCGCGGGCGTGAGCGCGACCCGACGCCGGGTGCGGTCGAACAGCAGCACGCCCAGCGCCTTCTCGAGCTGCGCAATGGCCTGCGTGACCGGCGGCTGCGTCATGTGCAGGCGCGCGGCGGCGCGGCCGAAATGCAGTTCCTCGGCCACCGCGAGGAACTGGCGCCACGCGCGCAGGTCGACCCAGACTTCTTTCATACGCCGAGCATATCAATCGGTCTTGAAATTAGGATTGGAAGCAATCAGTCAATCGTCCGATACTTGTCTTCCCCCGACCCCGCAACACAAGAGAGACCATGGCCAACCCACCGATCAAGATCAACAGTCGCAGCGCCCACATCGTCGAGGGCAAATCGCGTGCGCCGAACCGCTCGATGTTCTACGCGATGGGCTACGAGGAAGGCGATTTCAAGAAACCGATGGTCGGAGTGGCCAACGGCCACAGCACCATCACGCCCTGCAACTCGGGCCTGCAGAAACTGGCCGATGCCGCGATCGCCGGCATCGAGGAAGCCGGCGGCAACGCGCAGGTCTTCGGCACGCCGACCATCTCCGACGGCATGGCGATGGGCACCGAAGGCATGAAGTATTCGCTGGTAAGCCGCGAGGTCATCTCCGACTGCATCGAGACCTGCGTCGGCGGCCAGTGGATGGACGGCGTGCTGGTGGTCGGCGGCTGCGACAAGAACATGCCCGGCGGCCTGATGGGCATGCTGCGCGCCAACGTGCCGGCGATCTACGTCTACGGCGGCACCATCTTGCCGGGGCGCTACAAGGGCCAAGACCTCAACATCGTGAGCGTGTTCGAGGCGGTCGGCCAGAACGCCGCCGGCAACATGAGCGACGAGGACCTGTTGGAGATCGAGAAGCGCGCGATCCCCGGCACCGGCTCCTGCGGCGGCATGTACACGGCCAACACCATGAGTTCGGCGTTCGAGGCGCTCGGCATCTCTCTGCCCTACTCCTCGACCATGGCCAACCCGCACGACGAGAAGGCCAACTCGGCCAAGGAATCGGCCAAGGTGCTGATCGAGGCGATCAAGAAGGACATCAAGCCGCGCGACATCGTCACCAAGAAGGCGATCGAGAACGCGGTGGCCGTGATCATGGCCACCGGCGGCTCGACCAACGCGGTGCTGCACTTCCTCGCCATCGCGCACGCCGCAGGCGTGGAATGGTCGATCGACGACTTCGAGCGCATGCGCAAGAAGGTGCCGGTGCTGTGCGATCTCAAGCCCAGCGGCAAGTACCTCGCCGTCGACCTGCACCAGGCCGGCGGCATCCCGCAAGTGATGAAGATCCTGCTGAACGCGGGCCTGCTGCACGGCGACTGCATCACGATCACCGGCCAGACCATCGCCGAGGTACTGAAGGACGTGCCCGACCAGCCGCGTGCCGACCAGGACGTGATCCGCCCGATCACGAATCCGATGTACGCCGAAGGCCACCTGGCGATCCTCAAGGGCAACCTCTCGCCCGAAGGCGCGGTGGCCAAGATCACCGGCCTCAAGAACCCGGTCATCACCGGCCCGGCGCGCGTGTTCGACGACGAGCAGTCGGCGCTGCAGGCCATCCTCGACGGCAAGATCAAGGGCGGCGACGTGATGGTGCTGCGCTACCTGGGTCCCAAGGGCGGCCCCGGTATGCCGGAGATGCTGGCGCCGACCGGCGCGCTGATCGGTGCAGGCCTCGGCGAAAGCGTGGGCCTCATCACCGACGGCCGCTTCTCGGGTGGTACCTGGGGCATGGTGGTCGGCCACGTGGCGCCCGAAGCGGCGGCTGGCGGCACCATTGCCTTCGTCAACGAGGGCGACTCGATCACCATCGACGCGCATCAGCTCAAGCTCGAGCTCAACGTGTCCGACGCCGAACTCGCCAAGCGCCGCGTGGGATGGAAGGCACCTGCCCCGCGCTACACGCGCGGCGTGCAGGCCAAGTTCGCCTTCAACGCATCGAGCGCGAGCTCGGGTGCGGTGCTCGACAAGTACTGATCGCTCGTCGAGTCGGAAGAAAGCTTCAGCGTCCGCCGCGGCGGCGGCGGTTGGAGCGGCTCGTCAGAAGGCCCAGATTGCTGCGCTGGCGGTCGATGCGGTCTTGCCGGCGCGCGTTCTCGCGCTCGACCACCTTGCGCTTGGTGTAGCCCGACCAGTCGGCCCAGGCCCACCAGGCCGCGGCCAGCGCGAAGGGGATCAGCACGATCCACCAGTCCCACTGGGCCACGAAGCCGATTTCGAAGTACTTCAGGGCCACGGCAAGAAGGCCCAGCAACAGAAACCACATAGAGAATCCCCTCCGGTTGTCCAGGCCCGCATCGCGGCGGACCGTGCACCGCGTTACCTACAATCGCGTTGGATCGACTTTAACGCACCCACGCGACAAGGACCCCATGAAAAGAGCGCTTCTGCTGGCCGCCCTGGGCCTGGCTTCTGCTGCACCCGCCCTCGCCGACCTGGCGCTGGCCACCTCGAAGAACTGCATGAGCTGCCACGCGGTCGAACGCAGGATCCTCGGCCCTTCGTTCAAGGAAATCGCGGCCAAGTACAAGGACAACAAGACAGCGCCCGACATGCTTGCCGGCAAGATCATCAAGGGCGGATCGGGCGTCTGGGGCCAGGTGCCGATGCCGGCCAACAACCAGGTCAGCGAGGCGGACGCGAAGAAGCTGGCAGCCTGGGTGCTGTCGACGAAGTAGCGCGAATCTCAGACCGGCGGCGGCATGCCCGCAGGCGGCGACGACGCCACCGCCGTTGCCGCCGACCGGCGGTCGAAGCGGTCTTCGAGTTGGCCGATGTGGGCCGCCAGCGTGTTGTCGGTCTGGTCGGAGCGCACCTTGATCATCGTCTCCAGCTGCTCCACGCGCGCCAGCAGCGCCGCATGCCGCTCGGCATTGCGTGCCATGTGGGCGTTCTCCTGGGTCTCGAGGAAGCTGCGCAGCTCGGTGAAGCGCGAAGCCTCGGCCCGGTCGGCCAGGTCGCGCTGAACCTGCATTTCCTTGGTGTGGCGGCGCGTTTCGAGCAGCACCGTGGTCTGCAGGTAGACGATGTAGGCCACGAACAAGATGCCGAGGAGCGCCGTCAGGCCCAGCATGATCAAGCCGAAAGGCGCCGTGATCTGCATGAAGCCGAGCGACATGACGGTGGGCGAGACGAGCAGGCCCCAGTTCAAGGCCGCGAGCGCCGCGATCAACAGCATGACCACCAGCAGCACGCCTGTTCTCAGTCCCATGGATCTCTCCTCAACAATCGATCGTTGTTTGTAACGCATCCGGCGCGGGCCCTCTGTCGGACAGGGGCGCGGCTGCGACGCCCCAGGCCGACGCAGGGCGCCCCAAGCCCCCTCGGGGGGCAGCGAATACACGCCGTGACGGAGCGTGGGGGCCGGTCAGTAAGCCTGGCCGAGCTGCTCGAGGATGGCGGGATTCTCGAGCGTGGACGTGTCCTGCGTGATGGCCTCGCCCTTGGCGATGCTGCGCAGGAGACGCCGCATGATCTTGCCGCTGCGCGTCTTCGGCAGGTTCTCGCCGAAGCGGATGTCCTTGGGCTTGGCGATCGGGCCGATCTCCTTCGCCACCCAGTTGCGCAACTCGGCGGCGATCTGCTTGGCCTCGTCGCCGCTCGGGCGGCCGCGCTTCAACACGACGAAGGCGCAAACCGCCTCGCCGGTCACATCGTCCGGCCGCCCGACCACGGCGGCCTCGGCCACGAGGTCGGTCTTGGCGACCAGCGCGGATTCGATCTCCATCGTGCCGAGCCGATGGCCCGACACGTTGAGCACGTCGTCGATGCGCCCCGTGATGCGGAAGTAGCCGCGGTCGGCACTGCGCACCGCGCCGTCGCCTGCGAGGTAGATGGTGCCGCCCATCTCTTCGGGGAAATAGCTCTTCTTGAAGCGCTCGGGGTCGTTCCAGATGGTGCGGATCATCGAGGGCCAGGGCCGCTTGATGACCAGCATGCCGCCGGCGCCGTTCGGAATGTCCTTGCCGGTCTCGTCGACGATCGCGGCCATGATGCCCGGCAGCGGCAAGGTGCAGGAACCCGGCACCAGCGGGGTGGCACCCGGCAGCGGCGTGATGACGTGGCCGCCGGTCTCGGTCTGCCAGAAGGTGTCGACGATCGGACATTTCTCGCGGCCGACGTTCCGGTAGTACCACATCCAGGCTTCGGGATTGATCGGCTCGCCCACGGTGCCGAGGATGCGCAGCGAGGACAGATCCCAATTCTTCGGATGCACCTTCTCGTCGCTGTCGGCGGCCTTGATCAGCGATCGGATCGCGGTCGGCGCGGTATAGAAGATCGTGACCTTGTGCTTCTCGATCATCTGCCAGAAGCGGCCCGCATGCGGGAAGGTCGGGATGCCCTCGAACACGACCTGCGTCGCGCCCGCGGCGAGCGGGCCATAGGCCACGTAGGTATGGCCGGTGATCCAGCCGATGTCGGCGGTGCACCAGAACACGTCTTCGGGACGCAGGTCGAAGGTCCAGTCCATCGTGAGCTTGGCCCACAGCAGGTAGCCGCCGGTCGAATGCTGCACGCCCTTGGGCTTGCCGGTCGAGCCCGAGGTGTAGAGGATGAAGAGCGGATGCTCGGCGCCGACCGGCACCGGCGCGCATTCGGCGCTCTGGCCCTGGAGCGCTTCGCCGAAGGTCTTGTCGCGGCCGGCCACCATGTTGCAGGCGGTCGCGGTGCGCTGATAGACCAGCACGGTCTTGATCGATTCGCAGCCGCCGAGCGCGATGCCGTCGTCGACGATGGCCTTGAGCGGCAGCTCCTTGCCGCCGCGCAGCTGGAAGTTGGCCGTGATGACGGCTACGGCGCCGGCATCGATGATGCGCTCCTGGAGCGCCTTGGCCGAAAAGCCTCCGAACACCACGCTGTGGGTGGCGCCGATGCGGGCGCAGGCCTGCATCGCGATCACGCCCTCGA
Source organism: Variovorax sp. MHTC-1 (assembly GCF_003984645.1). Taxonomy (GTDB): domain Bacteria; phylum Pseudomonadota; class Gammaproteobacteria; order Burkholderiales; family Burkholderiaceae_C; genus Variovorax. Next base: position 575,701 of record NZ_RWKI01000001.1, read on the forward strand.
TGGTCATCGGCATGTAGACGATGACGCGGTCGCCCTTCCGGATGCCCTGCGCCTTCAGCGCATTGGCGAACTGGGAGACGCGGGCCAGCAGCTCCTTGTACGTGATCTTGGTGACCGTGCCGTCGTCGGCCTCGAAGACGATCGCGGTCTTGTTCTCGACTGGCGTGCCGATGTGCTTGTCGAGGCAATTGGCCGAGGCGTTGAGTTCGCCGTCGTCGAACCATTTGTAGAAGGGCACGTTGGATTCGTCGAGCGTGCGGGTGAAGGGTTTGGTCCACACCACGTTGCTGCGCGCCTGGCGGGCCCAGAAGCCCTCGAAGTCGTCGGCGGCTTCCTTGCACAGCGCGTCGTACGCGGCCATGCTTGCGATACGCGCGCCCTGCGTCGCACGGGCGTCCGGCGGGAACACGCGGTTTTCGACCAGGGTGGACTCGATCGTCGATGCGCTGCTCATTCCTTGTCTCCTGTAGCTTTGAAGTGGCCGGCGCTAATGTCGGCGGCCGCACTTACGGATGACTGACGCTCCATGTTAACGACAGGAGCGTGACACCGGAGCCCTCTCGCGCGCCCTAGAATCGCGCGTTTTCCCGCCCACAACGACCCGATGTCCAACCTCGACCCCGTTACCCCCGGCAAAGTCTCGCCGCTGCGCCCGCTGCCCAACCTGATCTTCGCCAGCCGCTGGCTGCAGTTGCCGCTGTACCTGGGCCTCATCGTTGCGCAGGGCGTGTACGTGGTGCACTTCCTGGTCGAGCTGTTTCACCTGGTCGAAGCGGCCTTCGGCAGCAAGCAGGCGCTGGAATCGCTCATCACCAGCATCGGCTACAAGACCAATGTGCCGGTCACGACGCTCAACGAGACCGTGATCATGCTGGTGGTGCTGGCGTTGATCGACGTGGTCATGATCTCCAACCTGCTGATCATGGTGATCGTCGGCGGCTACGAGACCTTCGTCAGCCGCATGAACCTCGAAGGCCACCGCGACCAGCCCGAGTGGCTGAGTCATGTGAACGCCTCGGTGCTGAAGGTCAAGCTGGCTACCGCCATCATCGGCATCAGCTCGATCCACCTGCTCAAGACCTTCATCAACGCCGACAACTACACCGATCGGGTGCTGATCGCGCAGACGGCGATCCACATCACCTTCCTGCTGTCGGCCATGGCCATCGCCTATACCGACAAGCTGATGTCGCCCACGCCGCCGCATCACTGACGGCGGGACTAGCGCCCGGTCATCTTTTCCGGCACCACCCACTGGTCGAACTGCTCGGCCGTGAGGTGGCCCGACGCGATGGCCGCCTCGCGCAGGCTCGTGCCTTCCTTGTGCGCCTTCTTCGCGATGAAGGCCGCCTTGTCGTAGCCGATGTGCGTGTTGAGCGCAGTCACCAGCATCAGCGAACGCTGCACCAGTTCGGCGATGCGCTCGCGGTTGGGCTCGATGCCCGCCGCGCAATGGTCGTTGAAGCTCACCATCCCGTCGGCCAGCAGGCGCACGCTCTGCAGGAAGTTGTGCGCCACCATCGGGCGGAACACGTTGAGCTCGAAGTTGCCCGAGGCACCGCCGATGTTGATCGCGACGTCGTTGCCGAACACCTGCGCGGCCAGCATCGTCACCGCCTCGCTCTGCGTCGGGTTCACCTTGCCGGGCATGATCGACGAGCCCGGCTCGTTCTCGGGAATGCTCAGCTCGCCGATACCGCTGCGCGGGCCGCTCGCTAGCCAGCGCACGTCGTTGGCGATCTTGGTCATGCTCGCGGCAAGGGTCTTGAGCGCGCCGTGCGCATGCACGAGCCCGTCGACCGAGGCCATGGCCTCGAACTTGTTCGGCGCCGTCACGAAAGGCAAGCTGGTGAGCTTCGCGAGTTCGGCCGCCACCTGCTCGGCGTAGCCCTTGGGCGCGTTGAGGCCTGTGCCGACCGCGGTGCCGCCCAGCGCCAACTCGCACAGGTGCGGCAGTGCGGCGCGCACGTGGGCTTCGCCGTGCGCGAGCTGCGCCACGTAGCCCGAGAATTCCTGGCCCAGCGTGAGCGGTGTCGCATCCTGCAAATGGGTGCGGCCGATCTTCACGATGTCGGCGAAGTCCCGCGATTTCTTTTCCAGCGTTCCGCGCAGCTTGGCGATGGCCGGCAGCAGCCGGTTGGTGATCGCATCGACCGCCGCCACGTGCATCGCGGTCGGAAACACGTCGTTCGAGGACTGGCTGCGATTCACGTCGTCGTTCGGATGCACGAGCCGCCCTTCCCCGCGCTCGCCGCCCAGCAGTTCGCTCGCGCGATTGGCCAGCACCTCGTTCACGTTCATGTTGGTCTGCGTGCCCGAGCCGGTCTGCCACACCACCAGCGGGAATTCTTCGGGATGCCGGCCGGCGATCACCTCGTCGGCCGCGGCGACGATGGCCCTCGTCTTCTTCTCGTCCTGCAGGCCGAGCGCATGGTTGACCACGGCGGAGGCGCGCTTGACCTGCGCCAGGGCCTGGATGATCTCGCGCGGCTGCTGCTCGCCCGAGATGTCGAAGTTCTGCAGCGAGCGCTGGGTCTGCGCGCCCCAGAGCCGGTCTGCCGGCACTTCGATGGGGCCAAAGGTGTCGCGTTCGGTACGTGTCTTCATGGGCGGGCCTGAGCTGTCAAAATGGAGGGCCCGCCAGTATCCGTCCAAGCCAGAACCCCCAATGACCACCACGATTCAACAAGCCGACCTGATCGAGTCGGTTGCCGCAGCGCTGCAATACATCAGCTACTACCACCCGACCGACTACATCGCCCACCTGGCCCGCGCCTACGAGCGCGAGCAGAGCCCGGCGGCCAAGGACGCGATGGCGCAGATCCTCACCAACAGCAAGATGAGCGCGACCGGCCAGCGCCCGATTTGCCAGGACACCGGCATCGTCAACGTGTTCCTCAAGGTCGGCATGGACGTGCGCTGGGGCGGCTTCACCGGCGGCCTGGACGACGCCATCAACGAGGGCGTGCGCCGCGGCTACAACCATCCCGACAACACGCTGCGCGCCTCGGTCGTGGCCGACCCGCAGTTCGACCGCAAGAACACCAAGGACAACACGCCGGCTGTGATCTTCACCGAGATCGTGCCGGGCAACACCGTCGAGGTGACGGTCGCGGCCAAGGGCGGCGGCAGCGAGAACAAGAGCAAGCTGGCGATGCTGAACCCCGGCGACAGCGTGGTCGACTGGGTGCTCAAGACCGTGCCCACCATGGGCGCCGGCTGGTGTCCGCCGGGCATGCTGGGCATCGGCATCGGCGGCACGGCCGAGAAGGCCGCCCTGCTCGCCAAGGAAAGCCTGATGGACGACCTCGACATGCACGAGCTGCTGGCGAAGAAGCGCTCGGGCGCCGAGCTTAGCAAGGTGGAGGCGCTGCGGGTCGAGCTCTACGAGAAGGTGAATGCACTGGGCATCGGCGCGCAGGGCCTCGGCGGCCTCGCGACCGTGCTCGACGTCAAGATCAAGATGTACCCGACGCACGCGGCGAGCAAGCCGGTGGCGATGATCCCGAACTGCGCCGCCACGCGCCATGCGCACTTCGTGCTCGACGGCTCGGGCCCTGTGTACCTCGAGGCGCCCTCGCTGGATCTGTGGCCCAAGATCGACTGGGCGCCCGACTACAACAAGAGCAAGCGCGTCGACCTCGACAAGCTCACGCCGGCAGAGGTCGCGAGCTGGAAGCCGGGCGACACGCTGCTGCTCAACGGCAAGATGCTCACCGGCCGCGATGCGGCGCACAAGCGCATCGCCGACATGCTGGCCAAGGGCGAGCAGCTGCCGGTGGACTTCACCAACCGCGTGATCTATTACGTCGGCCCGGTCGATCCGGTCAAGGACGAAGCCGTGGGTCCGGCCGGCCCGACCACCGCCACGCGGATGGACGGCTTCACCGAGATGATGCTCGCGAAGACCGGACTGATCGCGATGATCGGCAAGGCCGAGCGCGGACCGGTCGCGATCGAGGCGATCAAGAAGCACCAGAGCGCCTACCTGATGGCGGTGGGCGGCGCGGCGTACCTGGTGAGCAAGGCGATCAAGACTGCCAAGGTGGTGGGCTTCGCCGACCTCGGCATGGAGGCGATCTACGAGTTCGACGTGGCGGACATGCCGGTCACGGTGGCGGTGGACGCCGGCGGCACCAGCGCCCATATCACCGGCCCGGCCGAATGGCAGAAGCGCATCGCCAGCGGCGAGTTCAAGACCATCATGATGGAAGCCGCTTGAGCGAATTTCCGATCGGTGTGTTCGACAGCGGCGTCGGCGGCCTCTCGGTCCTCAATGCGCTGCGCGAGGAACTGCCGCACGAACGCTTCGTCTACTTCGCCGACACGGGCCACGCGCCCTACGGCGAGCGCGGCGATGCCTACGTGGCCGAGCGAAGCCGCGCGGTCGCGCTTTACCTGCTCGATCGGCATCGGATCAAGGCACTGGTCGTGGCTTGCAATACCGCGACGGCGGCTGCCATCCACGAACTGCGCGCCGATCACCCTGCGCTGCCGCTGGTCGGCGTCGAGCCCGCGCTCAAGCCCGCGGTGGCGACGAGCCGTACCGGCCGAATCGCGGTCATCGCGACCCGCGTAACCCTGGAAAGCCGCAAGTTCGAGGCCCTGCATGCATCGCTGGCCGCGCAGGCGGACTTTCGCATCGTTCCCTGCGACGGTCTGGCGGGTGCGATCGAGCGGTCCGACCACAGGGAGATCGCTGCACTGAGCCAACGCTACCTGAACGCTGCAGGCACTTTCGGCAGCGCGCCGGGACAGATCGACACACTCGTGCTCGGCTGCACCCACTACCCCTTCATCGCGACCGAGCTGCGCCGCCATGCCGGCGACGTGGTGCGCTTCATCGATACCGGCGCGCCGGTCGCGCAGCAGACGCGACGGCTGCTGTCCCAGGCCGGGCAGCTGGCCGAAACGGGTGGCGGCGCCGTCGTGCTCGTCTGCAGCGCGGCACCCGATGCGCTCGATGCTGCCGCGGCGCGCTGGCTCACGCGGCCTGCCGACCGCGTGACGACCGCCATCGCATCGACGGCGACGATCGCCTGATCCGTCCATGCGCGGCCGCCTGCTCCTTGCCCCGCTGCTGGCCGCCTTCTGTGTTGCCGGCCACGCGGCCTGCGACACCGGCCTCGCGGAGCGCATGCATGCCAAGCTGCATCCGAAGCGCCTGCTCGACCACGAGCGCGCGGTGTGCCAGCCTTGGCGCGGCTTCGCCGGCCGCTTCATCGTAGTGCTGCCGATGCCGCGTCCAACCTCAAAACCCGGTTTCACGGAGTTCGATCTCGACGTGCTCGTGGTACAGCAGGCCGACAACGGCAACACGGATCGCGCGGCGGTGGTCAGCCGCCTGCTCCAGCCCGCGGCGCTGACCGAAGACGCGGTCCGCGTCGGCGCGATCAAGGTCGATACGGCGCGCTATACGCTGGCCGGCGACGCACGCGCATTCGGCGTTCGCGTCATCCGCCAGGGCTCGTCCCGCGCCAATCCCTATTCGAGCGAAACGCTCACCTTGTACGTCCCCCAGGGCGCCAAGCTGGCCAAGGTGCTCGACGGGCTCGAGACGACGCTGGAACGCGGCGAATGGGACACCAACTGCGCCGGCAACTTCGAGACCGTGCGCGGCAGCCTGTCGATCGCACGCAGCACGAGCAACGGCTACGCCGATCTGCTGCTGCGCCAGACGCGTACCCAGACCCGCTCCATCCCGCAGGGCGAAGAATGCGTGACGCACGAGCGGCCGGCGAAGTTCACGTCGATGATGCTGCGCTACGACGGGATGATCTACCGCAGCGCCAAGGGCGCGGCTTCCGACTGAGACGTTTCACGCAGCGCCGCAGCGCGGCCGCGCCGCATGTCGATCGGGATCAGCAACAGCAGGCCGCCGACGAACAGCACGGCGGTCGAGAGGATGGCAATGCGCTGGTTGCCGCCGGTCATCCAGGTGATGGCCCCATAGCTCAGCGGCCCGATGATGCCTGCCAGCCGCGTCGCGAAGGTCCAGAGCCCGAAGAACTCGGCGAGCTGGCGCGGCGGCGCCAGCACGCCGGTCATGGCGCGGCCGGCCGACTGGCTCGAACCCATCGCCAGGCCGGCGATGGACGCGGCCCACCAGAAGCCGCCCTTGGTGGTGACCGAAGCGGCGATCACGCACACGGCGATCCAGGCCACGAGCGCACCAGCCAGCGCGCGCCGGTGGCCGATGCGGTCCTGCAGGTAGCCGAAGCCGAAGGCGCCGAGCGCGGCCGCGATGTTGAGCACGAAGATCAGCACCATGGTCTCGCTGGCGACGAAGCCGATCACCTGCTCGGCGTAGATCGCCGCCAGCGTGATCGCCACTGCCACCCCGCCCTGATAGCAGACCGTACAGGCCAGGAGCCACATGAAGTCGCTGTAGGCGCGCGCCTCGCGGAAGGTGTGACCCAGCTGCTGCCAAGCGCTCTGGCGCGCACCGGCGGTCTGCGGCAGCGCGCGCTCGGGCAGCAGCGCGAAGGTGGCGCAAGCCGCCGCGCCGTAGAGCGCAGCCGTGATCAGCATCGTGACCGGCACGAAATGCGCGGCAGGCAGGCCCTTGGCCTGTGCCGAGAGCACATAGGCCAGGCACAGCCCGAGCGCGAGCATGCCGCCGATGTAGCCGAAGGCCCAGCCCCATCCGCTGACCTTGCCCATGCCCTCGGCCGTGGCGAGTTCGGGCAGGAAGGCGCCGGTGAGCGATTCGCCATAGGAGTAGAAGGTGTTGGAGAGGACCACCAGCCCCATCGCCATCGCCACCGCATACGGACCGCCGAGCTGCGGCGTAAGCGCGAGGGCCGCCGTGCCGAGCACGCAGCCGGCCGTGACGATGGCCAGCACACGCTTCTTGGCCGCATGCAGATCGGCCCAGGCGCCGATGGCCGGCATCGACAGCATCACGATCGCGTATGAAGTGCTCAGCGCCGCCGTCCATGCGAAGGTGGCCCAGGGCTCGCCCTTGGCGATGCCGCCGACGAAGTAGGCAGCGAACACCGCTGTGATGACCACCGTGGTGTAGCCCGAGTTGGCGAAGTCGTACATCGCCCAGCCGAAGACTTCGCGCTTGCGCACGCCGGGACGGAGGGCAGATTGTGAAAACAAGGCCAAGCGACTCTCCTCGAACAGAAGGTCGCCGAGCATAGCGGAGCGGCTTGACCGCTCCATGGCACGCACTCGCTAATGCAGGTGGCGCGGGCGGCGTCCGCCGCCGTGGCCGCCCGAGCCCGGACCGCCGGTGCCACCGCGCGGACGCTTGCCGATCTCGAGCGAATTCACCAAGGCATCGAAGCGGTCGCCGAAGAGCTTGTCGATTTCTGCCACCACGCCGCCGAGCTCGGAGCCGTCGAAATGGCGCTCCATGAGGTTGACCACGTCTTCCACCAGCAGGTCGCGCTGCACCTGCATGATGGCTGCCGGATTCGGGCCCACGAACAGCATGAGGAAATCGTCGCGCGACTCTTCGTCGGGGTCGCCCTCTTCCTCGTCGAAGTCGGTGTCGTAGAAGGTGACTTCAAGCGCAGCGCCCTGCTCGGCGAGTTCGTTGAGTCCCATGCACATCTCGTCGAGTGCCTGGCGGAAATCCTCGTCGCCGGCCACCGTCCAGCAGATCTGGAGCATGTGCTCCTTCTGCTCGAAGCGGATGCCCGGCTCTTCTTCGTAGACGCTGGTCGCGCCATCGGCCAACGACTTGGCGCCGGCATATTTCCACAGCGGCTTCAGCGCTTCCTGGATCTGCTCGAAGCTCACATCGGAACGCAGCGGCACATCGCCGTGCACATGGATTTCGAACGGAGCGTTGTAGCGAGGCATGTCATTGCTCCCTTGTATGTGATGGTGCCCGGAACCGGGGTCGAACCGGTATGCCCCTTATGCAGGAAGCGGCGGATTTTAAGTCCGATGTGTCTACCAATTTCACCATCCGGGCGTCCTGGCGGATATGCACGATAACCGAAACAAAAACAGCCCCGGCAACGATGGTTGGTGGGGCTGTCGGATCGATATCGATATGGATGGAGGCGCGACCCGGAGTCGAACCGGGCTAGACGGATTTGCAATCCGTTGCATAACCGCTTTGCTATCGCGCCCTGCTGTTTGAACTCGCGAAAAAAAGGGAAGCCCGAAGCTTCCCTTTTTCAAAACTGGAGCGGGAAAAGAGTCTCGAACTCTCGACCTCAACCTTGGCAAGGTTGCGCTCTACCAACTGAGCTATTCCCGCGTTTCGAGCCTCGAATTATATAGCATTTTTTCGGGGCCTCGCAAGTCTCGCGACTCAATGTTTGACCGAACCTTCCGCAGGCTGCGAGCCGCGCTGTTTCGCAAGCTCGGCCACGGCTGCTGCAGAAGCTGCGACCTCTTCGTCGGACAATGGCGTCGGCGTCTTTTCGAGCGCGATCTCGAGCACCTTGTCGATCCACTTCACGGGCACGATCTCCAGGCCGTTCTTCACGTTCTCGGGAATGTCCTGCAGGTCCTTTGCATTCTCCTCGGGGATCAGCACGGTCTTGATGCCGCCGCGCAATGCAGCCAGCAGCTTTTCCTTCAGCCCGCCGATGGCCGTGACCTCGCCGCGCAGCGTGATCTCGCCGGTCATCGCGACGTCGCTGCGCACCGGGATGCCGGTGAGCGCCGACACGAAGGCCGTGGTCATCGCGGCGCCCGCGCTCGGGCCGTCCTTCGGCGTCGCGCCGTCAGGCACGTGGATGTGGATGTCGCGCTTCTCGAAAACCTCGTCCTTGATGCCTAGGCGTCGTGCGCGGCTGCGCACCACCGTACGCGCGGCCTCGACCGATTCCTTCATCACGTCGCCGAGCGAACCGGTGCGGCTGATCACGCCCTTGCCGGGCATGGTGACCGCTTCGATTGTCAGCAGGTCGCCGCCGACTTCAGTCCACGCGAGGCCGACCACCTGACCCACCTGGTTCTGCTTTTCGGCCAGGCCGAAGCTGTACTTGCGCACGCCGAGGAAGTCATTCAGGTTCTTGCCTTCGACGACCACCTTGGGCGTCATCTTCTTGAGCAGCAGCCCCTTGACCACCTTGCGGCAGATCTTCGAGAGCTCGCGCTCGAGCGAGCGCACGCCGGCTTCGCGCGTGTAGTAGCGCACGATGTCGCGCACAGCCTCTTCGGTGATCAGGAGTTCTTCCTCCTTCACGCCGTTGTTCTTCATCTGCTTGGGCAGCAGGTACTTCAGCGCGATGTGCGTCTTCTCGTCCTCGGTGTAGCCCGCGAGGCGGATGACTTCCATCCGGTCGAGCAGCGCCGGCGGGATGTTCATAGAGTTCGAGGTGGCGACGAACATCACGTCGGAGAGGTCGAAGTCGACCTCGACGTAGTGGTCGCCGAAGGTGTGGTTCTGCTCGGGGTCGAGCACTTCCAACAGAGCGCTCGACGGGTCGCCGCGGAAGTCGGTGCCTAGCTTGTCGATCTCGTCGAGCAGGAACAGCGGATTGCGCGTGCCGACCTTGTTCAAGCTCGACAGCACCTTGCCCGGCAGCGCGCCGATGTAGGTGCGGCGATGGCCGCGGATCTCGGCCTCGTCGCGCATGCCGCCCAGCGCCATGCGCGTGTACTTGCGGCCGGTCGCCTTGGCGATCGACTGCCCGAGCGAGGTCTTGCCCACGCCCGGCGGGCCGACCAGGCACAGGATAGGGGCCTTCACCTTGTCGACGCGCTGCTGGACCGCGAGATATTCGAGGATGCGGTCCTTGACCTTCTCGAGCCCGTAGTGGTCTTCGTTGAGCACCTCTTCGGCGTGCGCGAGGTCGTGCTTGATCTTGGTCTTCTTGCTCCACGGCAGGCCGATCAGCACGTCGATGTAATTGCGCACCACGGTCGCCTCGGCCGACATCGGCGACATCAGCTTGAGCTTCTTGAATTCGCCCTCGGCCTTCTTGAGCGCTTCCTTGGGCATCTTGGCGAGCTTGATCTTCTTCTCGATCTCCTCGATGTCCGCGCCCTCCTCGCCTTCGCCGAGCTCCTTCTGGATCGCCTTGACCTGCTCGTTGAGGTAGAAGTCGCGCTGGTTCTTCTCCATCTGGCGCTTCACGCGGCCGCGGATCTTCTTGTCGACGTTGAGGATGTCGACCTCGCGTTCCAGCTGCCCGTACAGGTTCTCGAGCCGCGACTTGATGTCGGCCAGGTCGAGCACTGCCTGCTTGTTGTCGAGCTTGAGCGGCAGGTGAGCGGCGATGGTGTCGGCCAGGCGGCCCGGATCGTCGATGCTAGAGATCGAGGTCAGGATCTCGGGCGGAATCTTCTTGTTGAGCTTCACGTACTGGTCGAACTGCTGCATCACAGCGCGGCGCAGCGCCTCGACCTCGGTGCCCTTCTGAGCGGCGGCCTCGACCACTTCCACCGGCGTCACGTTGGCCGAGAAGTGCGTTTCGCCGTCGTCGATGCGATTGACGCGCGCGCGCTGCTGGCCTTCCACCAGCACTTTGACCGTGCCGTCGGGCAGCTTCAGCATCTGCAGGATGGTCGAGACGCAGCCGACCTCGAACATGTCCTCGACCGAGGGCTCGTCCTTGGCGGCGGCCTTTTGCGCCACCAGCATGATCCGGCGCTCCGCTTCCATCGCGAGCTCGAGCGCCTTGATGCTTTTCGGGCGGCCGACGAACAGCGGAATCACCATGTGGGGGAAGACGACCACATCGCGCAACGGAAGCAGCGGCAGGTCGAGTTCGGTGGCAGGCAGGGGGGTATGACCGGACATGGAAATCCTTTACTTGATCATGGAAAGATGGTCGGCCACGCGCGCTTTTCAAGCCCGCGGGCACGGTAATCGCCGAAGACGCCGGTCGCCGGTATCGGAGGAGCCGGCCGGAAGGTCACTCAATCAGGCCTTCTTGGCCGCCTCGCGGTACACGAGGAGCGGTGGCTTGTTTTCGTCGATTGTCGATTCTTCGACCACGACCTTGTCGACGTTGGTGGCATTCGGCAGTTCGAACATGGTGTCGATCAGCGATTGCTCCAGGATCGAACGCAGGCCTCGCGCGCCGGTCTTGCGGGCCAGCGCCTTGCGTGCGATGGCCTTGAGCGCGGCCGGGCGAACCTCGAGGTCGACGCCTTCCATCTGCAGCAGCTTGGTGAACTGCTTGACCACCGCGTTCTTCGGCTCGGTCAGGATCTGCACCAGCGCGTCTTCGCTGAGCTCGGCCAGCGAGGCCACGACCGGCATGCGGCCGACGAGCTCTGGAATCAGGCCGAACTTGATCAGGTCTTCGGGCTCGACCTCGCGGAATACCTCGGTGATGCTGCGCTGCTTCTTGCTCTTGACCGAGGCGCCGAAGCCGATGCCCGACGCTTCGGTGCGGTTTTCGATCACCTTCTCGAGCCCGGCGAAGGCGCCGCCGCAGATGAAAAGGATGTTGGTCGTGTCGATCTGCAGGAAGTCCTGGTTGGGGTGCTTGCGGCCGCCCTGCGGCGGCACGCTGGCCATGGTGCCTTCGATCAGCTTGAGCAGCGCCTGCTGCACACCCTCGCCCGACACGTCGCGCGTGATCGAGGGGTTGTCGGACTTGCGCGAGATCTTGTCGATCTCATCGATGTAGACGATGCCGCGCTGGGCACGCTCGACCTCGTAGTTGCAGCTCTGCAGCAGCTTCTGGATGATGTTCTCGACGTCTTCGCCGACGTAGCCGGCTTCGGTCAGCGTGGTGGCGTCGGCCATCACGAAGGGCACGTCGAGCATGCGCGCGAGCGTCTGGGCCAGCAGGGTCTTGCCCGAGCCCGTAGGGCCGATCAGGAGGATGTTGCTCTTGCTGAGCTCGACGTCGTCGCCCTTGGCCTTGTCCTTGTGGCGCAGGCGCTTGTAGTGGTTGTAGACCGCGACCGACAGCATGCGCTTGGCCGGCTCCTGGCCGATCACGTAGTTGTCGAGGTTGGCCTTGATTTCGAGCGGCGTCGGCAGGTCGCTGCGCGCCTCGCGCGCCTCTTCACCGGCGGGCAGCTCATCGCGAATGATCTCGTTGCAGAGATCGATGCATTCGTCGCAGATGAAAACCGACGGTCCGGCAATCAGCTTCTTGACCTCGTGCTGGCTCTTCCCGCAGAACGAGCAATAAAGCGTTTTTTCGCTGGAGGAGCCTTTTTTCTCGGCCATGGGCAGGTGCCTCGTAACAGGGGTTTAACAATGATAGCGAAGATGGGAGTCCCCCGAACCGGCGAACACCGGAACAAAAACGGCGCTTTCCGTGCGGAAAGCGCCGTTTTTGCCTGGGCGCCTCGGCGCCGGGGTACCTCAACTGCGCTTGGCGATCACCTGATCGATCAGTCCGTATTCCTTCGACTCGTCGGCGGTCAGGAAGTAGTCGCGCTCGGTATCGCGGGCGATCTTCTCCAAGGCCTGGCCGGTGCGCTCGGCCAGGATGCGGTTCATCTGCTCGCGCGTCTTCAGGATGTCGCGGGCATGGATCTCGATGTCGGTGGCCTGGCCGCGGGCGCCGCCCAGCACCTGGTGGATCATGATCTTGGAGTTGGGCAGCGAGAAACGCTTGCCCTTCTCGCCGGCTGCCAGCAGGAAGGCGCCCATGCTGGCCGCGAAGCCGATGCACAGGGTGGACACGTCGGGCTTGATGAACTGCATGGTGTCGTAGATCGCCATGCCGGCGCTCACGCTGCCGCCCGGGGAATTGATGTAGAACGAAATGTCCTTGTCCGGGTTTTCGCTCTCAAGGAACAGCAGCTGCGCCACCACCAGGTTGGCGGTCTGGTCGTTCACCTCGCCGACCAGGAAGATCACCCGCTCCTTGAGCAGCCGCGAATAGATGTCGTAAGACCGCTCGCCGCGACCCGATTGCTCGATGACCATCGGAATCATGCCGAGGCCCTGAATTTCCTGTGCGCTCATGTTTTGCTCTCCAGAGAGGGGTTGTACTGTACCCAGACGAAATGGGGCTCGCGCATCAAAGCACAAGCCTCATGGGAACGCAGGCGAGCCGACGATCAGCCCTGCTGGGCCATCAATTCGTCGAAGGACACCGACTTGGCGTTGACCTTGGCCTTGCCGAGCACGAAATCCGTGACGTTGTTCTCGATCACGACCGCCTCGACTTCCGCCAGGCGGCGGTTGTCGCCGAAGTACCAGCGCACCACGTCGGCCGGCTTCTCGTAGCTGGCGGCCAGCTCGTCGATGTGCGCCTTGATCTGCTCGGGCTTGGCCTGCAGGTTGTTGGCGCGCACGAGTTCGGCCACCACCAGGCCCAGGCGCACGCGGCGCTCGGCCTGCGGGCGGAACACGTCGTCGGGAATCGGGGCCTTGTCGGCGTCCTTGATGCCGCGCTGCTTGAGTTCAGCGCGGGCGCCTTCGACCATGCGGTCGACTTCGGCCTGCACGCTGGACTTAGGCAGATCGAGCTCGGCGTTGGCGATCAGCGTATCCATCACCGCGGTCTTGTTGCGGGCCAGGAGGCGGAACTTGACCTCGCGCTCGAGGTTGCGCTTGATGTCGGCGCGCAGGCCCTCGACGGTGGCGTCGGCAATGCCGAGCGACTTGGCGAGCTGCTCGTTGACTTCGGGCAGGTGCGAGGCCTCGATCTTCTTCACCGTGACCATGAAGTCGGCCTGCTTGCCGGCCACTTCCTTGCCGTGGTAGTCGGCCGGGAAGGAGAGCGGGAACGTGCGGCTGTCGCCGGCCTTCAGGCCGCGCACTGCATCTTCGAACTCCTTGAGCATCTGGCCTTCGCCGACGATGAACTGAAAGTCGTCGGCCTTGCCGCCCTGGAAGGTCTCGCCTTCGATCTTGCCTTCGAAGTCGACCGTCACGCGGTCGCCGTCCTGCACGGCCGCGTCCTGCGGGCGCTGCGCGAAGGTGCGGCGCTGCTTGCGCAGGATCTCGAGCGTCTTGTCGATCGCGTCCTCGCCCACTTCGGCGCTGAGCTTCTCGACTTCGGCGTTGGCTAGGTCGTTGATCTTGACGTCCGGGAAGACCTCGAACACCGCGTCGAACGCGAGCTGGCCCTCGGGCGATTCTTCCTTCTCGGTGATGCGCGGCTGGCCGGCCACGCGCAGCTTGGCCTCGTTGGCCGCCTGCGAGAAGGCCTCGCCGACCTTGTCGTTCATGACTTCGTAGTGGACCGAGTAGCCGTAGCGCTGGGCCACGACGTTCATCGGCACCTTGCCCGGACGGAAGCCGTCCATCTTGACGGTGCGGGCCAGCTTCTTGAGGCGCGAATCGACCTCGGACTGGATAGTGCCGACCGGCAAGGTCAGCGTGATCTTGCGTTCGAGCTTGTCGAGGGTTTCAACGTTCACGGTCATTTGTGTCTTCCTTGAGAGGGTCTTGTGCTGGTGCGCGGGGCCGGACTCGAACCGGCACGTTCTTGCGAACGTCAGGACCTAAACCTGGTGCGTCTACCAATTTCGCCACCCGCGCGGTTCCAGTTTTTCAGGTGATGAATACCGAAGGCGGCCCTGAGGCCGCCTTCGGTCATTCGCGGCGGGCGGCCTGTGAGGCCTCCTGCCTGAAATCGGTCAACCGCGTATTTTAAGCGCGAACCAGGGCCTCTTCGGCCTCGCCGGCCGGGTCGGGCTCTTCGCGCTTGACGCGGAACCAGGCTGCGTACATCGCCGGCAGCGCCAGCAGCGTGAGCACGGTGGCCACGATGAGCCCGCCCATGATTGCCACCGCCATGGGTCCCCAGAACACGCTGCGCGACAGCGGGATCATCGCCAGCACGGCCGCCGCGGCGGTCAGCACGATGGGTCGCAGGCGCCGCACCGCCGACTCGACGATCGCGTTCCAGGTCGGCACGCCGGCTTCGCGGTCGCTTTCGATCTGGTCGATCAGGATCACGGCGTTGCGCTGGATCATCCCCATCAGCGCGATCACGCCCAGGAGCGCCACGAAGCCGAAGGGCCGGTTCAGCACCAGCAGCGCACCCGCCACGCCGGCGATGCCCATCGGGCCGGTGATGAACACCAGCATCGAGCGGCTGAAGCTGTGCAGTTGCAGCATCAGCAGCGTGAAGACCAGGAACAGCATGATCGGCACGCCGGTCACGATCGAGGCGGAGCCCTTGCTGCTCTCCTCCACCGCCCCAGCGACCTCGATGCGATAGGCGCCCTCGCCATCGGCGTGCCACTTCGCTTCGAGCTTGCGCAGCGCCGGCAGCAGCTGCTCGGTGACGGTCGCGCCCTGCAGCCCTTCGATGATGTCGCCCTGGACGGTGATCGCGTAGTCGCGGTTCTCGCGCCACATCACGCCCGGCTCCCAGCTGAACACCGGCCGCGCGATCTGGGTCAGCGGGATCGAGCGACCCGAGCTCGTCGGCAGGTAGGCATTGCCGATGTCCGAGATCGCCTCGCGCTCGTCGGGCGACTGCCGCAGCACGATGTCGATCAGCAGATCGTTCTCGCGGTACTGGCCGACGGTGGTGCCGCTGAACATGGTGCGCGAGGCCTGCGCGATGGCCTGGCTGGTGACGCCGAGCGCACGCGCCTTGTCCTGGTCGATCTCGAGCTTGATCACTTTGACCGACTCGTTCCAGTTGTCGTTGACGCCGCGCATGTTGGCGTTCTCGCGCATCACGGCCTTGACCTCGTCGGCGTGGATGCGCAATCGCTGCGGCTCGGTGCCGATCACGCGGAACTGGACCGGGTAAGCAACGGGCGGGCCGTTCGGCAGCAGCTTCACGCGGCCGCGCACCTCGGGGAACTCCTCCGCCAGCAAGGCGGGCAGCTTGAGGCGCAGCGTCTCGCGGTACTTCAGGTCCCTGGCCAGCAGGATCAGCTGCGACACGTTGGTCTGCGGGAACACCTGGTCGAGCGGCAGGTAGAAGCGCGGCACGCCGGAGCCGACCCAGGTGCTGACGCTGGTGACGCCCTCTTCCTTCAGCAGCCGCTGCTCGACCCGCTTGGCCACCTCTTCGTTGGCGGCGAAGGAGGTGCCTTCGGGGAACCACAGGTCGACCATGATCTCGGGCCGGCTGGAATCGGGGAAGAACTGCTGCTGCACCTTGCCCATGCCGACGATGCCTAAAGCGAAGATCAGCAAGGTGGCGCCGATGGTCAGCCAGCGATGCTCGACGCACCAGTTCACGGTGCGCCGGAAGGTGTTGTAGAAGGGCGTATCGAAGAGCTCGTGCGGCGGCGCGTCGGGATCATGAGGCTTCACCTTGAGCAGCAAGGTACCGAGGTAGGGCACGAAGTACACGGAGACGACCCAGCTCAGCACCAGCGCGATCACCGTCACCGCGAAGATCGCGAAGGTGTACTCGCCGGTCACCGACTTCGCGAGGCCGATCGGCAGGAAGCCTGCGGCCGTGATCAAGGTGCCGGTCAGCATCGGCTTGGCGGTGACGTCGTAGGCGAAGGTGGCGGCGCGCACCTTGTCGTAGCCCTCCTCCATCTTCCGCACCATCATCTCGACCGCGATGATCGCGTCGTCCACCAGCAGGCCCAGCGCGATGATCAGCGAGCCGAGCGAGATCTTGTGCAGCCCGATGCCGAAGTAGTTCATCGCCAGGAAGGTCACGGCCAGCACCAGCGGAATGGTGATCGCCACCACCAGCCCGGGCCGAATGTCGATGTACCAGCCGAAGCGCCCGCCCTTGTGCAGGCCGAGCGCGATGAAGCTCACTGCCAGGACGATCGCTACCGCCTCGATCAGCACGCTCACGAACTCGTTGACCGAGTTGGAAACCGCCACCGGCTGGTTCTGCACCTGCGCCAGAGTCACGCCGGCCGGTAGCCGCCTGTCGATCTCGGCCGTGGCGACGCGCAGCGCCTTGCCGAGCGCAATGATGTCGCCGCCCTTGCCCATCGATACGCCGAGCGCGATGACCTCCTTGCCCTGGTGCCGCACCTTGACCGCCGGCGGATCGACGTAGGCGCGCCGTATCTCCGCGATGTCGCCGAGCCGCATCTGGTTGCCCGAGCTGCCGCGGATCGGCATCGCGCGCAGCTGCTCCACGCTCGTGAACTGGCCGCCTACGCGCACCTGCACCACGTCCTGCGGCGACTGGATCGTGCCGGCGCTCTCGATCGCGTTCTGCGATCCGATCTGCGCCAGAACCGAGTTGAAGTCGAGCCCCAGCTGCGCCACGCGCTTCTGAGACACCTCGATGAAGACCTTCTCGTCCTGGACGCCGAATTGCTCGACCTTGGCCACGTCCTTCACACGCAGCAGCTGCTGACGCACGTCGTCGGCAAAGGTCTTGAGCTCGGCGTAGCTGAAGCCGTCGCTCTCCAGCGCGTAGATCACGCCGTACACGTCGCCGAAGTCGTCGTTGAAGAAGGGCCCCTGGATGCCGGCCGGCAGGGTACCGCGCATATCGCCGATCTTCTTGCGCACCGTGTACCAGACGTTCGCGACATCGCCCGGCCGCGACGAATCCTTGATCTGGAAAATGATCTGCGACTCGCCGGGCTTCGAATAGCTGCGGATCTTGTCGGCGTAGGGCGCCTCCTGCAGCGCGCGCTCGAGCTTGTCGGTCACCTGCTCTGCCACCTGCTGCGCGGTCGCGCCCGGCCAGTAGGTGCGCACCACCATCGCCCGGAAGGTGAAGGGCGGATCCTCGTCCTGGCCGAGCTGGAAGTAGGCCGCGAAGCCGAGCACCATCAGCACCAGCATCAGGTAGCGGGTGAGCGCGGCGTGCTCGAGCGCCCACTTCGAGAGATTGAAGCCGGCCTTGCCGGCAGCTGCGGTCTGCTGCGTCATGGCGGCGTCCTCAGCGGGCGGCAACCGGAGCCGCCGCTGGCGCCTGCACGTTGACGGCCTCGCGCAGCGGATTGGCCGGCGCGGCCGTCTTCTCCCTGTAGAGCGAGACCTTCTGGCCCGGCGACAGCACGTGCACGCCCGCGACCACCACCGTCGTGCCCGGCGTGATGCCGGCAGCGATCACCGCTTCGTTGCCGTCCGCCGTGGCCACCTGCACCGGCTGCGAGCGCACTGTCATGCTGCTCTTGTCGAGCACCCAGACCGCGCTGCCCTGGCCTTCCTGGCGCAGGGCGCTGGTCGGCAGCTTGAGCACCGGAGTGCCGGTGCGCGACAGCGCCTGCGGCCGCGCATAGACGGTGGCACCGAGTGCGGGCGCGGTGGCGGCGTCGATCGCAACCTTGACGCTGTAGGTGCGCGTCACCGCGTCGGCACTGGCCGCCACTTCGCGCACCTTGCCTTCCAACTCGGCGCCGCCCGCCCAGCCGCGCACCGTGACGGCCGACCCCGGCTTGATCAGCGCGGCGCGGTCTTCCGGCACCGCGAACACCACGTCGCGCGCGCCGTCCTGTGCGATGCGCACCACCGGCGTGCCGGCCGACACCACCTGGCCCGGCTCGGCCTCGATCGCCGTGATGATGCCCGGCACATCGGCCACCAGCGTCGTGTAGTTGGCCTGGTTGCCTTGCGATGCGAGCTGCGCCTGCGCCTGCTCGAGCTGCGCCTGCGCGGCCTTGTAGGTGCTTTCGCGCCGCTCCAGCTCGGCGGCGCTGATGAAGTTCTGCTCGCGCAAGCCGCGGTAGCGCTTGAGGTCCGCCTCGGCCAGGTCGCGGTTGGTCAGGGCCGCGGCCTGCTGCGCACGGGCGGCGTCGGCGGCCAGCCGATAGTCCTGCGGATCGAGCTGCGCCAGCACCTGTCCGGCCCGCACATGCTGGCCGAGTTCGGCCTGGCGGCGCGTGATCTTGCCTGCCACCCGGAAGCCGAGCCGGGACTCGACGCGGGCCCGGACCTCGGCCGAGAACTCGGCCTCGGTGCCATAGGCGCTGGTGCCCACCGTCATCACCTTGACGGCGCGCAGGGGCTCCTCCGGAGCCGGCGGTCGGGAACAGCCGGCAAGCGCGAGGGCGGCAAGCAGCAGCAGGCTGGCGGAACGGTAGACGGTCGGGACGGACAAGGTCATGGAGCACCCTAGAAAAGACGAACGGAGTCATTAATGACCAGCCGGTTAGTAATCTAGGGTAAACGAGAACCTGTGTCAATCACGGCCGCCCCGGGCCGCCCCGGCCGCCCCAAGGCAGGCCCAGGGGATGTCACGATGGTGCTGCGCGGTACACGACAATCCGGCGCGTGTCCTCCCCTCCCCACCCGGTCGCCGCGCCTGCGCCGACGCACTACGAGAATTTTCCGGTCGCCTCCTGGCTGTGCCCGCCGCATCTGCGGGCGCCCATCGCCGCGATCTACGGTTTCGCGCGCACGGCCGACGACATCGCCGACGAGGGCGAGGCCGGCGCGGCCGAGCGGCTCGACGACCTGCGCGCCTTTCGCGCCGAGCTCGCCGCGGCCGCCCGCGGCGCGGCGAGCTCGGCGCGCTGGCCCGAGGTCTTCGCTCCGCTCGCACATGCCATGCGCAGCTTCGCGCTGCCCGAGCCGCTCCTGGCCGACCTGCTCTCCGCCTTCATGCAGGACATCGAGAAGACGCGCGACGGCCGCGGCTATGCCGACCGCCCCGAGCTGCTCGACTACTGCCGCCGCTCGGCCAACCCGATCGGCCGCCTGCTGCTGCACCTGTACGGCGTGGACGATGCGCGTGCGCTCGCCCAGAGCGACGCCATCTGCAGCGCGTTGCAGCTCATCAACTTCTGGCAGGACCTGAGCGTCGACCTGCCGCGCGGCCGCTTCTACCTGCCGCACGCCGACAGCGCAGCGCATGGCCTCACGGCGAGCGACTTCGAAGACTTCAGGCCGCTCGGCGCCGCCGCGCCGCCGCCGGCCGCCATCGCATTGATTGCCGACGAGGTGGCCTGGGCGCGTGCGCTGATGAACGAAGGCGCACCGCTGGTGCACCGCTTGCCGGGCCGCGCCGGCTGGGAGCTGCGCTTGGTCGTGCAAGGCGGGCTTCGCATCCTCGACAAGATCGAGGCGCTGGGCTGCGACAGTTTTTCGCGGCGTCCGACCATCGGCAAGTCGGATGCCGCGCTGCTCGCCTGGCGCGCACTCCGGATGCGGAGACAATCCCCCGCGATGAAGAGTTTTCCACGATGACGCCCGAGCAGTACGTCCAGGACAAGGCTGCCGCCTCGGGCAGCAGCTTCTATTACGCCTTCCTGTTCCTGCCGAAGCCGCGACGCGCCGCCATCACGGCCTTCTACGCCTTCTGCCGCGAGATCGATGATGTGGTCGACGAGGTCAGCGATCCCGGCGTCGCGGCGACCAAGCTGGCCTGGTGGCGCACCGAGGTCGCCCAGTCCTTCGCGGGCCAGCCGCACCATCCGGCGATGCAGGCGCTGATGCCGCACGCGGCGGTCTACGGCATCGAGGAGCGCCAGCTGCACGAGGTGATCGACGGCTGCCAGATGGACCTGGACCAGACCCGCTACCTCGATTTCCAGGCCCTGAAGCGCTATTGCCACCTGGTGGCCGGCGTGGTGGGCGAAGGCGCGGCGCGCATCTTCGGCCAGACCGACGCGCAGACCACCGCCTACGCCCACAAGCTGGGCCTGGCGCTGCAGCTGACCAACATCATTCGCGACGTCGGCGAGGACGCGCTGCGCGGACGCATCTACCTGCCGGTCAGCGAGCTGCAGCAGTTCGACGTCAAGGCGCACGAGATCCTGAACCGCCTGCACTCCGAGCGCTTCGTCGCGCTCATGAAGTTCCAGGCCGAGCGCGCGCATGCGGCCTACGACGAGGCGCTCGCCCTGCTCCCCGCGGCCGACCTCCGCACCCAGAAGCCCGGCCTGATGATGGCCAGCATCTACCGCACCCTGCTGCGCGAGATCGAGCGCGACGACTTCCAGGTGCTGCACCAGCGCGTGAGCCTGACGCCGGTGCGCAAGCTGTGGCTGGCCTGGCGAGTCCAGGCACTCGGAAAGCTGTGAGCCGCATTGCCGTCATCGGCGCGGGCTGGGCCGGCCTGGCCTGCGCCATCGACGCGACGCGCGCCGGCCACGTCGTCGTGCTGTTCGAAGCCGCACGCACCCTCGGCGGCCGCGCGCGCGCCCTGCCGGCACAGATGCCCGACGGCCAGCCGGTCATGCTGGACAACGGCCAGCACATCATGATCGGCGCCTACAGCGCCACGCTGTCGCTGATGCGCGAGCTCGGCGTCGATCCCGGCGCCGTGCTGCATCGCATGCCGCTCACGCTGCGCTTCGCCGACGGCGGCGGGCTGCAGGTGCCGCACGGCCCGCCGCCGCTGGACCTGCTGGCCGGCATCCTGGGTGCGCGCGGCTGGTCCTGGCACGACAAGGCCGCGCTGGTGCGCACCGCATGGCGCTGGCGCCGCGACGGCTTCCGCTGCGACCCCCGCACATCGGTGGCCGCACTCTGCGCAGCGCTGACGCCGCGCGTCATCGCCGAACTGATCGAGCCGCTGTGCGTCTCGGCGCTCAACACGCCGACCGGGCGCGCGAGCGGTGAAGTTTTCTTGCGCGTGCTGAACGACGCCCTGTTCGCCGAGCGCGGCGGCGCCGACCTGCTGCTGCCGCGCGTCGACCTCGGCGCGCTGTTCCCGGATGCCGCGACGCGCTGGCTCGCGCAGCACGGCGCCCAGCTGCGCAGTGGCACGCGCGTGCAGGCCATCGCCCACGGACCGGCGGGCTGGCAGCTCGATGGAGAAGGCTTCGACCGGGTGGTGCTCGCCTGCCCGCCGTGGGAGGCCGCGCGCCTCGCCGCGAGCGCGGCGCTGCCCGAGGCATCGGCCTGGTCGCAAACGGCCCGGGCGCTGCAGCACGAAAGCATCGCGACCCTCTACATGGCAGGCGGCATCGCCTTGAGCGCACCGATTCTGGCGCTGCGTGCGGGCGCGCGCACGCCGGCGCAGTTCGTCTTCGATCGCGGCCAGCTCGGCGGACCGCGCGGCCTGCTGGCTTTCGTGGTCAGCGCCAGCAACGACGAACGCGAGACCTTGCAGCAGCAGGTGCTTGCGCAAGCCCGCGAGCAACTCGGTCTGGCCGGCTTGCAGCCGGTGCAGACCGTGGTGGAGCGCCGCGCCACCTTCGCCTGCACGCCGGCGCTGGTGCGGCCCCGGGCCCAGGTGGCGCGGGGCCTGCTGGCCTGCGGCGACTATGTCGAAGGTCCGTATCCCGCGACGATCGAAGGCGCGGTACGCAGCGGCCGCACGGCGGCCGCCGGCTGCGGCTCCACGTAAGGGCCCTGCGGCGCGCTCAGCGCGATGCTGTGCTTGTCCATCAAGCGGTACAGCGTCATGCGCGACACGCCGAGCTCGCGCGCCGCGTGCGTGACGTTGCGTCCGACACGCGTCAGCGTGAGGCAGATCGCATCGCGCTCGGCCATGGTGCGGGCCGTATCCAGGCCCATCCCCACCGGCGTCTCGACCGCGGCGAGGCCGAGGTCGGCCGGCCCGATCAGCCGCTGCTCGCTCATCACGACCGCACGCTGCACGCGGTTGTACAGCTCGCGCACATTGCCGGGCCAGCCATGCGCCATCAGGGCCCCCAGCGCCTGCCGGCTGAAGCCTTTCACGCGGGTCTTGCTCTTGCCCGCGCAGCGCTGGAAGAAGTACTCCGCGAGGATCGGCACGTCCTCCATGCGGCGGCGCAGCGGTGTCACCTCGATCGACAGCACGTTCAGGCGGTAGAACAGGTCGTCGCGGAACTGGCCCACCGCCACCGCTTCGGCCAGGTCCACGTGCGAAGCCGCCAGCACGCGCACGTCGACCTGTAGGCTGCGCACGCCGCCGACGCGCTGGATCGTCTTTTCCTGCAGGAAGCGCAGAAGGTTGGTCTGCAGCTCCAGCGGCAGATCGCCGATCTCGTCGAGGAACACCGTGCCGCCGTTGGCAGCCTCGATCAGCCCGCGCCGCTCCGACGATGCGCCGGTGAACGCGCCCTTTTCGTGGCCGAACAGCTCGGACTGGATCAGCGAGGGCGAGATGGCGCCGCAGTTGACGGCCACGAAGGGCCCGGCCGAGCGCAGCGAGCATTGGTGAATGGCGCGTGCGGCGAGTTCCTTGCCGCTGCCGCTTTCGCCGCCGATCAGCACCGGAGCATCCGTCGCTGCCACCCTGCGGATCTGCTGGCGCAGCCGCGTGATGGCGGGCCCCTGGCCGACCATGCCCATGGCATCCGCCACGTGCGTGTGGGTCTTGTGCCGGCGCCGCAGCATGGCGCGCTGGCAGGCATGGTCGAGCACCCGCTCCAGCTCATGCCCGTCGAGCGGCAGGACCTGATGGTGGAAGAAGCAGCCGAGAACCAGTTCGCGGAAACCGGGCGACTCCAGCGCCTGCGCCTCGCACACGGCCACCCACTCCATGCCGTGCGATGCATTGACGCAGGCCTCGATCGCCGCCTCCGGCACCGTCAGCGCGTCGCCGACGATCAGCAGGCCGACCGGCAGATGGCGGTGCGCCTGGATGCGATTCGCCGCCGCCAGGTCGGTCGCCTGCATGAGCTCCCAGCCGCGGGCGAGCAAGTGCGCCTTGACGCCGCCCGCGTCGCCGCCCAGCGCCACGTACAGAAGGGTTCGAAGCTGCATGGCGAACTCGGATCAGAACGACATCGGCACCCTGACCGTCAATGTGAGATCGGGCGTGTCCCGCGTCAACCCGGCACCCACGGTCACGTTCACCGCGGTCTTGTCGCTGACCCGGTACGAGTAGCCCAAATTGAGCGATCCCAGCTGTGTGCGCACCGAGGTCACGACCGGCATGCCGTTCTGCTTGGTCTTGCCGATGGAATTGAGCTCCACCCCGACGCTGAAGGACGAGCGCTCGTTGAGCGCCAGGCCCATGCCGAAGTTCACGCCGAAGATATTGCCCGGCTTGACCGACCCGATGAACTCGCGTTCGCCGTTCAGCACCAGGCGGCTCAGGTTGTCGCGGCCGAAGTTGTGCGTGTATGTGAAGCTGCCGAAGAACACCGCCGGGTCGGTGGGCAGCAGCCAGGTCAGCCCGGTCTGCAGCGAATAGAAACCCGAGCCCGTCGGCAGGTCCAGCGGCAGGCCGGTTCCGGTCGTGTTGCCGATACAGCGCGTGACGCAGTCGGTCACCACCTCGAACGGGTCCTTGCCGGTGCGGGTCTTGAAGCGCAGCGAGCCGATCATGTAGGGCCAGTTGCCCTTGCCCTCGTTCAGCTGGTAGCGCGCCGCGAGCTCGATGTCGCCGACCGACCGGCCACTGGTATCGAACACCCGTTCATTCGCGGAGCCGGTGAAGATCTCGCGGCTGATGGTGGAATCGGAGCGATAGACGTAGGGAAGCTTCGCTTCCAGTTCCAGCCGGTTGGTGATGCCCCAGCGGCCGGCGAGCGCGGCGGTCAGCGTGTTGCGCTTGACCTCGCGCACGTCGACCAGGCCGATCAGCAGCGCGGGGATCACCGTGTAGCCCACCAGCGCGACGCGGTTGTTCGACGAGTAGGCGTACTGCAGCGAGGGCTCGATCACATATTTGCCGCGCGGCGTGAGGATGCCGGGCTGGTCGAAGATCGGCGCCACTTCCGGCACCGCGGACGCATCGCTGCTGCTGGGTGCCACGCCCACGCGCACCGGACGCGGGCCGGTGTCGGCAACCTCGGTCGCCGCGGGCTTGCTTTCCGGGGGTGGCGCGCTGCGCGCCTCCTGGGTCTGCAGGCGCTCCTGCAGTTCGCGGTATCGGGCCTCCTGCTCCTGCGCCTGTTGCCGCAGCACCTCGATCTGGCGTCCCTGCTCCGTCAACTGCTGCTGCAGCGCTTCCATGCGCTTGGCCGCGCCCCTGGCGGGCGATGTGCCTTGGGCCTGCGCAACCGCGCCCGACCACGCCAGGGAAGAACACGCAAGGAGCGCAAGCGCCCTGTGCTGCCGCGATGTCTCCATCTCTCCACCTCCCTTGTTGTTGGCTCGGGGGTTGAATGTCGCGCGCCAGCGTAAACGCATCTTTCAAAGTGTGGCAAGGTGCAAGTTGAAAACAAAAGTAATGGTGACAGCCGGGTGACGATACGCGCTCTATCGCTGTCTCAAAACTGAGGCACTTCAAGGCTCGGCCGGATGGGCTACCTCAATCGAAGGAGGCGCCACGCAAGGCCTTGTCGCACAACGCTAACCGCCGCGATCGAACTCGCTCGCCGGCTCGGCGGCCCGTCACATGGATGAGACAGCAAGCGCATCCGATTGCCTGCCCGGGCCGCGAATGTTTCCAAGGCGGACGCCTGCTACACGTGCGAGCAGTCCTGCGCAGCCGTCAAGCCGCCGTGACAAATCGTCGACTCGAGGACCGTGCACGAGGCCGCGAGATGAACCCGGCCAGGGCAGCTGCACGGCCTTCTCCGTCGTACAAGAGCAGGGCCGCCGTCGTCTGGCATCGAAGTTGCACGAGGTCTCTTGAATTGCGGCGACGCAACTCATCCGCGCTTTGTCACGTCAACAAATGGAGACCCTATGAAGAAGACACTTCTGGCTTCGGCCATCACGGTTGCATTCGGGTTCAGCGGTGTGGCGTTCGCCAACGACACGGGCCAGCTCGCGCTTCAACTCACCGGTGAAGGCGACAACACGAGCACGAACACCAGCACCTCCACCAGCACGAGGACCAGCACCAGCACGCGCACCTCGTCACGCAGCGACAGCAGCACCAACAAGGATTCGGGTGATGCCTACACCAGCGCTGCACGCTCCGCCGCGCTCAACAACGGCTCCACCGGAACCTTCAGCAATGCCTTCAATGTGACGAAGGCGACCGCCACCAGCAACCTGACCGGCGTGGTGACGGGCAACAGCGTCTACAACATCGGCAACCAGGCCTACAACACCGGCTCCGCCGCGGGCGGCACCGGCAACGGCGGCTACGGCGGCGTTGGCCGCGGCGGCTCGGCCTCCGGCACCGGCACCGGCGGCAACGGTGCGGTTGGTGCGACCGGCGGCAACGCCTCCAACGGCGCCATCAACCATGGCAGCGCGACCAACGGCAGCGCCACTGCGGGCACGGGCGGCAACGGCGACGGAGGCGGCGCGAATGGCTTCAATGCAAGCGGCATCGTGGTTGCGGATGACGGCGGCACGGCCACGAGCACCAACGGCGGTTCGCGCACGGCAGGCGATGGCACCGGCGGCGCCGGCGGGGCGGCCACCAACGGCAGCGCGACCAATGGCAGCGCCAGCAACGGCAACAACACCGCGGGCAGCGGCGGCGCGGGCGGCGCCGGTGGTGCGGGCAACGGCGGCACCAACACCGGCAACGGCGGCACGGGCGGTGTGGGCGAAGGCGGCAGCGGCGGTGCCGGCGGCACCAACACCGTTACTGCCGGGACCTTCAACATGTCCAACACCATGACCAGCGTCGGACAGTCGGCGGCCGGCATCATGCTCGCGAACCAGAACAGCGGCTTCTCGTCGCTGGTCCAGCAAAGCGTGAACGTGCAGGCCAACCTGGCCGTGGGACGGTAGCCCCCTAGAGCTCGCACTCGCCGTGCCGCCTGCAGCGCATGCAGGCAGCGCGGCGATGCCGGCTCGCTCACCGGAGAGACACATGAGATCGATAGCACTCTTCGGCTCCGTCGGCCTGGTCGCGACGTTCATGCTGGCGCAGGGCGCCAGCGCGCAAACATCGGTAGTGCCGAGCGGCTCGCTGGCCTTCTCCAATCCCGTCGACTCGGCGGTGCTGGCCAGCCAACGCGGCGGCAATCAGCTGGTGCACAACGACATGGAGCTGAGCGGGGTCACGGCCGACAACACGGCCCGCAACGTCAACACGGGCAGCAACGCCATCAGTTCAGGATCCTTCGCCAACATGAGCGGCCTGCCGGTCGTGATCCAGAACACCGGCGCGAACGTGCTGATCCAGAACGCCGTGATCCTTCACCTGCAGATGAACTGACGGGGACGCCATGCGCGGCCTGTTGCTCTTCATCTCGCTGATCGCAGCGGCCAGCGCAGCGCCGGGCCAGCTGGCGCACCTGCCGTCCATGGGCACGGGCGACGTGATCATGCCGGTCGTCAGCATGCGGCAGGCGCGCCTGGCCGGCACGCTGCTGCAGAAGTACGACTTCAGCTGCGGCTCGGCGGCGCTCGCCACGCTGCTCACGCACCACTACGGCTACCCGGTCACGGAACAGATGGTGTTCGAGGAGATGTACGCCCGCGGCGACAAGAAGAAGATCCACACCGAAGGCTTCTCGCTGCTCGACATGAAGCGCTACCTGGCCGCGCACGGCTTCGAGGCCGACGGCTTCGAGCAGCCGCTGGACAAGCTCAACGAGGCCCGCGTGCCCGCCATCGTGCTGATCAACGAGAACGGCTATCACCATTTCGTGGTGGTCAAGGGCGTGCAGGCCGACCGGGTGCTGATCGGCGACCCGGCGCAAGGCACGCGCGCGCTGCCGCGCAAGACCTTCGAGGCCATCTGGAAGAACAACCTGCTGTTCGTGGTTCACAACCGGATGGAGTCGGCGCGCTTCAACCTGGCGGCCGATTGGCGCGTGGCGCCGCGTGCACCGCTGGGCGGCGGCGTCAGCCGGGAAGGCCTGTCCCACATCACGCTGCCCAAGATGGGACCGGGAGAGTTCTGATGCGCGCCGCCCGCCTGCTCTGCGCCCTGCTCGGCCTGGCCCTGTGCCTGCCGGCGCAGGCCGACGCGGTGTGGGAGGCCGTGAGCGAGCGGACGCTCGACGGCCTGCGCGGCGGCTTCGACGTGGGGGGCGGCCTCCTGGTCAGCTTCGGCATCACGCGTGCCGTCTACATCAACGGCGACCTGGTCACTCAGACCACGCTCAATTTCGGCCGGTTGTCCGAGCTGACGCCGGCCCAGGCTGCGCAGCTCAATCAGCAGATGACGGCGCTGAACCTGGTGCAGACCGGGCCGGGCAACAGCGTCGCTCCGGACGTCGTGTCGACGGGCGCAGGCACCATCATTCAGAACACGCTGAACAACCAGCACATCGTGAACCAGACCGTGATCGACGCCCGCAGCAACGCGATGGGCATGATCAAGAACCTGAACATCCAGAACACGCTGAACGAGGCGCTGACCCGTTCGGCTGCACCGCGCTGAGTCCTACCAGCCCCAGACCAGGCGGCGCGCCACCCAGCCGGTGGTGCCGCGCTCGTGGCGCACCTTCACCCAGTCGCCGCGGCGCTCCAGCGTGCGCAGCACGTCGCCGTAGCGGGCCTTGCCGACCACGCGGGCGCCGGTGCCCGGCTTGCCGCGCAGGTTGGCGACGCGCGCGGTCACGATGTGATGAGGCCTGCGGCCGGTGTGCGAGCGAAGCACCCAGCCCCGGTCGTTCTCGAAATCGCGCACCCTGAGCCAGCGGCCCTTGCGCCCCAGCACCTGGAGCGGATAGCCGCGGCTCACGACCCAGGCGACTTCGTGGCGCGGGCCAGGGCCGGTGCGCATATTGATCTCGGCGCGCGCCGCGCTGACCATCTCCCGCGCATGGGCCGCCGTCGGCAGGATCGACGATACGAGCAGTAGGAAGGCAAGAAGAGATGCGCTCAGGCGGCGTGTGTCGATCATTCGTCGAAATCCTTTCGAGGGAGACAGGTTGAACAAGCGCGGCCGCATTCGCGCGACCAGCCCTTCAGGGCCTGCTGCGCCGCAGAAGTTCCGTCGAATCGATACGGGAAATCGCTAGGCGGTGTCGAGCGCCATGCACAGCGCATGCAGGTTCGGCACGATCAGCTGCGGCCGCGCGCCGTGCTCCCAGGGCCGCTCGTCGCGCACCAGCCAGGCAGCCTGCATGCCGGCATCGAGCGCACCCACCACGTCGAGCGCTGCATCGTCGCCCACGTGCAGCACGTCCTTGGGCAGCAGCCCGACCGAAGCCGCTGCGGCGCGGAAGATCGGCGCATGCGGCTTGCCGCTGCCGAACTCGCGCGCGTTGAAGGCGGTACGGAACCAGCGCCCCACGCCGGCCAGGTGGATGTCGGCATTGCCGTTGGAAACGGCCACCAGCGGATAGCGTTCGCTGAGCCACTTGAGCGCGGGCAAGGCGTCGTCGTAGAGCTTCACGCGCTGGCGCTCGGCGAAGAAGACATCGAAGGCCGGATCGGCCAGCGCCGGGTCTTCGCCCGCGCGCCGGAGCGCCGTGCGTATCGATTCGCGCCGCAGGGCGCTCAGGTCGTGCGCGAGATCGGAACGCTCCTTGGCCGTGGCCTCGCGCAGTTCGCGCAAGACGCCGGGCGTCACCAGCAGGTTCGCAGTCTGCGGCGCCTCGCGCACCAGCCATTCGTAGAGCACGCGCTCGGCGCGTTCGATGGTGGGCCAGATCGGCCAGAGCGTGTCGTCGAGGTCGAGCGAAATCGCCGCGATGCGCTTCACGTCGAGGGTCAGGGAGTCGGGGGTCGCCAAGGCCATGACCGAGAATAGCGCATGCCTTTTCGCCCCGAAGCTCCTGCCGTCGAAACGAACCAGGAGCGCACCGCCGTGCTCTGGTGCAACCTCGGCTCGCCCGACGAGCCCACCGCCGCCGCGGTGCGTCCCTACCTCGCCGACTTCCTCGGCGACCCGCGCGTGGTCGAGATTCCGCGGGCTCTGTGGGCGCTGATCCTGCACGGCATCATCCTGCGCACGCGGCCGGCCAAGTCGGCCGCCAAGTACGCCAGCATCTGGACGCCCGAAGGCTCGCCGCTCAAGGTCTGGACGCAGAAGCAGGCGAAGCTCCTGGCCGGCTGGCTCGGCGAGCGCGGCCACCGCGTGGCGGTGCGCGAGGCCATGCGCTACGGCAGCCCCTCGATCGCCGCGCAGCTCGACACGCTCAAGGCGGAAGGCGCGACCCGCGTACTGGTGCTGCAGGCCTATCCCCAGTATTCGGCCACCACCACGGCGAGCGTGATCGATGCCGTCAATGCTTGGAGCGCACGCGTGCGCCGCCTGCCGGAGTTCCGTTTCGTCAACCAGTACCACGACGAGCCGCTCTACATCGAGGCCTTGGCCCAGAGCGCGTTGCGCTACTGGAAGGACCATGGCCGGCCCGACCAGCTGCTGATGAGCTTCCACGGCATTCCGGAGCGCAATATCCGCCAGGGCGATCCGTACCAGGCGCAATGCCTTGCGACCGCGCGCCTCCTGGCCGAGCGGCTGCAGCTTGCGTCTTCGCAATACCGCGTCACTTTCCAGTCGCGCTTCGGCCGCGCGAAGTGGCTCGAGCCGTACACCGAGCCGAGCCTGCGCGAGATGGGTGCGGCGGGCGTCGCGCGTATCGACGTGATGTGCCCCGGCTTTCCGGCCGACTGCCTGGAGACGCTGGAAGAGATCGCGATGGAAGGCCGGGAGGCCTTCCTGCACGCGGGCGGGAAGGAATTCCACTACATCCCCTGCCTCAACGACAGCAACGCGTGGATCACGGCGCTGGCGGCGATCGCGGAGCGTCACCTCGCCGGCTGGCCGACCCGCTCAGCCTGAGTTCAGAAACGTCCCAGGTAGTCGCGCTTGCCGATCGGCACGCCGCTGTGCCGCAGCACGTCGTAGGCCGTGGTCACGTGAAAGAAGAAGTTGGGCAGCGCGAACTGCAGCAGGTAACGCTGGCTCGTGAACTCCAGCTCGCTGCCGCCGACCTTCATCGAGACGGACCGTTCCTCGAAGCCGTCGATCTGGGCGCGGTCGACGCCGTTCAGGAAGTCGATCGTCTTGGCGATGCGCGCCTGCAATTCGTCCCAGGTCTTCTCGATATCGGGAAAGCTGGGCGCGGTGATCGCCGCCAGCCGCGCGGCGCCGAGCTTGGAGGCGTCGCTGGCCCGCTGGATCTGTCCGGCCAAGGTCAGCATGTCAGGTGCGAGCCGCGCATCGACGAGCGTCGCCGCGTCGATGCCCGTGGCCTGCGCGTGCGCGAGGCCCTTGTCCAGCAGATGCGAAAGCTGGCCGAGCCCGCGGATGAACACCGGGATCGAGATGTCGTAGAGGGAAAGCGCCATGAGAGCTCCGGATTGATGCAGCGGCCGATTGTGGCCATTGCGCCAATTACGTGCCGGCGGCGCGCACAAAGGCCTCGATCGGCGCCAGATGTTCCGGCACATTGAGCGCCGGCGCGTGGCCGCAGCCCGGCACTTCGATGATCTCAAGGCGCCCCGCCGCGCCGGGTCCGCGGCGCCGCATCTCGTCGAGCGTAGCGGGCAGCACAAGGTCCGACTCTGCGCCACGCAGGCACAGCACAGGGACCTCGATGGCGTCGTAGTGCGACCAGAGCAGGTAGTCCTCCGGATGGGCGACGAACTGCCGCACCATGGCCGGGTCGTAGTGCGGCGTGACGCGGCCGTCGGGCAGCCGGCGCGTGGAAGTCTCGGTGAGCCGGCGCCATTGCGCGTCGCTGAGCCAGCCGTAGGGCCTGTAGACCGTGCGGAAGAAGGCCTCGAGCTCGGCCACGGTGTCGAAGGCCGGCGGCTGGCCCGCGTAGGAACGGATGCGTTCGACCGCGGCCTGCGCGATCTGCGGCGCCGTGTCGTTGAGCACAAGGCTCGCGATGCGCGGCTTCATGCGCGGCTCCAGGAGGCCTCCGGCGCAGACCATCCCGATGGCGCCGCCCATCGAGGTGCCGACCCAGTGCACGCGCTCGAGCGAGAGCGCGTCGCACAGGCCGGTCGCCAGCCGCGCATAGAAGGACAGCTGGTATTCGTCGTCCGGCATCGGGCTCCACTGGCTCAGGCCGCGGCCGATGGTGTCGGGGCAGATCACGCGGAAGCCGCGTTCGGCGAAGTTCGCGGCCAGTTCGTCCATGTCGCGGGCGGTGCGGGCGAGGCCGTGCCATGCGATCACCACGGGACCGCCCTGCTCGCCCCAATCCATCCAGTGGATCTCGCGGCCGGCGATCTGAAGGTAGTTCGAGGTCGGAGCGTTCATCGGAGGGCCCTCGCGCGAAGCCGGCCCACGATGCCGGTCGGGAAGTAGTAGACCGAGAGCACGAACAGCACGCCCAGCCACAGCAGCCAGCGGTCGGGCGACAGCAGCGCCGCCAGCCACGGCGCACCGCTCGCGGCCTCGCTGCCGATGCGCAGCAGGTCCTGCAGGTAGCTCTGCGCGACCACGAAGAGCACCGCGCCCACGGCCGCACCGTAGAGCGTGCCCATGCCGCCGATCACGACGATGAGCAGCACGTCGACCATGATCTCGAAGCTGAGCGAGGTGTCGGGGCCGTTGTAGCGCAGCCAGATCGCGAGCATGGCGCCGGCCAGCGTCGCGAACAGGGCCGACAGCACAGAGGCCGTCGTGCGGTAGACCACCACGCGGTAGCCGATCGCCTCGGCGCGGAACTCGTTCTCGCGGATCGCCTGCAGCACGCGGCCGAAAGGCGAGTTCACGATGCGCAGCAGCGCCAGCACCAGCGCCACGGTCGTCACGAACAGCAGGTAGTAGCAGAGAAGCCGCCCGTCGAGGGAGACGCCGAGGAAAGGTTCTTCGGCGAACTCGAAGCTCGGCGAGATCAGCTCGGGCAGCTTGAAGGTCAGGCCATCCTCGCCGCCGGTGAAGTCCGACAGCTGCGAAGCCAGCGTCTGGAATGCCGAGGCCACCGCGAGCGTGATCATCGCGAAGAAGATCGCGCGCACCCGCAGCGAGAACAGCCCGATCGCGAGCGACAGCACCAGCGAAACCGCGAGCGCCGCGCCCAGTCCGAGCAGCACGGTGCCCCAGCCGGGCCCGAGCCGCGTCGCCGAGATCGCGATGCCGTAGGCGCCGATGCCGAAGAACATCGTGTGCGCGAAGCTCACGATGCCGGTATAGCCCAGGAGCAGGTCGAAGCTCGCGACCAGCACGATGAACACCAGCACCTTGGCAGCAACGCTCAGCGCTTTGACGCCCGGGAAGATGAAGGGCGCGAAGGCCAGGCCGAGCACCAGCAGGACCAGCAGCACCGCGAGCACGCGACTGCGCGGCAGATCGTTGGAGAGAAGTCTAGAAATCATGCGCATCCTGACATTGGCCGCCTACCGTGCCATACGGGGAACACCGCGGAACCGGCTTTGCCGGGCCGCTGGTGTTGCCCCCGGTGAAGGCTGAAGGCCGCGGCTCCAAGCCTGCCTGCGCAGGCTTGGACGGCCTGAAGGGCCAAGGCCTCCGTGCCGCGGCGCGTTTGGCGGCCACACGAAGTGGGCAAGCCTGGGGGTGAACTTTCATCGGCTGCTGGCCACCGGGTACACGCCCTGCGGCCGCCACAGCAGCACCGCCACCATCAGCGCGATGCTCGCGAACTGCGTCATCACGGGCAGCAGGAAGCCGGTGTAGTTGGTAAGAAGGCCCACCAGCAAGGCGCCGATCAATGCGCCGGTGGTCGACCCCAGGCCGCCGATGATGATCACGATGAAGATCAGTACGTTGACCTGTGCACCCATCTGCGGAATCAGGTTCTGCTGGAACAGGCCCCACATCACGCCGCCCAGGCCCGCGAGCGCGCTGCCGACCACGAACACGCCGACGAACAGCCGGCCGATGCGATAGCCGAGCGACTCGACCATCTCGCGGTCCTGCACGCCGGCGCGGATCAGCAAGCCGATCTTGGTCCGCCCCAGCGTCCACGCCAGCAGCCCGAAGACGAAAACGCCGACCGCCACCGCGAGGATGCGGTACTTGCTGATCGCCGCATCGCCCACCAGCAGCGAGCCGCGCAGCGCTTCGGGCAGCGGCAGCGGCAGCTGGCCCGGGCCCCAGATCACCTTGATCAGCTCTTCGCCGATGATCAGGCCGCCCATGGTGATGAGGATCTGCTTCAGGTGCTGGCCGTAGACCGGCCGCACGATGAAGCGCTCGAAGGCCAGGCCGACTGCGCCGGCCACCGTCATCGCGACCAGCATCGCGGGGAACACGGCCACCAGGTTGCGCCACAGTTCCTGCGAGCCGGTCCAGTCGCTCATGCCGCCGAGCACGCTGCTCGCCACGAAGGCGCCGAGCGCGATGAACACGCCGTGGCCGAAGTTGAGCACGTCCATCAGGCCGAAGATGAGCGTCAGGCCCGAGGCGATGATGAAGATGATCATGCCCATCGCAAGGCCGGCGACGGTGAGCGTGAGCCAGGTCGAGACGGAACCCGTCAAGGGCAGCGCGATCAGCGCGATCACCGGCACCAGCGCCATCGGCTTCCAGTCGAATTCGAGTTTCATAGTGCCCCCACGCTTGCCACTTCGTGTGCTGCGCTGCCTCCCGAGGGGGCGCGAGCTTGCTTGGGGCGGCCCGGCGCGGCGCTCATAGTGCCCCCATGCTTGCCACTTCGTGTGCTGCGCTGCCCCCCGGAGGGGGCGCGAGCTTGCTTGGGGCGGCCCGGCGCGGCGCTCATAGTGCCCCCCACGCTTGCCACTTCGTGTGCTGCGCTGCCCCCCGAGGGGGCGCGAGCTTGCTTGGGGTGGCCCGGCGCGGCGCTCATAGTGCCAGCCCCAGCAGCGAATGCTGCAACTCTTCATCGGCCGAGAACGCCGCCATCGTGCCGCTGTGCACCACGCGGCCGTTGTCCATCACGGCCACTGTGTCGCCGAGGCGCTGCGCGAAGTTGATGTTCTGCTCGACCAGGAGAATGGTGACGCCGCTTCGCTTGAGCTCGCTGAAGGCGTCGATCATGTTGTTGATGATGGCCGGCGCGAGGCCCTTGCTCGGCTCGTCGATGATCAGCAGCTCGCGCGGCTCGACGATCGAGCGGGCCACCGCGAGCATCTGCTTCTGGCCGCCCGAGAGCTTGCCGGCCGGATGGCTCCAGAACTTCTCCACCGCGGGGAACAGCTTGAAGATCCACTTCAAGCGCGCATCGTCCATCTGCTCGGCATTCTTGGCCGCGCGTGCCGCGAGCAGCATGTTCTCCCTGACCGTGAGGTCCGAGAAGATGCCCATGTTCTCGGGCACGTAGGCGATGCCGAGCCCGGCGATCTGCGGCGTATGCAAGGCCGTGATGTCCTGGTCGCCGAAGCGCACGCGCCCATCGGACGCATGCCACAGGCCCATGATGGTTCTGAGCGTGGTGGTCTTGCCGGCGCCGTTGCGGCCCAGCAGCATCGTGAGCTGGCCGCGGGGCACCGCAAGGTCTACGCCGTGGAGGATGTGATAGGCGCCGATGTGGGTATGCACGCCTTCGAGTTGCAACAATGCTGGATGGCTCATGGTGTCGCTCCTTCCCCCGCGCGGGGAAAGGCCGGGATGGGGGCGGTCGCATGCCGCGAAGCGTCCTCGGCGCCAGCCGCAGGCAAGCCGAGGTAAGCCTCCTGCACGATCGGCGAAGCGATCACCTCCGACGGCTCGCCGTCGGCCACCAGCTGCCCGTTGTGCAGCACGATGATGCGGTCCGCGAGCTCGCGCACCACGTCCATCTTGTGCTCGACCAGGAGGATGGTTTTCGTCCTGTCCTTTTTGAGCGCGCGGATCAGATTCAGGATCACCGGCGCTTCGGCCGCATGCATGCCGGCCGTCGGTTCGTCGAACATGAAGACCTTCGGTTCGAGCGCCATCAGGAGCGCCACTTCGAGCTTGCGCTGGTCGCCGTGCGGCAGGCTCGCGACCGTCGCGTGCTCCTTCGCCTTGAGCGCGACCTCGGCCAGGATCTGGTCGGCGCGCTCGGTCAGCGCGCGATGGTCGCTCCAGATGCTCCAGAGGTTGAGCCCGCGCCGGTGCGCGCCTTCGCGCGCGGCCTGCACCGCGAGCCGCACGTTCTCCAGCACCGTGAGATTGGGAAAGAGATTCGTCAACTGGAAGGCCCGCCCGAGGCCGGCCCGCGTCCGCGCCGAGGCGCTCTGTCCGGAGAGCAGTTGCCCATCGAGCGACACGGTCCCGGCCGTGGCCTTGAGCTGACCCGAGATCAGGTTGAAGTAGGTGGTCTTGCCCGCGCCGTTCGGGCCGACGATCGCGGTCAGCGTGCCAGGTGCGAAGCTGCAACTGACATCGTTGACGGCGACGTGGCCTCCGAAACGGACGGTGAGCCCGCGCGTTTCGAGCATCGGTTCAGCGTTTGTTTTTGATCGGGATGTCCATCTCGGACGCCTTGATCTCGTGCACCAGTTCCGGCACGCCCCAGGCAAACGCCGGGTCGGCCTTGATCTTGAAGTGGTACATGCTCTGCAGTGCCTGGTGGTCTTCCTTGCGGAAGGTCATCGGGCCCTTGGGCGTGTCGAAGCTCATGCCTTCCATGGTCGAGATCAGCTTGTTGGTGTTGGTGTCGCCGCCCGTCTTCTTGAGCGCCGTCACCACCGCCATCGCGGCCGAGAAGCCGCCGGCCGTGAAGAAGTCCGGCGGCGTCTTGAACTGCTTGTAGTGGGCCGCGACCAGCGCCTCGTTCACCGGATTCTTCGGGATGCCGAAGTAGTAATAGGTCGCGCCTTCCATGCCCGGGAACTGCTTGTAGCTGGCCATGGCCGGCAGGATGTTGCCGCCGGTGGCGATCTCGATGCCGTAGCGCTTGAGGTCGAGGTCGGCGATCTTGAACGGATTGCCGGCGCCGGCCCACACGATCCAGATCACCTTGCGGCCCGGCAGATCCTTGAGCTTGTCGATCAGGCGCTGGGCGCCGGCCGTGAAGTCGGTAGTGTTCTGCGGCAGGTACTCTTCATGAACGACCTTGGCCTTCTTGACCGAATCCTTGAAGGCCTTCACGCCGTCGCGGCCGAAGGCATAGTCCTGCGCCAGCGTGGCGATGCTGACGCCGGGCTTGTCGAGCGCCACCGCATTGCTGATCGCATCCTGGCTCGAGTTGCGGCCGGTGCGGAAGATGTACTTGTTCCACTTGTCGCCGGTGATCGAGTCGGCCACCGCGGGCTCGACCAGCAGGATCTTCTTGTATTCCTCCGCCACCGGCAGCATCGCCAGCGCGACGCCGGACGACGTCGGGCCGACCGCGAGCGCCGCCTTGTCGTCGGCATAGGCCGCTGCCAGCAGCGACTTGCCGAGGTCGGGCTTGCCTTGGTCGTCCTTCTCGATCACGACGAGCTTCTTGCCGTTGACGGCCATGGTGCCGCCGGTGGCGTATTCGAGGCCCATCATGAAGCCGGTCTGGGTCTGCTTGCCGTAGGCCTCGAGCGGACCGGTCTTGCTGTAGATATGGGCGATCTTGATCTCGTTCGACTGGGCCCAGGCCGGTGTCGTGAGGGCGGAAGCGCCCAGGGTGGCGAGCGCCGCGATGGCGACGATGTGACGACGGTGCATTCTTTGTCTCCTATTTGGGATGACTGAATATTGCACAGTTCATGCCAGTCCCGATCGCCTTGTTGGCAAAGGACTTTCCCTTGGAAGCTCGACGCGAAGTCCGAAATCAAGACACTCAATTTGCCTTGGTTTCAGACAGTTGTACGTTTTTCAGTCAGGGTTTTCCAGACGTTCATAGAGCGTCGCGCGCGAGATGCCGAGCAGCCGGGACGCCGCCAGCTTGTTGCCCCCGGTCTCGGCCATCGCGGCGGCGATGGCCCGGCGCTCCAGCTCCGCGATCTGCTGCGCGAGCGGCCGCAGCAGCGCCTTGCCGTCGTCGGCTTCGGAGGTTGCCGGCAGCGCATCGGGCGCCGCGATCTTTTCCTGCCCGGTCTCGCGCAGGATGCGTTCGAGTTGCGCCGCGTCGATGCGCTGCGAATCGCTGCGCATGGTCACCTGCTCCAGCACGTTGCGCAGCTCGCGGATGTTGCCGCGCCAGTGCTGCGCGGCCAGCAGCGCCAGCGCATCGGGCGTGAGCTCGGGCGGCGCCTCGCCGCTGCGCAGCGCCATGTCCTCGCCCAGCGCCTCGACCAGCGCCGGAATGTCGGCGCGCCGCTCGCGCAACGGCGGCACGCGCACCGGCAGCACATTGAGCCGGTAGAAAAGATCTTCGCGAAAGCGCCCCTCCCGCACCAACAGCGCCAGGTCGCGCGAGGTGGCCGCGATCACGCGCGCATCGAACGGCACCAGCTTGTTCGAGCCCAGCGGTTCGATCTCGCCCTCCTGCAGCGCGCGCAGCAGCTTGGCCTGCAGGCCGAGCGGCATGTCGCCGATCTCGTCGAGGAACAGCGTACCGCCGTCGGCCAGCTTGAACTTGCCCTCGCGCGCCTTGCGGTCGGCGCCGGTATAGGCGCCGGGCGCGACGCCGAAGAACTCGGCCTCCAGCAGCGTGTCGGGCACGGCCGCGATGTTCACGCTCACGAAGAGCTTCTGTGCGCGCGCCGAGGCCGCATGGATCGCATGCGCGAGCAGCTCCTTGCCGGTGCCGGTTTCGCCCAGGAGAAGGACCGGGCTGGACGACTGCGCCGCACGCCGCGCATGGCGCTTGACCTCCACCGCAGCAGCGCTCGAGCCGATGAAGCTGGC
Source organism: Variovorax sp. MHTC-1 (assembly GCF_003984645.1). Taxonomy (GTDB): domain Bacteria; phylum Pseudomonadota; class Gammaproteobacteria; order Burkholderiales; family Burkholderiaceae_C; genus Variovorax. Next base: position 613,734 of record NZ_RWKI01000001.1, read on the forward strand.
GAAGGTGTACTTGGACCGGCGCAGGCCGTCGGCCGACTGCTGGTAGAGCGGGTTGTTGCGCTGGCTCGCGAGCTCGCGCCGCGCATCGTCGAGGTCGCGCTGCAGCAGCGCGAACTTGCTGATGAGCGGCTTCAGCGTGTCTTCCGGATGGTCGAACAGCACGATGCCGATCGCACCGATGACCGCGCCGGCCGCGCCGCCCTCGCCCTCCTCGCGCAGCGGAATGCGGCTGACGACGAAGGTGCCGGCCTTGTTGGTGAGCAGGTCGATCAGGATCGGCTCGCCGGTCTCGAGCACGCGGCGCATCAGCGTGTTGGGGATCACGTCCTCCACCTGGTGGCCGAGGAACTGGTCGATAGACGAGAAGCCCAGCGCCGGCAGGAAGCGCCCGTAACCCTCGTTGACCCAGACGATGCGGCCGCCGCGGTCGACCAGGAACATCCCCTGGCTGATGCTGGAGAACAGATGGAACATCGAGCGCGCGGCGAGCGCGAGGATGCCATCGGCATCGAGCGGCAGTGCGGGCGTTGGCGCGGTGGCAGCGGACATGGCCGGATCGTAGCGCGCGCATCCTGCGGCGCATCAATGGTTGCCGCGTTCGGCATCAATGAATTCTTAGCACTTGGTTAGGATGCGAGGTTTTTCGAAATGCAGTAAGGGCAATGGTTCTCGAGGCGCGCAGACTTGCTATGCTGCGCGCCTTGCACGGCCCACCCGGCTGCATCCCGGCCCAGCGGCGAACGATCGGTTCGCCAGCCACGCCACTTTTGCGGAATGCTTTTCTCATGAGGAACTCCCGGCTTCCCGCGCTCTGGCTCGCGCTTCCCCTGCTGCTGTCGGCCTGCGCGCTGCCGCGTCCGCCCGAGCAGGTGACTGCGCCGACGCCCGCGCAATGGCACACGCCCCTGCCCCATGGCGGCTCGCTGCCCGTGCTGGCCGACTGGTGGCGCCAGCTCGACGATCCGCTGCTGGCCGAGCTGATCGATGCGGCCCAGGCCGCCAGTCCCAGCGTGGCCAGCGCGGCCGCGCGCATCGCGGAGGCGCGGGCGACGCGCGTGTCCGCAGGCGCGGCCCTGGCGCCGAATCTCACCGGCAACGTATCGGCCAGCCGCGGCAACTCGCCCACCAGCGGGTTCGGCGGAACGGGCACGGGCACCGGCACTGGTCTCACCGGAATTCCGCCGATCACGACGATCCAGGCCGGCCTGCAATCGAGTTGGGAGATCGACCTGTTCGGCGGCCTGCGCGCCAGCCGCGACGCCAGCCAGGCCCGGCTGGCGGGCGCCGATGCCAAATGGCACGAGGCAAGGGTCTCGGTCGCGGCCGAGACCGCGACTACCTACCTAAGCGAACGCGCCTGCCGGCGCCAGCTCGCGGTGGCCACGTCGGACACGCAGTCGCGGGCAGAAACCGCGCGCCTGACCGACCTGTCGATGCGTGCCGGCTTCACCGCGCCGGCCGAGGCCGCGCTCGCGCGTGCCGGCGCCTCCGATGCGTCGGCACGCCTCACGCAGCAGCGGGCGCAGTGCGCGCTGCTGCAGCAGGCGCTGGTGTCGCTCGCCGGCATCGATGCGCGCACGCTGCAGGCCAAGCTCGATGCCGCGCCGGTCGATCGCCCGCTGCCGGAAGTCCAGACCGTCGCCAGCGTGCCGGCCGAGGCGCTCGCGCAGCGGCCCGACGTCTATTCGGCGGAACTCGGCGTCGCCGCGGCGAGCGCCGACGCCGGTGCGGCGCTGGCGCAGCGCTTCCCGCGCCTCACGCTGCAGGGCTCGATCGGCCGGCTCCAGATCCGCACCAGCGGCATCCGCGAGACGATGGACAGCTGGACCATCGGCCCGGTCGCGCTCAGCGTGCCGATCTTCGACGGCGGCACGCTCGCGGCCAATGTCGATGCGGCACGGGCGCGCTACGACGAAGCCGTCGCGCTCTACCGCTCCAGCGTGCGCCAGGCGGTGCGCGAGGTCGAGGAAGCGCTGATCAACCTGCAGAGCACCGACGCGCGCGCCGGCGATGCCGATGCGGCGGTGCAGAGCTACCAGGCCTCCTTCGACGCCACCAGCGCGCGCTACCAGAGCGGGCTGGCCAGCCTGTTCGAACTCGAGGATTCGCGGCGCACGCTGTTCGCGGCGCAGACCGCGCGCGTCTCGCTGCAGCGCGAGCGCGCCGAGGCCTGGGTGGCGCTCTATCGCTCGATGGGCGGCGGCTGGACCCGACCCGGATCGACCACGACAACGACGACCTCAAAGACCGAGGCAACCCCATCATGAAAAGAATGAAGCGTTCCACCCTCGTCATCGTGCTCGCCGTTCTCGTGCTGCTCATCGCGGCCGCCGCGTTCATGTTCTCGCGCGGCGAGCCGGCCGAAGGCACGGCCAAGCCGAAGGATGCGGCGGCCCAGGCAAAGCCGGCGCTGACCGTGACCGTCGCCAAGCCCGAGAGCAGCGAGCTCACCGTCACGCTCGCGGCCAACGGCAATGTCGCCGCCTGGCAGGAAGCCAGCATCGGCTCCGAATCCAACGGCCTGCGCCTGGCCGAGGTGCGCGTCAATGTCGGCGACGTGGTCAAGAAGGGCCAGGTGCTCGCGACCTTCTCGCAGGAGACCGTGCAGGCCGACGTCGCGCAGGCACGCGCCTCGCTGGCAGAAGCCAAGGCCACCGCCGCCGACGCCGCGGGCAACGCCGCGCGGGCGCGCACGCTGCAGGCCACCGGCGCGCTGAGCCAGCAGCAGATCAACCAGTACCAGACCGCCGAGCAGACGGCCAAGGCGCGCGTCGCGGCCGCCGAGGCGGTGCTCGCGGCACAGCAAGTGCGCGGCCGCAACACGCAGGTGCTGGCGCCCGACGATGGCGTGATCTCCTCGCGCACCGCCACGGTGGGCAGCGTGCTGAGCGCCGGCACGGAGCTGTTCCGGCTGATCCGCCAGGGTCGGCTCGAATGGCGCGCCGAGGTGACCTCGGCCGAGCTGAGCCGGGTCGCGGTCGGCACGCCGGCCGTCGTGATCAGCGCCAGCGGCGCCCAGGTCAACGGCAAGGTGCGCAGCATCGCGCCGACGGTCGATCCGCAGACCCGCGCGGCGCTGGTGTACGTCGACATCCCCAACGTGACGGCGAACACCGGCATCAAGGCCGGCATGTTCGCGCGCGGCGACTTCCAACTCGGCCGCAGCAGTGCGCTCACCGTGCCGCAGGCCGCGATCGTTCCGCGTGATGGCTTCAACCACCTGCTCCTGCTGCAGCCGGACAGCCGCGTCGCGCAGCTCAAGGTCGAGACCGGACGCCGCGTCGGCGACCGCGTCGAGATCACGACCAAGCTGCCGCCCGATGCGCGCGTCGTGGTGCAGGGCGCCGGCTTCCTGAACGACGGCGACCTGGTGCGGGTGGTGGACGCCTTGCCGAACAAGGAGCAGCGTCCATGAACGTCTCGGCCTGGTCCATCCGCAATCCGATTCCGGCGGTGATGCTGTTCGTGCTGCTCACCTTCGCCGGCATGCTGTCCTTCAACGCGATGAAGGTGCAGAACTTCCCCGACATCGACCTGCCGACAGTCACCGTCTCGGCCTCGCTGCCGGGCGCCGCGCCCTCGCAGCTCGAGACCGACGTGGCGCGCAAGCTCGAGAACTCGATCGCCACCGTGCAGGGCTTGAAGCACATCACGACCAAGGTGCAGGACGGCGCGGCCACGCTGATCGTCGAATTCCGGCTCGAGAAGCCGGTGCAGGAAGCGGTCGACGACGTGCGCTCGGCCGTGCAGAAGGTGCGCGCCGACCTGCCCGCCGATGTGCGCGATCCGGTGATCAACAAGCTGGACTTCGCGGCCCAGCCCGTGCTGGCCTTCACCATCGCTTCGACGCGCATGGACCCGCAGGAGCTCTCCTGGTTCGTCGACGACACGGTGACCAAGAAGCTGCTCGCCATCAGCGGAGTCGGCGCAGTCAACCGGGTCGGCGGCGTCACGCGCCAGGTGCATGTCGACCTCGATCCGGCCAAGCTGCAGGCGCTGGGCGCGACCGCGTCCGACATCTCGCGCCAGCTGCGCCAGGTGCAGACCGAAAGCGCCGGCGGCCGCGCCGATCTCGGCGGCAGCGAGCAGCCGGTGCGCACGCTGGCGACGGTGCGTTCGGCCGACGAGCTGGCGGACATGCAGATCCCGCTCTCGGACGGCCGCCGCATCCGGCTCGACCAGGTGGCGCGCGTGTCCGACACCATCGCCGAGCCGCGCGCCGCCGCGCTGCTGGACGGCAAGCCGGTGGTCGGCTTCGAGGTCGCGCGCAGCCGCGGGGCGAGCGAGGTCGAGGTCGGCGGCGCGGTGCAGAAGGCGCTGGCCGAGCTGCGCGCGCAGCATCCGGACATCGCGCTCACCGAGGCCTTCAACTTCGTCGAGCCGGTGCAGGAGGAGTACGACGGCTCGCTGCACCTGCTGTACGAAGGCGCCATCCTCGCGGTGCTCGTGGTGTGGCTGTTCCTGCGCGACTGGCGCGCCACCTTCGTCTCGGCCGTCGCGCTGCCGATGTCGGCGATCCCGGCCTTCATCGGCATGTACATGCTGGGCTTCTCGATCAACGTGGTGACGCTCCTGGCGCTCTCGCTGGTGGTCGGCATCCTGGTGGACGATGCGATCGTGGAGGTCGAGAACATCGTGCGCCACCTGCGCATGGGCAAGAGTCCCTACCAGGCGGCAATGGAGGCGGCCGACGAGATCGGACTGGCGGTGATCGCCACCACCTTCACGCTGATCGCGGTATTCCTGCCCACCGCTTTCATGAGCGGCGTGGCCGGCAAGTTCTTCAAGCAGTTCGGCTGGACCGCATCGCTCGCGGTGTTCGCCTCGCTGGTGGTGGCGCGGATGCTCACGCCGATGATGGCGGCCTACATCCTGAAGCCCCTCGTCGGCGCCGAGAAGGAGCCGCGCTGGCTCGCCTTCTACATGCGGCTGGCCGAGCGCAGCCTCAGGCACCGCTTCACCACCATGGTGCTGGCCACCCTCTTCTTCTTCGGCTCGGTGGCGATGATCCCGCTGCTCAAGACCGGCTTCATCCCGCCCGACGACAACTCGCAGACGCAGGTCTACCTATCGCTCCCGCCGGGCGCCACGCTGGCCCAGACCATGGCCATGGCCGAGGAGACGCGGCAGCGCGTGATGGCGGTCGAGCACGTGAAGAGCGTCTACACCACCGTGGGCGGCGGCAGCGCGGGCGGCGATCCCTTCGCCAACTTCGGCACGCCGGAGACGCGCAAGGCCACGCTCACCATCAAGCTGGCGGAACGCGGCGACCGGCCGCGCAAGCAGGGCATCGAGAACGAGATCCGCAAGGCGCTCGAAACTCTGCCCGGCGTGCGCAGCACCGTGGGCCTGGGCGGCTCGGGCGAGAAATACATCCTGGTGCTGACCGGCGAAGACCCGGCGGCGCTGACGAGCGCGGCGCGCGCGGTCGAGAAAGACCTGCGCACCATCCCCGGCCTGGGCAACATCACGTCCACCGCGAGCCTGATCCGGCCCGAGATCGCGGTGCGCCCGAACTTCGCGCGCGCCGCCGACCTGGGCGTCACCAGCTCGGCCATCGCCGAGACGCTGCGGGTCGCGACGCTGGGCGACTACGACCAGGCGCTGCCCAAGCTCAACCTGGCGCAGCGCCAGGTGCCGATCGTGGTCAAGCTCGAGGACTCGGCGCGCGAGAACCTGGCGCTGCTCGAACGGCTCAGCGTGCCCGGCACGAACGGCCCCGTGATGCTCGGCCAGGTCGCGACGCTGACCATGGAAGGCGGCCCGGCCGTGATCGACCGCTACGACCGCTCGCGCAACGTCAACTTCGAAATCGAGCTCTCGGGCGTCGGCCTGGGCGACGCCAAGACCGCGGCGATGAAGCTGCCCTCGATCCAGAACCTGCCGCCGGGCGTGCGGGTGGCCGAGGTCGGCGATGCCGAGATGATGAGCGAGCTGTTCGCGAGCTTCGGCCTCGCGATGCTCACCGGCGTGCTGTGCATCTACATCGTGCTGGTGCTGCTGTTCAAGGACTTCCTGCACCCGGTCACCATCCTGTGCGCGCTGCCGCTGGCGCTCGGCGGCGCCTTCCTCGGCCTCCTGATCGGGCAGAAGCCGCTCTCGATGCCTTCGATGATCGGCTTCATCATGCTGATGGGCGTGGCGACCAAGAACTCGATCCTGCTGGTCGAGTACGCGATCGTCGCGCGCCGCGACCACGGCATGAGCCGCTGGGACGCATTGCGCGACGCCTGCCACAAGCGCGCGCGGCCGATCATCATGACCACGCTGGCCATGGGCGCCGGCATGGCGCCGATCGCCTTCGGCTGGAGCGCGGCCGACTCCAGCTTCCGCGCGCCGATGGCGATGGCGGTGATCGGCGGCCTGATCACCTCGACGATCCTGAGCCTGCTGGTGGTGCCGGCGGTGTTTACCTACATCGACGACATCGAGCACTGGATCAAGCGCACGGTCGCGCGCATCCGCGGCCGGGCGCCCGACCCGGCCGATGCGCCGGAAGGGGCGCCTCCGCTCAAGCAGCAGCCGGCGCCGAACTGAGGCAGCATGGGGCCTCGTGACCTTCCACGGAGGCAAGCCATGAACCCGATCCGCATCCCCGGCGCGATGTTGTGTGTGGCCCTGCTGGCGGCAGCCGCGGCCGCCAGCGCCCAGCCGGCACAGGAAGTGCACGCCCGGCAACGCTACGAGCGCGAGGTGGCCGCCTGCAACAGCGGCACACTGGCAGCGCCAGCGCGCGAGGCCTGCATCCGCGCCGCCGGCAATGCGCTGGACCGCGCCCTCGGTGGCCCGCCCGCCCAGGTCACGGTGCCTTCCGCGGACGGCCGTGCCACGATCGTCACTCCGGCCGGCGCGCCGCCGCCATCGAGCGGCTCCGATGCGGTTCCGTCGCGCGATGGCCGCGCCACCATCGTGTTGCCGGCCGATCGACCCGCTTCGCGCTAGAGAGCGCGCCGCGATCCGGGCACCGCACTCAGGGCTCGCTCAGCCCTGCTGCTTGGTCTCGGAGGACTTGCCGCCGCTGCTCGCCGTGGACGATGAGGCGGCGACGCGCGAGGACGGCGAGGCGCTGCCTGTGCCGCCCGTGCCGCTCGTCGCGTCCGGGCCGCTCGTCGCGCCCGGGCCGGCTGCCGGCGACTGGCTTGCGCGATTCGCTCGCCAGGTATTGAACTCCTCGGAGAACTTGCTGTAGCGCTCCTTTCGGAACGCTTCGTAGTCTTCGTCCAGGCGCCGCAGCTGCTCGCTGCGCCACTGGTGGTAGTCGGGGTCCCACTGACCCTGCTGCCCGCGGCCCTCGCCATAGTCGACGCCGCCGCGCCCGTAGGCCGTTCCCGTATGCCGTGGCAGGGCGGAGCCGGACCATTGGTCCTGCTGTCCGCCGCCGTAGTCGCTCATGAAGCTGCCGCCGGCGCCGCCGCTCGGGCCGCGCTCGAAGCCGCCATAGCGCTGCTCGTCCGAATGGGTGCGCCAGCTGTCGCGGCCCTGGTAGCCGCGGCCGGAGGCGCTGCCGCGCGAACGCTCGTAGCCGCGTTGCTCCTCGCCGCGCCAGGCGCCGGTTTCGCCGCTGCCGAAGTCGGCGCCGCCAGCGCCGCGGCCATAGCCTTGCTCATAGGGCTCGTAGCCGCCCATCTGCCCAGAGCGGCCCTGGAAAGCCTCCTGCTGCCCGCGGCCCTGGTAGCCGCTGCGCCGCTCGTCCTCGTTGCGCCAGTCGCGGCCTCCGCCATAGGAACCCCGGCGCCGCGCTTCATCATCGTCATCGCGTGGGTACATGTGCATCTCCTGAGTGAACTGCCGAGAGCTTCACCGTAGGACGCGGCGCGCGCCCTTGTGTCGGCGCGTACCGCAAGCTGCGTAGGAATACGACCTGCCTCGCCTCGCGATGCAGTTCAGCCGCGCGGAGGCGGCGGAGCCGCGTTCATTGCAGCCCCGCGAGCGCCACCTGGATGCGCTGCCCCTGCGGCGGCGTGATCAGCCCCCCGAGCAACTCGCCGAAGCGCGCCTGCGCCACGCCCGAATGGATGTACTGCCAACGGTAGGCCGCGAGCAGCGCGTTGCGGACCGCCTCCACCTCGGCCGCGTCCAGCACGCCGGCCTGCGGCTTGTTGGCCACGAAGTAGGTGCAATCGGCTTGCGCCTGCAACTGCAGCAGGCCGTCGACGCCGGCCACCAGCGCGATGAGATCGTCGACGGCCGCATCGCGTTCTTCCGGCGTCAGCTTCGCGTCCTCGCGCTGCCACTCGAGTTCGTCGAGCACGGCATGCTGCGACTCCTCCTTCCAGTGGAAGAGGAACACGTCCTTGAAAAGCGGCGAGATCTCGGCATCGACGGCGATGCTCTCGCGGTAGTGCACCTGCGTGACGAGCTCCACGTCGCAGGTCAGCGCAAGCACGGCCCAGGTCGACTTGCCGAGCACGAGCTGCGCCACCGTGTTGGGCTCGGGCACGAACAGGTAGCCGGCGGGCATGCAGCGCGCGGCCAGGCCCTCGATGCGGCGGAACAGCTCCTGGTGCTTGAGCTCCTCGTCGGTGAAGCGCACCAGCGCCTCCAGCGCCACCTGGTCGCCGAGCCAATGGTCGCGGCTCACTTCGAGCATCTTGGCGCCGATGAAGCGCTCGATCAGGCCGAACATGTTGGCGTAGGTGCGGCCCTGGATGCGGTTCAGGAAACGCCGCTCGCCGGGGCTCAGGAAAGCGAGGCGCTCCTCCAGCAGCGTCATCCCGTCGGGCAGGAACTTGTCGGCAGCGCCGAATTCGCGCTGGCGAATCACATCGCGATCGATGTCCCAGCGGATGCGCTTCGAGTTCTCGATGCAGCGGGCATAGCGCGGGGAGACTGTTGCCGCGGACGGCATGGCTTGTGCGGACTGCATGGCGGATTCCTTCGACTCGTTGGGGTGAGGTCATTGTTCGAGGAAGCACCGTTCGCAGCCATGAGGCCGCGGTCCCGGAAAGCGCATTCGCAAGGCGGCGCGGCGCGCAAAGCCTGGGGCCACGGTCCGGGGTCGGCTCAGCCGCGGCCCAAGCCGGCGTTGCGCGCCAGCACGATGGCCTGCGGCCGGTTCTCGACTTCGAGCTTGGCGAAGATGCTGGTGATGTGATTGCGCACCGTCTTCTCGCTGAGCTGCAGTGCCGCCGCCACCTGGGCGTTGTCGCGGCCCTGCGCGATGAGTTCCAGTACCTCGCGCTCGCGCACGGTCAGGCGCGCGAGCGCCGGGTCGTCCGCCGCTGGTCCTGCATGGGCGAGGAAATCCCGCACCTCCTCGACCCAGCGCGGCCAGACCTCGTCCTGCGCGAGCATCAGGTGGTGGACGCTGTGCAGCGGAACGAAGCGGGCTTGCGCGATGCCGCCCGCGATGAAGCGGCCCTCGTCGAAAGGCACGCGCAGATCGCCGGTGGCATGCAGCACCAGCGTCGGGCAGTGCACCTGCGGCAGCAGGTCCGACACGTCGATGCTGTCGAACACGCGCAAGGTGCGCGCCGCATTGGCGGGCGAGGTCGACACCCGCGCCAGCTCGTTGAACCACTGGTGCTGCTCGGGCGTTCCACCAGGCAGAAACTGGCTCGTGAAGAACTGGCGGAAAGCCGTGTCGGCGCGGCCCCAGCCGATCTCCATCAGCTTGGCCTGGGTTTCGGATTCCTCGTCGAGCACCCGGCCACCGCCGCGCTTGCGGCGCCCGCGCGCATAGCCGCCCTGCAGCACCAGGCCGCTCACCCGCTCGGGATGGCGCGCCGTGTAGGCGATGGCGAGGCTGACGCCCTGGGAGATCGCGAGCATGGGGAAGCGTTCGAGACCAGCGGCATCGATCACGGTCTCAAGGTCGCGCAGCCAGAGCTCGAAGCTCACCTGCTCGACCTCGCGGTCCGACAGGCCGGTGCCGCGCTGGTCGTAGCGCACCAGCGTGTTGTGGGACGACAGCATCTCCAGCACGTGGCCCCACACCGGGCTGGTGAGATCGAACTCGAGGTGCGAGAGCCAGTTGCCGACCTTCAGCAGCGGCGGCCCCTTGCCGCTCGTCGCGTAGGCGATCCGCACGCCGTCGGGCGCGGTGCAGAAGCGGATCTGCTGTTTCAGCGGCATCGCGTCACCCCCGGCTGGGCAGGTGCCAGCGGAGAGCTATGGTGCCATGGCGGGATCGGTCTGTCAGCCGCGCCGCTCTACCATGCGGTCTACCCACTTCGGGATCGATCCACCATGCAGAGCCTGCCGCTGTCCAATGTCTGGTCGCTGTCCAACGCGCAGATCGCGATCGAGGCTGCCGCTACCGTCGCCTTTGCGCTCTCGGGCCTGATCGCGGCCGCGCGCAAGCGGCTCGACGCCGTCGGCGTATGCGTGGTGGCCGGCCTGGCGGCCTTCGGCGGCGGCACGCTGCGCGACATCCTGATGGACCGGCGCCCCTTCTTCTGGGTCGAGCACGCGGTCTGGCTCTGGCTGCTGCTGGCGCTGTGCGTGGCCGCGATGTTCTTCCTGCGCGCGCGGCACTTCGCGCTCACCGAGCGCGCCATGCAGTGGCCCGACGCGCTGGGCCTGGGGCTCTTCACCGCCGGTGGTACGCAGATCGCGCTCGACGCCTCGATGCCTCCCATCGTGGCCGTGCTCATGGGCATGGTGACCGCGGTGTTCGGCGGCGTGCTGCGCGACATCGTCTGCAACGAAATCCCGCGCGCCTTTCGCGACCATCAGCCCTACGCGGTGTGCTCTTTTGCAGGCGCGTGGGTGGTGGTCCTGGCCCACACGCAGGGCGCGCCGCAATGGATCGGGCTGGTGGCCGCGGCGGCAACGGCGACGCTCTTGCGGGTGCTGGCGATCGTCCTCGGGTGGACGCTGCCGGCCTGGCAGCCAGGGGAGCGCGAATAGGGCTTCATCGGGTCAATGCTTCTTCGAGGCGACAGGTTCAACTCTCGGGGCACCTTTCCCTGGAAGGCACGGTCGTGGACGCTGCAGCCCGCGCGCGGCATTGAACACCACGCGATGCAATCGCTTGTTCATTGTTCTTCTCCCTGCGCCGTCGCGCGAAGAAGAAGCTCAAGCGCGCGGCAGGGCGCGATTCTGCGGGGAGAGTGCCGCGGAGAATCTGATGAATTCTTCCGAGGCCGATCGCTTCAGAGTAGCTTCAGGCCGCAGCGCCCGCGCGCCGCCCCTTGCGATCCGACATCGCCTTGGCCGCACGCGGAAGGATGAGCACGGCCAGCACGACCAGGACCAGCGTGATCGACATCGGCCGCTGGAAGAACACCGCCGCGCTACCCTCGCCGATCGACATCGCGTTGCGCAGCTGCGCTTCGGCGAGCGGCCCCAGGATCATGCCGACCACCACCGGCGCGGTCGGGAAATCGAAGCGCCGCATGAGAACGCCGATCACGCCGATGACGTAGAGCAGCACCAGGTCGAAGGCGCTCTGGCGCATGCCGTAGGCACCCACGGTCGCGAAGATCAGGATGCCCGCATAGAGCTGCGGCTTCGGAATCTTGAGCAGCTTGACCCACAGGCCGACCATCGGCAGGTTCAGCACCAGCAGCATCACGTTGCCGATGTAGAGCGATGCGATCAGCGCCCACACCAGCGCGGCAGAGGTGGTGAAGAGCTGCGGCCCGGGCTGGATGCCGTAGTTCTGGAACGCGCCGAGCAGGATGGCGGTGGTGTTCGAAGTCGGGATGCCGAGCGTCAAGAGCGGGATCAGCGCGGCCGTCACGGTCGCGTTGTTGGCGGCTTCGGGGCCGGCCACGCCTTCGATCGCGCCCTTGGTGCCGAACTCGGCCTTGTTGTCCGGGTCCTTGGCGAGCTTCTTCTCCGTCGCGTAGCTCAGGAAGGTGGGAATCTCGGTGCCCCCAGCCGGGATGCAGCCGAAGGGTGCGCCGATCGCCGTGCCGCGCAGCCAGGCCGGGATCGAACGCTTCCAGTCACGCCCCGTCATGTGCACGCGGCTCAGCTTGTTCTGGCTTTCGACCACGCGGCCTTCGTAGAGCACCGCGTAGAGCACCTCGGCCACGGCGAACAGGCCGACCGCGACCAGCACGATCTCGATGCCGTCGAGCAGCTCGGGAATGCCGCCGGTGTAGCGCCCCTGGCCGGAGATCTGGTCGAGCCCGATGCAGCCGGCGGCGAGGCCGATGAACAGCGCCGTCATCCCGCGCAGCGTGCTCTTGCCGAGCACGGCGCTCACCGTCGTGAAGGCCAGCACCATCAGGAGGAAATATTCGGGCGGCCCGAGCCGGACGGCGAAGTCGGCCACGAAAGGCGCGAACAGCGTGACGACCACGGTGGCGATGCTGCCGGCCACGAAGGAGCCGATCGCGGCGGTGGCCAGCGCGGCGCCCGCGCGGCCGCTCTTGGCCATCTTGTTGCCTTCCATCGCCGTCACCATGCTCGCCGTTTCGCCCGGCGTGTTGAGCAGGATGGAAGTGGTCGAGCCGCCGTACATGGCGCCGTAGTAGATGCCCGCGAAAAAGATCATCGAGGCCGTGATCTCGACCTTGCCGGTGATCGGCAACAGCATCGCCACCGCCACCGCCGGGCCGATGCCGGGCAGCACGCCGACGGCCGTGCCGAGGGCGCAGCCCACCAGGCACCAGAGCAGGTTGACGGGCGTGATCGCGAGCGCGAAGCCCTGCATCAATGCATTGAAGATGTCCATGTCAAGCCTCCCGAAGGGCCGACCCAAGGGCGGCTTGCGCCCCCTCGGGGGGCAGCGAACGAATGTGAGTGTGGGGGCCCATCAAATCCATCCCGTGGTCGTCAGGCCCGGCAGGTTGATCGCCAGGAACTTGGTGAAGAGCCAGTACACCGGCGCCGAGATCAGAAGGCCGGTCACGATGTCGGTGATCCAGGTGCGCGGCGCATTGACGGCCGCCTGGCCGTTGGCGCGCCGCAGCCCTTGCACGGCCAGCAGGTAGCACAGCGTGCAGCTCAGGATGAAGCCGATGGTGGTGATCAGCGCTGCATTGAGCAGCAGCCCGGCCGTCACCCAGGCGAAGCCGCTCCAGTAGGCCTGCACCGCGCCCGAAGGCGCATCCATGTCGCGGAAGCCGCCGGTGCGCGATTCCCAGATGATCCAGGCGCCGCACACGGTGAGCGCGACCGATACCAGCCAGGGCAGGAAGTTGGGGCCGACGCCGCCGTAGCCGGCCTCGGACGAGATGCCGATCGCGCCGAAGCCGAGCGCCAGGCCGACGAGGAGGATGCCGACGCCGACCAGCGTCTGCGGCCAGAGGGCGGGTTGCGGCGATCGGGGCTCGAGCGACGCGTCTCCGCTCGAGGAGGGGTCGATGTTGGACATTGTTCTGGACCTCGCGTTGGGTCAAGGAAAAAGGAGCACGCCGCCGGGCGACGCGCTCCCGCGCTTTCGCGAACGCGCGGCCTCAGACCATGCCGGACTTGATCATCGTCGCGCGCAGGCTCGCGAACTCGTCGTCCACGAACTTGGCGAAGGCTTCGCCCGACAGGACGGCCGGCGTCCAGTCGTTCTTCTTCATCGCCTCGTTCCAGGTCGGCGTCTTGATCGCGGCCAGCACCAGGTCGGTCAGCGCCTTGCGCTGCTCGGCCGTGATGCCGGGCGCGCCGTAAACGCCGCGCCAGTTGCCGATCTCGACGTCGATGCCCTGCTCCTTGAGCGTCGGCACGGTGCTGCCCGGCAGGCGCGTGGCGGAAGTGACGGCGATGGCGCGCATCTTCCCCGTCTTGATGTACTCGGCGAACTCGCTGTAGCCGCTGCCCCCGACCGTGACGTTGCCGCCCAGGATGGCCGCCGTGGCCTCGCCGCCGCCGCGGAAGGCGACGTAGTTGATCTTGGACGGATCGACGCCCACCTTCTGCGCGATCATGGCCGCGGCGATGTGCTCGGTGGAGCCGCGCGAGCCGCCGCCCCACTTGACGCTGCCCGGATCCTTCTTGAGCTGCTCGACCACGTCCTTCATGGTCTTCAGCGGCGAGTTCGCCGGCAGCACGAACACGTTGTATTCGCTCGTGATGCGCGCGATCGGCGTGGCCTGCGAGAGGTTGACCGGCGGCTTGCCGGTGATGATGCCGCCCAGCATCACGGCGCCCATCACCATCAGCGCATTGGGATCGCCCTTGGAGCCGTTGATGAACTGGGCCAGGCCCAGCGCGCCGGCGGCGCCGCCCTTGTTGTCGTAGGTGACCGTGTCGGCCAGCTTGCCGTCGGTCATGGCCTTGCCCAGCGCACGCCCCGTGGTGTCCCAACCGCCGCCCGGATTGGCCGGGATCATCATCTTGACGTTGGGGGCGGCCCAGGCCGAGAGTGGCAAGGCACCGGTGGCGGCCAGGGCGGCCAGGGACTTCAGAAAGGTATCTCGACGCATGCATGTCTCCTTGGATCTGGGATGCTGAACGCCCGCTATGATGCGCCGCCCCGCTGTCAGTTGGCTGTCCAGTGCACTGGGGTAAACACCGAATTCCGGCCATGAAGCTGCTGCTAGTCGAAGACGATCCGTCGATGCAAACCACGCTGCAGCGCACGCTCGGGCGCCGCATGATCGACGTGCGTCTTTGCGGCGACGGCGCCGAGGCGCTCGCGCAATGGCGCGCCCTCGAGCCCGACGTGGTGGCGCTCGACCTCAGCCTTCCCACGCTCGACGGCCTGCAGGTGCTGGCCCAGGCACGCGCCGAAGGCCTGCGCACGCCGGTGCTGCTCCTGACCGCGCGCGGCACGGTCGGCGACCGCGTCGTCGGCCTCAACGCGGGTGCCGACGACTACCTGCCCAAGCCCTTCGACCTCGACGAACTCGAAGCGCGCATCCGCGCCCTGCACCGGCGCCACCAGAGCGCCGGGCCCGAAGCCGCGACCCAGCTGCCGCAGGTCGGCGGACTGCGCTACGAAGCCGACAGCGGCGCGATCTACCACCGTGCCGAGGTGCTCGAGCTCACGCCGCGCGAGCTCGCGCTGCTCAAGGCGCTGATGGTCAAGCCGGGCCACGCGGTCAGCAAGGAGCGCCTGTTCGAGCTGGTCTTTCCCGGCGAGGCGGACGTGCAGTACGAAGCGATCGAGGTCGTCGTCTACCGCCTGCGCAAGAAGCTCGCGGGCACCGGCGCCGCCTTGATGACGCTGCGCGGCCTGGGCTATCTGCTGCGCGAAGAACGATGATCCGGCCTTTCTCGCTGCGCGCCAGGCTGCTGGTCGGCATCCTGGCGCCGGTCGCGCTGTTCATCGTGATCAACAGCGTGAGCCTCTATCGCCAGAGCCTGGCGGCCGCGACCACCGCCTACGACCGCACGCTGCTCGCCTCGGCCAAGACCATCGGCGAGCAGCTCGACGTGGAGGGCTACGACGAGGATGCCTCGCTGCGCGCCATCGTTCCCTACTCCGCGCTCGAAGCCTTCGAGGCCGACAACAAGAGCCGCATGTTCTATCGCGTCTCGGCGCAGGACGGCGAAATGATCTCGGGCTTTGCCGAGCTACCCTTCTGGCGCGGCAAGCTGCCGGACCGCCCGCCCTACGCGGCGCTGGTGGACTTCTACGATGCGCGCTTCCGCGAACAGCCGGTGCGCGTGGCGGTGCTGCTGCAGCCGGTGGCGAGCGCGCGCGGGCGCGGCATGGCGGTGGTGCAGGTGGCCGAGACGCTGGAGCTGCGCGAGACGCTGGCGCGCAAGCTGCTCGTCGACATGCTCTGGCGCCAGCTGGTGCTGCTGGCGGTGATCGCGGGGGTCACCGTGTTCGTGGTGCAGCGCGCTACCCGGCCGGTGCGCCAGCTGGGCGAAGCCATCGAGGCCCGGGCCGCCGACGATCTCTCGCCGATAGACGCGCCCGACGCGCCGCGCGAGCTGCGCCCCATGGTCGACGCCACCACCCGCGTCATGGGCCGGCTGCAGCGGCTGCTGGACCACCAGAAGCGCTTCGTGCGCGACAGCGCGCACCAGCTGCGCACGCCGCTGGCCGTGCTCAAGGCCCAGGTGCAGTCGGCGCGCCGCGGGGACGTGCCGACCGCGCAGGCGCTGGACGAGATCGGCGAAACGGTGGAGCGCGCGACCCTGCTTGCCAACCAGATGCTCTCGCTCGCCAAGGTCGAGCAGCTGCGGCAGCAGCCCGAGTCGGTGACGCTGGAGCTCGGCGAGGCGGTGCGCCAGGTGGCACTCGATGTGTCGCCGCTCCTGGCGGACAAGGCGCTCGACTTCGAGCTCTCGGTCGACGCGGCGCCGGTGTGGGTGCGCGCGCATCGCTGGATGCTGCAGGAACTGGCGCGCAACCTGCTGCACAACGCCATCAAGCACAGCCCGCGCGGCGGTGCGCTCGCGGTGCGTGTGCATGCCGAGGGCGATATGGCGGTGCTCGGAGTTCGCGACGACGGACCCGGCATCTCCGACGAATTGCGGCAGCGCCTCTTCGCGCCCTTCGCGGCCGGCGACCTGGTCAGCGGCTCCGGACTCGGGCTGGCGATCTGCCGCGAGATCGTGCTCGCCCTGGACGGGCGCATCGCGCTCGAGAACCGGGAAGCAGGCGGACAGCATGTCGGCTTGGATGCCGTCGTGCATCTCCCGCTGGCGCGCGATACTTGAAGTACATGGATCGACTTCGCATCGACAAGTGGCTCTGGGCCGCACGCTTCTTCAAGACGCGTTCGCTCGCGGCCGAAGAGATCGCAAAGAACCGCGTGCAGGTCAACGGCGACGTGGCCAAGGCTTCGCGCGAGGTGAAGGTGGGCGACACGGTCGCGATGCGGCTCGGCCCCCTGAGCCGCATCGTCCTGGTACGCGGCCTCAGCGGCCAGCGCGGCCCGGCGCCGGTGGCGCAGCAGCTCTACGAAGAAACGCCCGAGAGCTTGGCGGCGCAGGCGGCTGCACGCGAGCAGCGCCGCATGGGCAGCGAGCCGGCGCTCAGCATCGAGCAGGGGCGGCCCACCAAGCGCAACCGGCGCGAGCTCGACGACGCGCGCCGCGTCGACTGGGACAGCCGCTGGAGCGCCTCGCTGGACCCCGACGACAGCTGAACATCGCGTACCCTCTCGGACTCGTTGTTTTCGCAAGGAGTCCCTGCGCATGGCCAGCTTCAAGAATTTCCGCGTCGGCAGCAACTTCAGGCTGCAATCCATCGATTCCGCCGATACGGCTTTCATCGAAGGACCCGAAGACGCGCAGCGCGAACGGCTCGATACGCTGGCGAGCGAGCTCGACGAGCTGCAGAACCTGCTGCATGCCGAGGGCCGGCGCAAGCTGCTGCTGGTGCTGCAGGGCATGGACACCAGCGGTAAGGACGGCACCATCCGCTGGGTGTTCTCGCGCACCTCGCCGCTCGGCGTGCGGGTGACGGCCTTCAAGGCGCCGACCGAGGACGAACGCGCGCGCGACTTTCTCTGGCGCTGCCACGCCGTGGTGCCGCGCAGCGGCGAGATCATGGTCTGGAACCGCAGCCACTACGAGGACGTGCTGGTGCCGGTGGTCGAAGGCTGGATCGACAAGGCCGAGACCCGGCGCCGCTACGCGCAGATCAACGACTTCGAGCGGCTGCTCGCCGAAACGGGCACCGTGATCGTCAAGTGCATGCTGCACATCAGCAAGGACGTGCAGCGCGAACGCCTGCAGGCGCGCATCGACGAGCCCGAGAAGCGCTGGAAATTCAAGCTCGACGACCTGGACGTGCGCAAGAAATGGGGCGACTACCAGCGCACCTACGAGAAGGCGCTGGCCGCCACCTCCAGCGACCATGCGCCCTGGCACGTGGTGCCGGCCGACAGCAAGCGCCATCGCAACCTGATGATCGCGCAGCTGCTCGTCAAGACCCTGCGCGAGATGAAGCTCAAGGCGCCGCCCGGCGACCCGGCCATGGAGGGGCTGATCGTTCAGTAGGGCCGTCAAGGGTCCTGGCCGCTTTTCTCCCCCAAATGGCGTATTGAAAGGGCTTGGGCCCGGTGAGAGACTTCGCGCTCGCTCGATTCCGGGCCATCACCAACCCCAAGACAAAGATGGACGTCTTCACCTATTCAGAGCTGCTCACAGGCCTTCTTGCGGCGCTGGGCACCGGCATGCTGCTCCTGACGGCAACCAGCAGGGCACCGAAGGCGCTGCACGACGAGATCGCGCACCGGGTCGAACAGTCGATCGCCTTGCTCGACGACTGCAAGGACGCGCCCTCGCGCTGACTTCATCAAAGATCTGTCAGCTCCTCATCGATGGCGCGCGGTCTTGATGAGATCTGGTGCCACTGCCGATGCCAGTCGCGCCGGTGCGTGAAACGCAGCTCGCCGTCGCCGTCGTCGGTGCAGGCGTCGTCGGCAGCTGCATTGCGCTCGCACTGCAGAAGCGCGGCGCCGCGGTCACGCTGATCGATCGCGACGAACCCGGGCGCGGCTGCAGCTACGGCAACTCGGGGGCCATCAGCCCGGGCTCGCTGGCGCCGCTCGCGATGCCGGGGATTCTGTCCTCGGTGCCCGGCATGCTGCTGGACGAGGAAGGCCCGCTGCATCTTCCGCTGCGCTACCTGCCGACGGCGCTGCCCTGGCTGCTGCGCTTCATCGCCTCCGCGCAGCCCTCGCGCGTCGCGCTCTCGGCCGACAAGCTGGCCGCGCTGCACGCGGGCGCCGTCGACCGCCACGCCCAGTTGGCGCGCGAGCTGGGCGTGCCCGAGCTTTTCGTGCGCCGCGGGCATCTGCATCTCTATCCGGACGCGCGGACGCTGGCCAAGGATGCCGCCGTATGGCGCATGCGCCAGCACTACGGCTACCCGTTTCAGCAACTCGACCGCGCCGGCATCCTGGCGCTCGAACCGCGCGTGGGCGAGCGCTACCAGGTCGGCGTCTTCATGGCCGACCACGCGACCATCGTCAATCCCTTCCGCTACGTGCAGGCGATGGTGCGCGCCTTCGCCAGTCGCGGCGGCCAACAGCGGCGCGACGAGGTGCAGGCGATGACGCCGCTGGCCGACGGCCGCTGGCAGCTGCGCACGGCGGCGGAGGCCGATGCCGCGGCCAACGGCTTCGACCGGGTCGTGGTGGCCGCCGGCGCATGGGCGCGCCGGCTGCTGGACCCGCTCGGCGTGCGGCTCGCACTCGAGAGCCAGCGCGGCTACCACGTGCAGTTCGACGGCGGGCGCGACACCGTCTCGCGCACCGTGATCCTGGCCGACCGCAAGATCTTCGTCACGCCGATGGAAGACGGCCTGCGCGTCGGCGGCACGGTGGAGTTCGGCGGCCTCGCGAGTCCGCCAGAGCCGCGCCGCGCCGCGATCCTCGAGCGCATCGCACGCGAGACCTTCGGCGGGCTCGAGGCGCTGTCGTCCACCCAGTGGATGGGCCACCGGCCCTGCATGCCCGACTCGGTGCCGGTCATCGGCCCCGCCGCCGGCCGGCCCGGCCTGTGGCTCGCCGTCGGCCACGGGCACCTCGGCCTCACGGATTCCATCAACACCGCGCAGCGCATCGCCGACGGCATGCTCGCCGCGCGGGAGGCAAGCTGAACACGGGATTCAGCTTTTGGATGTCTGCCGGTCGGACCGGGTGGATCAAGCGGCCTCGGAGACCGCGAGCAGCTACTCGAAGGTCAATGCCCCGCTGGCAACCGTCGCGCGCCAGCGCCTTGACTCTTCGACGATGTATCTGCCGAAATCCTCGGGACTGCCGGCGCTTGGCTCGACACCCCATTTCGCGAAAGCCGCTGCGACGCAGGAGGCGGCGTGGACGTTCGCGCCGATCGGTGGCGTGGCCGTGTTCATCGCAGCCCGCCACCCCAGGACCTGCTGCGCGTCGAGCCGCGCCTGCCTACATCCCGGCCGCGAGGAAGCCCCCGTCCACTGCCAGCGTGACGCCGGTCACATAGCGCGCCGCCGGCGACGCCAGGAACACCGCAGCGCCGACGAGCTCATCGAGCTCGCCGAAGCGGCCCATCGGAATGCGCGACATGGCCCTCTGCTTCCGCTCGTCGGTCATCGAGTCCTTGTTGAGGTCCGTCATGAAGAAGCCCGGCGCAATCGCATTGACGCGCACGCCGCGTGCGGCCCATTCGGAGGCAAGAGTTTCGGTGAGTGCGCGAACCGCGTGCTTGCTCATGCAATAGATCCCGTTGCGCGCAAAGCCGCGGAACGACGCGAGCGAGGCGATGCCGATGATGCAGCCGCTGCCCCGCTCGAGCATGGCCGATCCGAAGCGCGTCGAGGCGAACCAGACGCTCTTCGCATTGGTGTCCATGATGCGGTCGTAGTCCGCCTCGTCGTATTCTTCGGCCGCTTTCAGGCGCATGACGCCCTGCGCGTTGACCAGCACGTCGGGCAGGCCCACCGACCCGATCACGTCTGCGCGCAGCTGCTCCAGCGCCTGCAAGTCCGCTGCGTCCACGCAGAAGGCCCTCGACTCGGCGCCGTGCGACTGGATCAGCGCGCAGGATTGCGCCAGCATCTCCGGTCGGCGGCCGGCCACGTGGACATCGGCGCCGGCATCGGCCAGGCCGACCGCGATGGCTCGGCCGATGCCGCTGCCGCCGCCGATCACCAGCGCCTGCAGGCCTTCGAGCGTGAAGCGTTCCTCGTGCGTCATGCGTTCTCTCCTCGGTGGGATGGCGGAATGCGAACGAAGCCCAACTGCTCCGACAGTTCCCGCGCCAGCACTGCCAGCGGCGTGCGCACGGCCAGCAGCTTCTGATGCGTCATGCGCTGCCGAGGCCCCAACACGCACATCGACGCCACGACCTCGCCTGTGTAGCAGAACACCGGCATGGCGATGCAGCGCAAGCCCTTGAACTGCTCCTCGTCGTCGAGCGCGTAGCCCGCGTTGCGAATGCGGCGCAGCTCGCTCTCGAACGCCTCCGGCGTGGTGATGGTCTTGGGCGTGAGCGGCCGCATCGGCTCGCGCGCCAGCGCAGCCACGACCTCGGCGCGCGGCAGCCAGGCGGCCAGCGCCTTGCCGACCGCGGTGCAGTAGATCGGGCGCACCGCACCCACGTCCTGCACCACGCGCACCGGCCCGTCGGCTTCGCGCTTGGCCGCGATGGTCACCTTGCCGCCGGTCCAGACGGCCACGCTGCTGCCTTCGCCGGTCTCCCGCGTCAGCCGCTCCAGGTAGGGCTGCGCCAGATCCCCGATCTGCTCGGCGCTCCATCTGCGCTCGGTGAGCTGATGCAGCCTCGCCGTCAGGGCATAGCTGCGCGTCTCCTCTTCCTGACGCAGCCAGCCCAGGCCCACCAGGGTCTGCATCAGATGGTGGGCCGTGCTTCGATGCAGGCCCAGGCGGCGCGCGGCATCGGTCAGCGCGACCGGGCCGGCCGTACCCGCCAGCAGCTCGAGCACGGCCAGGCCGCGCTCGAGGGATCGATGGGTGCTCGGGCCGGCGTCCGTAGAGGACGCCTTCGAACGGACGCGCGCGGCGCGCCCGGGGAGCTGTTTCATAGTCTTAAACGCTATTGCCATGTATGTTTCATTTTCTAGAATAGCACCAGGTGGTCTCCAAAGTCCGCCACAGGAGACAAGAGATGAATGCGAACAACGCAATGCGCCCTCTCGTCGCCGTGCTCGGCATGCTCGCGGCGCTGGCCTTCCCCGATGTCCAGGCGCAGGCAGCCAAGACCTTCTCGCTCAAGTTCAACCACGTGCTCGGGCCGAAGGAGCCGTACCACGAGGGATTCATCCGCTGGGGCAAGCGCGTCGAGGAGCGCACCAAGGGCGGGCTGAAGATCGAGGTCTTCCACAGCGCGCAGCTCGGCAAGGAAGAAGACATCATCGAGCAGATCCGCCAGGGTGCGAACCTGGGGCAGAACACCGATTCCGCGCGCCTCGGCAACTACGTGCCGGCCATCGCCGTGATGAACGGCCCCTACTTCGCGGAGACGCTCGAAGAAGTCGCGAAGCTGCGCAAGGCGCCGAGCGTGCTCAAGTGGCAGGAGGAGCTCGCCAGCAAGCATGGCCTGAAGGTGGTGTGCTTCAACTGGGTGCAGGGCTATCGCCATTTCTTCACCAACAAGCCGGTGCGCAAGCCAGAAGACCTGAAGGGCCAGCGCATTCGCACGCCGCCGGCGCCGATCTGGCAGGAGTCGGTGCGCGCGCTCGGTGCGGCGCCGGTCGCCATGGCATTCGGCGAGATGTACCCGGCCCTGCAGCAGAAAGCCATCGACGGCGTCGAGCTGGTCTACAACAACATCCCCGGCGGGCGCTTCTACGAAGTGCTGAAGTACGCGAACGAGACCCGGCACATCATGCTGATCAACTTCGAGGTGGTGAGCAGCAAGTGGTTCGACGGCCTGCCCAAGGACTACCAGTCGGCGCTGGTGGAGGAATGCGACAAGGCCGGCGAAGACACCAGCAAGACCATCCTGCGCCTCGAAGCCGAAGTGAAGCAGCAGCTCAAGGGCCGCGGCATGACGGTTGTGGAAGACGTGGACCTTGCAGCCTTCCGCAAGGCCGGCGAGCAGGCGTACGAGGCCCTCAAGCTCAGCGGCGTGCGGGACGCGGTGCACAAGGAGATCGGCAAGAAGTGAAGCCGGCGAGCCGATGAAGAAGCTCTATCAGGCCTTGCTGCGCGTCGAGGCTCGCGTGGCCGCGACCTTCCTGGTCGCGATGGTCCTGTTGATCTTCAGCGGCGGCATCGCCCGCCTCATTGGCGAACCGCTGAACTGGACCACCGATGCGGCCACCTGCCTGTTCGCCTGGGCCTGCTTCCTGTGCGCGGATGTGGCCTGGCGCCGCGACGCGCTGATGTCGGTCGAAGTCCTGACCGGCAGGCTGTCGCCCCGATGGCAGAAGCTGCTGCGCCTTGCAAACTACCTGCTGATCGGCGCTTTCCTGCTCTATGTGACGACCATGGGCCTGTGGCTGTCGTGGATCAGCCGCGCGCGCAGCTTCCAGGGCATCCCGGAGATCAGCTATTCGTGGGTCACCATGAGCATGCCGGTCGGCGGTTTGCTGCTGCTCGTCACGACCGTTCTCAAGGCGCGCAGCGAGTTCGCCCGCACGGAGCATGGGGCGAAGGCGGCGCAGTGCTGATCGTTTCGCTGGCCTTCCTGGTGTTCCTGCTGATGGGCATGCCGGTGGCCTTTGCCATCGGCATCTCGGGCGCCCTGTTCTTCGTGCAGCACCCCGAGCTGCCTTCCACCATTCCGATCCAGTTGACCATCACGCAGACGCAGAATTTCGCGCTGCTGGCCGTGCCGCTTTTCATTCTGGCCGGCAACTTCATGAACAAGTCCGGCATCACCGAGCAGTTGCTGCGGCTGGCCGGCGTGCTGGCGGGCCGGCTCACCGGCGGGCTCGCGCAGGTGTCGGTCGCGATGGCTGCGCTCATGGGCGGCGTCTCCGGCTCCTGCATCGCCGATGCCGCCATGCAGGCGCGCATTCTGGGCGCCGAGATGCGCAAGCGCGGCTTCTCGCGCGGCTATGCGGCAGGCGTGCTCTCCTTCGGCTCGGTGCTCACGCCGATGATTCCGCCGGGTATCGGCTTCATCCTCTACGGCACCGTCGGCCAGGTGTCCATCGGCCGGCTGTTCGCGGCAGGTTTCGTGCCGGCGTTGATGCTCTGGACAGCGCTTGCGCTCACGATATCGGCGACGGCCCGGCGCCGCGGCTATGCGCCGGAGCGCGCCACGCGGCCGAGCGCGCGCGAGATCGGCGCCGCCGCCTGGGGCGGCATCTGGGCCCTGCTGTTTCCGGTGTTCCTGCTGGTGGGCCTGCGCTTCGGCATCTTCACACCGTCGGAGATCGGTGCCTTTGCCGTGGTCTACGCAGTGGTGATCGGCCTCGCGGCCTACCGCCAGCTGCAAGGCGCCGCCATGCGCGAAGCGCTGGAGAGCAGCCTCATGGACATCGGCTCGGTAATGTTCCTGCTCGCGCTCTCGGCGATCTTCGGCTACGGCATCGTCTTCGAGCGCGTGCCGGAGGTAGTCTCTGCGGCGCTGCTGGGCCTTACCGACAACCCCGAGCTGATCATGGTGCTTGTGGTGCTGTTCATCCTCGTGGCCGGATGCTTCATCGACGGCACCGTGCTGATCATCATGCTGACGCCGATCTTCCTGCCCCTGGTCACCGAGCTGGGTGTCGATCCGGTGCACTTCGGCTTGGTGTTCATCATTGCCGCCACCATCGGCAACTTCACGCCGCCGGTCGGCTCTGCGATGTACGCGGTGTGTTCCATCCTGCGCTGCCCTATCGGGGAATACACGCGCGAGTCGCTCCCCTTCCTCGCGGTCGTCAGCGCCGTGACGGCGCTGCTGGTCTTCGTGCCGCAGCTCGTGCTGCTGGTGCCGGATCTGATCTTCGGAAAAGGCTAGGACGGTCGGCAATGGCGACGTTCAATCCAGCTTGAGGTTGGCCGATTTGATGACGCGCGCCCACTTGTCGATTTCAGTCTTCTGGAAGGCCGCCAGCTCGGCAGGCGTCATGCCTCCGGGCTCGATGCCCTGCTCCATCAGCTTGGACTTCACCTCCGGGTCGTTCACCACCTTGATCAACTCGGCAGAAAGTTTGTCGACGATGGCTTTCGGCACGCCAGCCGGCGCAAAGATCGCCTGCCACGACACCACGCTGAACCCGGGCATGGTTTCGGCCATGGCCGGAATCTCGGGCAGCTGCGCTGCGCGTTTCTCGGAAGTCACCGCCAAAGCGCGCAGCTTGCCTGCCTTGATCTGCGGCAGGGCCGGTGCCAGGTTCTCGAAGATGAGCTCGGGTCCCTGGCCGGACAGCAGTCCATTCAAGGACTCGGCGCTGCTCTTGTACGGCACATGCACCATCTTGCCGCCGCTGGTTTGCTCGAAGAACACGCCAGAGAGATGCTGCGAAGTGCCGTTGCCTGAAGAGGCGTAGCTGACCGTGCCGGGCTTGCTTCGAATCGCCGTGATCACGTCCTGCACGGTCTTGAACGGGCTGTCGGCGCGTACCACCAGCACGTTCGGCATGGATCCGATCATGGTGATCGGCTGGAAGTTCTTGATCGGGTCGTATGGCAGCTTCGAATAGAGACTCACGTTGATCGCGTGCGAACTGATGGTGCCGCCCTGGATGGTGTAGCCATCCGGCGCCGCCTTCGCCGTGTAGTCCGTTCCCATTCCTCCGCCTGCGCCCGGCTTGTTCTCGATGACGAAGGTGGTTCCCAGCGACGGCCCTGCCTTGCTCGTGACCAGGCGCGCCAGAATGTCGGTGGTCCCTCCGGCTCCGAAGGGCACGACGTAGGTGATGGGTTTGCTGGGCCACTTGTCCTGCGCCGCGAGTGGCATCGCGGCAGAAGCGGCGGCAGCGATGGCCGCGTACAGCATGATTCGACGTTGCATGAGGGTCTCCTGTGTCGTCCGAAGAAGCTTCGCAGTTCCCCGCTGCATTTGCTCCTCGCGGAAATCCCGATGGCGCTGCCTCGCAGTCCCTGCATGAAGGCGAAAATCAACGGCATGCACCAAGACCATTGCCCGCCGCTGCGTTTCCCCCGCCTTGTTCCCACAGCGCTCGCGATCGCGCTGCTGGGAGCCTGCGCTTCCGCGCCATCTACGGCACCATCGCAGTCATCCAGCGCGAACCTTCCCGCGGCCGCGGGCGGAGCGGCGCTCCCGCAGGGGTTCGCACGGTGGGTTGCGGATTTCCGCACCGCCGCGCGCGCAGCGGGCATCAGCGAGGCAACGCTGCGCAGCGCATTCGACAACGTCCAATATCTTCCGCGCGTCATCGAACTGGATCGTGCGCAGCCCGAAGTCACGCGCACGGTCTGGGACTACCTCGAGAGCACCGTGACGACTCAACGCGTCGCCGCTGGGCAGGACAAGCTGCTGCAGCTTCGCAACGAAGCCGAAGCAGCGGCCTCGCGCTACGGCGTCCCGCCGAGCATCGTGGTCGCCATCTGGGGCATGGAAAGCAACTACGGCAGCAACTACGGCAGTACCCCGACGATCGACGCGCTGGCGACGCTGGGTTTCGAGGGACGCCGCGAGGACTGGGCGCGCAGCGAGCTGCTCGCGGCGCTGAAGATTGTCGACAACGGCGACATCGAGCGCGAACGCATGATCGGCTCCTGGGCTGGCGCCATGGGCCAGACCCAGTTCCTGCCGTCGAGCTTCGTCGCTTACGCGGTGGATGCCGATGGCGATGGGCGGCGCGACATCTGGGGCAGCATGGCCGATGT
Source organism: Variovorax sp. MHTC-1 (assembly GCF_003984645.1). Lineage (GTDB taxonomy): Bacteria > Pseudomonadota > Gammaproteobacteria > Burkholderiales > Burkholderiaceae_C > Variovorax. The sequence goes on from NZ_RWKI01000001.1 coordinate 639,755, forward strand.
GATGGCTTCGACCGCGAACTTCCTGTCGCGCTCGGGCTGGCAGGCGGACAAGCCTTGGGGCGTCGAGGTCCGCTTGCCGACCGGCTTCGACTATGGCCGCGCCGACGCAACCGTGCGCCAGCCGACCGCTCAATGGGCCACTGAGGGTCTGCGCACCGTGGACGGCCAGCCGCTGCCGGAGTTTGCCGACGGCACGATCTTGCTGCCCGCGGGAGCCCGCGGGCCGGCCTTCCTGGTCGGATCGAACTTCCGTGCCATCTTGCACTACAACAACTCGACCAGCTATGCGCTCGCGGTCGGCCTTCTTGCGCAGCGGCTCGCCGGCGGCTCGGGCGTGCAGGCGCCTTGGCCGCGGGATCTGGCCGCGCTCACGCGCAGCCAGCTGCTCGAGCTGCAGACCGCGCTCAATCAGCGTGGCTTTGCCAGCGGAGCGCCCGACGGTGTCATGGGCCCGGCGACCCGTGAAGGGCTGCGCCGCTATCAACGCAGTGTCGGCTTGCCCGCGGACGGCTATCCGAGCGCGGAGCTGCTTCAGCGCCTGCAGGAACATTAGGCGGAGGTCAGCGCTGCGCGGACGCGTCACGCGCCTCACGTTGCCGGCGTTCAGGCCTTCGATCGACCGCCGGTGCGAGCCTGGTCGCACAGCGTTCTGATCCGATCGCGGCTTTCCTGCGCGGCCGCAGCCTGGCGGGCGATCAAATCGCGGACGTCGGGTGGCAGATTCCGCTCTATCGCTTGCAGGCAGCGCACCATGGCTGCCTCTTCGCCGCGCTCGCACTCTTCGAGGATCGACAACTCGCTGTTGGCGCCAATCGCGCCCTTCACATGCACCCACCGCCGGTGAATCGCCGCGCCCGTGGTGCCGCCCTCGGCCGGCAAGCCGCCGTGGCGGCGTATCAGTTGCGCCAGTCCGTCGCAGACTTCGTGGTACTGCGAGGCGCGCTGGTTGAGCGCTTGCCTCTGGCTCGATCCGGCAGGCAGCTCCTTCGCACAAGTTCGAAACCCGTACTCTCCGTTGCGCGCATTCTCGAGCAGATCGTTCAGCACTTCGAGCGTCTCATCGTCGCAGCGCATGACGGCCGGATTCGCGCCTGCGGCGACTGATCCGTCAGCGAGGACGGGAAGATCGTTGCTGGTGGCCATGCTTGTCTCCCTGGAGTTGTTCGATGCAAGGTCGATGAGGATCATGATTACGGCGGCGGCCGCCGTTCACGTCGTCCCCTCGCGAAGGCGCCTGTAAGCGCAGGCCGAATCCGACAGCGGGCGTCTTCCGGCAGCCTTGCCCTACCGCGAACAGCGCCTCCTTCTCACTTGCCGCCGAAGCGGCACTGCTACGGTGATCAGCACCGCAGAGCGCAGCCAGACCTCCACCCGTTCGGCTTGTCGCTGCGGCGCTGGATACCTAATATGACCTGAGCCCGGCGAGGGGCTGGGCATGGGGAGCAATCATGACCAGGTACTTGGCCGTAGTGGTGATCTTCCTCTCAGGCTTTGGGCTGACCGGTCTCACGCAGGCGCAATTTGCGCCAACGCCTCCAGCCATCCTGAGCCCGCCGGGCACACAGGTGCCAGTCCCCAGACGAGCCAACGCGTCAGCGCGACAGGTCCAAGATTTCCTGAAGGCCAACCCGGAACTCCAAACAGGGATCAAGTTGCCAGACGGTGCAACGGCCAAGGCTCTTCGCGCCATTCCAGGCGGCGTCCGCTACCAAGTGGAGGGTGCAGCTCAGGCCGAGGTGGTCATCGTCGATGTGAAGGGACCGCCTCAGGTCCTGGCAAGAAGCTTTCTGGAGACAACCTGGGAGGGCGTGAAGAAGGCGGTTGCTGCCACCAATGAAATTCTCGGTGCGATCCCCGGGGCGGGCAGCAGCACTCAAAAAGGATGCACGAATGTCAACGTCGACGGCGGGGGGAAGGTGGTCATCGTCAGCACAGGGCAAGACAGCAAGCGGATGTGCGACGGTGTCGAATAGGAGCTGGATGGGCATCGCCGGACGCAAAAAAGCCCAAGAGTTTTGATTCTCTTGGGCTCTTTCAGCTCCATGGATATTCATGGAGGCATTACTGGCGGAACCGGAGGGATTCGAACCCTCGATGAGGCTCTACACCCCATACTCCCTTAGCAGGGGAGCACCTTCGGCCACTCGGTCACAGTTCCTGGAAACAGCAATTATGCCAGCTTAGGCGGCCGGTTGATCGAGATCGAAGGCCTTGTGCAGCGCGCGCACCGCGAGCTCCATGTACTTTTCGTCGATCACGACCGAGGTCTTGATCTCGCTGGTCGAGATCATCTGGATGTTGATGCCCTCCTCGCTCAGGACGCGGAACATCTTGCTCGCGACGCCGACGTGGCTGCGCATGCCGATGCCGACGATGCTGACCTTGCAGATCTTGGTGTCGCCGACGATGTCGGCCGCACCCAGCGTGGGCAGCACCTTGGCCTTGAGCAGGTCGACCGCCTTCGCGTAGTCGTTGCGGTGCACCGTGAAGCTGAAGTCGGTGCGCCCGTCCTTGCTCAGGTTCTGGATGATGACGTCGACCTCGATGTTCGCGTCGGCGATGGCGCCGAGGATGTGGTACGCGATGCCGGGCTTGTCCGGCACGCCGAGCACGGAGATCTTGGCTTCGTCGCGGTTGAATGCGATGCCGGATACGACGGCTTGTTCCATGTTTTCGTCTTCCTCGAAAGTGATCAGGGTGCCGGAGCGGGCTTCTTCCTGGATGTCGATGTCCCACGGCGTGAAGCTCGACAGCACGCGCAGCGGCACCTGGTACTTGCCGGCGAATTCGACCGAGCGGATCTGCAGCACCTTGGAGCCCAGGCTCGCCATCTCGAGCATCTCTTCGAAGCTCACGGTGGTCAGCCGGCGCGCATCGGGTTCGACGCGCGGGTCGGTGGTGTAGACGCCGTCGACGTCGGTGTAGATGAGGCACTCGTGCGCTTTCATCGCCGCCGCGATCGCGACCGCCGAGGTGTCGCTGCCGCCGCGCCCCAGCGTGGTGATGTTGCCCGCGTCGTCGACGCCCTGGAAGCCGGTGACGACAACGACCTTGCCGGCGTCGAGGTCGGCGCGCACGCGCTCGTCGTCGATGCTTTCGATGCGGGCCTTGGTGAAGGCGCTGTCGGTCTTGACCTGAACCTGCCAGCCGGCATAGCTGACTGCCTGCATGCCCTCGGCCTGCAGCGCGATCGCCAGCAGCGCCGACGAGGCCTGCTCGCCGGTGGAAGCCAGCATGTCGAGCTCGCGGTTGTGGTCGTCGCCGGGTTTGGGCGGGGCCAGCTCTTTGGCGAGGCCGAGCAAGCGGTTGGTTTCGCCGCTCATGGCGCTCGGCACCACCACCATCTGGTGGCCGGCGCGTGCCCACTTGGCGACGCGCTTGGCGACATTGCGGATGCGCTCGGTCGAGCCCATCGACGTACCGCCGTATTTGTGAACGATCAATGCCATGGGTGAAGTCAGGACAGAAGGATTCGGATGCCGCATGCCGGCATCCGTGTTCCGCCGGGCGCCGTTCAGCGCGAAGGCTGAGGGCTACGGCAGGGGACGGGCATTGTACCAACGCAGAAACTCGCCCTCGCGCAGGAGGTAACCGTCGGCAACCTTGAGACGGATGCGGTGGCCGCGCGTGCTGCAAGCCGCGATCTGGTCGAGCAGCTGATCGAGCTGGGCCTCGCTCGGCACCGCGCCGTGTTCGCGCTTGAGCCAGTGGCGCAGCGCATTGGCAAGACGCTCGCGCGGCAGCGCACGCAATGCGGCGAGCGTCGGCGGCGAACCCGCGGTGGCGATGTCCTGCGCAGCGATCTCGGCCAGGAGGCCCGAAGCCTTGGCCGCGTTGCGCGCCGAGCGCGCAAAGGTTTCGCGAAACTGCGGCAAGGCGGCTGCGAGCGTCGGCAGCACCTGCAGGCGGATGCGGTTGCGCGTGTAGCGCAGGTCGGTGTTGCTGGGGTCGTCGATGTGCGCGGTGGCGCTGGCGGCAATCCATTCGCGCAGCGCGCTCGCATGCACCTCGAGCATCGGACGGTGGAAGTCGACGCCATGGCGCTCGATCCGGGGCGGCATGCCGGCCAATCCGTCGAGGCCGGCGCCGCGGCTGAGCGCGATGAGCATCGTCTCGACCTGGTCGTCGGCATGCTGCGCCAGCGCGACATGCTGCAGGCCATGGGCTTGGGCGAGCGCGGCCAGCGTTTGGTAGCGCGCCCGGCGCGCGGCATCTTCGGGGCTCTCGCCGGGTGCGTGCCGGGCATCGACGCGGCCCACGTGCAGCGGCACGCCCAGGGCGCTGCACGTGGCGGCGCAATGGGCTTCGAAGTCGTCGGCTGCGTGCTGCAGGCCGTGATGCACATGCAGCGCCTGGATCTGTCCGGGCCAGCGCTGCGCCGCGGCATGCAGCAGCGCCGTGGAGTCGGCACCGCCGCTGTAGGCGATGCCCAGCGGCAAGGGCGCCGCCCAGGACGCGAGCGCTGGGGCGGCGGGATTCTGCATCGGAGGTAGCAGGCCGGGAACGGCCGCGCGGGCTACTTGGCGCTCTCGGCCTTGGTGTCGGCGAAGCGGCCGTAGCTCTGCAAACGCTCGTAGCGGCGGTCGAGCAGCTCCTTCGGCTTCAGGTCGCCGACTTGGCGGAAGGCGTCGTTGAGCGCGCGCTTGAGGAAGGCGGCCATCTGCCGGTGGTCGCGGTGCGCGCCGCCGACCGGCTCGTTGACGATCTTGTCGACCAGGCCCAGGGCCTTGAGCCGGTGCGCAGTGATGCCGAGGGCATCGGCCGCCTCCTGGGCCTTGTCGCTGGTCTTCCAGAGGATCGAGGCGCAGCCTTCGGGACTGATGACGGAGTACACCGAGTACTGCAGCATCAGCACCTGGTCGCCGACCGAGATCGCCAGCGCGCCGCCGGAACCGCCCTCGCCGATGATGGTGACGATGATCGGCACCTCGAGCTGTGCCATCTCGAAGATGTTGCGGCCGATGGCCTCGGACTGGCAGCGTTCCTCGGCATCGATGCCGGGATAGGCGCCCGGCGTATCGACGAAGGTGAACACCGGCAGCTTGAATTTCTCGGCGGTCTTCATGAGCCTGAGCGCCTTGCGGTAGCCCTCGGGCTTGCTCATGCCGAAGTTGCGTGCCGTGCGCTCCTTGGTATCGCGGCCCTTCTGGTGGCCCAGCACCATGCAGGGCGTGCCGTTGAAGCGCGCCAGGCCGCCGACGATCGACAGGTCGTCCGCGAAGTGGCGGTCGCCGTGCAATTCGACGAAGTCGGTGAAGATCTCGCCCACGTAGTCGAGCGTGTAGGGCCGTTCCGGATGACGCGCGATCTTGGTGATCTGCCACGGCGTCAGGTCGCTGTAGATTTCCTTGGTGAGCTGCTGGCTTTTTTTGCTGAGTTGATCGATCTCTTCCGAAATGTCGACCGCCGATTCGGTCTGTACATAGCGCAGTTCTTCGATCTTGGATTCGAGCTCCGCAACGGGTTGCTCGAAGTCGAGGAAGGTTCGTTTCGCCAACGTCTTCTCCTGTTGTCAGTATGCGACCGGTAGCGGGTCGAGCGATCGCCAAATATACCAAGTCGCGACGCTGCAATATGGTGCCCAGGCAACCGCGACCTCGCGGGCATCGCTGCGGCTCACCGGGTCGCCCGAGAAATAGCTCTGACTGATGCCGTTGATCAGCCCGGCGTCGTCCAGCGGCAGCACGTTTGGCCGCATCAGGTGGAAGATCAGGAACATCTCGGCGGTCCAGCGGCCGATGCCCCGGATCGCGACCAGCTCGGCGACGATCATCTCGTCGGACATGTCTTCCCAGGCGTCGACGTGCACGATGCCGGAATCGAAATGCAGGGCCAAGTCGACCAGGTACTCGATCTTGCGCGCCGACAGGCCGGCGGCGCGCATGTCGTCGACCTTGAGCTTCAGCACGTTGGCGGGCGTCATTCTGCGCGGCAGCGTGGCGAAGCGATCCCAGACGGACTGCGCTGCCTTCACCGAGATCTGCTGGCCCACGATGCTGCGCGCCAGCGTGGTGAAGGCGTCGCCGCGCGACTCCAGGCAGGCGTCGCCGAACTGCGGGATCAGCCGCTTCATGACGCGGTCCTTCTTGGCCAAGTGCTTGCAAGCTTCTTCCCAGTAGTCGGGGGTGAAGACTTCGATGGTCGGTTTCTTGGCGGCAGGCATTTTTTCTTCTCGGTCCCTTACTTGGACACGGTCCATGTCGTACCGGTCGGCGAGTCCTTCAGCACGATGCCCTGGGCGAGCAGATCGTTGCGGATGCGGTCGGCCTGCGCGAAGTTCTTCGCCGCCTTGGCCTCGGCGCGCTCGGCGATCAGGACCTGGATCGCGGCATCGTCGAGCGTGCTGCCGGCCTGCAGGAATTGCTGCGGATCGGCCTGCAACAGGCCGAGGCAGCCGCCCAGCGCCTTCAGCAGCCCGGCGGCCTCGGCCGAGCGCGTGCGGTTCACCTCGCCGGCCAAGTCGAAAAGAACCGCAACCGCTTCGGGCGTGCCGAAGTCCTCGTCCATCGCCGCCTTGAAGCGTGCGGCGTAGGGCTCGTACCAGTCGATCGCGACCGCGGCCGGCGCCACCAGTTGCAGCGCCGTATAGAGCCGCTTGAGCGAGGCGCGCGCATCGTCGAGATGCACATCGCTGTAGTTGAGCGGGCTGCGATAGTGCGCACGCACGACGAAGAAGCGCACGGTCTCGGCGTCGTACTGTTTGAGCACATCGCGGATCAGGAAGAAGTTGCCCAGGCTCTTGGACATCTTCTCGTCGTCGATGTTGATGAAGCCGTTGTGCATCCAAACGCGGGCCAACGGCTTGCCGCTCGCGCCCTCGCTCTGCGCGATTTCGTTCTCGTGATGCGGAAACTGCAGGTCCATGCCGCCGCCGTGGATGTCGACGGTCTCGCCGAGCAATTGGCAGGCCATGGCCGAGCACTCGATGTGCCAGCCGGGACGGCCGGCGCCGAAATCGCTGGACCACTTGACCTCGTCGGGCTCTGTGGGCTTCGCGCTCTTCCAGAGCACGGGGTCGAGGGGATCTTCCTTGCCGTCCAGCACGGCCACGCGCTCGCCGGCGTGGAGCTCGTCGAGCGTCTTGCCGGAGAGCTTGCCGTAGCCCGGGAACTTGCGCACCGCGTAGTTGACGTCGCCGTTGGTCGAGCGATAGGCGAGGCCCTTTTTCTCGAGCGTGGCGATCATCGACAGCATCTGCGGAATGAACTCGGTCGCGCGCGGTTCGTGCGCGGGCCGCTCGATGCCCAGCGCATCGGCATCCTCGTGCAACGCGTCGATCATGCGGTCGGTGAGCGCGCGAATGCTCTCCCCGTTCTCCACCGCGCGGCGGATGATCTTGTCGTCGATGTCGGTGATGTTGCGCACATAGTCGACCTCGAATCCTGACAGTTTCAGCCAGCGCTGCACCACGTCGAAAGCAATCATCGAGCGCGCATGGCCCAGGTGGCAGTAGTCGTAGACCGTCATTCCGCACACGTACATGCGCACCCGGCCGGGTTGCAAAGGAGAAAATTCCTCCAGCTCACGCGAGAGCGTGTTGTAGATGCGAAGACTCATGAGGCTCGGAACGCGTCGTTTCGCACCCATGCGATACGGGTGGCGACAGGGGTTTTTCAGGGGTGTGGATGCTGTTGCGACAAGGGGTTGAACGCGGCCCCTCGGCTACAATCCACCGCAGTATAAACGGCCGCCGCCGGATATTTTCCGGGTGTTTTCGAGGCCCGCGTCTCCCCCATCTCTCGAGGCTTCATGAAGCACGCCGCTCTCCCCTTCCCCATGGTTCTGCGCATTCTTTCGGCCCTCCTGTTGGTGCTCGCCGCCGGTGCGGCGCAAGCCGACGACTATGCCGATGTCAACGCATTGCTGCGTCAGGGCAAGTCCCAAGAAGCGCTGGCAAAAGCCGATGCCTACATCGCAGGCAAGCCGCGCGATCCGCAAATGCGCTTCCTGCGCGGCGTGATCCTGACCGAGCAGGGCAAGCAGGCCGACGCGACCGCGGTGTTCACGCAGCTCACGCAGGATTTCCCCGAGCTGCCCGAGCCCTACAACAACCTCGCGGCGCTGTACGCCGCGCAGAGCCAGTTCGACAAGGCCCGCGCCGCGCTCGAAATGGCGATCAAGCTCAACCCGAGCTACGCCACCGCGCACGAAAACCTGGGCGATGTCTATGCCCGCCTCGCCGGCCAGTCCTATGGCCGCGCGCAACAGCTCGAAGCCGGCAACACCACCGTGGCGCCCAAGCTCGCGCTGATCCGCCAGCTCTTCACGACGCCGACCTCCGGCGCACTGCCGCCCGCGACGAGCGTCATCCGCAAGCCCGTTCGCCAATAAGCACCCGCCGCCTGCCCGCGAGAGCGGCACGGGCAGCGCTCTTCCTTCGAAAGCGAGTCTTCTCTTGAACATGCACGTCTTCTCACGCCGCACGGCACTGGTCCTGGCCGCGAGCCTGGCCATCGCGAGCCCCAGCTGGGCGCAGAGCGCGCCGCGCGTCAAGCTCAGCACCTCGGCCGGCGACATCGTGATCGAACTCGCGCCGGACAAGGCGCCCAAGACGGTCGAGAACTTCCTGCAGTACGTCAAGGACAAGCACTACGACGGCACAGTGTTCCATCGCGTGATCGACGGCTTCATGATCCAGGGCGGCGGCTTCACGGCCGACCTGCAGCAAAAAGCCACGCGCGCGCCGATCCCGCTCGAGGCCGGCAACGGCCTCAAGAACGACAAGTACACGATCGCGATGGCGCGCACCGGCAACCCCAACTCGGCCACCTCGCAGTTCTTCATCAACGTAAAGGACAACGCGATGCTCAACGCACCCAACCCCGACGGCTACGGCTACACCGTGTTCGGCAAGGTGGTGGCGGGCACCGAGGTGGTCGACAAAATCCGCGCCGCGCGCACGGGCAACAAGAACGGCATGCAGGACGTGCCGGTCGAAAGCATCACCATCCAGTCCGCCACCGTGGCGAAGTAACCCAAAGGAGCAACCCAATGAGCAACCCCAAAGTCGAACTGCACATCAAGGACCAGGGCGTGATCACGCTCGAACTCGACCAGGACAAGGCGCCGAAGTCGGTCGAGAACTTCCTCGCCTATGTGACCAAGGGTCACTACGACAACACCGTGTTCCACCGCGTCATCCCCGGCTTCATGGTGCAGGGCGGTGGCTTCGAGCCGGGCATGACGCAGAAGCCGACCGGCGCCGAGATCCAGAACGAGGCCAACAACGGCCTCAAGAACGACAACTACACCGTCGCCATGGCCCGCACCAGCGCGCCGCATTCGGCTACGGCCCAGTTCTTCATCAACGTGGCCGACAACGGTTTCCTGAATCACACCGCGCCGTCGGCGCAGGGCTGGGGCTATGCAGTGTTCGGCAAGGTCGTGGGCGGCAAGGAAGTGGTGGACAAGATCAAGGCCGTGAAGACCGGCCGCAAGGGCTTCCACGACGACGTGCCGCTCGAAGACGTGGTGATCGAGAAGGCCGTCGTCAAAGACTGATCCATCGATGACGGCTTTCGCCGAGCTCGCGGCCCCTGCGGCGTGGCACACGGTCGACCTTCTCTCCGACCTCCACCTGCAGGCCTCGGACGCGGCCACCTTCGACGCCTGGCGCGGCTATCTGCAAACCACGCCGGCCGATGCGATCTTCATCCTCGGCGACTTGTTCGAGGTCTGGGTCGGCGACGATGCGGCGGCCGAACCCGGCTTCGAAGCGCAATGCGCCGAATTGCTGCGCACGGCGGCCGAGCGCCGGCCGGTTTTCTTCATGCACGGCAACCGCGACTTCCTGATCGGTGCTGCGTTCGCGACGCAATGCAAGCTGACGCTCCTCGACGATCCGACCGTGCTGGTCCTGCATGACAAGCGCTGGCTGCTGAGCCACGGCGACCTACTCTGCCTGGAAGACACCGAGTACTTGCAATTCCGCGCCCAGGTGCGAACGCCGGCCTGGCAGAGCGCGTTTCTCGCGCGCCCGCTGGCCGAGCGCCGCGCGCTGGCCCGGTCGATGCGCACGCAGAGCGAAGACCGCAAGCGCAGCCCGGAAATGGTCTGGGCCGACGTCGATGCCGATGCTGCGCGCGCATGGCTCGCGCAGGCGGACGCAGCGACGCTGGTCCATGGCCACACGCACAAGCCTGCGACGCATGCGCTCGGCGGCGGACTCGAGCGCATCGTGCTGAGCGACTGGGACCTGACAGCCCATCCGGCGCGCGCCCAATTGCTCTGTCTTACGAGCGCCGGCGCGCAACGCGTCGATCTGCGCTGATGTTCGGCTGGCTGCGCGGCCTGCGCGCGCCGCCCTCGATTCCCGAGCCGGCATGGCAGGCCACGCTGGCGCGCTATCCCTTTCTCGCCGAGCGGCCAGCGGCCGACCTGGAGCGCCTGCGCCGCCTCGCGGCGGAATTCCTGCGCGACAAGGAATTCCATGGAGCGCACGGCTTCGTGATCACCGATGAGGTCGCGCTCGCGGTGGCAGCGCAGGCGGTGCTACCGGTGCTGCACCTGAGGGGCGGCTTGCGCTGGTACGAGGATTTCGTCGGCATCGTGGTGCATCCCTCCGAAGCCGTGGCGCGCCGCAAGACGACCGACGAGACGGGCGTGGTGCACGAATACGACGAGGTGCTGGCCGGCGAGGCCATGGACCGAGGCCCGGTGATGCTGAGCTGGCAGGACGTGCTCGCGAGCAGCATCACGCGCGACGCGGGCTACAACGTCGTGATCCACGAGTTCGCCCACAAGATCGACATGCACGGCGGTGCTGCCGACGGCTGCCCGCCGCTGCCGGCCGGCTTCGCCGGGACCTCGTCGGCGCGCGATGCACGCGCCGCCTGGTTCGCGGTGCTGCAGCCGGCCTACGACGCCTTCCGCGAGAAAATCATCGTGGCCGAGCGCTTCGGCGGCGAGCCGCCGTGGCTCGATGCCTATGCCGCGGAATCGCCCGGCGAGTTCTTTGCCGTGGCCTGCGAGGCCTACTTCGTGAACCGCGCGAAACTGGCCGCAGAGTTCTCCGAACTGGCGGCCCTGTTCGACGAGTTCTTCGGCAAGCGCTAGACGCCGCTCTGCCCCTTATTTGCGCAGCAGGGCCTTGAGCGCGTTCTGCAGCCGGCGCGCCGATGCCGCATCGTGCGCAGCGGCCAGCACCTTGCCGGCATCCTGCCCCCAGGTCTGGGCTGGCGCCGGATCGCCGCGCTTGGTCAGCAGCTTCAGCTGCAGCGCACGGCGTGCATCGAGCTGCTCGGCCGGCGTCGGCACTTCGGCCGCCATCTCGAGACGCAGCAAGGCTTCGGCCGCATCGTCGGCCGCGGCCGTCGGGCCTGCGGCCAGGGCCTGCGACCACTGGCCGCGCACCGCCGGCGTAACGGCGCGGCCCAGTTCCTGGACGCTGGGCAGCTTCGACGCGTCGCGCTGCTCCCAGGCGCCGAGCACCTGCGTGAGCGCTTCGCCATGCGCCTGCGCCGCGAGCTTGCGCAGCGCCAGATCGGCACGTTCGAGCGCTTCTCGCTGCGCTCGGAAGGCAGCGTCGCCGAGGCGCGGACCACGGTCCTCGAAGCGCGGCGGACGGTCGCCGAAGCGGCCTGCGCCGGCCGGCGCACCGCGATCGCCGGCACGGGGCGCGCGGTCATTGGGACGGCCGCCCGGGGCGCCGCGGCTGTCGCGGCGATCGCCGAACTTGCCGCTGCGTCCGGCCGGCGCGGCTTCGGCCTTCTTGTTCCCGGGACGGTCGTCGCCGCGCACGGCGATCACCGGCTTCGGTGCCGGCTTGGGCGGCGCAGCGGGTGCCGGGCTGGCTTCGGCCTCCGCGGCATCGGTGCGGGCCGAGGGGTCCGCGCTGTCGGCCGGCGCCACCAGATCGGGCGCCGATGCCGCGATTTCGGCCGGCACCTCGGGCGACGCCTCGGCATCGCCGGGCGCAGGGGCCTGTTCGGCGCTTTCGCCGAACTCGGCCGCGGCCTGGCCCGGCGCGGTCAGTTCGGTGGCACCGACCGGCGGACCATCGGCGGCCGCGGGCTGAGGCTTGGCAGCGGGTGGAGGTGCTTCGCCGCGCAGCGCGGCTTCGAGCTGCGCGACGGCGGCGCGGATCTTCTGCGCATCGCCGGTGCTGTTGGCCGCATCCAGCGCCTTCGAGGCGATGAGCACGTTGCGATCGTGCTCGCTCACGGCAGCCGCCGCCTTCTCGCGCTCGGCGCTCTTGCGATTGAAGGCCTCGTCGATCGGCGCGCGGAAGGCGTCCCACAGCTTCTGTTCCTGGCGGCGATCGAGCGGCACGGTCTGGGCCTCGGCCTGCCAGCGCTGCTGCAGCGCCTTGACCGCATCGATGCGCAGCATCGGCGAGGCGCCGAGTTCGGCGGCCTCGGCAATCATCGCCTGGCGTCGCTCGATGCTGGCCTTCTGCTGCGCTTCGAAGGGCGCGCGTGCGGCACCGAAGGCCTCGTTCCATTGCGGCTGCAATTCGGCGAACACTTTCTCGCCCACGTGGCCTGCATCGCGCCAGCGATCGGCGAACTGGTGCAGCGCGCGGTTGTGCGCCTTGAGATCGGACGCATCCGCGTGTTCGGCGGCCCAGGCTTTCACTTCCTCGATCAGCGCCAAGCGCTGGGCGCGATGCTCGGCCGCGTCCGCGCGCACCTTCTCGAGCCAAGCCTCGACCACCTTGTGGGCTTCGTTGCAGGCTTCGTCGAAGCGCTTCCAGAGCGCGTGATTGGGTACGCCGCCCTGATCGGCCTGCTTCCATTGCTCGCGCAGGGTGCGCAAGGTTTCCTGCATCTTGCGGCCGCCCAGGGCCTGGCCTTCGGGACGCTTGAGCAGGGCTTCGGCCTTGGCCACCAGTTCCTCGCGCACCTTGTCGGCGCTCCAGCGCTGCCAGCCTTCGAGCTCGCCGGCAGCGACCAGGGCCGCATGCACGCGGGCTTCGAGCGGCGGCTCGACCAGCTTGCCGTGCTCCTTGAGCACGGCGCGCAGCGCGGCAGCGGCGCCGGCGCTGGCCTTGCCGTGGCCTTCGGCAGTTTCCTTTTCGAGCTTGGCGAGCGCGGCTTCCACGGCCGCCTGGGCGGCGACCCGCTTCTCGGGATCGACCTTCGGCACGGGCGGCTTCGGCGCCGCGGGCGCAGCCGCCTCGGCCACGCCGCCGCGCGCCACGCGCAGCTCGTCGGCCCACACCGGCACGGGCGGCAGCGGCGCGGCCGCATCCTCGGCCGCGGCGATGGTCTGCGCCAGCGCCTGGTGGAACGCATCGGACACCACCAGCAACTGCGCCTTGGAAGACTCCAATTGCGGTGCGAATTTGGCGTCGAGACTGTTCCAGTTGCCGTCGGCCGTGATCTCCGCGGCCTGCTGCTGCCAGTGCGCGACGTCGGCGCGCAAGGCTTCCTCGGCGGCTTGCGCGTCGCGCCAGCTCTTGGTCGACAGCACTTCGAAGCGCTGCGCCAGCAGCACGGCGGCCTCGCGGTGAACCTGCGCGCGGTGCTGCAGGTCCTCGATGCCCTTCACGCGTTCGGCCAACCGGGCCTTGAAGCCGGCCAGCGGCTCGCGCGACAGGGGTGCACCCGCCTTGGCCGCGTCGCGCTGCCAGGCCAGCGCGTCGGCAATGTTGAGCTTGGGCTGGGCCAGCAGCGCCTCGGCCTTTTGCGCCCATTCGGCGGCAATGGCTTCCTGGCCCTTGGCGCGCTTGAGCTCGTCGAGCTTCTCGCGCAGCAGGCGCGCGGCGCCCTTGTCGCGGCCGCTCAATTCCTTGAACACCTCCTGCATCTGCTCAGGCGCCGGATTGCCCGCGAGCCAATCGCGGACACGCTGGGCACGCTCACCCGAGGTCGGTGCAGTGAAGGCGCCGCCGGTCATCGTGTCGAGGGACTGGAGGTCGTTGGGCTTGGTGGAAGTTGAAGTCACTGCGCGAATGTCGTTATCTGAAGAGGAAAAGCGAAGGCGCCGGCATTTGCCGGCGCACTCCGCCATTTTCACCGACTTGTGCCCTGCTTTCAGCGGGTCGCCAGATTCAGTTCGGCGCCTGGTTTCCAATCGTTGCCGGCCGCTCTCGTGCGCACCGCGCCGAGGAACAGGCGCTCGCTGGGCAGCTTCTGGGCCAGCAGGTAGTCGCGCACCACGGCGCCGCGCTCGACGGCGAGTTGCCGCATCGATTCCTCGTCGACCGGGATGCTGGCCATGAGCAGGTCTTCCATCTCCTTGGCCGGGAGATCCTTCGCCAGCCCGATCATGTTGCGCGGCTTGGTGATCTCGGAGCGCTTGTACACCGCGGCGAGCAGCTCCGGATACTCGGCATCGGTCACGGGCGTCACATCGGCCGCATTCTGGTTGCCGCTGCGTACCGCGGCGCGGCGCTTTTCGGTCTGGGTGAGCGCACGCAGGCGTTGGCGCTGGTAGGCCTCGCGCTCCCGCTCGAGGCTGGCGGTGCCGACCACGGTCATCTGCAGGCCGGGCCGGTCCGTGAGCGCCTTCGCCACCTTGTCCAGGCTTTCCTTGGCGGCCGGCGAAAGATCCGAACTGCCGGGCGCGAAGACGATGGTGCTCGATTCGCCGCCGCCGCCGCCGAGGCCGCCGGTCAGCAGGCTGAAGGGCGAGGTGGCAGCCTTGACGATCAGGTTGACGATCGCCTTGAAGATCAGCGGGCCCAGGCTGAACTGCGGATCGTTGAGCGAGCCGCTGACCGGGAAGTCGATGTCGATCACGCCATTGCGGTCGGCCAGCAGAGCGACCGCGAGCCGCACCGGCAGGCTGTTCGGCGCGCCCTGCACTTCCTCGCCGAACTGCAGCTGGTTGAGCACCAGCTTGTTGGTGGCGGTGAGCTGGCCGTCGGGCGTGATCTTGTAGGTGACGTTCATACTGAGCTTGCCGCGCTCGATGCCGTGCCCGGCGTAGCGCACCGAATACGGCGACAGCGGCGGCAGGTCGAGCTCACGCATCTTCGCCGTGATGTCGAGCTCCAGCGGCTTGGCCAGCGGATTGAGCTTGCCGGTGATCTCGAGCTGCGCGGTTTGCTGCGCCTTGCCGCGCAATTCGAGATCGGCCAGCGCCGGCCTGTCGCCTTGCGGCTTCGAAGAGAAGGCGCTGAGCTTGCCGGTCAGTTCGCTGAGGTCTGCGGAGTAATTGGGCTTGACGAACAGGTCGGTGAAATCGATGCGGCCGTTGACCATGCTCATCGGACCGAAATTGATGACCGGCGCGGGGCCGCCGTTGTCAGGCGCCGGCGCTTTGGCGACAGCGGCCGGGGCCGGTGCGGCGGCCTCGGCGCCGCCGCCGACCATGGCTTCCGCTGAGACCGGGGCGCCGCCCGAACGCGCAGCGGGCTTGGCGGTTGCCGTGGTGGTCGTGCCGCCCAGGCTGCGGCGCGTGGTGGGTTCGCCGGCCGGCGCCGCGGCGGCAGTCGCCTGCTCGGGCTTCCTGGTGAGGTCCTGCAGATTGAGACGGCCGGTCGGGTCGACGATCACGCGGGCGAAAAAGTCGGTCAACGTGGTTTCGCGCACATCCACGGCCAGCGGCGCGCGGGGCACCATGTCGACCTGCAGGCCGCGCAGGCTCAGGGTCTTCCACCTCAGGATCTGATTGCTCCGGGTCGCCGTGCCGGGCGACTGGGTCAGCGTGGTGCTGTTGGCGCGGAAATCGTCGAGCGCCGTATCGCCGGCCAGTTTGAGGCTCATACCGGCGGGCGCCGTCGCGAACTTGACCGTGCCGCGGTAGTTGGCGAACGCGCGCCGGATGTCGATGTTCAGTGCATCGGCGTAGTAAGCCTTGAAGGCATGGGCCGGAATGGAAACCATCTCCAGCCGGCCCTCGGCCGCCACCGGCTTGAGCGCGACCGAGCCCTTGTAGTCGAAGCGCCCGGCTTCCGCGCGACCGGCGCGGATGCGACCCGAAAGCTGCAAGGGCGAGGCGGTGGCGGTGTTGGGCGCGATCTTCTGCGCGTTGAGTTTCAGCGCACTGACTTCGAAAGCCACCGGCGTGTCGCCGGCCTTGTCCGAATAAGAGAGCGCGCCGTTGTCGACCGCCACCGTGCCGATCGAAAGCTCCCACGGCTTGGTGTTGGCGCCCGGGGCAGCCGCGCTGGGCTTGGGTGGCGCGACCTTGGCGGCCGCGCCTTGGCCCTGGGTGCCGCCCGCCGGCGTTTTCAGCCAGCGCTCGAACATCCAGCGCTTCTCGTGGTCGCGCTCGACGATGACCTTGGGATTCGTGGCGGTGAACGAGGCGATCGCGAGCGTGTGCTTCGTCATGTCGACTTCGGCATCGACGAGCTCGAAGCGCCCGACGCTCGCCAGCGCGGTCTTGGCCTGGGTCAGCGCGAGTCCGTCGGCCGCGACGCGGCGTGCCTTGAACCTGAGATCGGGTTGGGCCCAGGCTACGTCGATCTGGCCGCTGAGCTTGCCGTCGAGCGTGGGCTCCAGGCTTTGCGCGAGATAGGGAGCCGCCAGCGACAGCGGCAAGCCCTCGACCTCGGTCTGGATCTTGGCCGCCTTGTCGGTCGCCTCGCCGCTGAACTTGAGGGGAGCGCCGCCGACGGAGGTGGAGCCGCTGAAAGGCGCCGGCTTGTCCA
The DNA here is from genome assembly GCF_003984645.1 of Variovorax sp. MHTC-1. GTDB lineage: Bacteria > Pseudomonadota > Gammaproteobacteria > Burkholderiales > Burkholderiaceae_C > Variovorax. The sequence goes on from NZ_RWKI01000001.1 coordinate 656,298, forward strand.
TCGGCCAAGTCACGGCGCTGGCTTCGATGTTGAGTTGCTTCACGTCGATGGCGGCTACCGGCTGGGTGGTCTGGTCGCGCCATCCGATCTCGCCGCCGGAAAGCGCCAGCTTGTCGACCCGCACGCGCCAGCCCGGCTGCTCGGCCGGCTTCGGCACAGGCTCGCCGTTCGCATTTGGGGCCGTGGCGGGCACTACTTTTTCGGTCGCGCCGGTCGCCCGGCCGGTGGCCACCAGGTTGAGCTGCCCGGCCGCATCGCGGGCCACGACCAGCTGCGGCGCAGCCAGCGCGACCTCGCCCAGATGCACCACGCGCTCCAGCGGCCGGACGTCGGCCAGTGAGACCTTGAGCGAATCGAAGCCGAGCAGATCGCGTCCCTTCGAATCCGCCAGCTTGATGCTGTGCGCCGCGACCGTGCCGGTGAGCTTGAGTCCCGCGGTCGCGGCGCGTTCGAAGTCGATCTTGAGGTCCGCGTCGAGCTTGCCGGCTCGCAGGGCCACCGGCAGGCCGCCGGGGATGTAGCCCAGGTAGGGCGCCAGGTCCAGATCCTTGAAATGCACCTGCGCGTCGGTCTTGCGGCTTTCCGCGAAGGGGGTGGTGAAAGCGGCCGAATCGAATGCGCTGCCGTTCAGGACGAAGGCCAGCTTGGGCTCGGTCTTGATTTCGCGCTGCGAAGGCAGGTTGCTGAGAAATGGCACCTTGAGCACGAAATCGCGCAGCTCATGCTTGCGCTTGACGGTCTGGTCGTCGAAATCGACCGCCCCGCCGGTGATGGCGATGTTGTAGATCGCGAAGCGCGGCGGCTCGCTCTTGGGCGCGTCGGGTGCGCCGGTGAGCTTGGCCAGGATGTCGTCGATGTCGTACTTGCCGTCCGCCAGGTGCGTCAGCAGGACGGCTGGCGCGTCGATAGCGACGGCGTCGATCACCGGCGCCAGGCGCAGGATCGACTGCAGCTCGGCATCGGCATAGATGCGTGCCACCGCCACCTGCGGCCGGCTGCCGTCGGCCGTGGCGATCGCCAAGTCTTTCAGGGTCAGTTCGAGCGTCCAGGGCTTGAAGTCGATCTTGCCGACCGTGACCTGGCGGCCCAGCTTTTCGCTCGCGATCTTCTGAATCTGACTCTTGGCGATCGGAGGCACCGCCAGCCAGGCGAGCAGCCAGAGACCGAGCAGCACCAGCAACGCCAGCACTCCCCGTCGCACCCACTTATTTTGTTTCAGCGAAGCTGCGTTCATCATCGGGGGCGAGTGTGCCGCAAAAGTGCGAGTGCCTTCCCAGAAAGAAGAAAGCCCGGCGGCTCGACGCGAAGTCTGGCCTCCGGGCTCGATGGCGGGCGCAACGCCCATGCCATCTTTTCGCTCGACCGGAAGTTCATTCGTTCCGACCGTGCTGGCAGCAAAAGATTGCCACCATTGGGCCTCGGCCGCTGAACCGTCCGATTGCTCTTCGGGTTGCTGGACCTTGGTTTAACGCCTGATAGCTCAGGCCTCCTCAGGGTAGGCGCGCGCTTCGAGGATTGCAAATGAGCTTTTCAATGAAGCGGCAGCCGGCGATTCGGGCCTTTCTTTCAACCGTCACTAGCATAAAAACTCTAATCATTATTCTTGACCGGGTATTTAGCGCCTCCTAGAATCCGGCCAGCCCGCGCAGCCACCTGGCAGCCGGGACTCTCCCAGTATCCGCTGCTGAATTCTTTCGGCTTAATCAGGTGGCCGCGCCCTTCTCCCCTTCCATGCGCGGAACCTGATTCGTACCAATCAAGCGCCGCTGCCTACGACCATCGCCTTTCCGGCGCTGCGACCCAGGTGCCGCATAGAAAGGAAGAGCGATGAAACAGGCGTTTGAAGCCACGGCCCGCGGGCTGCGGACCTTCGTGTCCGATGTGGCCGACGGTTTTTTCGAGATCACTCATAACGGCTTTGCCTTGGTCGGCCTGGCCATCGTGTTCGCTGCGCTGGCGCTGGCCGCGCGTCCGGATCTGCGCCAGTCGGGCGAGGAACAGCTCATGGGCTGGCTCCAGTCGCGCAAGCCGCCGCCGGAGGCAACCGATCTCGAGCCCACGGCCATCGACCGCACAACGGCCGCGAGCCCGCACGAGCTGCCCAAGCCGCAGGCCGCGGTCGCCTACTGGCTGAGCAAGAAGTACCGTGTGGCCGCCGAGCCGCTAAGCGTGCTGGTGGCGGAAGCCTTCGAACTCGGCAAGCGCACCAAGCTCGATCCGACCCTGATCCTGGCGATCATGGCGGTCGAATCCAGCTTCAATCCATTTGCCCAGAGCCATGTCGGCGCCCAGGGCCTGATGCAGGTGATGACCCGCGTGCACGGCGAGAAGTACCAAAGCGCGGGCGGCACCCTGACCGCCTTCGATCCGGTGACCAACATGCGCGTCGGCGTCAAGGTGCTGCAGGAATGCATCGCGCGCGCGGGTTCGCTCGAGGGTGGCCTCAAGTTCTACGTAGGCGCCGCCAATCTGCCCGACGATGGCGGGTATGCAAGCAAGGTGCTGGCCGAACATGCGCGCCTGCAGCAGGTGGTCGCCGGACGCACGCCCCCCACCACCACGCCGACGCCGCCCGGCATGCGGGCGCAGCCGCTGCCTGTGGTGGCACCCGCCAAGCCGGCGGAAGCGAACACGCAGAGCGTGGCGTTGCTGTCCGATCTATAGGCCCTTTCGAAGACGGCGGCCACCGCCGTCAGCTACACTCGGCCGGCACGCGACTGGCGATAGGCGCAACCCTTTTCAGGTGCATTGCGCTGACGTGGAACACCACTGGGAAGCGTGCCGCCCGCGGTCTTGAGCAGGCGTTCAGCCGTTCGCCTGGGCAGCCCTTGTTTTGGTTGAAGAACAAGGACCATCGTCTTAAAGGACTGCCATGTACAACCGCAATATCCTGGTCGAACAGACCGATCCCGAAATCTGGGCCGCCATCCAGGCCGAGCACGCCCGGCAGGAACAGCACATCGAGCTGATCGCGAGCGAGAACTATGCGTCGCCGGCCGTGATGGCCGCGCAAGGCACGCAGCTCACCAACAAGTACGCCGAAGGCTATCCCGGCAAGCGCTACTACGGCGGCTGCGAGCATGTCGACGTGGCCGAGCAGCTGGCGATCGACCGCGTCAAGCAGCTGTTCGGCGCCGACGCGGCCAACGTGCAGGCGCATTGCGGCGCCTCCGCCAACGAGGCCGTCATGCTGGCCTTCCTGAAGCCGGGCGACACCATCATGGGCATGAGCCTGGCCGAAGGCGGGCACCTGACCCACGGCATGCCGCTCAACATGAGCGGCAAGTGGTTCAACGTGGTGAGCTACGGCCTCAACGACAAGGAAGAAATCGACTACGACGCGATGGAGCGCAAGGCGCACGAACACGCGCCGAAGCTGATCATCGCGGGCGCCTCGGCCTATTCACTGCGCATCGACTTCGAGCGCTTCGCCAAGGTTGCCAAGGACGTCGGCGCGATTTTCATGGTCGACATCGCCCACTACGCGGGCCTGGTCGCCGCGGGCGTCTACCCCAATCCGGTGCCGCATGCGGACGTCGTGACGTCTACCACCCACAAGAGCCTGCGCGGACCGCGCGGCGGCATCATCCTGATGAAGTCGCAGCATGAGAAGGCCATCAACAGCGCGATCTTCCCCGGCCTGCAGGGCGGGCCGCTGATGCACGTGATCGCTGCCAAGGCGGTGGCTTTCAAGGAGGCGCTCTCGCCAGAATTCAAGACCTATCAGCAGCAGGTGGTCAAGAACGCGCAGATCGTGGCCGAAACGCTCACCGAACGCGGCCTGCGCATCGTGAGCGGCCGCACCGAGAGCCACGTGATGCTGGTCGACCTGCGCGCCAAGGGCATCACCGGCAAGGAAGCCGAGGCCGTGCTGGGCAGCGCCCACATGACGATCAACAAGAACGCGATCCCGAACGACCCCGAGAAGCCGATGGTCACGAGCGGCGTGCGCATCGGCACCCCGGCGCTGACCACGCGCGGCTTCAAGGACGAGGAGGCGCGTGCCACCGCGAACCTGATCGCCGACGTGCTGGACAACCCGCGCGACGCCGCGACCATCGAGGCGGTGCGCGCCAAGGTGAACGCGTTGACGAGCCGGTTCCCGGTCTACCGTTAGGAACATGACCCCCACGCTCGGCACTGCGTGTCCTCGCTGCCCCCCGAGGGGGCTGCGCTCGCCTTGGGGCGGCCCGGCGCCGAGCGCGAGGGCGGCCGCATGAAATGCCCCTTTTGCGGTCACCTCGAAACGCAGGTCGTCGAGACCCGCGTGTCGGAAGACGGCGACTTCGTGCGGCGCCGCCGGCAGTGCGGCGACTGCGAAAAGCGCTTCACCACCTACGAGCGCCCGGACGTCAACTTCCCGGTCGTGGTCAAGAAGGACGGCAGCCGGGCCGACTTCGAGCCCAAGAAGGTCCGCGCCTCGATGATGCTGGCCCTGCGCAAACGGCCGGTGAGCATCGAGCAGATCGACCATGCGCTGTTGCGCATCGAGCAGAAGCTGCTGTCCAGCGGGCTGCGGGAGATCGAATCCACGAAAGTGGGAGAACTGGTGATGCGGGAGCTCAAGCGCATGGACAAGGTGGCGTACGTGCGCTTCGCTTCCGTCTATCGGAGCTTCGAGGACGTGGACGAGTTTCGGCAACTGCTGCGGGATATCTGATCAGCGCCAGCAGTCCTCGATCGCGACGCCGGCCTTGGCGTCCTTGATGTTTCTGCGCCCGACGTTGTCCAGTTGCAGCGTGCCGCAGCGATCGCCCTTCATCGAACCGGTGGGCGTGGCCTGGAGATTGAATGAGCTCGGCGTCAGGGAGTTCGTCACGAAATCGATCGCATAAGTCTGGGCGCCCTGCGGGGGCACGATTTTCAACTCGCTGGGCAGCGTCATGTCGGTGCCCGTGCCGACCGCCCTTTTGAAACTGTCGTTCTGCGAATAGAAGCGCTGCATGTACTGCGCCGCTTCCAACAGCTGGGCCCGCGCCTCCGCGCGCCTGGACTTGCGGACCGACTCGACGTAGCTGGGATAGGCGATTGAAGCGAGGATCGCGACGATCGCGACCACGATCATCACCTCGATGAGAGTGAAGCCTCGAAGGTGGCGCATGGATTGTTCAGGGACTCGCATGGCGGCGCTCATCAGTACGCGGGAGGCGTTGCAATCTGCCGCCATTGCCGGCCGATGGGGGTTTTGCCCAGCTGGACCAGCTCGCTGGTACCAGCGCCTTCGACGCGAACCTGCGAAGAAGACCCGGCATCGGGCACGCCGACTATTGCCTTGTCGCCGATGGATCCATGGCTCGTGATGACCGCCGCGGCGTTGTCCGCCGCAGTGATGTACCCGTCGCCGCTGGTATCGAAGGTCGGCCCGTCGCGCCCGGGCGCACCGGTGAACGGGTCCAGTACGAAGAGATAGCCGCGCGGTTCGGTGGCGGTACAGCCGGTGGCAGTGCCGCCGGGCACCATGGTGTCGAAGATCACGCGGCCGGAGTGCAGCTGCGGTTCGTAGATCAGGCGCTGCCCCAAGGCGATGTTCATGCGAATCCTCCAGCCCCGCTTCTTCGCGTCGTCGCCCGCTCCATAGTCCACGCCGTTGTTGCTGAGGCCGAAGTAGTTGCCGGACGCGTCGCCGATGGTCAGCCTCTCGATGGTCTGCGTCACGAGCAGATCGTTGTCGGTGACGCGATCATCGGACTTGGCGGAGCTTGCTCCGACTTTCACCTTGTCCCAGACCCCGTACAAGGTCCGCTCCGACTGATTGTCGGAGTCTTCCCTTTCGAACAGCTTGCCCGATCCGGCCAGGACCATGAGGCCCCCGAGCGGGTGGCGCGTGACATTGGGCGCCGCGGTGATGGGCTCCGGCTCGCCTTTGCTGTTCGCGGCCTGGAAGAGCGGATTTCCGCCGAAGGCCACGCCCCATTCCGAAGCCGTGGGCGACGACAGGTCGAACTTCCACAGGTTCCCGTAGAGGTCGCCGGCAAAAGCGGCCACGATGCGCTTGGCGCCATCGCGCACCAGCTTAACGCCGCCAAGGCCGTTGGGCTTGTCTGTCGTTCCCTCACCGGTGTCGAGCACGGCCACGCGTGAGCCGGTTCGTGCGTCGATCATGTACAGATTTCTTCGCCGTCGACAGTGGTCGTAGGGCTGTTGATCGTGCCGTAGCCCACGCGGAACCCCGATGGCACATCGGCAAATGCTTCGGACGTACCGCCTATGGCGACCTTGAGGCGATTGCGCGCATAGGTGAACCAGTTCGAAAAGTTCTGTATTTCTTCTTTGTAGGTGCAGGTGTCGCCGGTGCAATCCTGACGATTCGCGCTCTTCGGATAGCTGTTGTTGGAAGACGAGATCAGGACCTGCGTGTAGTCGGCCAGGTTCCTGCCCGTTGCCCCGGGCGCGAGCTGGTAGTACTGGGCAGGCCAGAAGGTCTCCGCGCTGGCGCTCAGCTGACCAACCGTGCAGGCGGCAGTCAAGTCCTCGCACCAGAACGCGGTGACGGTCTGCGTCGCAACCAGATTGACCTTTGTCGCAGGATTCTGCGGATCGAGCGGAGCCTCGGTCTCGGAATACTCGGGAAACCGCAAGCCATCTGCCTTGAGCCAGGGTCGGTAGCGGATCTCCGGGTTGTAGTAAAGAGAATTGGTCCCGGCCGACCGTATTCGACGCGCAAACAACGAGCTGCTCTTGTAAGTCGCCACCGAGCGGCAGCAATCCCAATAGCCCCCCGCCGGATACCACGCCACGGCTCCTGCGACGACCCCGGGCACGGAGCAGATCGAGTCGGGCAAGCACTCGAATTCCATCGATCCTGAGTCGTCGAGCGTGAACATCAGATTCGGAAAAACCGAGGAGTTCGATCGCGTCAAGGGCACCTGCGACAAGCCTGCCCACACATTGCCCGCCACCAGAACACCCGCCGCAATCACGGCCGATAGTCGAATCCAGGTTTTCATCTTCGTTCCTCCTGTTCCTTCTCTTGCTAGCGCCTGCGCGTCACCGTGGACTGCAGCCACACCTCGCCACCCGCGTCGGGGGGGCTTGTCGATGTTGTTTGGTGGTAGTCGGCACTGAAGCCGATCGCGGTGATGAGGAAGGCATCGACCTCGGCGCCCTCGTCGCTGTCCAATCGCATCCGCTCGACCATGCAGCGCGGCAGCGCAGTCGACGGCAGCTTTCTTGCCGCGCTGTCTTTGGAGTTGACCATGGTGGTATCGATCGCGATCGCCTTGCGCACCCCGGGTTCCCAATTGGTCCGGTTGCTCCACAGCATCGGCGCGCTACCGTCCATCGGATAGGGAGCCGGCTGCAACTCGTCGACGCCGCTCACGACCTTGGAATTCCTCAGCACTTGGTCTTCGCAGAAGCGCAGCGCCGTTTCCGCCGCCTGGAACGCCACGGTGTGCGTCCTCAAGGCCTTGGACACCTGCTCGCCGGAGGTCGCTCGGCGGATAGCCACGGTGGCGACGAGCGAGATCAGGACCAGCAGTACCAGCGCCAGGATCAGCACGATCCCGCGCTCGCGAGCCATGGTTGCGATACGCGAGCTCATGGCGCGCCTCCCGCGAACCCGCCGCGGTTGCGCAGCGCGATGGTGCTGACGTAGGCGCGGCGGATCAGCCCGTCGCCGGAAAGTGCTGGCTGCCCATCGCAGTCGACATACTTGCCAGCACCCGCCGGATCGGGCTCGGCGCTGCGCATGAGCAGGCACAGCCGGACCGTCACGACGCGGGACCAGCGCTGATCGACGGTCCCGCCCAGAGCATCGACGTCGGCCGCCTTGTCGACGTACTGCACGACGTCGGGGCTCTGGCCGTCCGCAGCCAGGCCGTAGCGCAGCGTCATGTCCTCCACGTACTGCGTGATGGGCTGCGAGGCAAACGACGGTTTGCCGTTGCCGCCGCATGACAATTCCGGCGTGCCGTTCGACTTGCTGACGCCGACAATGAAGCGGGACTCGACGAGCGGATACGACGGGTAAGAGTCACTCATGGCGCTTGCCGAGTACCGGGTTGCAGCGACGGCTTGGTCCAGGCAGTCGGTATTGGGCAGCAAGGCGCGCGCGCCGTCGCTACCGGCCTCGTCGGCACCTTCGAAGCGAAGCGCGAACGCGGCGGCACCGGTCGCCGCGTCGCTGCACGCGAGATCCTCGAACGCGGCGACGGTCGGATTCGCGAAGCCGTGGTCGCAGGCGCGGATGGCGGCACCGATGAAATTCCTGTCGGGCACGGAGACCAGCACCTTGTCGACCATCACGGCGCCGGCTGCCACGCTGCGGCGGGGAATGCTGAAGCCGGCCATGCGAAGCTGCGTCCCGACGAAGTCGAGCGCAATCGCCGCGTCCTCGTTCATCCGCGAGATCGCCGTGGCTTGTCGGCTGCTGGCGCCAGTGGAGAGATAGACGACGATCAGCGCGCCCAGCACCACGAGGCCGATCGTGATGGCGACGAGCAGTTCGAGCAGGGTGCGGCCCTGCGCGCGCGCAGAAGGCGAGCGACTTTCGATCTTCTTCATATGCTGATGCGGTAGTACATGCAACGCGGCCTGGGCGCGCCATCCTTGATGCCGGCCACCGCGCTAGCCGGGCAATCACGCGTCTCTCCAACGCGTCGGCCGACGTTGCCGAATTCGTCATCGGGGTCGATCCAGAGCAGCCAGACATCGGTTGCCAGGGGATTGATGGCATCGCGCTGGACATACGCATCGCCGCCCGGCAGGCGCTGTTGCAGTTCACCGATCCACTGCGCCATGTTGATGGCAGCAATTTCATCGACTGTGCAAGCGGTCTTGATCTTGCACGGAGGTGCCGTGACCGCCGCAGTCGAGTACGCCGCGGCCCTGGCGTAGGCGCCCTTCTGGAAGGCCTGGACATTGCCGCGCATCCGCTCGCCCAGGTCCGCCGCCAGTGCCATGCCGATGGACTGGTATTGCGCCATCTTCACGTACTGCTGCGCAGCCGCTGCCAGGCCCCCCAGGGCCAGCAAGCCGAAAGACATGACCAGGATCGCCACCAGCACCTCGAGCAGGGAGGCGCCGGCCTGGTGGCACGAACGTCTCGTCATGATGAACAGCTCTCGGTGCCGGAGATGAGCCGGACTCGCCCAACGAAGCCGACGCAGACGCCGCGCTGCAGTGACTCGTTGTTCGACGGCGACTTGAAGATGAAGGTCGAAGCGCCGTTCTTCAGCGTGCCCGTGGGCCTGAACCGGAGGCTTGCGTAGGTGCCCTGGCGGATTCCCCCGCTCTTGTTCAAGGCGCCTTGTACGCGCAGCAGGCTATCGCCGTGGATGGACTCGAAAGTGCCGTCGCCGTCGAGGTCGACGAAGGCCATCCAGCCGGCCTCCCAAGCCGGGTCCGCGCTGCAGGCCGGCGTAGCGCTCGTCGCCGCGTTGATACTGCGGCACAGGGTCACCGGAAGCCCACGCCTGATCGCTTCGGCGCGCGCGTGGCTGATGGCGCTGACGAAGCTGTCGACGCTGTCCGCGACGCTGTTGCGCTCGATCAGGTTGCGCATCGAAGGCGCCGCCATCGACATGAGAATGGCTGCAATGGCGATCGTCACCAACGTCTCGATCAACGTGAAGCCGCCTTGCCCCAAGCTGCGCCCGAATTTTTCTGGCGTTCGCAAGCAAAATAGTCGCTTCATACCTGTGCAATCCACGCCGACAGGCCGGCGCGAACGCTTCTCCCTTGCTCAAATCAATTCGGCGCGAAGTCTAATTTCCCAAAGCAATGCATGAATAAATCTTTCGACAAACGGATTGAATTGAAGGATCAACGGAAATTCTCGCTAAATCTGAACCAAATCTAAATCCGAAGAATTGTGAATTGGCAGCCCATGAATAGAGATATCCAGGCCATGGCCCAGGCACTCGATCTCGCCCGGCAGGCGAGCGTCGAAACGGAGCCGAATCCCCGTGTCGGCTGCGTCCTGCTCGACGGAGAAGGCACGGTGATCGGTCGAGGCTCGACGCAAATGGCGGGCGGCCCGCATGCCGAAATCATGGCTTTGCGCGACGCCGCCGCACGCAATTGCTCGGTCAAAGGCGCCACCGCTTATGTGACGCTCGAGCCCTGCTCGCACCATGGCCGCACCGGCCCCTGCTGCGATGCATTGATTGCGGCCGGCGTCCGAAAAGTCGTGGCATCCATCGCCGACCCCAATCCCATGGTGTCAGGGCAGGGCTTCGAGCGCCTGCGCGCCGCCGGCGTCGAATTGGAAGTGGGCGCCGGCGCAGACGAATCGCGCGAACTCAATATCGGCTTCTTCAGCCGCATGGTCCGCAAGACACCCTGGGTCCGGCTCAAGGTCGCCGCCTCGCTCGACGGCAGAACGGCGTTGACCAACGGCATCAGCCAATGGATCACCTCCGAAGCCGCCCGCGCCGACGGCCACGCCTGGCGCGCGCGTGCCAGTGCCGTGCTGACCGGCGTCGGCACCGTGCTCGAAGACGACCCGCGGCTCGATGTGCGGCTGGTCCAAACGCCGCGGCAGCCGCATCTGGTGGTGGTGGACAGCCATTTGCAGACGCCGCCGGAGGCAAAGATATTCGGCGCGGCCCGGCCTGTCTGGATCTATGCCGCCAATCGGAACGAGGCCCGGCAGGCTGCGCTCGAAGCACGCGGCGCCACGGTCAGCTACCTTGCAAACCCACAAGGCAAGGTCGACTTGGCAGCCATGCTGCGCGATCTCGCCGCGCGCGAGGTCAACGAGTTGCACGTAGAGGCCGGCCACAAGCTCAACGGCTCCTTGATTCGTGAAGGCTTGGTCGACGAACTGCTGGTCTATGTGGCTCCCAAATTCATCGGTGACGGGCTCGGCATGGCCAGCCAGCCGCATGCCGCGGGCGCGCTGACCGCGCTCGGCGATGCCTTGGAGCTCGAGTTCAAGTCCTTCGAGCAGATCGGGCCGGACCTGCGAATCGTTGCGCGGGTCGCCGGCCGCGACCGGTTTTAGGATTTGCCCCCGGGGCGTCTTCGCATCTCTGCGAAAATGCCGCGATGTTCACCGGAATCATTACCGGCGTGGGGCGCATCGCCGCCGTCCACGACCTCGGCAGCTCTTCATCCCACGGCAAGCGGCTCAGCATCGCGGTGCCCGACGGCTATCTGGCCGACGTGAGTCTCGGTGACAGCATCGCGCTCAACGGCGCCTGCATGACCGTCACCTCCCTCGACCCGGCGAATCAGCTCTTCACCATCGACATTTCGGCCGAATCGCTGGACAAGACGGCCGGCCTCGCCGAAGAAGCGGGCCGCGTCAATCTCGAGAAGGCATTGCGCGCCAACGACCGGCTCGGCGGCCACATCGTGTCGGGCCACGTGGACGGCATCGGCACGGTCAGCCATTTCGCGCCGGTGGGCGAAAGCTGGGAATTGCGCGTGCTGGCGCCGCCTGCACTGGCGCGCTTCCTCGCCTACAAGGGCTCGATCACCGTCAACGGCGTGAGCCTCACGGTCAACAGCGTGAGCGATGGCGCCGATGGCAGCGAGATCAGCATCAACCTGATTCCACACACGGTCGAGAACACCGCGCTCGGCAGCCTGAAGCAAGGCAGCCGGGTCAACCTCGAGATCGACACCGTCGCCCGCTACGTGGAGCGCATGCTTCAGGCCGGCGCCCTGCCCCTCCCTCAGAAAGACCCAGTCTCATGAATGCCTCCGTCACGCCGATCACCGCCTCGCGCAGCGGCCGGGCGCCCGCGCCGATCTCCTCGGTCGAAGAGATCGTGGCCGAGCTCGCCGCCGGCCGCATGGTGATCCTGGTCGACGAGGAAGACCGCGAGAACGAAGGCGACATCGTGCTCGCAGCCGATCACGTGACGCCTGAGGCCATCAACTTCATGGCACGCCATGCGCGCGGCCTGATCTGCCTCACGCTCTCGCGCGAGATGTGCGAGCGGCTGCAGCTGCCGCCGATGGTGGCGCGCAACGGCGCCAAGCATTCGACCGCCTTCACCGTCTCCATCGAGGCGGCCGAGGGGGTGACCACAGGCATCTCCGCCGCCGACCGTGCACGCACCGTGCAGGCCGCCGTCGCGCCGAATGCCGTCGCGGCCGACCTGGTGCAGCCCGGCCACATCTTTCCGCTTCAGGCCGTCGACGGCGGCGTGCTGATGCGCGCCGGCCATACCGAGGCCGGCTGCGACCTCGCCGCCATGGCCGGCTGCTCGCCAGCGTCGGTGATCTGCGAGGTGATGAACGAGGACGGCACCATGGCGCGGCTGCCCGACCTGCAGCTCTTCGCCGCCGAGCACGGCATCAAGATCGGCACCATCGCCGCGCTGATCGAGCACCGCAGCCGAACCGAGTCGCTGGTCGAAAGGGTAGGCTGCCGCGAGATCCACACCGCCTGTGGTTGGTTCACCGCCCATGCCTTCCGCGACAAGCCGAGCCACGGCGTGCACCTGGCGCTGGTGCGCGGCAAGTGGAACGCGGGCGAGACGGTGGACGTGCGGGTGCACGAGCCGCTGTCGGTACTCGATGCGTTGGAAGTCAACCGCTCGCTGCACTCGTGGAGCCTCGATGCCAGCCTGGCCCACATCGCGGCCGAAGGCAAGGGCGTGGCCGTGCTGCTCAACTGCGGCGAGACCGGTGCCGAGCTGCTGTCGCAGTTCGACGGCACCGCGCGGCCTGCGCAGGCGCCGGAGCGCGGACGCATGGACCTGCGCAGCTACGGCATCGGCGCGCAGATCCTGCGCGAATGCGGCGTGCACAAGATGAACCTGCTGGGCACGCCGCGCCGCATGCCCAGCATGGCGGCAGGCTACGGCCTCGAGATCGCGGGCTACATCACGAAGGAAGAGCAATGAAGAAGAACACGCACGCAAGGCAGGAAGCCTGATGCAGCACGCGAACAAGGGCAGCGATGTCGCGCTCGACGGCAAGGGCCTGCGCATCGGCATCGTGCAGGCACGCTTCAACGGAGACATCACCGATGCCCTGGCCGAGGCGTGCCTCGGCGAGCTCAAGACGCTCGGCGTCGCCGAGGCCGACATCGACCATGTCAGCGTGCCGGGCGCGCTCGAAGTGCCGGTCGCGCTGCAGGCGCTGGCCGAGCGCAGCCGCTACCAGGCGTTGATCGCGCTGGGCTGCATCATCCGCGGCGAGACCTACCACTTCGAGCTGGTGGCCAACGAATCGGGCGCGAGCGTGAGCCGGCTCGCGCTCGACTACCGCATCCCGATCGCCAATGCGATCCTCACCACCGAAAACCTCGAACAGGCCATCGCGCGGCAGACCGACAAGGGCCGCGACGCGGCGCGCGTCGCAGTCGAGATGGCGCAGCTGCTCACCCATCTTTCATGACTGACGACACCAAAGAATCCAGCGGCAAGCCGCGCCAGTCCCGCGCGGGTCTCACCAGCACTGGCGCGCGCAAGGCCTCCGCCAAGTCGACCCGCAGCCGGGCGCGCGAGTTCGCGCTGCAGGCGCTCTATCAGCACCTGGTGGGACACAACGACGCCGCCTCGATCGACCAGTTCACGCGCGACCTGGCCGGCTTCCACAAGGCCGACGCGGCGCACTACGACGCGCTGCTGCACGGCTCGATCGCCGCCGCAGACCAGCTCGATGCGCTGATCGTGCCGCTGCTCGACCGCAAGCTCGAAGAGATCTCGCCGGTCGAGCATGCCGCGATGTGGATCGGCGTGTACGAATTCCAGAACTGCCTCGATGTGCCGTGGCGCGTGGTGCTGAACGAATGCATCGAGCTTGCCAAGGAATTCGGCGGCACCGATGGCCACAAGTACGTCAACGCGGTGCTCAACGGCCTGGCGCCGCAGCTGCGCCCAGCGGAAGTCGAGGCCGATCGCGCGAGCGGCAAGGCCAGGCCATGAGAATTTCCCGCCGCGCCGAGCGCATCGAGCCCTTCTACGTGATGGAGGTCGCCAAGGCCGCGTCGACGCTGGCACGCGAAGTCGCGCACACCGACCGGCCGATGATCTTCCTCAACATCGGCGAACCCGACTTCACCGCGCCGCCGCTGGTGCAGGAGGCGGCCGCGCGCGCGGTGCGCGCGGGCGCGACGCGGTACACGCATGCCGTCGGCCTCGACCACCTGCGCGAACGCATCAGCGGCTGGTACCGCGAGCGCTTCGGCGTCGATGTGCCGGCGCGCCGCATCGTGGTCACGGCCGGCGCCTCGGCCGCGCTGCAGCTGGCCTGCCTGGCGCTGATCGAGGCCGGCGACGAGATGCTGCTGCCCGACCCCAGCTATCCCTGCAACCGCCACTTCGTGAGCGCAACCGACGGCCGCGCCGTGCTGGTGCCGACCACGGCCGCCGAGCGCTTCCAGTTGAGCGCCGCCAAGGTCGAGGCCGCCTGGAGCGAACGTACGCGCGGCGTGCTCTTGGCCTCGCCCTCCAACCCGACCGGCACCTCGATCGCGCCCGGTGAACTGCGCCGCATCCACGAAGTGGTGTCGAAGCGCGGCGGCATCACGCTGATCGACGAGATCTATCTCGGCCTCTCCTACGGCGCCGCGCTGGGCCGCCCCGAGGAACCCGGCGCCCCCTCGGGGGGCAGCGAGGACACGTCAGTGCCGAGCGTGGGGGGCGAAAAAGACACTTTCGGGCAGACAGCGCTCGCGATCGACGACCAGGTCATCAGCATCAATAGCTTCAGCAAGTACTTCAGCATGACCGGCTGGCGCCTGGGTTGGCTGGTGGTGCCGGAGGCGCTGGTCCCGGTGGTCGAGCGGCTGGCGCAGAACCTCTTCATCTGCCCGAGCACCGTCTCGCAGTACGCGGCGCTCGCCTGCTTCGAGCCCGAAAGCATCGCCGAGTACGAACGCCGCCGCGCCGAATTCAAGGCCCGGCGCGACTGGTTCATTCCGCAGCTGGACGCGCTGGGCCTCCAGGTGCCGGTGGTGCCGGACGGCGCCTTCTATGCCTGGGCCGATTGCTCCGCCTTCGGCGAGAAGCTGGGCATCGCGAACAGCTGGGATTTCGCCTTCGAGGCGATGAAGAAGGCGCATCTCGCGATCACCCCGGGCCGAGACTTCGGCTCGGCCGAGACCGCCCGCTTCGTTCGCTTCTCGACCGCCAGCTCGATGGCGCACCTCGAAGAATCGGTGGAGCGCCTGCGCGCCTGGGCCACCGTCGCTGCATGAGCTTTGCATTTCCGATCCGCGTCTACTGGGAAGACACCGATGCCGGCGGCATCGTCTTCTACGCCAACTACCTGAAGTACATGGAGCGGGCGCGCACCGAATGGCTGCGCTCGCTCGGCATCGCGCAAGGCCGGCTGCGCGAGGAGACCGGCGGCATCTTCGTGGTCAGCGAAACGCAGCTCAAATACCATCGGCCCGCGCGGCTCGACGACGAACTGCTGGTTACAGCCGAGCTGCGTCAGATGGGTTCCGCGTCCCTGATAATCGCCCAGCGCGTGCTATCAAAATCAGAGCACGGTCCGGCAACCGGCCCGGCGCCCGATACTGCGGTCCTTTGCGAAGGCACGATCCGCATCGGCTGGGTCGACGCGGCCACGCTGCGGCCGGCGCGCATCCCCCCTCAAGTTACGGGAACCCTCGGGCGCCATGCGGGCTCCATGTCTCAACCTCAGAAGCCATGAATCAAGAACTGTCGATCCTTTCCCTCCTGCTCCATGCCAGCCTGCCGGTGCAATTTGTTGTGGTCCTGCTGCTCGTGGTGTCGGTCGCCAGCTGGGCGGCCATCTTCCGCAAGTTCTTCTCGCTCAAGCGCACGCGCGCGCTCAACGACGACTTCGAGCGCGAATTCTGGTCCGGCACCAGCCTGAACGAACTGTTCTCCTCGGCCGCGCAGAACGCCAAGTTCGCGGGCCCGATGGAGCGCATCTTCGCCTCCGGCATGCGCGAGTACCAGAAGCTGCGCGAGCGCCACGTGTCGGATGCCGGCACGCTGCTCGACGGCGCCCGCCGCGCGATGCGCGCGAGCTTCCAGCGCGAGCTCGATGCGGTCGAACAGAACCTGTCCTTCCTCGCCACCGTCGGTTCGGTCTCGCCCTACGTCGGCCTGTTCGGCACCGTGTGGGGGATCATGCATGCCTTCACCGGCCTCGCGGCGCTGGCGCAGGTGACGCTCTCGACCGTCGCGCCCGGCATCGCCGAAGCGCTGGTCGCAACCGCCATCGGCCTCTTCGCGGCCATTCCGGCGGTGGTGGCGTATAACCGCTTCGCCCGCGAGATCGACAAGATCGCGATCGCGCTCGAGACCTTCATCGAAGAGTTCTCGAACATCCTGCAGCGTAACCTGACGGCCCACGTCAACCCGGCATCGGTGACGCCGGCGACCGGCCGCTGAAGCGGAGCACCACGCCATGCCAGCAATGTCCTCACGCGGCCGCGGCCGCCGAACGATCAACGAGATCAACATGGTCCCGTTCATCGACGTGATGCTGGTGCTCCTGATCATCTTCATGGTCACGGCGCCGCTGATCACGCCGAGCGTGATCAACCTGCCCACGGTGGATCGCGCCAACAAGCAGCCCGACAAGCCGATCGAGATCGTCATCAAGAGCGACGACGAGGTGCAGATCAAGAAGGACCCGTCCACCGGCAGCGGCGGCACTTCGATCCCGATGACGCAGATCGGCACGGCCGCCAAGACCGCGCAGGGCGGTGACGACCAGCGCCCAGTGGTGATCAGCGCCGACAAGTCGGTCAAGTATGAAACGGTGGTCAAGGCGATGAACGCGCTCAAGAGAAGCGGCGTCGAACGCGTCGGCCTCTCGGTCACGACCACGGGCACCAGGTGATGGTTTCCTCGCTGATGTCGCTCGGCGCCGACCGGCCGGAATTCGCGCCGCCGCCGCAACGCGGCACCCCGCGTGCCGTGCTGCTGGCGCTGCTGGCGCACGGCCTGCTGATCATCGCGCTGACCTGGGGCGTGAGCTGGCGCCGCGAAGCAGAAGACGCCGCGATCGAAGCCGAGCTCTGGTCGTCGACCGTGCAGCAGGCTGCACCGCGTGCCGTTGCGCCAGTTCCCACGCCGCCCGCGCCCGCCCCCACTCCGGCTCCGGCTCCTCCTCCTCCTCCGCCACCTCCGCCGCAGGCAGTGCGACCGCCGCCTCCCGCGCCGCCGCGGGAGCCCGACATCGCACTCGAACGCGAGAAGAAGCTGCAGGAGCAGCGCGAACGCGAACTCGAACAGCAGCAGCAAAGGCGCCTGGAAGCGCAGCGCAAGGCGGCTCAGGAGAAGAAGGAACAGGAGGCGCGCCAGCGCGCCGAAGACGAAGCGGAGCGCCGCAAGGAAGAACAGCAGAAGCTCGCCGAACAGAAACGCCAGCAGGAAGCCGCCGCCAAACAGGCCGAGGCGGCGCGAAAGAAGGAAGCCGAAGCCAAGCAAGCGGCGCAGGCAGCGAAGGACCGCGCCGATACGCTCCGGCGCATGCAGGCCATGGCAGGCTCCGGAAACGAGAGCGCGACCGGCACGGCGGCGCGCTCCTCTGGACCTTCGGGCGGCTATGCCGCGCGAATCGCCGCGGCCGTTCGGCCCAACATCGTCTACCCGGACGCAGAGCTCGTGAGCGGCAACCCCACCGCCGAGTTCGACGTCAGCCTCGCGCCGGACGGCACTATCGTGGGCGTCAAGCTACGCAAGTCGAGCGGCGTCGCG
Source organism: Variovorax sp. MHTC-1 (assembly GCF_003984645.1). Classification (GTDB taxonomy): domain Bacteria; phylum Pseudomonadota; class Gammaproteobacteria; order Burkholderiales; family Burkholderiaceae_C; genus Variovorax. The sequence goes on from NZ_RWKI01000001.1 coordinate 673,886, forward strand.
AACTGGGACGAAGCAGCGGAGCGCGGCCTGCGCAGGACGGAAAAGCTGCCGCGCGACGTCGACGGCCGCATCTTCCCCGCGCTGACCGTGGCACTCCAGCCGAAGCGCTGACGGCGTTCGCTACCCGTACTACTCGTAGACCACCGCCGCACGCCCCGCATCGGCCTGCGCCATCCAGCTCGCGAGTGCGGCATCGGTCGGGAAGAACTTCGCGCGCTCGCCCAGCTGCAGCTCGACCTGCGCGCCGCCGCGCGCCATCGAAAGGCGCACCGCCAAGCCCTGCTGCAGCTCGCCGTGCTCGCTCTGTTCGGTGCGCGGCGGAAAGTCTCGCACCAGCCGCGCGATGTCGGGTGCCTTGCCGTTGACCGCCACGCGCAGGAACTTGCCGAAGCGGCAGCGCGCTGCGGCCAGGTCCCACACCTGCTGCACCTGGAAACGCGCCTCGAAGCCGCCGCGGCCCGGCTGCAGGCGGCCGCTCACGATCACCAGTTCGTCGTCCTTCAGGACGTTGCGGTTGGCGTTGAAGAGCGCCTCGTCGGCAGTCGCGTCGATGGCGCCCGACTTGTCGTCCAGCTTGAAGATCGCGAGCCGCCCGCGCTGGCCGTTGATGACGCGGAAGTCGCTCACGATGCCCGCGATCACCTGCTGCTCGCGGCTGTCGATCAGGTCGTCGATCTCGCGCTTGCAGAAGCGCCGCACCTCGTGCGCCACTTCGTCGAACAGGTGGCCCGAGAGGTAGAAGCCGATCGCCGTCTTCTCGTAGGTCAGGCGTTCCTTCACGCCCCAGGGGGTAGCGTCGATGAGCTCGGGTTCCTGCGTCGCGGAGCCGTGCTCGCAGTCGCCGAAGATATCGACCTGCGAGGCGTTGGCCTCGGTCGCGCTCGCGAATTCGAAGGCGCGGTCGACGGAGGCGGTCAGCGAAGCCCGGTTCTGCTGCAGCGAATCGAAGGCACCGGCCTTGATCAGCGCCTCCACGGTGCGCTTGTTGATGCGCTGGCGGTCCACGCGCACGCAGAAGTCGAACAGGCTCTTGAAGGGACCACCCTCTTCGCGCGCCTTGACCACCGCTTCGACCGCCAACTGCCCGGTGCCCTTGACCGCACCGAGCCCGTAGCGGATGACCTTGTCGGTGACCGGCTCGAAGCGGTAGTTGCCGCGATTCACGTCCGGCGGCTCGAAAGTCATGCCGAAGTTCTTCTGCGCGTCCTCGAACAACACCTTGAGCTTGTCGGTGTCGTCCATTTCCACCGTCATGTTGGCGCAGAAGAACTCGGCCGTGTAATGGACCTTGAGCCAACCGGTGTGATAGGCCAGCAGCGAGTAGGCGGCCGCGTGCGACTTGTTGAAGCCGTAGCCCGCGAACTTCTCCATCAGGTCGAAGATCTCGTCGGCCTTCTGCTGGTCGATGCCGTTCACCGCCGCGCCCTTGCGGAAGATCTCGCGGTGCTCGGCCATCTCCTCGGCCTTTTTCTTGCCCATCGCGCGGCGCAGCAAGTCGGCGCCGCCGAGCGAGTAGCCGCCCAGGATCTGCGCGGTCTGCATCACCTGTTCCTGGTAGACCATGATCCCGTAGGTCTCCGAGAGCATTTCTTCGACCAGCGGATGCGGGTACTCCACCGGCTCGCGGCCGTGCTTGCGCGCGACGAAGCTTGGGATCAGGTCCATCGGGCCCGGACGGTACAGCGCGTTGAGCGCGATCAGGTCTTCCAGCCGCGTCGGCCGCGCGTCCTTCAGCATGCCCTGCATGCCGCGCGATTCGAACTGGAACACGGCCTCGGTCTTGCCCTCGGCGAAGAGCCGGTAGGTCGGCGCATCGTCGAGCCGGATGTTCTCGTAGGCGAAGTTCTCCTGGCCCTTGTGGCGCTGGACGATGAACTCCTTCGCGATCTCGAGGATCGTGAGCGTGGCCAAGCCCAGAAAGTCGAACTTCACCAGGCCGATGGCTTCGACGTCGTCCTTGTCGTACTGGCTCACGGCCGAGTCGCTGCCCGGCTGCTGGTAGAGCGGGCAGAAGTCGGTGAGCTTGCCAGGCGCGATCAACACGCCGCCGGCATGCATGCCGATGTTGCGCGTCATGCCTTCGAGCTTCTGCGCCAGCTCGACCAGCATGCGGACTTCTTCCTCCTTCTCGATGCGGGCCGCCAGCTGCGGCTCCATCTCGATCGCGTAGTTGTTCTTGTCGCCCTCCGGCTTGGGGTTGGGCGGGTACTGGATCGTGACCGGCTGTCCCGGCTTGTTCGGAATCAGCTTGCTGATGCCGTCGCAGAACATGTAGCTCATGTCGAGCACGCGGCCGACGTCGCGGATGGCGGCACGTGCGGCCATGGTGCCGAAGGTCGCGATCTGGCTCACCGCGTCGCGGCCGTACTTGTCCTTCACGTAGTCGATCACGCGGTCGCGGTTGCCCTGGCAGAAGTCGATGTCGAAGTCGGGCATCGAGACGCGCTCGGGATTCAGGAAGCGTTCGAACAGCAGCTTGTATTCGAGCGGATCGAGGTCGGTGATCTTCAGTGCATAGGCCACCAGCGAGCCCGCGCCGGAGCCGCGGCCGGGACCGACCGGGCAGCCGTTCTTCTTGGCCCAGTTGATGAAGTCGCCCACGATCAGGAAGTAACCCGGGAAGCCCATCTTCAGGATCGTGTTGATCTCGAACTCGAGCCGTTCCACGTAGCGCGGGCGCTCGGCATCGCGCTTGGCAACCTCGGGGTACAGGTGCGCGAGACGCTCTTCCAGGCCTTCGAAGGAGGCGACGCGGAAGTACTCCTCGATCGGCATGCCGTTGGGCGTCGGGAAGTTCGGCAGCTGCGGCTTGCCGAGCACCAGCGTGAGGTTGCAGCGCTTGGCGATCTCGACCGTGTTGGCGATCGCGCTCGGCACGTCGGCGAAGAGCGTTTCCATCTCGGCCGCGGACTTGAAATACTGCTCTTGCGTGAACTTGCGCACGCGGCGCGGGTTGCCGAGGATCTCGCCTTCCGAGATGCAGACGCGCGCCTCGTGCGCCTCGAAGTCCTCGGCGGTCGCGAACTGCACCGGATGCGTGGCCACCACCGGCAGCCCGAGCCTTGCGGCCAGCTGCACCGCGGCCACCACGTGCGGCTCGTCCTCGGGGCGACCGGCCCGCTGGAGCTCGATGTAGAAGCGATGCGGGAAGAGGCCTGCCAGCTGCAGCGCGATCTCGGCTGCGCGTTCTTGCTGACCTTGCAGCAGCGCCGCGCCGAGCGGGCCGGCCTGCGCGCCCGAGAGCGCGATCAGCCCGCCCTGCAGTTCCTCGATCCAGGCCAGCTTGCAGACCGCCTGCGCCTGGCCGCGGCCCACGTTTTGCGTCCAGGCGCGCGCCAGCAGCTCGGACAGGTGCAAGTAGCCTTCCGTGTTCTGCACCAAGAGCACGATGCGCGTGAGCGCGCCGATCTCCGCGCCCAGGCCTTCGAGAAACACCTCGGCACCGAGCACCGGCTTGACGCCCTTACCGCGCGCTTCCTTGTAGAACTTGACCGCGCCGAAGAGATTGTTGAGATCGGTGATCGCCAGCGCCGGCTGCCGGTCGGCCGCAGCGGCCTTGACGACTTCGTCGATTCGGTTGGTGCCGTCGACGACGGAAAACTCGGTGTGCAGGCGCAGGTGAACGAACATGGGGTGCATTGTAGAAAGCGGCCCCTCCACCATGTGAGTTGGTCGTACCTACAATCGCGCCCCGTGCAAGAGATTTTGAATATCGCGGCCTACAAGTTCGTCCAGATCGACGACGGCGAGGCCCTGCGCGACACGTTGCGCAAACATACCCATGCGCTGGCCCTCAAGGGCACCATCCTGCTCGCGCCCGAGGGCATCAACCTGTTCCTTGCCGGCGCCGAGCCGGCGGTGCAATCCTTTCTCGAGGGCCTGCGCGCCGATCCACGTTTCGCCGACCTGGAAGCCAAGGAGAGCTGGTCCGACACCCAGCCTTTCCGCCGCATGCTGGTCAAGCTGAAGCGCGAGATCATCCGCATGGACCATCCGGCCATCCAGCCCGCCGCCGGCCGCGCGCCCGGTGTCGATGCGCCCACCCTCAAGCGCTGGCTCGACCAGGGGCACGACGATGCGGGCAAGCCGATCGCGCTGCTCGACACGCGCAACGCCTTCGAGGTCGACCACGGCAGCTTCGACGGCGCGATCGACTGGCGCATCGGCAAGTTCACCGACTTTCCGAAGGCGCTGAAAAAGCATCGCGAAGACCTGGCCGGCAAGACGGTGGTGAGCTTCTGCACCGGCGGCATCCGCTGCGAGAAGGCCGCGATCCTGATGCGCGAGGAAGGCGTCGCCGACGTGCTTCAGCTCGAAGGCGGCATCCTCAAGTACTTCGAGCAGGTCGGCGGCGCGCACTACCACGGCGAGTGCTTCGTGTTCGACGGCCGGGAGACGCTGGCGCCGGACCTGAGCGCGCGAGCCAGCGGGGCCAGCGCCCGGGCCTCGGAAGACCCGGACATCGCGATCAAGCGCTAGACCGGCGTCGTGCCCGTATCGGCCGGCGTCTGCACCTGGAACGGATGTCCCGGCAGCGGGATGAACTCGGTCTCGCCCGGCACGTGGCCCAGGCGCTGCGCGGCCCAGTCGGCGCCGGCTTCGAGGATGCGCTCGCGCCGGCTGGAGACAAAGTTCCATGTGATGAAGCGCGGGCCATCGAGCGGCTCGCCGCCGATGATCACGATGCGAACGGCCTCGCGCGCCTCGATGACACCGCCCTCGCCTTCCGGCAGCATGCCCATCGTATGCTGCGCCACCAATTCACCATCGAGCTGGAAGTTGCCATCGACGGCGTAGACGGCCATCTCCTGCGCCAGGCCCGGCAGTTCGAAACGCGCGCCGGCCGGCAATGCCAGGTCGAGATAGAGCGTTTTGGAAAAGGTCTTCACCGGCGAACGCACGCCGAAGGCTTCGCCCACCAGCACCCGCACGGCCGCACCCTGCACTTCGAGCGCAGGGATCTGCTCCGCCGCCGTGTGGGAAAAGCTGGGCTCGACTTCCTCGTGGGCCTGCGGCAGCGCGGCCCAGAGCTGCAAACCATGGTTGACATAGCTCGCATCGAGCAGATGCTCGGGCTTGCGCTCCGAGTGCACGATGCCGCGCCCCGCCGTCATCCAGTTGATCGCGCCGGGGCGGATCTCCTGCACCACGCCGAGGCTGTCGCGATGCATCATCGCGCCCTCGAAAAGATAGGTGACCGTGGCGAGGCCGATGTGGGGGTGCGGCCGCACGTCGTGCTCGTTGCCGGGCTGCTCGGTGGCCGGCCCGAAGTGATCGAAGAAGACGAAGGGCCCGACCGATCGCCGCTTCGCGGCCGGCAGCAGACGCCGCACCTTGAAGCCTCCGCCCAGGTCCTTGTCATGCGGTCGAAGCAGCAGCAGCGGTTCGGTCATCGTGGTTCCCCGTGGGACGAACGAGATCTTGCCACCTCCGCCACGCGTTCGCCGAAGGCATAGGCCGTGTCGAGATCGCCCTTCGCCATCTCGGCCGGACTGGCATCGGTCGGCGAGGTGGTCAGCAAGCCGTTGTAGCCGCCGACATAGTTGATCGAATCGCGCTTCGCGGCACGGTCGTTGCTCGGCATGAGGCCGAGGCTGACCCACAGGCCGCCGTGCTGGCTGGCGAAGTGCCACAGGTAGGTCAGCGTCGCGTCCTTGTCGCCGTTCATGGCGGCGCTGTTGGTGAAGCCAGCGAAGAGCTTGTTGCGCCAGCCCTGGACGAACCACACCTTCGAAGAGGCATCGGCGAACTTCTTGAACTGCCAGCTCACGCCGCCCATGTAGGTGGGCGAGCCCATGATGATCGCGTCCGCCGCCGCGAGCATCTCCCAGCCGCCGGCCGGGAGCTTGCCGTCGGCGTCGATCGCGAGCAGGTGGGCGCCTGCACCATGGGCCACCGCCTGCGCAATGCGCTGCGTGTGGCCGTAACCCGAATGAAAAACAACGACGATGTTGGTCATGACGTCGAGTATCCGTGAATGACCGCGCGACAAACCATCCGTCACGCGTCAATCAAGGGCTCGCGAAGCGCAGCCTGTTCGTGGAACACCGCGGATCCGGCTTGGCCGGTCCGCTGGTGTTGCCCGGCGAGGGGGTTGGCGGCCACACGAAGTGGGCAAGCCTGGGGGAGTGCCTTACTTCTTGTCGATGCTGAAGCGGCCGGCGCCGAAGGCTGCGATGGCCAGCAGCCCGCCCGCGATCGCGATGTTCTTGAAGAACATCAGCTGGTTCACGTAGGCCTTGTCGGCGGGCATGCCCCAGTAGTTGTGGAAGAACACCGCGGTGGCGACGGTGAACACGGCCAGCACGATGGACACGATGCGCGTCTTGTAGCCGACCAAGAGCAGCAGGCCGAGGCCGAGCTCCACGATGATCGCGATCGCCGCGCCGAGCTGCGGCAGCGGCAGGCCGACCGCGCTGATGTAGCCGACGACGCCGGCGAAGCCGCCGATCTTGCCGAAACCGGCAGGAATGAAGAGCGCCGCGATCAGGACGCGCCCGATGAGCGCGAGCGTGTCCTGCGAAGCGCTCGCGCTGGCGGGGGCGTAGCCGGATGCGGTGGTGGTGGATGCCATTGGAAAGTACTCCTAGGTTGATGAAAAAAAGCGCAGCTTCAGGCCGCGAGGTCGAACACCAGCACTTCGGCATTCTTGCCGGCGCCGAGCGTGAGTTGCGATTCGTCCTTGATCAGGGCCGCATCGCCAGTAGCCAGTTTCGTGCCGTTGACTTCGAGCTCCCCGCGCACCAGGTGCACGTAGCTCTTGCGCTTCGGGTCGAGCGCGAGGCTGGCTTGCTCGTCGCCATCGAGCAGGCCGGCATACATGCGCGCATCGGCATGCACCAACACCGAGCCGTCCGCGCCGTCGGGCGAAGCCACCAGGCGCAGCTGTCCGCGCTTCTCGGCTTCGGAGAAGCTCTTTTGCTCGTAGCCGGGCGCGATGCCGCGCACGTTCGGCTCGATCCAGATCTGCAGGAAGTGCGTGGTCTCGTCGGCCTTGTGGTTGAACTCGCTGTGCATCACGCCGCGGCCGGCGCTCATGCGCTGCACGTCGCCCGGCGGAATCGATTCGACATTGCCCATGCTGTCCTTGTGCGCGAGCTCGCCCGACAGAACGTAGCTGATGATTTCCATGTCCTTGTGGCCGTGGGTGCCGAAGCCGGCGCCCGCGGCGACGCGATCTTCGTTGATCACGCGCAGATTGCCGTAGCCCATGTGGGCCGGATCGTAGTAGCCGGCAAAGGAAAAGCTGTGAAACGAGCGCAGCCAGCCGTGATCGGCATAACCGCGTTCCTGGGACTTGCGAACTTGAAGCATCTTTGAACTCCTGCCCCGCCAGATGGCTCGGGGCCTTCGAATGCCGCGCCGCATGCGCAGCGGATGTGCAGAACTTTAGGGCGCGGCCCCACCCTCGAAAGCGCCGGCTTTTGATGGCATCATTCAATTTTTTTGAATGGTCGATCGCTATGCCCAGCGCCCGTGATGTCCTGACGCCCGACGCCTTCGCGATGCTGCAGACGGTGGTCGAGACCGGCAGCTTCGCCGCCGCCGCCCGCGCGCTGGACCTCGTGCCCAGCGCGCTCAGCTACCGCGTGCGCCAGATCGAAGACGCCCTCGACGTGCTGCTCTTCGACCGCAGCGCGCGCCAGGCGCGGCTGACGGAAGCCGGCGTCGAGCTGCTGCGCGAGGCTTCGTGGCTGCTCGGCGAGATCGATGCGGTGGCCAACCGCGTCAAGCGCGTCGCGACCGGCTGGGAGCCGATGCTCACGATCGCGGTCGACAGCGTGATCGCGCGCGATCCGATGCTCGACCTGGCCACCGCCTTCTTCGCGCTCGATCCGCCGACCCGGCTCAAGCTGCGCGACGAGACCCTGCTCGGCACCATCGAGGCGCTCACCAGCGGCGAGGCCGATCTCGCCGTCGGCGCCGTGCTCGACGCCTCCAGCCTCGCCTTCGGCGCCACCGGCGTCCGAAGCCGCCCGCTGGGCCAGCTGCATTTCGTCTATGCCGTGGCGCCGCACCATCCGCTGGCCCGCATCGAAGGCCCGCTCTCCGATGCCGTGCTGCGCCGGCACCGCGCGGTGGCCGCGGCCGACTCCTCGCGCACCGGTCCGAGCATGACGGTCAATCTCGTGGGCGGCCAGGACGTGCTCACCGTGCCCACCATGCACGCGAAGCTAGCCGCGCAACTGCATGGCCTGGGCGCCGGCTTCCTGCCCGAGCCGATGGCGCGCCCCTACATCGAAGCAGGCCACCTGGTCGAGCGCAAGACCGAACGCGCGCCGCCGATCGGCACCATGCATTGCGCCTGGCGCGAGCGCACTGCCGGCAAGCCGGGGCGTGCGCTGAAATGGTGGCTCGAACAGTTCGAGCACGAAGGCACGCGTCGGGCGCTCCTTGAACGGCATCGCGGCCGATAGGAATGTGGCCTCCCGGCTTGCCACTTCGTGTGCTTCGCCACCTCCCGAGGAGGAGGCTCGGCCGCCTTGGGGCGGCCCGGCGCCGGCCGATAGGAATTGGGCCTCCCGGCTTGCCACTTCGTGTGCTTCGCCACCTCCCGAGAAGGAGGCTCGGCCGCCTTGGGGCGGCCCGGCGCCGGCCGATAGGAATTGGGCCTCCCGGCTTGCCACTTCGTGTGCTTCGCCACCTCCCGAGGAGGAGGCTCGGCCGCCTTGGGGCGGCCCGGCGCCGGCCGATAGGAATTGGGCCTCCCGGCTTGCCACTTCGTATGCTTCGCCACCTCCCGAGGAGGAGGCTCGGCCGCCTTGGGGCGGCCCGGCGCCGGCCGATGAATATTTCAAGACGGTTAGAGTTCTCCTTGATCGCCAACAGAAACGAGACCGCCAACATGCCCACCTCCCGCTCCACAGCCGATCGCCACCGATCCAACTCTTCACGCCACTACGCCGTCGTCGGCGCGGGCATGGCGGGCGTCGCCTGCGCCCGCACCCTCGTGCAGGCCGGCCACCGCGTCAGCGTGTTCGAGCGCGAAGCCGCCGCCGGCGGCCGCATGGCGAGCGAATCCACACCCTTCGGCAAGTTCGACAGCGGCGCCCAGTACTTCACCGTGCGCGATCCGCGCTTTGCGCGCGTGCTGCAAACCGTGCCCCAGCTTTGCAAGCCCTGGAGCGCCAATCTCGTGCGCGTGCTCGACGCGCACGGCCGCGTCGCCGAGGCCGCCCTGCCCGCGCGCGAGCCGCACTGGGTCGCCCAGCCCGGCATGGACGCCCTGGTCGCGCATTGGGCCGCGCCACTGGGCGATGCGCTCGTGACGCGCACCCAGGTCACGACCATCGAGCGCGACGCGCTGGACGGCAAGCGCTGGCAGCTGCGCACCGCGGGCACCGACGATTCGCAGCACGTGTACTCGGGTTTCGATGGCGTGCTGCTGGCGGTGCCGCCGGCCCGCACGCGCGCCCTGCTCGACAACGGCAAGCTCTCCGCCGACATCAGCGAGAAGATCGAAGCGGTGCGCATCGCGCCCTGCTGGACGCTGATGATCGCCTTCCCGCAGGCCAACCAGGCGAACCTCTCCCACCTCGGCCCGCAATGGAACGCCGCGCGCAGCACCCACCATCGCGTGGCCTGGCTGGCACGCGAATCTTCCAAGCCGGGGCGTGATCGCATCGAGCGCTGGACGCTGCAGGCCAGCCCGGCCTGGTCGCACGAGCACCTGCGCGACGACGCCTCGCGCGTCGAAGCCAAGCTGCTGCGCGCCTTCGCCGAAATCACCGGCATCCGCGCCGTGCCCTCGCACGCGCAGGCGCGCTGCTGGCCCGAAGCCCAGACCCAGGTGCCGGTCGGCAAGCCGCACCTGTGGGACGCCAAGGCCCGCATCGGCGTGGCCGGCGACTGGTGCACCGGGCACCGTGTCGAAGACGCGTTTCTTTCGGGTCTTTCGCTGGCGCTCAAAGTGGCGTGATACCCACCGGCAGATTTGCGCCCTCGCCGACCGGCCCCTTGCACGCGGGCTCGCTGGTGGCCGCGCTGGCTAGCTGGCTCGACGTGCGCGCCCGCGGCCCGCGGGCGCGCTGGCTGGTGCGCATCGAAGATGCCGACACCGAGCGCTGCCTGCCCGGCATGGGCGAACACATCCTCTCGCAGCTCGCGGCCTGCGGCCTCGTGCCTGACGCGACGCCTGTGTGGCAGACGCAGCGCACCGCGCTCTACGCGCACGCACTCGATCACCTGAAAGCCCTGGGCCTCAGCTATCCCTGCGGCTGCTCGCGAAAGGACATCGACGAGGCACTGGCCCTGCGCGGCGTGCCGCACACTCGGCACGGCGAACGCGTCTATCCCGGCACCTGCCGCGACGGCCTGCAGGGCAAGCCGGCGCGCGCCTGGCGCTTCGCGGCGACGCAATTCGAAGCCGCGCGCGCATCGAAAGCCGTGTGTTGGACAGACCGCCGCATCGGCCTGCAATGCCAGGACGTGACGCACGAAGTCGGCGACTTCGTGCTCAAGCGCGCCGACGGCCCTTGGGCCTACCAGCTCGCCGTGGTGGTCGACGATGCCGACCAGGGCGTGACGGACGTGGTGCGCGGCGAAGACCTGGCCGACAACACGGCGCGCCAGATCCTGCTGCAGCGCGCGCTCGGCCTGCCGACGCCGAGCTACCTGCATACGCCGCTGGTGCTCGGCGTCGATGGCGAGAAGCTCTCCAAGCAGAACGGCGCGGCGCCGCTCGATACCGGCACGCGGGCTGCGGCGCTCACGGCCCTCGATGCCGCAGCGCGGGTGCTCGGCCTCGAAGCCAGCACGGCTGCGACGCGTGCCGACGCACTCGCGGGCTGGGTCGCAGGCTGGCGGGCTCTCTACAATCCTTCCCCCTGATGACCCTGCCTGCCACCGATCCCCCCGCGCGCGAAAGCGCGTCCCCCGCCGACGAAGACGCACCCCACCCCTTGCACCGCAGGCTCAAGAGCTTCGTCAAGCGCGCCGGCCGAACCACCGAGGGCCAGGCGCGCGCCTTCGCCGAGCTGGGGCCGCTGTTCGTCCTGCCCTATCGCCCCGAGCCGCTGGACATCGCCGCCGCCTTCGGCCGCAACGCGCCGACCGTGCTGGAGATCGGCTTCGGCATGGGCGAGGCCACCGCGCACATCGCGGCGCTCCAGCCCGAGAAGAACTTCTTGTGCTGCGAGGTGCACGAGCCCGGCGTCGGTGCGCTGCTCAAGCGCATCGGCGAACAGCAGCTCGGGAACATCCGCATCTGCGCCCACGATGCGGTCGACGTCATCGACCACATGCTGGCCCCCGGCATGCTGGCCGGCGTGCACGTGTTCTTTCCGGACCCGTGGCACAAGACGCGGCACAACAAGCGCCGGCTGATCCAGCCGCCCTTCGTGCGCAAGCTGGCCGACCGGCTCGCGCCCGGCGGCTACCTGCATTGCGCGACCGACTGGCAGCCCTATGCCGAGCAGATGCTCGAGGTGCTGTCGCAGGAGCCGCTGCTGCGCAACACGGCGGCGGGCTATGCGCCCAAGCCGGACTACCGGCCGCTCACCAAGTTCGAGAACCGCGGCCTCAAGCTGGGCCACGGCGTGTGGGACGTGGTGTTCGACCGCGTGTAGTCCGCGCTCAGTGGGCGATGCGGTACACGTCGTCGGTCTGAAGTTCCCCCTGCGCCGCCAGCACGTGCTTCTGCGCGGCCATGATGAGCGCCGCACGATAGGCCGAGCGGCTGGCGATCTTGGTGTGCGCGATCAGCGTCTGCCATTCGCGCTCCAGCGTCTGCGGCGAGCGGTCGACCGAGCGGTTCATCAGCGCCTGGCTCACGTCGATCAACGCCGCGGCCGAGCCGAGGCAGATGCCGATGGCCGACTGCGCGGCACTGGTGCAGAAACGGCCGTCTTCGGCCGGTTTGTTCGAATGCAGGATGTCCAGCGGCATGTTGGCGGTGGGACCCTCGTACGGCGCTCCCTGCATGTCGCTGTCGGCACGGGCCAGCACCTGCTCGATGGTGGCGAGAGCGCTTTCCAGCAAGGCGATATCGGATGGCTTTTTCTTCATGTCAGTTGCCGGGGACAAGAGCCCGGGATCGGCAGGAATGTTGCCATCGGAGCGCGCTATCGCCGCGTGCAAAAAGCCACGCATCCAATACAAAAGCCAACAACCCCCGATCCAGGCCCATGACCCCGCCCATCGAAGCAGGTGGGACGTGACTTAATACCTTCGTCTAAGGCATCGAAGTTGCTACATTTTTTTGATTGATGTAGCGAAAGGTTTCTCATGGATCTGTCACGCAGACTTTGGCTGGGCAAGGTGGGGGCCACGATGCTGCTGGGCGGTGGCCTCGGCACGAGCCGGATCGGCCAGGCGCAGACCGCGCGTACTCCTGCGTCCGCCGCGGCGGCGCGCACCGTGATCCTCGGGCAGTCGGTGCCGCTGACAGGCGCCGCCAGCGAGATCGGCCTGGCCTTCGCCGCCGGCTGCCGGCTCTACGCGACCCATTTCAACGAGACGCACGCCACCGGCGGCATCCAGCTCAAGCTGCTGCAGCTCGACGACGGCTACGATGCCGCGCGCGCCGCCGCCAATGCGCGCACCCTGCTCACTACCGACAAGGCCGACATGTTGTTCGGCTTCGTCGGCACCGCCAGCAGCGAGGCCGGTGCCGCCGCGGCCGCGCAGCAGGGCACGCTGCTCTTCGCGCCCTTCGCCGCCTCGGACAGCCTGCGCGCCGCCGCGCATCCGAACGTGTTCCACGTGCGTCCCAGCATGGCCGACGAGGCCTTCAAGATCGTGCGCCAGTGCGCCACCGTGGGTCAGACGCGCATCGCGCTGGTCGGTGACGAGGACGCCATGGGCCGCGCCGGCCTCGCCGCCGTGCAGCAGGCCATGACCGATCAGAAGCTCGGCCCCCTGGTGGCGAGCGCGCTGGTGCCTGCCGCCGGCGACAAGCTCGATGCGGCGCTGGCTGCGGTGCAGAAGCAGAACCCGCAGGCCATCGTGCTGGTGTCGCTCTCGAGCACCACCGCCAACGTGATCCGCAAGCTGCGCAAGGGCGGCTATTCCGGCGCCTTCATGGCCTTCTCGATCGTCGGCATCGATCCGCTCTACGCGGCACTGGGCAAGGACATCGGCGGCATCGTGATCTCGCAGGTCGTACCCTCGCCGCGGCCTTCGGGCATTCCGATCGTCAAGGAGTACCTCGCGGCCATCGACAACTCCGACCAGACGGCCTCCTACGAAGGCCTGGAAGGCTTCATCGCCGCCAAGGCCGCGGGCGAAGCGGTTCGCCGCGCCGGCCGCGGCTTCACGCCTGCGAACCTGCAGCGCGTGATGGCCGGCATGACGGACTATGACGTCGGCGGCTTCCGCATCAACCTGCGCCCCGGCCTGCGCGATCCGCAGCGCAGCATCGATCTGATCAGCATCACGGCCGACGGGCGGGTTCTTCGCTAGCCGGGGCGCGCACGTTCGGGGTTTACCAGGGCCCTGGACTGTCAAATTCCTGACAGTTGGCGGTCACGCGCGGGTCTACAGTGGGCCGCACCCCACTGGAGACAAATCCCATGAGCGCAAGAGCGAACTTCACCCGCATGCAGAACAGCACGCGGGAAGACTGGCAATTGATCGGCGCCGAGTTCAAGGCTGCGCTGCAGCGCGAAGCCGCCGCCTGATCCACCTCGAAGGAAACCCCATGAACGCCAACGCCTCATCCGAAATCCAGAAGCTCGTGTCCGCCGAAGAGTGGCAGCTGCGCGTCGACCTCGCGGCCTGCTACCGGCTGGTCGCGCTGTACGGCTGGAGCGACCTCGTCTTCACGCACATCAGCGCGCGTGTGCCCGGGCCCGAACACCACTTTCTCATCAACCCCTACGGCCTGATGTTCGACGAGATCACGGCGTCGAGCCTGATCAAGGTCGACCAGGACTGCAACAAGATCATCGACTCGCCCTACCCCGTCAACCCGGCCGGCTTCGTGATCCACAGCGCGGTGCATGCGGCGCGCGAAGACGTCCAGTGCGTGCTGCACACCCACACGCGCGCCGGCATCGCGGTGAGCGCGCAGAAGAACGGCGTGCTGCCCATCAGCCAGCAGTCGACCTTCGTGCTGGCCTCATTGGCCTACCACGACTACGAAGGCGTGGCCTTCCGCGACGACGAGAAGCCGCGCCTGCAAGCCGACATGGGCGACGCCAACTTCCTGATGCTGCGCAACCACGGCCTGCTCACAGTGGGCAAGACCATTGCCGACGCCTTCCTCTCGATGTACGTCTTCGAGACCACCTGCCAGATCCAGATCGCCGCGCAGTCCGGCGGCAGCGAGCTCACGCAGGTGAACCCGAAGATCGTCGAGGGCGTGGGCCAGGCGATGAAGGTGCAGACCGGCGGCCTCGGCGGTGCCTTCGTCTGGCCTTCGCTGATCCGCAAGCTCGATCGCATCGATCCCGGCTACAAGCAGTAACCGACGATGAAAGCCGCCTCGTACAAACCCTGAGTGCGGTGACGGCGGATCGACAGCTTCGCTTTCTACGATTTCTCCAGGGCATCCCGACGCTGGATGCCCACGGCGCAGTTCGCGCACACCAGGAGACATCGACATGCAGATCACGGGTATGTTGCACGGCGCGCGGCTGCTGCAGTTCGCGGGCTTCCCCGCCACCGAGGTGCTGGGGCCCGCGGCCAGCGAAGAAGAGATCAAGGCGCTGATCGACAAGCATGGCCTCATCTTCGTCAAGCCGGTCTTCAAGGGCGGCATCGGCAAGAAGGGCAAGGCCGGGCTGCTGGGCCGCGCCACCGACCTGAAGACTGCGCTGGCCGAGAAGGAGCGCCTCTACTTCGCCGAGCACCGCGTCGGCCATGTGAAGGCCAAGGCCAACGGCGTGACCTTCGAGGCCGGCGTGCCGGCCAAGCACGAGGTCTACTTCTCGATCAGCGACTCCACGCGCTTCCGCGCGCCGACCATGACGCTCACGCACATGGGCGGCATGGACATCGAGGAGCTCGACAAGGGCCAGGTCGCGATGGTGCCCTTCGATCCGCTGACCGGCCTCAAGGCCTTCGTGGTGGCCAATGCGCTGACCGAGATCGGCGCGCCCAAGGAGATCATCTCGCCGCTGGTGCAGCAGCTGCCCAAGCTGTGGGAGCTGTTCCACGACTTCGGCATGACCACGCTGGAGCTCAACCCGATCCGCATGCGCGAGGACAAGAAGGGCCGCCTCACGCCGGTGGCCTGCGACTTCAAGTGCGGCTTCGATCGCGACGATCCGCGCTGGCTGCGCCTGGGCCTGCCGCCGCACCTGTTCGCGGCCGACTACTCCGACTTCGAGCAGGAGATCAACACGCTGCGCACGCACCAAGGCCAGAGCGATGTCTACGTGATCAACGAGCGCGGCACGGTACTGGCCCCGACCTTCGGCGGCGGCGCCAATTCGCTGGTGACCGAGATGCTGGGCGACGACGCGATCATCAGCTCCGACTTCGGCGGCAACCCGCCCTACGAGAAGATGAAGGAGGTGGCGCGCATCTGCTTCAAGCACTGGCTGAAGCAAGCCAACGTGCTCTTCATCATCGGCGGCAAGAGCAACAACACCGACATCTTCGAGACCCTGCGCGCGATGGCCGACGCGCTGCGCGAGCACTTCAGCCAGCACGGGCCGACGCCGCTCTACGTAGTGCTGGGCCGCGGCGGGCCGAACCTGGTGCGCGGCATGGGCGCATTGCGCGACACCTGCGACGCGCTGGGCCTGCCCTATCGCCTCTTCGGCTTCGACTCCGACATGAGCGAGGTGATCCAGTTCGCGAAGAAGGTCAACGGCTGGATGAAGGACGGCGGGCGCGAGCAGATCGCGGCCCGGCTCGGCATCCAGCCCCCCGCCAACGCCAACGCCGGCTGACAAGAGGAGTCATCACCATGCAAGCCAACTGGCAGAAAAAAGGCGTCGGCGACTTCAAGTACCACGTCGGCATCAGCTCGCTCACGCAGGTGGCGTCGCGCGACGACCGCGTCTGCGTGCTCAACATCCTGGGCGGCGAATCGAGCGAGGTGACGCCCGTGAGCCATGCGTACTCCGGCGGCAACGTGGTGTGCGGCACGGCGCCCGGCAAGGGCGGGGCCGTGCTCGAGACGAGCATCGGCAACATCCCGGTCTACAACAACGTGCGCGATGCGCTGGCCGCGGGCCACCGCTTCAGCTGCGGCGTGGTCTATCTGCCGCCCTCGGCCGCGCGCGATGGGGTGGCCGAGCTGATCCGCGTCAACCCCGACCTGCGCAAGATCTTCATCATCACCGAAAAGATTTCTGTCCACGACGCGCGCGAGATCCGCGCCATGGGGCAGCAGAACGGCATCGACATCTTCGGCGCCAACGGTCTCGGCGTGGCCGACTCGTGGAACCAGGTGCGCATCGGCGGCGCACTGGGCGGCGACAAGCCCGGCGATTCGCTGCGGCCGGGCTCGATCGCGATCTTCTCCAACTCGGGCGGCTTCTCGACCACCATCGCGCAGTACCTGCGCATGGCGGGCTGGGGCACCACCACCGTCATCTCCTCGGGCAAGGACGTCTACATCCACTACGCGGCGCCCGAGTTCGCCTTCGCGCTGGCCAACGATGCGCGCAGCAAGGCGGCTGTGCTGTACTGCGAGCCCGGTGGCTACTACGAGTTCGACGCCCGGTTCACCAAGCCGGTGGTGGCCTGCGTGGTCGGCCGCTGGAAGAGCAAGCTCACGCGCGCCGTCGGCCATGCCGGCGCGATGGCCGGCGGCTCGGACGACGCGCTGGCGAAGGAGCGCTGGTTCATGGACAAGTTCGGCGTCGATGCGATCTTCACGCCCGACAACCCGGTGTTCTCGGCCAAGGGCGCGCTGGTGACCAACATCGCCCACATTCCTGCCGCGCTGACGGCCGTGATGCGCGCGAACGCCACCATGCCGGACTTCGCGGCCGAGGGGAACCTCGCGCTCAAGCCTTGGTTCGGTTCCGACGAAGGGCTTCAGCTTCCCGATGAACTGCGCCTGCCGGTGGTGGAGGCGCTCGCGCCCTACAACGAACAGGTCGCGCTGCTCAACACGCAGATCGGCGGCGTGGTGCCGCGCCAGGCCATGAAGGATGCTTCCGGCGCCTCGCAGATGGACACGAAAACGCAGGTCAGCAGCCTGCACGGCACGAGCATGCTCGATGCCGCCACGCTGCCGCTGGAATCGAACGTCGCGCTCGCGCTGGTGCACGATGCCGGCGGCGAGAACGACCGCAAGCTGATCGCGCCCGCGGTCGCGGCCTACGTCAACCTGCACGGGCGGCCCGAGCTGGTGGCGGCCGAAGCCAGCCGCGAGGCCGGCAATGCACCCAACGCGGTGCTGGCGGCCGCGGCCGCCATCGTCGGGCCGAAGCGGCAGCAGGCGGCGCGCGCCGCGCTCAAGTTCATGCTCGAGCGCTTCCATGCCGCCGGGCTAGGCACCGAGTTCGGCGCCTCGCTGAGCGAAGACTTCGACATCGCCAAGGTCGACGCCTCGGACCCGCCCGGGCTCACGACCGATACACCCGATGCCCGTGCACAGGCCTTGATTGCCGGCGTCCAGGCGCGCGGCGCGCGCTCGGTGTTCCTGCGCTGGCTGCAGAGCCGGCCCGGCCATCCGACCGAGGCCGCAGTACTGGCCGCGATCTCGGCCACGCTGGCCTGGGGCCCGCTCTCGCGCAAGCGCATCTCGCTCATCACCGCCCAGAATTTCCCCTGGTGGCTGCAGCTGTTCGGCACCCTGATCGGCGCTTCGGCGGAAGCCTCGCGGCACGAGGCCGGGCGCTTCTGCGGCGTCGCGCAGGAGCAGATGCTGGGAAGCCTCAGCCTGGGCGAGATCGCCTTCGCGGCACTGCTGGGCCACACGCCGGGCGAGAAGGACCTGTTCGCCTTCCAGACGCTGGTCGGCCTGCTGCTGACCAACGGCCCGGGCGCCATCTCGGCACAGGGCGCCAAGGGCGCGGTGTCGGCCGACGGACCCGAGCAGCCCGAGCGCGTGCAGCTCAACAAGGCGCTGGTCGGCTTCCTCACGCACACTGGCTATGCGCACGGCGGCAACGGCTACGAGGGCATCGCCTACCTCAACGAGCAGTTCAAGGCGAGCGGCTTGACGGACCCGAGCGCCAAGGACCATGGCATCGACCTGAAGGCACTGGCCGCGCGTGCGGTGGAGCAATACGCGCAATACAAGAGCCAGAAGAAGACCGTGGGCAGCCTCGACATCGCGAAGCTGCCGGGCGTGAACCATCCGGTGTTCAAGGACAAGCCGGTCAACTTCGATCCGCGCGAAGTGTTCATCGCGAAGCTGCAGGAGGCGCGCGGCGACAGCAACGTGTTCCACGACTTCTACCGCGCGCTGGTGCAGCAGCTGTTCGACGCCGGCGTCTCGCGCAACGTCTATTGCGTGAACGTGGACGCGGTGATCGCGGCCCTGCTGCTCAAGATGCTGTGGAAGCCGCTGCAATCCGGCGAGATCGGCGAGCGCGAGCTCGAGACTGCAGCCTTCACGATCTTCCTCTACCCGCGCATGCTGGGCTGCGCGGCCGAGATCGACGACCACCTGAACCGCGGACGCAACATGGACACGCGCACGGTGGCGTCGCTCTGCAAGTTCGTCGCCTGATAAAAGCTCACCCCCAGGCTCCCCACTTCGTGTGGTCCGCCAACCCCCTCACCGGGGGCAACACCAGCGGCCCGGCAAAGCCGGTTCCGCGGTGTTCCCCGAATGTCGTCCTCCTCAGCGTGCCGCAAGCAGAGCGCCAAAACCTCAGAACCTGGACCAAGTCACCCTTCCGCGGGCCGGAGGCGGCGCTACGGAACGGGGATGAACTTCGTGACGATCACAAGTGAATTGATCACGAGCCAGAAGGCCGCGAAGTCCAATGCCCATGCCCGCTTCGGCACGATGCGCGGCTTCTTCGGCGGCGCCACCGCTCCGCCCGAATCCCTGCTTGCGTAGAAGGCCGGCAGCTTGTGCGAACAGCATTTGCAAAACCGCGCAGAGCCCATGTTGATGGTGCTGCAGGCCTCGCAGATTTCCGCTGAGGCAGTGCCTGCTTGCAACCTCGCCAGATCGATGAGGTTTCCGAAGGCGACGCCCGATGACGCGGCCGGAGGCTCGGCAAAGGAAACAGAAGAAGCGGCAGTCATGGATGCTCTCCTCGACGAAGGACAGATGCAGGTTCACCGAAGGTTTGCCCGGTGCCGCAGTACCGGTCTGCCTGGGCTTGCGCGAAGCTGCGTCCCAATCGTTGCTCCGCGATCGCGAGTCTCGCGAACATCAGCAGCTCTGCGTCGGTAGGCCCGCGCCCCGCACCCTCGATGTGCCTGCGGAAGGCGCGAACGATGCGGCGCTGTATCGCTTTCCGGACATGGGTCGCTGCAGCAAAGGCCCGGTACGCGCTCATTTCATGAGGAGCGGCCGAAACTCGCGGCGCCGCCGTGTTGCGTCGCCCCGCAACGATCGGTCGGCCATTCCTCCAGGTGGTGATTTTTTTCTCGCTATGTGTGACAGGCTTTGACATTTTTTCTCCTGAGGGAAGCACCTTGGATGTGAAATCTTCACATCTATAGTGCTCTTGTCTTATAGTGACGTACGTCTTTTTGTAAGACAGCGACCCAAGTCGCTGTCCAGTTGGTAACTGGGCGTTAAGCCCGTCACTTTCCGAGAACCCATTGCCCGGCGACAAGGCACAGATCACAGAAAGCCAACTTGCCTGGGTCCTGGCGGCTTGCGCACGCGTCATGCGCCCGTTGGTCAGGCTCGCGCTGGCCTTCGGTGTCAAGCACCCG
>NZ_RWKI01000010.1 GCF_003984645.1 Variovorax sp. MHTC-1
CCGGCGCAGGAATTTTCTCAACATCAGCTTGGCGGGGCTGCTGCCGAAGATCAGCTGCGAATACGAGACGAACAGGTCCCTGGGAAGCAGCACGCTGCCGTAGTAGTAGATGCGGTACTGGCGGGGTCCGCGGCGGGTGTCCGGATGGCGCAGCACCTTCCACAGCAGCACGAGGTCCTTGCCCTCCCCGGACAGCCAGCGTTCGAGGAAGCTGAGCCAGAGATAGCCCCCTTGATCGTCCAGCGGCCGCCACAAGGAAGCCGCGCCGGGCTTGATCTTCTCGAGCTGGTTGCGCAGCCAGACATCGAAGCGCCGGGCCCGTTGCAGCGTTTTCCTGATCTGCTCCAGCGAGACCATCGACCCCGACGAAATCGACGTGAGATGAATGCGATAGCGTGTCAGCGGTTCGGGAATCCAGGCGGTCGGGCTCAGCAGCGTGGCGGCGGTGCAAAGCTGCAGGTCCTGGTACATGAGCCGGTCGCTGTCCAAGTGGCCGATGGCCGAGAGGACCTCGCGCCTGAAGGCGAGCGCCGAAGTCAATGCGAGAACGGGGGTCGAGGCGGCCTTCAATGCTTCCGCAGCGAGCCAGCCCTCGGGCCCCTTGCCGCCGGGATAGTAGGGCGCGAGGCCCAGCCGGGGCTGCAGCTCGGAAAAACGCATCATGCTGTGGTGGACCCATCCGGGGCGATGCCCGTCCACGCGGCCGCGCAACGCGGCGAGCACCTTTTCGATGCGCTCCGGCACCATGGTGTCGTCGGCGTCGAGCAGGACCATCACGTCGCCGGAGCATGCGGCGAGCGCGGCATTCGTCGCCGCGCAGATGCCTCCGTTCGACTGGTGGATCGCCCGGATCTGCGGCAGGCGCGCCGCATAGCCGTTCAGCACCTCCGCGGTGTCGTCGGTCGAGCCGTCATTCACGACGACGATTTCGTCCGCGGGGAGGGTCTGGGCGAGACAGCTTTCCAGGCACTCGGCAAGGAAGCGGCCGTAGTTGAAGCAGATGATGGCGATGCTCACCTTCGGCACGGCCGGCAGTTCCGGTATCGCCAATGGCTCGAGCGCAATCTGGACAGGCGCGGTGGACATGGGGTCTCCCCTGCTATCGATGAACGCGTACCGGAGGCGGCAACCAGCCGCGCTGAATTTTGCCAGCGCGGCGAGTTGCGCGCCATCGTTTTCATGCATCGGGCCGCCGGCCTCAAAGCAGCCGCGAAACCTCCACCGCCGCGGCCAGCAGCGCCGGCAGCATGGTCTCCTGCATCACCTTCGCGCTGGTGCGGTTGGCCTGGCCGCTGATGTTGAGCGCCGCCACCATGCGGCCGGCGCGGTCGACGATCGGCGCGGCGATCGAGATCAGGCCTTCCTCCAGCTCCTGGTTGACCAGGCACCAGCGCTGGCGCCGCGCCTGCACGACCTTGGCAAAGAGGGCGTCGATGTCGGTCAGGGTGTGGCGCGTGAAGGCTTCGAGCGTCGAGGCTTCGAGCCGCGCGCGCACTTCCTCGTCGTCCAGGTCGGCCAGCAGCAGGCGGCCCATCGAGGTGCAGTAGGCCGGCAGGCGCGAGCCCACGCCGAGGCTGATGCGCATGATCTTGTGCGTCGGCACGCGCATCACGTAGACGATGTCGGTGGCATCGAGCACCGCCGCCGAGCACGACTCCTGTACCTGCTGCACCAGCGCTTCCATCACCGGCTCGGCGCGGTTCCAGATCGGCATCGACGAGAGGTAAGCGAAACCGAGGTCGAGGATGCGCGGCGTCAGCGCGAAGAGCTTGCCGTCGGAACCGACGTAGCCCAGCGTCTGCAGCGTGAGCAGGATGCGGCGCGCACCCGCACGCGTGAGGCCGCTCGCGGCCGCCACCTCGCTCAGCGTCTGGCGCGGCGCGCCGGCGCTGAAGGAGCGGATCACCTGCAGGCCGCGCGCGAAGGACTGCACGTAGCTGTCGCCGGGCGTCGGTGGGTCGGCTTGCTTCTTTTGGGTTGCCATCGGGGTCGATCCTCCTTAGAATTCATTATACGAACACTTGTTCGGTATGCGAACATATTTGCATCCCGGGGTGTTTCGCTTCTTTCCACCCCGGAGACAGATACATGATCAACAAGATCGCGCGCTCGGTCGCCGATGCCATGGCCGGCATCAAGGACGGCGCCACGGTGCTCATCGGCGGCTTCGGCACCGCCGGCATTCCCGGCGAGCTCATCGACGGCCTGATCGAGCAGGGCGCCCGCGACCTCACCGTTGTCAACAACAATGCCGGCAACGGCGACACCGGCCTGGCCGCGCTGCTGAAGGCCGGGCGCGTGCGCAAGATCATCTGCAGCTTTCCGCGCCAGGCCGACAGCCATGTGTTCGACGGCCTCTACCGCGCCGGCACGCTCGAGCTCGAACTGGTGCCGCAAGGCAATCTGGCGGAGCGCATCCGCGCGGCCGGCGCCGGCATCGGCGCCTTCTTCTGCCCGACCGGCTTCGGCACCCAGCTGGCCGGCGAGCGCGAGACGCGCGAGATCGACGGCAAGCAATACGTGCTGGAGTACCCGATCCGCGGCGATGTCGCGCTGATCAAGGCCGAGCGCGGCGACCGCTGGGGCAACCTTGCTTACCGCAAGGCGGCGCGCAACTTCGGTCCCGTGATGGCCATGGCGTCGGACCGCACCATCGCCACCGTGCACGAGATCGCCGAGCTCGGCGAGATGGACCCAGAAGCCATCGTCACGCCCGGCATCTTCGTTCACCAGATCGTCAAGATCGACCGTGTGGCGACGCAAGCCGGCGGCTTCAAAAAATGAAGCCCACCCCCGTTGCTTGCTCACTTCGTGTAGCCACCTCCCCCCTCGAGGGGGCGACACCAGCGGCCCGGCAAAGCCGGTTCCGCGGTGTCTCCCGAACGGGCTTCGCTTCGCTTGCCGCGGAATTCACCGCGTGCTGCATCAATTCGATGGAGATCTGAGATGACCGCCAGCTACCAACGCCGCACCAAGGACCAGCTCGCCGCCCGCGTCGCGCAGGACATCTTCGACGGCGCCGTCGTCAACCTCGGCATCGGCCAGCCGACCCTGGTCGCCAACCACCTGCCTGCCGGCCGCGAGGTCATCCTGCACAGCGAGAACGGCATCCTCGGCATGGGTCCGGCACCGGCCGAAGGCCAGGAAGACTACGACCTCATCAACGCCGGCAAGCAGCCGGTCACGCTGCTGCCGGGCGGCGCGTACTTCCACCATGCCGACAGCTTCGCGATGATGCGCGGCGGCCATCTCGACATCTGCGTGCTCGGCGCCTTCCAGGTCTCGGCCACGGGCGATCTCGCGAACTGGAGCACCGGCGAGGAAGGCGCCATCCCCGCGGTCGGCGGCGCGATGGACCTGGCCATCGGCGCCAAGCAGACCTGGGTGATGATGGATTTGCTGACCAAGAAGGGCGAGAGCAAGATCGTCGAGGTATGCAGCTACCCGCTGACCGGCATCGGCTGCGTGAAGCGCGTGTACGCCGACCTCGCCACCCTGGAATGCACGCCTTCCGGCTTGAAGCTGATCGACAAGGTCGAAGGCCTCGAGCATGCGGAGCTCGAAAAGCTGGTCGGCCTGCCGATCGCCATCTGACGACAACTTCGACGAGAGACACACCATGAACCAAGCCTTCATCTGCGACGCCGTTCGCACTCCCTTCGGCCGCTACGGCGGTGCCCTCGCGAGCGTGCGCGCCGACGATCTCGGCGCCGTGCCGCTCAGGGCGCTGATGGAACGCAACAAGGACGTCGACTGGCAGGCCGTCAGCGACGTGCTCTACGGCTGCGCCAACCAGGCCGGCGAGGACAACCGCAACGTCGCGCGCATGTCGGCGCTGCTCGCCGGCCTGCCGCTGCAAGTCGGCGGCGGCACCATCAACCGCCTGTGCGGCTCGGGGCTGGACGCGGTCGGGACCGCGGCGCGCGCCATCAAGGCCGGCGAGACCGGCCTGATGATCGCCGGCGGCGTGGAGAGCATGAGCCGCGCGCCCTTCGTGATGCCGAAGGCCGAGAGCGCCTTCAGCCGCGCCAACACGGTCTACGACACCACCATCGGCTGGCGCTTCGTCAACAAGCTCATGAAAGCGCAGTACGGCATCGACTCGATGCCCGAGACAGCCGAGAACGTGGCCACCGACTACAAGATCGAGCGCGAAGCGCAGGACCGCATGGCGCTGGCCTCGCAGCAGCGCGCCGTGGCGGCGCAGAAGTCGGGCTTCTTCGATGCCGAGATCGTGCCGGTCAGCGTGCCGCAGAAGAAGGGCGATGCGATCGTGGTCGACAAGGACGAGCATCCGCGCGACACCAGCCTGGAGGCGCTGGCCAAGTTGAAGGGCGTGGTGCGGCCCGACGGCACCGTGACCGCCGGCAATGCGAGCGGCGTGAACGACGGCGCCTGCGCGCTGCTGCTGGCCGACGAGGCGCATGCCGCCAAGTACGGCCTCACGCCGCGCGCCCGCGTGGTCGGCATGGCCACCGCCGGCGTGCCGCCGCGCGTGATGGGCATCGGCCCGGCGCCGGCCACCGAGAAAGTGCTGAAGCTCACCGGCCTCACGCTCGACCAGATCGACGTGATCGAGCTCAACGAAGCCTTCGCCGCACAGGGCCTGGCAGTGCTGCGCCTTCTGGGACTGAAGGACGACGATGCGCGCGTCAACATCAACGGCGGCGCGATCGCGCTCGGCCATCCGCTGGGCGCCAGCGGCGCGCGCCTCGCGACTACCGCGGTGAATCAGCTGCACAAGCAGGGCGGCCGCTATGCGCTGTGCACCATGTGCATCGGCGTGGGGCAGGGCATCGCCGTCATCCTGGAACGCGTCTGATGCGCCTCGCTCGACGCCGCACTGTTTCGATAACGCAGGAGACTTCCTTGCTTTTCAGATCCCCGATCTCGCGCCGCAGCGTTGCGGCGGCAGCGCTTGCCCTGGCCGCCGGCGCCTTGCTGCCCGCGGCCGCCGGCGCGCAGCAGCAATTCCCGTCCAAGCCGGTGCGCATCATCACGCCCTTCCCGGTGGGCGGCGGCCCGGACGGCGTGGCGCGCCTGGTGGCCGACAAGCTGTCGCGCGCCTGGGGCCAGCCGGTGGTGGTCGAGAACCGGCCCGGCGGCAACGGCTTCATCGCCATCGATGCCTGGAAGCGCGGCGCCAAGGACGGGCACGACCTGCTGGTGCTCGACAACGTGCACCTCGCGGCCTATCCGGCGCTGTTCAAGAAGCTGCCGTACGACCCGGCCAAGGACTTCGACGCGCTGCTGCCGCTGTTCAAGGCCTACTTCTTCTTCACCGTGCCGGCCAACAGCAAGTACAAGACGGTGGGCGACCTGATCGCCGATGCCAAGGCCAACCCCGGCAAGCTCAACTACGGCTCCTGGTCGGTGGGCAACCCGGTGCACCTGGGCTCCGAACTCTTCGAATCGGCCACGGGCACGCAGATGGAGCACGTGATCTACAAGGAAACCACGCAGCTCTACACCTCGGTCTCGACCGGCGAGCTCGCCTTCGCGCTCGGCACCAGCGCGACGGCCGGCCCGCTGCAGCGCGCCGGCAAGCTGCGCTTCCTGGCAGCGGCGGCGCCCCAACGCGTCGCGGCCTTCCCGGACGTGCCGACGGTCGCCGAATCGGGTGGCCCCAAGGGCTTCGAGGTCACCGGTTGGAACGCAATCGCGGTGCCGCAGGGCCTGCCTGCTGCGGTGACCGACAAGATCAAGCGCGACATCGAGAAGGGACTGGCCGAAGCCGATGTGCAGGAGAAGTTCAAGAGCTTCGGCTACGAGCCCTTCCCGACCACGCGCGAGCAGTTCAACCAGTTCGTGCAGAGCGAGACCCGGCGCTTCGGCGAGGTGATCAAAAAGGCGAACGTCTCGCTCGACTAAGCCTCCTGCTGCCACACCAGCGTGGCCGCCGCGAGGTCTTCGAGCGCGCTGCCGACGGCCTTGAAGATGGTGCGCTCGCTGTCGTCGGCGCGTCCGCCGCGCGTGCCGCGGCACAGCTCGGCGAGCGTGGCCTGGACGCCCTCGCGCGAAAGCGTGCCGGCCGCGATCGCATCGAGCAGATCGCCGGCCTTCGAGAGCGCTTCATCGGTGTCGACGAAGGTCCGCGCACCGGCGAAGCAGGCCGGGTCGGCCTCGCGCATCTGCGGTGTGAAGCTGCCGATCAGATCGAGGTGGGACCCAGGGGACAGCCATTCGCCCCGAACGAGCGGCGAGGTGGCGAGTGTCGCGCAGCTCACGATGTCGGCGTTGCGCACGGCAGCCTCGAGGTCGCTCACGGCCTGCGCGTTCCAGCCTTCGCTGCGCCATTGCGCGGCCAGCGCTTCCGCGCCCTCGGGCCGGTGGTTCCACACCTGCACTTCGTCGATCGCGCGCACGCTGGCATGCGCGGCCGGCAGCAGGCGCGCGACGCGGCCGGTGCCGAGCACGAGCAGGCGCCGCGCATCCGAGCGTGCGAGAAAGGAAGCGCCGAGCGCCGAAGCCGCCGCCGTGCGGTGCGCGGTGATCTCGTTGCCGTCCATCAGCGCGAGCGGCACGCCGGTGTGCGCGTCGTAAAGCACATAGGTCGCGTGCAGGCCGGGCAGGCCGTGCGCGCTGTTGCCTGGAAAGATGTTGATGGTCTTGATGCCGAGGTAGCCCGCCTCGCTCCAGGCCGGCATGATCAGCACGGTGCCGCGATCGGCGCCGGCTTCGATGGCATGCACATGGCGAGGCGGCACGCTGACTGCGCCGGCGAAGGCGTCGCGCAAGGCGGGCACCAGGCGGGTGAAATGCAGCGCGCTGCGGGTGCGGTGCTCGTCGAAGTGCTTCATGGCGTGGTCGGCATCAGCCGGATGCGAGCTGGCTCCATTGGAGTCCGTATTTGGCCAGGTACTTGCGCAGGCGGTCGGCATCGTTGACCACCGTGCGCTGGCCGCGCGAAGCCTGGAACAGCTGTCGTCCGGCATCGGAGAGAGTACGCGCGTCGCGGCAGATGCGCACCACCGCCTCGAGCTGCAGCCGGTCGAACAGGTCCAGCGCCGCCTCGCGTTCGGCGCCGAGCAGCGCGCCGAGGTCGACCGCGTCCTGCGCGCTCGAAGGCGCGGCGCGTTTCCAGAGCCAGCGCAGCCGCGCGATCTCGGCCTGCACCAGTTCGCCGGCGATGCGCCCGCCGTCGGCCAGCGTGGCGAGCCGCGTCACGCTGGCGGAAAGATCGCGGAAGTTGCCGCTCCAGAGTGCCTCGCCGCTGCGCGCGAAGCGCAGGTAGGCGGTGCGCGCCTCGGCGTTGAAGCGTGCCACGCGGTGGTTCTCGGCGGCGTAGAGCGCCAGCAGATGATCGACGTTGGGTTCGATGTCCTCCGGGCGCTGGGCAAGGCCCGGCAGATCGTAGGTCCAGAGATTGATGCGCGCGAACAAGTCTTCGCGAAAGCGCCCGCCGGCCACGTCGGCGCGCAGGTCGCGGTTGGTGCCGGCGATCAGCTGGAAGTCGCTCTCGACTTCGCGGTCCGAACCCATCGGAAAGAAGCGCTTCTCCTCGATCGCCTTTAGCAGCATCGCCTGTTCGTCTGCGCCGAGCTCGCCGATCTCGTCGAGGAAGAGAACGCCCTGGTGCGCGCTTCGCAGCAGGCCGGCGCGCTCGGCCGCCGCGCCGGTGAAGGCGCCTTTCTTGTGGCCGAAGAGCGTGGATGCCGCGCCGTCGCCGCGCAGTGTGGCGCAGTTCACCTCGACGAAGGCGCCGGCCATCTGGTGGCGCGTCTTCTTGAGTTCGAACATGCGCCGCGCGAGGAAGGACTTGCCCGCTCCGGTGGGGCCGACGAGCAGGATCGGGGCGCGCGAGCGCACGGCAACGCGTTCGATCTCGTCGATCAGCGCATTGAAGCGCGGGTTGCGCGTCGCGATGCCGCTCTTGAGGAAGGCGACCGCGTCGCGCTGCTCGGCTTCGAAGCGCTGCGCGATCGCGTCATAGCGCGAGAGGTCGAGGTCGATCAGCGTGCAGGCGCCCGGATCGCCGGCCTGCTGCCGCTTGGGCGGCGCGGTCTGCGCGAGCACGCCCGGGATCGCGCGCGACTCCGCGAGCAGGAACATGCAGATCTGCGCCACGTGCGTGCCGGTCGTGATGTGCGTCCAGTACTGCTCGCGCTCGGCGTCGAAGGGGTAGGCGCGCGCCCAGTCGTAGAGGCGGGTGTAGACCTCGCCGAAGTCCCAGGGATCGGCGATCTCGAGCTCGACCAATCTCACCTCGGTCTCGGACGAGACGGTGGCGATGTCGGCCTGGATTCTTTCCGCGAGCGCCTTGTGGCGCAACGTGTAGAGCAGCTCCATGCGCGCAATCACCATGTCCTCGTGCTGCGTCAGCGAGACCGTGGGGCGCCACTTCTCCCAGCGGCCGGCGCCCTGGCCGGCGTCGAGCTGGGTGCCGAGGAAGCCGATGACGACGATGGGTTTCATGGAGATAAAAAACTAGCGAGCATTCTAGTCATCCGAGGTCCGCTGTCCATGGGCGCCATCGGGCTCGCCGCAATAAATCCTTTTCCATCAACGACTTGGTCTTTGGTGGCGTTGCAGCCCTCGGGTTGGCACACTCTTCGCAGACAAGACGGCAAGCGCCGTTGTGGCGTGAGTCGGGGAGGGTGCAATCGGCACCCTCCCGAACGAGAGAGAGAGAAGTCATGCAACAGAACTACGAACTGCACGAGGTCGAGAACGGCGTCCCGGTGAAGATGTGGACCCGCGGCGTGCCCGTCGAAGACGAAGCGCGGCAGCAGCTGCAGAATGCGGCGCGCCTGCCGATCGTGTTCAGGCACATCGCGGCCATGCCCGACGTGCACTACGGCATCGGTGCGACCGTGGGCTCGGTGATCCCGACCTTCAGGGCGATCATTCCGGCTGCGGTCGGCGTGGACATCGGCTGCGGAATGATGGCGTGCAAGACCACGCTGCAGGCGAACGATCTGCCCGACAACCTGGGGCCGCTGCGCGCCGCGATCGAGAAGGCCGTGCCGCATGGCTCCAACCCGAAGCGCCAGGGCCGCGACAAGGGCGCATGGGAAACCCCGCCCGACGAAACCGATGCCGCGTGGGCGAAGCTCGCCGACGAATTCGACGCCATCTGCGAGGACTACCCGCGCCTCGCGAACACCAACAACCACAAGCACCTGGGAACGCTGGGCACCGGCAACCACTTCATCGAGGTCTGCCTCGACCAGCAGGGCGCCGTGTGGTTCATGCTGCACTCGGGTTCGCGCGGCGTCGGCAATGCCATCGGCACCCACTTCATCGAGCTCGCGAAGAAGGATGCCGAGCAGCACCAGCGCAACCTGCCCGACCAGGACCTGGCGTACTTCGAGGAAGGCGCCAAGTACTTCGGCGACTACGTGCGTGCGGTCGGCTGGGCGCAGAAGTTCGCGCGCGCGAACCGCGAAGTGATGATGCAGCGCGTGGTCGCGGCCGCGCGCAAGGTCGTCGCCAAGCCCTTCGAGGCGCACGTGGAAGCGGTGAACTGCCACCACAACTACGTGAGCCGCGAAACGCACTTCGGCGAGGACGTGTTCGTCACGCGCAAGGGCGCCGTGAGCGCCAAGGCCGGCGAGCTCGGCATCATCCCCGGCAGCATGGGCGCCAAGAGCTACATCGTGCGCGGCAAGGGCAACCCCGAGAGCTTCATGAGCTGCAGCCACGGCGCCGGCCGCAAGATGAGCCGCACCAAGGCGAAGAAGCTCTACACGGTGGCCGACCAGATCGCCGCCACCGAGGGCGTGGAATGCCGCAAGGACGCCGATGTGATCGACGAGATCCCGATGGCCTACAAGGACATCGACGCGGTGATGGAGGCGCAGAAGGACCTGGTGGAGGTGGTGTACACGCTCAAGCAGGTGGTGTGCGTGAAGGGGTAGGGCGAGGACTTTGTCCATCGCCCCGGCGGAGAGGGAAGGCGCAATCTCTTGGCGCCTCATGGAGGATCAGAGCGATGAAGTGGTGGAAAACAAGGGTCGAGGCGGTGCCGGATGCAGATTGTTCGATGCTCGAACTCGATGCGCTGATGGAGCTCGCCCGTTCGTTCAACGGCTACCAGCGCGAAGCGGCGGTCGTGGAACTGGCGCGCCGAGCCGATCCACGGGCCATTGCCCCCTTGCTGGTGTGCACCGGTGACTGGGTGCAGCAGGTATCGGATGCTGCTCGACAAGGCCTTGCGGTCTTCATGCGCGACGAATTCATTGAGCATTGGGCGCACGCGTTGCCCGCGATCGCGTATGTCTACCGAGTGCGCAGGATCGATCTACGCGAAACAACGGATGCCATCGAGGCTTTCCTGGCACGGAATGTCGATGCACTGGAACGCCATGCGCGCTCGCCGGACAACGCGATGCGACGCTGGATGTTCTCGCTGCGCCTGAAGCAGTCGCATGACGAATCCGAACTCCTGGGCATCCTGCAGCGAGGTGTTCGCTCGAACGACCTGCCGACCGCGCAACTGGGCCTGGAGGCTGCGAGCAGGTTGCAGGAGCCTTCGCATCGTCGCGAACTGCTCGTGGCTGCCTGCCGTTCGCGCTTGCCGCGCGTTCGAACCACCGCCATGCGCGAGCTTCTCGCCGCTGCGGACTTCGACGTGCGGTCTCTGGTCCGCGCGATGTGCATGGACCGAAGCGCGGCCGTGCGCTCGTTGGCTGTGGGCGCTCTGCCCGGTGAGAGGGATGAGCTCGCCCGCCATGCAAAAGCAATCCTCGCTCAGCAGGCGAGCGACGATCGATTGCGGGTCGCGGCCTTGCATGTGCTGTTCCTGCTCGACGATCCGCAGGCGCTGTTGCTGGCGCGGCCATTGATGGCCTCGCCGACGGTACCCTTGCGGCGCCTGGCGCGCTGGCTGGTGCTCTGCGCGGCGGATAACGGCAGGGTGGAGATGGAACTGATGGAGATCCTGGCCGATGAATCGCCGAAGGTGCGCAGGCTCGCGGTCGAGCACGTCCGCCGCGGCGCTCCCTTGCCGTCGCCGGATGCGCTGATGCGTCTGGGACTGGCGCGCCGCGAACTGGCGATCGACGTCATCGCCATGCTTCGCAGCGGATCGCCATGGGACCGGCTGCTGTTCGTCCTGGAGCTTCTGCACGGCGAAGCGCCCGCGGGCGGGCTTGCCGATGCCATCACGAACGAACTGCATGTGTGGATCAGGGCCATGGCGAATTGCTATGTCCAGCCGCGCGCTGCACAGAGCGCCAGGCTGGCAGCGCTTTGGAACCAGAAAGCTCGCCTTCTGCCCAACGGACGCCCGAAGGGCCTGCTGCCGTATGGCTTTCCGGAACTGACCGACTACCACCTGCGTGCATTCCACGTCATCTGACCATCCGACTTCGATATCACGATCATGAAAAGCAACAAGCAGCGACGCGCCGAGATCAAGGAACGGCGCCTCGAACGTGCCGCGCAGGCGCTGGCGGCGCTGGCCGCAGATCGGCACGATGCGCGGGGGCTGCCCGACGGCCTGCATCTCGCAGGCATGGAGCCGGCCGATCTGGAGGTGCTGGCGCGCCACAACAACACTTACGGCCTGCTGCCGAGCTACTACCTCGACCGCCCCTTCACCTGCCGCGACTGCGGCGTTGAAGAAGTCTGGACGGCCAAGCAGCAGAAGTGGTGGTACGAAGTGGCGCATGGCCATATCGACAGCACCGCAGTGCGCTGCCGCGCCTGCCGTCAGGCGCGTCGTGTGGCGCGGCGCGCGCCGGAGCAGGCTGGATGATCGAACTCGACGGCTCCCAAGGCGAGGGCGGCGGCCAGATCCTGCGCACCGGCCTGGCGCTCGCGATGGTCACGGGGCAGCCGCTGGCCATCGATCGCATTCGCGCCGGGAGGCCCAAGCCGGGGCTGATGCGCCAGCACCTGGCCTGCGTGCTGGCGGCGGCGGAGCTGAGCGGTGCGCAGGTCGAGAGTGCCGAGCTCGGTTCGCAGCGGCTGCGCTTCGTGCCCGGCACGGTGCGCGCCGGCGACTACCGCTTCTCGGTCGCCAGCGCGGGCAGTTGCATGCTGGTGCTGCAGACGGTGCTGCCCGCGCTGCTGCTGGCCGATGCGCCGAGCCGCGTCTCGCTCGCGGGCGGCACGCACAACCCGATGGCGCCGCCCTTTCATTTTCTCGACCTGGCCTATGCGCCGCTGGTGCGCAGCCTGGGCGCGGACCTGCAGCTGGTGCTGCACCGCTGCGGCTTCTACCCGGCCGGAGGCGGCGCGGTCGAAGCGACCATCGTGCCCAGCGCCGGACCGCTCAGGCCCTTCGATCTGCTGGCGCGCGGCGCGCTGCAGGCGGCGCACGGCGAGTGCCTTGCGCCGGGGCTTGCGCGCCATGTCGCGGTGCGCGAGCTCGGCACGCTCGGCAGCGCGATGGGCTGGTCCGTCGAGCAGCTGCGCCACGGTGTGGCGCGGCAGAACGAAGGGCCGGGCAACGCGCTTATGGCCGTCTTCGCCTACGAGCATGTCACCGAGGTCTTCACCGCCTTCGGCGAGAAGACGCTCTCCGCCGAGCAGGTGGCGCACCGGCTCGTGAAGGAAGTGCGCGCCTTTCAGAAAAGCGGGGCTGCGGTCGGCGCCCACCTGGCGGACCAGCTCGCGCTGCTGTTGGCGCTCGCCGTGTGGCAGTCCAGGAAAGCCGCGGCCTTCAGCTGCAGCGAGGTGACGCCGCACACGCGTACCAACTGCGCGGTGATCGAGCGCTTCCTGCCGGTGCGCTTCGCGATCTCGCAAGGCGCCGAGGCCGCCACGGTGCAGGTGGCGCCGGCCTGAGCGTCCTGCTCCGCGCCAACGGCGCGCTCGAGCGGCTCTTCGGCTGGACGGCCGGCACCTGCCTGGCGGACGACTGGCGCCCGTTCACTCGGCGGACGGGCCGTTCTGCCGGCGCGCGCTCGCCATCGCGCTGCCGCGAATGCCTTCGATGCGCTGCACCTCGGCCATGTAGGCATCGCTGTTGCGCGCCTGCCGGTAGGCGGCCATGCGGCGCGCATACTCGGGGCCGGTCGCGTCGGGGCTGTCGATGCGCGCATAGTCGCCCAGGCCTGCCTTGTTGTAGAGGCTCAGGTCGGCCAGCACTTCGGCCCGGCTCATTGCGCCGACGGCGATGGTGGCGGTGGCCGGCGTGCCGACCCACTGTTCCTGCGGTGTCCGCGCCACGCTCATCGAGCGCTGCAGATCGGCCGTGACCTCGCTGCGGCTCATCGTGCTGCCGGTGATCGCGATCGGTGCGCCGACCCAGGCTTCGGCCGGCACGGTCTGGGCCGACGCGGCGCCGGCGAGAAGAAGGGCGGAGATGCCCAGGAGTTGCTTGGCTTGCATGATCGAGTCCTTTCACTGCTTCAGGTGGCTGCGGGGATCGCCGCCACCGTGGAAAGCAGTGTGGATTCCGGCCGCGTTTCGGGCAGTGCGTTAGCGCACGCTTTTTTCAAGCTGCGGCCGCGGCACGTGCAGCACCGCGAGCGGCTTCGAGCGGCCGCGCACGGTCACCATTTCCGGCTCGCCCAGCGCGTCGGCGATGCCGGCCTGCTCGGCTGCGAAGACCGAGATCACGAGCCGGGCCGCGGCCAGCTTGGACTGGTCCTGCAGCCGGCTCGCCGTGTTGACCACTTCGCCCACCGCGGTGAAGGTGGTGGTCTCCAGGTAGCCCACCTCGCCCACGGCCGCGCGCCCCGCGTGCAGGCCCATGCCGAAATCGAGGCGATGGCCGAACTGGGATTCGAAGCCGGCGCTCCATGCGTCCATGCGCTCGCCGATCAGAGCGGCCGCACGCACGGCCTGGCGGCATGCAGTCGGCAGGGCGACGTCGAGCCCGAAGATCGCCATCACGCTGTCGCCGATGAACTGGTTCGGCACGCCGCCGCACTCGCGCACCGCGGCGCCGACGATCGCAAAGTAGCGGTCGAGCACGTACACCAGGTCGAAGGGCCATTGCCGCTCCGACAGGCCCGACCAGCGGCGCAGGTCGACGAAGAGGATCGCGACGTCGTGCTCGCGGCCCAGGCGGCCGGGCTGGGCGCCGGCGCCGAGGCGGGGCGCGAACAGGGGCGTCACCGCCAGATCGCCGTGCGGGCGAAGCTGGCATGCCAGCCGCACGTCATCCGGTGCACGCACCCGCTCCAGCGTGCGGCGCTCGTCATGGCCCGGCGCTTCCACATGCGAGGCCGGCCCGAGCACGCGCACGCGGCAGGTGGAGCAGCGCGCGCGTCCGCCGCAGACCGACAGGTGGGCGATGCCGTGCGCGCGGCTGGCTTCGAGCACGCTCCAGCCGCGCGGCACGCGGACCGTGCGGTCCGGGTAGCGCAGCTCGATCGATGCCTTGCGCGGCCGCCGTTCATGCCAGGCGCGCAGCTGGCGCGCAGCGAGCAGGGCCAGCAGTGCCAGCGCATAGAACCACTTGACGTCCTGCTCCGTCGCGTCGAGCGCTGCTTTCTGCGCTGCCGTCGGCATCTGGGCCGGCAGCGTGCCGGTCCATTGCAGCTCGCGGCCCATCGCGAGGAAGCCAAGGGCGGCGAGCACCGGGAGCAGCACGGCTGCCGCCAAGAGCAGATGGAAATGCCGCCGGTAGGCCGGGCGGACGCGCAGCGCCAGGTGCAGCCCGAGGCAGCCGTGCGTCCACGCGGCCAGCATCATGGCCAGCTGGAAGCTCGCAGCGCCCGGGCTCCAGAGGCCGCGGATCACGCGGGCGTAGGAAGCGTCGATCGCGAAGGCTTCGTGGGCCCAGCGCATCGCCGTCAGGTGAGCGGCCAGCAGCAGCGGCAGCGAGAAGCCCAGAAGCAGCCGCACCGCCTCCATGGACGGCATGCGCAGGCTGCGCCGCTCCCACAGGGCCACAGCGGCCAGCACCACATGCACCGCCGCCGCGCCGTACAGCAGCAGGCTGCCCGCGAGGCCGTGCCAGAAGGTGGAGATGGCCTGCAGCGCGGTTTCGGCGGTCGCCAGCGAAACGAGGCCCAGCGCATGGTTGCCCAGGTGCGCCGCCACGTAGCCCATCAGGACCACGCCGCTCGTCCATCGGAGGTTGCGCCGCGAAGGAAGGCGCAAGAGGATGGGGGAACGACTGTCCATGGGCGGGCTCCAAGCGGCACCCGAGCATAATGCGCGCGCCTGCCGACCCTGCATGACCTCTTCCCCTCACCGCTCCAGCCTCGCGCTGCGGAAGATCCCGCTGTTCGAAGGCCTGTCCGACCGCCGCCTCGAGCTGCTTGCCCAGGCGAGCCGATGGCACAGCGTGGCGGCGCGCAAGCCGCTCTTGTTGCGCACGCAGGACGATGGCGAGGTCTACTTCCTCGTAGCGGGGCGGGCGCGCATCACGACCTACTCGGCCAACGGGCGGCAGGTCACTTTCCGCGACTGCGGCGAAGGCGAGCCTATCGGCGACATCGCTGCCATCGACGGCGGGCCGCGCTCGGCCGATGTGCTGACGCTCGAGCCCTGCGTCGTCGCCAGCCTCGAGCGGACGGCCTTCATGGCGCTCTTGCGCGACGAGCCGCTGGTGGCCGAGCGCGTGATGCGCCGGCTGACCCAACTGGTGCGCCAGCTGTCCGAGCGCGTCATCGACCTCAGCACCCTCGGCGTGCAGAACCGCCTGCATGCCGAGCTGCTGCGCATGGCGCGCGCCGCCGGCATCGCGGACAACCGGGCACGCCTGGAACCGGCGCCGCGCCATGCCGAGCTGGCCAGCCAGATCAGCACCAACCGCGAGCAGGTCACGCGCGAGCTCAACGTGCTGGTGCGCGAGGGCCTGCTGGCCAAGGAAGGCCGGGCCCTGGTCGTGACCGATGCCGAACGCCTGGCCCGCATGGTGGCCGAGGTGCGCGGCGAGCCTGGCTGATCGGCAGGCCTCAGTTCAAGCGGCCTTTGGCGCCGCCCAGGCTGAAGCGGCCCGCGCCCAGCAGCGCGACGGCCAGGGCGCCGGCCAGGTAGAGGCCCTGCAGTTCGAGCGCCCAGCCGCCGCCCTGCTTGGCTAGCGCGAACAGGCCGCTCATGTGCACCAAACCGATCGCGACCACCATGTTGATGGCGACGATGCCGGCCGCGGCGCGCGTCCAGAGGCCGGCGAGCATCAGCAGCGGCGCCAGCACCTCGCCCACGTACACCAGGTAGCCGATGCCGCCCGGCAGGCCGGCGCGTTCCAGCGCGCCGACGACGAAGCCCGGCCCTTTCGCGAGCTTGTCGATGCCGTGCAGCAGCACGAGCAGCGCGACCGATGCGCGCAGCAGGAGCTTGCCTGCATCCTCGCGCAGCCCGCCGATGGGGGTTGTCGCGGCCATCAGGGCCTGGGTATTCATTGAGTGATCCTTTGATGAGACGTAAAGACCGTCGAGTCTGCGAACTTCGGCAGCGCGAGTCGGTGCGTTTACGCACATTTTTTGGGTGAAGGCGGCCGCTGCCGCATCCTGCTACGCTCGGCGCACCCGCCCGCGCGGCGCGGCCGCTCTTCTCTTCTTCCCCATGGCGCTCCCCATCATCACCGACCCGCATTTCTATGCGGTCGCCGTTCCTGCCGTGCTGATGCTCGGCGTCAGCAAGAGCGGCTTCGGCGCCGGCTTCGGCTCGCTGGCGGTGCCCGTCCTGGCGCTGGCCGTCACGGTGCCCCAGGCGGCGGCGATCCTGATGCCGGTGCTGCTCTTGATGGACCTGCTGGGAATCGCCGCCTTCCGCCGCGACTTCGACCGCTCGCTGCTGCTGTTCCTGATTCCCTTCGGGCTCGTCGGCACGGTGGTCGGCACGCTGCTGTTCCGGGTGCTTCCGGCGCACACGGTGGCCGGCATCGTCGGCATCTTCACGCTGCTTTTTCTGGCGCAGCGCATGGTGTTCCCGCCGCGCTCGGATGCTCCGCCGCCGTCGAAGACGGCCGGCGCGGTGCTGACGGCGATCGGCGGCTTCACCAGCTTCATTGCCCACGCCGGCGGCCCGCCGGTCAATGCCTACGTGATTCCGCTGCGGCTCACCCCGGTGGCCTACACCGCGACGCTGGCCTACTTCTTCTTCGTGGTGAACCTGAGCAAGTGGATTCCCTATGCCTGGCTGGGCCTGCTCGACTGGCGCAACATGGCGACTTCGCTGGTGCTGCTGCCGCTCGCGCCGCTCGGCGTCTGGCTCGGCATCCGGATCGCGCGCCGCATCGATGCGGTCTGGTTCTACCGTTTCGTCTACCTCGGCATGCTGCTGACCGGCCTCAAGCTGAGCTGGGACGGATTCTTCTCGTGACACGAAGTTGACATACGCCTGCGCGGCCGTGTAATGCAAAGCTCTACGATTGCCGCCGCCCCTTGGCGTGGGCAGAATTTCGGGATGTCCGAACAGATGACGACGCCCGCCAAGCTCGAAGATTCCGAGCTGCAAAACCTTGCTGCCGAGTGGCGCATTCGCGCCATGCAGGGGGACCAGCTGGCGCACCGCATGGCCCAGGCGCTCGAAGCCGAACAGCGCCGCCGTATCCGCGACACCGGCCTGCAGCCGCTGCCGCCGGCGCGCTCTTCCGCCGCCGCCCCGTGGTGGAAGTTCTGGTAATCGACACCCACGTTTTTTGACTCGCCATGGACTTTGCGATCGTCCTCGCCTTGCTCAGCCTCTTTGCCGCGACCCTTCTTTCCAACCTTCTGGCGCGCCGGCGCGAAAAAGTCCTGGAGTTCGATCCCCTGACGAGCGAGGCGCGCGAGCTGCTGCTGCGGGAACGGGCCGCACCCGTTCCGCTGTGCCCCACGCTCACGCCCGCACACTGGGCCCGCATCGAAGCCGCGCAGCCTTCCTGGCGGCGGCAGGTGTTCGAGGCGGCCCGGGAACGTTACTTCGAGGCGCGTAACGCCTTTTCCCGCAACGACATCGATGGCGAGCTCTACTACCCGAATCCCGCCGTGGTCGCCGGCGCGGCGCACCAGGTGCTGGTGCTCACCGAGCGCTTCTGAGCCTCCAGGGATCAGTGATAGATCTTCTGCAGTAAGCGGATCAGCGTCTCGCGCTCGCGCGTCGTGAGGCGTGCGCTGGCCTCCGCCTCCAGTTCGACCACCGTCCGCTCCGCGTCGCGCACCAGGGAAACGCCCGCCGGCGTCAGGTACAGGCCGATCGCGCGGCCGTCGTGCGGATGGGGGCGGCGCTCGATCAGGCCGCGGCTGTCCATCGCAGAGATCAGGCTCACCAGGTTGGGCGGCAGGATGTCGAGAGTGGCGCACAGCTGGCGCGAGGTGGCGCCCGGGTTGTGCGCGAGCAGCGAGAGCACCGAGAAGTCGACCTGCTTCAGGCCGTAGGCCGCCATGCGTTCCGCGAACACCGTGCTCACGGCCAGCCAGGCGCGCCGCGCGTTGTAGCCGACCAGGGCTTCGAGCACACGGGTATCGAGCTGATCGGGGCGCGGTGGCGCGGCGGCGACGGCGGAAGCGGATTTCTTGCTGGAGACTGCCATGCTCGGAGGGTAACTGGCTTGGGCGGCCCGTGCACCGGCGGCCGTCGCCTAGGTGCCAGCCTGTGCAACGGCTTCGCAGGCGCGCTTGACGATGCCCAGGCGCATCTCGAACTCCGGCAGCACCCAGCGGCGGAAGGCAGCCGCCGGCCTGGACCAGCGTGCTTCCTGCGGCGCCGCCCGCTCGATACGCGCCCACGCCCAGGCCAGCATGGTCAGCATGACGACCCGCAGGTAATCGTCGGCCACTTCATAGGGCAGGGCCGGATCGGCATCCGCCGCCATGACCACCGTGGTGCCGAGGTAGCGCAGCTGCGCAAGCCGGCGCTGCACCTCGGCTTCGATCTCGCGCGAGGCATCGAGCTCGTCGCGCAGTTCGATCAGGAGCGCCGACATGCCGGCGCCGCCATCCGCCAGCACCTTGCGCACCAGCAGGTCGATGGCCTGGATCTCGTTGGTGCCCTCGTAGATCATGGTCACGCGCGCATCGCGCAGCACCTGCTCGATGCCCCACTCGCGCACATAGCCGTGGCCGCCGAAGACCTGCAGGCATTCGCTGGCGCCCTGAAAAGCCTGCTGCGTGCAGGCCGCCTTGAGCACCGGCGTGACCAGCGCACACCAGCGCTGCGCGCGTTCCCGCGCCTTGGCATCGCCATCGTGCCGCGCGATGTCGAGCTGCAGCGCGGTGCGGTAGGCGAGGAGCCGCGCGCCGTCGATCCAGGCGCGCTGCGTCTCGAGGATGCGGCGCATCGCCGGATGCTCGGCGATCAGATCGGCCGGCTCGGCGCCGCGGCTGGCCGGCGCCGAGCCGGGGGCGCGCATCTGGCGCCGCTCGTGCGCATAGGCATCGGCCTTCTGCCAGGCCGCGTCGAGCAGGCCGATGCCTTGCAGCGCGACATGCAGCCGCGCCGCGTTCATCATCACGAACATCGCGGCCAGCCCGCGGTTCGGTTCGCCGATCAGCCAGCCGGTGGCCTCGTCGAAGCGCATGACGCAGGTCGGGCTGCCGTGCAGGCCCATCTTTTCCTCGATGCGCTCGCAGTGCACCGCGTTGCGCGTGCCGTCGGGCAGCACTTTGGGCACCAGCGCCAGCGACAGGCCCTTGGGCCCGGCCGGCGCATCCGGTAGGCGGCACAGCACCAGGTGGACGATGTTCTCGGTGAGGTCGTGCTCGCCGCCCGAGATGAAGATCTTGCCGCCCGTCACGCGATGGCTGCCGTCGGCCTGCGGCACGGCGCGCGTGCGCACCTGGCCCAGGTCGCTGCCGGCATGGGCCTCGGTCAGGCACATGGTCGCGAGCCATTCGCCGCTCGCGATCTTCGAGAGGTAGCGCTGCTTCAGTTCCTCGCTGCCGTGATGCCTGATGCATTCGTAGGCGCCGTGCAGCAGCCCGGGCGCCATCGTGAGGCCGAGGTTGGCCGCGCTGAGCCATTCGAACAGGATCGCCTCGAGCACGGCGGGCAGGCCCTGGCCGCCGTCCTCGGGCGCCGCCGAGAGCGCCAGCCAGCCGCCCTGGCTCAAGGCCTGGTAGGCCGCGCGAAAGCCGGGCGGCGTGTGCACCTCGCCGCCGGCGAAACGGCAGCCTGTTTCGTCGCCCGTGCGGTTGACCGGCGCAATGACCTCGGTGACGAACTTGCCGGCCTCGTCGAGCACCTGCGCCTGCAGCGCTTCGTCGAATTCTGCGAAGAGCGCGAGCGCGCGCAGGCGCGGCGTCGCGCCGAGCACGGCTTCCAGCAGGAAGCGCGTTTCGTCCGGACGGGGCCGATAGTCCATCCCGGATCAGGACTCGGCCGTGAAGCCGACCTTCTTGACCAGCGGACCCCAGCGTTCGAACTCTGCCTGTTGCGAGCGGGCCATCTCCTCGACCGTGGAGGCCTGGGCGATCAGGCCGACCACCGCCAGGCTGTCGATCACGGCCTTCTCCTTGATCGCGGCGTTGATGGCCGCATTGGCGGCGGCGATCGTCGAGGCAGGCGTTTTCGCCGGCGCGTAGAAGCCGAACCACTCCTCGGTCGTCAGCTCCGGGAAGCCCTGCTCGGCCAAGGTGGGCACCTCGGGCGAGAAGGGCGAGCGCGCCTTGCCGGAGGTGGCGAGTAGGCGCAGCTTGCCGGCCTTGTGGTTGGCGATGAAGTCGCCGCTGGGCGTCACCATCGAGGCGATCTGGCCGCCCACCACGTCGGTCACGCCGGGAATCGAGCCGCGGTAGGGCACGTGCTTGAGCTCGACGCCGTTGTTGATGCCGAGCAGGGCGCCGATGAAGTGCGGCGTCGAGCCGGCCGCGGGCGACCCGTAGCTGGCCTCG
The DNA here is from genome assembly GCF_003984645.1 of Variovorax sp. MHTC-1. Lineage (GTDB taxonomy): Bacteria > Pseudomonadota > Gammaproteobacteria > Burkholderiales > Burkholderiaceae_C > Variovorax. The sequence continues at coordinate 20,664 of NZ_RWKI01000010.1, forward strand.
TTGGGATTGGCCTTGGCCCAGGCCAGGAAGTCCTTGACGTTCTTCACGCTGGCCGGCACCAGCGGCCCGACCGCCAGGCCGTGGTGCATCACGGCGGCGATCGACACCGGCGCGAGGTCCTTGAGCGGGTCGTAGCTGAGCTTCTTGTAGATGTGCGGGTAGATCGAGGTGCAGGAGAAGGGCGTGAGCGCGAGCACGCTGCCGTCGGCGGGCGCCGACTTGAGCAGCTCCAGCGCGATGCGCCCCCCCGCGCCGGGCTTGTTCTCGACCACCGCTGAGTTGCGCGTGTAGGCCGAGCCTGCGAGCTTTTCGCCGACGCGGCGCGCCACGCTGTCGCCGGCGCTGCCGGCCGGGAAGCCGTAGAGGATCTTCACCTGCTCGATGGTCTGGGCCAGCGCGGCCAGCGGGTGCAGGGCGGCGAGCGCGGCTGCCCCGCCGAGGGTCTGGATGAGATGGCGTCGGGTGGTCATGGCTTGTCTCCTTCAGTCAGTAGGTCGTCACGAAGTTCGTTGGGCTGGGTTTGTTCGGGGGCCGCCGCGGAACCGGCTTCGCCGGGCCGCTGGCGGCGCCCCCTCGAAGGGGGTTGGCGAAGCGACACGAAGTGCGCGAAGCCTGGGGGTGGTCCACTATCTCGGCGCCATGCGCAGGGCGCCGTCGAGGCGAATGACTTCGCCGTTGAGGTGGCCGTTGGCGACGATGTGGCAGGCCAACTCGGCAAACTCCGAGGGCTTGCCCAGGCGCGGCGGGAAGGGGATCGATGCGGCCAGCGATTGCTGGATCGCTTCGGGCAGTTCCTTCAGGAGCGGCGTCGCGAACAGGCCCGGCGCGATGGTGCAGACGCGGATGCCGTGCTGGGCCAGGTCGCGCGCCATCGGCAGTGTCATGCCGACCAGGCCGCCCTTCGAGGCGCTGTAGGCCTGCTGGCCGACCTGGCCGTCGAAGGCCGCGACCGAGGCGGTGAAGAGCATGACGCCGCGCTCGCCGCCGTCGAGCGGATCGAGCTTGGCGCATTGCGCCGCGTAGAGGCGGCTGATGTTGTAGGCGCCGATCAGGTTGACGTTGACTACGCGCACGAAGTCTTCGAGCGGCGCTGGATTGCCGTCCTTGCCGACGATGCGCTTGGCGCTGCCGATGCCGGCCACGTTCATGAGGATGCGCGCGGGGCCGTGCGCGGCGGCGGCCTTGTCGAGCGCGGCGTTGACGCTGTCGGTGTTGGTGATGTCGCAGGCGCAGGCGATGCCGCCGATCTCTGCTGCGACCTTCTCGGCCAGGGCCGTGTTGACGTCCAGCACGGCCACCTTGGCGCCAAGCCGCGCGAGCTCGCGCGCGGTCGCTTCGCCCAGGCCCGATGCGCCGCCGGTGACGAGGGCGGCTTGTCCTTCGATCTTCATGGCTTGTCTCCTTCGGGTGTGAATGTGCAGGGGAGGGTGCCGGCGTGCAGCGCCTCCACCGCGTCCGCGCGGTGCTTGAGCACGGCACGCTGGTTGATCGACCCCTTGTCGGTCACCTCGCCCTTGTCGATCGAGGGTGGCTCGGACACCAGCGCCAGGCGCGCGATACGGTTGGCGCTGCCGGTGGCGGACCTCGCGAGTTCGTCGACCAGGCCTTGAAAGTACGCCTGCACCGCGGCGCTTTCGAGCACTTGCTGCATCGTGGCCTCGGCCCCGAGGTCGGCAAGCTCGCGCACCTTCTGCGTCGGGAAGACCAGCGCGCCGACTTCCTTCAGGTTGATGCCGGTCAGCACCACGTCCTGCACATAAGGCGCACCGGCGGCGATGATCTTGGCGCGCATCGGCCCGACGCTCACGAAGGTCCCGGTCGCGAGCTTGAAGTCTTCGGCGATCCGGCCGTCGAAGCGCAGGCCGCGGTGGATGTTGCTTTCGTCGATCCAATTCACCGCGTCGCCGGTGCAGAAGAAGCCCTCTTCGTCGAAGGCGGCGCGCGTCTCCTCCGCGGCGCGCCAATAGCCCGGCGTGACGTTCGGGCCGCGATAGCGCACCTCGGTCTTGCCGTCGACCTCGATCAGCTTGAGCGTCATGCCGGGCGTCGGCACGCCGACGTCGCCGGCGCGCACGTCCGGGCTGTTGATGAACATCGCGGACGGCCCCGACTCCGTCATGCCCAGGCCGGTCGCCATGACGATCCGTTCGCCGATCTCGGCCTCCTGGATGGCGTGCAGGCTGTCCCAGACCGGCTGCGCCAGCCCGGCGCCGGAATAGAAGAACATGCGTACGCGCGACAGCAGCGTTCTGCGCAGCTGCGCGTCGGTCTGCATGGCGTGGGCGATCGCTTCGAAGCCGGTCGGCACGTTGAAGTAGACGGTGGGCGCGATCTCGCGCAGGTTGCGCAGCGTCTCGCCCATCAGCGCGGGCGTGGGCTTGCCGTCGTCGATGTAGAGCGTGCCGCCGTGGTAGAGCGTGATGCCGACGTTGTGGTTGCTGCCGAAGGTGTGGTTCCATGGCAGCCAGTCGACCAGCACCGGCGGCTCCTCGGCCAGCGCGGGCATCGACTGGGCGATCTGCATCTGGTTGGCGCACCACATGCGCTGCGTGTTGATGACCGCCTTGGGCATCTTGGTCGAACCCGAGGTGAACAGGAACTTGGCGATGGTGTCCGGCCCGGTGGCGGCCATGGCGGCATCGACCGCTGCTGTGGCGGGCGTCGCGAGCAGGCTGCTCAAGCCAGTGACGGCGCGGTCCGGAAGTTCGCCGCGGTGCAGCACCACCTCGACATCGGGCGGCACCACCGCCGCGATGGCGCGGCCGAAGCGCGCGGCGTCGCTGGCGAACACCAGCCCGGGCGTCAGCGTGTCGAAGACGTGGCGCAGCTTCTCGTAGTCCTGGCTGACGGTCGAATAGGCCGGCGAGGCCGGGCAGTAGGGGATGCCGGCGTAGACGCAGCCGAGCGCCAGCAGCGCGTGCTCGAGGCTGTTTTCGCTCAGGATCATGACCGGGCGTTCGGCGCCGAGCCCGCGTTCGAGCAGTGCCTGCCCGATGCTGCGTGCGCCCGCGAGCGCCTGCGCATAGCTCAGGTGTTGCCAGTCGCCGGTGCTGCCGTCCGGCAGCTGTTCTCGGCGCGCCATGAAGCTGCGCTCGGGCGCGGCTTCGGCCCAGTGGACCAGCCGGTCGGTGATGCGCACCGCATAGTCCTGCAGGGGCTCGGCGGCCTCCAGGTAGCGCACGCCGGGCGCGCCTTCGCTGAGGCGCACCTGGTGCACGCCGAAGGCAAACGGGCGGTAGCGGACGGCCTTCATTCCCTGCTCACCTTGCCGGCGCGGCCTTCGAGGAAATCGCGCACGCGCTCCTTGGCCTCTGGGGCGCTCTGGGCGATGCCGGCCATCAGCGCCTCGGTGAAGAAGCCGTGGTCGGCCGGCTGCTCGGCGATGCGCGGCAGCGCGTGCATCAGCGCGTAGTTCGTCAGGGGTGCATTGGTGGCGACGCGCTTCGCCAGTTCGATCGCCTTGTCCAGGGCCTGGCCTTCGGCGACCAGGTACTGCGCGAAGCCGGCGCGCTCGCCGTCTTCGGCGTTGTAGACGCGGCCGGTCATCATCATGTCGGTCATGCGGGCGGTGCCGATCAACTTCGGGATGCGGACCGAGCCGCCACCGCCGACGAAGATGCCGCGCGAGCCCTCGGGCAGGGCATAGAAGGCGGTGCTGTCGGCCACGCGGATGTGGCAGGCGCTTGCGAGCTCGAGCCCGCCGCCGACCACCGCGCCGTGGAGCGCCGCGATCACCGGCACCGGGCCGTACTGCACGAGGTCCAGCGCCGCATGCCAGAGCCGCGAATGGTGCAGGCCCTGGCCGGCGTCGCGCTCCTTCAGCTCGGAGAGGTCGAGGCCGGCGCAGAAGTGCGGGCCTTCGCCGTCGATCACGGCGGCGCGCACGCTGGAGGGCAGGTTCTGGAAGGTGTCGCGCAGCGCGAGGATCAGCGCGTCGGAAAGGGCATTGCGCTTGGCTGCGCGAGTCAGGCGGATGATCGCGATGTCGTCGCGGATTTCGAGTTGAAGGTCGGCAGGATGGGTCATGGTTGCGCTCCGGAGCATGATCGATTATGGTTATGGATAATAACTAATTCAAGCCGCACTTCGCCCTTGGACACTGGTACTTACCCGCATTGGAGACAACGCCATGGACCATCAGAACCTGATCGCCATCGACACCCACACGCATGCCGAAGTGAGCTGCTGGAATCCCTTCGACAACTATGGCGAGGAATACGATCGCGCGGCGGATAAATATTTCCGGTCGAGCCGGCGCCCCACCATCCAGGAGAGCATCGACTACTACCGTGAAAGAAAGATCGGGCTGGTGATGTTCATGGTCGACGCCGAGTCGAACATGGGCCGGCGCCGCATCCCGAACGAGGAGATCGCCGACGCGGCGCAGAAGAACAGCGACATCATGATCGCCTTCGCCAGCATCGATCCGCACAAGGGAAAGATGGGCGCGCGCGAGGCGCGGCGGCTGGTCGAGGAGCACGGCGTCAAGGGCTTCAAGTTCCATCCGACGGTGCAGGGCTATCACCCCTACGACAAGATGGCCTGGCCGATCTACGAGGTGATCAACGAGTACGGCTTGCCGGCGGTCTTCCACACCGGCCACAGCGGCATCGGCTCGGGCATGCGCTGCGGCGGCGGCCTGCGTCTGGAATACAGCAACCCGATGCACCTGGACGACGTCGCGATCGACTTCCCCGACATGCAGATCGTGATGGCGCACCCCAGCTTCCCCTGGCAGGACGAGGCGCTCAGCGTGGCGACGCACAAGCCCAACGTCTGGATCGACCTGTCGGGCTGGAGCCCCAAGTACTTTCCGAAGCAGCTGGTGCAGTACGCCAACACGCTGCTGAAAGACCGCATCCTGTTCGGCAGCGACTATCCGCTGATCACGCCGGACCGCTGGATGAAGGATTTCGAGGATGCCGGCTTCAAACCCGAGGTGATGCCGGGCATCCTCAAGGGCAACGCGGTGCGGCTGCTGAAGCTCGACAGTTAACGAGCCCCCACGCTCCGTCACTTCGTGTACTCGCTGCCCCCCGAGGGGGCCGCGGCCGCCTTGGGGCGGCCCGGCGCCGGGCCTGGAGGCTAGGCGCGCTCGTCTTCTTCGAGCAGGTCCCAGTCGCGGCCGGATCGCTTCTTGCGCTCCTCGCGCTCGCGCGCCAGCTGCTCCTGGAATTGCTGGCGCCCCTCCTTGGAGACCGCGATCAGCTTGGCGCGGTCCTTGTAGTGCGGGTAGATCTCGTACATCAGCTGGATGTTGCGGCGGCGAAAGCGCATCGCGGCCTCGCGCGCCTCGTGCGCCGGCCAGCCCAGTCCTTCGAGCACCGAGCGCGCGCTGCGTAGCGACGATTCGAACAGCTCGCGCTCGATGGATTCCACGCCGCGGTCGAGCAGCTGGAACAGATGACCGACGTTGCGCGCCCGCGCCACGATGCGCGCGTTCGGGAAATGCTCGCGCGCGAGGTCGACGATGGTCAGCGACTGCTCGATGTCGTCGACCGCCACCACCAGCACCCGGGCAGTGGCGGCACCGGCGGTGCGCAGCAGGTCGAGCCGGGTCGCATCGCCGTAGAAGACGCGGAAGCCGAGCTCGCGCAAGCTCTCGATGGTGTCGGGGTCGTGGTCGAGCACGGTGAGCGTCAGGCCTTGCGCACTCAGCATGCGTCCGAGGATCTGGCCGTAGCGGCCGAAGCCGCAGATCAGCACCTTGGCATCCTGCTGCTCGGAGATCTCGTCCATCGAGACCGGGCTGCCCGCGCTGTAGCGCGGCAGCACCCACTTGTCGAGCGCCACCAGCAAGAGCGGCGAGACCAGCATCGAGAGCGCGACCGCGCCGACCAGGAAGGAGGCGACGCCCGGCGGCAGCACGTTGGGCCCGGCCGCCTGGAACACGACGAAGGCGAACTCGCCACCCTGCGCCAGCAGCAGCGTGAACACCGGCCGTTCCTGGTAGGGCAGGCCCAGCAGCTTGGCCAGCGTGTAGATCACGACGAACTTGAACAGCATGAAGCCGATCACTACCAGGGCCATCAGCCCCGGCTGTGCGATCAGCACGCCGAAATCGATGCTCATGCCGACCGCAATGAAGAACAGGCCGAGCAGCAGGCCTTTGAACGGCTCGATGTCGGTTTCGAGCTCCCGCCGGTATTCGCTTTCCGCCAGCAGCACGCCGGCGAGGAAGGCGCCGAGGGCCATCGACAGGCCGACGAACTGCATCAGCGCCGCGATCGCCACCACCAGCAGCAGCGAGGCGGCGGTGAAGATCTCGGGCGTGTTGCTGCGCGCGATCCAGCGCAGGATCGGCCGCACCGCGAGCCGGCCGCCGAGCACGATGCCGCCGATGACCGCGACGATCTTCAGGCCCTCGAGCGCGCGGTCGGTGCCGGTGATGGCCACGCCGGTGTCGGAGCCGACCGCCAGCAGGGGCAGCAGCGCGAGGATCGGGATCGCGGCCACGTCCTGGAACAGCAGGATCGAGAAGCCGGCCTGGCCGCTCGCGGTCGGCAGCAGATTGCGCTCGCCCAGCACCTGGAGCGCGATCGCGGTCGAGGACAGCGCAAGCCCCAGCGCCGCCACCAGCGCCACGCGCCAGCTCGCCCCGGCCGCCCAGCCGGCCAGGAACAGCACTACGGCGCAGGCCAGCACCTGGGCCGAGCCCCAGCCGAAGATCGGCCGGCGCAGGCTCCACAGCCGCTTGGGCTCCAGTTCGAGGCCGACCAGGAACAGCATCAGCACCACGCCGAACTCGGCGAAATGCAGGATGTCCACCACGTTGCTGACCAGGCCCAGCCCCCAGGGGCCGATGAAGATGCCGGCCGCCAGGTAGCCGATGATGGCGCCGAGGCCGAGCGCCTTCGACAGCGGCACCACCAGCACGGCGGCGCCCAGATAGATCAAGGAATTGATGAGCCAGCCCGGGGCATGTTCCATGCTCAGGCCTCTTGCTGTCCGTGCGGCCTGTCGGTGGCGGGCACCACGCAGCTCGGGCATCCCTCCATGTCCTCCAGCTCCGGCCAGTTCGGATAGGACGAGAGCCGGTCCTCGAAGACTTGGACGTGCGCCAGCAGCTCTTCCTGCGTCGCCCTGCGCGCGCCGTGGAACAGCAGCGGCGGCAGGAAGCGCATGCCGCACAGGGCGGCGGTCTGCTCGTAGGGCGGCAGGAAGGCATCGAAGAAGTAGCGGTTGTAGCTCTGCGGGTGGTAGCTGCGCTCCGGCCCTCCGGTGGTCGCGACCAGCCAGCAGTCCTTGCCTTCCAGCGCCGAGCCGCCGCCGTAGGCCCAGCCGTAGCTCAGCACCTCGTCGAGCCAGAGTTTCTGCAGCGGCGGCATCGAGTACCACTGGATCGGGTGCAGCAGCACCAGCAGGTCGGCGCGCGCCAGGCGGGCCTGCTCGGCCTCGACGTCGATCGCGTAGTCGGGATAGCTGGCATAGAGGTCGTTGGCGTCGACGCCGGGCACCTCTCGGGCCGCCTTGAGCAGCGCGAGGTTGGCGCGCGAATCGCGCCAGTGGGGATGTGCGGCGAGCAGGTAGATGCTGCGTGGAGGGCTTCCCGGGCCTGTTGTTGTCGTCATAGGCGCCGAACATAGCGCACTCGGCGCGCGGCTACCATGGCGCCTGTCTTTCGCATCCGAGGAGCCTGTCATGCCGGTGGTCCTGGTCGCCAATCCCAAGGGCGGGGTCGGCAAATCCACGCTTGCAACCAATATTGCGGGCTACTTCGCGAGCCGCGGCCATGCGGTGATGCTGGGCGACATCGACCGCCAGCAGTCCTCCCGGCTCTGGCTCGGCCTGCGCTCGCCCCATGCCCGCGCGATCAGGACCTGGGAGGCGTCGGAGGACGGCGGCGTCGTGAGGCCCCCGCGCGGCACCACGCATGCCGTGGTCGACACGCCCGCCGGCCTGCACGGTGCGCGCTTCAAGGACGTGGTGGCCGTGGCCGACAAGGTGCTGGTGCCGCTGCAGCCGAGCATCTTCGACATCTACGCGACGCGCGACTTCCTCGACAAGCTGCTGGCGCACCGCCATGCCGGCAAGACGCAAATCGGCGTCATCGGCATGCGCGTCGATGCGCGCACGCTGGCGGCCGACCGCCTGCGGGAATTCATCGATGGACTCGGCGTGCCGGTGCTGGGCGAGCTGCGCGACACGCAGAACTACGTGCAACTCGCCGCGCGCGGGCTCACGCTGTTCGACATCGCGCCGGGGCGCGTGCAGCGCGATCTCGAGCAGTGGGAGCCGATCCGCAAGTGGCTGGACGCCTAGCCTGTCACTCCAGCTACAGCGGCCGCGCCATCGGCCGGATAGAGTGAAGCGCATGAAAAAGACCTTCCAGACCCTTCAGGATCTCGCCGCCTGCGTCGGCCAGGAAGTCGCGGTCAGCGACTGGATCACCGTCACGCAGGAGCAGGTCGACCAGTTCGCCGAGGCGACCGGCGACCACCAGTGGATTCATGTGGATGTCGAGCGGGCCAAGGCCGGCCCCTTCGGCGGGCCGATCGCGCACGGCTTCCTGACCCTGTCGATGCTGCCGCGCTTCTACGAGACGGCGTTCGAGGTGGTCGAGTCGCGCATGGGCGTGAACTACGGGCTCAACCGGGTGCGCTTCATGACGCCGGTGCCGGTGGGCGGGCGCCTGCGCGGGCGCATGAAGCTGCTCGGCGCCGAGCCGATTCCCGGTGAGGGGCTTCAGATGGTCTGGGAGACCACCATCGAGCTCGAAGGCGCGTCCAAGCCTGCCTGCGTCGCCGAGTCGGTGGTGCGCCGCTTCCGCTGAGGCAGCGCTCAGGCAAAGCCGTTCTGCCGCCACGCCTCGAACACCGTCACCGCCACCGCGTTCGACAGGTTCAGGCTGCGCTGCCCTTCGCGCATCGGCAGCCGCAGTCGCTGCGGCGGGGCAAAGCTTTCGCGCAGTTCCGGCGCGAGGCCGCGCGTTTCCGATCCGAAGACCAGCCAGTCGCCGGGGCGAAAGGCGGTGTCGTGGACCGTGCGCGTGCCCCGCGTCGTGAGCGCGAACAGACGTTCGGACGGCGGCTGCTCGGCATCGAGCAGCATCTGCCAGCTCGCATGGCGCCGCACTTCGGCGTATTCGTGATAGTCGAGCCCGGCGCGGCGCAGCAGCCGGTCGTCCATCGAGAAGCCGAGCGGCTCGACCAGATGCAGGGTGCAGCCGGTATTGGCGGCGAGTCGGATCACGTTGCCGGTGTTGGGCGGGATTTCGGGCTCGACCAGGACGATGTGGAACATGGGGCGATTGTCGTCAGGTCGAGGCAGCACCGTCCAATGCGACCAGCGCCCCTCGGGGGGAGCGGGGCCACGCAGAACAGAGCGTCGGGCTATCCCGCAGGCGGGTCGGTGCGCGCGAGAACGATGGCCGTGATGTGCGCAGCCCCGCCGGTGCGCAGCACCTGCGCGGCCGCGAACAGCGAGGCCCCGCTCGTCATCACGTCATCCACCAGCACGATGCGCCGGCCCTGCACCGCCGCCGCGCGCAACGGTTCCAGCGCGAAGGCGCCGCGCAGGTTGCGCAGCCGCTCCGCCCGCGTGAGGCCGCTCTGCGCGGTCGTCTCCCGGGTGCGCAGCAGCAGCGTCGCGTCGACCTTGCGCGGCGCCAGCCGGCGTGCCAGCTCGTGCGCTTGGTTGAAGCCGCGCTCGCGCAGCCGTGCCGGCGCCAGCGGAATCGGGAGCACCAGGTCGGCCTGCTCGAGGGCCGGCTCGACCCACGGTGCACTGCGCAGCAGCGTCGAGAACGGCGCGGCCCAGCCCGCGTCGCCACGGAACTTGAACTGGGCGATGCATTCCGGCCACGGCCAGACGTAGGCGCAAGCTGCCAGACAGCCATCGAGCGGCGGCGGGTGCAGGATGCAGTCGCCGCACTGCGCAACCCCGGCCGGCATCGGCAGCGCACATGTTGCGCAGCGCGAAACGGGCGGAGCGAAGCGCGTCACGCAGCCGTCGCATACCGGCCGCGAGGGCCAGGCGCGACACACGGCGCACTGGCTCGGTAGGCGGTTGAGCAATGAGGAGAAAGGGCGTTCGATCCACGGCTTGAACATGGCTCAATATACTGAGCGCCCCATGGAATCCGCCCCCGCACAGCGCCCGCCGACCATCGACGCCAAGGCGGCCGCACGCTGGAGCCGGCTCGCGCCGGCCTCGGGCTCGCCGTGGCTGCACGAAGAAATCGGCCGCCGCATGGAAGACCGGCTGCAATGGATCAAGGCCCGGCCGCGCAGCTGGGCCGACTGGGCGCCGCTGCACGGCGGCCTCGAGGTGCACTTGCAGGTGGCGCGCCGCTATCGCGATGCCAAGTCCTTCGTGATCGAGCCGGAAGCGGCCCTGGTGCCGGCCACCGGCCAGGCGCTGGTGGCGCCTTGGTGGAGCGCGCGGCGCTGGCAGGGCGGGCACCCGAGCTTCGATCCGCCGCCTGAAGAGGGCGTCGACCTGCTGTGGGCCAACATGGCGCTGCACATGGCGGCCGATCCGCAAGCCCTGATCGCCCGCTGGCACCGCCTGGTGGCGACCAACGGCTTCCTGATGTTCTCCTGCTTCGGGCCCGACACCCTGCGCGAACTGCGCGTGCTGCACCAGCGTTTCGGTTGGCCCCCGCCCAGCCACGAATTCACCGACATGCACGACTGGGGCGACATGCTCGTGGGTGCCGGCTTCGCCGAGCCGGTGATGGACATGGAGCGCATCATGCTGACTTGGCCCAGCGCCGAGGCGGCGTTCGCCGAGCTGCGTACGCTCGGACGCAACCTTCATCCGGCGCGTTTCCCCGCGCTGCGCGGCAAGACCTGGCACCGGACGCTGCGCCGGGCGCTGCCCGATTTCGCGCTCTCCGCGGAAGGCGCCGGCCGGATCGCGCTGACCTTCGAGATCATCTACGGCCATGCCTTCAAACCCGCGCCGCGGGTGGCGCTGGCGGCCGAAAGCGCGGTCTCGCTGCGCGAGATGCGCTCCATGCTCCAGCGCGGCCGTCCGGGCGGCTGAGCCGCGCCTGCCCGACCCGCTACAATCCGGCGCTGCGTGAACTCCCGGGTATTGTCCCGTGATCGAGGCCTGTCGGACATGGGTTTGACATCGTTTCGACGCACCGATTTGCTGAACTCGCCCGTGTCGAATTCCGTGTTTCGTTTTGCCACTGTCTCAGGCCAGAGCATCCACTGGTTCCTGAAGCGCAACTGCTCGGTCACGCCGAGCCAGCTCGGCTGGCTCTATGCGTCGCTGTGCGTGGTGTCGCTTGGTATCGGAACCGTCTTCTGGCTGCATGGCGCGCTGCTCGTGCTGCCCTTCGCGTGGCTCGAACTGGCCGCCGTGGGCTTCGCGTTCCTGCTGTATGCGCGGCATGCGACCGACGGCGAAAAGATCGCGCTGCAGGGCGGCCGGCTGGTGGTCGAGCTCGAAAACGGCGGGCACTACGAGCGCACGGAATTCTTGCCGCACCAGGTGCGGGTCGAGCCCGAGGCCAGCGATCGCTCGCTGATCGAGGTTTCGGGTCAGGGTCGTTCGGTCAGGGTGGGGCGCTACGTGCGCCCGGAGTTGCGTGCGGCGCTGGCGCGCGAGATTCGCATGGCATTGCGCGGCGCCTGAGGCTCGGCGCAGTGCGGCACCGTGGGGACCGGTGGGTTAACAGGAAATGAAGAAGTGAACACGATGAAGAGCATTTGGCGCAACAAGCACTGGCCGGCGAATCTGCTGCTGGCGACCGGCGCGGCATTCAGCGGCGCGGCGCACGCGGTCAACGACTTGGCCGGCGGCCCGTCGGTGCGTCAGTTGAATCTGCCGACCGGTGTCACCAAGATTGCCGCCGAGCAGTATTTCCTGCACAACGCGATGATGATCCTGTGCACGGTGATCTTCATCGCGGTGTTCGCGGTCATGTTCTATTCGATCTGGAAGCACCGCAAGTCGGTCGGCCACAAGGCCGCCAACTTCCACGAATCCGTGGTGGTCGAAGTCATCTGGACCATCGTGCCCTTCGTCATCGTGATCCTGATGGCGCTGCCGGCCACCAAGGTGCTGGTGGCCCAGAAGGACACCACCAACGCCGACCTCACCATCAAGACCACCGGCTACCAGTGGAAGTGGGGCTACGACTACATCAAGGGCGAAGGCGAGGGCCTGGCCTTCATCTCGACGCTCGACAGCTCGCACCGCGCGCTGTCGGATTCGGGCGCCAAGGGTGACGTGCCGGACGACTACCTGTTCAAGGTCGACAACCCGATGGTCGTGCCGGTCGACACCAAGGTGCGCATCATCACCACCGCCAACGACGTGATCCATGCCTTCGCCGTGCCCCAGCTCGGCCTCAAGCAGGATGCGATCCCGGGCTTCGTTCGCGACACCTGGTTCCGCGCCGAGAAGGTGGGCGACTACTACGGCCAGTGCCAGGAACTCTGCGGCAAGGAGCACGCCTACATGCCGATCCACGTCAAGGTGGTCTCGGCCGACGACTACACCGCCTGGGTGGATGCCAAGCGCAAGGAAGCGGCCGCCAAGCAGGACGATCCGAGCAAGGTCTGGACGCTGCCGGAGCTCCTGGTCCGCGGCGAGAAGGTCTACGCGGCCAACTGCGCCGCCTGCCACCAGGCCAACGGCAAGGGCGCCGGCCCGATCAAGCCGCTGGACGGCTCGGCCCTCGTGGTGGATGCCGATCACAACAAGCAGATCCACATCGTGCTCAACGGCGCGGGCAACGGCGCCATGCCCGCGTGGAAACAACTGAGCGATACCGACATCGCGGCCGTGGTGAGCTTCACCAAGAACAGCTGGTCGAACAAGACGGGTCAACTGGTGCAGCCGGCCGAAGTGCTGGCGCAGCGCGGCAAGTAAGCCCCTGCCACCGCGACGCCACGACGCCACGACGAAGAGTTTGCAAGGAATATCAAGATGAGCGCAGTCCTCGACCCCCACGGTCACGCCCACGGCGGCCATGCCCACGACGATCACCATGGCGCGCCGGCCGGCTGGCGCCGCTGGGTCTTCGCGACCAACCACAAGGACATCGGCACGCTGTACCTGCTGTTCTCCTTCGCCATGCTGATGGTGGGCGGCGTGCTCGCGCTCCTGATCCGCGCCGAGCTGTTCCAGCCCGGCCTGCAGGTGGTCAACCCCGAACTGTTCAACCAGTTCACCACCATGCATGGCCTGATCATGGTGTTCGGCGCGATCATGCCGGCCTTCGTCGGTTTCGCGAACTGGATGATTCCGCTGCAGATCGGCGCCTCCGACATGGCCTTCGCGCGGATGAACAACTTCAGCTTCTGGCTGCTGATCCCGGCGGCCATCATGCTGGTGGGTTCGTTCTTCATGCCGGGCGGCGCACCCGCCGCGGGCTGGACGCTCTACGCGCCGCTCACGCTGCAGATGGGCGCCTCGATGGACGCCGGCATCTTCGCGATGCACATCATGGGCGCGAGCTCGATCATGGGCTCGATCAACATCATCGTGACCATCCTTAACATGCGCGCCCCCGGCATGACGCTGATGAAGATGCCGATGTTCTGCTGGACCTGGCTCATCACCGCCTACCTGCTGATCGCCGTGATGCCGGTGCTCGCCGGCGCCATCACCATGACGCTGACCGACCGCCACTTCGGCACCAGCTTCTTCAATCCCGCCGGCGGCGGCGATCCGGTGATGTACCAGCACATCTTCTGGTTCTTCGGCCATCCCGAGGTCTACATCATGATCTTGCCGGCCTTCGGCATCGTCAGCCAGATCGTGCCGGCCTTCTCGCGCAAGCGCCTGTTCGGCTACGCCTCGATGGTCTACGCCACCTCGTCGATCGCGATCCTGTCGTTCATCGTCTGGGCGCACCACATGTTCACGACCGGCATGCCGCTTACCGGCCAGCTGTTCTTCATGTACGCGACCATGCTGATCGCAGTGCCGACGGCGGTGAAGATCTTCAACTGGATCGCCACCATGTGGCAGGGCTCGATGACCTTCGAGACGCCGATGCTGTTCGCGGTCGGTTTTATCTTCGTGTTCACCATGGGCGGCTTCACCGGCCTGATCCTCGCCGTCGCGCCGATCGACACCCAGCTGCAGGACACCTACTACGTGGTGGCGCACTTCCACTACGTGCTGGTGGCCGGCTCGCTCTACGCGATGTTCGCGGGCTACTACTACTGGGCGCCCAAGTGGACCGGCGTGATGTACAACGAAACGCGCGGCAAGGTCCACTTCTGGTGGTCGCTGATCTCGTTCAACATCACCTTCTTCCCGATGCACTTCCTGGGCCTGGCCGGCATGCCGCGCCGCTACGCCGACTACCCGATGCAGTTCGCCGACTTCAACGCGGTGGCTTCCGTGGGCGCCTTTGCCTTCGGCCTGGCGCAGGTGTATTTCTTCTTCTTCATCGTGCTGCCCACCATGCTCGGCAAGGGCGAGAAGGCGTCGCAGAAGCCCTGGGAAGCTGCCGAAGGCCTCGAATGGGAAGTGCCATCGCCTGCACCCTTCCATACCTTCGAGAACCCGCCGAAGCTGGACCCCACCGCCACCAAGGTGATCGGCTGAGAGGCATCGCGTCATGACACCTGAACAAAAGAGGAACAACCGACGCATGGGGCTCACGCTGGGCTCCATCGCGGTGCTGTTCTTCATCGGTTTCATCGTCCGCATGGTCTGGATCGGACACTGAGATGGGCATCGGCCAGCGCATCCGCCGCGAGAACGTCCGCATGGTCGGCAAGCTGGCCGTCGTCGCGGCCGGCATGTTCGCGTTCGGCTATGCGCTGGTGCCGATGTACCGCGCCATCTGCGAGTTGACCGGCGTCAACGTCCTCTCGCTGTCCGAGCTCGCGGTGCCGGGCGGCGCCAGCGGCGGCAAGAACGTGCGGCTGCCCGACAACACGCAGGTCGATACCAGCCGCACCATCACGGTCGAGTTCGACGCCAACGTGCGCGGGCTCTGGGATTTCAAGCCGGCGCAGCGCTCGATGCAGGTGCACCCTGGAGAGCTCCATACCGTGATGTACGAGTTCCAGAACGTGCAGAACCGCCGCATGGCCGCTCAGGCCATCCCGAGCTACGCGCCGCAGCAGGCCGCGCCCTATTTCAACAAGCTCGAGTGCTTCTGCTTCAACGAGTACACGCTCGATGCGGGCGAGAAGAAGCAGTGGCCGGTCGCCTTCGTGATCGATCCGAAGATCTCCAAGGACGTCAAGACGATCACGCTGTCGTACACCTTCTTCGAGGTCGGCGGCAAGACGCCGCCCGCCCCGGTGGCGGCCAATGCGGCGGCAACGGCTGCGGAGCCGCGTTCATGACCGCGACCGAACCGGCACGCAAAGGCTCCATTTGGCGCACCGTCAAGGCGGTCGCTTGGGGCTTCTTCGGCGTGCGCAAGAACAGCGACTACCAGGAAGACATCGCCAAGCTCACGCCGCTGCACATCGTTGCCGTCGGCTTCGTCGCGGCGGTGGTCTTCGTCGTCGGGCTGATCCTCCTGGTGAAGTTCGTCGTTGCGCCCTGACAAGAAAAGCCTGCCCCACAGATTTGAATTGAGAGAAGAAAGCCAGGACCTGATATGAGTTCAAGCACCCACGGCACCACGCCCTACTATTTCGTGCCTTCGCCCTCGCCGTACCCGGTCATGGCGTCGATCGGCCTGCTCTTCGTCATCTTCGGCGCCGCCCAGTGGATCAACGGGCACCAGTGGGGCGCATGGTCCCTGTTGGCGGGCATGCTGCTGTGGCTCGGCACCCTGTTCGTCTGGTTCCGCCAGTCGATTAGCGAAAGCGAAGGCGGGCAGTACGGCCACAAGGTCGACCTCTCGTTCCGCTGGAGCATGAGCTGGTTCATCTTCTCCGAAGTGATGTTCTTCGGCGCCTTCTTCACGGCGCTGTGGTGGGCCCGCACGCACGCGCTGCCCTCGCTCGGCAGCCTCGACAACGCCCTGCTGTGGCCCGACTTCAAGGCCGTGTGGCCCACCATGGCCGCCGGTGCCACGGGTTCGCCGGCCGATATCGTCGAGCCCTTCCAGACGGTCGGCCCCTTCTGGCTGCCGACCATCAACACGGCGCTGCTGCTGAGCTCGGGCGTGACCCTCACGATTGCCCACCACGCGCTGCGTGCCAACCACCGTGCCCAGGCTGTGCGCTTCATGTGGCTCACCGTGCTGCTCGGCGTGACCTTCCTCGGCGTGCAGGGTTACGAGTACTACCACCTGTACACCGATCTGAACCTCAAGCTCAGTTCGGGCGCCTACGGTTCCACCTTCTTCATGCTGACCGGTTTCCACGGCCTGCACGTGTTCATCGGCATGCTGATGCTGCTGTTCATCACCCTGCGGCTTCGCAGCGGCCACTTCACGCCGGAGCGCCACTTCGGTTTCGAAGGCGCCGCCTGGTACTGGCACTTCGTCGACGTGGTGTGGCTCGGCTTGTACTTCCTGGTCTACTGGCTTTGAGCATCCGCAACGGCACAACAAAAAAGCGCCGAAAGGCGCTTTTTTCATGGTGCTTGTGGAACGAGCACAACCTACTTGCCGAGAGGCAATCCCCCCGGCTGGATGTAGCCGAGTTTCCAGGCCGCCAGCAGGCAGAGGAACAAAACCACCGAGAGTCCGATCCGAACGGTGAGCGCACGCACCATGCCGCCGCTCTTGGCGCGCCCCTCGCGGCCGTCCCGCAGCATGAAGAACAGCGCAAATCCGAGGCTCGCCAGGATGCCGACGAAGGCGAGGGCGACAAGGTATTTCATGACCCCCATTATCGGCGGCCCGACCCGCCCCCTGACTTGAACGATGACTTTCGGCCTCCCGTGCGCAGCTCGGGCGGAGGGCGTTTCTGGCTCGTGACGGTGGCTGCCGTGCTCACTCTCGCGGCGACTGTTTCGCTCGGTCGCTGGCAGCTGTCCCGCGCTGCGCAGAAGGAGGCATTGCAGGCAGAAATCGATGCGCAGCAAAGCTTGCCGCCGCTCGATCAGCAGGCCTTCCTGGCGCTCGACAAGGCCACTTCGGCCCTGCATCGGCCGGTGCGGCTGCGCGGGCTCTGGCTGGCGCCATACACGGTCTACCTGGACAACCGGCAAATGCATGGCTTGCCCGGCTTCTACGTGCTGACTCCCTTCGCCGTTGAAGGCAGCGATCAGACCGTGCTGGTGCAGCGCGGCTGGGTGCAGCGCAATTTCAATGATCGGGCGCAGCTCGCGCCGATCGACACGCCGGCCGGCCTGGTCGAGGTGACCGGCAGGATCGAGCCGCCACCCTCCCACCTGCTCGAACTGGGCAAGGCCGCGCCGGGGGCGCAGGCGCAGCCGGGCGCGGGGTCTTCGCCCATCCGGCAGAATCTCGACCTTGAAGCGTTCCGTGCCGAAACCGGTTTGCCGCTGCGGACCGATGTGTCGCTGCAGCAGGCCGGACCGGCTTCCGAGGGCTTGCAGCGTGACTGGCCGGCTCCCGCGCTGGGTGTCGAAAAGCACTACGGCTATGCGTTCCAGTGGTTCGGGCTCGCAACCCTCGTGGTATTCCTCTATGTCTGGTTTCAATTCATCTCCCCCTACCGCCGCGCGCGCCATCTCCGCCGCAGCTGACGAGCCGCTCGGCCTGACCGTGCACTCGATGCCCTCGCCGCGCCAGGCGCTGGACGGCGCGGAAGGGCGGCGGACCGTGATCGGCCGCTGGAAGATGATCCTGGTCATGCTGTGCTGCGCCGCGCCGGTGATCGCTTCGTACTTCACCTACTACGTGATCCGGCCCGAGGGCCGGCGCGTCTACGGCGAACTCGTCGATCCGCAGCGCAGCCTGCCCGACCTGGTCGCGACCACGCGCGATGGCATGCCCGTGCGCCTGTCGACGCTCAAAGGCCAGTGGCTGCTGGTCGCCGTGGCGGATGCGGCCTGCGATGCACTGTGCGAGCAGCAGCTCTATCTGCAGCGCCAGTTGCGGGAGAGCCTGGGCCGCGAAAAAGACCGGCTCGACCGCGTCTGGCTCGTCAGCGATGCTGCGCCAGTCCCTGAGCGCCTGAACAACGGCCTGCATGGCGCTACGGTGTTGCGCGTGCCGGCTGCGCAATTGGCGCAGTGGCTCGCGCCCGCCTCAGGCCACGCGCTGGCCGAGCATCTGTATGTGGTCGATCCGATCGGCAACTGGATGATGCGTTTCCCCGCTCGCATGGATGCGGCCGGTGCCAGCCGGGCCAAGCGCGATCTCGATCGGCTCCTGCGCGCCTCCGCATCCTGGGACGAGCCCGGCCGCTAGCCGACCATCATGGAAACCGGCTCGCTCTACGACCTCACGCCGATCGCCTGGCTCATGGGCGTGGGGGTGCTGCTTGCCCTGGGCCCGCTGGCCTGGGTCTGGCGGCGCAATACCGGCGCCGGGCCGGCCCGGCGGCTCTACGCCTTGACTGTGCTCACGCTCTTCCTGACCTTCGATCTCACGCTGTTCGGCGCCTTCACGCGGCTCACCGATTCGGGCCTCGGCTGCCCCGACTGGCCAGGCTGCTACGGCAATGCCAGCCCGTTCGGCGCCAGCCACCACATCGCGATGGCCGAGGCCGCGCAGCCGACCGGTCCGGTGACGCACAGCAAGGCATGGGTGGAAATGGTTCATCGCTACCTGGCCACCGGCGTCGGCGTGCTGATCCTCGCGTTGGCTGTCGCCACCTGGCGCGCGCGCTGGCGCCAGCGGCACGATGCGCAGCATGCGCGCGAACGGCCGCTGAGCGCCTGGTGGCCGGCCGCCACGCTGGTCTGGGTCTGCCTGCAGGGCGCTTTCGGCGCGCTGACCGTGACCTGGAAGCTCTATCCCGCCATCGTCACCCTCCACCTGCTGGGCGCCGTGGTGCTGCTGGCGCTGTTGTGCATCCAGGCCGTGCGCTACCGGCAGGCGGCGGCGGAACGGCTGCCCACGGCCGTGCCGCCGGGGCTGCGCAGGCTATTAATCGCAGTGACTGCATTGCTCGTCCTGCAGATCGCGCTTGGTGGCTGGGTCAGCACCAACTACGCGGTGCTCGCCTGCACCCAGTTCCCGATGTGCCAGAACAGCTGGTGGCCGCCGATGAACTTCACGCAGGGCTTCCAGATCTGGCGTTCGCTCGGCGAATCCGCCAGCGGCACACCGATCGACTTCGCGGCGCTGACCGCCATCCACTACGTCCATCGGCTGATGGCCTACCTGGTGTTCGCCGCGATCGGCATGCTGTTCTGGCAACTGCGCCGCATCGCGCCGCTGCGCGCGCAGGCGAAATGGCTGGCCGGCCTGGCGCTGCTGCAGCTCGCGACCGGCCTCGGCAATGTGCTGCTCGGATGGCCGCTGGTGGCGGCGGTTCTTCATACCGGCGGTGCCGCCGCGCTCGCGGTGGTGCTGACCTGGACGCTGTGTGAAAGCCGGCGCGAGCGCATGCCTGTGCCGGCGAATACTCGCGCTCCGCGCGGCAAGATGGAGGCCGCATGACCACGCCTGCATCGATCCACAGCCCGAGCACCGCCAGCGTGCTGCGCCAGTTCTATGCGCTGACCAAGCCGCGCGTGGTGCAGCTGATCGTGTTCTGCGCGCTGATCGGCATGGTGCTCGCTGTGCCTGGCGTGCCTGGCCTGGCCGACCTGCAGCGCGGAGCGCTGGCCTGCATCGGCATCTGGCTGGTGGCCGGCGCGGCGGCGGCCTTCAATTGCCTGGTCGAGAAGGGCATCGATGCGAAGATGAAGCGCACGGCCTGGCGGCCCACCGCCCGCGGCCAGCTGAGCGACCGGCAGGCCCTGGTGTTCTCGGCCGCGCTGTGCGCTGCCGGCTCGGCCGTGCTGTGGTTTGCGGTGAACCCGCTCACGATGTGGCTGACCTTCGCGACCTTCGTCGGCTATGCCGTGGTCTACACCGTGATCCTCAAACCGCTGACGCCGCAGAACATCGTGATCGGCGGCGCGTCCGGCGCCATGCCCCCGGTGCTGGGCTGGGCCGCGATGACGGGCGAGGTCGGGCCCGAGGCGCTGATCCTCTTCCTCATCATCTTCCTGTGGACGCCGCCGCACTTCTGGGCGCTGGCGCTGTACCGCGTCGAGGACTATCGCAAGGCGGGCCTGCCGATGCTGCCGGTGACGCACGGCAACGAGTTCACGCGGCTGCAGGTGCTGCTCTACACCTTCATCCTTTTTGCCGCCTGCCTGATGCCCTTCATCTACGGCATGAGCGGCTGGCTGTACCTCGCGGTCGCCATCGGCGTGAGCATCGGCTTCACGGGCTATGCCTTCGCGTTGTGGCGCAACTACTCCGACGCGCTCGCGCGCAAGACCTTCCGTTTTTCATTGGTCCACCTGAGCGTGCTGTTCGCAGCGCTGCTGATCGACCACTACCTGCGATGAACGAACTCATGAACAAGCGGCACGCACTTCGGTTGATGGCCTGGACCGGCCTCGCGGCCGCGGCGGGCGTGAATCTCGCGGCCTGCACCGAGTCCAGGCCGAGTTTCAATGCGGTCGACATCACGGGTGCCGACTACGCCAAGGACTTTTCGCTGACCGATGCCGACGGCAAGCTGCGCACGCTGGCCGACTTCAAGGGCAAGGTGGTGGTGCTGTTCTTCGGCTTTGCGCAGTGTCCGGACGTCTGCCCGACCACCATGAGCGAGATGGCGCAAGTCAAGCAGCAGCTCGGCGCGGATGGCGACAAGCTGCAGGTGCTGTTCGTCACGGTCGATCCGGAGCGAGACACGCCGGCGGTGATGAAGGCCTACATGGGCGCCTTCGATCCGGCCTTCGTCGCGCTGATCCCCACGCCCGAGCAGCTGCCGGCGTTGGCGAAGGACTTCAAGGTCTACTACAAGAAGGTCGAGGGCAAGACGCCGACCAGCTATTCCATGGACCACTCGGCGGCCAGCTTCGTCTACGACACCGAGGGCCGGCTGCGGCTGTATGCGCGCTACGGCGCCGGCGTGCCTGCGATGGTGTCCGACTTGAAGGCGCTGCTCAAGTCCTGACCGCGGACGCTGGCGAAGCAACGAAAAAGCCCGGCAGGGCCGGGCGTGGTCGGGGATCGAAGCAGCAGCGCCTCAGGCGAAGTCCACCAGCGCCTTCTTCATCTTCTTCATGGCCGCCACCTCGATCTGGCGAATGCGCTCGGCGCTCACGCCGTACACCGCGGCCAGATCGTGCAGCGTCATGCCGCCCGAGCCATCGTCGTTGACCTTGAGCCAGCGCTCTTCCACGATGCGGCGGCTGCGGTCGTCTAGCGCTTCCAGAGCGGTCGAGATGCCGTCTGTCGACATCCGGTCGCGTTGCCGCGATTCGAGCTGGGCGGTCGGCTCCTGCGAGGCGTCGGCGAGGTACGCGATCGGGCCGAAACCCTCGTCGCCGTCGTCCGAAGGGCTTGGATCGAGCAGAACGTCGCCGCCGGACAGGCGCGTTTCCATCTCCAGCACTTCTTCGGGCTTCACGTTCAGGCGGGTCGCCATTTGCGAGACCTCGTCAGCGCTCAGCGTGTCGCGGTGCGTGTCGCCGTCGCCGGCGGCCGAATCGGCCTTGAAGCTCTGCTTCATCGAGCGCAGGTTGAAGAACAGCTTGCGCTGGGCCTTGGTCGTCGCGACCTTGACCATGCGCCAGTTCTTCAGGATGTACTCGTGGATCTCGGCCTTGATCCAGTGCATCGCATAGCTGACCAGCCGCACGCCCTGATCGGGGTCGAAGCGCTTCACCGCCTTCATCAGGCCGACATTGCCTTCCTGGATCAGGTCGCCGTGCGGCAACCCGTAACCCAGGTACTGGCGGGAGATCGAAACCACGAGGCGCAGGTGCGAGAGGATCAACGCGCCCGCAGCTTCAAGATCGTTGTGGTCGCGCAAACGGCGAGCGAAACCCTGCTCTTCTTCGAGCGTGAGCAAGGGCAGGCGATTGGCTGCCGAAATGTAAGCGTCCAGGTTGCCCAGCGGAGGCACCATCGACCACGGATTGGCCACGGCAAGCTGGTTGGAAGACGCTCCGGACAGGGTTGTCATTGGGGAAACTCCTTCGTTGGCGGGCATATTAGCACTCGATTTGAGCGAGTGCTAAGCCTAGGGTTCCCACCCATTCCCAATGGGGTTGATAGGTCCAGGCTATTTGAGCGCCGTCCTCGTTTGGGTGGGGCGGTGTGTGATCGTGATGACCGGCAAAGGTTTCCCCGTCTACCAGCGCAGGCCGAGCCGCAAGAAGAGCCGCGACAACACGAACAAGGGGCCAACCCAGAGGTACTGGATGTCCTCGAAGAAAGACGGCTTCTTGCCTTCGATCTTGTGGCCGATGAACTGGAAGATCCACGCCACGACGAAGATAACGGCCGAAACCGGCAAAACAAGATCCCCCATCGCATGCACCACGGCCAGTAGCAGCACGGTGCCGATCAGCATCGTGGCCAGGAAGGCCGGAGAACGCAGCGTCGCGTAGTAGACGAGACTGGCGGCGACGAAGGCGTAGGCCACCCAGGGATGCAGCGCGAACAGCAAGCCGACGATGCTGAACATGATCGCCGGGATGGCGATCATGTGGATCGCCTCGTTCGTCGGGTTCTGGTGGCTTTCGCCGTAGTGGGCAAGCAGGCGGTCGACCTTGCGGTCGCTGCCGGCCAAGGGCGTGTCGGCAATGTGCATGGCAGTCTCCTGGCGGGCTCTGCGGCCCCGAAAGATGATGCCAGAAGCAGGGACGCGGGCGCTAGCCCATCAAGGCCTGCGCAAACTCGCGCGCCTTGAAAGTTTCCAGGTCCTCCAGCTTTTCGCCGATGCCGATGAAGTAGACCGGAATCGGCCGCTCCCGGGCGATGGCGCACAGCACGCCGCCCTTGGCCGTGCCGTCCAGCTTGGTGATGACCAGGCCCGTCAGGCCCAGCGTCTCGTCGAAAGCCTTGACCTGGGCCAGCGCGTTCTGCCCGGTGTTGCCGTCGATCACCAGCAGCACCTCGTGCGGCGCGCTCGCGTCGGCCCGGTTGACGACGCGCTTGATCTTCTTCAGCTCGTCCATCAGATGCAGCTGTGTCGGCAGCCGGCCGGCGGTATCGACGAGCACCACGTCCTTGCCGCGCGCTTTGCCGGCGTTGACCGCGTCGAAGCTCACGGCCGCCGGATCGCCGCCCTCCTGGCTCACGATTTCGACCGTGTTGCGGTCAGCCCAGACCAGCAATTGCTCGCGCGCCGCCGCCCTGAAGGTGTCGGCCGCGGCCAGCAGCACCGAGGCGCCTTCGTTGGCCAGGTGCTTGGTGAGCTTGCCGATCGAGGTGGTCTTTCCCGCCCCGTTGACGCCGGCCACCATGATCACGGTCGGCGTGAACTCGCCGATCACCAACGGCTTCTCCAGCGGCCTCAGCAGGTCCGCGATGGCGTCGGCCAGGAGCAGCTTCACCTGCGAGGCCTCGGTCGCCATGTTGCTCTTGACGCGGCGGCGCAGGTCTTCCAGCAAGTGCTCGGTGGCCTTGACGCCGGTGTCGGCCATCAGCAGTGCGGCTTCGAGCTCCTCGTAGAGCGCATCGTCGATCTGCGCGTTGACGAAGGCTGCGGTGATGCTGTTGCCGGTCTTGCGCAGGCCGGTCTTGAGCTTGCCGAGCCAGCCGCTGCGTTGCTCGGCTTCGGCCGGCGGCGCTTCGCCTGGCGGCGGTGCAGGCACGGCCACAGGGGCAGGCAGCGGCTCGGCGGCCGGCGGCTTGGCGCCAAACCAACTCGAGGGTGAAAAGACCGACTTGGCGGGCAGCGGCGGCTCGGCGGCCGGCGGCGCCGGCGGGGCCGGCGAAGCCGCAGGTGCCGGGGCAGGGCTCTCGGCCGGCGGCTTTTTCTTGAAGAAACTGAACATTGGGGGGTTTTTACAATCCGACCCATTCTATGAAACACCCCTCGCCACGCCGTGCTGCGTTTGGTGCGGTGCTGGCCTCGGTGCTGTTCGCGCTGCCGATCCTGCCTGCACTGGCGCAGCAAACCCCGCCGGCCGCCTCCGCTCCCGCCCAAGCCCGGCAGTTCACCCTCGCCAACGGCATGACCCTGATCGTCAAGCCCGACCGGCGTGCGCCGACCGCGGTGCAGATGCTCTGGGTGCGTGTCGGCTCGATCGACGAAGTCGACGGTACCTCGGGCGTCGCGCACGTGCTCGAACATATGATGTTCAAGGGCACCAAGGAACTGAAGGCCGGCGACTTCTCGCGCCGCGT
Organism: Variovorax sp. MHTC-1; assembly: GCF_003984645.1. Taxonomy (GTDB): domain Bacteria; phylum Pseudomonadota; class Gammaproteobacteria; order Burkholderiales; family Burkholderiaceae_C; genus Variovorax. The sequence continues at coordinate 44,767 of NZ_RWKI01000010.1, forward strand.
CGCCGCGCTCGGCGGGCGCGAGAACGCTTTCACCACGCGCGACTACACCGGCTACTACCAGCAGATCCCGGCGGACAAGCTGGAGCAGGTGATGAAGCTGGAGTCCGACCGCTTCGCGAACAACCAGTGGCCCGACGACGAATTCAAGCGCGAGATCGAGGTCGTCAAAGAAGAGCGCCGCCTGCGCACCGACGACCAGCCGCGCGCCCTGCTCGGCGAGCAGCAGAACGCCGCCGTCTTCATCGCCTCGCCCTACCACAGGCCCATCGTCGGCTGGATGAGCGATCTCGACGCCATGACGCCGGCCGACGCACGTGCCTTCTTCCAGCGCTGGTACGTGCCGGCGAACGCAGCCGTGGTGGTGGCGGGCGATGTCGACGTCGAGAAAGTGCGCGCCATGGCCGAGAAGTACTACGGCCGCATCCCGGCCCGCGCGGTGCCCGAGCGCAAGCCGCGCATCGAGCCGACCCAGCGCGGGATCCGCCGCATCGAGTTCAAGGCGCCGGCCGAGCAAGCCTATGTCACGCTCGCCTTTCGTGTGCCGCAGATACCGGCCACCGACCAGTTCGACGCCGCCAGCGATCCCTATGCGCTGGTGGTGCTGTCCGCCGTGCTCGACGGCTATCCCGGCGCCCGGCTCGACCGCGCGCTGACCCAGGGCCCGGACCGCGTGGCGGACTCGGCCGGCGCGTACGCGGGCTTCGTCGGCCGCGGCCCGCAACTTTTCGTGCTCGACGGCGTGCCTGCCGCGGGCAAGAGCGCGGAAGCTGTCGAGGCCGCGCTGCGCGCGCAGGTGGCGCTGATCGCGCGCGAGGGCATCGGCGCGGCCGAGCTGGCGCGCGTCAAGACCCAATGGGTGGCGAGCGAAACCTACAAGCTCGATTCGGTGATGGCCCAGGCGCGCGAGCTCGGCAGCAACTGGATCCAGGGCCTGCCGATGGACGCCAGCGCACGCATCATCGCGCGGCTGCAGGCCATCACTGCCGAGGAGGTGCAGGCGGTGGCTGCCAAGTACTTCGGCGACGACCAGCTGACCGCCGCCGCATTGCGGCCGTTGCCGAACGAGATGAACCGCCGCCCGCGCGGCTTTGCAGCGCCGGCCGGCGACCTGCGCTGAAAGGCCTCGCTTCATGCTGACTCTCAAGAAACAGACCCTGGTGCGTGCCGTGCTGGCGGGCGCAGCGGTTCTCGTCGGCGCCATCGCCCATGCCGCCATTCCGATCGAGCACTGGACGCTCCCGAACGGCGCGAAGATCTACCTCGTGGCCACCAACGCCTTGCCGATTGTCGACGTGCAGATCGATTTCGACGCCGGCAGCCGGCGCGATCCGCCGGCGCAGGCCGGCTTGGCCGGCGTCACGGCCGGCATGGTCGAGAAGGGTATTCGTGCCAGTGGCAGCGACCCGGCGATGGACGAGAACGCGCTGGGCGAAGCCTGGGCCGATCTGGGCGCGAACTTCGATGCCAGCGCGGGCTCCGACCGCATGAGCTTTTCGCTGCGCACGCTGTCCGAGCCGGCGCTGCTCGACAAGGCGGTGCAGCTGGCTTCGCGCGAAATCGGCGAACCGGCCTTTCCCGAAGACGTGTGGAAGCGCGAGCGCGAACAGCTCAACGCGTCGATCCGCGAAGCCAACACCAAGCCCGCGACCATCGCCGGCCGCGCCTTCTCGCAAGCGGTCTACGGCGCGCATCCCTATGGCCAGGACACGACCGAGGCCACGCTGGCGCGGATCGACGTCGCCACCATGCGCCAGCGCTACGAGCAGTTCATCCTGCCCTGCCGCGCCAAGCTCAGCATCGTCGGCGCGGTCACGCGCGCGCAGGCGGACGCTATCGCGACCACGCTGCTGTCGCGCCTGCCCGCGGCAACGCAGCCTGGCGACTGCGCCGCATTGCCGCCCGTGCCGCAGGTCGCGCCGCTCGCCGCGGCGAAGGACGAACGGCTGCCCTTCGATTCGGCACAGGCGCACGTGTGGATCGGCCAGCCCGGCTACGCGCGCAGCGATCCGGACCATTTCGCGCTCACGCTCGGCAACTACGTGCTCGGCGGCGGCGGCTTCGTTTCGCGCCTGACTGAAGAAGTGCGCGAGAAGCGCGGCCTGGCCTACAGTGTGTACAGCGGATTCTCGCCAGGGCTGCATGCGGGCGCCTTTCGCATCGGCTTCCAGACCCGGCCCGACCAGGCCGCGGACGCGGTGAAGGTCGCGCGCGAGGTGGTCGCCAAGTTCGTCGCCGAGGGGCCGACCGCGGCCGAACTCAAGGCTGCCAAGGACAACCTGATCGGCGGCTTCCCGCTCTTGCTCGACAGCAACCGCAAGCTGCTCGGCAACGTGTCCAACATCGCGTGGAACGACCTGCCGCTCGACTATCTCGATACCTGGACTGCGCGTATGAACGCGGTCACCGCGGCCGACGTCAAGGCCGCATTCGCGCGCAAGCTGCAGCCCGAGCGGATGGTGACGGTGGTGGTGGGCGGCAAGCACTGAAGGCGTGGAGCGCATGCGCGGCAGCCGTTAAGCTCTGCGCGTGAAAGCGACACCCCGAACCACTCCCGCAGCCTCGCCCAAGCTCGCGAAGGCGCCTCATGTCATCCGCATCATCGGCGGCCAATGGCGGCGCACGCGCCTTGCCGTGGCCGACAAGCCCGGCCTGCGTCCCACGCCCGATCGCGTGCGCGAAACGCTGTTCAACTGGCTTGCGAGCCTGGCGGGCGCCGGCGGCGGCGAGCTGCCGGGCTGGCATTGCATCGACGCCTTCGCCGGCACCGGCGCGCTGGGTCTCGAAGCCGCATCGCGCGGCGCCGCTTCGGTGCTGCTGTGCGAGCAGGACGCGGCGCTGGTGGCGCAACTGCAGGCCCTGAAGGGCAAGCTGGCAGCCGAAGCGGTGCGCATCGAGCGCGGCAACGGCGTCACGCTGCTCGAACGTACGCCGGCCGGCAGCATGCACGCGGTCTTCCTCGATCCGCCCTTCGAGAACGCCGCGCTCTACGAGCCCGCGCTGCGCGCCGCGGCACGCGCGCTGCGGCCGGATGGCGTGGTCTACCTCGAAGCCGCTCGCCGCTGGAGCGACGAGGAGCTGGCCGCGCTGGGGCTCGCGGCCTATCGCTATCTCAAGGCCGGCGCGGTGCATGCGCATCTCTTGATACTTGCGACTGACAGCACTGCATAATCCGCCGGATCAGGCCGCATCAACTGCACGAGGAGGAAGCCACCATGTCCAGCAACGTGATCGCGGTATATCCCGGCACCTTCGACCCCATGACGCTCGGTCATGAAGACGTGGTGCGCCGAGCGACCCAGCTATTTGCCAAGGTGATCGTCGCGGTGGCGGCCGGCCATCACAAGAAGGCCTTGTTCACGCTGGAGGAACGCATGGACATGGCGCGCACGGCGGTTCAGCCGTACAGCGACCAAGTCACCGTCGAAAGCTTCTCGGGACTTCTGCGCGATTTCGTCGTCGCGCGCGGCGGCAAGGCCATGGTCCGCGGCCTGCGCGCGGTGACCGACTTCGACTACGAGTTCCAGCTCGCCGGCATGAACCGCTCCCTGATGCCGGATGTGGAAACGGTGTTCCTGACGCCGAGCGACAAATACCAGTTCATCTCGAGCACCTTCGTGCGCGAGATCGCGATGCTCGGCGGCGAGGTCGACAAGTTCGTTTCGCCCAACGTCCAGGACAGCCTGATGGCCAAGGTGCGGAGTCTCGGCCGCGAATGATGCTGCCCCGTCTCCACGCGCTGGGTGATGCCGCACTGCTGTGCGAACTCCCCGCACCGGCGACGCTGGCACAGCAGCAACAGATCTGGGCACTGGCGATCGAAGCGCTGCAGTGGCGCGGCGTCCATGAAGTCCTGCCCGGCATGAACAACCTGAGCCTGCTGTTCGATCCGGAGCAGATCGATGCCGCCGAACTCGAGATGCAGGTGCTTTCCGCGTGGCCGCAACTGGCTGCGACCTCGATCCAGGGGCGCGAGATCGAGATTCCGGTCGCCTATGGCGGCGAGGCCGGCCCCGACCTCGCCGACGTGGCTGCGCACACCGGTTTGACGCCGGCCGAGGTCGTGCGGCGCCACAGTGCCGGCGAGTACGTGGTCTACCTCCTCGGCTTCCTGCCCGGCTTTGCGTTCCTGGGCGGGCTTGCGCCCGAACTGGCGACGCCGCGGCGCGCCGAACCGCGTGTGGCGGTGCCGGCCCGTTCGGTCGGCATCGGCGGCGAGCAGACGGGCATCTATCCGCTGGTCTCGCCCGGCGGCTGGCAACTGATCGGCCGAACCTCGCTCGAGCTCTTCGATCCGCGTGCGGACGAGCCGACCCTGCTGCGCCCCGGCGACCGCGTGCGCTTCTTCGTGGAAAGCGTCGAGGTTTGATGTCGGCGAGCGGCGGCATCGCGATCCTGCGCCCCGGCATGCTGGCCTCGGTGCAGGACCTGGGCCGCTATGGCCATCGCCAGCAGGGCATCTGCCCGGGCGGCGCGCTCGATGCGCTGGCCCTCACGCTGGCCAACCGGCTGGTCGGCAACGACGACGGCGCGGCCGGCCTGGAGCTCACGATGGGGGGCTGCGAGATCCGCTTCGAGTCGCCCACTCGCATCGCCCTGGCCGGCGACGACTTCGGCGCCCGGCTCGACGGCGCGCCGCTTTGGCCCTGCTGGAGCATCCCGGTGGCGGCCGGCCAGGTGCTCAAGCTCGGAAGTGCCAACCAGTGGAGTTCCAAGAAAGGGCTGCGCAGCTGGCTGGCGATTGCAGGCGGCATCGACGTGCCGCTGGTCATCGGCTCGCGCAGTACCGATCTGAAGGCCGGCTTCGGCGGTCATCTGGGCCGCGCGCTGAAGAAGGGCGACCAGCTGCCCCTGGGTCTGCCGGCGCTGGATGCGGCGCAGTTGGCGCGGCGCGCCTTCGGCTTGCGCGCGCCCGAGTGGGAGCACGAGGACGACGGCGCGCTGCTGTTGCGCGTCATGCCCGGCCCCGAATTCGAGCAGTTCACCATGGCCTCGCGCGAGCTGTTGTGGGGCGAGCCCTGGCGCACCACGTCGCAGAGCAACCGCATGGGCAATCGGCTCGAGGGACCGGAGCTCAAGCGCAAGCGCAGCGCCGACATGCTGTCCTCGGCGGTGATTCCCGGCACGATCCAGGTGCCGCCCTCGGGGCAGCCGATCATCCTCATGGGCGATGCGCAGACCACCGGCGGCTACCCGCGCATCGGCGTCGTCATCCGGGCCGACCTCTGGAAGCTCGCACGGGCGCCGCTCAACGGCCGGCTGCGGCTCGCGCAGGTCGATGCGGCCGCGGCGCTGGAAGCCTGGGCCGAGCAGCAGCGCTACCTGGCGCAGGTGGCGCAAGCCCTGGCGTCTGCAGGCTGGCGCACGACAGCGCAAAATTCCCTCTAAGGAGAAAGCCATGCAGATTGACCTCAACGCCGACCTCGGCGAAGGCTGCGACAACGACGAAGCGCTGCTTCGCCTCGTGAGCTCGGCCAACATCGCTTGCGGCTGGCATGCGGGCGATGCCAAGACCATGCGCCAGTGCGTGCGCTGGGCCATCGCCAACGGCGTGGCGATCGGCGCGCACCCGAGCTTCCCCGACCGCGAGAATTTCGGCCGCAGCGAAATGAATCTGCCGCCCGAAGAAATCGTTGCCGGCGTGCTCTATCAGGTCGGCGCGCTGGCGGCGATCGTCAAGGCCGAAGGCGGCACGCTGGCGCACGTCAAGCCGCATGGCGCGCTCTACAACCAGGCGGTGAAGGAGCCGGTGCTGGCCGAGGCGATCTGCGAGGCGGTGCGGCGCTTCGATCCCGGCCTGCGCTTCTTCGGACTCGCGGGCAGCGGCATGATCAGCGCCGCCGAACGCGCCGGCCTCAAGCCGGTGGAGGAGGTGTTCGCCGATCGCGGCTACATGCCCGATGGCAGCCTGGTGCCGCGCAGCCGCCCCGGCGCCTTGATCGAGGACGAAGAGCAGTCGCTGGCGCAGACGCTCTCCCTGGTGCGCGACCACAAGGTGACCGCCATCGACGGCACGGTGGTCGGCGTCAATGCGCAGACGGTGTGCCTGCACGGCGACGGCGCACATGCGCTGGAATTCGCGAAGCGCATCCGCGAGCGCCTCGCGGCCGAGGGCATTGCGGTCGCCGCCACGGCCTGAGCATCGTCACGCGCCGTGAACGTACTGCTGACCGGCTTCGAGCCCTTCGACAAGGAAGCGCTCAATCCTTCGTGGGAAGCGGTGCGCGCGCTCGACGGCTGGCGCTGCGAAGGCGCCGCGGTGCATGCGCGCCGCATCTCCTGCGTGTTCGGCGCAGCGCTCGCCGAGCTCGATGCCGCCATCGACGAACTGCAGCCGCAGCTGGTGTTCGGCATCGGCCAGGCCGGCGGCCGCAGCGAGATCACGCCGGAGCGCATCGCGATCAACGTCGACGACGGGCGCATCTGCGACAACGCAGGCTGCCAGCCGATCGACGTTCCGGTGGTGGCGGGCGCGCCGGCCGCTTATTTCTCGAGCCTGCCGATCAAGGCGATCGTGCGCGACCTGCGCGCCACAGGCATCCCGGCCGCGGTCTCGAACACGGCGGGCACCTTCGTCTGCAACCACCTTTTCTTCGGCCTCATGCACCGTATCGCGACACGGCCGGTGCCGGGCATGCGCGGCGGCTTCATCCACATTCCCTATCTGCCCGAACAGGCGGCGCGTTTTCCGGCCGCACCGAGCATGGCGCTCGATACCATCGTCGCGGCGCTGCGCATCGCGATCGCCACCGCGCTCGCAGTGCGCGAGGACGTGCGCGAAAGCGGCGGGCAGTTGAGCTAGGCCTTTGCCGGCAGCAAGCGCTCGAGCCACGGAATCAGCGCAGCGTTGACGAAGGCGGGCTTCTCCATCGTCAGCATATGGCCGCAGTCCGCCACCCACACGAGCTCGGCATGCGGCACGATCTGCGCTATCTCTTGCGAGCATTCCGGCGGTGTGAGCCGGTCGCCGTCGCCGCAGACCACGAGCACCGGGCAGTGCAGCGAAGCCAGATGCGAGCGCGCATCGGGGCGCTCCATCAGCGCGCGGTTCTGGCGGATCAATTGCTGCGCGCCGGCGTCGAGTACCAGTTCGACATAGCGCCGCACCAGCGCCCTGTCGCCGGCCTGTGTCGGATGAAAGGCGAAGCCCGCGTTGAACTCGATCACGTCGCGCGCCTCGCCCTGCTCGAAGAGCTCGATCGCCGATTCGCGCAGCGCGTACATGTCGGGCGTTTCCGGCCGCGCATTGGTGCCGAGCAGCGCGAGCCCTGCGATGCGTTCCGGCGCCTGTCGCGCGGCCTCCATCGCGATCATGCCGCCCATCGAGGCGCCGCAGAGGATCAGCGGGCCGGCATGCTCGCGCAGCATGGCCTCGGCCATGGTTTCGATGCGATCGTGGCGCATGTGGGCATCGCTCACATGCACGTCGAGCGCGGCGGGCAGGGCAGGCAGCTGCGCCTCCCAGAGGCGCTCGTCACAGGCGAGGCCGGGCAACAGGACAAGACGGGACATCGCCGGATTCTCCGCGATACGAGGCAATGAGGCGGCTGCCGAATTGCTGACATCTGCTGCGAGGACAATAGAGGCCAGACCATGCCCACCGAAATCATCCTGATCCGCCACGGCGAAACCGACTGGAACCGCGAACTCCGCTTTCAAGGCCACATCGACGTTCCCCTCAACGACACTGGACACGAGCAGGCGCGCCGGCTCGGGCTGCGGCTCGCAGGCGAACCGGTGCAGCACCTGATCAGCAGCGACCTGATGCGCGCGCAGCAGACGGCGGCGCCGGCTGCGCGCCAGCTCGAACTCGACGTCATCACATCGGTCGCGCTGCGAGAGCAGCACTTCGGCATCGTCGAAGGCATGCGTGCCGACGAGATCCAGAGCCTGCATCCGCGCGCCTGGGAGGACTGGCTCCAGTTCCGCGAAGACCATGCGATGCCCGAAGGCGAGTCGGCGCGCCAGTTCCATGCGCGCATCATCGAGGCGCTGGGCGGCATCGCAACCGCCCATGCGGGGCAGAAGGTGCTGGTGGTCACGCATGGCGGTGTGCTCGACATGGTCTGGCGCACCGCGCGCGGGCTGGGCCTGAACGGGCCGCGCCGCAGCGAAATTCCCAATGCGGGCTTCAACCGCATCCGCATGGCCGATGCCGCGACGCCGGAACGCATCGAGATCGTCGACTGGGCGGACACGCGGCACCTGGCCGATCTGCCGCCGCAGCCCACCTACGACCAGAGCCGCCACCTCAGGAAATCATGAGCGCCCGTTCTCGCCGCATCCGTTGCGCTGGAGCACCGGCAGCAACTGCGGCCCCAGCGACTTCAGCAGCTGCACCGGCAGCGCGCTCGTGAAGCGATAGCGCGCGGCGTGCGGCTCGCGCACGTACGCCAGGATCGTCCCGTAGTAGCGGTCGCCGATCATGAAGACGAAGGTGGCCGAGCGGCCGATCTTGCGCTCGGCGATCACCTGGCCACCGCGTCCCCTGAGTTCGTAGCGGTGGTCGCCGGTGCCGGTCTTGCCGCCGACCTCGATTGCGCGGCCGTCGCCGTCCACGAACGTACTCTTGAGGCGCCGCGCCGTGCCTTCTCGCACCACCGAGAACAGCGCGCGGCGTGCTGTCGCGGCCACCTCGGGCGGCAGCACCTGCAGGGCGGGGCCGCGCTGCTCGAGCCGGCTCTCGTAGGGCGTATCGCGTGCGAAGTGCAGCGCGCCGACGCGCTGCACCGGCAGCCGCGCGCCGTCGTTGACCAGGATGCCCATCAGTTCCGCAAGCGCCGCGGGCCGGTCGCCCGAAGCGCCGATCGCGCTGGCGTACGAAGGCGTCAGCGAGGCGAAGGGGTAGCCCAGGCGCTGCCATGAGCGATGAACCTGGGCAAAGGCGTCGAGCTCGAGCAACTCGCGGATGCGCCGGTCCTGCGCGCTCTTGTGACGCGTCTTGAAGAGCCAGGCATAGACCTCCTGGCGCTCGCGCGGGCTGGCGTCGAGCGCCTGGGCCAGCGATGCGTCCGGGTGGCGCCGCAGGTAGCCGACCAGCCAGAGCTCGAGCGGATGCACGCGGGCCACGTAGCCGCGGTCGGCGAGCGACAAACCGGCATAGGTGTTGCGCAGTGCACGCAGTGCGCGCGGCGAGCCGGCGCCGCGGCCGAGCTTGCGCGCGAGCAACTGGTCGAGCTGCGCATCGCCGGCTTCGGGCTCGATCGTGAACAGCACGCTCGCGAGCCGCGGCGCCGAGGGACGCACGCTGCGCAGCAGCAGCGCTTCGGCCTCGGCCGCCGACTTGCCCTTGTACTTGCGATGGAAGCGCGCGAGGTAAGCCGAGCCTTCGCGGTCGGCGAAACGTGCAAGCATCTCGCGGCGACGCGGGTCGGCCGGGTCCTGCAGCAGGCGTTGGCCGTCGTCGGCACTGCCGAACATCCGGTGGCGCACGATGTCGCGCATCAGGCGGATGAACACCAGGTTGACCGAATGCTTGAAGGCCTGCTGCACGGTCATCGAAGCGTCTGCGTGCGCGCGATCGAAGTTCTCGAAGCGATGCAGGCCGCCACCCGTGAAGAAGGCTTCGCCCTGGCTCGCCGAGTAGCGGCGCTGCATCGCCGCCTCCAGCATGAGCGCAAGGCTGCGATCCTTGGCGCGCAGAAGGTACTGCCGTGCCCACGAGCCGAGCGCATCGCGATCGCTGGGTTTCAATGCCGACAGCGCAGGCGCGTCGAGCCCGGACCAGCGTTCGTGCAGCTCGGCCACCAATTCGAGGTAGCTGACCAGCGTGCGCAGCTTGGCCGTCGAGCCGAGATCCAGCCGGGCGCCCTGGTTCACGTCGAAGGGCTGGTCGATGTTGTCGGCCTGGACGCGCAGCAGGTTCGCGTGCGCGCCGCGTTCGTACAGCGTAAAGCTGTAGATCACGGGATCGAGATTCGCGCCCGGATCGAGCAGGTGATCGCCGACGAGCCCTGCAGCCTTCGCTGCGGCGGGTGTGCGCAGCCGGGTCAGCGCGTTCGTGGCAAGAGCCTGGGCCTCGTTGTCGAGGCTGGTTTCCGCTTCGAGATCGAGGCGTTCGAGGTCGTAGGCGCGCGGCACATCCAGCAGCGTGGCCACATGGGTGCGCGACGCGTTCACCGCCTTGCGTTGCACGAAGTCCGGACGCGGCGCTGTCGGCAATTCGGCCTGCCTCTGCAGCGGGACTGCCAGCGCGGCATCGCGCAGCGCGGGTGCGATGTGGCCGGCATCGGCCATCAGCCGCAGATAGCTGTCGGTCAGCCGGGCAAGGCCCTCGCCCTTGCCGAGCAGGTGCTGCGACGGCCGGCGCTGCGCGATCATCAGCGACAGCGCCTGCTTGAAGGCCTCGGCCTGGCGGCGCAGCGCCTCGTCCGAGGGGGCCGCCTCTTCGCCGGTATCGGCCAGCAGGCGATTGACTTCGCCGAGATCGCGCCCGTACCAGGCCCACAGGCCGTCGCCCAGGCCGTGCACCTCGCCGAACCCCGGGCGTGCGGCCAGAGGCACGGTGTCGAGGTAGTCGACGACGATCTGGCGGCGCCGTGCCAGCGTATCGTCGCCGTCCTGGTAGGCGCGCAGCGAGGCCGACGCCATCTGGCGCAGCTTGTCGCCGACCGAGGCCGTCCGACCCTGGGGCGAATGGCGGTACTTCTCGATCTGGGTCGCCAGCGTACTGCCGCCGGAGGCCGGGCGCGTGGCGTCGAGCGCCCGGTGCATCTGCTCGAGCGCGGCTTTCGCGAAGCGCTCCGGATCGATCGCGGGATTGCGCTGCGCCGGCTGGGCATCCAGCAGATGGCGGTCCTCGACGAAAAGCAGGGCATTGACCAGCAGCGGCGGCACCTCCTCGAAGCGTTCGTACACGCGCTGCGGCACGCGCGTGCGCAGCAGCGTCTGGGCGCGGCAGTCGCGCACCGTCAGGCCGGCCTGGTTCTTCTCGCGATAAGGTCCGAAAAGCCCGCGCTCGTGCAGCTCGATCAGCCGCGGCGACATGCGCGCCTGGCGGGTCAGCACATAGCCCTGGGCCTGCAGGCGCTCGATGTAGTCGGGCAGCTGGCGGTAGCCGAGGCGCTCGTCGTAGGGGCCGCTCTGGGGAAAACGGATAGCATCGCTGGCGCCGGCATCGACGCTGAAGCGCGCGTCGCGCGCGTAGCCATGCCACAGCGCCGATTGCAGCCGCGAGGTCTTGAGCTCGTCCACCGCGAATGCGACGAGCGCAACCACCCCGGCGAGCGCCGCGCCGAGCCAGAAGACCGTTCTGAACCTTGCCACGCTCTGCCTCGCAATGAGCCCGTACCGTGGGTTCGTCAACATGAATGATGCTCCCTCCCGCGCTATTTGGCATAGCTCCCTAGGCCGGAAACTCGGCTGCCAAGCACGGCTCCAACGCATGCCGGCGCCTATTGCCGGCTGGAGGTACAGACCATGATGCAACTCAAGCATTGGCAAGACCCGGTCAACGGTGCGCTGGGTGTCTGGTTGGCTCTTTCGCCCTGGATCCTGGGCTACACCGGCGCGGCTTCTGCCATGCCGAACGCAGTGATCGTCGGCGTGGCGCTCATCGCCGCGGCCTTCGGCGCCATGCTGCTCCCCCAGGCTTGGGAAGAATGGGTCGAAGCGGCACTGGGGCTCTGGCTGATGGCATCCCCCTGGGTGCTCGGCTTCAACGCCCATGGCGACGCCATGCTCACGGCGGTCATTACCGGCCTCGTGGTCCTGGTGCTGGCGCTGTGGACGCTGCTGACCGACAAGGACTACAGCCGCTGGTGGCACGACCGGACCGCGCACTGACGGGGTGACCCCGCGTGCGGATAGCGCTCAGGCGGGATCTTTCGCCGCCGGCGCCCAGCTGCCCGCCGCCCGCAAGCCCAGCGCGGTGTAGACCGCATCGGCCTGCCGGCGCAGGCGCAGCGACTCCGGTTGCCTGTTGACCTGTTGCTGCAGGATGCCCTGGGCGCCGGCCAGCGCGGCCTCGGTGCCGCTGCGGACCAGCGCGTCGAGGTAGACCTGCTCGAACAGGTCGCGTTGCGCATGGCTGCCGCCGATCTCCATCAGGCGCGGCAGCGCCTGCCCCAGCGATTCGATCGTCGCGCCGAAGTCGCCGCGCGCATGGGCAAGAAGTCCGTGCGCTGCGGGTACGCAGACGCGCTCCCAGGTGGCACGCGTCGAGGCCGGCGCATGCGGTGCGTAGGCCTCGATGTTGCGCAGCAAAGCCTTGGCCTCGGGCCGTCCGGCGCGGGCCAGGCCGTAGAGGTACTGCAAATCGAGGAAGGGCAGCACGTGGTCGGCGAGCCGCTGCGCGAGGTAGCCGGCAGGGTCTTGCCAGCGCTCGCCCACATCGATGCCCGCGAGCTCGAAGCGCGCGAGCAGCGACACTGCGCCGATCTGGTCCTGCGAATAGTCCTTGACCACGCCCCACACCTGCCGGTCGTAGACGGCGAGTGCCTCGTCGTCCCTGCCCAGGTCGATCAGGAACAGCGCCACGTGCCACCAGTTGTGCGTGACCATGAAGGAGTTGAGCCCGACCCAGGTGCCGCTCACCTCCTGCATGAAGGCCAGGCCCTCGGCGAGCCGGCCCTCGGTCAGCATGACGTGGCCGAGCGCATGGTGCGCCCAGGGCTCCTTGCGCTCCATCGCGATCGCGCGCCGCGCGCTGGCTTCCGCCTCGTGCATCAGGTGGCATTGCTCGTAGCCGAAGGCGGCCATGCCGTGCAGGTAGGGCACGTCGGCGGCGGCGGGCAGCGCCGCCATTGCGAGCCGCAGCATGCCGGGGCAGTCGCCGGTGTTGAAGCAGTGGTACTGGCCGAGCTTGAGCGAGGCCAGGTCGCGCGGATGTTCGCGCGCCTGCTCCTGGTGCAGCGCGATCGCACGGGCGATATCGCCATCCGCCCAGGCCGCGACCGCCGCGATGTAGCGCTGCTCGCGCGAGCTGGTGCGGGCTGCGTCGGCCTGTGCGCGCTCGAGAAAGGGGCGCGCGTTGGAGGCGGCGTCCCGCGATTCGGCAAACAGGTGCAGCGTTGCGCAATAGGCCTGCACGATCGGGCTCTCGTCCTGAGCGGCGGCCAGGACATCGACTGCGCGCGCCTCGCAGGCGATGAAGCCTTCGACGAAGTCGTTGACCGCGCGCAGGCTGGCGGCGTCTGTCAGGCTGACCGGGTTGCCGAGGCTGTCTTGCATGAAGCCTATTTTGCCGTCGCGGGCGCCGCCAGGCCGCGCCTCCCCCTCGGGGGGCGAAACGGAGTGGCAAGCGCCGGGAGCTCCTACACCCCGGCCTGCTGGTGGCGGTACTCCTGCGTCAGGCCGCCGTAGCCGTAGGCCGCGGCGCGCGCGTCGATCAGGTGCACATACGACACCTCGTGCAGGTTCTTGCGCAGCGCGGCCATGGCCGCGTAGACCTGGCGCAGGTAGCCCGCCTTCTCCGCCTTGGTGTTGGTTTCGTCGGTGATGCTGATGTCCAGATGGAAGGCCGACTTGCCGAGTTCGGCCAGCGATCGGCCGCCGATGAACCAGGCGTCGTCCGCGATGTACTGCACCGCGACGGCGATCACCGGCAGCTTCTTGCCGAGCACGGTCTGCGTCAGCTCGGCCACCGTATCGACGGTCCGGCGGGTGAGCTGGGCGTCGGGCTGGCCCGAAAGGTGAATGACGATGTGAGGCATGGCGTTTTCCTTTTCGGTGATTGGTTCGCTCATTGTGGAAAGATCGATGACATCGGAAAAGCGGGAAGATATGATGCTTGTCATCTATTTTACGAATGGATTACGCCGTGCAGACCTTCGATCTCGAGCAACTCCGGACCTTCGTCGCCGTCGCCGAAGCAGGCAGCCTCACGGCGGCGGCGCCGCAGGTTTTCCTGTCGCAATCCGCCGTGAGCGAGCAGATGCGCAAGCTCGAAGAGCGGGCCGGCCAATCGCTGCTGACGCGCAGCAAGGCCGGGGTGGCACCCACGGCGGCGGGCATCCGATTGCTCGCGTATGCGCATCGGCTCCTGGCGCTCTCCGACGAGGCCTTTCGGGATCTGCGCGGCGAAACGCTGCAAGGCGAGCTGCGGCTCGCGGTCACCGACTACTTCAGGCCGGGCGACCTGACCCGGCTGTTGAGCCGTCTCGGCGAGAGCTATCCGCAGGTGCGTTTGCACGTGAGCATCCTCAAAAGCGGCACGATCGAGGCCGGGTATGCGAAGGGCGACTTCGATGTGGGCCTGTCGATGCGCATCGCCGGCGAGGCGGGTGCTGCGGCCAAGCCGGATGCGCCGGTGCTGCGCCGCGAATCGCTGGCGTGGATGGGCGCAGCCGGCCTGCGCATCGCGCGCGGCGACCCGCTGCGGCTCCTGGTCTTGCCCGACACCTGCTCGCTGCACCAGTTCACGGTGCGACTGCTGCAGAAGCGGCGCGTGCCCTATGCGGTGGCCCACGTGGCTTCGGGCGTTGCGGGCCTGCAGTCGGCGCTGGCGGCCGGGCTAGGCGTGGCCTGCCTCAACGAATCGGCGCTGTGCGAGGGCGTGGCGCGGCTGCCGCCGCCGCACGGCCTGCCGGCGCTGCCGCGCGTGGCTTTTCATTTCCTGCCGGCGCGGCGTGGCGAATCCGAATTCGTCGCCCGTGCGCGTGAACTGCTGGCTTCGCACCTCGTCTGAGATGCGGGCCGGCAGCGCCAAGTTTCAGGCGCCGGGCGGTTCCGGCCAGGGCCGCTGCGGCTCGCGGATCAGCTCGAACGCCCGCGAGACCTTGAGCACGCCCAGATCGTCGAAGCGCTGCCCCGCGATCTGCAATCCGATCGGCAAGCCTTCGCTGGTGTAGCCGCAATTGATCGACGCTGCCGGCTGCTCCGACATGTTGAAAGGCACGGTGAAGCCGATGTGCTCGAGCGGCCGCAGCGGGTCGTTGGTGGGCGAGGGCAGTTCCGCGGCTGCCGGCGAGTTCGGCGCGGTGGGCGAGATCACGTAATCGAAGCTTGCGCAGGCCGCTACCGCCGCGACGCGCGTCGCGTGGAACTGGCTGAAGGCGCGGAACACGTGTTCGCCGCTGAAGCCTGCTGCGCTCTCGGCCCATTCGCGGATGTAAGGAAGCACCTTCGCGCGCTGCTCGGGCGGGAGCGCGTTCATGTCCACCAGCGAGCGCATGCGCCACAGATGGTCCATGCCGTCGAGCATGGCCTGCGTCATGAAGGGCTGCATCGGCTCGACGATGGCGCCGGCCTGCTCGAAGAGACGCGCCGCATGCTCGACCGCCGCGCGGATCTCGGGCTCGACCGCGAGGCCGCAGCCGGCGTCGAGCAGAAAGCCGACGCGCAGGCCGCGCAGGTGGTCCGCGGCGACATCGAACTCGGACCACGCGATGTTCTGCGCCGGCAGGCTCATGCTGTCGCGCGCGTCGGGCTGCGCCAAGGCTTGCATCATCGAAGCAGCATCGGCAACGCTGCGCGTCATCGGACCGGCGGCGCGGCCCATGTAGGGCGGATCGATCGGGATCCGGCCCAGACTGGGCTTGAGGGTGAAGATGCCGCACCAGGCGGCCGGCAGCCGGAGCGAGCCGCCGATGTCGGTGCCGATGTGCAGCGGGCCGTAGCCGGCCGCTGCCGCGGCGCCTGCGCCGGCGCTCGATCCGCCCGGGGTCTTGCGCAGATCCCAGGGGTTGCGCGCCAGCGTGTGGAAGCTCGAGAGGCCGGATGACAGCATCCCGTAGTCGGGCATGGTGGTCTTGCTCACGATCACCACGCCGGCCTCCTTGAGGCGTGCGGCCGGCGGCGCGTCGGCCGCGGCGGGCCGCAGCTCGACGGCGGCCGTGCCGGCGGGCATCGGATCGCCGCGCGTCGCGATGTTTTCCTTGATCGTCGCCGGCACGCCGTCAAGCGGGCCGAGCGGCTCGCCACGCCGCCAGCGTGCTTCCGAGGCGCGCGCCTGTTCGAGCGCGGCCTCGGGGCGCAGCAGCCAAGTGGCCTGCAGATGAGGCTCCCAACGCGCGATGTGGTCGAGCACAGCCTGCGTGACTTCGACCGGCGAAAGGCTGGCGTCTCGGTAGGCGGCGGCGAGTTCCTGGACGGACAGCTCGTGAAGGTGACGGCTCACTCGGCCGCCCCCGCGCTGCCCGCTGCGGCGTTCGCCTTGGGGGCGGCCCGGCGGCTCACGACCACGACAGCGCCGACAGGTCGTTGGCGAAGATCGGCATGTCCTTCCAGAGCCCCTTCACGCCCTTCTTCGCGATGGTCGGGAACTGGGGTTGGAACAAGAAGCCGTTGGCCGCGTCGGCGGCGAGCAGCTTCTGCGCCTCGCCCAGCAGCTTGGCACGCTCGGCCGGGTTGGACGTGGTCTTGATCTTGTCGAACAGCGCGTTGAATTCCTTCGACTGGTAGCCCCAGTAGTAGTCCGGCTTGGCGTAGTTGCCGAGGTCGAAGGGCTCGACGTGCGAAACGATGCTGAGGTCGTAGTCCTTGTTGCCATAGGTGCCGCTCAGCCACTGCGCCCATTCGACGTTCTGCACCTTCACGGTGATGCCGATCTTGGCCAGCTGGGCGACGATCACCTCGCCGCCCTGGCGCGCATAGGGCGGGGGCGGCAGCGTCATCGTGAGTTCGAGCGGCGTCTTGACGCCGGCTTCGGCCAGCAGGGCCTTGGCCTTCTCGATGTTGAAGGGATTGACGCCGGTGGTATCCACGAAGCCGGTGGCGCCGGGCACGTAGTGGCTGCCGATCGGCACGCCGAATCCGTCGGCCGCACCTTCGATGACGGCCTTACGGTCGATGGCCGCCGAGATCGCGCGCCGCACGCGCACGTCGTCCAGCGGCTTCTTCCTGTTGTTGAAGGCCAGGATGGTCTTGGCGCGCGAACCGCCCAGGATCACCTGGAATTGCGGGTTGTTCTTGAACTGCGGAACGATGCGTGTCGCTGCGCGCGGGAACGCGTCGACGTCGCCGGCCAGGAGCGAAGCGGCCTGCGCGGCCGGGTCGGAGATGAAGCGGAAGGTCACCTTGCGAAGCTTCGCCGCGCCCGGATTGCGGAAACCCTCCCACTTGCTCAGCACGACCGAACTTCCCTTGCTCCAGCTGTCGAGCTTGTACGGGCCCGTGCCGACCGGCTTGGTGGCGTTGGTGTCGGCGCTCTTGGGCTCGACGATGACGGCCGTGGCCTGGCCCAGCACGAATAGGAGGTCGGGGTCGATCTCCTTGTTGATGACGACCACGGTGTTGGCGTCGACCGCCTGCGTCGACATGTTGGCGAAGGTGCGCTTGTCCTTGTTGGTGCTCTTCTCGCCGCCGGCGCGGTCGAAGGAGAACTTGACCGTCTGCGCATTGAAGGGCTCGCCGTTCTGGAACTTGACGCCCTGGCGCAG
Organism: Variovorax sp. MHTC-1; assembly: GCF_003984645.1. Classification (GTDB taxonomy): domain Bacteria; phylum Pseudomonadota; class Gammaproteobacteria; order Burkholderiales; family Burkholderiaceae_C; genus Variovorax. Next base: position 62,082 of record NZ_RWKI01000010.1, read on the forward strand.
CTTGAAGGTGTAGGTGCGCAGGTCCGGCGAAACTTCCCAGCTTTCGGCGAGCAATGGCGTGACGCTGCCGTCGGCATTGATTTTGGTTAGCGTCTCGAGGATGTTGTATTGCACGATCTCGGCGATCGCGGCGGCGGCGCCCGCGGTCGGGTCCAGGCCCGGTGGTTCCAGCGCCATCCCGAGCACGATCGAATCCTTGCGGCCCTGCGCCAGCGCGGCTTGCGGCAGTGCGAGCGGCACGGTGGCCAGTGCGGCGGTGGTCAGAAGGGTGCGGCGTTTCAACATGGTCAGGGCTCCAGAAAAAGCTGAAAAGAAGAAAACAATCGTGACATCGGCCTAGGGCATGGCCAGAGGCTCCGCCCTTGGTACCGCAGCGAGCAAGGCTTGGGTATAGGGGTGTTCCGCATGCGCGAACAGTCGCTGCGGCGTGCCGCGCTCGACCACCAATCCGCGGTGCAGCACGCAGACCTCGTCGCACAGGTGGTTGACCACCGCGAGGTCGTGGCTGATCAGCAGGTAGCTGATGCCGAACTGCTGCTGCAGGTCCTGCATGAGGTTCAGCACCTGCGCCTGGACCGAGACGTCGAGCGCGCTCACCGGCTCGTCGGCCACGATCAGCTTGGGCCGCGTGATCAGCGCCCGCGCGATCGCGATGCGCTGGCGCTGGCCGCCGGAGAACTCGTGCGGGTATTTGCCGAGGTCGGTGGAGCGCAGGCCGACGGCGGCGAGCGATTCGCCGGCGCGCTCGCGCTGCTCCGCGCGGCTGGTCTCGCCCTGCGCCTCGAGCGGCTCGGCGACGATGCGCGCCACGGTCTGGCGCGGGTCAAGCGAACCGTACGGGTCCTGGAACACCATCTGGACGTCGCGCCGCGCGGCGCGCAGTTCGCCCCTGGGCAGCGCGTGGAGATCGCGGCCGAGCAGCTTCACCGTGCCCGACGTCGGCTTGTCGAGCGCCATCACCAGCCGTGCGATGGTCGATTTTCCCGAGCCCGATTCGCCGACGATGCCCAGGCTCTGCCCCGCGCGCAGGCTGAAGCTCACGCCGTTGAGCGCCTCGACTGTCGGCGGCGGGCCGAAGAGGCGCTCGCGCGGCAGCGTGTAGTGGCGAACCAGGTCGCTGACCTCGAGCAGTGCGGTCACGCAGTCGCTCCTTCGGCGATCACGTCGTCGAGCCGGATGCAGCGCACCTGGTGGTTGTGCGGCATCTGCGTGGGCGGCGGACGCGTCGTATGGCAGTCGTCGATCGTGAAGCGGCAACGGCCCGCGAAGGGGCAGCCCGCCGGCAGGTCGACCAGCTCGGGCACGCTGCCCCTGATGGTCGCGAGCTTCAGGCCGCGCGGTGCGCCGAGCGCGGGCCGAGCGGCGAACAGGCCCTGCGTGTACGGATGGGCGCGCTCGGCGAACACGGCCGCAGTCGGCCCGCTCTCGACCACGCTGCCGCCGTACATCACGAGCATCTTCGAGACGCTCTGCGCGATCACGCCCAGGTCGTGCGAGATGAGGATCAGCGCCATGCCGCGCTCGGCCACCAGGTTATGGATCAGTTCGAGGATCTGCTTCTGGATCGTGACGTCGAGCGCGGTCGTCGGCTCGTCGGCGATCAGCAGATCGGGCCCGCAGGCCAGCGCCATCGCGATGCCGATGCGCTGGCGCTGTCCGCCCGAGAACTGGTGCGGGTAGGCATCGAGCCGAGCTGCGGCATCGGGGATGCCGACCCGTTCGAGCAGCGCCAGCGCCTCCTTGCGCGCGTCGGCGTTCGAGAGGCCGCGGTGCAGCCGGAGCGGCTCGCCGACCTGGCGCGCGATGGTGTGGACTGGGTTCAGCGCCGTCATCGGCTCCTGGAAGATCATCCCGATACGGTTGCCGCGGATTTCGCACATCGCGCGCTCGGGCAGGCCGACGAGTTCGGTGCCGTCGAAGCGGATGCTGCCCGTCACCTCGGCGCTGGCCGGCAGCAGCCCCATCAGCGACTGCACCGTGATCGACTTGCCGCAGCCCGATTCGCCGACGATGCCCATCGTCTCGCCGCGCTCGAGCGTGAAGCCGATGCCGCGCACGGCCTCGGCGGGGCCGCGCTGTGTCTGCAGCTGGACGTGAAGGTTGTCGACTTCGAGCAGAGGCATGGTCGAGATCAGCGGGCGCGTGCGAGGCGCGGATCGAGCAGATCGCGCAGGCCATCGCCCAGCAGGTTGAGTCCGAGCACGGCCAGCGCGATCGCCATGCCCGGAAAGACCGCGAGCAGCGGCGCCTGGAACATCATGGTCTGGGCTTCGCTGAGCATGCGGCCCCAGGAGGGCTGCGGCGGCTGCGTGCCGAGGCCGAGGTAGGAGAGGGCGGCCTCGGCCAGGATCGCGATCGCGAAGCGGATCGTGATCTGCACGATCAGCACGGCCGAGATGTTGGGCAGCACGTGCTGCATGGTGATCGCGAACGCGCCCTTGCCGCAGGCGCGCGCGGCCGCCACGTACTCGCGCGACCAGATCGCGTTGGCCGATGCGCGCGTGATGCGCGCGAAGGTCGGGATGTTGTAGATGCCGATCGCGATGATCGCGTTGACGATGCCGGCGCCGAACACCGCCGTCATCATGATGGCCGACAGGATGGCGGGAAAGGCCATCGAGAAATCGGTGAAGCGCATGATCGCTTCCTCCACCCAGCCGCGCCGCGCCGCCGCGAGCAGGCCGAGCGCGGTGCCCACCAGCAGGCCGATGCCGACGGCGATCATGCCGACCAGGATGGACGCGCGCGCCCCCACCAGCAGCAGCGAGGCCACGTCGCGGCCGAAGGTGTCGGTGCCCAGCCAGTGCGCGCCGCTCGGCGGCTTGAGCTTGTTGGCGATGTCCATCTCGTAGGGGGACCAGGGCGTCCAGACCAGCGAGACGGCGGCCGCGAGAAGCAGCATCAAGGTGAGCACAGCGCCGATGGTGAAGCTGCGGTGGTGCAGCGCACGGCGCCAGAAGCCGGGCACCTTGAAGGCGGCGGCGCTGGGTACTTGAGCAGGAACGGCGCTCATATGTCGGAGGCCTTGATGCGCGGGTCGATGACGGCATAGAGCACGTCGACCACGAAGTTGACGATGACGACCATCGCCGCCAGCAGCATCACGCAGTTGCGCACCACGATCAGGTCGCGGTTGCTGATGGCCTGGAAGATCAGCCGGCCCAGGCCCGGCAGGTAGAACACGTTCTCCACCACGATGGTGCCGGCCAAGAGCTCGGAGAACTGCATGCCCATCACGGTGATCACCGGGATCAGCGCGTTGCGCAGCACATGGGTCCAGAGCACGGCCCGCTGCGAGACGCCCTTGGCGCGCGCGGTGCGCACGAAGTCTTCGCGCATCACCTCGAGCACGGCCGAGCGCGTGATGCGCGCCAGGATCGCCGCCTGCACCACCGCGAGCGAGAGGGCAGGCAGCAGCAGCGCCTTGAGCCCGGCGAACACGCCTTCCTCCCAGCCTTCGAAGCCGCCGGCCGAGAACCATTGCAGTTGCACCGAGAAAACGAGGATCAGCAGGATCGCGAACCAGAAGTTGGGAATGGCGATGCCCACCTGCGTCAGGCCCATGAGGCCGACGTCGCCGAGCTTGTTGTGACGCGCCGCCGCCGTCACGCCCACGATGAGCGCCAGAGCGGTGGTGAGGGTCATCGCGAGCAGCGCCAGCGGCACGGTCAGCGCGAGGCGCTCGAGGATCAGGTCGAGCACCGGCGAGCTGTAGGCGTAGCTGTCGCCGAGCTCGCCAGTCAGCAAACCGCCGATCCAGTGCCAGTAGCGGGTCCAGGCCGGCTGGTCGAGCCCGAGCTTGGCGGCCAGCGCCGCCACCGCCTCGGGCGAGGCGTCCGGGCCCATGAGCATCTGCGCGGCATTGCCGGGCAGGATCTCCAGCACGAGGAAGACGATGACGGAAGCGCCGATCAAAGTGGCGATCAGCGTCACGAAGCGCTTGAACAGGAAGAGACTCATGGGGCGGGGCGCAGCATAACCCGGTGGACGCAACGACCATGCCTAACCTGTTTGCGCCCATGTTCGGCGCTTCGCGTCCTCACTGCCCCCGTGGGGGCTTCGGCCGTCTGGGAGCGGCCCAGCAGCGGCCGGCGGATAATTGTTGCCATGGCCCTCATGATCACCGACGAATGCATCAACTGCGATGTGTGCGAGCCGGAGTGCCCCAACGACGCGATCTACATGGGCGTGGAGATCTACGAGATCGACCCGCACAAGTGCACCGAATGCGTGGGCCACTTCGACGAGCCGCAGTGCGTGCAGGTGTGCCCGGTGGCCTGCATCCCGAAGAATCCCGCGCATCTGGAGACGCGCGAGACCCTGTGGCAGAAGTTCCAGCGGCTGACTGCCGAAAAAGCGGCTTCCTAGTTTTTAGCCGCGCTCTTGCTGCCGGCCTTCGCGGCCTTTTTCTTCGCCGTTGCGACCGGGTCATGCGCGCTGAAGTAGTCGGATTCCTTTTTGCTCTTCTTCTTTTTCTGCGCAACGTCCGCGCCCTGCGATGAATCCAGCTTCGCATTGAGTGGCCTATTGTCGATCAGCGCTGGTGCGCGGCGGGCCTGTGCGGATTCGAGCCGGACACGTTCCCGTTCCAGCCGGTCGGCGGCAGCCATGGCCTCGCGCGTGGCGCCGTCGGCCTCGCGCTTTTGCGTTGCATCGCGCGCGTCGTCCAGATCGATCGCCTTGCCGCCCTGGCACGGCTGGTCGGTATAGGTGTTGCCGCAACGCCAGGTTTCCGTGCCTGCGTGGGCTGCAGGCGGCACCAACTGAGCGCAGGCTACCGCGAGGAGGGCGGCGATCGGTGCGTGTGACAGTCTCATTTTTTCCTTCTCTCCCTTGCTTTGCTTTCCGCTAGCCCGCGGCGGGTTCACCCCCGTCGCCCGGCTCGCGCCGCGGTGGTTTGGGGCGCGGCGGCTTGCTCGTGTGGATGAGCAGGGTCGCCTTGTCCATCTCGCCGGCCACCAGCGCCGGGAAGGCATGCAGCGTGCGGGCGATCGCGTCGTCGATCGCCTCGCGCTGCTCCTTGAGCGGTTTCTTCAGCACCCAGCCGACCACCTCGGACTTCACGCCCGGATGGCCGATGCCCAGGCGCAGCCGCCAGTAATCGCTGGTGCCGAGCTGCGCATGGATGTCGCGCAGGCCGTTGTGCCCGGCATGGCTGCCGCCCAGCTTCAGCTTGGCCTGGCCGGGCGCCACGTCGAGCTCGTCGTGCACCACCAGGATTTCGCTCGGCTCGATCTTGAAGAAGCGGGCCAATGCGGCGACGGACTTGCCCGAGAGGTTCATGAAGGTCTGCGGCTCGAGCAGCCACACGGGCTGTCCGCCCACCTGCATGCGCGCGACCAGGCCGTGGTAGGCGCGCTCGGGCGCCAGCGCGAGCTTGCGCTCCCGCGCGAGCGCGTCGATCCACCAGAAGCCCGCGTTGTGCCGCGTGGCTTCGTACTCCGGGCCGGGGTTGCCCAGGCCGACGAACAACTTGATCATGGAGCCGGATTATCCGTGGCTCGCCCAAAGAAAAACGGCCCGCGCGAAGCGGGCCGTTGGCTGGAGGGCGCGGGAAGAATTACTTCTTCTTGGCAGGCGCAGCCTTGGCGTCCGTCTTGGCGGCAGCCGGGGCGCCTTCTGCCGGGGCAGCGCCTTCGGCCGGTGCGACTTCTTCAGCCACCAGCGGCGGCACGGCCGACACCAGCACTGGGTTGACCTTGCCGTGGCTCACGAACTTCACGCCCTTGGGCAGGGTGATGTCGTTGACGTGGAGCGTGGCGTTCTTCGTCAGGCCGGAGAGGTCGATTTCGATGAACTCGGGCAGGTCGGCCGGCAGGCAGCTGACTTCGATTTCGGTCATCACGTGGTTCACGAGGTTGTGGTCCAGCTTGACGGCCGTAGACTCTTCCTCGCCCTTGTAGTGCAGGGGCACCTTGACGGTCATGCGGGTGCGGGCATCGACGCGCTGGAAGTCGACGTGCTGCACGAGCGGACGGAACGGATGGTATTGCACGTCGCGCAGCAGGACCTTGGTCGTGGCGCCGGCGAGATCCATCTCGAGGATGGACGAGTGGAAGGCTTCCTTCTTGAGGGCATGCCACAGCGCGTTGTGATCGAGCTCGATCAGCTGCGGCTGGCCTTCACCACCGTAGACGATACCGGGCGTCTTGCCCGTGATGCGGAGACGGCGGCTCGCACCCGTGCCCTGCTTTGCGCGCTCATAAGCGACGAATTTCATAACTACTCCTGTGGAAGTCGACCGCGACCAGTGCGACTCCGGTTTCAAAATGGGCTCCTCGAAGGGAGCCCGGCTTCTTGCTCAGGCCAGGTGCTCTAGAAGAGATTTTCCTGGTCCGAAAACAAACTCATCACCGACTCGCCCTTGGCAATGCGCTGGATCGTTTCGGCGATCAGCGGCGCCACGGAGAGCTGGCGGATCTTGGTGCAGCCCGTCGCGACGCTGGACAGCGGGATCGTGTTGGTCACGACCACTTCGTCCAGCGCGCTGCCCTGGGCGATCCGCTCGATGGCGGGACCCGAGAAGATCGGGTGCGTGCAATAGGCGTACACCTTCTTGGCGCCGCGTTCCTTCAGGACCTCGGCCGCCTTCACCAGCGTGCCGGCCGTGTCGATCATGTCGTCCATGATCACGCAGTTGCGGCCGTCGATCTCGCCGATCACGTGCATGACCTCGCTCACATTGGCGCGCGGACGGCGCTTGTCGATGATCGCCAGGTCGCAATTCAGCTGCTTCGCCAGGGCGCGGGCGCGAACCACGCCGCCGACGTCGGGCGAGACCACGATCAGGTCTTCGTAGTTCTGCTGGCGCAGATCGCCCAGGAGCACCGGCGACGCATAGATGTTGTCGACCGGGATGTCGAAGAAGCCCTGGATCTGATCGGCGTGCAGGTCCATGGTCAGCACGCGGGCAACGCCCACCGTTTCGAGCAGGTTGGCCACCACCTTGGCCGAGATCGGCACCCGGCTCGAGCGCGGGCGACGGTCCTGGCGCGCATAGCCGTAGTAGGGGATCACCGCACTGATGCGCTCGGCCGAAGCGCGCTTGAGCGCGTCGACCATGATGAGCAGCTCCATCAGGTTCTCGTTGGTCGGCGCGCAGGTCGACTGGACGACGAACACGTCGCGCGCCCGCACGTTCTGGTTGATCTCGACGGTGACTTCGCCGTCGGAGAAGCGACCGACGCGGGCCGCGCCCAGCGAGGTGCCCAGATGTTGCGCGATCTCTGCGGCAAGGCCCGGGTTGGCATTGCCGGTGAAAACCATGAAATCAGGGTGGTGAACCTGCATGAGCGTCCCGGCAAAATGCATCCGGCAATGCGAAATGGCCCTTTTGAGGGGGCCGCCAATCTACGTGTCAGTGAAGATTTGGCAGGGGAGAAAGGATTCGAACCTTTGCATGCTGGAATCAAAATCCAGTGCCTTAACCAGCTTGGCGACTCCCCTACACGGGTCGACGACCGAGGTCGTCAACCGTTATATGTCGCATCAGATCACAAAAGCGCTCTGATCTTCTAGCCTGCCCAACCCATGAGAGGATGAACGGCCAGATTGCTGCACTTGCGAACCTGCCAGCCCGAGGGTGCCGTGGCGAGTTCCGCTTCGTGCGGCATCGCTGCGAACACCGAGCTCCCCGAACCGGTCATCCGGGCCTGAAGTCCTTGGCGACCGAGCCATTCGATGGCTTCGGTGACCGCGGGACAAAGCCGCTCGGCAACCGGCTGCAGATCGTTATGACCGAAGTCAAAGCCGAAACTTGTGGCTCCAGCCTCGCTGTGTGCAGCAAAGCCCGAGATTATAGCAGCGGGTGTGGTGCGCTGAAGATCGGGCGCTGCAAAAATCAGACGGGTGTCGAGCCCCTCGGGCGGCTTGGCGACGGCAAAACACCCCGGCGGCAGCTCGATGGGCGTGATCTCTTCGCCGATTCCCTCGACCCAGGCGTTTCGTCCGCGCAGGAAGAAGGGCACATCGGCGCCCAGCGCGAGACCGATCTGCTCCAGTTTCGATAGCGGCAAATTCAGCCTCCACAGCCGATTGAGCGCCAGGAGACAGGTGGCGGCATCCGAGGAGCCCCCGCCCATGCCGGCCTGGGCCGGCACCTGCTTGGCGATTCCGATATGGGCGCCTTTCGGCGTTTGGGCAAAAGCCTGGAGCGCTTTCGCGGCGCGCACAACCAGGTCGTCGGGAGGCAGCGCGGTCGTCAGGTCTTCGCGCGTGATGACGCCGTCGCTGCGCATTTCGACATGCAGGATGTCGCACCAGTCGATCAGCATGAACACCGACTGCAGCAGGTGGTAGCCGTCCGCACGCCGGCCGGTGATGTGCAGAAAGAGGTTGAGCTTGGCCGGCGCCGGAAGGTCGTAGATCGCCTTCATGCGCGTTCGAAGACAATGCGCAGATCGGCCCGCGGCTGCGGTGCGTCGCGGGTGGCCTGCAATCGTCCAGTGCCGATCTGCGACAGGTCTGGCCGCCAACCCGGCACGCGTTCTTCACGACCCGCGAGCCACCCGAACAGCGCAGCTACCGGAATGGCGGCACCTGTCGCCGCCTCGATGAGCGCGTCGAGCGAGTCGAAACGCCGCGTCTTGCTGCCGTCCTTCAGCAGCGCTTCGCCGGGCGCCCAGTGAAGTTGGGCCAGGGTGCTGCCGATCGGGCTGGTCAGCGTCAGTTCGCCGGCCCGCGGCGCACCACGCAGCTCGAACAGAGCCGAGAAGGTTTGCACCGGCTCGCTGTCGATGCGCAGCGACAGCCGGCCGCTCCAGGCTTCGGTGCCGGTTGTGCCGGTCGGGCCGACCCGGCTGGCGCAGCCCGCAAGCAGCAACACGCCGGCGCCGCCGGCGCTCAATGCCAATCGACGGTTCAAAGTTTCACGCGCAGGCGCTTGAGCGTCTCCTGCAGCGTCTCGTTGTCGGCATCGACCAGGTGCGCTTCCTTCCAGATGGAAAGCGCGCGGTCGCGCTGGCCCTTGGCCCAGAGAACTTCGCCGAGGTGCGCGCCGATCTCCGGATCGGGCCGGCGCTTGTAGGCCGCTTCGAGGATGCGCATGGCTTCGTCGATGTTGCCGAGCCTGAACTCGACCCATCCGAGGCTGTCGGCGATGAACGGATCTTCCGGCGCCAGCTGCACGGCTTTGAGAATCAGCGTGCGCGCCTCTTCCAGCCGGACCTTGCGATCGGCCAGCGAGTAGCCGAGCGCGTTGTAGGCGTTCTGGTTGTCGGGCTTGAGCTCGATGAGGCGGCGCAGCAGGCGTTCCATCTCGTCGAGACGGTTCAGCTTCTCGGCCACCATCGCCCGGTCGTAGATCAGGTCGGTGTCCTGGGGCGCGGCCGCGCTGGCCTGGGTCAGCATGTCGTAGGCGGCCTGGTACTGCTTGGCATCGCGCAGCAGCTGGACCTCGGCCAGCAACTTCTGCTTCTTCTCGTCCGCGGTGCGTTCGGGCAGGCTGCGGACCAGCTCGCGTGCCTGGGGCAGCTTGCCTTGGCGCGCCAGCAGCGCCGCGCGGCGCGTCTGTGCGCCTATCAGATCGTCGGTGCTGTCGATGCGGCCCAGCCAGTGCTCGGCAGCCGTGAAATCTTTGCGGCGCTCCGCCAGTTGCGCCAACAGCAAGAAGGCCTGGGTCTGGCCGCGGCTGCGTGCTTCGGCATCGCGCTGCGTATCGGCCAGGCCGATGTAGCGTTTGAGCGAGCTTTCGGCCGCAGCATCCTGGCGTGCCTGCGTTTGCAGGCTGCCGAGCAGCAGCCAGGGTTCGGCCAATTCGGGACGGGCTACGGTGAGCGCGGCGAGTTCTGCGCTGGCATCCTCATAGCGGCGACCTTCCACCAGCACCCGCGCGTAGGCGACGCGCAGTTCCGGCAGCGCCTTGGGGCCCGCGAGGTAGCGCTTCACCAGCGGTTCGGCCAGCGGCTGGCCGGGGTCCATCAGCTCCAGCGCCAGCATGGCCGGGCCATCCGAGGAAGGATCGGCTTCCTGACCTTTTCGCGCGGCCTCGAGCGCACCCGAGGGGTCACCTGCTGCTAGGCGAAGGCGGCCGACCGTGCTCCAGGCCGCGCCGCCCGTCGCGGGACTCTTGAGTTCGTCGGCCAGCGCCTGTTCGACCACCGAAGCGGCAAGCTTCTTGTCGGTGGCTCGCGCGTAGTTGCGCGCGATCACGGCCATAAGGAAGGGGCGTTCCACCTGTGGCGTCGCGGCCAGTTCAGCCCGCAGCGGTTCGGCGGTTTCGCTGATGCGGTTCAGCGCGATGAGGATTTGAAGCTCGAAACGCCGTGCCTCGCGCGATTCGGGCAGCGTTTCTTTCCAGGCGCGGGCGGCGGCCAATGCGGCATCGCCGGAGCGCGCCTGCAATGCGATCTCCACCGCCCGCTGGAACAGCTTGCCGTCGCGCGACCTGCGCGCGGCATCGAGGACCAGCGCGTAGCCTGAGCCCGGATCGCCGGTGCGCGCGGTCAGCTCGCCCATCAGAACTTCGTAGAACAGCTCCGCCGTGAGCGCCGAGGCTCGGGCTTGATCCTGGCGCTGGGCTGCGGCGGCCGCCGTAGTGACGGGAGGCGCCGCCGGTTCGATGATGGGGGCCGGGCTGGTGGGGGCTGCGGGGGCGGGCGCCTGCGGCTGCGCTTGCGCAGCGAGCACGGCCAGGGTCAAGAACGCGGCCGCCGCAAGGCGGGATCGGCGGAGCGATGGGGTCATCGAACCATAATAATCCAGGCTTTTGAACGATGGTCATGCGGGGGCTTCGGCCTCGGCTTCTTTTCATGTCAGCCTTCGTCGATGCCAGAACTACCTGAAGTCGAAGTGACGCGGCTCGGCTTCGCCGATCGGATTGCCGGCGCGCGCATCGATGCGGTGCGCGTGGGCAAGCCGCTGCGCTGGGCACTGGCCGTCGAGCCGGCTGAACTGGTGGGGCGCACCGTGCGTGCGGTGCGCAGGCGCGGCAAGTACCTGCTGATCGACCTGGATGCCGGACTGCTGCTGATGCACCTGGGCATGTCGGGCAGCCTGCGCTTCGATGCGGCCTTGCCTTCGCCCGGTACGCACGACCATTTCGACCTGGTGACCAGCCGCGGCACGCTGCGCCTCAACGATCCGAGGCGCTTCGGCGCGGTGGTCTATGCCGAGGACGAGGCTGCACCGCTGGCCATCAAACTGTTGGGCGGCCTGGGAATGGAACCCCTGGGCGAGACGTTCGACATCGACCGCTTTTACGCAGGGCTGCGACAGCGCCGGGCGTCGATCAAGCAGGTGCTGCTGGCTGGCGACGTGGTGGTGGGTGTCGGCAACATCTATGCCTCCGAGGCGCTCTTTCTTGCCGGTATCCGTCCGACAATGCCTGCCTCGCGCATCAGCCGGCCGCGCGCGGTGCGTTTGCATGCCGCAGTGCGGGAAATCCTTGCGCGAGCCGTGGAACGCGGGGGAAGCACCCTGCGCGACTTCTCCAATATCGACGGCCAGAGCGGATATTTCCAGCTGGAAGCAACCGTTTACGGACGTGCCGGGGAACCATGCCGTGTGTGCGCGACACTTGTAAGGCAAATGCGCCAAGGCCAGCGATCTACCTATTTCTGTCCAAAATGCCAAAAGCATTGAAAGCTCTGAGACAGATGAGGCGCGAAGCCCAAGTGGGTGCTATATTTTGTAAGCAACCTTTACATCACCCTTGACACGTTCTTTCAATCAGCAATTCGACCAGCATGGCGCCTGGCGACGCAATTTCGCGCATCGCCTCAAATGGCTTTCGCGCTGGCTGGACGAGAACGAGCTACTCGATCAGAGCGTGGCCGAACGGCTGCGCGACCTGGAATCGCAGATGCGCACCAGCAAGGTCATGGTGGCCTTCGTTGCCGAGTTCTCGCGCGGCAAATCCGAGCTGATCAACGCGATCTTCTTCGCCGCCTACGGGCGCCGCATCATGCCGGCGAGCGCGGGTCGCACGACGATGTGCCCGACCGAACTGGGGTACGACACGACCTATCTTCCCAGCCTGCGGCTGCTGCCCATCGAAACCCGGCTCGAGCCGTATTCGCTCGCCCATTGGCGCGACAAGCCCGAGCACTGGACCGAAATTCCGATCGACGTCGAGGACGCCGAGCAGTTGTCGCAGACGATGAACAAGGTGGCGGAGGTCCGATGGGTGCCGATGGCCGAAGCACGTTCGCTGGGCTTCTGGAGCGATGACGCGCCTGAGGACAACCCGGTGCCCGATGCCAAGGGGCGCGTCGAAATTCCGCGCTGGCGCCATGCGGTGCTGAACATGCCGCATCCGCTGCTCGAGCAAGGGCTGGTGATTCTGGACACGCCCGGACTCAACGCGATCGGCGCCGAGCCCGAGCTGACCGTGAGCCTGATCCCGCAGGCGCACGCCGTGGTCTTCATCCTGGCCGCGGACACGGGCGTGACGCGCTCCGATCTCGCCATCTGGCGCGAGCATCTGATCACCGAAAGCGAAGCAGGCGAAACTCGCATCGTGGTGCTCAACAAGATCGACACCATGTGGGACACCCTCAGCACGCCGGCGCAGATCGACGCGCAGATCCAGCGCCAGCGCAAGGGCGCTGCCGAGTTGCTCGGCGTGCCGCTGCCGCAGGTGCTGCCGGTGTCGGCGCAAAAAGGATTGCAGGCCAAGATCCGCCGCGACGTGCCGCTGCTGCAGGCTAGCCGGCTTCCCGCGCTCGAAGCCGTGCTGGGCGAGGGACTGCTCGGCAAGCGCGAAAAGATGCTGCGGCTCGCCGTCGACGCCGGTATCGCGGCCCTGCAGGCCGAAGCGGCGCGCATCCTCAAGGTGCGCCAACGCGATCTTTCGGAGCAGGCGCTGGAACTGCAGGGCCTGCGCGGCAAGAACGTGTCGGTCATCCGCCATATGCGAAGCCGCATCGAGCAGGAGCAAACCGAGTTCGAGGGCAGCAACGCGCGCATCCTGGCGCTGCGCTCGGTGCAGGGCAAGCTGTTGCGCGAGGTGTACGCGGTGCTCGGCAGCACCGCGCTCAAGGCCGACATGGGCCGCCTGGCCTCCGCGCTCAAGCGCCCCGGCATCAAGTTCAACGTGCGCAAGGTGTACGGAGAAACCTTCGACTCGTTGCGCAACAACCTGCGCGAGGTGCAGGCGACCACGGCCGAAATTCAGTCGATGCTGCACGCCACCTTTCGCCAGCTCAACGCCGAACACGGCTTCGCGCTGCAGGCGCCGGCGGAGCCAGACCTGCTGGGCTTCGAACAGCAACTGAGCCAGATCGAGCGCAGCCACATCCACTACCTCGGCATCAGCAACCTGCTCAAGCTGGCGCAACCGGACTTCTGCGACAAGCTCGTTCGCGCGCTGGCAAGTCGGCTGCGCGTGGTCAACGAAGCCGCCATGACCGAGGTGGAGCGCTGGAGCAAGGGCGCCGGCGCCCAGCTCGATGCGCAGCTCAAGGAACGCCGCCGCAACTTCACCAAGCGCATCGAGGCGGTCGAGCGCATCCAGGGCGCCGCAGGCAACCTCGACGAGCGCCTCGCCGAACTCGCGGCCCAAGAAAGCGGCCTCACCGAGCTCCACGCGCGACTGCGCGAATTCACCGGTCTGCTGACGAGTAATGAAGCGCCCACTGCTGTCGCGGCGCGCGACGAACTCAGTGCTGCCTGAAGCTCCGGGCGGAGCACAGCAGGCGCTGGCGTCGAGTTTCGCCGCCCGCATTGTCGATTGGCAACGCAGCCATGGGCGAAGCGAGCTGCCATGGCAGAACACGCACGAGCCCTACCGCGTCTGGCTCTCCGAGGTCATGCTCCAGCAGACCCAGGTGTCGACGGTGCTGGGCTATTTCGCGCGTTTCTTGGAAAGGTTCCCCACGGTGCAAGCGCTCGCCGCCGGCACTGAGGACGAGGTGTTCGGCCTGTGGAGCGGCCTGGGCTACTACAGCCGTGCGCGCAATATGCACCGCTGCGCGCAAGAGGTCGTGTCGCGCTTCGGCGGCGCATTTCCGCGCACCGCCGCCGAACTCCAGACCTTGCCGGGCATCGGCCGTTCGACGGCCGCGGCGATCGCTGCCTTCTGCTTTGGCGAGCGCGTCGCCATTCTCGATGGCAACGTGAAGCGGGTGCTTGGGCGAATGCTGGCCTTTGAGGGCGATCTTTCGTCCGCTGCGCAGGAGCGGGTTTTGTGGGCCATGGCGACGGAGCTGCTGCCGCCGGCGACGCAGCGGCGCACCATCGCACGCTATACCCAGGGCCTGATGGATCTGGGGGCCACCGTCTGCCTGCCGCGCAAGCCGAGTTGCATGATCTGTCCGGTTAGTGACCTGTGCGCGGCGCGGCGCGAGGGCGAGCCCGAGCGCTTTCCGGTCAAGACGCGCAAGCTTCGGCGCAGCGCCCAGTCGTTGTGGATGCTGCAGGCGCGCGATGCGCACGGCCGCGTGTGGCTCGAGAAACGTCCCTCGCGCGGCATCTGGGCGGGACTCTATTGCCTGCCGGTCTATGAGAGCCGGGAATCGCTGCTGGACGAATTGGCGCCCGACGATCGCCGGACCGCGCGCGACGACGCGGCTTTCGTGCACGTGCTCACGCACAAGGACTTGCACCTGCATCCCGTGTCGGTCGAATGCGTCGCCGAGCGGCTTCTCAACGATGCCGGCCGATGGTTCGAAGCCGGCCAATGGTCGGCGCTCGGCCTGCCGGCGCCCGTGCGCAAACTGCTGACGACCTAGACGCTGTCGAGCTCGCGGTGCCGCTTGAGCGCCGCCCAGCGTGCGCCGAAGCCGCGTGCCAGCTGCTCCACGAGGAAGACCGAGCGGTGCTGGCCGCCGGTGCAGCCGATCGCCACGGTGACGTAGCTGCGATGGTCGCGGGCCAGCGCATCGAGCCAGCGATCGAGAAACTGTTCGATGTCGCTGTACATGCGTGCGACATCGTCGTGTTCGCGCAGCCAGTCGATCACGGCCGCGTCGCGCCCGGTCAGCGGTCGCAGCGCGGGCACGTAGTGCGGGTTGGGGAGCATGCGCACGTCGAACACGTAGTCGGCATCGAGCGGCACGCCGCGCTTGAACGCAAAGGATTCGAACACCAGCGTGAGCGTGCTCTCCGGCGCCGCGATCAGCGCCTTGATGTAGCTCTGCAATTGGGCCGGGCGGATGATGCTGGTGTCGATGACGTCGGCGCCGTCGCGCAGATCGGCCAGCAACTCACGCTCGAGTTCGATGGCCTGGATCAGCGCCCGCTGCTGATCGGGGGAATCGGTCCGGCCTTCGTGGCGCGACAGCGGATGGCGCCGCCGGGTCTCCGAATAGCGGCGCACCAGCGCGTCGGTGGTCGAATCGAGGAACAGCGAGCGCAGCGATATGCCGTCGCGCCGCAGGCCGTCGAGCTGCTGGGGAACGAGCGGCAACGACACGCCGCTGCGCACGTCCATGGCAATCGCGACGCGCGGCGTCTGCTGTTGCCGCTGCAGCGCGATGAAGGGCGCAAGCAACTCGGGCGGCAGGTTGTCGACGCAGTAGTAGCCCGCGTCTTCGAGGGCATGCAGTGCGACGGACTTTCCCGAGCCGGACATGCCGGTGATCAGCACCAGTTCCAGGCTCACGATGAGGTCTCCGGCGTCTTCTTGCCGAGCATTTCGCGCGCGTGTGCTAGCGAGGTCTGCGAAACGCGCTCGCCGCCCAACATGCGTGCGATCTCGCGCGCACGGGTGTCGTCGTCGAGCACCGAGACGCCGCTTTCGGTGCGAATGCCGTCCTGGCTCTTGGCGCTGGTCTGGTGCTTGGCGACCAGCAGGTGGTGGTCGGCGCAGGCCGCCACCTGCGGCAGGTGGGTGACCGCCAGCACCTGGCGGTCGCGGCCGAGCTGTTTCATGAGGCGGCCGACGGTTTCGGCCACGGCGCCGCCGACGCCTGCATCGACCTCGTCGAAGATCAGCGTCTGGGCCGTGCCGAGCTGGCTGGTCGTGACCGCGATCGCCAGCGCGATGCGCGAGAGTTCGCCGCCCGAAGCCACCTTGCCGATGGGGCGCGGTGTGCTGCCGGTGTGGCCGCTCACGAGGAAGGCGATGTCTTCGAGCCCCGCGCGGCCCGGTTCGGCGAGCGGCTCCAGCGCGACTTCGAAGCGGCCGCCTTGCATGCCGAGACCCTGCATGGCCTGTGTCACGGCCTGCGCCAGTCGCGGTGCCGCCTGCTTGCGTGCCTTGCCCAGTGTCTTGGCTTCCTTCATGTAAGCCTGCTGTGCCGTCTGTTCGGCACGTTCGAGGGCTTCGAGGTCGCTCTGCGCGTCGAGGGCCTGCAACTCGGTTTGCCACCCTGCCAGCAAGGACGGAAGTTCAGCCGGCGTGCGCTTGTAGCGGCGGGCCAGCGACATCCAGAGTCCCATGCGCTCGTCCAATTCGGCGAGTCGCTCGGGATCGGTGTCGGCCTGGCGCAGGTAGCCGTGCAGCGAGTGCGCAGCGTCCGAGGCCTGCGCCACGCTCGAGGCCAGAACCTCGCCCAGCGCCTTGAACTCCGGCTCGATGTGCTCGCAGTTCTGCAGCAGCGTGACGGCACGGCTCAATGCAGCGAGGGCGCCGCTGTCATCGTCTTCCAGGGCGCTGCATGCGCCCTCGGCGGCATCGATGAGCGCCTGCGCATTGGAGATGCGGGTGTGGCTGGCCGAAAGTTCCTCCCACTCATCGGTGCCAGGCGCGAGCTTCATTACCTCGCCCACCTGCCACTGCAGTCGCTCTCGCTCGCGTTGCAGCGAATCCTGCGCCGAGCGCGCCTTGTCGAGCGCAGCGAGCGCTTGCCGCCAGTTCTGCCAGGCGTTGTCGAGCACGGCAGTGCCGACACCGGCGTAGGCATCGAGCAGGCCGCGCACGGCTTCGGGCCGGGTGAGGCTTTGCCATGCATGCTGGCCGTGGATGTCCAGCAACTGGTCGCCGAGCTCGCGCAGCTGGGTCGCGGTGGCGGGGCTGCCGTTGATCCAGCCGCGGCTGCGCCCCTGAAGGTCGACAGTGCGGCGCAGAAGCAGAACATCGCCCGCTTCGAAGCCACCGTCGTCCAGCCAGGCGGCCAGCGCGGGATCGGTGTCGAACTCCGCGCTCACGTCCAGGCGCTCGGCGCCTTCGCGCACGGCGCCGGCGTCGGCACGGTTGCCGAGCGCCAGCTGGAGCGCGTCGATCAGAATCGACTTGCCCGCGCCGGTTTCGCCGGTGAGGACGGTGAAGCCCGTGGAGAGATCGAGTTCGAGCGCGCGCACGATCACGAAGTCGCGCAGGGCGATGCGGCGCAATGCCATGTCAGGAACCTCCTTCGTTCCAGTGCAGCTTCTTGCGCAACGTGTCGAAGTAGCTCCAGCCTTTCGGATGCAGAAAACGCACCCGGTAGTCGGAGCGGCGCACCACGACCTGGTCGCCGATGGCAAGCGAAGCCAATGATTGCATGTCGAAACTGGCGCTCGCGTCGCGCCCGCCGACCAGTTCGATCAGGACCTCGTCCGCATCCGGCAGCAGGATCGGTCGGTTCGAGAGCGTGTGGGGCGCAATGGGAACCATCACCCACCCCGGCACCGCGGGGTGCAGCAGCGGACCGCCGGCCGACAGCGCGTAGGCGGTGGAGCCGGTGGGCGAGGCGATGATCATGCCGTCGGCGCGCTGATTGGCCACGAAATGGCGACCGACCGAAACACGCAGCTCCACCATGCCCGAGGTGGCGCCGCGATTGACCACCACGTCGTTCATGGCGAGCGCATCGAACACCGCGACGCCGTCGCGCATCACCTGCGCATGCATGAGGCTGCGGTGGTCTTCCTCGTACTCGCCGGCCAGCATCGGGATCAGCGTCGCCTGGTAGTTGTCGAGGGAAATGTCGGTGATGAAACCGAGCCGGCCGCGGTTGATGCCGATCAGCGGAACGCCGTAGCAGGCCAACTGGCGCCCGATGCCGAGCATGGTTCCGTCGCCGCCGACCACCAGGCCCAGATCGCATCGCTGGCCGATCTCTTCGACAGTCAGCGCGGGGTAGCGGGCCTGGCCGCACTCGCCGTCGCGCGGCTGTTCGACAAAGACCTCGCAGCCTTGCGCTTCCAGGAAAGCGCCGATGCCCTCCATGACCTCGTCCAGCGCGCCGGCCTGCGCCCGCGCGCCCGAAGCCTGGTATTTACCTATCAGGGCCACGTGCCGAAAGCTGGATGTCATGCACAAATTACAACATTAAAATCAGTCGATGCTGGACGATCGCGCCAAGTTGCTTCTCAAGACGCTGGTCGAGCGCTACATCGCCGAGGGCCAGCCGGTGGGCTCGCGCACGCTTTCCCGCGCTTCGGGGCTGGAGCTTTCGCCTGCGACCATCCGCAACGTGATGTCCGACCTCGAAGGACTCGGGCTGATCGCCAGTCCGCATACCTCTGCAGGCCGCATTCCGACTGCGCGCGGCTACCGGCTTTTCGTCGACACCATGCTGACTGCCCAGCGCGAGCAGTTCACGCCGCCGAGCCTTGCACCCGACCAGCCGCAGAAGGTGATCGCGAACGCAGCGAACCTGCTGTCGAACCTGTCGCAATTCGTCGGTGTGGTGATGGCGCCGCGCCGCGCATCCGTTTTTCGTCAGATCGAGTTCCTTCGCCTTTCCGATCGCCGCCTGCTCGTGATCATCGTGTCGCCCGACGGCGATGTGCAGAACCGGGTGATCTTCCCCGAGGTCGACTATTCGCAGTCGCAACTGGTCGAGGCATCGAACTACATCAACACGCACTTTGCGGGTCTGTCGATCGAGCAGGTGCGCGACCGGCTTCAGTCCGAGATGGAGCAATTGCGCGGCGAGATCGCTGCTCTGATGCAAGCCGCTGTCCAGGTGAGTTCCGAGGTGCTGACGGAAGCCCAGGACGAAGTGGTGATCGCGGGCGAGCGGAATCTGCTGGCCGTCACCGATTTCTCCAGCGACATGAGCCACCTGCGTCGCGCGTTCGAGCTGTTCGAGCAGAAGGCCCAACTGATGCGTCTGCTCGACGTGTCGAGCAAGGCAGACGGCGTGCGCATCTTCATCGGTGGGGAAAGCCAGGTGGTGCCCTTCGACGACTTGTCGATCGTGAGCGCGAACTACGAGGTCGACGGCGAGGTGGTGGGCACGCTTGGCGTCATCGGTCCGACGCGCATGCCCTACGAGCGCATGATCCAGATCGTCGACATCACGTCGCGGCTGGTCACCAATGCGCTGAGCCATCGCAAATAGCGGTGCCCGGCGCCCACTAGAATCCCTGATGTGCGGGCCGTTAGCTCAGCTGGTTAGAGCAGCGGACTCATAATCCGTTGGTCGATGGTTCAAGCCCATCACGGCCTACCACCACGCCTTGGCGCCCGCAGTCGCGGGCCCGTCCTCAAGCCTTTGCTTGTGTCTCGATCCGGCGACTTGGATCCAAGGCATAGAGGACCGCTTTCTCGTCCTGGCCTTTGGCGGATGCATCCCCGAGCGGCATCTGCGCCGAGCCGTAGAGCTCGCGCTCCAGTCTCTTGGCGCGCTCGGAGTACATCCGGGCCAGGGCCCCGTGGTGTTCGGCGGCTGCCTGATGCTCGATACGTGCGAGATGGGCTTCTTCGAGGAGCGCCATGACTCGCCTGAGATGGCCGTTTCGATTGGGCTGGAAAAAGCTGAACATCGGGACCTCCATCCAATAAACCAATGAGAACCGTTTTTAGCGCCAGTCGACCAATTGGCGCTGTAGGTGCAGTGCCCATGTAAGCTGGATGTCATGATTTAGTTCACATTTCCGCTAAGACTTTGACGCACACTTGGTTCGACGTAGACTCGCATGCGGTTGATCGATGGCTCGCGCCCATCGCGTCGACTGGTCTCTTTCTTTCGCTGCCGAGCGATCGGGTGTTGCGAGGATGCTATAATCGCAAGCTGTGCGGCTGTAGCTCAGTTGGATAGAGTACTTGGCTACGAACCAAGGGGTCGTGGGTTCAATTCCTGCCAGCCGCACCATCATCAGGAAAGCCCGCAACGAAAGTTGCGGGCTTTTTTCATTTGGAGCTTTCTGCGATGAGCAAGGCATTCACCAAAGAAAACGATGCAGGCGATGACGATGACGACGGTACCGCCGGCGTCGCGCCGCCGCTTCCCGCTGGGAGCAAGAACTACATCACCCCGCAGGGCTACGCGCGCCTGCGTGCCGAATTGCTCGAATTGATGGACGTCGAGAGGCCCAAGGTCGTGGAGGCCGTGCATTGGGCGGCCAAGAATGGCGATCGGTCGGAAAATGGCGACTACCTTTACGGAAAGAAGCGGCTGCGCGAGATCGACCGGCGGATCCGCTTTCTCACCAAGCGGCTCGAGGTGGCGGAGGTGACGGACCCTTCGGTCCACCACGGTCGCGACCAGATCTTCTTCGGCGCCACCGTGCGCTACGCCGACGAGACCGGTGAAGAGCGCGTCGTGACCATCCTGGGCATCGACGAGGCTGAAAGCGCACACGCGCAGGTCAGCTGGATCTCTCCCATCGCAAGAGCGCTGCTGAAGTCGCGGGAGGGGGATGTGGTCAAACTTGCGACGCCGGGTGGCGCGCACGAGATCGAGGTATTGGCGGTGAGCTATCCGCCGCCCGCTGTGGCTTAAGGAGCCGGGACCGTCCGCGCGGCCGCGAGCACCGATGGCGTGCGCCGCGCAGCCCGCAGTACGGCCTCGAGGTGCGTCCGGTCGCGCACTGCGATCACGAAACGCAGATCGGTGGAATCCTGCGGAGTCTCGTCGGCCATCTCCACGTGGGTGATGTCGGCTTCCGCGTCTGCCAGCGTCGCGGCGACGCGCGCCAGCACGCCCTTGTCGTTGCGCACGGTGATGACGATGCCGGTCTCGAAGGTCCGGACCGGATCGTCGGCCCATTCCACGGCAAAAAACCGCTCGCTGTCCTTGTGGCGCAAGCGTTGACCGACGCCGCACGCTTCGGTGTGCACTACGAGTCCTTCGCCGTGGCCGAGGTAGCCGACGATCGGGTCGTCCGGAATGGGGCGGCAGCAGAGCGCGAAACGCACCGAGGAGTTCTCGCTGCCGTCCAGCGTGACGGCCCCTTGCGAAACGGCTTCGTGCGCGGTGAAGCGCTCGCGGCTCAGCATCAGCGCGTCGGGCTTCTCGCCGCGTTCTGCCAGAAGCGCCATGAGCCGCTTGGCAACGATGCTGGCGATGCGCTTGCCGAGGCCGATGTCGGTCAACAATTCCGAACGCGTGCGATTGCCTGTGAATCGGAGCAGCTTCTCCCAGATCTGCTGATGCTCCTCGTCCTCGTCCGGCAGGTTGCCGAGGCCCTCGGCACGCAACGCCTGGGCCAGAAGCTTCTCGCCCAGGCCCTCGGATTCCGCATGCGCCAGAGTCTTGAGGTAGTGGCGGATCTTGGAGCGCGCCCGCCCGGTACGCACGAAGCCGAGCCACGCGGGATTCGGCGTCGACACCGGCGCCGTGATCACCTCGACTACATCGCCGTTCTTGAGTTCGGTGCGTAGCGGAACCTGATCGCCGTTGATGCGTGCGGCCGAGGTGTGATCGCCGATGTTGCTGTGGATGGCATAGGCGAAGTCGACCACGGTCGCGCCGCGGGGCAGCGCCAGAATCTGGCTCTTGGGCGTGAACACGTAGACCGCGTCGGGAAACAGGTCGACCTTGACGTGATCCCAGAATTCGGCGGCATCGCGCGTTTCATCTTGGATGTCGAGCAGCGATTGGAGCCATTTGGCACCCAGCCGGTCGCTGGTCGCCGCGCTGGGCTCGGCGGCCTTGTAGAGCCAATGCGCCGCCACGCCGGACTCGGCCACCACGTGCATGGCCTCGGTGCGCAACTGGAATTCGACGTTGACGCCGGCCGGACCCACCAGCGTGGTATGCAGCGACTGATAGCCGTTGAGCTTGGCGATCGCGATGTGGTCCTTGAACTTGCCGGGCAAGGGCTTGTACATCTGGTGCAGGATGCCGAGCCCGGTGTAGCAGGCGATCACTGTCGGCACGATCAGGCGAAAGCCGTAGATGTCCGTCACCTGCGCAAAGCTCAAGTGCTTTTCTTCCATCTTGCGGTAGATGGAATAGAGGGTCTTCTCGCGACCTGCCATGCGCACGCTCATGCCGGCCGCCGCAAAGGCGGTTTCGAGTTCCTGCTGCACCTTCTGAATCAAGTCGCGGCGTCGGCCGCGGGCCTTGGTGACCGCTTTCGCGAGGATTGCATAGCGCCAGGGCCGGAGATGGCGGAACGACAGGTCCTGCAGTTCCCTGTAGGTCTGGTTGAGCCCGAGTCGATGCGCGATGGGCGCATAGATCTCGAGCGTCTCGCCCGAAATCCGGGCCCACTTCTCGCGCGGCGCGTCGTCGAGCGTGCGCATGTTGTGCGTTCGGTCCGCCAGCTTGACGAGAATGACCCGCACGTCGCGCGCCATGGCGAGCAGCATCTTGCGGAAAGACTCGGCCTGGTTCTCCTCGCGCGTGTTGAACCGAAGCTTGTCCAGCTTGGTGAGGCCGTCGACGAGTTCAGCGACCGGGGCGCCGAAGCGTTCGATCAGCTCCGACTTGGTCACGCCGCAATCCTCGATCGCGTCGTGCAGCAGCGCGGCCATCAGCGCCTGCGCATCGAGTTTCCATTCGGCGCATTGCGCCGCCACCGCGATCGGATGCGTGATATAGGGTTCGCCGCTGTTGCGCAGCTGGCCCAGGTGCGCCTCATCGGCGAAGCGATAGGCGCGGCGCACCTGCTCGACGTCCTCGGCGCTCAGATAGTCGAGCCGGTCGGTCAGCGCAGCGAAGCTGGCGGCAGCCGCGTTCAACGCCGCCGGACTCGGCCGTGGCGTGCCTCGGGGGGCATCTGACTGGGACTTGACAACCACGCTCATGGCTTCCACTTTAGCCTGGCAGCCGATTCGACGCGTTCGGGCATAAAAAAAGCACCGCAAGGCGGTGCTCTTTGTTGCATGCGTGCGTCAACTCAGCCGGGCACTTTCTTGAGCATCTCGATCCCGATCTTGCCCTCTGCAATCTCGCGCAAGGCCGTGACGCCAGGCTTGTTCTTGCTCTCGATCTTCGGCGCGTGGCCCTGGCTCAGCATGCGCGCGCGGTAGGTGGCGGCCAGCACGAGTTGGAAGCGGTTCGGAATGTGTTGCAGGCAGTCTTCGACGGTGATGCGGGCCATGTGGTTCTTTCGACTTACAGGGTGAGCGGGATCAGGGAATGTTCAACGCGGCGAAAGTGTCGGCACGCGCGCGGCGCTGTGCGGAATACCGGAGCCGCTGAGCGTGGACGATCGCCTTGAGGTCAAAAAGCGCGCGCTCAAATAACTCATTGATTATAACGAAGTCGAATTCGCTGGCGCGTGCCATCTCCTCGGCGGCGTTCTGCAGCCTCAACTCGATGACTGCGGCGCTGTCTTCTCCTCGCCGCTCGAGCCGGGACCGCAGCTCCTCCCAACTCGGCGGCAGGATGAAGATCGTCACCGCATTGGCAAAGGTCTTCCGGATCTGGAGCGCGCCCTGGAAGTCGATTTCGAGGATGACGTCCGCGCCTTGAGCGATCCGCTCTTCGATCGCCTTCTTCGAGGTGCCGTAGCGCTGGCCATGCACGTGTGCCCATTCGACGAAGGCATCGGCGGCGACCATCGCATCGAACTCCGAAGGCGAGGCAAAAAAGTACTCGCGACCGTGCTTTTCCTGGCCGCGCGGGGGGCGGGTGGTGTGCGACACCGATGGCTGCACGGCGGAATCGAGCTCCATCAGGGCCTTGACCAGGCTTGATTTGCCTGCGCCGCTCGGCGCTGCGACCACGAAAATGTTGCCGGGGTAGTCCATTCGCTTGTTCTCTGTCTATTCGATGTTCTGGACCTGCTCGCGCATCTGCTCGATCAGCACCTTCATGTCGACGCCGATGCGGGTGAGTTCGAGCGTTGCCGATTTGGAGCCCAGGGTATTGGCTTCGCGATGCAGTTCCTGGATCAGGAAATCGAGGCGCTTGCCGATCTCGCCGCCCTTCTTGACCAGCCGTTCGATCTCGTCGAGGTGTGAGCCGAGGCGCGTCAGTTCTTCGGCGACGTCGATGCGGATCGCGAAGGCCGTCGCTTCGGTCATCGCCCGGTCCTGCGCCGCTTCCGGCGGCGTGCCGCCGGCGGCGAGGCCCATGGCCTCCTGCCAGCGCTCGAGAAAGCGGGTGCGCTGCTGCTCGACGAGTTGCGGCACCAGCGGCAGAGCCTGCTCGACCAGCTTGCGCAGCTGGGCAAGGTGATCCTGCAGCATCCGGGCAAGGCGGGCGCCTTCGCGCTCGCGCGCCGAAAGAAGGGCCTTGAGCGTCTTCTCCGCCACCTCGGTCAGCTCGGGGCCCCAATCGCCCTTTGTCAGCGTGTCGCCTGCGGCAAGGCGCAGCACGTCGGCCACGCTGAGGTCCCGGGCTCCCGGTAGCCACGACTTGATGCTGTCCTGCACGCCATTGAGGCGTTGCAGCAGCTTGGCCGAAGGTTCGCCGATGCCCGCGGTGCTGGTGCTCTCGATCGACGCGCGCAGCTCGACCTTGCCGCGTTTGAGTGGCCCGGTCAGCAGTTCGCGCAAGGCCGGCTCGTGCTGACGCAACTCCTCCGGCATTTTGAAACTGAGGTCGAGAAAGCGGCTGTTGACCGAGCGGATCTCGACCCCGAGCCGGCCGGCGCCATGGGCCCGCGACTCGGTGTCGGCGTGACTGCCCGCGGGGGCGTTCTGGCCGCTGGCATAGCCGGTCATGCTGTAAACTGGCATTGCGCCTCGCTGTGAATTTGTGTGTACGCACCGAGACGTCGGCACAGCGTTCGCTTGCCGCACCATCGCCTTCGGGCGAAACTCCCGGATTATGTCAAAGGTCAAACCTTCGCCCCTGCTGCCTGATACGGTCATCGGCGGTTATCGCGTCGTGCGTCGGCTTTCTGCCGGTGGTTTCGGTGTCGTTTACCTCTCCGTCGACCAGAGCGGCCAGCAGGTGGCCATCAAGGAATACCTTCCCTCCTCGCTGGCAACCCGGGGCACCGGCGAACTTGCACCCCAGGTGCCGCCCGAAAAGCTCTCGCTCTACCGGCTCGGGCTGAAGAGCTTTTTCGAGGAAGGGCGTTCGCTCGCGCAAATCTCGCATGCCTCGGTGGTCAGCGTGCTCAACTTCTTCCGCGAGAACGAGACCGTCTACATGGTCATGAACTACTTGGAGGGCGCCACCCTGCAGGATTTCATCGTGACCGCGCGGGACCTCAAGAAACAGAAGGTCTTTCGCGAGTCCACCATCCGCTCGCTGTTCGACGAGATCCTGCGCGGCCTGCGCATCGTGCACCAGCACAAGATGCTGCACCTGGACATCAAGCCGGCCAACATTTTCGTGACGGACGACGACCGGGCAGTGATGATCGATTTCGGCGCCGCGCGCGAAGTGCTCTCCAAGGAAGGCAACTTCATCCGCCCGATGTACACGCCCGGCTTCGCGGCGCCAGAGATGTACCGCCGCGATTCGTCGATGGGCCCCTGGACCGACATCTACGCCATCGGCGCCTGCATCTATGCCTGCATGCAGGGCTATCCCCCGAACGACGCTCCACAGCGTATCGAGAAGGACCGGCTCGGCCTGTCCCTGTCGCGCCTGCGCGGCATCTACTCGGACAACCTGATCGAAGTGGTCGAGTGGTGCATGTCGCTCGACCCGCTCTCGCGCCCGCAGTCGGTCTTCGCGCTGCAGAAGGAGCTGAGCCGCGAAGGCGAGCGCCGCTACACCAAGCTCACGGTGAGCGAGAAGGTCCGCCTGTCGATCGACAACATGCGGTCCTTCGAAAAGAAAGGCCTGCCCAAGGCCGCCGCACCGACGACACGTCCGGCATGAAATTCTCAGTCTTCCAGGTCAGCCGAAAAGGTGGCCGCCTCAAGAACGAAGACCGCATGGGCTACTGCTACACGCGCGAATCGGGCCTCTTCGTGCTGGCGGACGGCATGGGCGGGCATCCGGAAGGCGAAGTGGCGGCCCAACTGGCGCTGCAGACCATCGCGGCGCTGTACCAGCGCGAAGCGCGGCCGATCGTGAAGGACGTCAAGGCATTCCTGACCGCGTCGGTGATGGCCGCGCACCAGCAGATCATGCGCTACGCGGGCAACAAGGGCATGCTCGACACGCCGCGCACCACGGTGGTCGCAGCAGTTCTGCAGGGAACCACCGCCACCTGGATCCATTGCGGCGACTCGCGGCTGTACGTGGTGCGCGACGGCGAGCTGCTGACCCGCACGCGCGACCACTCGCACGCCGAGCGGCCACGCGCCAACGCCGGCCCCGAGATCGTCAACCGGAACCTGCTGCTGACCTGCCTGGGTTCCCCGACCACGCCGCTGTTCGACGTCTCGGCGCCGCTGCAGCTGCAACGCGGCGACCGCATCATGCTGTGCTCCGACGGCCTCTGGGGCGTGCTGGACGAAGGCCTGATCGTGCGAACGCTTTCGTCCGGCAAGCCCGTCTCCGATGCCGCGCCCGACCTGGCCGAGATGGCGCTGCGCAACGGCGGCACCCACAGCGACAACGTGACGCTGATCGCGCTCGAGTGGGAAATGCCCGACGCGGCGGGGCAGGGCCGCGGCGTGTCGACCGACAGCATCAGCGACGGCGTGTTCGCCTCGACCATCCAGGCCGGCATGCCCTCCGACAGCGAACTCGACGACCTCGACGAGGACGCCATCGAACGCTCGATCGCCGAGATCAACGAGGCGATCAAGCGCTCCGCTGCGCGCAAGGGCTGATTCTTTCTTCCTTCCTTTTTCGCTCCACATGACGACAGTTTTCGTACGAAGCGGCGGCCGTGCCGCCGACCAGTTGCGTCCCGTGCGCATCACGCGCGGTTTCACGATTCACGCCGAGGGCTCGGTGCTGATCGAGTTCGGCCAGACGCGCGTGCTGTGCACCGCCTCGGTCGAGGAAAAGGTGCCGCCGCACAAGCGCGGCAGCGGCGAGGGCTGGGTCACGGCCGAGTACGGCATGCTTCCGCGTGCCACCCACACGCGCAGCGATCGCGAGGCGGCGCGCGGCAAGCAGAGCGGCCGCACGCAGGAGATCCAGCGACTCATCGGCCGCTCCATGCGTGCGGTGTTCGACCTCGCCGCGCTGGGCGAGCGCACGATCCATCTGGACTGCGATGTGCTGCAGGCCGATGGCGGTACGCGCACGGCCGCAATCACGGGCGCCTTCGTGGCCGCACAGGATGCAGTCGACAAGCTGCTGGCCGTTGGCAAGATCGCGGCCTCGCCCATTCGAGGCCACGTGGCCGCGGTCTCCGTCGGCATCGTGGAAGGCATGCCCCTGTTGGATCTCGAATACATCGAGGACTCGGTTTGCGACACCGACATGAACGTCGTGATGACCGGCGCCGGCCATTTCGTGGAGGTGCAGGGGACGGCCGAAGGCGCGGCCTTCTCGCGCGAAGAGATGAATGCGCTGCTCCTGCTGGCCGAAAAGGGTATCGCCGAATTGACTGCGCTGCAGGCGCAGGCATTGTCGAACGGATGAAACTGGTTCTGGCCTCCAACAACGCCGGCAAGCTCGCGGAGCTGCAAGTGTTGTTCGCGCCGCTCGGCGTCGAACTGGTGCGGCAGTCGGAACTCCAGGTCGGCGAGTCCGAGGAGCCCTTCCTCACCTTCGTCGAGAACGCGCTGGCCAAGGCGCGCCACGCCTCGGCGGCGACCGGGCTGCCGGCCGTCGCGGACGATGCCGGCCTCTGCGTCGAGGCATTCGGCGGGTTGCCCGGCGTGGCCACCGCTTACTACGCCACCCAGTTCGGCTACGAGAAGGGCGACGCCAACAACGTGCGCGCGCTGCTCGAGCAGATGGCCGGCGTCGACGACCGCCGCGCCGCGCTCGTCAGCACGCTGGTGGCGCTGCGCCGCGCCGACGATCCAGAGCCCCTGATCGCAGTGGGCCGCGCCGCCGGCGAGATCACGCGCGAGCCCATCGGCGAGAACGGCTTCGGTTTCGATCCGGTCATGTGGCTGCCGCAGTTCGGCAAGACCTTTGCCCAACTGCCCACCGAAGTGAAGAACGCCAACAGCCATCGCGGGCAAGCAGCGCGGGCGATGCTGGACCTGATGCGGGAGCGGTGGCTGTGAGCCTCGTCGTCCCGATCGCGAGCGGCGTGCAGGAGCGCATGGACGGCGCGGCCCATGCCAACGACGTGCTACACATGATGCGGCCGGGGCCGCTGCAGCTGTCGGCGCTGCCGCCGCTGTCGCTCTACGTCCATCTGCCCTGGTGCCTGCGCAAGTGTCCATATTGCGACTTCAACTCGCACGAGTGGCGCGGCGGCGACGGCGATGCATTGCCCGAAGCGCGCTACCTCGACGCGCTCATCGCGGACCTCGACGCTGCGCTGCCCCTGATCTGGGGCCGCAGCGTGCACACCATCTTCATCGGCGGCGGCACGCCCAGCCTGTTTTCGCCGGTGGCCATCGACCGCCTGCTCGGCGACCTGCGCGCCCGGCTCAAGCTCGCGCCCGACTGCGAGATCACTCTCGAGGCCAACCCCGGTACCTTCGAGCGCGATCGCTTCCGTGCCTACCGGGCGGCCGGTGTCACGCGGCTGTCGGTCGGCGTGCAAAGCTTCAACGACGATCACCTGAAAGCGCTCGGCCGCGTTCACGACCGAGTGCAAGCCATCGCAGCAGCCGAGGAGGCGGCCCTCGCGTTCGACACCTTCAACCTCGACCTGATGTACGCGCTGCCGGGCCAGACCCTGGAAGGCCTCGACGCGGACCTCGACCAGGCGCTGGCGCTGGCGCCGCCGCACCTCTCGGTCTATCACCTGACGATCGAGCCCAACACCTACTTCGCCAAGTTCCCCCCGGTGGTGCCGGAAGACGACGCCGCTTATGCGATGCTCGACCGCATCACCGAGCGCACCGCGCAGAGCGGTCTAGCTCGCTACGAGATCTCGGCCTATGCGCGCGCGGGCCACGCCTGCGCGCACAACCTCAACTACTGGCAGTTCGGCGACTACCTCGGCATCGGCGCCGGCGCGCACAGCAAGCTGAGTTTTGCGCACCGCGTGGTGCGGCAGGTCCGCTTTCGGGAGCCGCGTCTCTATATGGACAATGCGCTCGCCGGCCGGGCGACCGCGCAGAGCGACGAGGTCGGCCTGGCCGAACTGCCTTTTGAATTCATGCTCAACGCCCTGCGCCTCAAGGAGGGCTTCACGCTGGCCCAGTTCGGCGAACGCACCGGGCTGGCCGTCACTGCCATTCAGAAAGGGCTCGAAGAAGCCGAGCGCAAGGGCTTGATCGAGCGCGATCTCGCGCGCGTCTGGCCGACGGCGCGCGGCTTCGACTTCCTGAGCGATCTGCAGGCCATCTTCCTGCCGCAGGCCTGAGCGGAAAGCCATGCCGAACCGAATATCCCCGGAAGAGACGCAGCGCAGATCGCGCGGACGGCCGAGCCCCGAGCAGGCGGCGGCGCTGCGCGAATCCTTCCTTGCCGCTGCGTTGACGTCCTTCCTCGAGAACGGCTATGCCGCCACCAGCATCGAGGCGATCGCGCGCGATGCGGGCGTTGCCAAGATCACCATCTACCGGCAGTTCGAGAACAAGGAAGCCTTGTTCCGGGAGGTCGTGCACCGTGCCGTCAGCAATGCGCGCGAGACGATGCAGGCCACTCTCGTGCGGCACGACGCCGACGAGAAGCAGGTTCTGCTCGACCTGGTCGAGCGCATGTACCTCGGCGCGACCGAGCCGAAGACGCTGGCGTTGCTGCGCCTCGTGATTGCGGAGGCGGTGCGCTTTCCCGAACTTGCGAAGTCGCTTTATGCCGAGAACAGCTATGTGCTCGCGCCGGTGGTCGACTATTTGGCCGAGGCGCACCGCACCGGAAAGCTGCATGTGCCCGCGCCCGAGCTGGCGGCGGTGCAGCTATCGACGCTGGCCTTCGGTGGCGTGCGTTTCTTCATCTCCAAGCCGCTCGCCGGCCCCGAAGAGCGCCGCGCGTGGGCACAGGGCATCGTCGACTTGGTGATGCGCGGCTGGGCCCCGACTTCGCCCGGCGACTAAAATCGCCCGCATGCCTTCGCGCAAGCCGAAGACAGTCCGGAGAGTTGGGTGAGTGGTTTAAACCAGCAGTCTTGAAAACTGCCGACGGGCAACCGTCCGTGAGTTCGAATCTCACACTCTCCGCCAGTTGTCGATGTCTCTCATCGACGCTCG
Organism: Variovorax sp. MHTC-1; assembly: GCF_003984645.1. GTDB lineage: Bacteria > Pseudomonadota > Gammaproteobacteria > Burkholderiales > Burkholderiaceae_C > Variovorax. The sequence goes on from NZ_RWKI01000010.1 coordinate 92,191, forward strand.
GCGCTGGCGAGAGTGGTCAAGGTGTTCGGCGCTACGCAGCGCATCAGGCCTACCTGTTTGCGAATCGACGCGCCAATCGGATGAAGATCCTCGTCCACGACGGGATCGGTCTCTGGCTGTGCGCGCGGCGCCTGCATGAAGGCCGCTTCGCCTGGCCAGCAACGAGCGCGACTACCCAGTACCCAGTATCCAGTATCCAGTATCCAGCTCACCCTCACGCGCGATCAATTCAACGCGCTGGTGCTCGGCTTGCCTGCGCCGCGCGTGCCCGAATCTTCCTCCTGTGGACTTGATCTTGAAACCGTGCGGCACTGGCATCAGCAGAAGCGGTCAGATGGGTGAGGCCCAACCCTTCTGCTGTTCACGCCGTTCCCATTCTCTGTATAGCCGACCGATGGCTTCGGCGAAGGCCATGAGCTCATCTGAGATCGGCGCTCCCGGCGCCAGTACCCCAGCATCCTCTGCGAGCCCTTGATAAGTCTCACGCGAATTTCGGGGGCGGTTGACCGTTGAGTGCTTAACAGCCAAGTGGCTGAAGGTCCATCGCAGTAAGGCAATCGCATCCTCACGCCTCCTTCGGCGTATCCTCTTTCGCAAAGCGCTTCGGGAACAGGATCTCAATGACGTCTCGCAGGAGCCGCACGCCCTTGCCTTTCTCTCCTGCCGCGTAGCACTCATGAGCTGCCCCCAGCAGGGCGTCGACGATCTCTATGCGCTCGGCACCATATTCGGCTTCAAAGTGCCGAACCGCTCCCCGAAGGTCTCGGAACGCATGCGCCAAGTCCAGTGGGGCATTGCTGGTGAACGGCCCCGACTTCGGAAAATTGTCGGGTGCGCTCATCAGCACCAGTTGGAGGTAGGCCCTCAGAGCTGACAACCTCTCGATGGTCATTGTTGGCTCCTCCTGCCGAACACCCGCCCATGCGTTGCGTCAGATCGCTCGTGGATGCTGATTCCGTTGTCAACGAGCGGCATGGACTTGGATTGCATCTTGAACTCAGTCCGTGCCGGACAGGATGAGTGCAGCGCGGTAGGCTCCACGGCCCGCCACCTTGACCTCGTTCACCAACTTCTTGCGATGGCCGATCTGCTCCTGCGGGCGAGCGGCGGGTCCGTGAAGGAGCGAGCGGCTGACCTCGAGCAGTTGACTTGATGAGGTCAGACAGCACTCGATCGCTACCCATTCTGGGCGCGCCCGATGGGCTCTCGCCTCGAGGCGCAACGCTTCGTCCTGGGCGGCAGGCGTCAATGCACCCAGATCGGTCGGGCTGAAAAACGGAACACCTCCACGCCCGCCGACGACATGCTCCCTTGCCCTCTCGACGGCTGCGATTGCAGCCCGAATCAAATCTCCTGCAGTATCGGTTTCGTCCATCTTCTTAGCCGTTTCAATGTTGGCCCAGAAAGGTTGATCGCATCCGGGATGCTTCCTTATATCGGAGAGCAAGGAATCAAAGTAGACGCTGCCAAATTCTGTGAAATCGTCCTACGTAAAAGGTTCGCCTCTTTGCGGACTGAAGGCCAATTTAGAAACTTAGGACGTCATCCCACGAACGACGCGTGAGCGCGGAATTGCGCCAAAGTCTTGGACTGGAGAACCGCCGATGACATAGCGACAGCCGCCGGCATCGAGGAACCGCCGAGTTTCAGCGGGCCGTGAAGCACCTCTACCAGCGCCGGCGTGCTGTCGAGCTGCCGAGCTGAAGCATGGTTCGTCAACCCATCAGGACTGTAGGAACGCGCGCCGCGGCTCTGTATTTCGCTCATCCGTGCGCCAACAGCATCTTCATGAACGTAATGCCATTGCGTTGGCCCTTTTCCTCGTCGCAGTTGTTGAAGATCAGGGCCATGGTTGCACACTTAGTCGGGAATGCTCTGAAGCTCGGCAAGGGTCGCGCGAAGCTTGCCGAGCGCAAGCACCGCCGCTGCGAACTCACCTGCCTCGACGCCTTGCTGGCTTAAGGACTCCAAGATAAACCGCTCGAAAGCATTTCCCAATTCGCCTTCAAGCAACTCATGATCTTCCAGAACGGCATTGCCGAGCAGCAGTAGCTCGGCCAGGGCTCGCGCTGGCCGGCGGTGTGATCGCTTGAAGTCAGCTCTCAGAGCCGTGATCTCATCGCTCGTGACGGTCATGGTCGGCAGGACTCACTCTGGTGCTCAGGAAACTCATTCTGCAGGCTTCTCTACTGAGCGCAACCCGCGGCTTGAGCCACTCGATGGGCCGCCTCAGCTGGAGTCGATTGATCTGAGGACTTTGGACTTCATGCCAGCATGCGGCCCTCCGAGCATGCGCGCTGATCATGGCCAACTTCGCCAGAAACACACGTTTTCAATGTAGGACCGAAACCCCAAATACAGGTGTGCCGCCCATCAAAGCCGTACGATAAGGCCTACGTTCGAACGGGAACGTGGAGCGAGTTGAAGCGTGAGCAAGCGCAGTGAAATGCTGAAAATGGTGCCCCACGATTTGGATGCAGGAACGGTGGCGCGGGCGCTCCCGAGTCGATGGTCGAAGCTCTCCTGAGAGAAGGCGCTCTTCTTCGCCTTGAATGAAGAAGGCAAGGTCTGGATCGAGAGCGGTCTCATCGAATTGGAGTAGGCACTGAAGGGGTGCTTCGCAAAATTCTGAGCGGTTGCGGTGGACCCGATCAAGGGCTCACGATTCCTTGACGAACAAGGGTAAGGAACTCATGGCTACATCCTCGAGCTCGTTGGTGTTGTTGGAAAAGGCGGTGAATGCCATTGAGCAGGCGTCCCACGATATTCTGGACAGCGAGCCCGATGTACCGTTCACTGCACCGACCGATCTGCTTTCTCTTAGTCCGAATGAAGAAGAGCGCATCCGCAGCAAGGAGCAGGCAAGCTATCGGACACGGCCCACGCTCTCGGCCATCCATTTCTGCCTGACATCGTCCATGGCAATGCTCGCCATCTGTCAGTCACTGATTGAACAACCACCGAACCAGTCGCCGAGCGAACGTGACCGGCGGTGGAGGAAGCTGGCCTCTGACGCCAAGATAGCAGGTCGCACCGCCTACCGCGCGGCGCTCGTTCTTTCAGATCCTGCTGCGAATGAGGGCCCCGGAGGTCGAGGCGGTGCGCCCCCGCGCGGTACATAGGCTATGCCGACGTGAAGAGGATTTTTTTCACAATGCTCCTGCTGCCCTTGCTCTGCGCGGCGGAGTCGAGCGTGAGAGCCGGTCGTGCAACAGGCCATCTCAGCTTTCAGGTGAATGTGCCGCCGGCGTTCAGGGTCCTTCAAGCGATGCCCATCGCGGGCGGTTACGAATACCGGGTATGGACGAACATGAGATCCATTGTGATCAACGGCAAAGAATATCGATTCAGCCGAGTCGGGGAGACGTCCCTATTCGTCCCCACCTCGAATGACACGCTCGTTGTTCATGGCTTATAGCGGCAGCCCGACGGATGCCAGTCCTGCACGGTGTCAAGATCGAGTCCACAGGAAGATTGAGGCACGCGGGCCTAGGCAGGCCAGCAGTGCTGCCGGCGGCATGCCCGACATCTCGTTCTTTCGCCTGCGCAGCACGAGGACTTGACCGCCCAGCGTCGCCTTGGCCGGATTGCGCCTGTGAGGTACGTGGTGGAGTAGGACCGGCGCTTCTTATGAAGCGCGATGAGCGAGCAATCCCTCGTATGACTTCAGCGCGAGCGCTATCGCTTCATCAGGTTGGTAGCCACGTTCATCCACTGCGTCGTGATAAACGCGGTAGAGGGGGTCGCCTGGTCCATCCTTTGAATTGATGTAGTAGTCGCCGCTCCCGGTCAGACGTGCTGCGACTGGCACATAGCCGTCCTCCGCGACGCCAATGCCAGGCCCAGCTGCTGCTGCAGCGCCTTTGGAGCCTCGTTCGCGTCAGCACCATGATTATCGGCATCATGGTGCCGGCGCCGAGAAGACATCGGGAGCGTTTCTTTGCAAGTGCGCGGGCAGCATGACCCAACGATCGCGACAGGTGGCATAGATCGAATGCCTTGCCAAATCCACCGAATGAGGGACGCGCGCGAACCGCAAATGCCTAGACTGAAGCAAGCAGGCCGGCGCCCTTTCGGCGTTCCTCCGGAGGCGATAGTGTCCGGCCTCTCACCCTCAATGAGGGAGGCTTCCCATGCGCTACATGATCAGAGGACGCGTGATCGATCAATTCACCGGCGATGGGATCGGCGGGGTTCGGGTCGAAGCTTGGGACAAGGATTTCCTGCTCGACGACTATCTGGGTTCGGCCACGACGATCAGTGACGGAGCCTTCTCGATCCCCTTCGACGACAGCGCGTTCCGCGACGTGTTCTTCGACAACTGGCCAGATCTCTACTTCAAGGTCTTTTGCTACAACGAGTTGCTCGCGTCCACCGAAGGCTCGGTACTTTGGAACGTACGCAACCCGCAGACGGGCGTGGAGATCAATGCATCCCTGCCCAGTCCGCCGGTGTGCGACGAACGGCACATCTATCTCAAGATCGAGCGGATCGAGAACTACTGCCCCGTCAAGCCACAAGACAAAGTGGTGCCGCCAGTGCAGTACGGGCGCGACTGCATGCGCAATCACGGCCATGAGAATGCCCTGATCCCGCAGGCCGAGATCGATGCCAGAACGTTGACGGCCGTGGTGTATCGCGAGTATCTCGATTCGGGCTACCTGGTTCCGAAGCCCGACAAGCTCATTGCGGCGGACATCAACGAACCGGCCTATTCGCACCGCGTCCCGGGCACAGTGATCTACACGCGCCCGTGCCAGCTGCTGAAGATTCATGTGTGGAACACCGATGACGTCTCGCATTCGTTGCACGTGCACGGCTTGCGCTACGGCATCGACTCGGATGGTTCATGGCCCTTCGGCACAGAGGCCGCCCACCATGGAGGGCGCTCCGACGCGATCTGTCCGGGCCAGACTTGGACTTACACCTTCGAAGTCCCCGACGATGCACTTGGGGCCTGGCCCTTCCACGATCACACGCACCCCATGGACACGAAAATCGACCAGGGGCTGTTCGGGGGCATCGTAGTGCTTGGGCCTTGCGACCGCCCGCCGCGCCGCTTCCGCTTCCCTTGGCACCTGCTGCGACCGATCTATCTCGACATCGAACGGCTCGAGCGGCTCCCGGTGTTGGTCGACCAGCGCGTGCCGGAGAAGCTCGATTTCGACGAAGAGACCATCATCAAAGTCGCACCGCACATTCACCTACGGCGGCTCAAGGGAGAGACGCGTCAACTGTTGGAGCAGCATCTCGAGTTCTTGGAGGAGTTCACATTGAAGGAACTCGCGCTGCCGCGGCCCGTGATCAACACCGATCACGTGCCGGTGTTCTTCCACGTCATGGCCAACCCCGAGGGCAAACCGGTGTTCGACACCGATGACATCGAAGAACTCGGTGGCGAAGCCGACATCGTCTTCGACACGGCAGGCGACTACGAGTACTTCTGTCGCCACCACCCGGAGATGACCGGCGTGGTCCACGTGGTTCCCGGCGGGCCCGACCCGGTAACCGTCACCATCACAGGCGGCCCGCCCATGGCCTTCAGCCCTGCGGAGATCACGGTAGGGGTGGGTGGAACCGTCAAGTGGATCAACGACAGCGATTTTCACCATACCGCCACGTCCAAGGAGGGCGCGGCGATAGCCACGCATTGCATCAATGGGCGCGGCTTCGTCGGCAACTCACCGACCATCGTGGGCCGCAGCGGCCAGCGCATCCGCTGGTATGTGTTCAACCTCGACACAAGCCTGAACTGGCACAACTTTCATCCGCACGCGATGCGCTGGCGGTTTGGGGGCCAGAACATGGACATCCGCAGCATTGGGCCCGCCGAGTCGTTCATTGTCGAATCCGAGATCCCTCCGGTGCTCTTACTCAACGCCGATGAGGAGAAGGCGCAGGATCCGGCACACCGCCCGCCCGGGGCGACGCTGCGCAGATTGAAAGGCGACTTCGTCTTTCACTGCCATGTGCACCATCACATGATGAACGGTATGGTGGGCCTGGTGCGCGCGCGACAGAGCATATGGTTGACCGATGACATGGCGCACGAGATCAGCCATCGCACCGGGCTGCCTCTGGACGATGGCACGAACTCGTGTCCGGACGTCGATCCGCACCCGTGCCATGGGCATGGCACGGGGCGCTGGGAAGAAGTGACCGGTACGCCGGAAGTCGCGTTCATGCATTCGGTGCTGCTGCCGAACACCCAGCGGGTGCTCTACTGGGGCTACACCCGAGCCGATCAATCGCGAGTTTGGGACTACTCGACACCGGCTGGAAGCTACATGCTGCCTGCCAATCAGCCCGCAGACGACCCGGGGCTGGACGTAAACACCTCGAATATGTGGTCGGCAGAGCACACCGTGCTCGACACGCCGGCCGGCACTGTGCTGATCCATGGGGGTTTCTCGCCGAACAAGTCGTTCATCTTCGAACCGGCCACACTCGCCTGGACTCGCGTGGAGGACACTGCCCACGACCGCTTTTACTCGACCACGCTGACGCTGACAGACGGCAAAGCGGCAACGCTCTATGGGTCGGCGTCAAAATCAATCGAGCTGTACACGCAGGGAGCAGGATGGGCGGCGCCAATTGCCATGCCGGCAGGCATGAACCACCATCAGTACTACCCCTGGACCTACGTCTTGCCGGACGGCCGCCTGTTCATTGCCGGGCCGCACGATCCAACGCATCGCTTCGACCTGGGTGCGCCAGCTGCTGCCGAGTCCTATGCAACCATCCACGGGAATCGCAGCACCGGTGGCGAAAAAGGCACCTCGGTCTTGCTCATGATGCGGCCTCCTGACTACAAGCCCGTCGTCTACATCATTGGCGGAAACCCTCCAGCAGCCCAGGAGACGGCGGAAATGATCGATCTGGCTGCTGCGGTGCCCGCATGGACTGCGCTGCCCGATCTGAGCATTCCGCGAGCAGAGCAGCTCACCGCCACGCTGCTGCCCGACGGGCGCGTGTTCATCGCAGGCGGAGTAAGCGGCGGCGCCGACGGCGGCGTCTGCGAAATCTTCGATCCTCGCAACCCCGGCGCGGGCTGGGTGATCGGGCCGCCGATGAAGTACATCCGGACGTATCACTCCTCATTCATCCTTCTCGCCGACGGCAGCATCCTCGGAGGTGGCGATCCGCAAGCCGGCGGTGCACCGACGCCGCACGAGCGCTTCTTCCCGGACTACTTCGACATGCTTCGCCCGGTGATCTCAGCCGCGCCTGCGACCCTCAACTATGGCATCACGTTCAACATCGATACGCCCAACGCTGCCGACGTAACCGAGGTTGTTCTGCTGCGCTCCGGTACGGTGACGCACGGCTTCAACATGTCACAGCGCGGCCTCGAGTGCGTCGTGAGCGGCATGGGCGCTGGGGTGATCAACGTGGACATGCCACCGAACGCCAACCTAGCTCCACCGGGTTGGTATCTGCTGTTCATTCTCAACGCCAGTCGCGTTCCATCGATGGGTCGCTGGGTGCGGGTAACCGCGTGACTCCATTGAGCTGTCGACCCTGCGCTAGCACTTTGTCTTTGATCTAAGACCAAGTGGTCCCCAGAGTTGACCTGGCCATAGGTGAACCGGCGGTGGCGCGACCCCGCTGGCGCTGCTCCGCTGGCTCGGGAGACCGCGTCGTTCGATGGCTAGCGCGACGCTGGTTAGAAGCCAGGCCCGCGTTGGATTGGGCCCATCAAGAAAGCAATGGTTTGGATCCCTTGAACATTCTTGCGCTATCCACGAAATACAAGCCGGTGAAACTTGGAAATGAGCGTTCGGGATAGCCAGGCAGGTCCATGGAGCGCTCCTGAACGGCCCATTTGTCCCAGAGCGTGTATCCAAGCGCCTTGATGTCCTGAATGAACCGAGCGCGGTTGTAGACATGCAATGGAGCGAAGGCCCCTTCACCGATGTTCTGTACGGTGACAAAGTCCTCCCCGTTGTAGAGCGGGAGCTTGTTCAACAGGATGTGCTGTGGCCGACGTACACACTTTTTGAGAAGCTGGTCTGGCCGTCCATCCTCAAAGTAGTGAATTGCGCCCGCAGAGATCCAGACGTCGTCAGAGGCAGTCCCGACGGACTCATGAAGGTTCTCGCTGAAGCTCAAGGCCGCAGTGCCGGTTTGCGCCGCCAGGTTCTTGCCTATCAAGACCATTGTCGGCACCTCTACGACCCGCCATCTCAGCGCATCTGGCATATGGAAGTACCGCCCGTAGGCGTAGTAGTGAACGCCGACAGAGCCGCCGATATCCAAAACGGTGCTCGCTCCGTCACGCAGGGCGCGGTCGAGCCACCACATGACCGGATAGTCGTAAGAGAACACCTTCTTCGTCCGCACGTCCACGTACTCAGCGGCCAAAGCCGGGTGATCGAACTCCGGACTGGGGGGCAGCCAGGCGCGCGCGGCCTTGAAGCTGTCGAACACACCGAAATGGGAACCGTGTCCATCTCGGGACAGGAACTGCCGGCGCCGCCACTGCAAGTGCGCAGGTCGGACTAAAGGTTCATCAAGGATTCGACGGACGATTTCGACTGGGCTGAAGGAAGACATCTTTGGCTCCTCATTGCTTTCGTTAGTGATTCCGTCTGAGCGGAGCCGAATCGCTCCCTCAGCCGGAACTTGGGCGCAGCGCTTCGACGACGAAGGGGCTGCGACTTGGGACATGCTGGTCCCAAAGTTTCCTGGCGTTCCGCTTCCACTGGACTGAGCAGCCCGCTGGAGCGCTTGCGCGTCCGCCGCGCCAAAGCGCACCCGAAGGCGGCCTGCATGAGCAGTCCGCAAGACAAGGAATGAACTCAAGAAGCTCCCCCTTGCGAGGGCACGCCATGGGCTAGCCAAGGCGCGGGTCGTCCGACCCAAGCGTTCGCCAAACTGAGAACGGGCTACCTGCGCGAGCGGGCGAGCCGCAGCGTTATCAGGTCGTGCGTCGTGGAGGTCGTCTAGGACCGGCGAGATGCGGCCAAGGTGCGTCGAGTCGGACGGTGGCGATAGGACGTACTGCCTTACCGGAAGGCAATGAAACGGGAGCCACAAACCAAATGGCGGATGCGCTCAATACGCCGTCCGCGACGACGTGCTGTAACGACTCTTCGGAATCATCCTGCGTGACGGAGCCGTCGTCGTGATGGTGATGCGCCAGGCCCAGCCAATGGAGCATCGCGTGCGTGGTTTCTTTCGATTCACCGAATGCGCTGGCCCGGCCACCGATGACGAAGACCTGCGCGAGGGCCGACGCCATGAGGAGCAGAAGGACAAGCCGAAGGCGCATCTTTCATCCGTCGTGTGTTGTATGACCGATTGCGTGCAGATTTGGACCGATTGTAGTCGGATGTAATACAAAAGAGCTACTCAATGTTAGGCTTTTCACGCTAACGCGCTACAAATCGGCGCCCATTCGAACGCCTGCAACGAGAGGGTCGCGTCGTTGCGATGGCCGGTGACTGAATCAACGATGCACCCGCACTCGCCAAAGCCGATGTCGGCGTCGCCGTGGGAACGGGCACCGATGTGGCAATGCACAGCGCACAGGTCACGTTCGTGAAAGGCGATCTTCGAGGCATCGCGCAGGCGCGCGATCTCGGAGGCCACGATCCACAACATGAAGCAGAACCTCGGGTTCGCATCGTCTACAACGCCGTGGGCATCCCTCTGGCTGCCGGGCTGCTTTACCCCCTGACGGGTCGGCTGCTGTCACCCATGATTGCGGCATTGGCCATGAGCTTGAGTTCGGCATCGGTCATCACCAATGCGTTGCGTTTGAAGGGCAGTCGCGCCAAGGTGTCGGGCGCGGTCAACACGTCGTGAAGCCTGGACGATGGCCGTATTCGCGCTGCGTTTGCGCTGATGCACCGGTGGCGGGAACAGCGTGGGATATCGCTCCAGCACGCAACATTCCACCCCGACACGCTGGCCAGCATGCCTGGCCAAGGCAGAAGCTCCCAGACATCAACGCGACGACAGCACGATGAGACGTCGTCGCGAGGGGCTCGCGCTGACACATGCCGTCCCACGCCAATCGATTTGGCGCAGCAGCACTCGCCGCGACCAAGCCCTACTGCTTGTCCTGCAGGCGTTTCGCGATCACGGCGCAAGCGCCCGGTTCAACGATGCGAGGAATTTCTCCGGCTGCTGGTATCCGATCACCCGGAACGCGACCTCCTCGCCTGTCTTGTCGAAGAACACGATGCCGGGTGGGCCGAACAGCGAAAACCGTTCGAGCAAGGCGCGATGGTCCGCGGTGTTGGCGGTGACGTCGGCGCGAAGCAGCATCGTGTCCTTCAATCGGGCTTGGACGCGCGGATCGCTGAATGTGAACCTGTCCATTTCCTTGCACGACACGCACCACTCGGCCCAATAGTCCAGCATGACTGTCCGGCCTCGCGCCGCAACCAGGCGATTCTCCAGATCGGCGACGCTGTTCACGGGCTGGAACGCGAGTTCTCGGCGGTCAACGCTGCCTGTGCCGCGAAGGCCGGCCAGCGGCTGCAGGATCTCGCGATGGCCCGACAGCGCCCCGACCAACATAGCGATGCCAGTCACCAGCGCCAGCACGCCCGCGCCTTTGAACAGGCGCCTATGCCCCGGCGCATCGGCGGGCAACGGATCGATAGCGTGCAGGTAGATGGCGGGCACGATCAGCAAGGCCGCCCAAAGCAGTTGCTGCACGACGACCGGAATCACGGGCGACATCGTGTAGATCGCCACCGCCAGCATGATCACGCCGAAGATCCGCTTGACTGACGCCGTCCACGGGCCGACCTTGGGCAGCAAGGTTCCGGTCGTGGCGCCGACCACGAGCAGCGGCGCACCCATGCCGAGGGCCATCGCAAACAACGCCGTGCCGCCCAAAACGATGTCGCGCGTTTGGCTGATGTACAGCAAGGCCCCCGCCAGCGGGGCGGCAACGCAGGGCCCCACGATCACCGCCGAGAACACGCCAAGCAGGAACGCACCCGCCACCCTGCCACCCTTGTGCCGGCTGCCTGCGTTGGCCAGCCTGTTCTGTATCGCGGCAGGCAACTGCAGTTCGTAAAGGCCGAACATCGACAGTGCCAGCAGCACGAAGATGGCTGCAAAGCTGCCGAGCACCCATGCGTTCTGCAGGTAGGCCGACAGCAGCGTGCCGGCGAGCCCGGCCGCCACGCCGGCCAGCGCGTAGGTGATCGCCATCGCCAGCACGTAGACCGCCGACAGGCCGAGGGCGTGGCGCCGTGTCAGTTGCTGCCCCTGGCCCACGATGATGCCGGACAGGATAGGAATCATCGGCAGCATGCACGGCGTGAACGCGAGCAGAACCCCGAAGCCGAAGAACGCCGCCACCAGCGCCCAGGTCCCGCCGCGCGCGAACAATTGTCGAATGCGGCCTTCGTCCGACATATCCGCCGTTGGCAAAGCCGCTGCATCGGCAAGCTGCCCCGTCGAAGAGCCCCCGGCGGCGGTCGCGCTGGATAGCGCCACCGTCACGGTCTTCTCGATCGGCGGATAACAGACGCCCAGCGGCTCGTTGCAGCCCTGATACGTGGCGCGCAACTGGACCAGGTTCACCTGACCCTGTGCGTGCCTCAGGGCGATGACGGCCTCGACGGAGCGGTGGAACACCTCCACCGTCCCGAACGTCGGATCGGCCTTCGGGTCGCCCTTCGGCAGCGACACGCTGGAGACGGATACCGTTGGGGGATCCGCGATGCTGAAGCTGATGCGATCGCGGTAGAGGTAGTAGTTGTTGGCTGGCGTCAATTCTGCGACGAGCGTGTTCGCATCCTTCTTCCGCACCGCAAGGCGGAACGCCTGCTCCGGTGGCAGCAGCTCAGGCTGCGCGCCGGAGCCGCCCAACCACTTCCGGATCGAATCCAGCGGGCCCGGCGCTGCTGGCGCCGTGGTGGACTGCGGCGCTGGACCGGGGCCGGGCGTTTCGCCTTGCGCAAACGCGACGGTGGACGCGGCAAAAATCAACCAGACCAGGCCACGCATCGCACTTGCCCAAGCACTGCGAAGTAGCGGTGCAGAGGGTGCCGGCGGCGCGATCGAGTCTGCGCAGTGCCGATGTGTGCCGGGTGTCATGCTGCTATCGACCTCGAGTTCACCGGTTCGGTCCCCAGTGGACGTCGACTGCGGCCTGAATCATCGCGGCATCGGTGATGCCCTTTTTCGTCATGTCGTATGCGATCTCGGCGGTCCCGAGACACACGGGGCAATCCTCGGCCATCCGATCCTCGAAACACTGGAGGTTCGACCGATGGACGCCACGGTTCTCGCAGCCGCACCAGCAATAGAGTTTGTTCAACACCGCCGGGATCTGGGTGGCGATCCAATAGCCGTGGCGGACCTCCGCCTGCGAGAAGTGTTGCGGGTCAAGGACGGTCGACGCGTCTTCCCGCCCGGTCGGAATGATGCGCAAGCCGTCGGGGCGCAGCATGCCCACGGTCCAGCCCGACTCGGCCAATGTCTGTGCGCGGTCGGTATTCGCAGCCTGTTGCGGCGCCGGCCGGACCGGAACCAGCCAGATCACCAGCAGCAGAACACCGGCCAGTCCCAGCATCATGGCCGCGATGACCGCGCGGTGGCGTCGCGGTCGCTGCGTAGCGCGCGGTTCTGGCGATCGAGCCTTGGATAGATTGCGGCGATGTTTCATGGTGTCGTCTCCTTCATGAGGTTCTGTGCCGGGGGTGACCATCAGCTGGCAAGCTCGCGCTCGATGGCGGCGTGGAGCGACCCGCCGAAGTCGGGCTCGCCGACGAATCGGCTCAGGATCCTCCTGCGCTTGTCGATCAGCACTGCGGTGGGAGTCAGGTTCACGCCGCCGAACGCCGCGGCGATCGAACCGTCCTTGTCGAGCACCACCTTGAAGGGCAGCCCGTGCTTGCGCGTGTAGTTCGCAACGTATTCCGGCGGGTCGTATGCCATCGCGACGGCGATCAGCTCGAAGCCGCGCGGCGCATGGCGCTCGTACGTTTTCACCAGGTCCGGCATTTCCTTGATGCAGGTGGCGCAACTCGTGGCCCAGAAGACGACGTACACGACCTTGCCGCGCAGACACCGCGTGCTCGTTGCCTCGCCATCGAGCGTGACGTACGCGACCTTCAACGGCCGGGAAAGGAACACGTAGGCAGCGCCGGCCACTAACGCGATGCCGAGCATGATCGCCAGCACCCTGCGGCCCATGGCAAACCCGTTCATCGACTGCTCCTCGTCATGGCTCATCGTTTCGCCGCCTGCTGCAGCTGTGCTTCCAGCTCGGCACGAGGTACGGCGCCGACCAGTCGGCGCCCGTCCGCAAGAATCGTCGTCGGTGTGCCGGTGATGCGGTGCCGCTTCGCAAATTCGACGATCTTCCCGATCGGGTTGTCGCAGTCCGCCGCCGCCGCCGCGGGCGCGATGGTGCGCATGACCTCGTCCCATGCCTTGACTCGGTCTCTGGCGCACCAGACCGCCCTGGACCTCGCGGTCGCGTCCGGATGGCCAGCGCCTTGCAGTACGGACAGTCGGGATCCTCGAAGATGGCGATCCTGCCCGCACCACTGCCCTTGACCCGCTTGATCGCCCAGTCGATTCACGGTGGTCTCCGATGTAGCGTGGCTGCGGGGACACTGGCCCCTCAGCAGCCCGGACCGCCCATCACTCCGGCATGCATCAGCGCCATGCCGATGACGCTGAGCACCGCGATGCCGCCGATGACGGCAAGCACGTTCACCACGATCTTCATCGCCATACCTTTCTTGGAGTCATTCATGGGTCACCCCGTTCTGTGCAAGCCGCGACCAGGTGCGCCCCTGGTCCTTGCTGAGAAACACGCTTCGCTTGAAGGTGGCCATCGCGATTTCGCTGCGCCGCACGGGGTTCTGCGCGATGTACGCCACCGCGTCTTCGGTCAGGGCCGGAATCGGCAGCTCTTCCGGTTTGGAGCCGGCCTTCAAGGCGATCCGCGCCAACGTCGCCTTGCCCGAATACGTGCCGAACCACAGGTGCTGTCCATCGAGATCGAAGGCCTCGGCAAGCACGCGCTGGCCGCCGGCCAACCGCTCGAAGGTCTCGGCCGAATCCCGGGACAGGTAGAGCCCGTCGGCCGTACCGGCGGCGACGATGCTGGCGTCGGTGGGGTGTACGGCCAGGCTGTTGAGTTCGCGGCCCAGTCCCCTGGCTGCGGCGCGCGTCCACTTGAGGCCGTCGTTGCTCGTGTGGTGGATCCCGGCTCGTGGCATGCGGGAGTTCGGTGCGTGGTTGAACACGTACACCGCGTTGGTGCCGTAGCTTGTCGCCAGCGTGTGGAAGTCCGATTCGCCCTCGAGCCCGAGCTTCTGCCAGGTGCTGCCGCCATCGCTGCTCTTGATCAGGCCGAAGGGGTTGGTCAAGCCCGATCCCGGCGCGGGATGCCCGCTGCTGTACAGCGTGTCGCGCGTGGCCGAGAAGCCCATGTAGTCGTGCGCCGGCCCGGCGGCCTTCGACCAACGTCCGTTCTCGAAGACGGCCAGGCCGTGGTGGCTCGGAATCATGAGTCGCTTGCCGTCCGCGCTATAGGCCAGGCCGTGAACGTGCATCAGGGTGACAGGCTCGCCGGCGTGGACACGAATCGCCGCGGACACGCCGAGTACCAGCATGAGCAGGAGAGCGTGAAATCTGTACTTGTTGATGAACTGCATGTCGAATCCTTGATGTTGATGAAAAGGTGTTGTTCGGCCATCGGCTCGTTCGTCACCCCCCGCAGCAGCCGCGCGACGTCGGCCGCCATGGTGTCGACGGTCCTCTCGGCGCCCATCAGCAGGTGCAAGCGGCCACGCGGGTCGTAGACATAGACTGCGCTTCCGTGTGTAACCATGTAGTGGCCCTGGGCGTCGGCGGCCTGCGCGTCGTGGAAGAACTTGAACTCCTTGGCCAGCGACGCGGTTGTGCCCGCGTCGCCGTAAAGGCCAAGAAAGCTCGGGTGGAAGGTGGTCACGTATTTCGCAAGCACCTGCGGCGTGTCCCGCGCGGGATCCACGGTGGCGAACAAGCCTTGCACGCGCTGGCCGTCGGGGCCGAGCTTGTCGACCACGCGTGCCATGTCGGCCATCGTCGTCGGGCACACGTCCGGGCAGTGCGTGAAGCCGAAGAACAGCAGCACCACCTTTCCCCTGAAGTTGGCGACGCTCCTCGGCTGGCCGTTGTGGTCGGTCAGGTGAAAGTCCTGTCCCCATTCGACCTTCGAAATATCGGTCGACTTGAACGGCGATGCCGGGCCGCTCGCGCGCTCGCCACAGGCTGCCACGAGTAACGCCAGCGCGACGACAAGAAATGCTCTCAGAACCATGGCCTATCCTCGTGCTGGTTGCGATGGCGCTGAATCAGCCGCCATGCGGCCGCGTATCAGCTCGACCATCCGCGGGTCGTCCCACGCGGCCGGACCGGCTTTGCGGCCTATTTCGCGCCCCTCCCGATCGATGAATAGCGTCAGCGGCACCCCGGTCGCGGCGAGATTCGACAGCGTGTCGCCAAAGGTGTCCATGTACGGCTGCAGGTGCTTGATGCCGGTGCGATCGAAGAAGTCCCGCACGACCGGCAGACCGCTGCGATCGACCGAGAGTGCAACGACTTCGAAGCCCGGCCCGCCCAGCGTGGCCTGCAGGCGATCCAGGGTCGGCATTTCTTCCACGCACGGCGGGCACCAGGTGGCCCACACGTTGAGCAGCACGAACCTGCCGCGGAAGGCGGCCAAGCTCGTCGGCTTTCCTTCACCGTCCGAGAACCGCAGATTCGCCATCTCCTTCGGACGCGCATGAAGCACGAGGTCGGGATCGGCGGGCCGTGCGTCACGCGTCAGGCGCAGCACTGGAAAGGCACCGAGGATCGCCGCCACGGCGGCGAGCACGAACCATCGCTTTCGGATCGTCACGGGCACTCCTTGCGAATGAACGCCGAGATCTCCTCGGGGCGCGAGAAGACGACCGCAGCCCGGTCTCCCTGCATGCCGCTGGCGACGATGACCGGCTTGCCGGCCGACGGGCCGTCGGGGCTGCCGTCCGTCTTGAAGCGCAGGTTGAATTCCCACCAGACGCGGCTCTTGCCGTCGCCGGTGACGACGCGGTAGGCATCGCCGCAGTAGCGGATCGCGGCAACCTCGCGGGACGCATCGACGCGCTTGAGGTTCGGCAGCCCTCGGTCCGGCGCCGGCACCCGGCCTTCGGACACGGCCTGCAGATAGGCCAGCAGATCGTCGCGCGTGCCGCGGTCCGGTATGCCGGCGAAGAGCATCGTGTTGTTCGGAATCATTGCGGCCGGGTTCCGTAGCCACGCATCCAGGGTCTTCTCGTTCCAGACGATCTCCGAGCGCTTCAGCGCTTCCGAATAGCGGCCGAACCCGGCGGCGGTGCCGGCCCTGCTGTTCCACAGGCCGGCCAGGCTCGGACCGGTCATGTGACGCCCTGGCGCGAACGAATGGCAGGCCATGCAGGCACGCGATGCCCGCGCGCCGCGCTCGACGTCTCCGGCGCCATGGGACGGAGCGACCCATGAGAAGCCCCCGACGACTCCCAGAAGAACGATGTGGCCGAAGCTGGCAAGCATCATCTGGCACCTCCTCGATCAGGCCACCGGGCCCTCGCCGACAAGCAGGCTCGACTCGCCGGTGTAGCGATGCGGCGGCACTTCGAGATTGCTGGGCGCGGGCACGTTCTTGAAGACACGGCCTGCGAGATCGAACTTCGATCCGTGGCAGGGGCAAAAGAAGCCGCCGGGCCATGCCGCGCCGATGTCGGGGGCGCCTGGTTCCGGCCTGAAGATCGGGACACAACCCAGGTGGGTGCAGATCGCCACCAGCACGGCGATGTCGGGCTTCACCGAACGCAGGTCATTGCGTGCATAGCCCGGTTGCTGCCCCTGCCGGGTCGAACGCGGGTCGCTCAAGAGGCCGTCGTGGCTACGCAAGGCTGCGAGCATGTCCGCGTTGCGGCGCAGCACCCACACCGGCCTGCCGCGCCACTCCACGGTCCTTAGCTCGCCCGGCTTGACGGTTCCGACGTCCACCTCCACGGGCGCGCCGAAGGCGCGCGCTCGCTCGCTGGGGGCCATCGAAGCGACGAAGGGCACGCTTGTCGCGAGGATGCCAACGCTGCCGGCCGCGGAGCAGGCCGTGACCCAACGGCGACGTGCAGGGTCGCTGGGGTTTGCCGTCTGTGACATCTGGGGTTTCCTGGGTGGGCGCGAACGCGCACTCCGACGCGCTCGCTAAGCCCTGTCCGGGTCGGCTTCGCCGAGCCCGGACTTCATCTTGCTTTCGTCGAGCTTGGACCTCTCATCGTTCTTGCTGCCGTTCATGCCCTTCATCATGAGGATCATCGCAATGGGACAGACAAGTGCGAGCAAGAGCGGTGCGCTGGCCAGAATGAACGCGTGGGCCGCGGGTACCGCGAAGTACGCAGCTGCGAGCGCAGCGCCGAAGCCGACAGCGATCTTGATCATCGTCTTGAAATCGCAGTTCATGATGAATCCTTTGAGATGGGGCGTCGCAGCGAGGGATCGAGCCCTCTTTGCGTTCGCCGGTTAGAGGGCCTTTGGAGCAGGCCGGACTGGCAAGACCTCGGTGCCGGTGCGAAGGTGGAGGAACCTGTCCACCGGCATCACCGCCACGATGCCTGCGCCGGGAATATCGGCCCTGCCAACTTCCCAAAAGGTGCCGAGCAGCGACTCCACCTTCGAGTCCTCCGTGAAGATCTCGATCTTGATGTGCTCGCTGAGCAGGTCATCGGTAAAGAAATTCTTGTACTCGCCGAAGCCCTTTACTTTCGTCAGCGTGATCCCTTCGACGCCAATGCTCCTGAGCTTCGCGCTCAGCGACTTCATCGCCTCGGGCGGGACAATTGCCACGACATATTTGAAGTTCATGATTTCCTCGCTGTTTTCGGCTGTCTGATCGACAGCAAGAAGTGGCGGAAATTCGGACGGGCGATTCGACCCGCGCCGGCCCGAGCATCGTGCGGACGCGCGTGCCGATACGACCGGTCAGGTCGCCATCACACGCGTCAGATGCGGGTCAAATGCGCCAGCAGCAGTGCAAGATGGCGTGCGGCGGCTCCGCCGCGGCAGGTGGACGCCCCGGCCCAGGGGGAAGTCCTGCGTTCACGGCAACCTCACCGAGCGGTGGGAGCGTGTAGAGATAGGTTGCCAGAACCGCAGGCATGGCAAGCGCCTGGGCGTGGTCTGCACTCTGTGGTCCGTATTGGCAGTGCGCGACGCAAAGATTCGACAGCTTGGGGTCCATGCCGTCGCCCTGATCTGCAGCGGCGCCGAGGTCCGGCGTACTCATGCCGACCATGCCACTGCCGGCCATCGTGACGGCGGCATCGGCGTTCCGGTCCCGCGCAGGCATGTCCATGCGCGACAAGCCGGCGCAGGCATGGGCAGCGATCGCCAGCTGCGTGAGCATCAGCACACCGATCAACAGCCTACAGATCGAGCGCCAGGAGGGCAGGATGGTCATGACGATCATTTGAGCAGCGGCAAGGGAAGCAGTTCCCTGCCTGCAACGATGTTGCGCCGCGTCAATCCGGGGCATGGGAGCAGCACCGGCGAACAAGCCCAGAAGCGACGGTGACAGCGACTATCAGCGCCACCACCACCTCCGCGGCGCGCCCACATCCACCGACGCTCGCTCATTCGGCGCGTTCATCGAGGATCGGACACGCTGGCCGCTGCCTAGCGTTTCAGAAGGTCGTTCCCTATCCCCCATCGGGCAACCGGTCCGGATCCGGGGCTACTTGAGAGCCGCGCCGCGGGTGCTCTCGGGAAGACGGCACAAGATCGTTCACAGGACGCGTATGACGCTCATCATCCCGCCCTCCATGTGCTCAACGATGTGGCAATGGAACATCCAGTCCCCTGGGTTGTCGGCAACAAACGCGACATCGACGTGCTCGTCTGGCGCCATGAGCACTGTGTCTTGCCACTCTTGGTGGTCTGTCGCCTTCCCATTGCGCCGCAGCACGCGAAACGTGTGGCCGTGCAGGTGGATCGAGTGGTGCCATCGGGTGGCGTTGTTCATCCTAAACAAGTAGCTGCGCCCCCGCTTTAGGTGCAGCGAAGGCTGCATCGCGTGTCCATCGGATACGACGCCGTTGACCGCCCACGCTTTACCGCGGCGCAGCAACGCCCTCATGTCGGTGGGCTGCCCGTCCAAAAGTGCCCGATGCAGGCTGCCCATCATGCCGCCCTCGAAACGGATTTCGTGCACGGCCGCCGAGGTGAGATCGGGCTCCGGCAACGGGTTGGCGGGGGCGGGGGTGAATGCCGTTAGATCCGCGGCGCGAGCTTCGTTCTCGTACACGAGCTGCATGAGGACGTAGGCATCACGGGGGTAGAAAAGGTCCTGCACGTCATGACGCGTTCCAGGCTGCTGGCTTCCTTCGAGCAGCAAGTCGCACCGCATACCCGGGGCGAGGATCACGCGGTCTTGGACAGGTTCGTGCGGACGGACCGGGTGTCCATCGAGAGCGATGATCAGGGGCCTGTGGTTCTGAAACTTGAGCGCGAAGATGCGTGCGTTCGCGGCATTCGCGAGCCGCAGGCGTATCCTTTCACCTGTTCGGATCGCAAACTCCTCGTGCATGGACCCGTTGACCGTGACCACATTTCCGATGCGCCCGGCGTGCGATATGTCATGCGCGTTGCCGAACGTCTCGCTCACGCTGCCAGACGCGGTGATTCTCCAGTCGTCAAGCAGCCAGGTCACATCGCGGCTGAACGGCAGGTCGTCCGGTTCGTCGACGATCATCATGCCGTAGAGCCCTCGCTCCATTTGCTCCGAGCTCTTGAAGTGCGAGTGGTACCAGTACGTGCCCGCGTCGAGCGCGTCGAATTCGTAGGTAAACCGCTCACCCGGCGCGATGGGGCGTTGCGTGAGATGCGGCACACCATCCATTGCGTTCGGGACGCGCACGCCATGCCAATGCACCGTCGTTGGCACGCTCAGTAAGTTCTCGACATGGATGCGCACGCGATCGCGCTGCCGCACGCGCAGCTGCGGACCGGGGACGCCGCCGTTGTACGTCCAAGCCAAGACGCCAGGCTTGCCCGGATCACGCAGAGCGTGTCCCTCCATCGCACGCAGATGAAACTCGCGCGGCTGCTCTCGAGTTGGCACGACCGAGCAACCGGCAGCAGCGGCTACGGAGAATGGAAGGAGCTGCAGGAATTGACGGCGTTCCACGCGGATACCTCGCTGGGAACGGTACCACCGCCGCGGTTTGGCCACAATGTTGCGAGATGCTCGTAGCGTATCTGCGCGGCTGAAGCGGTCAGGTGTGAGGGACGCGGCCGCCTTCTACTGCGAGGGTGCCTCTCGCAAGGCCCCCGGCAGGGTCGGATGCGCGTGGTAGCTTCGCGCGATTTACTCAGAAGATGCCTTGAACTCCATGGCAATCACCGCCTCGTGAATCAGTGATCCGGCCTCCCACGGCCATAGTGGTTTGTTGCGGTGATGACCAACCAGATCAGCACGAAAACGTCGGCCTGCAAAGCGGATCGTCTGATCGTCTTCACGGACATTCCCTTTGCCCTTACGGGAGGCATCCTTGCATTTGGCTGCGCGGCATCCCGCTGTCGATCACAGCCGCTGTGGGTTTTGTCGTTCTGGCAGGCGTGGCGGTGCTTACGGCTTGGTGTCTCCTTCATCCGAAATCTGCGGGATGCAGGCGCTTCCTTGGATCACGCCATTCACTAGGCGCGCTGGTTCGAAGCATCAGCCAAACAGTGATCGCGAGGATCTTGCTCGCCAGAATGAGACCATGCCTGCGACGCCGAAAACCAGGCCAACCGAAGCAAGAACAAGGGCAACCGATACGCGAAGGCCAGACGGGACTTCAACCGGCGCGGCCAGTGAGGACACGAGCCACATGAGCGTATCGATATCGCCGTCGATATCGTCAACTGCATCCTGCAGAACTATCTCATTGGCTACAAGCACGGCCATCACCATGTTCGGCAAACGAGTGCGCAAGGACGTCGCGAAGACGTTCAACTTTGGCAGCGTCAAGAGCGCTTACTGGGCGGCGGTGTATGACAAGCGGCTCCAAACCCTCGACCACCCACCTGGGAGTGCGGGCAAGAAGGATGATGCTGGACTTTGCGTGCCTTCTCGTTCGAGCCGAGCGCGATCCGGATCTGTTCCCAGAATTCGCTGTCGACGCCCTGGCAATAGTCCTTGGCGGCGCCGTAATTCATCACCTTTCGAATTCGCTGCAGGAGACGATCAGCCGTTTCTGCTTTGGTTTTCCAGAGAGGCGTCAAGGTCGTAAGAATTTCACGCTTGCCGATCTCTTTGAGAGAGGTTTTCCCGAAAAGAGGAAAGACATATGCGACCAGCGTATTAATCCATTGAGCCCGATGCTTCAAGTTCTTCCATTCGGCCGCGCGTTCCTTGTGGAACTCTCGGGCGCAGTCCTCGAATGTCATGCTTGCTTGCTGCAGTTCAATCGCGGCAGCAATTTTTGCAATTTTTTGTTGTTCTCGATGCTGAATTGGATCAATTCCATTGGCAATCGAGAACTCGACATTCCTGCGCACGTTCGCGGGCCCTATCCAAAGGCATATCGACCAGCGAACCTAACCCATCGTCCGGGATTAGGGGTTAACCCTGATAGATTGTATTGTTTGGTTACAATGCGGCTCGAGTTGAGACGGTAGCCGGACGCTTCCAGAGTTCATCGGAGGCCACCCCCGCCCGAAGCGAGCGGGTGACGCCCCGATGTGCGAGTCCTTCAGACCCCCAGATCTCGCGATCGCCAGGAGGGCCGCTGTCGACCGCTTGCCCCCATGAGGAAGGGCGCCACGGGCGCCAACCATGTCCCGAGTGGATCGCCCCCCAACATCAACAAAAAGAAGGAGTTCACGTGCTTGATCTGAACGATGTCGCCATGTTTGTGCAGGTTGCGCAATGCGGCAGTTTTGCCGAGGCAGCCCGGCGCTTGTGCATGCCCTCGGCGACCTTGAGTCGGCGCATCCAGCAACTCGAGGCGCGGCTGGGCACCAGGTTGATGCAGCGCTCGACCCGCAAACTAACACTGACCAATGCCGGCGAATCATTGCGTGAGCGGTGCGGTCCGGCGGTCGAGGAGTTGATCGAGGCCGGACAGTTGCATGTCTCGGAAAGCCAGAGACCGAGCGGCTTGTTGCGCGTGGCCGCTCCGGCGAACTTTTTCCGATTCTTCAAGATGGAATGGGTCACGGAGTTTCTCGCTGCGCACCCGTTGGTGCGGATCGACTTCGTGCTCGGCGATGCCGTGGTCGACCTCATTGCCGAGCGCATCGATGTCGCGTTCCGCGTCGGACCCTTGCGAGACTCCAGCTATGTTGCCCGAAGGATCTTCTCGAGCTATGGCGGACTTCTCGCCAGTCCTGCCTACCTGGCGAAGCACGGTGCGCCGACCAGCGTGCAGGAACTGAGCGAGCATGAGTGCGTGATACACGCGGACTCCGGCGGCCACGTCACATGGCGTCTGCAGGACGCATCGGGCGCGGAAACCGAAGTCAGGGTGAGAGGGCGCTTCCACAGCAACATGCATGAGGTCCTGCGTGAGGCCGCGTGCGCCGGGCTCGGCATTGCCGCGCTGCCGTCGATCCTGACGGCATCCGACATTGCAGCTGGCAGACTGCTGCCGGTGCTGCCGCAATACATGCGAGCCGGTCGCGGCTTGAGTGTCGTCCACCCCAGTCGCCAGCAACGACCGCTTGCGGTAGCGGCCTTTGCCGATATGGCGGTAGAGAAACTGAGCATGCAGGAATGGTCGCCTTGGCCGAAGGTCGAGGCGGTCTCGAGCACCAGGCGGCCGGAAGTCCCCGCCGGCATGTCTTTCATCGAATGAACGATGCGATTGCCACGAAAAGTGAATGACTCAAGTTCATTCTGCACGCTAGTCAAGAAACGTGTATCTGAAAATAATTGCCGCATTGAGTTTCTCAATGACACCTTTGCTGTGCGTCTTCGTTTCCATGGAAGCGAGTGGCCCTGCGGTGTGCTAAGTGGGCGAGCCTCCAAGGGCATTCACGCCTTTTGGTCGGCAAGTTTTCTTCGTACCGGGGACAGACAACGCAATGCAAACGCAGCCTTTGAATGCGGTGAGGCAGCAGGACGCGCGCGGCCACGGCCGCAAGCGCTTCCGCGAGGAATGCCTTGGCGCTTCGTGGCAGCAGCTTGACGATGGCGTTTGCGCGACCGGCGTTGCGGTTCGGACCGGCCCGTCATTCGATCGGCGACATGCGAAAGGGCATCGCACCGCCGGCTTCACATTGATCGAAGTCATGATCACGGTGGCCATCGTGGCCATCCTCGCGGCGCTTGCGCTGCCCAGCTACCGCGACTATGTCCTGCGCGGCCAGCTCGTCGACGGCACCAATGGGCTGGCGGCCATGCGCGCGGACATGGAGCGCTACTACCAGGACAACAGGACCTATGACAAGGTGAACGGCTTCGTTCCGCCCTGTGTTTCCACGGCCGGCAGAACCAACATCGTCGGCACCTTTCAGTTGTCTTGCGCCCCGATCTCCACCGACAAGTCGACGACGTACACGCTGCAAGCCGTCGGCAGCGGCCCCACCGCTGGATTCACATTCACGGTGGATCAACTCGGCGTTCAAGGCACCACGATCACCGGCGTGTCTGGCTGGAGCGGCTGCGACAAGGCATGGGTGACCAAGCGAGGCATGTTGTGCCCGACGTGAGCGTGCGGATGGTCCGGGTATCGGGATTCACGCTGATCGAGATGATGGTGACGATCGCGCTGATGTGCATCCTCACGATGCTGGCCATGCCGTCGTTCTCCACATGGGTCGCCAACAACAAGGTCCGTACCGTCAGCGACTCGCTGCAGAATGGCTTGCGCTTCGCGCAGGCCGAAGCATTGCGCCGCAGCAGGCCGATGGTCTTCTCGCTCACCAACAGCGCGGCACCCCAGAAGAGCCTCACCGCCGTGGAAGGCGGGAGCAACTGGTCGATCAACGTTTCGAAGTCGAGCCTGGATGCGAGCAGCGTGTTCGTGCAGGCCGGCGTCCTGGCGGACGTTGCTTCCGGCGTGCGGATCACCGGGCCCGCGGCCGTCTGCTTCAATGCCATGGGACGCCTTGTGGCGAACACCGATACGGGCGTGAGCGGCGCTCTCTGCAGCACCGACCCCGGCAAGCCGGTCTTTACCTACGACATCACCGTGAGCGGTGCCGACCGACCGCTGCGCGTGCTGGTCGGCCTGGGTGGGCAGGTCCGCATGTGCGACCCGGCCCGCAAGCTCGCAGATTCTCCTGACGGTTGCTGATGAAGAAAAGTCTACGCGACGCCTCCGGTGCGAGGCAGTCGGGCATCGCCTTGCTCGAAGTGCTCGTCTCCATCCTTCTGTTCTCGCTGGGCATCCTCGGCCTGATAGGCCTGCAGGCGCGCGCCATCAGCCTGTCGACGGACGCGCAGGACCGCAACCGCGCCGCGCTGTTGGCCAACGACATCGCCAGCGCGATGTGGCTCGCCAAGTCGGTCGTGGTGGACACCGGCGTGGGCTCGGTCTGGCAGAAGCGCGTGAGCGAGACCAGGAACGCAGGCCTGCCGACCGGCGCCGTGACCGTCAAGGCAGTCGCCGGCGTCTCCAACAGCGCCGACATCGTGATCACCTGGAAAGCGCCCGGCCGTGCGAACGCCAAGACGGAACAGAGCAGCACGCTCACCACTCGGGTGACGCTCCCATGAAGCAGCGCGGTCTCACGCTGGTCGAGTTGCTCGTCGCCATGCTCATCGGACTGATCGTGACGCTGGCCGTGACCAGCATCGTGGTCATGGGCGAGACGCACAAGCGCATCACCACCTCGACCAACGACATGGAGCAGGCCGGCGCATACGCGGCCTACGTGCTCGACCGCGCGTTGCGCAGCGCCGGTTCGAGCCTGGTCCAGTCCGCCCAGCCGATCGACCGGGGCGTGTTCGGCTGCAGGCTCAACGCGGGCGCCTTGCTGCCCGGCGACGGATTTCCCCCGCCCTTCAAGAAGGCTTTTCTGCCCGGCGCCACGTCGAACCTGCGCGTCGCGCCGGTGCTTATCGGCAAGAACCAGTCCGACACCGGCTCCGACGTTCTGGTCGTCATGGGCGGCGATGCCGCGGCGGGCGGTGTGCCGCGCGGCCTGACGGATCCCGGCAGCGCCACCACACTCTCGATGGACAACACCGTCGGCGTGTCCGCGGGCGACCTCGTGCTGGTCAGCCAGCAGGGCACGACGGACTGCCTGCTCGAACAGGTCACCGGCACCACGGCCAAGGTGCTGACCCTGGGCGGCAAGTACTACACGGCCGGCAAGTCCACCCCGCTGGAGGCGCTGGCGGCGAGCACATCGACCTACGTCACGCCGCTCGGCAATCCCGCGAACGGCAATGTCCAGTTCCAGCTCTTCGGCGTGGGCGACAACCACACGCTGGTCGGCTACGACCTGCTGCAGGGCTCCGGAGACGTCACGCAGGCCCTTGCCGACGAAGTGGCCGAACTGCATGCCATCTACGGCTTGGACATCAATGGCGACGGCATTCTCGACGGCTGGGCGGACCCGGGCAGTGCGGGCTTCGACATCGCCACCGTCATGCAGAAGCCGGCCACGATGCGGCAGATCGTCGCCGTGCGCGTCGCGCTGGTCATGCGCAGCGCGAGCAAGGAAAAGGAGGTCGTCTCGCCCGACAAGCTCACCCTGTTCGGCGATTTCCAGGACGCGTCCAGCAAGTCCCTCGCGCAAACCGTGGCCTTGAGCGCCGCAGACGATCAGCACTACCGCCACCACGTCGTCGAGTTCACCGTCCCGCTGCGCAACATGCTGATGCTGCCATGAAGATGTCCCTTGTGCCCTTGCGCGCGGCGCGCCAGCGCCAGCGCGGCGTCGTCCTGCTGCTGTGCCTCATCGTTCTCGTGATCCTGCTGACCGGCGGTGTGGCGGTTGTGCGTTCCATGAACGCCTCCCTGACCTCAGCCGGCAACCTGGCCTTCAGGCGCGACCTCGTGAACCAGGGTGAGCGGGCCGTGTCCCTCGTGCTGGCGAAGTTCGCCAGCACCGGAACGCTCGTGAATGCGACCGACGATCTTCCGGGCGAGAACTTCAAGGCGACCAAGCTCGACACCAACACGCATGGCGTGCCGATGGCGCTGCTGGACGACAAGACCTTCGGAACGGTCGGCAAGGCTTCCAACGACGTCACCGATACCGCCGCGCAGGTCAGCATCCGCTACGTGATCGATCGCCTCTGCGCCGGCACGGGACCGGCCACCAGCGCCGGCTGCGTGCAGTCGTCCGCGGCTCCCGCCGGAGGCACCGCCAGCCCCACGCCGCCGCCGGCGCCGCCCACCGCGACGGTCTACCGCCTGAGCATGCGGGTCAGCGGTCCCCGCGATACGCAGGTGTTCTTGCAGTCGACGTTCACCAAGCCAGATTGAGAAGGCATCGCATCACCATGACACGCGTTTTTCGTCGTTCGTCGACAAGGGTCTCCAGGGCGGGCGTGATCGCGGCCGCGTGGCTGGGCCTGTCGTGCACGGCTGTGCTGGCGGCCGCCACGAAGCTCGCCGACCAGCCGGTGTTCGCAACGGCCGATGTGCCCGGCAACCTGCTGCTGGCGCTGTCGGTGGAATTTCCCACCGCCATCAGCGTGGCGAACCTCAACGACTATGCCGATGCCACCGAGTACCTCGGCTATTTCGATCCGCGGAAGTGCTACGTCTACAAGTACGTCGAGCCCGCTGTCAAGGACGGCCCCGCGTCGAACAGCTACTTCCAGCCCGCGGGCGCGGCGACCGGCAGCAACAAGCACAGCTGCTCGGGCCAATGGAGCGGGAACTTCATGAACTGGGCGGCGATGCAGACCATCGACCCGTTTCGATGGGCGCTTTCCGGCGGCTACCGCAGCGTCGACACCACGAGTGAAACCATCCTGGAGAAGGCGTGGGGTTCCAGCCAGGGCACCATCGCCAACTTTCCGCTGCGCGGAACCGACCAGCCCACCGGCCACAAGTTGCCCAGCAGCCTCATCGCCTCTGTCACGCCGTTCAGCAGGTGGGACAGCTTCAACAGCAGCATCTGGTCGCGCGGCAACACGATGGTGTTCACGGGAACAGGCGACCTCAACGGAACCGGCGCCGACCTGAGCGATGTCGACCGTGCGAACAGGTCGAAGAAGGAGGATTCGGTCTA
Source organism: Variovorax sp. MHTC-1 (assembly GCF_003984645.1). Lineage (GTDB taxonomy): Bacteria > Pseudomonadota > Gammaproteobacteria > Burkholderiales > Burkholderiaceae_C > Variovorax. Next base: position 119,362 of record NZ_RWKI01000010.1, read on the forward strand.
CCGGGTCTACGTGCGCGTCAAGGTCTGCGATGCCAAGCCGGAAGGCGGCGGCGTGGAAGCCAATTGCGTCAGGTACGGAAGCAGCTACAAGCCGGAAGGCCTGTTGCAGCAGAACGCCAACAAGATCCGCTATGGCACCTTCTCGTTCCTCAACGCCGATGGCGAGACGCAGCAGGGCGGGGTGATGCGTGCGCCGATGGGATTCATCGGCCCGACGTATCCGAAGCCGCTGTCCAACGCCGTGGTGACCAACACCCGCAGCGAATGGGATCCCGCCACCGGCATCATGCACACCAACCCCGACAGGGCCTCCGCCAAGGCGAGCAGCGTCGCGCAGAGCGGGGTAATGAACTACCTCAACAAGTTCGGGGAGGCCGCCAAGAGCTACATGACGAACGACAACGTCAGCGAGCTCTACTACGCGGCGGTGCGGTACTTCGAGAAGCTTGGCAACGTGCCGGAGTGGACCGACTCGGTAGCCCCCGGCGCCGAGAACAGGGATGCCAGGCTCGATGGATTTCCTGCAGTGATCGACTGGAAGGACGAGGACCCGATCGCCTATTCGTGCCAGAAGAACTTCATTCTGGGCATCGGCGACGACCACACCCACCATGACTACAACGTGGGCGGGAGCTTGGTCCGCAGAGGCCGGCCCATTCCTGCAGAAGTCGCGGCGGACACGTTCAACAAGGCGGACGACTGGACCAAGAGTGTTCAAACGCTCGAAGGCATGGCGCTCACAAACTGGGTGAAGAACGGCGCCGGCTCGAGCACTTTCATCGCGGGTCTGGCCTATGGCGCGCACATCAATGACATCCGGCCGGATCTGCCCGGCGTCCAGAACATCTCGACCTATTGGATGGATGTCATGGAGTTCCAGCGGGCCGAAGACCGGAATCCTTACTACCTGGCAGCCAAGTACGGCGGCTTCAGCGTGCCCGCGGGCTATGACACGGCCAACACCAAGACGGCGCTGAAGCAGAACTGGTGGAACATGTCGGGCGACACCATCGACATGAACGGCAAGTCCCGCCTGCGCCCGGACAACTACTTCCTGGCCGGCAACGCACGGCAGATGGTGAGCGGCCTGAAATCGGCATTCACCGACATTGCCAACGCCATCAAGGCATTCACGACGTCGTTCTCCCTCTCCACCGCGCAGGCCTCTTCCTCGGGGAACGCCTCCTATGCATCGCAGTACGACTCCAAGGGATGGACCGGCGTGGTGACGGCGAGCACGATCACCTTCGCAAGCGACGGCACGCCGTCCGCCGCGCCGGCCTGGTCCACCAGCACCACGCTCGAGGCGCAACTGGCCAATGGCGGCTGGGACACGGCGCGCCGCGTTGCGACATGGGACGGCAGCAAGGGCGTTGCATTCCGCGCCGGGGCCCTGACCTCGGCGCAGCTGGCAGCCCTCACGCCCGCCTACGCCATCGGCAACACGAGTACCGACTATCTCAACTACCTTCGGGGCGACCGAAAGAACGAAGCCACCTCGGCGGTGGCCGGAAGCACCAAGGCCCTGCGCAGCCGGGCGCTCCTGCTGGGCGACATCGTCGATGCAAAGGTGATGCCGGTAGGTCCGCCCAGCACGAACTATTCGGAGAACAGCAGCCCGGGCTACGCGGCCTTCAAGGCCCGATGGGCCGGACGCCCCACCATGGTCTACGCCGGCGGCAACGACGGCATGCTGCACGCCTTCAACGGCACCCTCACGGGCGCCACCGCCGGGACGGAGCAGTTCGCCTATGTCCCCAGCGCCCTGTTCCAGGGCCCGAACGGCACGCCGCAGGTGGATGGGCTGGTACAGATCGGCAACCCCAACTACGTCCACCACTACTACGTGGACGCGACCCCGCTCGCCTTCGACATCGACCTGAACAGCGCCGGCGGCGCGTTCACCACCACGAGCAACGGCAGCAATGCCAACTGGCACACGCTGCTGATCGGCGGGCTGGGCAAGGGCGGCAAGAGCTTCTACGCCATCGACGTGACCGACCCGGCCGGCATGACCAGCGAAGCCGCCGTGGCGGGCAAGGTGAGGTGGGAGTTCAGCGATGCCACCATGGGCTACAGCTACGGTGCGCCCACGGTCGTGAAGACCAAGAAGTACGGGTGGGTGGTGATGCTGACATCGGGCTACAACAACAGCGACGGCAAGGGCTATCTGTACATCGTCAACCCGAAGACCGGCGCGTTGCTCGAGAAGATGCAGACGCCCACGTCCTCCAACGGACTGGTGCACGCCTCGGCCTACGTCGCCGATCGTGCCGACCACACCGCAGATGCCGTCTATGCGGCGGACCTCGACGGGCAGCTCTGGCGCTTCGATCTCACCGCTCCCAAGGGAAGCACCGCCGCGTACCCCGCGCCGACACTGCTGGCCACGCTGACCGACGCATCCGGTGCCGCGCAGCCTGTGACCACCGCGCCGCTGATCGAGATCAATCCCGTCACGCGCAAGCGCTTCGTGCTGCTCGGAACCGGCAAGCTGCTGGACCCCTCGGACGTGAACTCGAAGGCGCCGCAGTCGTTCTACGCCATCGTCGACGGCACTGCCGGCTCCTTCAATGCCGTCGGCAGTGCGATCACGCGCGCCAGGCTCACGCAGGTGACCGACGTGACGACGGGCGCCACCTTGTCGAGCACCTCGATGGGCTGGTACCTCGACCTGGACGTCGACACCGCCGTCAGCTGGCGCATGGTGTCCACCCCCGCGACCTACAGCGGCGTCGTGGCGTTCTCCAGCCTGCTGACCACGGGCGATGCTTGCAGCCCCTCGGGGCAAAGCCGGGTCTTCGCCATCAACTACGGCACCGGCAGATCGGTGCTGCTGTCGGCGCCCGATGGCTACGCGGCCATCTCCAGCGCGGTGACCGACCTGCGCTTCGTGGGCGTGGACGGGAGCCCCCGCCTCATCGCAGGCACGACCAAGGGCGACATCGCCAAGATTCCCACCGACCTGAAAAGCGGCATCTCGTTGCGCCTGCTGAACTGGCGCGAAGTGCCGGCGGTGAACTAGCGGCATGGGTGTCTCCGGAATGCAGGAGTGGCGCAGGCAGGGCGTGCCCATACTGAGGCTTGGCGTCTACACGTTGCCGGCCGCCGAGGCTGCAGTGATCCAGACGATCGTCCGGTTGTATGCGAACGACATCGCATTTCCATGGACGCTGGTCGATATGCCGCCGTATGACGCGCTGATCATCGATAGCACCGCGACAGAGGATGAGCGCCGCGAGCTGGCCCTCATGGCCGGTGCCGTGCTTACGCTCACGCGCATGAACGCGGACGAGCTGCCCGATACGATGGCGCGGCCGATTCGCGCGGACAGGTTGAAGAAGTGGTTGCAAGACATCGAGTGCGCCTTGCAGGAGATGCCTTCGGAGCTGAGCATGGACGGGCAAGCCTGCGCGAAGCTCGAGGTCTCCGATTCGGTCCGCTTCATGCTTCGCCGCTGGCCTTCGACCCTGCTGCTGCGAAATGACCCCCACAAGGTGGAAATGGCGAGCCTGCTGTTGCGCCATGAATTGAACGGGATCGAGCTGGCCGAGATCAGCGGACTCCCGCCTGTTCAATGCGCCAGATTCTTGCAAGTGCTGCAATCCGCGGGCTTGTTGGAAGTGCATGTGGCGCCGGACGTTCCGGCCCATGCCGAAGTTTCGCGGTCGACGGAGCCTGCCGGCGCGGCCCGGAGCAACTTTGTGAAAAGCCTGATCGACGGCATCCGTCGCGGACTCAGCCTGCGAGCGTCATGAAAGAGCACGACATCCTCTTCACGAAGAGCGTGGGCGAGGGCAAGACAACGGCGATCGGCTGCACGAGCGAAGGCACAGGGCCGGCCTCGTTCGAAGCCGCTTGAACTCACCCCAACTTCAGAACAACATGAGAGATCCATCATTGCCAGTACCGGCGCCGCACGCCCTCTGGGCGCTTCTCCTGTGTGCGCTGCTCGCTGCCTGCGGCGGCGGTTCAGGAGCGGGCGGCGGCGCGGCCATTGCGCCGGCCCCGGCCGCCGCCGCAACTTCCGGCGAGTCGGCCACCGCCACCGCAGGCACGACCACTGCCGGCGGCACGACCACCATCAGCGGCACGAGCGCCACCAACGGCACGAGCACCACCAGCGGCACGAGCACCACCAGCGACACGACCACCGCCGTCGCAGCCGACGACGGCTTGATCGGCTGGGCCACGGTACACAGCGCAGGCGCGCCCACCGGCGGCTTTGCGGCCGTCGCTGCCAAGGCGCCCGTGACCTGCACCGCCACCAGCATGCGCCTTTTACGCGATTGCCTGTACCGCTCGAAGAAGACGGATGCCGGCAACGACGATCCGCGTGCCGGCGCGCCCAACTGGTCCACCTGGGAAGTGCACAACGGCGTGACCGGAGGCTGGAAGGACTATCCGGTCGTCATCTTCATCAAGGGCCGCATCGACGCCAACGTCAACGACAGCGGCACGATCCTGACGCAAGCCGCGTACGAGGCCGGCACCGACCCCTTGTGCAGCGGCAAGATCCGGCAGCCGTGCCAGCAGGCGGTGACGCAGGCGAAGCTGGAGCGCGGCAATATCTCGGTTGTCGGCGTGGCCGGCGACGACGGCACGTTGCCCGAGTTCCACCAGGGCTGGCTGATGCTCAGCGGCCAGAGCAACGTCATCGTGCGCAACCTGCGCTTCGTGCCGGCCACCGATTTCTGGCCTTCCTTCGAGGCCTGCGCCTCGGGCATCTCCGACCCCGACTACTGCGCCTGGAACGCCGAGCCCGACGCCATGACCATCATCGGCGGCAGCCGCGTCTGGGTCGACCACTGCGAGTTCACCGATGGCCCCGAACTGCAAGGCGCGCAAACCGACAAGTCGCGCTACAAGTACTACGACGGCCTGCTCGACATCAAGAGCGGGGCCGACTACGTGACGGTCTCCTACAGCCGCTTCTACAACCACCACAAGGCCATGCTGATCGGCGCCACCGACAGCAACGACGGCGACTACCGCATCACCTTCCATCACAACCATATCCAGTGGGTGAACCAGCGCATGCCGCGCGTGCGCAACGGCCAGGTTCACATCCTGAACAACGTGTACGCCGGCCCGAAGCAGGCCGACTACACGCAGCAGTACTACTTCGGCTACGGCATCGGGCTGGGCTACAACTCGAAGGTCTATTCCGAGCGCAATGCCTTCGACATTCCCAACGCCGCGGCCAGCAACCTGCTGAGCGCCAGCTTCGACAAGTGGGCCCAGTACTTCACCGACGCGGGCTCGTGGCTCAACGGCGCTGCGGTGGACCTCAACGCGGTGGCCAAGTCGCTGATCGATGCCAGGAACAACGGCGGCTCGACGCCCTTCATCGGCCCGGTGACCTGGAGCCCCGCCGCCAGCTACAGCTACACCGCCGATACCGGCGTGGATGCGCTGCGCACCAAGGTGGCGGCCAGCGCCGGCGTCGGCAAGGTGTCGCCGGTGCCTTCGCCCTACACGGTTTCCCCCTGATCCCGCCTGCCGAGGCGGGACATCCTTCAAATCAATGACGATTCACATGCTCCCCTGCCAGACCATCGCGCACCGCTCGCGGCCTCCAGCATCGACCAGGCGTTCGCTGCTGACAGCGTGCGCCATCGCTTCCTCGCTCCAGCTCATCGGTCTGCCGGGCTTCGCCAGGGCTGACGACACGATCGTGATCGGCCAGTCCGCGCCATTCAGCGGCCCGTCCGCGCAACTCGGAACGGAGTTCAACCTGGGCGCGCGTACCTACTTCCAGATGGTCAACGAGAGCGGCGGCGTCCACGGCCGCAGGATCGAACTGCGCGCCAAGGATGATGCCTACGACCCCAGTCTCACAGCGCGCAACACCACCGAACTGCTCGAGCAGGATCGTGCCGTTGCGCTGTTCGGCTACGTCGGCACCTCCACCACGCTGGCGGCTTTGCCGGTGGCCGTGGCTGCCCAGGTGCCGTTCTTTGCGCCGGTCACCGGCGCCGATGCGTTGCGCCAGCCATTCAACCGCTACGTCTTCAACGTCAGGGCCAGCCATTTCGACGAAGCGGAGTACATCCTCGACCAGTTGTCGATCACCGGCACCAAGAGCATCGCCGTCTTCTACCAGAACGACGCCTACGGCAAGGCCGGGCTCGATGCAATCAACAAGGCGAAAGCCAAGCGCGGCCTGTCGACCGTTGCAGCGGCGACGGTGGAGCGGCACAGCACCGACGTGAGCGCCGCATCGAGGACGCTCCAGGCGGCGCGCCCGGACGCCGTCGTGCTGATCAGCTCCTACGCGACCAGTGCCACCTTGATCAAGGAAATGAAAAAGGCCGGCTACACCGGCCGGTTCGTCAGCGTGTCCTTCGTTGGGGGCCAGGCGCTGGCCGACGAACTGGGCAGCGCCGGTGCGGGCGTGATGATCTCCGAAGTCGTGCCCTTCCCCTGGGGCAAGGCCTCTCCCATTCAGCGCGAATATGCCCGGGCGATGCAGAAGGCCGGCGTGCCGCGCATGAGCTTCGGATCGATGGAAGGCTTCCTGGCTGCGAAAACCCTGGTCGAAGGGCTGCGGCGCGCAGGACGGGATCTCACGCGAGCCAGGCTGATCGCAGCCCTGGAAACGCTGAACAACTGGGACGCAGGCGGCTTTACCGTGTCCTTCACTCCGGACAACCACAACGGCTCACGGTTCATCGAGATGACCATGATCGGCCCGCGCGGACACTTCGTTCATTGATGTCGAGGGGACTCGATCCCCACGGCATTTTCGTGATGGATCCGGCAACGCCCTGGAGAAGCTGGGCGTGCGGCGAGTTCGTCCTCTCACGAGGCGATTGCATCGAAAAATGAGCGGCTGCATTCCAACCGCACTCCTGCAAAAACCAAACAAATGTCAAAGATCCCGTATTCATCGGGGGACGGCGAAATCTGCTCGAAATTCGCATTAGAGTCCGCGCCTTGCCAGGGAGGCACAGAGCACCGGCCACACCAGTGCCGCGCACGCACTTCGTTCGAGTGCACTTCAATTCGCAGGAAACAGGACTCAGGTCATGAATAGGATTTTCCGCGTCGTCTGGAATGACGCGCTCGCCCTTTGGGCCGTTGCATCCGAACTCGGACGCGGCCACGCGAGATCAACCGCCACCACGCAGGGCGTGGCCCGGCTTGCCGCCACCTTGCTGGTCGCGGCGGCTTCCTTGCCGGCTTCGGCCGCATGCACAACCGACGCGAACACCCATGCGGTCAACTGCACCGGCGCCGACCAGGCCGCCACGGTGGGCAGCGGACTGGCCACGCCGGCAGGCACCGCGGTACTGGTCACCTCGGGTGCGACAGTCAGCACGGGCAACGCATCGGCCATCAGCCTCGGCGACACGGCCAGCATCGTCGTCCAGAGCGGGGCCACGGTCCAGAACAGCGCTGCCAACGGCGGCGCGTCGCCCTATGCCGGCATCGGCGCGAACACGATCGAGGTCAACAACAACAGCACGATCGCCATCGAGGCGGGCGGGGCTGTCATCGCCAGCGGCGTGGGCACCACTTCCGAGGCCATCAATCCCGTCGGCAGCGGAAATACCATCACCAACAACGGCACCATCAGTTCCGCGCACACGGCGATCTGGTTCCAGGCGGGCAGCGGTGCCAACACCGTCGTCAACACGGGTTCCATCGTCGCCGGTGCAGGTACGAACTTGACCACAGTGACCGTCATCGGCGCCAGCGGCACGATGGCCGTCGACTTCACCAACAAGGGCAGTCTCACCGGGTCGCTCGCCTTTGCCGGCGGCAGCGACGCGTTGCGCTGGTACACCGGGGGCTCGATCACCGGCAACATCAGCGGCGGCGCGGGCGCCGACCTGCTCACGCTCAACAGCGACAACAATGCGAACGGCACCTTCGCACCGCTGTCGCTCACCGGTTTCGAAACGCTGGTCAACAACAGCGGCACCTGGAACTTCAATGCCGCGCTGGCGCCGGCAGGCATCACGAGCACCACTGTCCTTGGCGGAACGCTGATCCTGGGGGCCGACAACAGCGCCTACACCGGCAGCATGACCGTCGGTTCGGGCGGCGTGTTGCAGAGCAGCGCGCAGTTCGCGCCGGCAGCGATCACCGACAACGGCCTCGTGCGTTTCGCCCAGCCCGACAACGCCACCTATGCCGGCCTGGTGAGCGGCACGGGCGGCATCGAGAAGACCGGCGCGGGCACGCTCACACTGACGCAGGATCAAGCCTTCACCGGCACCACCACGATCAGCGCCGGCGTGCTGCAGCTGGGCAATGGCGGCACCACCGGCTCGGTGACGGGCAACATCGTCGACAACGCGACGCTGGTCATCAATCGCTCCGACGCGCTCACGCTGCCTGGCACGATCAGCGGCACCGGCTCGCTCGTGAAGGAGGGCGCCGGCACCACGACGCTGACCGCGGCCAACAGCTACAGCGGCGGCACCGCGCTCAAGCAGGGCCGATTGAACGTCGGCAACAGCCTGGCGCTGGGCAGCGGCGCGCTGGCGATGGACGACGGCACCACGCTCGGCTTCGTTGCCGACGGCCTGAACCTCGCCAACGCCGTCGTGCTGACCGGCAACAACGACCCGGTGATCGACACCGGCAGCTTCAGCGCCACGCTCAGCGGCAACATCAGCGGCGGCGGCTTCATCACCAAGCTGGGCAGCGGCACCCTCACGCTCTCGGGCATCAACAGCCATACCGGCGCGACCGACGTGGCCGAAGGCACCCTGAAGGCCGGCGCCACCGGCACCTTCAGCGCGGCTTCGGCGCACACCGTGCAAAGCGGTGCCACGCTCGACCTGGCAGGCTTCAGCCAGACCGTCGCCTCGCTCGCCAGCAGCGGCACCATCTCGCTCGTGGGCGCCGTGCCGGGCACCAGCCTCACCGTCAACGGGGCCTACGTCGGCGACAACGGCGTGCTGCGGCTCGGCACCTTCCTGGGCGACAGCACCAGCGTGAGCGACCGGCTGGTGCTCAACGGCGCGAGCGCCTCGGCCAGCGGCAGGACCAGCGTGCAGATCACGCAACTCGGCGGCCTGGGCGCACCGACCGCAGGCAACGGCATCGAAGTGATCTCGGCGCTCAACGGCGCCACCACCACCGCCCAGACCACCAAGGATGCGTTCACGCTGGCTGGCGGACACGTCGATGCGGGCGCCTACGAGTACCGCCTGTATGCCGCCGACGCGAGCGGCGCCGGCGAGAACTGGTACCTGCGCTCGACCACCACCGCGCCGGCGAAGCCGGTGGCAGGCACGAGCGGATCGTCAGGCAGCCCGGCCCCCGTGCAGGTGCCCGCCTACCGCGTTGAAGTCCCGTTGCTCTCCGCGCTGCCCAGCCAGGTACGCCAAATGGACCTGGCCATGATCGGCAACCTGCACCAGCGCGTCGGCGACGACGACGTCAAGGCCGGCGGCGCCGCATCGACCGGCACCGGGCGCCGTGCCTGGGGCCGCGTGATCGCCACCGACATCGACATCCGCCAGCAAGGCACCGTCAGCCCGTACAGCAACGGCAGCGTCAAGGGCTTCCAGGCCGGCACCGATCTGCTCGCCACCCCGAACTGGCGTGCCGGCGTGTACGCCGGCCAGCTCGACGGCAGCGTCAAGGTCAGCGGCTTCGCGAGCGGCATCGCCGACCTGGCCGTCGGCTCCAACGACCTGCGCAGCCAATACCTGGGCGCGTATGGCACCTGGACCGCCGATTCGGGCTTCTACGCCGATGCCGTGCTGCAGGCCGGGCGGCACCGCTACACAGTCGAGCCGATGTCGGCCGCGCGCAGCGCGGGCAAGGGCGACAGCCTGATGGCATCCATCGAAGTGGGCCAGGCCTTCGCGCTCGGCGCGAGCGGCTGGAAGATCGAGCCGCAGTTGCAGCTGATCCACCAGCACCTCGGCTTGAACGACCTCGCGATCTCCGGCGCGCGCGTGCGGCAGGACAGCGACGACGGCTGGATCGCGCGCGCCGGCGTGCGCCTGAAGGGCGAGTTCGCCACCGGCCTCGGCACGCTGCAACCTTACGGCCGCTTCAACGTCTACAAGGCGAGCGCCGGTGCCGACGTGGCCCGCTTCATCGGACCCGCCGCCTCGACCGACATCACGAGCCGCACCGGGGCCACCGTCAGCGAACTCGCAGGCGGGCTTACCCTGGCGCTGAACCAGACGACCAGCATCTACGGCGAGATCGGCAAGCTGTGGGCTTCGGGCGGCGCGACGGATGTGAAGACTTCCGTGCAGGGCTCGCTTGGGTTGCGCATGAAGTGGTAACGAGCTGCCGCCGCGTCATGGACCGGTTCCTGGCGCGGCGGTACAGCGACGACTTCTCGCGGATGCCCGCTGCACCGCATGCGAAGAACCCGCTCGACCGGCCGGTCCGGATCGATGGGAAACAGGCGACGTGGCATGCGACCGTCTTCAGACGGCGGCTTGCTTCCTGTTCGCGGGCTCCGAGCGCTCGCGGCGCTGCCCGCCCAAGGCTGCAAGCGCCGCGTTGGCCGGTGTGGGCCGCCCGCGATGGCGTCGGGCTGAGGCAGGCGGCCCTCTTGACGATGGGAATCACGCCGATGGCCGGAATCATCGGGCTCTTGAACGGAAAACCCAAGCGTCTGGCTGAGGTCCGAAAGCGACTTCATGCATTCGAAACTGAATACGGTCGCAGCGCATGGTTGCCGCGCGGTAGTGGATTGCCAAAGACCGTACGCCTGCCGGAGATACTCGCGACTACGAAAGACGCAAGTTGCGCAAAAGCGATCGCAAGTTGCGACCCGGAAAGTCTGCCCGCCAAGACACTGCAGTCATGTTTTCAACAGCGCTAAGGAGGCGCAAAAGTAAATCAGCTGACGATGATGTCGTCGCTGCGGCAGATCGCTGCGCGATTGAGCATCTCCCTTCGGGCGGATTTCGAGATCGAGGACCCGGCGGTGGTGGGCGTGCTCGGGCCCAATGGATCCGGCAAGACCACGCTGTTCGAGCTCATGACCGGCAGCAATTCGCCGAGCGCGGGCCGCTACACCCCAACGAGCCGTACCACATCGACATCTTGCGCCAAAGCTGCGAGCGATTCGTCTTCGTGCAGAAGGGCACGGTCGTGCAGATGCCCGACTTCGAATCGCTGATGGGCGATGAGCGGGTGCGCGCCTACCTCGGGGCGCTGGCCTCGACCAGCTCGAAGGCCTGAGTTCAGACGCGTTTGCGATGGGGCCTCGGCTGCTTCCGAGCCGACGGCAACCGGCGCACTGCACGGCTGTCCGGGAGCGCATGCGCGAAGACCGAAGGGCGTGGCGTCGCGACTGCGCAAGAGTGCCAGCGCTGCCCGCCTATTCCGGCGCGTGTGCAAGTACGAAGGAGAGCGATGCCAGGTGCTCCACCTTGTCGGTCTTGACGGGATCTTCCGGTGGCGTGGCCAGCTGGGCGGTGATGACGTTCAGCCCCTGGTTGCGCACCTTGAGGACGACGCTGCCGTCGGCGCCGCTTTCAATGGGCTTGGCGTCCGGATCGTTGACGAAGTCACCCAGGACCAGGGCGCCCGCGACGGGCTTTCCCTGGTAGAGCACGCGCAAGCGCAAGTCCTGGCCCAGCTTTTCGGGCAGCGTGGAGTCCATCGGGACGATCTGCAGCGTGTGTCCCGGCAGCCGGGGCAAAGGACCGCTGAGCGGGCTGCGCAGATGCACCGCATATTTGAGGTTGTGGCCGCTGGTAAGCGCCCCTGGAACTTCGTTCTTGCCCTTTTTGAGCCACTTGCCTTCCGGCGTCTTGCTCCAAGTGCCGTTGTCGAGCACCGCCGCGACGATGGCGGGCCTCTCCTTCGTGTCGACGATCAGCAGGCGCCCGCTCGCCTCCAGGGCAGTCGGCACAGGATGGCCCGACGCATCGTAGGCGGTGATCGCGGTGATCAAGGGCTGTCGCTTGACCATGTCCAGATCGTCGGCGCCTTCGCCATAGATCAATGCGAGTTCGCCGGAGCGCTGGGCAAACCAGATGCCGTGCGCCTGTGCGGCCGTCGAGGAAAGCACGGCGGCCGTGGCGAGCGCTGCCAGGGCGGCGATTCGGTGCAGTCTGTTCATTGCGTGTCCAATTCCAAAATTCAGGGGGTGAGGCGAAGGCGGGCGCTTCAGAGGTCCAGCGTCAGCCTGGCCACGATGCTGCGTTTGGCGCCCGGAATCACATACAGGTTGAGCCACGAGGCGGTATAGAAATTCCTGTTGAACAGGTTGTGCACGTCCAGCGACACGCGGGTGGTCTTGTTGATCTGCCAGAAGCTCACGAGCTTGACGGTGGTGTAGGCCGGCAGGGCATAGGTGTCGGCGTTGTTGCCCGAACGGTTGCCCACGTAGTTGATGCCTGCCCCGATCCCATAGCGGCTGCCATCGGCCAGGGCATCTTCGCGAATGGCGAACAGGCCGGCGCTTGTCCGCGGGATGTTGGTGATGCGTGTGCCGGGCGCCAGCGTGGCATCTTTCGAAATCCGGGCGTCGATGTAGGCGAAATTCCCGCTCACCCTCCAGTTCTTGTCGATCTGGCCATAGAGGTCGGCCTCGAAGCCGCTGCTCTTGACTTCGCCGGCCGCCACGAAGAACCCCGGCGTATCGCTTGCCGTCAACACGTTCGTCTTCTTGATGTCGAACACCGCCAGATTGGCGCCCAGGCGCTGATCTGGCGTTTGCAGTTTCAAGCCGGCTTCAAGCGCGGTTGAGTGCTGCGGATCGAATGCCCGGCCGTTCTGGTCGGTGCCGCTGTTGCCGCGAAACGATTTGCCGGCGGAGACGTACCAGGAACTCCAGTCATTCGGCAGATAGGTCAGGCCGGCGCGCGGCGAAACGGCATCGTGCTGCTGAGCGCTGTTGCTGTTTACGACGCGATTCTCGATGCTCTGCCGGTAGTGGTCGTAGCGGGCGCCCACCAGCAGCTTCCATCGCGGCGAAAGGCTGATCTGGTCTTGCACGAAAACGGCATTCGCGCGCTGATGCTCGTCCGTGCTGTTGGTCAAGGACGTGAGCGGCGGCCGAGGTCTTCCATACACAGGCTGGTAGATATCGATGGGATAGTTTCCCGAGCGAAGGATCTCGATGTTCATCCACAGCCTGGAGGCTTCCATTCCAATCAGCAGCGTGTGGGCCAGGGGGCCGGTCGTGAACTTCCCTTCCAGTTCCGCCTGAAAAGAGGTGTCGCGCGACGGCAGCTGGCGCCAGGTCGCACGGCGATTTAGTGTCCGGTCGTCGGCTGCGAGGGAAGTCGCTTCGGTGTAGTTGCCGGAAAAGGTGCTTTCCTTGTAGCTGGCACCCATGCGGGCACGCCAGTTCTGCGACAGCTCGCGGTCCAGGGTGAGTTGATGCGTATTGCTGGTGAGCGTCATGTTGCCGTCGCTGGGCTCGTTGAGCACCCGGTCGCGCGGCAGGGTCCCGAGCACGCCGCCAACGTTGATCAGCCCGCGGTCCAGCGGCGTTTTCGAACGCAGGAACTCGGACTCGTAGTTGAGGACTGTCTTGTCGTCGATCACCCACGTCAGCGCCGGCGCGACCAGGGTGCGCCTGTTGCTCAACAGGTCGCTGCGGCTGTCGCCTTCTTCCGCCGCCAGATTCAGGCGGTAGGCAACGTTCCGGCTCAGCGCGCCGGTGCTGTCCAGGGTGCTGCGGCGCAGGCCCTGGCTGCCGATGCTGAAGTCGGCCGTGTTGCGGCGCGCGAACTGCGGCTTTTTCGTGACGATGTTGATGGTGCCGCCCGGCTCGCTGCTGCCGTAGATCGCCGACGCCGGCCCCTTCAGAAATTCGAAGCGCTCCACATTGGCGGTGTCGCGTAGCGGGTTGTAGCCGCGCGATCCGGGAAAACCGTTGACCAGGAATCCCATCTCGGTACTGCTGAAACCGCGAATGCCGAAGTTGTCCCAGGTGCCGCCGAAATCATTGAGGCGTGTGATGCCGCTGACAAAGCTCACCGTGTCCGCCAGGCGCGTCGCACCCAGGTCTTCGATCAGCTGGCTGGACACGATGCGTACCGATTGCGGCACCTCGCGCAGCGGCGTGCTAGTGCGCGTGGCGCCGCTGCTGCTCGTGGGGTTGTAGCTGCCGGAGTCCGGATCTGCGACGACCTGCACCTCGGGCAGCGATGTGCTCGCAGCTGCGGCCGGTTCGCTGCCGGTGCCTTGTGCCGTTGCGAGTGAGGAAAGAGAGGCGAGGGGGAGCAAGGCGAAGGCGATGCGTGACGGCCGAGTACGAAATCCCATGGAGAATTTTTGGTGCGTTTTGAATGGAGTTGTTGAGAATAAATCTCATTCGTTATTGTAGATGCTGCACATGGCGCCTTGGCGAGGCGGCGCGCTCCATGGATGCGCGCCTGCGCGACAGCACGCGCGGCTTCGAGCGCGGTCTCCGCGCCCATGCGACAGGTTTCTCGGGCTCCGCTTCGTGGCTGCGCTTCAACGAAGGTCGATAGATCGATAGTTCGCGGAGGCGGTTCAGTTGTCGTGATGACGCTACACAGATCCGGCTCTGTTCCGAGGACTGAGTATTTACGTCTTACGAACAGGTCGTATGGATTGCCGGCTCGACTGCATCATTCCCAGGTAACAACCTGTGACGAGGATGCGCCATGAGTTCGAGCAGTGCCGCAAGGCAGTTCGCGACAACGAATCCACCGAACAAGAGCGCCCAGTTCGTGGATCTGCATCACCCTGCGGCAGCACGCCCCGGAGGCTTCCTCCCCGGCTTGGTGATTGCGCCGTCAATGGCCTTCCTGGCCGCGGCGAATGTGCGCGGCGCGGGCACTGCGGCAATCGCCGGGCAAGGCCCGTGAACGCCCCGGCGGTCAGCCTCCGGGGAGGTCGTACGGACATTTCCGCGCGTTTCCGGAACTCGTCTGCTCGTCCACAGGCGCGCAGTTCAGCTTTTCGAATTGTCTTCAAAGGTCGTTCAAATGAACCATGTGTTCCACACCATCTGGTCCAACGCGCTGGGTACCTGGGTGGCTGCCTCGGAGCTGGCCAAGCGACATGGCAAGAGCGGCGGGGCCGACAAGCGGCCCCGGACGGCAGCTGCGGTGGAGCGGTTCCCTGCCGCAATGCACGGCCCTTGGGCCTTGCGGCTCGTCGCGCTGGCGGCCTTGCTGGCCCTGTACCCATCGGCGCAGGCCGCGGACAGGTACTGGGACGCCAACAGCAATGCCACCGGCATGGGCGGCGCGGGCACCTGGGACCTGGCGACGAGGACCTGGGACGACGGCACCGTCCAGGACGGCGTGGCCGGACCCTATCTCAGTGGCTGGAACAATGCCGCCCTTGATACCGCGGTCTTCATGGGCACCGCGGGCACGCTGAGCCTGGCTGCGCCGATCGTCGTGGGTGGGCTCACGTTCAACGTTGGCGGCTACACCATCAGCGGCAATACGCTGACCTTGGGCGGCGCGACACCGACGATCACGACGACGAGCGGCACCTCCACCATCAGCTCGGTCGTTGCCGGTTCCGCCGGCCTGATCAAGACAGGGGCGGGGGAGCTGGACCTGACCGGCGCGAACACGTTCACGGGCACCGTCGCGGTCAACCAAGGCACGCTGTACGTCGCCAATGACGCGGCGCTGGGGGCAGCCGGCAATGGCATCACCGCGGCGAGCGGCACCGTCCTGAGTGCAGGCGCTGCGTTGAGCAGCCGCGTCGTCACGCTGACCGGTACCGGCCAGACGACGGTCTACAACGGCGTCCTGTCGTCCCGCTTGACCGGGACCGGCGGTGTCACCAGCAATGCCTCGCCGACCAACACGCTCAACGACTACACCGGCCGGACGATCATCTCGACCTCAGGCAGCATCTCCTTCGGCTCGGTCGCCAATCTGGGCCAGGCCAGTGCGTTCGGCGCACCGACCGACGCCACCTTGGGAACCATCGATCTCAGGGTCGGGCAAGGCAGCGGCAGCAACCAGTACAGCAAGTCCATTTCATACACGGGAGCCGCCGCCACATCCAACCGCAATTGGAGCATCACTCCCGGGATCTACAGTGGTGCCCAGGTCACATTCGTAAACAACGGTTCCGGAATCCTGAACCTGACCGGCAACTTCGTGCTGACCGCCGTCGGGGGAGCCAGCAGCGGGAACGCGGTGAGCTTTTCCGCCGGTACGGCGGACATGCTTCTCTCCGGTGTCATCAGCAGTGGAAGCGCCCGTACGGTGGGCTTCAGCGCGAGTGCCGGGCGCACCCTCACTCTGGGCAATGCCAATACTTTCGGTGGCACCGCCTCCATAAGCGGAGGCGGCATGGTCAAGGCCGGCACGCTGGCGAACAGCGGCACGGCCAGTTCCCTCGGTGCCGGGTCGAACATCAGCATCGGCGGCAACCTCAGCTACACCGGCGGCGCTGCCAGCATCGACCGAACCATCGCAGGCGCCGGCGGCACCTTCCGCAACGACGGCACGGGGGCGTTCACGCTGGCGGGCGCCACCACGCTCAGCAACGGCCTCTGGCTCGGCGGCGACCATACGGCCAGCGACAACACGCTTTCAGGCGCGGTTTCGGGCGCGGGATACCTGGGGAGCAGCGGGCCCGCCACCTGGGTGGTGACCGGCAACAACACCGGGTTCACCGGCACCCTCAACGTGGCCGGCGGCACCTTGCGCGCCGGCAGCGCCACCGCATTCGGTTCCACCATCGGCGGCATCACGGTCAGCGGCGGCACGCTGGACCTCAACGGCTACAGCCAGACCACCGCCAGCTTGAGCGGCACCGGCGGCACGCTGGCCCTTGGCGCCGGCAATCTGACCGTCGATGGCGCGACCAACAGCAGCTTCGGCGGCAGCATCGCCGGTGCCGGCGGCCTGACCAAGCTGGGCATCGGCACGCTCACGCTCACCGGCGCCAATACCTATGTGGGCGCCACGACCATCGGCGGCGGCACGCTGGCGCTGGACTTTTCCAATGCCAGCGCCCCGGCCAGCAACATCATCTCCAGCGCCTCCACCCTCAACCTGCAGGGCGGCACGCTCAGGGTCACCGGCGCGGCCGGCGAAGCCAACGCCCAGGCCTTCAACGGCCTGAACGTGCTCTCCAGCAACAACACGCTGAACGTCGCTCCAGGCACCGGCGGCAGCATGCAGGTCGACCTGGGCGCCGTCACCTACTCGGGCGGCCTGCTCAACTTCGCCTCGGCCGGCACCTTCGGCAGTACCGGCAGCGCCAGGATCACCACCACGCAGGCCGATGGCACGCTGGGCGGCTGGGCCACGATCAACGGGACCGACTATGCCAAGGTCGTGGGCGGCTACATCGTCCCGTTCACCTCGAGCGACTACGTCTACAAGGACAATGCCGCCAACTGGGTCAACGGGGAGATCCTCAGCGACGGCGGCGACACGGGAACCACCACCACGGCGTACTACGGCACCGTGAGCGGCACCAAGCAGATCGGCGGCCTGCAGTACGTCGCGACGCAGGATTCCACCGTCAACATCGGCAGCGGCAATACCCTGGGCGTGGACGGCACCATCGTGGTGTCGTCCAGTGTCGGCGCCGCCACCCAGACCATCACCGGCGGCTCGCTCACCGGCGTCACGGGCGGCGGCACGCTGGGGATAGCGAAGAGCGGCAGCGGCGCCTTCACGGTGGCCTCGACCATCGTCGACAACGGCGGCGCCACCGGCTTCGCCAAGAGCGGCACCGGCACGGTCGTCCTGAGCGGCGCCAACACCTACACCGGCGCCACCACCGTCAGCCAGGGCACCTTGTCCGTGTCCAGCATCGGCAACGGCGGTGCGGCCAGCAGCATCGGCGCCTCGTCGGCCGATTCGTCGAACCTGCTCCTGCAAGGCGCCGCGTTGCGCTACACCGGCACCGGAGACAGCACCGACCGCGGCTTCACCCTTGCCACCAACGGTTCGGTGATCGACAACACCGTCGAGGTGACCAACGCCGGAGCCAACCTGCGTTTCGACGGCCAGGTGGTCAGCCCGGACGGCGCCAACCTGATCGCCAAAGGTCCCGGCACCCTGACCCTGGGCAATACGGCCAACACCTACAGCGGCACCACCACCATCGACGGCGGCACCCTGGCAGTCACCGAACTGGGCAACGGAGGCACGGCCAGCTCGATCGGCACTTCCAGCAGCGCCTCGTCCAGTCTGGTGATGAAGAACGGCGGCACGCTGGCCTACCTGGGCGGCACGACCTCCAGCGACCGCGGCTTCACGCTCGATACGAGCGGCGGCATCGATGTGACGAATGGGGCGGCCACGCTGAGCATGAGCGGTGCCGTCGCCGGCACCCTTGCCGGCGGTACAGGCGGCGCCTTCACCAAGACCGGTGCCGGCACGTTGGTGCTGTCGGGCACCAACACCTACAGCGGTGGCACCACGGTGAGCGCCGGCACGCTGCGTGCGGGGTCGGCGCGCGCCTTCGGCAGTGGACCGATCGCCGTGAACAGCGGGGCCACGCTGGACATCGCGGACATCGCCAACGTCAGGGCCGGGGGGCTTAGCGGCGATGGCACCCTGAATCTGGGCGTCCTGTCCTCGACCCGCTACCTCATCGACGGCAGCAGCTCGGTCTTCGGCGGCATCATCGACGGCGCGGGCGGAGTGACGCTCGCCACGGGCACGCAGACCTTCAGCGGCTGTCAGCACACCTATGCCGGTCCCACCACGATTTCGGGCACGCTCAATATCTCCTGCCTGCCCAACGGCGGCGTGGCCAGCGACGTGGGGATGTCCGGTGCTGCCCCGACCAACCTCGTTCTCTCGGGAGGCACGCTCAACTACCAGGGGGGCACCACCACCACCACCGACCGCGGTTTCACCCTGGCCGCCGGCAGCACGATCAGCGTGCAGAATTCCGCGACCACGCTGACCTTCGCAGGACAGGCGACCGGTGGCGGCGGGCTCGTCAAGTCGGGCGCGGGCACCCTGGTGCTCGGCGGCACCACGAACAACTACACGGGCGGGACGACGGTGTCGGCGGGCATCTTGCGCGCCGGGGCGACCAATGCCTTCGGCACGGCCACCACGGCCGGCGGGATGATCGTGGCCAATGCCGCCGGCGCCATCCTCGACATGAACGGCTTCGACACCACGGTGTCTGCCCTGAGTGGCGGCGGCAGCACGGGCGGCGAAATCCGGCTCACGGACAAGACCTTGACCATCCGCACCGGCGGGGGCGTCAACGCCTGGGATTTCGCCGGCCTCATCAGCGGCACCGGCAATCTCGTCAAGAACGGCGCAAGCAACCAATATCTCTCGGGCTGCGGGAGCACCTATACCGGTACCACCACGATCAACGCCGGCGTGCTGTCGGTGGACTGCCTGGCGAACGGCAACACGGCCAGCGCGATCGGCGCTTCCGACGGCACGGCCGGCAATCTGGTGCTCAATGGCGGCACGCTCGCCTATACGGGCGCCGGCGCCAGCACGGACCGGCAGTTCACGCTGGGAGGCAGTGCGGCCCTCGATGCTTCGGGCACGGGCGCGATCGCCTTCACCAGCACCGCGCCCATCACGCTGACCGGCACCGCCGCGCGTACGCTGACGCTGACCGGTACCCATGCCGGCAGCAACAGCCTGTCTGCGTTGATCGCCGACAGTGGCACCGGCGCGACCTCGCTGAGCAAGACTGGCACCGGTACCTGGATCCTGAGGAATCCCGACAGCACCTACACCGGAGCGACCACGATCAGCGGCGGCGGCGTGCTGGGCGTGGACAAGCTGGCCGATGGCGGTCTGGCCAGCAGCATCGGCGCCTCGGGCAGCGCTGCCAGCAACCTGGTGATCGGCACCGGCAGCACCCTGCGCTACACCGGCGCGGGCGACAGCAGCAACCGCCAGTTCACGCTGCTGTCCGGCAGTACCTTCATCGAATCCTCGGGGACCGGCCCGATCAACCTCAGCAACACCGGGACCGTGACGCTGGCCGGCGCCACCGCGGGAGCCAGCGGCCTCGGCCTCGCGCACGTCGTGAACCTGGGCGGCACCAACACCGACACCAACATCTTCGGCGCCACCCTCACCGATGCCGGCACCGGCAAGACCACCCTGTCAAAGAACGGCACCGGCCTCTGGGTGCTGACCGGCAACAGCACCTTCACCGGCGACAGCATCATCAACCAGGGCAACCTGATGGTGGGCAATGGCGGCACGTCGGGCAACGTCGGCGCCGGCAACGTGTACGTCACCAATTCGGACTCCACGCTGTCGGTCAACCGCAGTGACACCTTCACCCTGGCCGGCACGCTGATCGGCGCCGGAACGCTGGCGCAGGTCGGCGCCGGCACCACGATCCTGACCTCGACCGGCAGCAACATCGGCAACACCACGGTGAGCGCCGGCACCTTGCAGGTCAACGGCGCCCTGACCACGGCGACCGTGGCGATCAACGGAACGTCCGCCCTGACGGTGAACGGCATGGTGCAGGCCAGCGGCCCGGCCCCGACCGCGCTGACCGGCGACGCCGGCGCCAGCACCATCACCGTCAACACCGGTGGCACGTTGCGGGCCAGCGGCGACCTGGGCGCCGGCACGGACACGCTCACCCTGGCCGGCACGCTCAACACCGGCCCCGGCACGCTCAACCTGGGCACCGGCAACGACACGCTGGTGCTCAGCGACGGCGGCACGATCACCGGCGTCGCCAACGCCGGCACCGGTGGCGAAAGCGGCGCCGGCGACACGATGCGGGTGAACAACACTGCCAGCCGCACGCTGGATGGCGCCAGCACCGCCGGCTTCGAGACGCTGATGAAGCAGGGGACCGGCACGCTGACGCTCACCGGCACGCAAAGCTATTCCGCGGGCACCACGGTCCAGGCGGGCACGCTGCTGGTCAACGGCAACCAGACCGGCGCGGGCGGGCCCACCACGGTACAGAGCGGGGCCACGCTGGGCGGCACGGGCACGGTCGCCGGCGACGTGAGCGTCGCCAGCGGCGCTGCGTTGAGTCCGGGGGCTACCGGCGCGGTGGGCGCATTGACCGTCAACGGCAACCTGACCCTGAACGACGGCGCGGCGCTCAACTACCAGTTCGGGCAGGCCAATGTGCCGGGCGGCCCGCTCAACGATCTCACCACGGTGCTCGGCGACCTGACGCTGGACGGCATGCTCAACGTCAACCCGACGTCCGGCGGCAGCTTCACGCCGGGCGTGTATCGCGTCATCAACTACGCCGGCGCCCTGACCAACAACGGCCTGACGATCGGCAGTGCGCCCGCGGGCACCTACGCCGTGCAGACCTCGGTCGCCAACCAGGTGAACCTGGTCAACAGCACCGGCGTCACGCTGAACTTCTGGGATGGCCCCGGCAACCAGAACGACGGCACGATCCAGGGCGGCAACGGCCTGTGGCAAAACGCCGCCGGCGGCGACAACTGGACCGACCAGACGGCCAACATCAATGCGACGTATGCCGATGGCGCCTTCGCCATCTTCGGCGGCACGGCGGGCACCGTCACCGTGGACAACAGCCTCGGTGCCGTCCGCGCGTCGGGCATGCAGTTCACCGTGAATGGCTACACCATCGACGGCGCTCCCCTCACGCTGACCGGCGCGCCTTCGATCATTCGCGTGGGCGACGGCACCGGCGCGGGCGCCGGCATGACCGCCACCATCGACGCCGCGCTGGTCGGCGCGGGCGGGTTGCAGAAATCCGACCTCGGCACGCTGGTGCTCAATGGCGCGAACACCTACACCGGCGGCACGACGGTCTTGGGCGGCACGCTGCAAGTGGCCAGCGATGCCAACCTGGGCGACGCAAGCGGCGGGCTCACGCTGGACGGCGGCGCGCTGCGCAACACGGCGGGATTCGCGTCCGCGCGTACCGTCACGCTCGGCACCAACGGCGGCAGGCTCGATACGCAGGCGGACCTCGCGCTGTCCGGCACGATCGGCGGCGCGGGCTCGTTGACCAAGACCGGCGGCGGCACGCTGACGCTCGCCGGCAGCAACACGTATGCGGGCGGCACGTTCATCAACGGCGGCACGGTTGCGGTCTCGGGCGATGCCAACCTCGGCCATGCGAGCGGCGCGCTCTCGCTCGACGGCGGCACGCTGCAGAGCACGGCCGCCCTGACGTCGGCACGGGCGGTCACGCTGAATGCGGGCGGCGGCACCTTCCAGACCACCGGCGACCTCACGCTGACCGGCGCGGTCGGCGGCTCCGGCGCGCTGACCAAGACCGATGCCGCCACCCTGGTGCTCGCGGCGAACAACACCTATGCCGGTGGCACCACGATCTCGGCGGGCACGCTGCAACTGGGCGATGGCGGCACCACGGGTTCCATCGTGGGCAATGTCGCCAACAACGGCACGCTCGCCTTCGACCGCTCGAATACGTACAGCTTCGGCGGCACGATCTCCGGCAGCGGTGGCGTCACGCAGCAAGGCACCGGCATCACGGTGCTGACCGGCAACAACAGCTATGCCGGAAGCACCGCCGTCAATGCCGGCACCCTGATCGTCAATGGCAACCAGGCGGCGGCTGCCGGAGCCACGTCGGTGGCAGCCGGCGCCACGCTGGGCGGCGCCGGCACGATCGGCGGCGACGTGTCGGTGGCCGACGGCGCCACGCTCAGCCCGGGCAACCTCGGCAGCGTGCCGGGCACGCTGACCGTCAACGGGAACCTGGTGCTGGGCAATGCCTCCACGCTGAGCTACAACTTCGGCCAGGCCAACGTGATCGGCGGCGCCTACAACGACCTGACCAAGGTGGCAGGCGACCTCACGCTGGGCGGTACCCTGAACGTCACGACCACGCCGGGCGCCACGTTCGACCCCGGCATCTATCGCGTCATCAGCTACGGCGGCACGCTGACCAACAACGGTCTTGTCGCCGGCACGATGCCTTCGCCGAGTTTCTACGTGCAGACCTCGGTGAACAACCAGGTGAACCTGGTGAACGCAGCCGGGTTGCCGGTGAACTTCTGGGACGGTCCCGGCAACCAGAACGACGGTGTCATCCAGGGTGGCGCCGGCGTCTGGCAGAACGCCACGGGCAATGGCAACTGGACAGTGGGCGACGGCGGTGTCAATGCGCCGTTCCAGGACGCCAGCTTCGCCGTCTTCGCCGCTGCGCCGGGGACGGTCACGGTCGACAACAGCCTAGGCGCGGTCAGGAACGGCGGCATGCAGTTTGCCGTGGACGGCTACACGATCCAGGGCGACCCGATCACGCTGGCCGGCGCGCCCAACATCCTGCGCGTGGGCGATGGCACGGCCGACGGCGCGGCCATGACCGCGACGATCGCCTCCGCGCTGACCGGCACGGGCGGCGTGCAGAAGACGGACCTGGGCACGCTGGTGCTGACCGGCGCCAACACCTACGGCGGCGGCACGACCATCACGGCAGGCACGCTGCAGCTGGGAGACGGCGGAACCGGCGGTTCGATCATCGGCGATGTGGCCAACGGCAGCGCGCTCGTCTTCAACCGCTCGGACAGCACGACGTTCAGCGGCGCCATCTCCGGCAGCGGCAGCGTCACGCAGGCGGGTGCCGGCACCACCGTGCTCACCGGCACCAACGCGTACCTCGGCACCACGACCGTGCAGGCGGGCATCTTGCTCGTCAACGGCGATCAGTCCGGCGCGACCGGCCTCACCACCGTCCAGGGTGGCGCCACCCTGGGTGGCACGGGCACGGTCGGTGGCGACGTGGCGATCGCGAGCGGCGCCACGCTGAGCCCGGGTGGTACGAGTGCCGCCGGCACGCTGACCGTCAATGGCAGTCTGTCGCTGGACAGTGGCTCGACGCTGAACTACCGGTTCGGCCAGGCCGGCACGGTGGGAGGGGCCCTGAACGATCTCACGGTGGTGCACGGCAATCTTGCGCTGGCCGGGACGCTCAACGTCAGCGCGGCGCCGGGCGGCAGCTTCGGGCCGGGCGTGTATCGCATCTTCAGCTACGACGGCGCCCTGACCGACAACGGTCTCGCACTTGGCACGGTTCCCGCGGGCGACCTGTTCGTGCAGACGTCGATCGCGCAGCAGGTGAACCTGGTGAACACCACCGGTCTCACGCTGAACTTCTGGGATGGCGCGAACGCCCAGGGCAACGGTGTGGTCAACGGCGGCGACGGCACCTGGCGCCTTGCCGACAACGACCGCTGGACCGAGGCCAGCGGCGCGGTGAATGCGCCGTACTCCAACGGCGCCTTCACCGTCATGGCCGGTACGCCGGGCACCGTGACGATCGACAACGGCAACGGCCAGGTCGAGGCGTCGGGCCTGCAGTTCGCGGTCGATGGCTATCGGGTCACGGGCGGCACGCTGGCCCTGGTGGGCAGCACGCCGACCCTTCGCGTGGGCGATGGCACCGCCGCCGGCGCCGACATGACGGCCACCATCGACGCGGCGCTTGCTGGCACCGGTGCGTTGACCAAAACCGATCTGGGCACGCTGGTGCTGAACGGCAGCAACACCTACACCGGCACCACCACCGTGGAAGCCGGCACGCTCGCCGTCAATGGCGTGCTCGGCGGCAGCACCAATGTGCTCGCGGCAGGCCGCCTGAAGGGCTCGGGCACGATCGGCAGCACGACGGTGGCCGGCACCATCGCCCCCGGCAACTCGATCGGCACCCTCACGGTCAGCGGCAACTACACGCAAGCACCCGGCTCCACCTACGAAGTCGAAGTGGACCCGGGCTCCAATGCCTCGGACCTGATCCATGCCACCGGCACTGCCAGCATCGGCAGCGGCGCGCGCCTGAACGTGGTGCGCATCCACAGCGGCGCCTACACCATGGGCAACCGCTATCGGGTGCTCACCGCCGATGGCGGCCTCACCGGCACCTACAGCCTGGCCGGCGACACCAGCACGGCCTTCGTGCAGCTGGTCGACAGCTATGACGCCAACAACGTCTATCTGAATGCCGAGAAGGTGCGCAGCTTCACGGAGGTGGCAGGCACGCCCAACCAGGTGGCCGTGGCCACGGCGCTGGACAGCCTGCCGCAGAGCAATGGTCTTGCCAATGCGGTGGCCTTCCTGCCCAGCGACTTCGCTGCGCGCGATGCACTGAACCAACTGTCGGTGGACATCCACGCCTCCAACAAGACCGCGCTGCTGGAAGACAGCCGCTTCGTGCGCGAGGCCGCCATCGAGCGGCTACGCACCGCCGCCTGCGCGCCCGGCAGCGCGCCGCAGCAGCCGGCGCAGCCGCCACAGGAGGGAAGCGAACGTGACGGCTGCACGCCTGCGGACAACCAGGCACGCACCGCCTGGGGCCAGGTCTTCGGTTCCTGGGGCCACATCGACGGCAACGGCAATGCCGCCAAGCTCGAGCGCGACATCGGCGGCTTCGTCGTCGGTGCCGACACCGGAGTGGGCGGCGGCTGGCGCGTGGGGGCCCTGGGCGGCTACAGCCGCGCGAGCGCCGACACCGAGGCGCGCAACAGCAGCGCCAAGACCGACAGCTACCACCTGGGCGCCTACGGCGGCACCCAATGGGGCGCCACCGCGCTGCGCCTGGGCGCCAACCACAGCTGGCACAAGACCGAGACCAGCCGCTCGGTGGCCTTCGCGGGCTTTGCCGACACCCTCTCGGCCGACTACGACAGCACCACCACGCAGCTCTTCGGCGAGGCGGGCCACCGCATCGATGCGGGCCGCGTGGCGCTGGAGCCCTTCGCGCGCCTGGCCCACGTGCGCGTGAAGAGCGACGCCTTCCTCGAGCGCGGCGGCCTGGCCGCGCTCTACGGCGAAGGCGGCAGCGTCGATGCCACCTTCACCACGCTGGGCCTGCGCGCCAGCACCCAGATCGGCAGCGCCACGCGGCTGCGCGGCATGCTGGGCTGGCGCCATGCCTTCGGCGACACCACGCCCACCAGCACGCATGCGTTCGCGGGCAGCATCCCGTTCACGCTCGAAGGCGTGCCGCTGGCGAAGAACGTGGCGGTGCTGGAGGCGGGCGTGGAGACGCAGCTGCGGCCGAACCTGATGCTGGGGGCCTCCTATTCAGGCCAGTTCGGCAACGGGCTCAAGGACCACGGGTTCAAGGTCAACCTGAACTGGGCGTTCTGAGCGGCAACTGCCTCGAACCTGGCGCCAGCGAAAAAAGAAGCCCACCCACCGTGGACTCCTCGCGCTGGCGCTGGACAGCGCCCCTCTGGTGGCCTTGTCTGTCGCACTCGACTTGTCGGAAGAAGCGCTGCGCACAGCCAGGCGCAGAGGACGTCTGGCGCCCCTTCCTGCGCCCAGCCTGGGCAGCGGACTGACAGGGCTGGCCCGGGCGGCCGCACGGGCATCGACAGGAGGCGCGGCGATGCCACGGCCGTAGGCGCACCGGCGCGAGCTGGGCGCTGAGGGGAACGGATCCCAGGGGGCCGCTGGAATTCTCAAGCATTGTCAATTCGATTGTCGGGTGCAGATGCCCCCGCTACATCGTGGCCCTGCATGCGAGCGACCCAGCTTTGAGCGTCGCGCGCTGTGGCCTTTTGCGTCGCGCGATTTCGGAATCCCAACTGCTGAACCAGGCTGGCTCACCTGGAGTGGTAGCGAACCCGCGTGGGCAAGCCAATGTGCCCCTCTAGCGTAAGTTTTGGCGTAAGAAGTTGCGCTGCCTCGCCACCGTCCTGATGGATGGTGAGACGACCCCCACTCGACCCGAGACAGCATGGATCCAGATATTCCACACCTGTGGTCGAACGCGCCACCAGAAGCGCCAGCCGCGACCCGCAGGGCCCTGATTCGGCGGCCGATGGCCGCAGTCAGTTCGTCGCGGGGCGATGGACGCGCTTGCCCGTGCGGTCGCGCACCTGCCGGAATCGGCGGCGGCTCGCTCGTCGGGAACGGAGAGGAGGGCGGACCATCAGCCCCGACTGTGCGTCTGAGGGACGCGCTGCACCACTACCCAAACTGATAGTTGCGGAACACTGGATATTGGATGCGTCCAGAAACTGTCCAATATCGCCCCCCAAAGAAGAAGGATTTCGCTGCCAATTTTCGGCCTGCAGCGCTCGAGCCTGCCGCAGCAGCGCCCTGGCTCTTTTCGACAACGGGACCTTATGGTCCCGCCCCGCCTTCATCCGCTCGCCGGGGACGGTCCAGTGGGTTAGATGAGCGTCGAACTCCGACCAGCGCGCACCCCTCACCTCGCCAGAGCGTGCGGCGTCGCTGTGCTGGCCCGCACCTTCGACATCAGCTCCCCCACCTGGCTGTACGGGCACGAGCTGTGATGCTCGACCTTGCGAGCCCGGTCGTTGGCCCCGAGCGCCAACTTCGCTTGTGTCCAGAACTCGCCATCCACGCCCGAGCAATAGTCCTTGGCGGCGCCATAGTTGATGACAGTGCGAATCCGCTGAAACACCGGCTGGCAGTCTCCGCCTTGGTCTTCCAGATCGGAGCCAACGCCTTGATCACTTCGGCCTCTCCGCCAGCCAGATGCGCACCGCCTGCTATCGGCACGCGAAGCTGGAGGCCGATTCGATGCTGCCGCCTACATAGGCTGCTGTCTTGGGATACGGGCACAGCGGCCGCGTGCGATCGGCCGACCAGTCGGCAGGCAACTCGGTGTTGACCACATTGGCGCCCGCTCCGCGAGCCGTGGCGATGATCGACGCAGGCGCCTTGCCCTGTTCCACCCACGCGACGAGCGGCGTCAGCATGTCGAACTGGTCGGTGGCCGGGCCGCGCCCGCAATGATTCATGCCGGGCACCGGAAAGAAGCGGGCAAAGCCGGACGCATCGCCGCCGTTCTCCGCGCGCAATTGCTCGTACCAACTGGTCGTGTCGTCCGAGGAAAACACCGCGTCGCTGGTGCCGTGATAGACGATGAGCTTGCTGCCGCGGTCGCGAAGCGCCGAAAGCTTGCTCGGGTTCGGCGGCGTCATGAAGGACATCGCCGACTCGGTGTAGAGCGCGGTACTCGCGAAGATGCTCGGCGCATCGATGTCCATGCTGAATCCGAGCGCGAAATCGATCCCGGAGGGGCGGCTCGTTCCCAACGGCGGGGTGCTGAAAACGAAGCCGACCGCGGCGGTATCCAGGCTTTGCGAATTGGAGAACTCCCACTGGCGCCAATCGGCACGGTTGATGCCGGCATCGTAGGGAAAGCTGCTGTAGAGCGCCGTGCCCGCGCTGTTTTTCGCGCCGGAGAAGACGTTGTCGAGCGCGCTCTTTTGCGCGGCCGTGAGGCAGCTGCCGTCGCGCGCGCCGCCGCATGTGGGTACGGCGGTCGCCAGATCGAATGCCTGTTTGCACATCTGGACGTCCGCGACGATCCCGTCCGCCGCTCCGTCCAGTGCGTCACAACGCGCGAGCACCGCGTTGGCCACGGTGTTCATCTCCGCTTGCGTGAAGGCGGTCTGCAGATCCGGCTTGCCGGCTGCCGTATTGGCCGTCGTCACCTTGGCATATTGCTGCACGCCATAGAGCTGAGCCACTGCAGCCTTCGGCAGGTTGAAGCCGGGATTGCCGGCCAGGATGCCGTCGTATTGGCTGGCGAATCGCGCTGCTGCCACCATCGCGTGGCGGCCGCCGTTCGAGCAGCCTCCGAAATAGGAGCGATCGGGTGCGCGGCCATAGGCCTTGGCGACCAGGTTCTTGGCCATCGGGGTCAGCTGCGCCACGGCGTTGTAGCCATAGTCCAGGCGCGCTTGCGGATCGATGCCGAAAGTCGGAATCTGCGCGCCGGAGTGCCCGGCGTCCGAACTGATCACGGCGAAGCCCATGTGCAGGGCAGTGGTCTTCGGCGATCCTCCGCCGATGCTCCCCGTTGCCGGAACCACGTTCCCATCGAGCCCGCCGTTGGCCTGATAGAAGAAGCGGCCGTTCCAATTGACCGGCAGGCGCATCTCGAAGCCGATCGCGTAGGTCTTGCCGTCGACGCCGCTGGTTCGCTGATTCATCTGGCCCTGCACGCGGCAGTGCTCCGGCACCGGCGCAGTCACGCCGGCTACGGCGAGCGCGCCAGCGGCCACGGATGTGGCGCTGGTGTAGACCGTATTGCTGAACGCTGCCTTGCTTGCGAGGTCGGTACAAGACTGCAGCGTGCCGGGGCGCGCTTCCGACGGCGTAGCCGGCGTTGCCGGAACGAAGGCCAAGCCGCCGCCGCCGCCGCCCCCGCCGCAGGCGGCAAGCAGGGATGCCGCAGCCAACGCTGCCCATCTGGGACGGCATGAGGAATAGAACGCGATCTGACCCATGGTTGTCTCCTGGACCGGGGCGGACCCGGGTGGTCATAACGTTATTTCAAATAATCAATATAGTTTTTTGGAATAACTAAAAAATAGGGCAAACCCGTACCCGAAGACGTGTCGATGCGGCGGCTGCGCGATGAAGTGGGCGATGGTTCATGTCGTCTGACGTCATAGGTGTAGGTGGACCTGAATGTGAAGCAGGTTGATTGGCTCCTCCAGTGGGGAATCGTAGACCTTGGCATGCCTATCATGGTTTCCACCAATCCTGCCGTCGACTTCGAGTCATACGATGACCGACGACATGCCGCGCCGTAGCGCCAAGAATCATGACAAAACTGGCGTTCCGGCGTACATGCCGCCGAAGCCGTGCCGTGCGCCTGCCGTCCGGCCGGATCTCGTCCACGGCCCGATCCCCGGCCACCAGGGCGTGAGAGTCCCCGGTGTCACCGAGGTGGGCAAATCCACCTTTGAGGAGCAGCGATGAAACGCAGAAGATTCGTGATGTCCGGACTCAGCCCGATCGCCCTGGCCGCCTGCGGTGGCGGCGGCGATGGCGGCGCCTCAGCCCTTGCCGGCGCCGGGAGCTCGAAACCCGAGGCCGTCGCGGACGAGAAACCTGACGCCGGCGACAAGCTGCGCAAGCGCGTCCGCTCGGCGCTGCGGCAAGCGGTCCGCTTCATGGACGAAGAGGTGTCCTACCGAGGCGGCTACGTCTGGGCCTACCTGCCCGACCTGTCGGTCAGCTGGGGCGAGATGGAGGCCAAGCGCACCATGTGCTGGATCCAGCCGCCCGGCACGCCTTCGGCCGGTCACGCCTTCCTCGACGCCTACCACGCGACCGGCGACGAGCTCTTCTACAAGGCCGCCGAGCGCACCGCGCGCGCGCTGGTCGCGGCCCAGCATCCGGCGGGCGGCTGGAACTACATCTACGACTTCGCCGGCGAGGCGTCGCTCAAGCATTGGTACGAGACGATCGGCGCCAACGGCTGGCGGCTCGAGGAGTTCCAGCACTACTACGGCAACGCGACCTTCGACGACGCGGGCACCGCGGTGGCGTCGCAGTTCCTGCTGCGCATGTACCTCGAGAAGCGCGACTGGCGCTTCCGCGGCCCGCTGTACAAGGCCATCGACTTCGTGACCAGCGCGCAGTTCAGCAGCGGCATCGCCGACGGCGGCTGGCCGCAGCGCTATCCGCCGTTCCCGGGCTCGGTCTCGTCGATGCCGCTGCCTAACCCGCAGCAGCTGCCGCCCGGCGCGACCCAAGGCATGGAGGACGGCGACTACACGCGCCAGATCACGTTCAACGACGACGTGGCCGGCGAGAACATCAAGTTCATGCTGATGTGCGTGGTGGGACTCGGCGAGACCCGCCTGATCGAGCCGGTGCAGCGCGCGATGCAATGCCTGCGGCGCCTCCAGCAGCCGGGGCCGCAGGCCGGCTGGGCGCTGCAGCACCTGACCGAGGATCGCGACGGCCGCCCGGCCGGGGCTCCGGCCGGCGCGCGCACCTACGAGCCGCGCTCGCTCGCGACGCACACGACGCAGACCAACGTGCTGCAGCTGTTCCACTACTTCCGGCTGACCGGCGACAGGACGTTCCTGGCGCGCGTGCCGGAAGCGATCGCGTGGCTCAACAGCTGCAAGCTGACGCCCGAGATGATTGCCGACAACCCGCTGCTCGCCGGCCGCACGCATCCCACCTTCATCGAGCTGGGGACGAACCAGCCGCGCTTCGTCCACCGCTACGGCTCGAACATCTGGAACGGTGCGTACTACTTCGATCACGACCATCGCGCCACGCTCAGCCACTATTCGGCGGGCCGCAGCGTCAACATCGGCAGTCTTCAGGCAACCTACGACCAGCTCGCGTCGATGAGCGATGCCGCGATCGCCGAGATGACTGCGGGGTCGCCGCTGAAGGCCACCAGGCCGAGGGACCTGCCGAAGTACTTCTCGCTGCGCGAAGTCGACTTCCCCGACCTGTTCGCGGGCGCGACCATGACCAGCCCGACGGTCACCGAAGCGCAGGCGCAGGCGGTGGTCGATGCCCTCGGCGAGAAGGACTATTGGCTCTCGCCGATCGCGTTCGTCACCAACCCGTTCCGCGGCAACGGCCCCACCACGCCGTATACAGGCGACGCCTACCGCAGCAGGCACGTGGGCGATATCTACGACACCTCGCCGTATGACCCGCTCACCCCGCCGGAGATCGAGCCCTACCAGCCACGCGAGCGTCCGCTGGGCATCTCGACCAGCGACTTCGTCGCCAACACGGGCAAGCTGATCGCGTTCCTCGCGCCGGTGGCTTGAGAGCGGGGCGGGTGAATCCGCGGTAGCAGAAAGGCTGGTGCACCAGCCTTCTGCTAGCCCGTCCGCTGCGCCTGCAGCAGATCGGCCACTTGCCTGCGCAAGGCTTCGTTCTCGGCCTTCAGCTCGGCCACGCGCTGCTGCAGCTGTTGCACGAGGTCGAGCTTTGCCGATTCGTCGGAGGGCGCCGGCTCATCGCGCGGCTTGCGCCTGGCTTCGCGGACGCGCCTGGCGGCCTGTTTCAGCTGATCCTTGCCGGCGATCGCGGCGGCCGCCTGTTCTTCGGCCGGCAAGGTCGCCACGGCTGCGGCGGCATTGATCGAGATCGTTCCGGACTTGACGGCCGCCACCAGCTCGGGCGCGGCCTGCTTCCGGATCTTCTCGATCATCACGACCTGGCTGCTGCTGATGCGCGCCGCCTTGGCGACGGCTTCGCGGCTGTTCAGGGACGCGGGCGCCTCCGCTGGGGCCTCCGCCTCTGCCGGCGCGGCCGCTGTCGACATTCGAGCCTGCCGCTCGGCCACGATCTCCTTCTTTCGCAGCGCCAGCACGCCGCGCAGGAAGTCCGAGACGCTGCGCCGGCCCAGGTGCTGGTCGATCATCCACAGGTGCACGTCCTCCATGGTTTGGAAGCGCGCGTTCTGCACCGTCTGGAACGGCAGCCCGTGCTTCTGGCAGATGCCGTACCGGTTGTGGCCATCCACCAGGACATCGCCCCACAGCACCAGCGCATCGCGACAGCCTTCGGCCAGGATGCTTCGTTCCAGCGCTTCGTGTTCCTCGGGAGTCAACGGGTCGATATAGGTTCTTAGTTCTTCGTTGACGACGATATTCATGGATGCGGGATCAAGGCTGGGGGCGGCATTCTCTCAGAGCGCGAGCTGCATCTCCACCTGGCGGATGCCGGTCGCCAGCCCGCGCGCGGTCGCCGCGCGAAACAGGACGCTGTCCGCCGGCTCGTCGACCAGCCGCCATGTCGTGCCGGCGCGCGCGCAGGCGAGAGCGTCTAGGAGATCGGAAGCCGCGGCCTCGTCGAGCGCACCGGCATCGAGCAGCGCGCTGCTAGCGCCGGCTTCTAGATAGACGGCATAGCCGACGACGGCGCCGCTGCGCTTTACGCCGAGGGCCACCGCACCCTCGGCCGCGACGGCGTCCAGCACCGTGGGGATTTCGCGGCGCCAGGTCGGACGTGTGTTCGCGCTGCAGAGCGCGTGCGCAGAGGCGAGGGATGCCGCATCGAGCGCCACACCGGCAAATGCGCGGCCTTGGGCGAGTGTTCCCTCCAGAACCACCAAGGGCCGAAGCTCTGCGAAGCCTGCCTTGCGGTACAGCAGCCGGGCCGGGTTCTGCTCGATGACCTCGAGGATGACTTCGCGCATCCCCGCGTCCGACAAGGCCGAGATCTGAGCCTCGAGCAGCTCCCTTGCCCGCCCTCGGCCCCGCTGCGCAACGGCGATGCCGAAGCCGGCGAGGTAGGCACGGCCCTGCCTGCGGCCCGCGAGCGAGATGCCGTGGAGTGCGCCATCGATCGCGAGCACCCTGGAAAGCGCAAGGTCGGCATTCGCGCGCCGCAGATGTCTCTCGAAGAGCGCCTCGGTGAAGGCAATGGGAACGAAATAGTTCTCGTAGGCGCGATTCCAGAGCGCGGTGAGTTCGCTGCGGCCGAACTCGGTGGCGGGGATGAAGCGGGTTTCAGGCCTGTTCTGCATTCAAAGTCCCGCGGCCAGCGAGCGCGGAACCTTGACCCGCATGTCCAGCAGCATTTGCGCCATGCCCTTGCCGAGCGGGTCCATGCGCATGGAGGACGGCCCGCCGCCGTCGAGCGCATCGTGCAGCAGCAGGTTCATCGCGGCGATGCCGGGCAAGTAGAAGCGTTCCACCCTGCCGTGAACCAGGTGCGCGAAATAGGCGCGCACGGCCTCCGGCGTCACGCGCTCCCACAGCAGCGGCAGCCACTCGGGGCGGCGCGCGACCAGGCCGATGTTCGAGAGGTTGCCCTTGTCGCCGCTGCGCGCCCAGGCGAGCTGGAGCAGGCGTACCTCCTCCATCGCTTCGCTGGGCTCGGTCCAGGGAGGCGGTGCCGCGGCCGCAGGCGCGATGCCGTCGCCGTCGCCCGCTGGAATGGGCACCGCATGGCGCTCGCCATCGAGCACGAAGGCGACGGGCACGGCCCGCTTCTCCAGCAGAAAGGCGAAGGGCTCGATCAGCGGCGAAACCGAAGGCCGTCCGCCACCCGGGCCCGTGGTGCCGGGCGCCCACGAGGTGCCCGCCGGCGCGATCTCGCGCGAAAACATCGCGAGCGCGGCCTTCTGCGGATGGTTGGCGACCACGCGCATCATGACCTCGCGCGACGCCCGCGTGCGCGCGTGCGGGCCGTAGAGCGACTCGGCGCCGATCACTTCGATATGGGTGGAAGTGAAGGGTGGCTGCCCGCTCTCGCGCAAGATGCGGCCGGTGCGTTCGATGATCGCCTCGGCCGTGCGCCGCGCCTTCTTCTCGGCATCGATGCCGACGATCACCAGGCTGCCCGCGCAGCGGTAGCCGCCCTGCTGGGTCGCCGACACCTTGTAGCTCGGCGTCGGCGGGCGTCCCTTGGCAGGACTCACGCGCACGCGGTTCTCTCCCTGCTGCTCGATCGAGACCTCGCGGAAGTCGCAGCTCACGTCCGGCAGCAGGTAGGCGCCCGGGTCGCCGATCTCGTAGAGCAACTGCTCGGCGACCGCCGCGCGGATCACCTTCCCGCCGGTGCCCTCGGCCTTGGTCACGACGAAGCTGCCGTCGACATGGCACTCGACGATCGGATAGCCGATGTTCGCCCAGTCGGGAATGTCTTCCCAGTCGGTGTGCAGGCCGCCGGTCGCCTGGCAGCCGCACTCGATGATGTGGCCGGCCAGGCTGCCGGAGGCCAGCAGGTCGAAATCCGAGGCGGTCCAGCCGAACTCGTGCATCAGCGGCCCCAGCGTCACCGCGCTGTCGACGCAGCGTCCGGTGATCACCACCTCGGCGCCGGCCGCGAGCGCGGCGGCGATCGGCAGGGCGCCGAGGTAGGCGTTGGCGCTCAGCACCTTCCCGGGCAGGGATTCGCCGCTGAACATGTCCCGGACGCCGTGCTCGCGCAAGGCCGGCATCTGCGCGCCGATGTCGTCGCCCTCGACCACCGCGATGCGCAGCGCGATGCCTTCGGCCTCGGCCAGCGCGCGCAGTGCGGCTGCGCATCCGTGCGGGTTGATGCCGCCCGCGTTGCTGATCACCTTGATGCCCTGCCGCTTCACTTCGGCGAGCACCGGCTTCATCGCGATGTCGACGAAGTCGGTGGCCCAGCCCAGCTCGGGCTGCTTGGCGCGCGCGGCCGCAAGGATGGCCATCGTGGTTTCGGCCAGGTAGTCGAACACCAGGTAGTCGAGCCGGCCGCCCTTCACCAGCTGCGGTGCGGCCACCATGCTGTCGCCCCAGAAGCCCGAGGCGCCGCCGATGCGGACGATCTTGCTGCTTGTCATGAAGATGCAGCTTAGCGATCCGCCGCGCGCCGCGCTTGCGCCAACTCGCTGCGGCGCAGCCACTTCGCACAAGACCTGGGCGCTCCGCGCCGCTAGCCTCCGTTCATGGATTTTCTCGATGCGCCGCCGCTGCCTTTCTATTTCAGTCCGGACCACGAGCAGTTCCGCACCGGTGTGCGCGGCTTCATCTCGCGCGAGATCACGCCCCACGTGAACGCGTGGGACGAGGCGGAGACCTTTCCGCGCTCGCTCTATGCGCGCGCGGCCGAGCTCGGCATCCTGGGACTGGGCTACCCGGAGGCATACGGCGGCACGCCGGCCGACCTGTTCTATCAGCTGGTGGTGGCAGAGGAATTCGCGCGCTGCGGCTCGGGCGGCGTGCAGGCCTCGATGAACTCGCACGGCATCGCGCTGCCGCCGATCCTGGCCGCGGGCAGCGAGGCGTTGAAGCGCCGCGTCATCCCGCCGGTGCTCGCGGGCGAGAAGATCGCCGCGCTGGCCGTCACCGAGCCTTCGGGCGGCTCCGACGTGGCCAATCTCCGAGCCACCGCGATCCGCGACGGCGATCACTACATCGTGAACGGCGAAAAGACCTTCATCACCTCGGGCCTGCGCGCCGATTTCATCACGACCGCGGTACGCACCGATCCGAAAATCTTGGGCGCCGGCGGCATCTCGGCGCTCGTGATCGAGGCCGATACGCCGGGGCTCACGCGCACCCCGCTCAAGAAGATGGGCTGGTGGAGCTCCGACACGGCGCACCTTCGCTTCGACGACTGCCGCGTGCCGGCAGCCAACCTCGTCGGCGAGGAGAACCGCGGCTTCAAGCTCTTCATGCACAACTTCAACAACGAGCGGCTGCTCATGGCGTCGCTGGCCTGCGGCTATGCCGAGGTCTGCCTGGAGGAGGCGGTGGACTGGGCGCGCCAGCGCACGGTCGGCGGCACGGCGCTGTCCGAGCGCCAGGTGGTACGCCACAAGCTGATGGACATGACTCTGCGCATCGATGCCGCGCGCACGCTCGTCTACGACCTGGCTTACCGCGTCGAGCACCGGCTCGCGGATCCGGCGCAGCTGGTGGCGCGTATCTGCCTCGCCAAGGTGCAGGCCACGCAGGCGATGCAGTTCTGCGCCGACCAGGCGGTGCAGCTGCTGGGCGGCATGGGCTACATGCGCGGCACGAAGAGCGAGCGCATCTACCGCGAGGTCAAGGTGATGATGATCGGCGGTGGATCGGAAGAGGTCATGAAGGACCTGGCCGCGCGGCAGCTGGGCCTCTGAGGCGCAAGGAAAAAGAACGTGGCAAGCATCGAGTCGACCATCTATCCCGACAGCGAGTCCTTCCACGCCAACCGCGAGGGCATGCTGGCCTTGCTCGAACGCGTGCGTGCCTGCGAGCGGCGCAGCGCGGCGACTTCGGCGCGATCGCGCGAGCGCTTCGAGCAACGCGGACAACTCTTGCCGCGCGATCGGGTTGCACTGCTGCTCGACCCCGGCTCGCCCTTCCTCGAAATCGCATCGCTGGCCGGCCTGGGCATGGACAAGCCCGAGCTCGACCAGAGCGTGCCGGGCGGCGGCATCATCGGCGGCATCGGCTGGGTGTCGGGCGTGCGCGTCATGGTCAACGCTTCCGATTCGGGGATCGATGCCGGCGCGCTGCAGCCCATGGGCCTGGACAAGGCGCTGCGCATGCAGGAGCTCGCGCTCGAGAACAAGCTGCCCTATGTCCAGCTGGTGGAGAGCGCCGGCGCCAACCTGCTCACCTACAAGGTCGAGGAGTTCATCAAGGGCGGCAGCCTGTTCCGCAACCTCGCGCGCATGTCGGCGGCCGGCCTGCCGGTGATCACGGTGACGCACGGCTCCTCCACCGCCGGCGGCGCCTACCAGACCGGCCTGTCGGACTACATCGTGATGGTGCGCGGCCGCTCGCGCGCCTTTCTCGCCGGGCCGCCCCTGCTCAAGGCCGCGACCGGCGAGATCGCGACCGAAGAGGAACTGGGCGGCGCGCTCATGCACACCTCGATCTCCGGCCTCGGCGACTACCTGGCGGAAGACGACCGCGACGCGATCCGCATCGCGCGCGAGATCCTCGCCCACATCGACTGGAACCGCGATCTGCCGGCCGAGCCGCCGCGCCGCTTCAAGCCGCCGCGCCACGACGCCGAGGAACTGCTGGGCATCATGCCGATAGACCCCAAGCGCCCTGTCGACATGCGGCAGGTGATTGCGCGCATCGCCGACGACTCCGAGTTCCTGCCATTCGGCGAGGGCTACGGCAGCGCCACCGTGGTCGGCCACATCAAGATCGAGGGGTTGCCGCTCGGCGTCGTCACCAACAACGGCCCCATCGACAGCGCCGGCGCCAACAAGGCGACCCATTTCATCCAGGCCTGCTGCCAGGCGAAGACGCCGATCCTCTACCTCAACAACACGACCGGCTACATGGTCGGCAAGGCGCATGAGGAGGCCGGCATGATCAAGCACGGCTCCAAGATGATCCAGGCGGTGACCAACGCCACCGTGCCGCAGATCACGCTCTACTGCGGCGCCTCCTACGGCGCGGGCAACTACGGCATGTGCGGGCGCGGCTTCCATCCGCGCTTCTGCTTCTCGTGGCCCAACGCGAGAACGGCGGTGATGGGCGCCGAGCAGGCGGCCGGCACCATGGTCATGGTCACCGAGGCCGCGATGCGTCGCAAGGGCGCGGTGGATCAGGCCAAGCTCGACGAGCTCGAGCGCCGCATCATCGAGCGCTTCGAGAGCCAGACCAGTGTGTTCACCACCAGCGCGCGCCTGCTCGACGACGGCGTGATCGATCCGCGCGACACGCGCGCCGTCATCGCGCAGCTGCTCTCGATCTGCCGCGATGCCGAGCTGCGCCGGCCGCAGGCGATGCAGTTCTCCGTGGCGCGCCCCTGAGCCATGACCATGCAGCCCACACCGTTCCGGAAGATCCTCATCGCCAACCGCGGGGAGATCGCGCTGCGCATCATGCGCAGCGCGCGAGCGCTCGGCTATCGCACGGTGGCCGTGTATTCCACCGCCGATGCCGATGCGCGCCATGTGCAGGAGGCCGACCAGGCGGTCTGCATCGGCGAGCCCTTGCCGTCGCAGTCCTACCTGTGCATTCCTGCGATTCTCGAAGCGGCCGCAGTGGCGGGCGCGGACGCCGTGCATCCGGGGTATGGCTTCCTGGCCGAGAACGAAGGCTTCGCGCGCGCCTGCCGTGAGGCCGGCCTGGTGTTCATCGGCCCCTCGCCCGAGGCAATCGCCGCGATGGGCCACAAGGCCGGCGCCAAGACGCTGATGCAGGCGGCCGGCGTGCCCTGCATTCCCGGCTACCAGGGCGACGACCAGAGCGCTGCGCGTCTTGCGTCCGAGGCCACGCGCATCGGCTTCCCGGTGATGATCAAGGCCGCGGCCGGCGGCGGCGGGCGCGGCATGCGGCTGGCGTCCTCGGCGACGGAGTTTCCCGAATTGCTTCGGAGCGCGCGCTCCGAAGCCGAAGGCGCTTTCGGCAATCCGGAGCTCATCCTGGAGCGCGCGATCGCGGCGGCGCGCCACATCGAGATCCAGGTCCTCGCCGATCGTTACGGCCATGCGATTCATCTCGGCGAGCGCGACTGTTCGGTCCAGCGCCGCCACCAGAAGCTCATCGAGGAGGCGCCCTCGCCGGCGGTTGACGCGGCGCTGCGCGAGCGCATGGGCGCGACCGCCGTCGCGGCGGCGAAGGCCATCGGCTACGAGGGCGCGGGCACCCTCGAGTTTCTGCTCGACGGCGAAGGCAACTACTACTTCATGGAGATGAACACGCGGCTGCAGGTGGAGCATCCGGTCACCGAGGCGATCACCGGGCTCGACCTGGTGGCGCTGCAGCTGCGCGTCGCGGCCGGCGAGCCCTTGCCGCTGGCGCAGGAGGACGTGCGCTTCGACGGCCACGCGATCGAGGTTCGCCTCTGCGCCGAGGATGCCGCGCAGGGCTTCATGCCCCAAAGCGGCACCATGGCGCTGTGGCGGATGCCGGCGCAGCTGCGCGTCGAAGATGCACTGCGTTCGGGCGCCGGGATTCCGCCTTTCTATGACTCGATGATCGCCAAGCTCGTCGCGCACGGCCGCACGCGCGAGGAGGCGCGCCGCAAGCTGATGGCCGGCCTCGAGGACGCGGTGGCGCTGGGCGTGACCACCAACCAGTTCTTCCTGCAGCGCTGCCTCGCGCACCCGGTGTTCGCGGCCGGCGGGGCGAGCACCGCCTTCATCGACCAGTACCAGGAAGAACTGCTCGCACCGGACGGCGCCACGCAGGATCGTGCCGCCGCGCTCGCGGCCGTGCTGCTCTGCGAAGACAGCGGCGATCGATCGCATCAAGGCCACAGCATCACGCATACGCTGCCGATCCCGCTGCGCTTCACGCTCGATGGCCGGATGCTCCACGCCAGCGTCGTGCGTACGCATCCCGATCGGTTCAGCGTGGGCATCGACGAAAGCGTCTTCGAGATCGATCGAATCGAACGGGTGCAGGCCTCGGTGCGCTTCGCCTGCAACGGCCTGGCCGAACACGCGGCCTGCCATCGCGATGGACCCTTGCTGCTGCTGCACTACCGCGGCCGCCAGCTGCGGGTGGAAGACCACACGCGCGCGGCCGCGCTCAAGGCCGGCGACGCGGCCGGCGACGGCAAGCTGCGCGCATCGATGAACGGCCGCGTGGTCGCGGTGATGGTGGCCGTCGGCGACACCGTCGAGGTCGGCCAACCCATCGTGACCCTGGAAGCCATGAAGATGGAGCACGTGCACGCAGCGCCGTCCTCGGGCCGGGTGACCGCATTGCATGTGAAAGCCGGCGACCAGGTCGCCGCCAGCCGCGTGGTGGCGGAGCTCGCGATCGAGGCGCCCTAGGCCTGCACAGCCCGCCGCAGCGCGGCCCGCGCCAGAAGGCGCGTGGAGTCGAGCAGCGGAAGCGGCGAATTCGTGTCGTCGATGATCAATGGAATCTCGGTGCAGCCGAGGATGACGGCATCGCAGCCCTCGTCCTTCATGCGCCCGATGACCTGCTGGAAGCGGGCCACCGCCTCGGGCTTGAACACGCCGTAGACCAGCTCGTCCATGATGATGCGCTGGATGTCGTCGCGTTCGGTGTCGCTCGGCCGCACGCAGATCAGGCCGCGTGCCGCCAGCTTTTCGGGATAGACCTCGCTGTTCACCAGCCAGCGCGTGCCGGTCAGGCCGAGCCGGCGGAAGCCGCGTTCGACGGCCTCTGCCGCAACCACTTCGGCAATATGCAGCCAGGGCAGCGGCGAGCGCGCTTCGATGAGCGGCAGCGCCTGATGGATGGTGTTGTCGGGACAGACCAGGAAATCGGCGCCGGTCTTCGCGAGCTTGTGGGCCGAGGCGAGCATCAACTCGCCCACCCCCTGCAGGTCGCCGCGGTCCAGGCACTCGACGTACTCGGCGAGCGAGGGCGTGTGCATCGATACCTCGGGATGGGCGTGCGGGCCCAGGAGCCGCGTGCCTTCGGCGCAAATGGTCTTGTAGCAAAGGCCCGCGCCTTCGGCGGAGCAGCCGACGATTCCGATGTGCTCGGGCATGCTCAAGCCGCCTTCTTGATCGCCTGCCCGAACGCGATCAGGTTGCCATCTGGCGCCAGCACCAGCAGTTCGCGCTGGCCGTAGTCCTGATCGATCGGGCCGTGAACGTCCTTGTCGGGAAGCGTGTCGAGCTTCGGCTTGAGCTCGGCATAGAGCCTGTCGACATCGACCACATCGATGTAGGAGGCGTAGCGCCGGTCGCCGGGAGGCACGGTGCAGCCCTTCTCCAGCCCAAGGATGCGAAAGGCCACTTTCTCACGGTGCAGGTAGGCATAGCCTCCATCGCGGTAGCCGACCGTGAATCCGAGGATGTCGGTGAAGAAGGCGAGGGCACGGTCGAGCTCGGCGACGTGCATGAAAGGCGTGACCTGGATGAAGTTCGACATGGACCGTCTCCTTTTTGGAAGACGCCATTGAACCTCAAGTCCGATAGGGCCTGTTATTAATAACAGGCCCTAGCGGCCCCTCGGCTGGAAGTCCGTGCTGTGCAGGCAGATGGCGGCCGTCGGGTTCTCGCGGTAGCGCGCGGTCGCCAGCGCGTCGATCGAGTCGGCGTTCTCCGCATAGGCGCGCACCAGTTCAGTGTCGCCCTCCGGTGCATGGAAGCGGGCGTGCAGCGCCTCTTCGTCGATCCGGGCAATGATGCGTGCGCCGTCGTACCCGTCGGGGTAGATCGCGAACTGGACGCTGCCGGTTGCGGGATGAAAAGTTGCTTCGGAGGCCATAGGAACTTTCGTATTCGTTACGGCAGTATCGGATTTTCGGGTTCAGCAAGAAATAAGCCCGAAGCTCTATGACGTCCCGAAGGTGTGAAGCATTTCTCGAATCGCTTCGACAAATGGGGCCGGAAGTCCGCCGGCGCTGGTGCGCTCAGTGCTCGGCGAGCATGCCGCGCTCTTCGATGAAGGCCACGACTTCGGCCAAGCCCGTGTGGGTCTTGAGGTTTGTCATCACGTAAGGCCGCTGCTTGCGCATGCGCCTGGTGTCGGCCTCCATCACGCCGAGGTCGGCGCCGACGTAGGGCGCGAGGTCGGTCTTGTTGATCACGAACAGGTCGCTCTTGGTGATGCCGGGGCCGCCTTTGCGCGGGATCTTCTCGCCGGCCGCGACGTCGATCACGTAGATCGTGAGGTCGCTGAGCTCGGGGCTGAAGGTGGCGGCCAGGTTGTCGCCGCCGCTCTCGACGAAGACCACGTCGGCATCGGGAAACTCGCCGAGCATGCGGTCGATGGCCTCGAGGTTGATCGAGGCGTCCTCGCGGATCGCGGTGTGCGGGCAGCCGCCGGTCTCCACGCCCATGATGCGCTCGGCCGGCAGCGCGCCGGCCACCGTCAGCAGGCGCTGGTCTTCCTTGGTGTAGATGTCGTTGGTGATGGCAATCAGGTCGTACTTGTCGCGCATCGCCTTGCACAGCATCTCGAGCAGCGTGGTCTTGCCGGAGCCGACCGGCCCGCCGATGCCCACGCGCAGCGGCGGCAGTCTCTTGGTGCGGTGGGGGATGTGGTGCAGGGCGGAGGTCATGATGATTCGCTTTTAGCTTCTGAAAAGGCGCGAGTACTGTGTTTCATGGCGCGCCGACAGCACGGCGAGCATGGGGGAAAAGGCCTGGCGTTCATCATCCGCCAGTGTGAGCGCACTCAAGACGGCTGTGGGGATTTCCGCGGCCAGGCGGCCCAGCATGCGCTGGCCGGCGCTCTGGCCCAGCGGCACGGCCTTGACGGCCGCCGCCACCATGTTCTCGGCCCAGCCGAAGGCGAAGGCCAGGCAGGCGTCGCGCACCGGCGCCCCGGTGCGGCTGGCGGCGAAGGCGAAGGCGATGGGATAGCTTGCAGGCAGGCCATCGAAGACGCTCGCGGTGTCGGCATGGTGCAGCTTGAGCCACTCGACGAAGGAGCGGCCCATCTGCTCGGTCTGCAGCAGGAACTCGGCGGATTCGCGGGTCTGGAACACCCAGTCGTTGAGCGCGCGGATGCGTGCCGTGTCGCCGTCGTGCCAGGCCGGAACCGCCTGCGCCACCACGGCGAGATCGGCGCGCGCCAGGCTCAGGTGAAGCTGGTCGGCCAGCCAGTCGGAGGCCGCCTCTTCGGTGGCGAGACCGGCCCATTCGATGCCCGCTTCCAGACCTTCCGAATAGGAGAAGCCGCCGACTGGCAGCGCCGGCGAGGCCAGCCAGATCAACTGCAGCAGGCTGCCAGCGGGCAGGGCGCCCGGCGCGTCGTCCATCAGTGCGAGTGCCCGTGCGAATGATCGTGGCCGTGGTCGTGCGCATGCGGCGCCGAGTACGCGTCCGGATGCAGCACCGGCCCCACCGGCGCTGCGCCATGCGAATGGCCATGGCCGCCGCCCTGCGCGCCATACGCGCCGCCCTCGGGCTCGAAGGCCTCCTCGGCTTCGCGCACGATCAGGTGCATCGAGCGCAGCATGGCGGCCAGCACGTGGTCGGGCTCGATCTTCAGGTGGTCGGGCTTGAGCTCGATCGGCACATGCCGGTTGCCCAGGTGGTAGGCCGCGCGCATCAGGTCGAAGGGGGTGCCGTGCTGGCTGCAATGCGTGATGACCAGCACCGGCTGTTTGGCCGCGATCACCTTGATCAGCGAACCGTCTTCCGCCACCAGCACGTCGCCGCCGCGCACCGCGGTGCCGCGCGGGAGGAACACGCCGACCTGGCGGCCGTGCGAATCGGTGGCA
The DNA here is from genome assembly GCF_003984645.1 of Variovorax sp. MHTC-1. Classification (GTDB taxonomy): domain Bacteria; phylum Pseudomonadota; class Gammaproteobacteria; order Burkholderiales; family Burkholderiaceae_C; genus Variovorax. The sequence goes on from NZ_RWKI01000010.1 coordinate 162,522, forward strand.
TCGAAGCGGCTTTTCTGGCGCACGTCCCAGTCGAGTTCGACCGTGGCGGCGCGCTTAAGCAGAACGGGCGCGAGGCCGCCGCCCTGGGGCATGAGTTTGTTGGCTGTGAGCATGGGGGGTCAATCTGGGTGTGTGCTGCGGCCATTCGATAGTGGCGATCCCTAACAGCGGCTGTACGACGATGACTATTCTGCAGTTGACTCAAGTCGGTGAAGACTCGGTGGGCTTGATCCTGCCTGAGGAATTGCTCGTGCGGCTGAACTGGAAGGCCGGCGACACGGTCTTGCTAGCCAAAAGCGCCAACGGCTTTTCATTGTCAAGGCCAACTGACGACTTCGAGGAACAGATGAAGATCGGTAGGAAGATCATGCGCAAGCGCTGGGGCGTACTGCGCGCGCTAGCCAAGAGCGACACGCAAGACCCGAGCTAGAACAAAAAATACCGCTGCGTCATCGGCAACGACACCGCCGGATCGCAGGTTAGCAACTGCCCGTCGGCCCGCACCGCATAGGTCTGCGCATCGATCTCCATCTTCGGCGTGTAGGCGTTGTGCACCATGTGCTGCTTGCGGATGCCGCGGATGTTTTTCACAGCGCTCAAGGTCTTGACGAGGCCGTAGCGTTCGCCGATGCCGGCCGCCAGGCCGGCTTGCGAGACGAAGGTCAGCGAACTCTTCGCCAGCGAGCCGCCGAAGGCGCCGAACATCGGGCGGTAGTGCACCGGTTGCGGCGTCGGAATGGAGGCGTTGGGGTCGCCCATCGCGGCCATCGCGATGGTGCCGCCCTTCAGGATCGCGAAGGGCTTGACGCCGAAGAAGGCCGGCTTCCACACCACCAGGTCGGCCCACTTGCCGACCTCGATGCTGCCCACCTCGTGCGCGATGCCGTGCGCGATGGCGGGATTGATCGTGTACTTGGCGACGTAGCGCCTGGCTCGGAAGTTGTCGTTGCGCGCGCCGTCTTCCGGCAGCTTGCCGCGCTGGCCCTTCATCTTGTGCGCCGTCTGCCAGCAGCGGATGACGACCTCGCCGACCCGGCCCATGGCCTGGCTGTCGGAGCTGAACATGCTGATCGCGCCGAGGTCGTGCAGGATGTCCTCGGCCGCGATGGTCTCCTTGCGGATGCGGCTCTCGGCGAAGGCCAGGTCCTCGGGGATGCCGGCATCGAGGTGGTGGCACACCATCAACATGTCGACGTGCTCGTCGAGCGTGTTCACGGTGTAGGGCATGGTCGGATTGGTGGAGGAGGGCAGGAAGTTCGGCTCGCCCACAACGCGCAGGATGTCGGGTGCATGGCCACCGCCGGCGCCTTCGGTGTGGAAGGCGCAGATCGCGCGGCCGCCCACGGCCGCGATGGTGTTCTCGACGAAGCCCGATTCGTTCAGCGTGTCGCTGTGGATCGCGACCTGCGTGTCGGTGGCGTCGGCCACGTCGAGGCAGTTGCTGATCGCGGCCGGCGTGGTGCCCCAGTCTTCATGCAGCTTGAGGCCGATCACGCCGGCGTCGATTTGCTCCTGCAGCGCAGCCGGCAGGCTCGCATTGCCCTTGCCCAGAAAGCCGAGGTTCATCGGGAAGGCGTCGGCCGCCTGCAACATGCGCTCGATGTGCCAGGGCCCGGGCGTCGCGGTGGTCGCGAAGGTGCCGGTCGCGGGGCCGGTGCCGCCGCCGAGCATGGTGGTGACGCCCGAAGCCAGCGCCTCCTCGATCTGCTGCGGGCAGATGAAGTGGATGTGGCTGTCGATGCCGCCGGCGGTGACGATGTTGCCCTCGCAGCTGATGACCTCGGTGCCCGGGCCGATGACGATGTCCACGCCCGGCTGCACGTCCGGGTTGCCGGCCTTGCCGATCGCGACGATGCGCCCGCCCCGGAGGCCGATGTCGGCCTTGACGATGCCCCAGTGGTCGAGGATCAGCGCATTGGTCATCACTGTGTCGACGGTTCCTTCGGCGCGCGTGCGCTGCGACTGCGCCATGCCGTCGCGGATCGTCTTGCCGCCGCCGAACTTGACCTCTTCGCCGTAGCCGCCGGCGCGCAGGGTGTAGTCCTCCTCGACCTCGATCACGAGGTCGGTGTCGGCGAGACGCACGCGGTCGCCGACGGTAGGGCCGAAGATTTCGGCGTAGGCACGCCGCCCGATCGTTGCCATCTCAGCTCACCCCCAGGCTTCGCGCACTTCGTGTCGCTTCGCCAACCCCCTCACCGGGGGCAACACCAGCGGCCCGGCAAAGCCGGTTCCGCGGTGTTTCACGAACAGAGGGGCGCGTCTTTGCCTTGCGGAATTGCTTCATCTCAGAGTTTTCCTTGAACCAGGCCGCGGAAGCCGTAGACCACGCGGTCGCCGGCGAAATCGACCAGCTCGACCGTTCGCTGCTGGCCCGGTTCGAAACGCACCGCCGTGCCCGAGGCGATGTTCAATCGCATGCCGCGCGCGGCCTCGCGGTCGAAACCCAAAGCGCCGTTGGTCTCGGCGAAGTGGTAGTGCGAGCCGACCTGGATCGGACGGTCGGCGGTGTTCTGCACCACCAGCGTGATCGCGCGGCGGCCCGGGTTGAGGACGTGGTCGCCCCCGTCGGTGATGAGTTCGCCGGGAATCATGATGCCTCCGCCGCCGGGCCGCCCCAAGGCGGAGGCGCCTCCCCCTCGGGGGGTGGCGAAGCACACGAAGTGGCGAGCCGGGGGGCGGTCATACAACGCCGCCGAGCAATGCGACACCGAAGATCGCGACCGCGGCGCCCGCGACGCGCGGCAGCCAGCGCTTCGCATGGCGCAGCGACCAGCCGATCGCGATGCCGGCCGCATGCAGCAGCACCGTCGCAGCGAGCATTCCGGCCAGCGTGAGCGCGGCACCGGATTCACCTGCCAGCTCCTGGCCATGCGCGACGCCGTGGAACACGGCGAACAGGCCGACCAGCGCTGCGGCGGCCAGCGCCGGCAGGCGACGCTGCGTGAGGACCAGCAGGCCCAGCACCAGCAGCGACGCAGCGATCATGGGCTCGACAACGGGGAGTTGCACGCCCGCCAACCCCAGCAACGCGCCAACCAGCAGCATCGACGCGAAGCCCAGCGGCGCCCACAGCATGTCGGGCCAGGCGCGCCGAGCCGTGAGCGCGCTCCACAGGCCGACCGCCACCATCGCGGCCAGGTGGTCGACCCCCGTCAGCGGATGCAGGAAGCCGGACATGAATCCGTGGTGCATGCCGGCATCGGCGCCGGTGTGGGCGGCTGCGGCGAACGGCAGTGCCGCGATCAAGAGCAGGGGGGCTTGGCGAAGAAGGCGCATGGTGGTGGCGGGTGGTTTTTTAAACGATGGGTTGGTGCACGGTCACGAGCTTGGTGCCGTCCGGAAAGGTTGCCTCGACCTGGATGTCCGGAATCATCTCGGCCACCCCGTCCATCACGTCGGCGCGCGACAGCACGCTGCGGCCCTCGCTCATCAGGGCCGCGACGCTCTTGCCGTCGCGCGCACCCTCCATCACGGCCGCGGAGATGAGCGCCACGGCCTCGGGATAGTTGAGCTTCAGTCCGCGCGCCCGGCGCCGTTCGGCCAGCAGGGCGGCGGTGAAGATCAGCAGTTTGTCTTTTTCTCGCGGTGTCAGTTCCATGGTCGTCGGCTTTGCAACACTCGTGCCGCCGTCGCTCCCCGCGTGCCGGTGGCATGAAAGCTGCACTTTGAACCCGTGGACTCTACCGCCGTTCCCCCGCTCCCGAGCGACGAAGCCCCGCAGCGCATCGTCAAGGTCCGGCGCGACTACAACAGCTGGGTGGCGCGCGAGACGCTGGAGGACTACGCGCTGCGCTACACGCCCCAGCGTTTTCGCCGGATGTCGGAGTGGCGCGTGGCGAACACGGCATTCGGCGGCGCGGCCTCCTTCCTGATCCTCGAAGCGGTCGGCGCCACGCTGCTGGTGCAATACGGCTTCATCAATGCCGCCTGGGCCATCCTGGTCACCGGGCTGATCATCTTCCTGGCCGGCCTGCCGATCAGCGTCTACGCGGCGCGCTACGGCGTCGACATGGACCTGCTCACGCGCGGCGCCGGCTTCGGCTACATCGGCTCCACGCTGACCTCGCTGATCTACGCCTCCTTCACCTTCATCTTCTTCGCGCTCGAGGCGGCGGTGATGGCCTATGCGCTCGAGCTCGCTCTGGGCATTCCCGTGGTGTGGGGCTACCTGGTCTGCGCGCTGGTAGTGATTCCGCTCGTCACGCACGGCATCTCGGCCATCAGCCGGCTGCAGGTCTGGACCCAGCCGATCTGGCTCGTGATGCTGGTGGTGCCTTTCGGCTATGTGCTGGCGCGCGATCCTGGTGCGTTCGAGGGCATCGTGCACTACAACGGCGTCAAGCCCGGCGCCATCGGTTTCGATCTGCACCTGTTCGGTGCCGCGCTCACCGTCGGCATCGCGCTGATCACGCAGATGGGCGAGCAGGCCGACTACCTGCGCTTCATGCCGGTTCGCACGGCGGCCAACCGCGGCCGCTGGTGGGCCGGCGTGCTCGTGGGCGGGCCGGGCTGGGTGGTGATGGGCGTGCTCAAGATGCTGGGCGGCGCACTGCTCGCGTACCTCGCCATCGGCCACATGGTGCCGCCCGAGCGTGCGGTCGATCCCAACCAGATGTACCTGGCGGCCTACGAGTACGTGTTCCCCCAGTACGGCTGGGCGGTGGCCGCGACGGCGCTGTTCGTGGTCATCTCGCAGCTCAAGATCAACGTCACCAACGCCTATGCAGGCTCGCTCGCCTGGAGCAACTTCTTTTCGCGCGTCACGCACAGCCATCCCGGCCGCGTGGTGTGGGTGGTGTTCAACGCGCTGATCGCCTTCATGCTGATGGAGATGAACGTGTTCGAGGCGCTGGGCGACGTGCTCGGCCTCTACGCCAACATCGCGATCGCCTGGATGATGGCGGTGGTGGCGGACCTCGTCGTCAACAAGCCGCTGGGCCTGTCGCCCCCGGGCATCGAGTTCAAGCGCGCGCACCTGTGGGACATCAATCCCGTAGGCGTGGGCGCCATGGCGCTGGCCTCCGCCCTGTCGATCACGGCGCACCTCGGCGTGTTCGGCCCGATGGCGCAGGCCTTCTCGGCGCTGATCGCGCTGGGCACAGCCTTCGTCGCGGCGCCGCTGATCGCCTGGGCCACGCGCGGCAAGTACTACATCGCGCGGGTGTCCGACGACTGCGGCGCGGCGCCTTTCGCGCCGGCCTCCGGCCGCTCGGCCGTGCGCTGGGCACGCGTCGAATCGGAGGCCGGCAGCTATCGGCGCTTGAGCACGCAGCGCTGCGTGATCTGCGAGCGCGAGTACGAAGGCCCGGACATGGCGCACTGCCCCGCCTACCAGGGCGCGATCTGCTCGCTGTGCTGCACGCTCGATGCGCGCTGCGGCGATCTCTGCAAGCCTCAGGCGAGCCTTTCGGCGCAGTGGTCGGGCACGCTGCGCTGGCTGCTGCCGCGCCGCGTCTGGCCCTACCTCGACACCGGGCTCGGCCACTTCCTGCTCTTGATGCTGATCGTGGTGCCGCTCCTGGCCGCGGTCTTCGGCGTGCTCTATCAGCAGGAACTGCGCGGCCCGGGCGCGGGCGCGCTGGCCGAGGCCGCGCAGCCGGCGTCCCTGCGCTCGGGTTTTCTCAAGGCCTACATGGCGCTGCTCTTGATCGCCGGCATCGTCGCCTGGTGGCTGGTGCTCGCGCACCAGAGCCGCAAGGTGGCGCAGGAGGAATCGAACCGCCAGACCCACCTGCTGGTGCGCGAGATCGAGCTGCACCGCGAGACCGACCGCGCCTTGCAGGCCGCCAAGCAGACGGCCGAGCAGGCCCGCGAGCAGGCCGACCAGGCGAACCAGGCCAAGAGCCGCTACATCAGCGCCATCAGCCACGAGCTGCGCACGCCGCTCAACAGCATCCTGGGCTATGCGCAGCTGATGGGCGAGGATGCGGCCGTGCCGCCGCACCGGCAGCAGGCGGTGGCGGTCATCAAGCGCGGCGGCGAGCACCTGCTGTCGCTGATCGAAGGCACGCTCGACATCGCGCACATCGAGGCCGGCAAGCTGACGCTTCAGGCCAAGCCGATGCAGTTCGCCGAGCTCATGAGCGAGCTGGCCGACATGTTCGCGCTGCAGGCGGCCGAGAAGGGCCTGGCCTTCCGTTTCGAGCCCGCTGGCGAACTGCCCGAGCTGGTGCGCGCCGACGAGCGGCGCGTGCGGCAGATCCTCATCAACCTGCTGGGCAATGCGATCAAGTTCACTGCCAGCGGACAGGTCACGCTGCGCCTGCGCTATGCGCGCGAGTTCGCGGCCATCGAGGTCGAGGACACCGGTCCCGGCATGTCGACCGAGGAACTGAACCGGATCTTCGAGCCCTTCGCGCGCGGCACCACCGCCGGCCCCTCGGCGCCGGGCGCAGGCCTGGGCCTCACGATCGCGAAGATGCTGATCGATCTGATGGGCGGCGAGATGCACGTGCAGAGCGCGCCCGGCGCCGGCTCGGTGTTTCGGGTGCGGCTGTTCCTGCCGCGCGTGCACGAGGCGCCGGCCACCGGCGGCCGGCGCTCGACCGTGGCCGCGCCCCGGCTGCGGCGCGGCTACGAAGGCCCGCGCCGGCGCCTGCTGGTGGTCGACAACGAAGAAGCCGATCGCGATCTGCTCGTGCATGTGCTCGCGCCGCTGGGCTTCGAACTGCGCACGGCGGCCAGCGGCCACGATGCGCTGGACCTGGTCGCCACTGGCTGGCACCCCGACGCGATGTTCGTCGATCTCGCGATGCCGGGCATCGACGGCTGGGAAACCATCCGCCGCGCGCGTGCGCTCGGCCTTGCCGGGGCGGCGGTCGCGATCGTCTCGGCCAATGCCTTCGACAAGCGGCTGGACAACGACGTCGGCATCGCGCCCGATGACTTCTTCGTCAAGCCGGTGCGCCACAGCGAGCTGCTCGACTGGCTCGAGCGCCGGCTCGCGCTGCGATGGACCGACAACGCCGTCGTGCCGCCGCCGGCGCCTGCGCCGACAGCGGCCGTGCCGCCCGATGCGGCCAGCTTGCGCGCACTCGAAGAGGCGGTCGGCCTCGGCTACTTTCGCGGCATCATGAACCAGCTCGATGCCATCGACGCGGCCCAGCCCGAATGCGCGGGCTGGACCGCGGCGCAGCGCGCGCTGGCGCGGCAGTTCCAGTTCGAGGCGATCAGCCGCGCCTTGGTTGCAGCGGCGGGCACGCCATGAGCAGCGAACTCACGCCACCCCTCGTTCACAGCCTGCGCGAGCACGCCGGCACCGGCGATCTCGTGCTGATCGTCGACGACGTGCCCGACAACCTCGCCGTGCTGCACGATGCGCTCGACGAATCGGGTTACGCCGTACTGGTCGCGACCAGCGGCGAGCAGGCCCTGCAGCGCGCAGCCCAGGCGCGCCCCGACATCGTGCTGCTCGACGCGATGATGCCGGGCATCGACGGCTTCGAGGTCGCGCGCCGCCTCAAGGCCGATGCGGCGACCGCCCATATCCCGATCGTCTTCATGACCGGCCTCACCGAGACCGAGCACCTGGTCGCCGCGCTGGAGGCCGGCGGTGTCGACTACGTCACCAAGCCGATCAAGCCCAAGGAAGTGCTGGCGCGCATGAACGTGCACCTGCAGGGCGCGCGTACCGCGCGGCAGGCGGCGCAGCAGGCCGGCCAGGCGCGCAATGCACTGGACGCCTTCGGCTACGCGAGCTTCACCGTTCGCATGCCCGAGGGCCGGCTCATCTGGCAGACCGCGCTGGCGCGCGACCTGCTGCAGCGCTACTGCGCCACGGCCGCGCCGGCCACGCCGCCGGTGGTGCTCGAATGGCTGCGCCAGCACCTGCCCGATGCGCAGCAGCGCCAGGTCGAGCCGCCCGTGCTCACCATCGCGCAGGGCGCCGCCAACCTCAGCCTGCGCCTGCACCAGCAGACCGGCCACGACGAGGACGGCGACGACTGGCTGATCATCATGCGCGAGGACTCCGGCACCTCGGTGATCGAGGCCATGAGCCTTTGCCTGAAGCTCACCGCACGCGAGGCCGAGGTGCTGTACTGGGTGGTCAAGGGCAAGACCAACAAGGACATCGGCGAGATCCTCGGCGCGAGCCCGGCCACCGCCAAGAAGCACCTGGAGCGGGTGTACGTGAAGCTGGGCGTCGAGACCCGCACCGCGGCCGCCGGCGTGGCGATGAAGCGCATTCGCGAGCTGCAGCCGCAGTTCGAAATATGAAGGACATCGACCGCCTGCGGCGTCGGGGCCGGTCGAGCTGGTCCTCGACATCTACCGCATCACGGTGGCGGGAGCGGCTGCACACGGGGCCCGAGGGCGTGCGCAGCGTCGCGATCGGGCTGCATCACGAGGTTCTGCGCTGAAGCGTGGCTATACTGCGCAGGAAGGATGCTGCAGTATAACCATGGCCACCGTCTCCGAACCCTCGCTCTTCGAGGATCTGTCGCTCTCGGCGCAGACCAACTTCGCCGAACTGGTCGAGCAGGCGCAGGCGCGCATGCTCGATCGCTCGATCGCAGATCTGAGCGGTTCCTTCAACAAGAAGGAGGTCAAGGGCGTCATCTATTGGTATTGGCAGTTCCGCGATCTGGCCGGCAGGAACCACCAGGTCTATCTCGGGCCCGACGATGAGCGCCTGCGTGAGCTCATCGCGCTGCGCTCCCAAGGCAAGTCGCATGGCCACGATGGCCTGGCCAGGCTCGCCAGCGCATGCACTTCGCTTGGCTGCCTGAACGTGACGCCCCAGCACTTCAAGGTGATCAACAGGCTCGCGGAGCACGGATTCTTCAACGCCGGCGGCGTGCTGATCGGCACACATGCGTTCATCGCGATGGGGAACATGCTTGGCGTGCGGTGGACGGGCGGCTGGAAGACGAACGACATCGACTTCGCGCACGCGGGCAAGAATGTGTCACTTGCCTTGCCGACGAACGCCGAGTCCGACGTGCATGACGCGATCACTTCGCTTCAGATGGGCTTGCTTCCGGTGAAGTCGATCGCGAGCGGGGCCGGCGCCACCTACCTGAACTCCAAGGGTGGCGAAATGCGGATCGATCTGCTGACGACCACCGGCAGGAGCGATGCGGTCTACCGGCACGAGCCGCTCAAGGTGAATCTCCAGCCTCTGAAGTTCATGGAGTTCTCCCTGGAGAAGATCGCCCAGACAGCCGTGATCTCGGGTGAACACGCGCTGATGGTGAACATACCGTCGCCCGTGCGCTACGCGCTGCACAAACTGGTCGTCATGGCCGAGCGCGAAGAGGCGTTCCGCACCAAGATCCAGAAGGATGCGGGGCAGGTCGCCGCCATTGTTTCGTATGCGCTGGAGCGCTCCCCGTACGCGCTCGACGAGGCAGCCGAGGACATCATGGGCCGAGGCAAAGGCTGGCGCAGCCGCATTGCCGAAGGCACGCGTCTGCTGGCGCGGCATCATCCATCGGTCGCGGGGCAGCTGACGATGGTGCTGGAGCTTGCCGGCGCCAGTCGGCCCCGCGCGCCGCGGCGTCAACTGCCGACCAAGGCGCAGTAGGCGCGCCGCGTCGCCGGCGCCACCGCATCGAGCACCTGCGCATAGGAGGTCTTGTGGCGCGCCAGCAGGCGTGCCGATGCGACGGCCTTCGAGCGGCAGAACCAGTGGCAGGTGTGCTGCATGAGAAAGAGTTCGGCCGACAGGGTGAAGGCCTTGCTCTTGGGCGTGCGCTGAGCGCCGTTCGCCGCCGCATCGGCGATGCCGCGCGCATGGATCGCCAGTGCCTCGCGCATGTCGAAGCTGCTGCCGGGAAACAGCGTCTGCGCGAAGGGCAGCGCGATCGGGAACTTGCTCACGCGCGCATCCGCCGCGCCGACCTTCGAGAACTCGGCGGCAAAGCGCGTGAACTGGCTGGCCAGCGTCTGCTCGCTGGTGGCCAGCAGGCTCCAGATCTGTTCGCGGCGCTCGGGGTCGTTTTCGCCGAGGCAGCGCAGGTAGCCCTCGGTCAGGTTCTCCATCAGGTGCTCGATCTGGTAGTTGCCGAGGTGGCTGGCCAGGAGGGTGACGCGCCGCTTCTGCTCGCGGGACTTGATCAAGTAGGCGCCGAAGAGGATCAGGGCCGTCAGGGTGAGAATTTCCATCGCCCGATTCTCAACGCTCGGCTTGCATTCCTCAGCCTTCGGCGCCTTCCACCAGGAGGCGCACGCGCCGCACCCCCTGCCACTCATCGGCATCGAGCCGGAAGGCAATCACCACGCGCGGCGGCAGCGGCTCGGTGCGGCCGAACCAGATGCCGTCCACCGGCTTGCCCTGATGCTTGAGCTTGAGCGCCAGGTGTTTCTCGCCCACCAGCCGCTGCGAGATGACCTCGACCTCTTCGCTGAAGGTGGGCGGCGCGAAGCCTTGTCCCCACACTTCGCGGTGCAAGGTGTCGACCAGATCGACGCGCAGGTATTCGGGCGACAGGGGCCCGTCGGTGTCGAGCCGCCGCGTCAGCGACGCGGCATCGAGCCATTCCATCGCCACCTGCGCCAACGCGCGCTCGAAGGTCTCGAAGTGCGCTTCGGCCACGGTGCAGCCCGCCGCCATCGCATGGCCGCCGAAGCGCAGCAGCACGCCCGGATGGCGCTTGGCCACCAGGTCCAGGGCATCGCGCAGATGGAAGCCCGGGATCGAACGACCCGAACCCTTGAGCTCGTGCGACTTGCCATCGGCGGCGCTGGCCGCGAAGACGAAGGCGGGCCGGTGGAAGCGGTCCTTGAGCCGCGAGGCGACGATGCCGACCACGCCTTCATGGAAGTCCGCGCCGAACACGCTGATGGCAGCGGGCGGCGCCTGGCTTTCGTCGAGCAGCGTCTCGGCCAGCATCAGCGCCTGTTCGCGCATGCCGCCCTCGATGTCGCGCCGCTCGCGGTTGATGCCGTCGAGCAGGCGCGCCAGCTCGTCGGCGCGTGCCGCGTCCTCGGTCAGCAGGCACTCGATGCCGAGCGTCATGTCGGCCAGGCGTCCTGCGGCGTTGATGCGCGGGCCGAGCGCGAAGCCGAAATCGAAAGTGGTGGCCGCTGCCGCGTTGCGCCCGGCGGCCTTGAAGAGCGCCGCCACGCCGGCCGGCATGGACCCGGCGCGAATGCGGCGCAGGCCCTGCGCGACCAGGCGGCGGTTGTTGGCGTCGAGCTTCACGACGTCGGCCACGGTCCCCAGTGCGACCAGCGGAAGCAGCGCGTCCAGCTTAGGTTGAGTCGCCACGTCGAATACGCCGCGCGCACGCAGCTCGGAGCGCAAGGCCAGCAGCACATAGAACATGACGCCGACGCCCGCGATGCTCTTGCTCTCGAATTCGCAGCCGGGCTGGTTGGGGTTCACCATCACGTCGGCCGCGGGCAGCGCCGGGCCGGGCAGGTGGTGGTCGGTCACCAGCACCGCGAGGCCGCGCGCCTTGGCGGCGGCCACGCCCTCGACGCTGGCGATGCCGTTGTCGACCGTGATCAGCACGTCGGCGCCGCTCGCGGCCACGCGCTCGGCGATCGGCGGCGTGAGGCCGTACCCGTCGATCACGCGATCGGGCACCAGGTAGCTCACCTGCTTCGCGCCGAGCAGGCGCAGGCCGCGCACGGCCACCGCGCAGGCCGTGGCGCCGTCGCAGTCGTAGTCGGCCACGATGCACAGGCGCTTGTCGTCGCGGATCGCATCGGCCAGGAGCACCGCGGCTTCGCGCGTGCCGCGCAGGGTGCCGGGTGCGAGCAGGCGCACGAGGCCGTCGTCGAGCTCGTCCTTGGCCTGGACGCCGCGCGCGGCGTAGAGCCGCGCCAGCAGGGGATGCACGCCGGCCTGTTCGAGCGCCCAGGCGCTGCGCGGCGGGATGTCGCGGGCGACGATCTTCATTACAGCGCCTCCAGCACGGGCGATGCGCTCTCGCGCTGGAACAAGGACTTGGCCCAGCGTGCCAGGCCGCGCTGCTGCACACCGAAGCGACGCGCGCCGCGGTCGCCGCACAGCGTGAGCGTGACGTCGGCGCCGCCGGTGCAGGCGGCCAGCAGCTCGGCGACCGGGCCTTCGTCGAGCGCGGTCCAGGCGGCGCTCCAGGCCGCGGCATCGTCGCGCAGGGCGGGCGCGCGCAGCGTATCGGCCACGGTGGGCCACGCGTCGGCATAGGAGGAGGGAAGTCGGCCGGTGCCGCTGAGCCAGAAGGAATTGATCGGCGGCACGCCGCGCGCAGCCCGCTCGTCGTTCACGCGCTCGGTGTAGAGCAGCATCTGCATCTCGTTCTGCAGCCGGCGCAGCGAGCGGGCTCCGTCGGAAAGAGGCGACCACTGCGAAATCGGGTAGCCGATCGCGCGGTCGATCGAGGCGGTGGCCAGGCCGTCGAACACTTGGCCCTGGGCCAGCCAGCGGCCCGGCGTGGCCGAGGCGTGCAGCGCGATGCCGTCTTCCTCGAAGAAGGGGCGCGCGGCCGCCAGCAGGGCCTCGGATTCGGCCGCATCGATCCGGATCGCAGCCGGGTCGCCCAGTGCCACGTCGTCTATGCCCACCTGCCAGTGGCACAGCGTGGCGATGCCCCAGCTGTCGTTCTCGCCGACGGGCGCGAGCCCGGCCTGCTTCGCTTCCAGCGCCGCCCAGGGGATCTGCCCATCGGCGGCTTCGATGCCGAGCGCCGCGGCCAGCGCGCGTTCGTGCGGCGGCGAGAGCGTGCTGTCGTCCTGCGTGTCTTCTTGCACCAGCGCCAGCCGCGACAGCAGCGCTTCGAGCTTCGGCAGGCGCAGCTTCGCCAGCGCTTCGCGGCAGGCCGGCGAGCCGCGGCCGGCATAGGGAATCAGCAGATGCGAAGAAGAGGGCAATGGCGGCATGGGCCTATTGTCCGGGATGCCACAATCCCAGCGATGAACGACCCCCACGCTCTGCACTCCGTGTCATCGCTGCCCCGAGGGGCGCAAGCCTCCCTTGGGGCGGCCCGGCGGGAGGCCTGATGCGACTCCCATATGAACTGCAGCTCGGCTGGCGCTACACGCGCGCGGGCCGGGCCACGCGGCGCAACGGCTTCATCTCCTTCATCTCCGGCGTTTCGATGTTCGGCATCGCGCTCGGCGTGGCGGCGCTGATCATCGTGCTCTCAGTGATGAACGGCTTCCAGAAGGAAGTGACGGACCGCATGCTCGGCGTCATCTCGCACATCGAGATCTTCTCGCGCGATGGCCAGGCGCTGGCCGACATCGACGCGATCGCCGAGGCGGCGCGCAAGAACCCGAACGTGGTCGGCGTCGCGCCCTTCATCGCGGCGCAGGCGCTGATCGCGCGCGGCGAGGACATGAAGGGCACGCTGGTGCGCGGCATCGAGCCCTCGCTGGAGCCGCAGGTGACCGACATCTCCACCACCGCGCAGCGGGGCGCGCTGGCCAAGCTGGTGCCGGGCGAGTTCGGCATCGTGCTCGGCATCGAGCTGGCGCGTTCGCTCTTCGTGCGCGTGGGCGACCAGGTCACGCTGATCGCGCCTGGCGGCCAGGTCACGCCGGCCGGCGTGGTGCCGCGGCTCAAGCAGTTCACCGTGGTCGGCACCTTCGATTCGGGCCACTACGAATACGACTCGGCGCTGGCGATGATCCACGAGCAGGACGCGGCACGCGTGTTCCGGCTCGAAGGGCCGAGCGGCCTGCGCCTCAAATTGAAGGATCTGCACCAGGCGCGCGAGGTGGCCGACCAGCTGGCCGTCACGCTGCCCGGCGAGTTCCTGATCCGCGACTGGACGCGCCAGAACAAGACCTGGTTCGCGGCCGTGCAGGTCGAGAAACGCATGATGTTCATCATCCTCACGCTCATCGTCGCGGTCGCGGCCTTCAACCTGGTCTCGACCTTGGTGATGACGGTGACCGACAAGCGCGCCGACATCGCGATCCTGCGCACGCTGGGCTCGAGCCCGCGCAGCATCATGGGCATCTTCGTCGTGCAGGGAGCGATGGTGGGCGTGATCGGCACGCTGGGAGGGCTGCTGCTGGGCCTGGGCGTCGCCTACAACATCGACGTCATCGTGCCGGCGCTGGAGCGGCTCTTCAATGCGCGCTTCCTGCCGCAGGACATCTACCTCATCAGCAAGATGCCGAGCGATCCGCAGCGCGGCGACATCATGCCGATCGCGCTGATCTCGCTCGCGCTGTCCTTCGTCGCCACGCTGTACCCGAGCTGGCGCGCCAGCCGCGTCAACCCGGCGGAGGCGCTGCGCTATGAATAAGCGGGATTCCGGCACGGACGTGTCCTCGCTGCCCCCCGAGGGGGCTGCCATCGGCTTGGGGCGGCCCGGCGCCGATGGCGTCGTTCTACAAGTGCGCGGCCTGACCAAGCGCTTCCACGAAGGCCGCATCGACCTCACCGTGCTGCACGGCGTCGACCTCGACGTGCGCGCCGGCGAAACGCTCGCCATCGTCGGCGCCTCGGGTTCGGGCAAGAGCACGCTCTTGCACCTGATGGGCGGGCTCGATGCGCCCACGGCCGGCAGCGTGGAACTGCATGGCAAGAACATCGCGCATGTCGATGCGGCCGAGCAGGGCCGGCTGCGCAACGCGCACCTGGGCTTCGTCTACCAGTTCCATCACCTGCTGCCGGAGTTCAGTGCGCTCGACAACGTGGCGATGCCGCTGAAGATCCGTCGCACCGAGCCGCATGCGGCGGCGCAGGCCGCGAACCTGATGCTGGCCGCGGTGGGGCTGGCCGAGCGGACCCACCACCGGCCGGCCGAGCTGTCGGGCGGCGAGCGCCAGCGCGTCGCCATCGCACGCGCGCTCGTGACCCAGCCCGACTGCGTGCTGGCCGACGAGCCGACCGGCAACCTCGACCGCAACACCGCCGACAGCGTGTTCGCGCTGATGCTGCAGCTGGCGCACGAGCGCCGCACGGCCTTCGTCGTGGTCACGCACGACGAGAGCCTGGCCAAGCGCTGCGACCGCGTGCTGCGGCTCACCGCAGGGCGGCTCGCGGGCTGAACCGGGGCGGCTTGCCAAAGCCGCGCGCGGTCACCAAACTGGGGCTTCGTAGACAGCGCAAGGAGCCCCATGGAAACCCCGGACTTCCCGCCTTCCGCCACGCTCGAGCAGCGCAGCTCCTACCTGGAAGAGAAGGCCTTCAAATCGCGCACGCTGCTGATCTTCGGCGCCATCACCGATCAGTCGGCCGCCGACGTGGCGCGCCGGTTGATCGCGCTCGACGCGGACAGCCAGCAACCCATCGACATCCTGGTGAGCTCGCCCGGCGGGCACCTGGAGTCGGGCGACGCCATCCACGACATCGTGCGCTTCATTTCCGCGCCGGTGAACATGATCGGCACCGGCTGGGTCGGCAGCGCCGCCACTCACCTCTACCTGGCGGTGCCGCGCGAGCGGCGCTTCTGCCTGCCCAATACGCGCTTCCTCATTCACCAGCCGAGCGGCGGCGCCGGCGGGCCGGCCAGCGACATCGCCATCCATGCACGCGAGATCCTGCGCGCGCGGCAACGCGTCGCCCAGGCGATCGCGAGCGAGACCGGCAAGCCGCTGGACGCCGTGCTCGCCGACATCGAGCGCGACCGCTGGCTGTCGGCCGAGGAAGCGATCGACTACGGGCTGGTGTCGCGCATCATCCAGCGCAAGAGCGAGCTGCGCGCC
>NZ_RWKI01000099.1 GCF_003984645.1 Variovorax sp. MHTC-1
TCGCGGAACAGCGGATGCCGCACTTCCGGCGCGTTCCACTCGGCCTCCAGCACCTTCAGGTCGGCCATGATCGCGATGCCGGCCTCGATCGGGTTGATGCCCTGGCTCATGTAGGCCACGTGGGCCGGCTTGCCGGTGATCTCGATGAACAGCCAGCAGACGCCGACCTGGGCGCTCATCAGCGTCTCGCCGAAGGGCTCGGGGATCACGACCGCATCGAAGTCGGTGAGCTTCGCCTTGCCCATGGCGTTCTGCAGCGCGTGCACGGTTGCGAGCGTGCCGTTGCCGGTGT
The DNA here is from genome assembly GCF_003984645.1 of Variovorax sp. MHTC-1. Taxonomy (GTDB): domain Bacteria; phylum Pseudomonadota; class Gammaproteobacteria; order Burkholderiales; family Burkholderiaceae_C; genus Variovorax. The sequence goes on from NZ_RWKI01000099.1 coordinate 293, forward strand.
TCTCCTCGTCGAGCACCGCGTTGAAGCCCACGACGCCCGCGGGCTGCAGGCCGAGTTCGCGCAGCGCCTCGAAGGCCATCAGCGCGCAGACGATGCCGCCCTTCATGTCGCCCGCGCCGCGGCCGTGGAGCCAGCCGTCCTGCACCCACGGCACGTAGGGCGGCCGGGCCCAGAGCGACTCGGGTCCGGTCGGCACCACGTCGAGGTGGCCGTTGAACAGCACCGAGCGCCCGCCGCGCGTGCGCGGCAGGTGGCGCGCCAGCAGGTTGTAGCGCCCGTTGTCGGGATCGCAGGGGCAGGAGAACATCGGACTGTTCTCGATCAGGCTGCTGTCGAGCACGATGCGCTCGGCTTCCAGCCCCATGCCGGCCAGCGTGCGCTCGAGGAATTCGGCCGCGGGCTGCTCGGCGCCG
>NZ_RWKI01000100.1 GCF_003984645.1 Variovorax sp. MHTC-1
CGCTTGTACCCGGCTGCGGCGAGCTCGGCGAGGAGCTCGTCGTGATGCTGGATGCGGTAGGGACAGACGGCGAAGCCGATGCTGTTGAGCGTGTAGAGCGTGCGCTCCGGATGCACCGCCGTCGTGTTGAGGATGATGCGCCGCGGCTTCACGGCCAGCGCGGCGATGATTTCGGACATGGGCGTCGGCAGGTACTGCAGGCTGCCCGAGGCGTAGAGCACGTCGCAGCCGCTCGCGTCGCGCCAGTCGGTGGTGAAGCCGAGCTGCGCTGCGGCCTCGCGCTGCACGGCGAGCTCCCGGCCGCTCGCCACCACCTTGGGCACGTCGCAGACGGTCCAGCGCAGGTCGGCAGGGTAGTTGAGCATGCGGCGGAAGGCGTAGTACTTGATGCCGACATGGCCGCCCAGGTCGAAGATGCTGCGCATGCCGTCGTCGAGCGCGCGGCCGAGCCAGAACAGCCCCGGGTAGTCGTAGAAAGCGACCTGGTGGCTGTAGAAGGCGTCCGCCGGGGCGTTGTCGTATCCGACGGCCTTGGAGGGCGGCGCGCCGGCTTCGGCGGCGGCGAAGCTCTCGAAGGAACCCATGAACAGGTTCTCTTCGCGGTTATCCAGGAACTTGCGGCGGTAGGCAGCTT
>NZ_RWKI01000101.1 GCF_003984645.1 Variovorax sp. MHTC-1
CGTGTCGTCGATGCGTTCGTCGAGGAACTGGATCTCCATGCACTGGGTTTCGAAGGCGTTGAACCCGCAGCCACCGGGCGCCCTTCATACCACCCCTCGGTCCTGCTGAAGCTCTACATCTACGGCTACCTGAACCGCATCCAGTCGAGCCGTCGCCTGGAGCGCGAGGCGCTGCGCAACGTCGAACTGATGTGGCTCACCGGCCGGCTCGCGCCGGACTTCAAGACCATCGCCGACTTCCGACACGACAACGCAGCGGGCATCCGCAACGTCTGCCGCCGCTTCGTCATCCTGTGCCGCGACCTCAAACTGTTCTCTCACGCCATCGTTGCTATCGACGGCAGCAAGTTCAAGGCGGTCAACAGCCGCGACCGCAACTTCACGCCCGGCAAGATCGATGCGCGTCAGCGGCAGATCGAGCAGAGCATCCAACGCTACCTCGACGCGTTGGAGACGGCCGACCGCACGCAGCCGGCGGAGGTCGAGGCCAAGACCGAGCGGTTGACGGAGAAGATCAAGAAGCTGCGCGAGCAGATGAAGCAGCTCGACGACACCAAGGAA
>NZ_RWKI01000102.1 GCF_003984645.1 Variovorax sp. MHTC-1
GGAACATCTGCAAAACAGGCCCACGCCTTGCATGACCTGAAGCCATGAAGCAACTTGGACTTGGCCTGAGCCTATCGACGAAGAAGACGCGCAAGCGCGAGTTCCTCGAAGAGATGGAACGCGTGGTGCCGTGGGCCGCGCTGGTGCAGATCGTCGAGCCGCACTGCCCGCGCGCGAAGACCGGCCGGCCGCCGATACCGGTGGAGACCATGCTGCGCATTCATTACTTGCAGCAATGGTTCGGCTTGAGCGACCCGGCGATGGAAGAGGCGCTGCATGACGTGCCGCTGTACCGCGAGTTTGCGAAGTGCGACGGCGCCATGGCTAGGCTGCCAGACGAGACGACGATCCTGCGCTTCCGCCACCTGCTCGAGCGCCACAACCTGGCGCCCGACATGCTGCGTCTGGTGAACGACATCCTGCAGGCCAAGGGTCTGATGCTGCGCACCGGCACGGCGGTTGATGCGACGCTGATCTCGGCGCCGAGTTCGACCAAGAACGCCAGCGGCGAGCGCGACCCGGAGATGAAGCAGACCAAGAAGGGCAACCAGTGGT
>NZ_RWKI01000103.1 GCF_003984645.1 Variovorax sp. MHTC-1
ATTGTTTCCACGACATGAACGCCGAGGTGCGAAAACGCACATCCCCGAGGCTCTTTGCGGGCGCAAACTTCATCCCACACCAACCCGTTCAACCACTTGAAGGAATCCGACCATGAACACCGCTTCCAAGCTCCTCTCCGGTTTTGCGCTCGCGATCCTCGCTGCCGCCGGCGTCCAAGCAGAAACCTATGACGGCGTCGCCAAGGTCACATCGACCCAGACCCGTGCCGCAGTGCGCGCCGAAGGCGTCGTGGCCGCACGCAGCGGCGACCAGTTCAGCGACGTGGCCGGGCAAGGCGTCACCAGCATCGCCAGTTCGGTCGAGCGCGCTTCGGTTCGCTCGCAAGGATTCGCTGCCGCTCGCAGCGCGAACCCGTACGCGGAAGGCTACGGCCAAGGCGTGACGCGCGTCGAATCGCCCGTCGACCGCGCCAGCGTGCGCATCCAGGCCCGCGCAGCCGCGCGCGGTGATCGCCTCGCCATCTGAAGCTGAAGCGCTGCCTTCCAGAAAAGCCGGGCTGGGCCCGGCTTTTCTTCGT
>NZ_RWKI01000104.1 GCF_003984645.1 Variovorax sp. MHTC-1
TACGAGGCAAGGATACCGCTGGCGGCGGCGATTTGTACATGAGCTTCGAGCTCGGCGACAAGCATTGGCAGCTGAGCATCGGCGATAGCCATAACCGCGTGAGCCGCTATACCGTGGGCGCCGGCGATACAGCTGCCGTAGCCGATTGCATCGTTAAGGCCGGGGCGCGACTGCGCACCGGCGGCCAGGCGCGGGTGCACAGCTGCTACGAGGCTGGACGTGACGGTTGGTGGCTGCATCGCTGGTTGAGCGAGTTAGGCGTCGATAACATCGTGGTCGATGCGGCAAGCATCGAGGTCAACCGACGCGCACGGCGAGCCAAGACCGACCGGCTCGATGCGGACAAGCTGTTGGCCATGCTCGTTCGCCACCACGCGGGCGAGCACGTCTGGTCGGTTCTGCGCGAACCGAGCAGCGAGGACGAAGACGCACGCCGTGTGCACCGTGAATTGCAACGGCTGACTCACGAGCGCATTGCGCATACGAACCGCATCGGTTCGC
>NZ_RWKI01000105.1 GCF_003984645.1 Variovorax sp. MHTC-1
AACACCCGACATTCAGTTGTATGTCCAAACACACGTTGTTCGCCTACATCGAGGGCGCTGACCTAGAGGAAATCGAGGAAGAGCTCGAGGCCAAGCTCGTGGATTTCGTGAAGAAGCGCGCTTGGAAGTTGCACATCCCCTGGGTTGTCAACCAGCGCGGCTCTACTGAGGGACTGCGGGACGGTGACCTGCCGACCTGGGACCTCGGCCTCAACCTGATTCTCCCCGATACAGGGCGCGAGCCAGAGGGATGGTTCTCAGACGTTGAGCAGATTGCGCAGTTCGCAGGAGGACTTCATTCGTATTTTGGGCGGGTCTTTATCATCGGGTTAGCTGACGCCAAGACCGGCATCACCGAAGATTTGTTCGACGTTGATTCCGATGCTCCAGACCTTGTCTTGCTGCGGCAAGTCATTGGCGTCGACCCCCCCAAGATTGCCTAACCCAGCCTGCGGCCAAGACCAGACGGTCGTCAACGACCACAGATTCATCCGT
>NZ_RWKI01000106.1 GCF_003984645.1 Variovorax sp. MHTC-1
CCTGGTTGGCCCCGGTCACCACCTTGAGCTCGTTGGCCCAGATCCCGGCATTGACCTGCACGGCTCTTGCGAGGATGGCCGCGTAGTCGGTGCGGCTCAGGTCCAGGCCCGCACCATCGATGCTGATCGTGCCGCCGCGCACCACATAACTGTCGAGCCCGCCGGCTGCATTGAACTGCGGGGTGCCTGTCGTGAGCGTTGCGCGGCTGGCATTGATGAATCCCCCGCCATCGACCGCAATGCCCGCCGGATTGGCGATGATCACCTCGGCGCGCTGGCCGCCGACTTCCACATAGCCGCGCAGCTGCGTCGGGTTGCCGCTCGTGATCTCGTTGAGGATGATGCGCGCGGGGCCTGTCGCGAGGTACGGATTGCCTTGGACGAAGCCACCGAGCTGCGTCTGCACATCGGTGCGGCTGTTGTTGAGGATCGCGCCATTGCGCTGAACGTCGAAC
>NZ_RWKI01000107.1 GCF_003984645.1 Variovorax sp. MHTC-1
TGGGCATGAGCGTGAAGGTCAGCGGCCCGGTCAACGCCGACTTCACGAGCGGCACGGCCCGCCGGGTCGATTCGGCGGCCGACATCCGCGGCCCGCTTGCCTCGGTCGATCTGGCGCAGGGCAGCTTCGTCATCATGGGCACCACGGTGACCACCGACAACGCCACCGTCTGGGCCGATGCGTCCGGGCTCGCGGCCCTCGCACCGAACACGACGCTGCAGGTCTGGGGCCTGCCGGCGGCAGCCGGCGTGCTGCGGGCCACGCGCGTGGAGCAGCGCAGCCCCTCCGCGCCGATCCTCAGCGGCACGGTCCAGAACCTCGACCCGCTGCGGCGCACCTTCACGCTCGGCAGCTTCCTCATCGACTACAGCGGCGCCGTCCTGAGCGGCAGCCTCGACGGGCGTCCGCTCGCCAACGGCACCCTCGTGCGCGTGCGTGCGA
>NZ_RWKI01000108.1 GCF_003984645.1 Variovorax sp. MHTC-1
TGGTTGAAGAGGTTGCGCGAGACGCCGGCTGCGCTGGGCGTCTGGATATTGACCAGGGGCACGCCATTGGGCGCCAGCAGCACCGTGGGCCGCAGGTTGGGCGCCACGCCCGGCGCGCCGACGATCTGCGCCGGCGCAGGCGAAACGGCGAACAAGCCGGCCAGCGCGGTCGCCACGACAGCCGAGGTGGCCCCCGTGGCCTTGCCCGCGCTCATGGCCGTCTCCTGCACGACCATGCGCATGCCGCGAGCGGCGTTGAAGACGATGCGGTGAAGGTGTTTGTTCATTCTTTTTCCCTTGCTGGGCTCAGAAACTGAAGTTCAGGTTGAAGCCCGCGGTCGTCTTGGCCGTGCGATAGCCCTCGGGCTTGCTGATCGGTGCGCCGACGAAGAGGTCGTAGTTCAGGCCCTTCACGGCACCGCGCAGGCCGATCACGCCG
>NZ_RWKI01000011.1 GCF_003984645.1 Variovorax sp. MHTC-1
CGGAGCCCCGCGCTCACCCGCCCGCCGAGGGCGCTGCGCATGCTGTCAAAATGGCCGCATGCTCAGGGTGGTTCGCTCTCTCGCGCCGGCGTGGATGCCGGCGTTCTTTTGTGCAGGCACCCTTCTGTTGCAAGGGTGCAGCCTGCTGCCGAAGAGCGAGCCGGCGGAAACTGAAGCTGCCGCGAGCCCGGTAACGAGCGACAGGCCGGCATCGCAGCGCGATGCGTTCACGGTAGAGGTGAAGGCGCCGGACACGGTGCGCGACTACCTCGTGCGCCATCTCGAAATCCAGCGCTATCGCCAGCTCGACGACCTCGGCGCGGCCGAGCTCTCGCGCCTGATGGTGGCCGCCGAAGGGAACGTGCGCGAGCTGCTCGGCACCCTCGGCTACTTCACGCCCACGCTCACGCTCGAACTGCGCGAGACGCCTGAAGCCCGCGCGCCGCGCGAGGTGAGGATCACCGTCGAACCCGGCGAACTCACGCGCGTCGCCAACGTGCAGATCGGCTTCAGCGGGCCGATCGAGAACGACGCCACGGCAGAGGCCCAGCGCGACTCGATCCGCACCGACTGGCCGCTGCGCGCCGGGCAGCCCTTCACCCAGCAGGCCTGGGACAACGCCAAGGCCGCCACCCTGCGCAGCCTGACGGCCAAGCGCTTCCCCACCGGCAGCATCGCCTCGAGCCGGGCCGAAATCGATGCCGACCGCAGCGAGGCCAAGCTCAGCCTCAACTACCAGTCCGGCCCCGCCTACCGCTTCGGTCCGCTCGAGGTGCGCGGCAACGAGCGCTACGACCCCGACGGCACACGCCGGATCGCGCGCGTGCCCACCGGCACCGACTACGACCAGCAGAAGCTGCTCGATGCGCAGCAGCGCCTCGCGAGCAGCGGCTACTTCGACTCCGTCTTCCTCACCCTCGACACCAACGGCACCAACCCGCTGTGGGCGCCGGTCATCGCCCAGGTGCGCGAGGCGCCGCTGCAGAAGGTGGTGCTGGGCGCGGGCTTTACCACCGACAGCGGGCCGCGGCTATCGGTCGACCACATCCACAACCGCATGCCGCTGCTCGGCTGGCGCGCCGTCTCCAAGCTCTCGGTGGACCGCGAAACCAAGTCGCTCGGCACCGAGTGGAACGCGATTCCCGACGACAAGGGTTGGCGCTTGTTCAGCTCGGGTTTGCTGAAGAGCGAAACCTCCGGCAGCTACGAGGTCGACAGCGGCCGGCTGCGCGGCGGACGCAGCAAGGCCGGCGACCACATCGACTTCAACTACTTCCTGCAGTACGACTATGCGCAGAACCGCGGCTTCAACGCGCCGCCCTCGGCCTCGGCGCTGAGCGTCAACTGGGGCTGGACCGGTCGCTACTTCGACGACGCGGGCGCGCCGACGCGCGGCCACGGCCTGGCGCTGGAGCTCGGCCTCGGCTACACGCTGACCGGCGAGCACCTGCCCTTCACGCGCGTCTACGGACGCTGGCTCGGCATCGTGCCGCTCGGCACAGTGACGAGCGACGACGGCACGCAAGCGCGCCGCGGCCGCATCCAGCTGCGCGCCGAGGCCGGCGCCGTGCTGGCCAAGGACAGCGCGCAGATCCCCTCCACGCTGATGTACCTGACCGGCGGCGACACCACCGTGCGCGGCTACAGCTATCGCCAGATCGGCACCGTCCGCAGCGACGGCCAGATCGTCGCCGGCCGCTACCTCGGCGTGGCCAGCGTCGAATGGCAGCGCCCCTTCGTCTACCGCGGAAAGATGACCGAATGGGAGAGCACGGTGTTCGTGGATGCCGGTGCGGTGGCCGACAAGCCCGGCGAACTCAAGGCCAAGGTCGGCGTCGGCGTGGGCGCGCGTTGGCGCAGCCCGGTAGGGCCGGTACAGGCCGACTTAGCCTACGGCTTGGACACCAAGAGATTCCGGCTGCACCTGCGGCTGGGCTTCACCTTCTGATATGCAGCAGGCGACGCAACTCTCCGCTCCACCGAAGCGCTCGCTCGGCCGCCGCGCGCTGCGCGCGCTGGCCTGGAGCCTCCTCGGCCTGGTCCTGCTGGTGGGCGTGCTCACGGCCGGCGCGTGGTGGTGGCTGGGTTCGAACGAATCGCTGGCCTTCGCGCTCGCGCGCGCCGCGCGCTACCTGCCCGCCGGCCAGACGCTGGAAAGCCGCGACGTCACGGGTTCGCTGCGCGCGGGCGGACGCATCGGCTGGCTGCGCTGGCAGAGCGAGAGCCTCGCGGTGGAGGTGCACGACGCGAAGATCGGCTGGCAGTTGGCGCCGCTCTTGAAGCGCAAGGTGCAGCTCGGCGAAGTGCATGCAGCGCGGCTGCTCGTCGAGCGCCGTGGCCCGATCGAGGACAAGCCGCTCGAACCCCTGGAGCAGATCGTGTTGCCGGTCGAGGTCGAGCTGCCCTTTCGCATCGACGAACTGCGCTGGGCCGGCCCGCCCGCGCTGCAGGCCACCCATTTGGCCGGCAGCTACCGCTACGCCGGCGCCGAGCACCAGCTCGAGGTGACGGGCGTGGACATCGCCGACGGCCACTACAGCGCACGCGTCAAGCTTCAAGGCCCGGCGCCGATGGCCATCGATGCCGCGCTCGACGGCCGGGTGCGCGCCCCGCTGGCCGAGGACCGCGGCATCGACGTGCTGGCGCAGGCGACCGTGAAAGGCACGCTCGCCGGCGCCGAGGCTCGGCTGGCGGTCGCAGCGCAATTGAAGCCGGCCGAGGACAGCGCGGCTGCGCCGATGCAGGCACAGCTCGACGCCCACATCGCGCCCTGGCTGCCGCAGCCGGTGATCGACGCCAAGGCCGATCTGCAGAACGTCGACCTGGCCCGCCTGTGGCCCGAGGCGCCCGCCACGCTGCTGAGCGGCAGCGTCGAGGCCGGCCCCGACGCGGGCAGCGCGGGCGCCGGCACGGTCTGGCAGGCCAGCGCCGACATCCGCAACGCACAGTCCGGCCCCTGGGACACCGGCAAGCTGCCCGTCGAGCAGATCGAGGCGCGCGCCAGCTTCGACGGCACGACCTGGACACTGCCCCAGGCGACCGTGCGCGCCGGCGGCGGCCGCATCGAGGCCGAGGGCCGCTGGAGCCCCGCGCCCGCACCGTGGCAGGCGCGGGCCAGGGTGCGCAGCGTGCGTCCCGGCGCGCTGCACACCGAGCTTGCCGGCGCACCGGTGAGCGGCAGCGTCACCGCCGAGCAGCGCGGCGAAGCGCTGATATTCGACGTGGCGCTGCAGGCCGAGGGCGGCGCCGGCAGCAAGGCGATGGAAGGCCTGCGCCTGGACCGCGCGCTGGCGCGCGGCCAATGGCAGGCGCAGGTGCTGGAGCTGCGCACGCTGCGCATCGAGGCATCGAATGCCAGCATCGAAGGCAAGCTGCAGGTTCGCATCGCCGAGCAGGCCGCGAGCGGCGACCTGAAGCTCGCGATGCCCGGCGGCGGCGCGCAGGTGCAGGGCCGCATCGCTCCGGCCAGCGGCGGCGGGGCGATTCAGGCCCAGGTCGACGATGCGGCCGCGCTGCAGGCCTGGGTCGAGCGCCTGCCCGGACTTTCGGAGGTGTTCGCGGGCACGAGCGCACAGGGCAGCGCGCGGCTCGATGCCAACTGGCAAGGCGGCTGGCAGGCCGTGCAGCGGCGGCTGCAGAACGCCAGCGAGCCGGCGCCGCGCGGCTCGGCCGAGCCCACGCTGAAAGCCAGCCTGTCCGTGCCGCGCCTGGACCTGCGCGTGGCGCCGCCCGCCAACGGGCCCGCGAAGACCGTGCAGTTGCGCGAGCTGCGCGCCGAGCTCGCCGGCAGCCTGGCGCGGGCCACGTTGGACCTGAAGGGCGAGGCCCGCAACGGCACGCAGAAATTCACGCTGGACACGCGCGCCAGCGGCGGCCTGGAACGGGCGAAGCAGTGGCGCGTCGCGGTCGCCAGCTTGCGCGCGCAGATGCAGGACAGCGCCGCCGCCAGCAGCGGTCCCTGGACCGTGGAGCTGAGCCGCGCCGTCAACGCCACCCTGCGCAGCGGCACGGCGGACCGCCTCGACGTCGAGGCCTCCGCCGCGGCTGCCACGCTGCGCGGGCCGGCGCCCGGCACCGTGCGCATGGAATGGGAACCCCTGCGCTACAGCCACAGCGGCGGCGCCTCCAATCGCGCCTTCCGCCTGCAATCGAAGGGCCGCATGCAGGGCCTGCCGATGGCCTGGGCCGAGGCGCTGGGTGGTGGCGCCGCGCTGGCCGAGGTCGGCATCAGCGGCGATCTACTCTTCAACGGCGAATGGGACATCGATGCCGTCGATGCGTTGCGCGCGCGCGTCCGGCTCACGCGCGAAAGCGGCGACATCCGCGTACAGGCCGGCGAGGCGGCGCTGGTCACCCGCATCACGAGCCGCGGCACCGGCAGCGCGAGCGAACGCAGCATGAACGCGGCCGGCGACGGCCAGAGCACGCCGGCCGGCCTGCGCCAGGCCGAGCTGCGGCTCGATGCCGAGGGCGATATCGTGCGCGCCGGCCTGGCCTGGGACAGCGAACGCGCCGGCCAGATCAATGCCGAAGCCAGCACGCGCGTGCTGCAGCGCGCGGGCGGCTGGCAATGGGCGCCGGATGCACCGCTCGCCGGCCGCGTGACGGCGCGCCTGCCCAATCTTGGCGTCTGGTCGATGCTGGCGCCGCCGGGCTGGCGCGTGGCCGGCACGCTGGAGGCCGACGCGGCGCTCTCGGGCAATCGCGCCGCGCCGCGCTGGAACGGCACGCTCGGTGCCGACAAGCTCGCGCTGCGCGCGCTGGTCGAGGGGCTGGACCTGCGCGACGGGCGCCTGCGCGCGACGCTCACGGGCGAGCGCATCGAGATCACCGAGTTCACGCTCAAGGGCGGCACCGGCAGCACCGCGCGCATCCCGGGCCAGAGCGGCAATCTCAGCACCGCGGCCAGCGCGGCCGCGAGCGACGGCGGCACGATCTCGGCGCGCGGCGAACTCAGCTGGGGCGCGGCACCGGTCGCCGGCACCGGCATCCGCATGGCCGTGCAGGCCCAGCTGCGCGCGCTGCGCATACTGGTGCGCAGCGACCGCCAGGTCACGCTCTCGGGCGATTTGCAGATGCGGCTCGACAACGGTCAATTCAGCGTGCGCGGCAACCTCAAGACCGATCGCGCCGTCGTCATCCTGCCCGACGAGACCGCACCCAGCCTCGGCAGCGACGTGGTGGTGCGCTCGGCCGCCAAGGACCGCGAGGCGGCCGAAGCCGCCCAGCGCCAGTTGGGGCGCGACGAGGCGCGGGTGGCCAAGGCGCAGACCGCCAAGCCGCCCGACATCGCGGTCAGCTTCGATCTCGGCGACGACTTCGCCGTGCAGGGGCGCGGCCTCACTACGCGGCTGGAAGGCAAGCTCGACATCCGCAGCGCCGCGTTGAACGCGCCGCCGCGTATCACGGGCGAGGTCAGGACCGTCAAGGGCCAGTACCGCGCCTACGGCCAGCGGCTGGATGTGGAAACCGGCATCGCACGCTTCAACGGCCCCTACGACAACCCGGCGCTCGACATCCTCGCGATCCGGCCCAACATTTCCCAGCGCGCCGGCGTCCAGATCAGCGGCACAGCGCAAACGCCGCGCGTGCGCCTGTATTCCGAGCCGACGCTGTCGGACGCGGAGACCCTGTCATGGGTCGTGCTGGGCCGCGCCTCGGCCACCAGCGGCGGCGAATCGGTCCTGCTGCAGCAGGCGGCGCTGGCCTTGCTGGGCGGGCTCGGCAAGGGCGGCACCGGCGGCGGGCTCGCGAGCCGCTTCGGCCTCGACGAGATCGGCTTCAAGGGCCCGGGCAACGGCGGCGACCTGCGCGAATCCGCCGTCACCGTGGGCAAGCGCATCTCCAAGGATTTCTACCTCACCTACGAACGCAGCCTCTCGGGCACCCTCGGCTCGCTGTTCATCTTCTACGACCTGACCCGCCGGCTGACCCTGCGCGGCCAGGCCGGCCAGCAAAGCGGTATCGACCTGATCTACACGGTGAAGTACGACTGAACTGGTAAAGTCGCCATCGCCTTCGTCCTCGTAGTTCAATGGATAGAACGGGGTCCTCCTAAGACTCAGATACAGGTTCGATTCCTGTCGAGGGCACACTGCCGACTAGGCAGAGCGGTGATGCCGAACGTCCAGCCAATCCAGCAGCTTCGTGATGGCCAGGCCCGCGAATGACGCAACCTCCACGACCATCGCCACCACGACCGCCAGCAGCTTCGGGTCGGGCAGATCGAATTCGAGAAGATCCAGGAGCGAACGCTCTGGTGGAGGAGAGATAGGCGGAGGTGGAAAGACGATCTCGACCCCGACCAAGCTGGACAGCGAGATCGTCGCAAGCAGGAACATCCAAACGAACAACCGTTGAAGTCTCTTGCGCATCTCTGCTGGTGACCCCATGTCGCTTTGTCCTTTCCAACCCCGGTTCGGCCGAATCGCCTCGTCAGAAAGGGCGCGGCGGCCACTGCATCGAGAGTACGCCTTAAGTATTCGTTTCTCCATAGGCGCTTTGTCATGACGCGCCTGGCTGCAATGCACCGGGGCACCGCGGAGGCGACACCGGCGGCTGCCAGAATTCGCTCATGACCGCCCAACCCCCAGCACACGATCTTGCCGTCCTCATCGGCCGCTTCCAGCCTTTTCACAACGCCCACCAGGCCCTGCTGAAGAAGGCGCTCGATGCGGCGCCGCGCGTGGCGGTGGTGATCGGTTCCGCCTTCCAGGCGCGCTCGCCGAAGAACCCCTTCAGCTGGCAGGAGCGCGCGGAGATGATCCGCCTTGCACTGCCGGACGCCGACCGGCAGCGCGTGCTCTTCGTGCCGATGCGCGACCACTTCGACGACGAGCGCTGGTTCGCCGAGGTGCGGCAGGAGATCGATGCCGCGCTCGCCGCGCAAGGCGCCGCGCCTTCCTCTTCGTCAACCGTGCTGATCGGCCACGTCAAGGACGCCACGCGCGACTACCTCCACGGCTTCGAAGGCTGGACGCTGCAAACGGTAGCGCGCGTTCACACCGCGAGCGCGAACGCGGTGCGCGCCGCGATCTTCGGCGGCGCGAAGGACGCACCGCAAACGCTGGCCCGCGCCGTGCCGGCCAGCACCCTCACCTTTCTGCGCGACTGGATGGCCGGGCCGCTGTTCGGCCAGCTCGGCCAGGAGTGGGAGATCCTCCGGCAGCACGACGCGTCATGGGCCGCATCGCCCTACCCGGTGGTGCTGGTCACCGTCGACTGCGTCGTGAAATGCCGCGACCGCGCGCTGCTGATTCGCCGCGGCCATGCGCCGGGCAAGGGCCTGACAGCGGTGCCGGGCGGCTTTCTCGAACAGCGCGAGACCACGCTGCAGTCCGCGCTGCGCGAACTCGAGGAAGAAACGCACCTCGATCTCCCGGCCGCCGCGCTGCTCGCCTGCCTGGCCAGCACCGAGGTCTTCGACCGGCCCGACCGCAGCCAGCGCGGCCGCACCATCACGCACGGGCACTTCTTCGATCTGGGCGATCGGGCGCTGCCGGCGGTGCGCGCCGACGACGATGCCGAGGCCGTCGAATGGGTGCCGATCGGCGAGCTGTGCGCGCGCGAAGAGCAGTTCCTGGACGACCACTTCCAGATGCTCGACCACTTCCTCGGGCTGCTGCCCCGGCCGGCCGCGCTGGCGTCGCCACGGTGATGTAGCGACCTGTAGGCCAACGCCCACGTGCGTGCATTGCCTTCTCCGGCAGGGCGGAAGGGGGGCGGCGGCTAATGTGCTTGCACATCCAGTTCCTCCTCCCGGCGCTTACGGCGCCGTTGCACAGCGCCCAACGGGGCGCTGTTTTTTTGCCGTCTGATCAGTGCGCCTGGCGGCGCAGCGCCTGCACGTCGGCATGCAGCGACAGCGCCCAGGCGCGGCGATCGCGGCCCCAGGAGGGCTGGGGCTCGCCGAAGCGCACGATAGCCAGGAGCGGCGGCGCCTTCAGCACCTGCCACAGCGAGCTGGCCAAGTTGTCGTCGTCGATGTAGCGCGGCGCCTCGCTGGTTTCGCCGGTGGCCGCGTCCGCAAAACGCAGCGCGATGGGTTGCACCGGCGCGCCCGAGGAGATGGCAGCCTGCAGCAGGTTGGCGTGGAAGGGCAGCACGCCGCTGCCGTCGCTGGTGGTGCCCTCGGGGAACACCGCGATCACGTCGCCGTTGCACAGCGCCTCGGTCATGTGGTGCACCACCCGCAGCGCATCGCGGCGGCGTTCGCGTTCGATGTAGAGCGAGCCGGCGCCGGTCGAGAGCGTGCCGATCAGCGGCCAATACTGCACGTTCGCCTTGGAAACGAAGCGCACGTGGCGCGCCGCGTGGATAGTGAGGATGTCCAGCCACGAGAGGTGGTTGCTCACCATCAGCACCGGCCCGCGGGCCGGGGGCGTTCCCTGCACCACGAGGCGGACGCCCATCAGGGTCAGCATGCGCTCGGCCCACTGCTGCACGCGCTGCTCGCGCTCCGCCGGCGAGAGCTTGTGAAACTGTGTGCGGATGGTCCACCAGCCGACATGCGCGTGCGCCAGGGCGCGCACCAGCTTCAGGAGGGCGGACAGGACCTGCATCGCGCGGTGTTCCCCCGGTTCAGCCGTGGACCAGCCGTCCGCCCACCAGCGTGAAGCGCGCTTGTCCGCGCAGCGCGTAGCCGCCGAAGGGCGTGTGCTTGCCCTGGCTGCGCAGCGCCTCGGGCCGTACCTGCCATTCGAGCGCGGGATCGACGACGCAGAGGTCGGCCGCGCCGCCCGGCGCCAAGCGCCCTGCTTCCGCCGCGCCGATCAGCCTGGCCGGCGCCGCGCTCACGACCTCGATGGCACGCGCCAGCCCGACGCCGCTCTGTTCGCCCCATTGCAGCGCCAGCGGCAGCAGCAGCTCGAGCCCCGTTGCGCCCGGCTCGCTCTCGGCGAAAGGCAGGGTCTTGGCATCGGCCTCCACCGGCGTGTGGTCGGAGACCAGCGCATCGATCGTGCCGTCGGCCAGCGCGGCGGAAAGCGCATCGCGGTCGCGCTGCTGCCGCAGCGGCGGATTGAGCCGCGCGCGGCTATCGAAGAAGCCGATGTCGGTGTCGGCCAAATGCAGCGAGTTGATGCTGACATCGCAAGTGAGCGGCAGGCCTTCGGCCTTGGCGGCGCGCACCAGCTCGACGCCGGCCGCGCTCGACAGGCGGCACAGGTGCACGCGCGCGCCGGTGCCGCGCATGAGTTCGACGATGGTGAAGATCGCGATCGTCTCGGCCGCGACCGGCACGCCGGCCAGGCCGAGTCGGGTGGCGAGCGGGCCGCTGGCAGCCACGCCCTTGCCCAGGTCGCGATCCTGAGGACGCAGCCATACGGTGTAGCCGAAGGTGCTGGCGTAGAGCAGCGCGCGCTGCAGCACCTGCGTGTTGCTCAGCGGGATGTCGGCTTGGCCGAAGCCGATGCAGCCGGCCTCGGTGAGCTCGGCCATCTCGGTGAGCACCTCGCCCGCGAGGCCGCGCGTGAGCGCGCCGAGCGGGAACAGGCGTGCGCTCTGCATCTTCTCGGCGCGGAACTTGAGCATCTCGACCAGGCCGGGCTCGTCGAGCACCGGGTCGGTGTCGGGCGGGCAGACCAGGCTGGTGACGCCGCCGGCAACTGCCGCGGCCATCTCGCTCTCCAGCATGCCTTCGTGTTCGTAGCCGGGCTCGCGCAGGCGCGCGGCTAAGTCCACCAGGCCGGGCACGACGAGGCAGCCCTGGGCATCGAGCGCGCGGTCGGCGCTGAAATCCGCCGGGACGCTGCCGATGGCGAGCACCTTGCCGTCGGCGATGGCCACGTCGGCCTGGCGGTCGATGCCCGACGCAGGATCGATGACGCGCCCATTGGTGATCAGAGTTTTCATGGTTGTTCTCTATGGCTCGACGGAAATGGCGAGCGAGCGGCGTAGCGAGCGGCCCGAGGTCGCGTCGAGCAGCGCAGCCGTACACCCGTACGGCGAGCAGCGCAGGCGCGAGATCGGGGCGCGCAGTAGCCGAACGCTCGCCATTTCATGCTTCGTTTCCGGCGACGATGCTCATCACAGCCATGCGGACCGCGATGCCGAATGTGACCTGCGGCAGGATCACGCTCTGCTGCCCGTCGACCACGGCAGAGTCGATCTCGACGCCGCGGTTGATCGGCCCCGGATGCATCACGATCGCATCGGGCTTGGCGAGCTGCAGCTTCTCGGGCGTGAGACCGTAGGTCTTGAAGAATTCCTGCGACGAAGGCAGCAGCGCGCCGCTCATGCGCTCGTTCTGCAGCCGCAGCATGATGATCACGTCGCAGTCCTTGATGCCTTCCTCGAGCGAGTGGCAGACGCGCACGCCCATCTGCGCCATGTCGCCCGGCACCAGCGTCTTGGGGCCGACCACGCGCACCTCGGCGCAGCCCAGCGTGGTGAGGCCGTGGATGTCGGAGCGCGCCACGCGCGAGTGCAGCACGTCGCCGACGATCGCCACCGTGAGGTTGGAAAAATCCTTCTTGTAGTGGCGGATCGTGTACATGTCGAGCAGCCCCTGCGTCGGATGCGCGTGCCGGCCGTCGCCGGCATTCACCACGTGCACGTGCGGTGCGACATGCTGCGCGATCAGGTAGGGTGCGCCCGACTCGCTGTGCCGCACGACGAACAGGTCGGCCGCCATCGCGCTCAGGTTGGCGATGGTGTCGAGCAGCGATTCGCCCTTGGTCGCCGACGAGCGCGCGATGTCGAGGTTGATGACGTCGGCCGACAGCCGCTTGGCCGCGATCTCGAAGGTGGTGCGGGTGCGGGTCGAGTTCTCGAAGAACAGGTTGAACACGCTCTTGCCGCGCAGCAGCGGCACCTTCTTCACCTCGCGGTCGCTCACGCTCGTGAAGTTGGCAGCGGTGTCGAGAATGTGGGTGACGATGTCCTTCGGCAGGCCCTCGATCGAGAGCAGGTGGATCAGCTCGCCGTTCTTGTTGAGTTGGGGGTTGCGTTTGTAGAGCATCAGGCCTCCCGCCGGGCCGCCCCAAGGGAGGCCTGCGCCCCCTCGGGGGGCAGCGAATACACGAAGTGATGAGCGTGGGGGCAGTTCATTTGCTTTCCTCGACCTGGAGGCTGAACACGCCATTGCCGTCGCGTGCCAGGGCAAGCGACTTCGATGCCGGCAGTTCGACGCGCGTGGCTGCGAAGTCGGCCGCCACCGGCAGCTCGCGTCCGCCGCGGTCCACCAGCACCGCGAGCCGCACGCAGGCCGGCCGGCCGAAGTCGAACAGTTCGTTCAGCACCGCGCGCAGGGTGCGGCCGGTGTAGAGCACGTCGTCGAGCAGGAGCACGTCGGCGCCGTTGACGTCGAAGGGGAGATGGGTCTGCGCGCTCGCGGCCAGGCCGCGGCGCGCGAAGTCGTCGCGGTGCATGGCCGAGGAGATGGTGCCGGGGGCGCCGGCGAGGCCCAGGTCTTTTTGCAGCCGCTCGACCAGCCAGGCGCCGCCGGAGGTGATTCCGACCAGGCGCGTGTCATGGCGCAGGAGGGATTTCACGCCGCGCAGCAGCTCGATGTAGAGCGCTTCGGCGTCAGGTATCGAATTCACGGAAGGCTCCTCAGGAACTGTTCAAGAATGATGCAGGCCGATGCGGCATCGGCGTCGCGCGCGCCCGATGCCAGCGCCTCGGTCGTGCTGTAGCGCTCGTCGACCTCGTAGACGGGCAGTCCGAAGCGGCCCCTCAGCTGCCGTGCGAAACGCTGGGCAGCCCGGGTGTTGTCGTGCGGGGCGCCGTCGGGATGGCGGGGAACGCCGACCACCAGCGCATCGGGCTGCCATTCGCGGATGCGGGCTTCGACCTGCGCAAAGCGTGCGTCGCCTTCGGCCTTGATGGTGGCTTGCGGCGTGGCGCTCTTCAGCAGCCGGTTGCCGCTGGCGACGCCTGTGCGCTTCTGCCCGTAGTCGAAGGCCAGAAAGCTTTGGAAATGGGAAGGAACAAGGACGGAAGGAGCAGCGCTGTCAGGCATCGCCGAAGCCTTCACTTGAGCCCCCACGCTCGGCACTGCGTGTCCTCGCTGCCCCCGGCGGGGGCGCGAGCTTGCTTGGGGCGGCCCGGCGCTGCGCTCATGCATGCCCCGCATCGGGCGACAGCGTCCAGGCCTCGAGGCCCAGCAGCGACAGGGCCTTGTCGTAGCGCTGCTCGATCGGCGTGTCGAAGATCACCGCCGGATCGGCACCCACCGTGAGCCAGCTGTTCTCTGCCAGCTCGGACTCGAGCTGGCCCTCGCCCCAGGCCGCGTAGCCGAGCGAGACCAGCACCTTGCGCGGTCCGGCGCCGGTGGCCAGGGCTTCCAGCACGTCCTTGGAGGTCGTCATCTCCAGCCCGCCGGGAATGGTCATGGTCGAGGCGTAGACGGATTCATTGGGTTTTTCGGCATCGGAGAACACCGGCTCGTGCAGCACGAAGCCGCGCTCGGTCTGCACCGGCCCGCCCTGGAACACGGGCGCGCTGCCGAGCTCGGGACGCGAGAGGTGGAGCTCGATCTTCTCGAACAGCACCTTGAGGTTGATGTCGCTGGGCTTGTTGATCACCAAGCCGAGCGCGCCGCGCTCGCTGTGCTCGCAGAGATAGACCACGCTGCGGCTGAAGGACTTGTCTGCCAGCCCCGGCATCGCGATCAGGAAGTGATGCGTGAGGTTCATCGGGGCAGAATCGGAGGCCATGCCGCCGATTTTACTGGCCGTCGACAAAAGCTATCCCAAGGGCCTGATGTGGTTCCGCCGCGACCTCCGGGTGGACGACAACGCGGCGCTCTACCATGCGCTGCGCAATTGCCGGCAGGTGCTCTGCGTGTTCGTCTTCGACCGCGCGATCCTCGACGTGCTGCCGCGCGTGGACCGGCGCGTCGAATTCATCCGCGAATCACTGGTCGAGCTCGATGCCGAGCTGCGCGCGCTGGGCGGCGGGCTGATCGTGCGCCACGCGGTCGCCGCGGACGAGATCGCGCCGCTGGCGCGCGCGCTGGATGTGCAAGCCGTGTTCGCGAACCGCGACGACGAGCCCGACGCCCTCGCGCGCGACGCCAAGGTCTTCGGCGCGCTCGCCAACGCCGGCATCGCCTTCCACACCCACAAGGACCAGGCCGTCTTCGAACGCGACGAGCTGCTGACAAAGACCGGCCAGCCTTACACGGTGTTCACGCCCTACAAGCGCGCCTGGCTGGCCAAGGTCGATGCCTTCTATTTGAAGCCCTATCCCGTGCGCGGCTACGCCGATGCACTCGAGCCCGCGCCGGAGAAATTCAGCGCGCCGGTGCCGGTGCTGGCCGAGATCGGCTTCGAAAAGAGCAACCTGGCCGAGCTCGACATCCCGACCGGCAGCCAGGGCGCCGCTGCGCTGCTCGGCGACTTCTTCCAGCGCATCGGCCGCTACGACACGGCGCGCGACTACCCCGCGGTGCGCGGCCCCAGCTACCTGGGCGTCCACCTGCGCTTCGGCACGGTCTCGATCCGGCAGCTCGCGGGCATGGCGTACCAGCTCTCGCTGCAGGGCGACGCGGGCGCCGCGACCTGGCTCGGCGAGCTCATTTGGCGCGACTTCTATTTCCAGATCCTGGCTCGCCATCCTTACGTGGCGGAGGGCGGCGAGTCGCGCAGCTTCAGACCGGAGTACGACAAGATCCAGTGGCACCACGGCAAGCACGCCGACCTGCTGTTCGATGCCTGGTGCAAAGGCCAGACCGGCTACCCGCTGGTCGACGCCGCGATGGCGCAGATCAACCAGAGCGGCTACATGCACAACCGGCTGCGCATGGTGGCGGCCAGCTTTCTCTGCAAGGACCTGGGGCTGGACTGGCGGCGCGGCGAGCGCTACTTCGCGCTGCACCTGAACGACTTCGAGTTGTCGTCGAACAACGGCGGCTGGCAGTGGGCGAGCTCCAGCGGCTGCGATGCGCAGCCCTACTTTCGGATCTTCAATCCCGTGACGCAGAGCGAGCGCTTCGACCCCGAAGGCAAGTTCATCCGCCGCTACCTGCCGCAGCTCGCGAAGCTGCCCAACGCGGCGATCCACGCGCCATGGACGGCCAAGCCGCTGGAGCTGGAAGCGGCCGGGGTGAAGTTGGGCGAGAACTATCCGAAGCCGATCGTCGATCACGCCGAGGCGCGCGAGCGGACGCTGCAGCGCTACGGGGTGGTGCGCAGCGCACTCGACAAGAGGAAAGGCAGCGCCTGAGGGCGCTGCCTCGCCCGCTCAGGCCGCCATCGCCACCGGCAGCTCGGCGCTGGTGTAGCTGCGCACCAGCCGCAGCAGCTCTTCTTCGGAGTAGGGCTTGCCGAGGTAGTGGTTGACACCCAGCGTGCGCGCGTGATCGCGGTGCTTCTCGGCGATGCGCGAGGTGATCATGATGATCGGCAGGCCGGCCAGCGACTCGTCGGCGCGGATATTGCGCGCGAGGTCGAAGCCATCCATGCGCGGCATCTCGATGTCGGACAGCACCACCGCCGGCCGTTCCTGCTGCAACCGCTCCAGCGCCTGCAGGCCGTCGGCCGCCAGCGACACGCGGTAGCCTTCGCGCTGCAGCAGGCGCTGCGTGACGCGCCGCACCGTGATCGAGTCGTCGACCACCAGCACCAGGGGAATCTGCGGCGCCGCCTGCGGGGCCACCACGGCATCGGCGCCGCGCGCACCCTGCTGCTGCGCCGCGGCGGCTGCTGCCGCGCCCTTGGCCTGAAGCTGGCGCGCTTTCTCGCCATGCACCGCAGCCAGCGCGACAGGGTTGTAGATCATCGCCACCGCACCCGAAGCCAGCACCGAGATGCCGGCCATGCCCGGCAGCCGCGAGAGCTGCGGACCGAGGTTCTTGACCACGACTTCCTGGTTGCCCAGCACTTCGTCCACGTGCAGCGCCACGCGTTGCTGCGCGCTTCGCACCATGACGATGGTGTTGGTCTTGCCGATTGCGCGGTCGCTGTGCGCCGAGGACTGCAGCAATGCGCCGGTCCAGAAGAAGGGCACCTGCTCGCCGGCGAAGGCATAGCGTTGGTTGAGGTAGGCGGTTTCGAGCTCGGAGCCGCCGGCGCGCTGCACCAGCTCCACCAGGTTGGACGGCACGCCGATCGAAGTGGCGCCGGCGCGCAGCATGACCACGTGGGTCACTGCGGTGGTCAGCGGCAGCACGAGCTTGAAGCTGGTGCCCTCGCCCGGCTTGCTTTGGGTTTCGATTCGGCCGCCGAGCGCTGCGACCTGCGCGCGCACCACGTCCATGCCGATGCCGCGGCCGGCCAGTTCCGACACCTGCTCGGCGGTCGAGAAGCCGGGCTGGAAGATCAGTTCGGCGGCCTCGTCGTCGCTGAGCTTCTGCCCTTGCGCGACCAGGCCCAGGGACTGCGCGCGCTCGAGGATGCGCTTGTGGTTGAGGCCCGCGCCGTCGTCGCGGAAACTCACCGAGACGTCGTTGCCTTCGTGGTGCAGCTCGATGACGATCAGGCCGCTGGCATCCTTGCCGGCCTTCTCGCGCGCCGCCACGTCCTCGATGCCGTGTGCGACGCAGTTGCGCAGCAGGTGCTCGAAGGCGGGCGTCATGCGGTCCAGCACGCCGCGGTCCATCTCGATCGAGCCGCCGACGATGTCCAGGCGCACCTGCTTGCCGGTGTCCTTGGAGGCTTGCCGCACCACGCGGTAGAGGCGCTCCGAAATGCCTTCGAACTCCACCATGCGCGTGCGCAGCAGCCCGCGCTGGAGTTCGCGCGTCTGGCGCGCCTGCGCGCTCAGGTCGTCTTCTGTCGCCTGCACGGTCTTCTGGAGCGTGCGCTGCACGGTGGCCACGTCGTTGACCGACTCGGCCATCATGCGGGTGAGTTCCTGCACGCGCGTGAAGCGGTCGAACTCGAGCGGGTCGAAGCCTTGCTGCGAGTCCTTGGCCTGGGCCAGGCGCGATTGCATCTGGCTTTCGGCCTGGACCTCGATGTCGCGCAGTTGCTGGCGCAGCCGGTCGAGGTTGCCGGTGAGATCACCGAGCGAACTGCGCAGCTGGCCCAGTTCGGCCTCGAGCCGCGAACGCGTGATGATGACTTCACCGGCCTGCGCCACCAGGCGGTCGAGCAGATGGGTGCGAATGCGCACCGCCTGGCTCGAGATGGTGCGCAGCGGCGTCAATGCGGACGGCGAAGGCAGCGCTACCGCGCGGCGCGCTGCATCTGCCTCGCCAACGGGCATCGGCTCCGCCGTACCCAACTCCGGCTCGGCAGCGTCGGCGGCCGATACGGCGGGAGCCGGCGGAGCGGCTGCGACCACCCGCTGCACCAGTTCGGTCTGGATCGCGTCGTCGGCGGCGCGCAGCCCGTCGAAGGTGGCTTGCAGCGTGTCGAAGCGGGTGAGCAGACGCTCGATCGCCTGGCGGTCGGCGCCCTCGGCGCTGATCGCCTCGATCTCGGATTCCATGCGGTGGGCACGTTCGCCCAGTCGCATGGCACCGGCCAGCCGGGCGCTGCCCTTGAGCGTGTGCAGGGTGCGCAGCGTGGATGCACGGGGCGCCGGGTCCTCGGGATGCTGCGACCACTCGCGCAAGGCGGTGCCGAGCTGAGGCAGCAGTTCGGCCGCCTCTTCCTCGAAGATCGGGAACAGGTCGACGTCGATCACGTCGGTAACATCGATCGCGTCCTCGGAGTCGTCGAGCGCCACGTCGGGGACGGCAAAGCGCAACGAGGCGACCGATCCGATCGCGGCTTCGCCCATGTCGATCGGCATCGGCGAGGCGGCGACATCGCGCAGCGCGCGCATGGTTTCTTCGGCGGGCTCGTGCAGGAAGCCGGCGGCGAACTGGTGCAGCAAGCGCCGCAATTCTTCGGCTGCCGCCAGCAGCACGGCACCTTGCGCCGGCGTGCCGCGGCCCTGCATGTGCAGATGCTGCAGCGCCGCCTCGATCGAGCGCGCCATGTCCGACAGGCCCTGGAAGCCCACGGTCGCGGAACTGCCGGCGAGCGAATGGGCGAGCCCGATGGTCGAGTCCGACACCCGTTCGTGGGTTTCGAGCGCCCACTCGCCGACCTCGGTGGCCAGCTGGCGCGACCATTCGTCGGCTTCGTTGAGATAGACGTTGTAGAGCGCGATGCCGATGCGCAGCGGGCCGATCACCTTCACCTGGTCGTCGGCGCTCGGGGCCGGACGCTCGGGCTCGGCTTCGGGTTCTGCGCTTGCGGCAATTGCCTCGGGCTCGGGCTCCTGCAGCGCTTGCGGCAGTTCTTCGACCGCCTGCTCGGCGACCGCCGGGGCCACGGGGGCCTCGGGCTCCGGTGTGGCTTCAGGCTCGACGTCCAGTGCCCATGCAGGTTCCGGCGTGGGCTCGGGTTCCGCAACAGGCGCCGGGATCGGAGAAGGCGCGTCGAGGACGGGCTCGGCCGGCAGCGCCAGCGCGGGCTCGATCGAGACGTGCGCGGTTTCGAGGAAGTCGATTTCTTCGAGCTCGGCCGGCGGCGCGGGCTCGTTCGTGGGCGGGGTCGGCTGGGCTTCGAAATCGAGGAAATCGGTCGCGGCGAATTCGTCGGCGTCGACGCTGGCGGAGTGAGAAACGAGCTCCGGCTCGCCACCGCTCGGCGTCTCGACTGCGATCGGGCCCAGATCGAATTCGATCTCGGGAAGTTCCGGCAGGGGAAGCGGCTCGGGCTGCGCGTCGGGCGCAGCCTTGGCCTCGGCCATGGTTTCTTCGGCCGCGATATGGCGCGCTGCGGCCACCAGGGCTTCGGCGCCGGCCACGCGCGCCGGCGCCAGCGGTTCTCCGGTACGCAGCGCTTCGGCCATGCTGCGGAAGGGTGCGGACTGCCAACCGTGCGGCTCGCTGGCGGCGATGGCTTCGACCCACTTCGCGAAATCCGTCAGTGCGCGCTTGGTGCCGGCAAGCAGCTCGGGCGTGGCCGGACGCTGGTCGGCCAGCCAGGTGTTGAGCACCTGCTCGAAGGACCACGCGGCCTCGCCGAAATCCATCAGCCCGACCATGCGCGAGCTGCCCTTCAGGGTGTGGAAGGCGCGCCGCAGCACGGTCAGTTCGCCGTTGTCGTCCGGCTGCGCGCCGAGCGCCGACACGGCGGCCAGGCCGTTGTGCAGCACCTCGCGGGCCTCGTCGAGGAAGATGTTCTGGAGATCGTCTTCCTCGAGCTCCGTCACTTCCGTGTCGGGCAGGCCGTCCAGCGGCGCCGGGCCGGTGATCTTGGCGGTCCAGCTCGCGGTGGCGCGGCTGAATTCCTCGATCGGCGAAGGCGCCTTGCGTGTCGGGACAGCCAGCGCGGCAAGCTTGGCAGCGATCTGGGCGTCGACTTCTTCGACGCTCAGCACGGTGTCGGTGACTGCGACAGGTCCGGACGCGGAGGCGAAGGAAACCGGCGCCGTCGCTTCGGGCCCGGCGGTGTCGTTGGCCTGGCGGCCCATCAGCGGCTTGAGCTCGCCGGCTTCGCTGTCGAACACGAACAAGCGCTTGGCAAGCGCCGGCTGGTAGCCGAGCATGTCGATCAGGAAGCCCAGCGCGCCGAGGTTGTTGCCGAGGGCGTCAAAATCGCTGGCTTCGGTGGGAGCGGCTTCCTCGGCCAGCAGATGGTCGACGTTGTCGCGCATGCGCTGCACGGTTTGCGCGGCCTGGTCGAGGCCGAGCACCGAGAACACGCCGCGCATCTGCAGCAGCTGGGTCGGCACCGTGCGCAGCACGCTCTTGTCGGCCGGTCGGCGGAAGAACTGGTCGAGCGATTTTTCGAGTTCGCTCAGGTGGGCGCGTAGTTCGCCGACCACGGTGCCCATGGTCTGGCGGTCGCTCACGCGGCGGTAGAGCTCTTCCATCCACGGCTCGAGCGGCTCCGAACGGCCGCCTTCGCGCACGCGTTCGATGCGGCCGGCCAGTTGCACCGTGCGCGCCGTCAATTGCCGGTCGTGCGGATCGAGGTCCTCGAACGCGGCTTCGAGATAGAGGACCGAGGTCGCAACTTCCATTGCCAGCTCGGTGGCCGGCGGCTTGGCCGAACGCAGCGAGGCGTCGACCGCGTTGTTCATGGCCTGCACCATCGGCAGGCTCGGCGGATGCAGCTTCTGCAGCGACTCGCCGAGCTGGACGAAGGTGTCGGCCACCTGCCGCGTGCGCGAAACGTCGCCGCCCGAGAGCGCCGACCACATTTCCTTGGCGGCCTCGATGCGCTTGCGCGCCTGCGCGAGCACCAGCGGGTCGAAGCGGCCGAACTGTTCGATCGCGTAGTCGACCTTCTGCTCGTTGGCCACGCCCCAGGCGACGCGCACCGCGCGCAGCGTGGCGGCTTCGTCGCGCGGGCCGGGCACGGCCTGCGCACAGAAGAACAGCAAGTCCTGGCCCAGGCGATCCGATACCGTGTTGTCGCCGCGCGCCAGGGTGGCGTACTGCAGCAGCACGCGCGAAGCGGCGCGCTTCACATGGGAATCGGTAGGAATCAGCGACAGCGCCAGGGCCTCGAAGAAGCCCGCCGCGAGGGTCCAGAAACTGGCGACGCGCGGCACCGAGGCGCCGCGTCCCAGGCCCAGGCACAAGGCCTGAAGTCGACGCGCGGCATGGTCGTCGCCGCTCTTGACGATCTTGAGCACTTCGCGATCGAGCTTGGAGCGGACCGCCGGGTCGTACACCAGCGCGGTCTGCGTCGGCGCCGGCTTGATCTCGACCCAGCGCCAGCTCATGCTCCACAGGTCGGCCGGATGGACGCGCTCGTTGCCGACCAGTTCCAGCACGTCGCGGTACTGGGGGAACAGCGCGACCGAGGACACCGTCTTGCCCGCCAGCAGCGCATTGAGGAAATCGGTGGCGGCGAAGCCCGCGCGGTCGATCTTGTGGACGGCGGCTTCGGTGCAGCGCGCCGGCTCCGCGATGAAGCTCTGGACTGCGAACTCCATCGCGCCCAGCACCAGCGCCGGCGCCGAATGGCCCACCATCTGCAGCGCACCGACGGCCTGGTGCAGCTGCTGCCGCGCCATGCGCAGCGGCGTGGTGTCGGTCTCCGGGGCGCTGCCGGCCTCGCGGGCGAAGCGCCGCAGCGTCTTGCTGGCGTTGTCGAGCGACTTCTGGATTTCTCCGAGCACCCAGGCCAGCGGCCCGAGATCTTCGGTGGCTGGCGCGTTGCCAGCTACTGGGGCGGTGGCAGGGCTTTGGATCGACACGTTCTGCGCTCGGCGTTCAGACAATCTTGAAACGTGACACCGACTGGCGCAGTTCCTCGGCCATGTGCGAGAGCTCGCGGACCTGCTGTGCGGTGGTGCGCGTGCCTTCGCCGGTCTGCTCGGTCACGGCGAAAATGTGCTGGATGTTGGCGGCCACGACGTTGGCCGAGTCGGCCTCGCGGGAAGCGGATTGCGAGATCTGCTCGATCAGCTCGGCAAGGCGGCGCGACACGCGGTCGATCTCGGACAGCGCGGTACCGGCGTTGTCGGAGAGCTTGGCCCCTTCCACCACACCCTGCGTGGAGCGCTCCATGGCGCCGACCGCATCCTGCGTGTCGGTCTGAATCGCCTTCACCAGCGCCGAGATCTGGCGCGTGGCGTCTGCCGAGCGTTCGGCCAGTCGCTGCACTTCTTCCGCCACCACCGAGAAGCCGCGGCCGGCTTCTCCGGCCGACGCGGCCTGGATGGCTGCGTTGAGCGCCAGCACATTGGTCTGTTCGGTAATGTCCGAGATCAGCTCGGTGATTTCGCCGATCTCCTGCGAGGATTCGCCGAGGCGCTTGATGCGCTTGGAGGTTTCCTGGATCTGGTCGCGGATCGAGTTCATGCCGCCGATCGCGTTCTGCACGGCCTGCAGGCCGGAGGAAGCGGCTTCCAGCGACTGGCGCGCCACCGTGGCCGACTCTTGCGCCTGCGAGGACACGCCGTTGATTCGCTCGGCCATCGTGAGCACCGACTGGCCGGTTTCGCGGATCTCGCGCAGTTGTTCGGTCGAGGCCGCCAGCAGTTCGGTCGAGGTGCTTTCCACCTGCGAGGTGGTCTGCGCCACCCGCGTCGCCGTGTTCTGCACGTTGCCCACCAGCAGGCGAAGTTCTTCCACCGTGTAGTTCACCGAGTCGGCGATGGCGCCCGTGATGTCTTCGGTCACCGTCGCTTCCTGCGTCAGATCGCCTTCGGCGACGGTTTGCAGTTCGTTCATCAGCCGCAAGATCGCCGCCTGATTGGCGGCATTGACGCGGCCCGCGTCTTCGCTAGCGCGCTCCGCGGCGAGACGTTCGCGTTCGGCGGCCAGGGCGCGTTCGCGGCCTTCGCGCACCTGCACGAAGCCGATGGCACCGGCCAGCGCCAGCGCGGCCAGCGACAGCACGAAGAGCATCACCACCGTGCCGGCGCCGAGGCCGGTGCGGGCGGAGAGCTTGTCCTGCAGGTCGCCGAGCGAGGTGCGCAGCGGTTCGCTGTCGGCCAGGATGGCGGCCTGCGCTTCGCGCGCGGCGACCAGGCCCTGGAGGTTGCCCAGAATGGCGCCGGCTTGCGTGCGCGTCTGTTCGTAGGTCTTGAGGATGGCTTCGAGCTGCTGGCGCGTCTGCGGATCGCGCGAGCCGGGCAGGCGCTGCTGTGCGTTGCCCTCGAGCAGGCCGCGCGTGACTTCCTGGAAGGTGTTCAGGTCCTTGCCGAGCAGGAACACCGCGTCGGGGCTCACGCCTTCGACCGTGAGGAACTCGTTGGCCGACTTGCCGATGCGCTGCGTCAGCATCACCAGCTGGCCGGCGGCCGAGATCTCCGGCAGGGTGGCGTTCTGCTGCATCTTGAGCGAGGCCACGGTCTCGGTCATTTCGAGCAGATCGGAAGACTGGCGATTGATGTCGCGTAGCGCGGTACCGACCTGCGTCAGGATCTGCTGCTGAGCCAGCACGGCCTTGGCGCTCTTGTCGGCGCGTTCGACCAGCGGCGTGATCTTGCCGAGTTCGGCGTCGTACTGGCCGCCCACGCGCTCCAGCTTGAGCGAATCGTCGCCGTTTGCCAAGCCCTGCACGCGCCGCGTGAGGTCGTCCGAGCTGTCCTTGACTTCCGCGAAAGCGGGAACGTTGCCCACCAGCGCCTGCGAGACCGACTTGGCGAGACGCTGCGACTGCATCAGCGACTGGCCAGTGGCCGCGACCTGTTGCGCCAGCCGTTCGGCGCGCAGGATGGCGGAGCCGGCGACGAGCAGCAGCAACAGCACCACGGTCGCGAGAACGATCGCGAGCACGCGCTGCTGGCGCGCCGGGTTCGAGCGCAGCGAGCGCACCGCGCCCGCGGGCCCTGGTGGAACCGCGCCCTGGTTTTCGGCCTGCGCCGGTTCATCGAGGCTGCCGGCCGGCGCCTGGTCGTTGGCGGCGTCCATGGCTAGAACCGCCTCGGGCGTCGACTCGGGCACCGCGTCACGCCGGATGCGCACCGTTTTCTCTTCGGGCGGCTGCACGGTTTCCATGTTGTCGAGCGACAGGGTCGAGCCGCTGTCGACACGCATGTTGACGTTGTCGCCACCGGCGGGCAGGAATTTCTTGAACTTGTCGGCGATCGAGCTCACGGTCGGTCCTTCAGGTAGTGGTCGGTGCCAAGCGTTCCGCTCAGGCGCCGATGCTCAAAAATTGGGGTTGCTGGGATAGCGCCTGCAGGTTGATTTCCTGCCAGCGCGCGCCGGCGGCGTCGGTGTACGAATGACCCAGCCAGGCCGGGGCGTCGCCATCCGGGGCCTGCGATTCGGTGAAGGCTTCGACGCCGCGCAGACCGACCAGCCGGTCGATCAGCAAGGCGCAATTGACTTCGAGCATCTCGTTGAGTGCGACGAGACGAGATTGGGCGCGCGCCGCTTCGCTCTGCACGGGCGCAGCGGCTGAGCCCGAGGCGAAAGTGGAAAGCTGCACGATGCCGTACAGCCCGCCGCGCAGATTGGCGACGCCGAGGAACCACGGCTCCGTGTACGGCACGGCCTGAGGGGGCGTCCAAGGAAAGATCTCGCCGGCGTGCCCGAGCGGGAACAGGTACTTCGACTCGCCCGCTTCCACGGCGAGCCACGAAGCGGAGACGCCCGAGGTGCGCGCCGCCTGCAGGCGGCTGGCAAGCCGGGACTGGAATGCGCGGAGAGCGTCGCGGTTGGCCATGTACGAAAAACTGTCGGGTTCAGGCGAGCGCGCTGATCTTTGCCATCAGCTCGGCGGCATTGACCGGCTTCACGATGTAGTCGCGGGCACCCTGGCGCATGCCCCAGAGGCGATCGGTCTCCTGGTTCTTGCTCGTGCACATGATGATCGGCACCGATTCATACTTCGGATTGCGGGCGATTGCGCGCGTGAGCTGGAAGCCGTTCTGGCCCGGCATCACAATGTCCATAAGGATCAGGTCGGGCTGCTCTTCCTCGAGCCGGCGCATCGCGTCCTCGGCATTCTCGGCGGTTTTCACCGAAAAGCCGTTCTTTTGAAGAAGTTCGGTGAGAAAGATCAGTTCCGTTTTGGAATCATCGACCACGAGTACCTTGCGAATAGCCATTACTGCACTTCCTGCGAAACGATGCCGAACTGCTGGACAGCCTGGAGCAGTTGGTCTTTGGTGAAGGGTTTGGTGAGATAGTCCTGCGAGCCGACCATTCGGCCGCGCGCCTTGTCGAACACGCCATCCTTGGAGGAGAGCATCACGACCGGGACATTGGAAAAATGGGCGTTGCGCTTGATGATGGCGCAGGTCTGATAACCGTCGAGGCGCGGCATGAGGATGTCGCAGAAGATGAGGTGCGGCTTGTGATCATTGACTTTCGACAATGCGTCGAACCCGTCTTCGGCCAGCAGGACCTCGTGCCCCCCCTGCTTGAGGAAGATCTCGGCGCTGCGCCGAATGGTGTTGCTGTCGTCGATGACTAGCACCTTGTAACCCGATCCATTCGCGCTCATTCGCACGCTCCTCTATTGATACCCCGATGACCGCAACGCCCTCGACGAGGAACGCAAAGAAGCACGCCCTATGCGATGCTTCAGATTTCAACCATTTCGAAGTCTTCCTTGCGCGCCCCGCATTCAGGGCAGGTCCAGTTCATCGGAACATCTGCCCATGCCGTGCCGGGCGCAATACCATCTTCTGGCACTCCCACCGCTTCGTCGTAGATCCACCCGCAAATCAGGCACATCCAGGTTTTCGTATTCATCGCAGCTTAAAGTCCCTGTTCATAGAATGCAACGATCGTATCCAAACGTATCAGCAAAACCCGTGACAAGCGTCTCAGATATGCCACCATCTGGTGAACCCTGTGGCGTATGACAACTTTCCTACTACCACCAGAGCACGACCGCAAAGTGAGCGATCTTACCGACCCCCCGAGCGATGAATCCGCCGAAAGCGAGTTGAATCCGCCGTGCGTGCTGGTCTTCAACGCGAGCGATCCGAGCGGCGCCGGAGGCCTGGGCAGCGACGCCTTGGCCATGGCCTCGGTCGGCGCCCACATGCTGCCGGTCGTGACCGGCGCCTACGCGCGCGACACCGCTGAAATTTTTGATCACTTCACCTTCGACGAAGAGGCTGTCGCAGAGCAGGCGCGCGCCATTCTCGAAGACGTGGAAGTGCAGCTCATCAAGGTGGGCTTCGTCGGCTCGCCCGAGAACCTCAGCACCGTGGCCGAGACCGCGACGGACTATCCCGAAGTGCCGGTGGTCGCCTACATGCCCAACCTCTCATGGTGGGAAGACACGCAGATCGAGGCCTATCTCGATGCATTTCGCGAGCTCGTGCTGCCGCAGACCACCGTGTTGGTCGGCAATCACAGCACCCTGTGGCGATGGCTCCTGCCAGACTGGGCCGGCGAGCGTCCACCAACCGCGCGCGACATTGCCAAGGCGGCCGGCGAGTTCGGCGTGCCCTACACGCTGGTGACCGGGCTGGTGCTGCCCGACCAGTTCATCGACAACGTGCTGGCGTCGCCGCAGTCGGTGCTCGCCAGCGAGAAGTACGAGCGCCTCGATGCCGTGTTCGCCGGCGCGGGCGACACGCTCTCGGCCGCGCTGTCCGCGCTGCTCGCCAGCGGCACCGACCTGGTCGCGGCCACCACCGAAGCGCTGAGCTACATGGATCGCTGCCTCGATGCCGGTTTCCGCCCCGGCATGGGCCACGTGCTGCCCGACCGCCTGTTCTGGGCCCAGCCCGAGGATGACGAAGACAACGACAACGATCCTGCTTCTCCTACCGACTTTGCCCTGCCACCCCACGACACGCGCCACTGATGCCACACGCCACAGACAAGAACGACATCCTCTTCGAGCGCGCCCGCGCCGTGATTCCCGGCGGGGTCAATTCGCCGGTGCGCGCCTTCAGGGCCGTCGGCGGCACGCCGCGTTTCGTCAAGCGCGCGCAGGGCGCCTATTTCTGGGATGCCGCGGATCGGCGCTACATCGACTACATCGGTTCCTGGGGGCCGATGATCCTGGGCCACGGCCATCCCGCCGTAGTCGATGCGGTGCAGCGCGCCGTGGCAGAGGGCTTCTCCTTCGGCGCACCGACCGAGCGCGAAATCGAACTCGCCGAAGCCATCCTGGCACTCGTGCCGTCGATGGAGATGGTGCGCCTCGTGAGCTCCGGCACCGAAGCCGCGATGAGCGCGCTGCGCCTGGCACGCGGCGCAACCGGGCGCAAGTACATCATCAAGTTCGAAGGCTGCTACCACGGTCACGCCGATGCGTTGCTGGTCAAGGCCGGCTCGGGCCTCGCGACCTTCGGCCACCCGACCTCGGCCGGCGTTCCGCCCGAGGTGGTGCAGCACACGCTGGTCCTCGAATACAACAACCTCGCGCAGCTCGAGGAAGCCTTCACGCTGCACGGCCACGAAATCGCTTGCCTGATGATCGAGGCCATCGCCGGCAACATGAACTTCGTCCGCGCGAGCGCCGCCTTTGCGCAGCGCTGCCGCGAACTCTGTACCAGGCACGGCGCGCTGCTGGTGTTCGACGAGGTCATGACCGGCTTCCGCGTCGGCCTGCAGGGCGCGCAGGGCGTGCTGGGCATCCGGCCCGATCTCACGGTGCTGGGCAAGGTGATCGGCGGCGGCATGCCGCTCGCGGCCTTCGGCGGACCGCGCGCGATCATGGAACAGCTCGCGCCGCTCGGACCGGTGTATCAGGCTGGTACGCTCTCGGGCAACCCGGTGGCCACGGCCTGTGGCCTCGCGACATTGAAGGAAGTGGCGAGGCCCGGCTTCTTCGAAGCGCTGTCACACAAGACCCGTACGCTGGTCGATGGGCTGAAGTCGGCCGCCGCGGCGGAAGGCATCGCCTTCAGCGCAGACAGCGAAGGCGGCATGTTCGGCTTCTTCTTGCTCGATGCGCTGCCGCAGAACTACAGCACGGTCATGACCACCGATAACGCCAGATTCAATACCCTGTTCCACGGCCTGCTCGAGCGCGGCGTCTACATCGCGCCGGCGCTGTACGAGGCCGGCTTCGTGAGCGCAGCCCACAGTGACGAAGACATTGCCGCAACCATCGATGCGGCACGCCAGATCTTCAAGACGCTGCGCGCATGACGCTCCGCAGCTGGTTGGCCTGGCTGGCCTTTGCGCCCGGCCTGGCCTTCGCTCAGGCCGATATCGGCAAGGCTTGGTTCAACGCCGGCTTCTACTCCTACCACTTCGACCGCGACAAGGGGCTGGCAGACGGCAACCCCGGCCTCGGGATCGAATGGCCACTCGACGAAAACTACTCGCTCACCGCCGGCCTGTTCCGCAACAGCGACCGCGAGCGCTCGCACTATGTCGGCCTGTACGTGATGCCCATCGAGTTCCATGGCGTGAAGTTCGGCGCCGTGGTCGGCGCCTTCGACGGCTATCCGCGATCCAACAACGGCGGCTGGTTTCCGGCGCTGATCCCGACCGCGGCCATCGAAGGCAAGAACTGGGGGCTCAACATCGCCATCGTTCCCACCATCAGGAACCGTCTCCATGGCGCGGTCAGCTTCCAGCTCAAATACAGATTCGGAGAGTAGGCGGTCGCCGTCGAAGAGCGTGTTCCGGCCGGCGAAGCGAGGCCCGTTGGTGAAACACCGCGGAACCGGCTTTGCCGGGCCGCTGGTGTTGCCCCCCGGTGAGGGGGTTGGCGTAGCGACACGAAGTGCGCGCAGCCTGGGGGAGAGCTTTAATGCCGGAAATGCCGAACGCCTGAGAGCACCATGACCACGCCGCGCTCGTCCGCCGCATCGATCACCTCCTGATCGCGCATCGAACCGCCGGGCTGGATCACGCAGCTCGCGCCGGCATCGACCACCACGTCGAGCCCGTCGCGGAACGGGAAGAAGGCGTCGCTCGCGACCGCCGTGCCTTGCAGCGACAGGCCCGCGTGCTGCGCCTTGATGCTCGCGATGCGCGCCGAATCGAGCCGGCTCATCTGGCCGGCGCCGACGCCCATGGTCATGCCGTCGGCGCAGAACACGATCGCGTTGCTCTTGACGAACTTCGCGACTTTCCATGCGAACAGAAGATCCTGCAATTGCTGCGGCGTGGGCTGCTTCCTGCTCACCACCTTGAGCTCGTCGACCGAGAGCTCGCGGTTGTCGGCGGTCTGCATCAGAAGGCCCGAACCGATGCGCTTCACGTCCACCGCGTTGCGGCCCTTGTCCCAGTCGCTGCCGCCGCCCGGCGGCAACGCGATCTCGAGGATGCGAACATTGACCTTGCTCTTGAACACTTCGAGCGCCTCCGGCGCATAACCCGGCGCCATCAGCACTTCGACGAACTGCTTGCTCACGGCTTCGGCCGCGACGCGGTCCACCGTCCGGTTGAAGGCGATGATGCCGCCGAAGGCCGAGGTCGGATCGGTCTTGAAGGCCTTGGCATAGGCCTCGTGCGCATCCTTGCCCACCGCGACGCCGCAGGGGTTGGCATGCTTGACGATCACGCACGCGGGTGTGTCGAAGCTCTTCACACACTCCCAGGCCGCATCGGCATCGGCGATATTGTTGTAGCTGAGCTCCTTGCCCTGCAGCTGCTTCGCCGTGACCAGCGAACCCGGCGCCGGATACAGGTCGCGATAGAACGCGGCCTGCTGGTGCGGGTTCTCGCCGTAGCGCAGGTCCTGCAGCTTGATGAAGCGGCCGTTGCTCTGCGCCGGGAAGAGCGCATGCGTGCCGTCGTCCTGGATGCCCGAGAGGTAGTCGCTGATCGCGCCGTCGTACTGGCTGATTCGGTTGAAGGCGGCGACGGAGAAGGCGAACTTGGTCTTGTCGCTGA
Organism: Variovorax sp. MHTC-1; assembly: GCF_003984645.1. Classification (GTDB taxonomy): domain Bacteria; phylum Pseudomonadota; class Gammaproteobacteria; order Burkholderiales; family Burkholderiaceae_C; genus Variovorax. Next base: position 28,115 of record NZ_RWKI01000011.1, read on the forward strand.
GCTTGCCCTCGGCCCTGAGTTCGGCCAATGCCTGGGGGTATTGCGCCGCGTCGGTCAGCACGCCGACGTCCTTCCAGTTCTTGGCCGCGCTGCGCACCATCGCCGGGCCGCCGATGTCGATGTTCTCGATCGCGTCTTCCAGCGTGCAGCCGGGCTTGGCGACAGTGGCTTCGAAGGGATAGAGGTTGACCACCAGCAGATCGATGGTGTCGATGCCGTGTTCCTTCAAGGCCGCCATGTGCGCCGGCACATCGCGCCGCGCCAGCAGGCCGCCATGCACCTTGGGATGCAGCGTCTTCACGCGGCCGTCGAGCATCTCGGGAAAGCCGGTGAGCTCGGCCACTTCGGTCACCGGCAGGCCGGCATCGGCCAGCAGCTTGGCAGTGCCGCCGGTCGAGAACAGGCGGATGTCCAGCGCGTGGAGCGCTTGCGCGAATTCGAGGATGCCGGTCTTGTCGGAAACGGAAATCAGTGCATTCATCAAGGGCTACTTCAAAAGTTTGTGTTCGACCAGCTTTTTTCGAAGCGTGTTGCGGTTCAGGCCCAGCCATTGCGCGGCCTTGGACTGGTTGCCCTCGGCGCGCGTCATCACGACGTCGAGCAGGGGCTTCTCGACCACGCGCACCAGCATCTCGTACATGCCGTCGGGTTCGGTGCCGCGCAGGTCACGGAAATAACTGTCCAGACTGTTGCGTACGCAGTCTTCGATATGTTTCTTGCTCATGGCCCTCTTCTCTTCTTCTGTTCTTCCATTCATGCAGGCACTTCGGCTGCCTGCTCATCCCTTTGCGCTTGCGCGTCGTCGGCGACCGGAATGCGGTCCATCCGTGCGGCCAGCGTGTCGAAAAAATCGGCCACTGCGGCGAGTTGCGCGTCGCAGTCCTCGATGGTGTTCATCCGGCCTCTGAACTCCTCGCCGCCGGGCAGCGGGCGGACGTACCAGCCGATATGTTTGCGCGCGGTGCGGACACCGCTGTAGTCGCCATAGAGCGCGTAGTGCTCCTGCAGATGGTCGAGCAAGAGGCGGCGCACCTCGGCCACGAGCGGCGGCGCGAGCTGCGCACCGGTCGCGAGGAAATGCGCGATCTCGCGAAAGATCCACGGTCGTCCCTGCGCGGCACGGCCCACCATCACGGCATCTGCGCCAGTGAGCGCAAACACTTCGCGCGCCTTCTCGGGCGAGTCGATGTCGCCGTTGGCGACCACCGGCACGCGCACGGCCGCCTTGACTGCCGCGATGGTGTCGTACTCGGCCAGGCCCTTGTAGCCCTGCTCGCGCGTGCGGCCGTGCACCGTGAGCATCTGCACGCCGGCCGCTTCGAAGCGGCGCGCCAGCGTCACCGCGTTGCGCTGGTCTTCGCTCCAGCCGGTGCGCATCTTCAGCGTGACCGGAACGCAGTGCGGCATCGCAGCACGGACCACCGCCTCGACGATCTCGAGCGCCAGCGGCTCGTCGCGCATCAACGCCGAACCGGCCCACTTGTTGCACACCTTCTTGGCCGGGCAGCCCATGTTGATGTCGATGATCTGCGCGCCGCGCTCGATGTTGTATTGCGCCGCCTCGGCCATCATTGCCGCATCGGTGCCGGCGATCTGCACCGCAATGGGACCCGGCTCGCCATCGTGGTTCGCGCGGCGCGACGTCTTGAGCGAGCCCCACAGCTCCTTGCGCGATGTGACCATTTCGCTCACCGCGTAGCCGGCACCGAGCTCGCGGCACAGCATGCGGAAGGGCCGGTCGGTGACGCCCGCCATGGGCGCAACGAACAGCCGGTTTTCCAGCACGATGTTGCCGATCTGCAGGGTCATGGAGGGAATGTTGGCGCGCGCCGGGCTGCTGAAAAATGAGGCACGATTGTAGCGGCGCGAAGCGAGAGCGGCTGAAACCATTTGCGATTTCATAGAGTTTCATCGCGCGCGCGGACAGCGTATACGCCGACGCCGCATAAGGCCGGGTCTTTCTATACTGCGGCGCACATGCAAGCCTGGCTCGATTCACTCTTTGCGCTTCTTGCGCTGCCGCAATTCGGGCTCAGCACCCTCTTCGTCGCCGCCTTCGTATCGGCGACATTGCTGCCGGTCGGCTCCGAGCCGGTGCTGTTCGGACTGCTCAAGCTCAATCCCGAAATGTTTTGGCCCGCGGTCGGCGTCGCGACGCTCGGCAACACCTTGGGCGGCATCGTGGACTGGTGGATCGGCTACGGGGCACACAAGGTGGCCGACAAGTATTCGCACTCCAAGCACCACCTGCGCGTGCTCGGCTGGCTGGAGCGCCTCGGCCCCAAGGCTTGCCTGCTGGCCTGGCTGCCGATCGTCGGCGATCCGCTTTGCGCCGTCGCAGGATGGCTGCGGCTCTCGTTCTGGCCCTGCGTGATCTACATGGCGATCGGCAAGTTCGCGCGCTACGTCACGATGACGGTCGCGCTTCTCTATATATGGCCGAACTGAGCCGGCAGCGCGATCAGGTCAAAAGCCCGTAGGGCCCGCCGCGCTCAAGCGCGCGCATGTACGCCGGACGCGCGCGGATGCGCTCTAGATACGCCATGAGCTTGGGCCGCGACGCATCGAGCCCGCCGCGCGCCACCGCGGCCTCCACCGGAAAGCTCATCTGGATGTCGGCGCCCGAGAACGCATTGCCGGCAAACCATTTGCTTTTGCCGAGCTCGCCTTCCATGAAGTCCAGATGGCTCTTGATGTTGGGCGTGATGAAGGCGGCCTTGGCCTTGCCCGCGATCGCCTTTGCGATCGGCTTGGCGAAGAAGGGCATCTTCGCCTTCTCGATCTGGTCGAACACCAGTTTGAGCAGCAGCGGCGGCATCGCCGAGCCTTCGGCGTAGTGCAGCCAATAGCGGTAGCGCAGCGCCTCGGGCGTACCCGCCGCAGGCGCGAGGCGGCCATTGCCGTAGCGCTCGATCAGTGTCTCGGCGACCGCACCCGACTCCGCGAGCGTGAGGCCTTCGTCGGTCGTCACCACCGGCGACTTGCCCAGCGGATGCACCGCGCGCAAGGTGGGCGGCGCGAGCATGGTCTTCGGATCGCGCTGGTAGTGAACGATCTCGTAAGGCAGTTCGAGTTCTTCGAGCAGCCAGAGTACGCGTTGCGAGCGGGAGTTGTTGAGGTGGTGGACGGTGATCATGGAGGGCTGCAATGCGCAGGGCTCAGGAGCTGAACAGGAAGTTCATCACGTCCCCGTCCTTGACCACGTACTCCTTGCCTTCCGCCCGCATCTTGCCGGCATCCTTCGCGCCCTGCTCGCCCTTGAAGGCGATGAAGTCGTTGAACGCGATGGTCTGGGCGCGGATGTAGCCCTTCTCGAAATCGGTGTGGATCACGCCGGCGGCCTGCGGGCCGGTGTCGCCGACGTGAATGGTCCAGGCGCGCACTTCCTTCACGCCGGCGGTGAAGTAGGTCTGCAGGCCCAGCAGCGTGTAGGCCGCGCGGATCAGGCGGTTAAGGCCCGGCTCTTCCTGGCCGATCTCGGCCAGGAACATCTTCTTGTCTTCTTCGTCCATGTCCGCCAGCTCGGCTTCGATCTTGGCGCAGATGGCGACGACGGGCGCGTTTTGCGCGGCGGCGTATTCGCGCAGCCGGTCGAGGAAGGGGTTGTTCTCGAAGCCGTCCTCCGCCACGTTGCCGACAAACATCGCGGGCTTGGCGGTAATCAGCGAGAACTGCTTGATCAAGGGCTTGTCCTCCTTGCTGAACTCCAGCGCGCGCACGGGCTTGTTCTCGTTCAGCGCGGACTGGCATTTCTCCAGCAGCGCGACCAGCTTGATCGCCTCCTTGTCGCCGGAGCGTGCGGTCTTGGTGTGGCGATGCAGCGCCTTCTCGACCGTGGCCAGGTCGGCCAGGCACAGCTCGGTCTGGATCACCTCGATGTCGGAGATGGGATCGACCTTGCCGGCCACGTGGATCACGTTGTCGTCCTCGAAGCAGCGCACCACGTTGACGATGGCGTCCGTTTCGCGGATGTGCGCGAGGAACTGGTTGCCCAGGCCTTCGCCCTTGCTGGCGCCGGCCACCAGGCCCGCGATGTCGACGAACTCGACGATCGCCGGCACGACGCGCTCGGGCTTCACGATCTCGGCCAGTTGGGCCAGCCGCGGATCGGGCACCTCGACCACGCCGACGTTCGGCTCGATGGTGCAGAAGGGATAGTTTTCGGCCGCGATGCCTGCCTTGGTCAGCGCGTTGAAAAGGGTGGACTTGCCGACGTTGGGCAGGCCGACAATGCCGCACTGGAGACTCATGGCGGGGCTTTCAGAATGCTTTGGGGAACCGGGGATTTTAGGCCCTGGCCCCGTGCCCGCCCGGCCGCCCGAAGGTCACTGGGCGCGCCAACTCGGGGGCAGCGATACATGACGTGATGAGCGTGGGGGCCCATTTGCGGCTATTCGAAGCGCAGATTTGCGCCGACCGACTGGCCGCGCTTCAACATGTGCTCCACGCCCTGCAGCACGATCGCATTCATGCCGAAGGTGATGGCGCCGTCGACCCGCGCATCGGCGCGGTAGGTCCGCAGCGTGTCGCCCACTTCGGGGCTGCTTTCGGCCGTGGCCGGGTCGATGTCGGGGATCGGGCAGCGCGAGCAGGGCTTGACCGGCCGCAGTTGCGCCTCGCCCTCGCCGGTCGCGATGTGCAGCGTGTCGACCCGGTCTTCGTCGTGCGCTTCGATGCCGGCGAGCACGATGTTGGGACGGAAGCGCTCGATGCCGACAGCGCCATGGCCGGCCGCGGCCAACCTCGCGTTGAGCTCGGCCAGCGAGCCCTCGCTGGCGACCAGCAGCGGATAGCCGTCGGCGAACTGGTTCGGCGCCTCGATGCCGCCGGTCCACTCGAGGTTCGACAGCCGCCGGTACTCCGGATCGAAGCGCACCAGGCGCAGCTTCTGCGGCCGGCCCGGTTGCGAGAGGAAGTCGCTGAACCATTGGGCCGCGATGTCGCCCATGTCGTAGGCCGGCACCTCGTCCTTCCACACCCGCGCCCGCACCGGCTGCTCGACGCGGTCGAAGGCGATGTGCAGCGCCAGCATGCCGGGCGCGCGCAGCACCATCTCGGAATGCTTCATCTGCGGCCGGATCAGCGCCATGCGCGGCAGGTCGCGCTGGGTGACGAACTCGCGTTCGGCATCCACCACCATCCAGGCGCGGTCGAATTCGAGGCCGGTTTCGGTCAGCAGCGCCTCAGGCAGCTCGACGCCGGCGCAGGACTTGATCGGGTAGACGAACAGGCGGGCGATGGTGGCGTGGAGGTCGAAGTCGGAGGCGTTCACGTGCGGTCCTTGGGCTGAAGCCGGTGATTGTCCCGCAGTGCGCGGAACCAGGCCGGCGCCGGGCCGCCAGCGCGGCGTAGACCGCGCTTCGCGCAGCCGGGCGGCCTGATGCACCCCCTCGGGGAGCAGCGAGTACACGAAGTGATGGAGCGTGGGGCCACACTCCTACAATGGCCCGATGGCTCTTCCACCCGAGGTTTGCATTCGCGGCGCCGGCATCGTCGGCCGCACGCTCGCACTGGTTTTGGCGCGCGAACGCGTGCGCGTGGCGCTGGTGGCGCCGGCTGCGCCCCCCGCGGGGCAGGACGTGCGCGCCTATGCGCTGAATGCGGCTTCGAAGACTTTGCTCGAGTCGCTGCGCGGCTGGCCTGATGCAGCCCATGCCACGCCGGTGCGCGAGATGCTGGTCTATGGCGACGAAGGCGCCCGCGTGCAGTTCCATGCCGCGCGGCAGAAGGTCGAGGCACTGGCCTGGATCGTCGATGTCCCCGCGCTCGAGCAGCAGTTGAGCGATGCGGTGCGCTTCCAGCCGCGCATCGAGATCGTCGCCGAGCCTGTGCCGGCGCCGCTGACGGTGGTCTGCGAAGGCCGCATCAGCGCCACGCGCGAAACATTGGGCGTGCGCTACGAGGTCACGCGCTATCCGCAGCACGCCATCGCGGCGCGGCTGCAGGCCGAGGAGCCCCATGACTGCGTGGCGCGCCAATGGTTCAACGACAAGGGCGAAGTGTTCGCGCTGCTGCCGCTGGGCGACAGGCAGCTCGCGCTCGTGTGGTCGGTCGACCAGCTGCGCGCTCCGGCCCTGCTCGCGCAGACGGCGGACGAATTCAACACCGCGCTGCACGATGCCAGCCATGGCGCGCTCGGCGCCCTCAGGCTCATCAGCGAGCGCGCGGCCTGGCCGTTGCAGCGAGCGATCGCCGATCGCTGGACCGGCCAGTTCGCGGACGGCAGCTCCTGGGCGCTCGCAGGCGACGCGGCGCACACGGTGCATCCGCTCGCAGGCCAGGGCTTGAACCTGGGCTTGGGCGATGCCGCGGCGCTGGCCAACGTGATCAAGGATCGCGACTACTGGCGCAGCGCGGGCGACGCCCGGCTGCTGCGCCGCTACGAACGGGCCCGCCGCACCGACGTGCTCTCCATGAGCCTGGCCACCGACGGCCTGCAGCAACTCTTCGCGCACAGCGCCGATCCGCTGCCGGCGCTTCGCAACTGGGGCATGCGCGGCTTCGACCGCACGCGGCTCGTCAAGAACTGGATCGCGAAGCAGGCCATGGGCCTGCAATGAATTCCGCTGGAAGAAACAACATCATGAAATTCGCCCCCGCCCTTCTTTCCGCGCTGACCCTCGGCTGCACCTTGAGCGCCGCCGCCGGCGAAGCCGAGATCCGCCAGAACCTGGCCGCGCGCATCCCGCAGTTCGCGAAGATCGACGAAATCACCAAGTCGCCGATGCCCGGCCTCTACGAGGTACGCATCAACGGCTTCGAGATCTACTACACCGACGAGCAGGGCAACTACCTGCTGCAGGGCAACCTGATCGACGTGAAGGCGCGCCGCAACCTCACCGAAGAACGGGTCGAGAAACTGAGCGAAGTCGCCTTCGACAAATTGCCGGTGAAGGATGCCTTCAAGATCGTGCGCGGCAACGGCAAGCGCAAGCTGGCGGTGTTCGAAGATCCGAACTGCGGCTACTGCAAGCAGTTCGAGCGCGAGCTGACCAAGATCGACAACGTGACCATCCATCTCTTCCTCTACCCGGTGCTGGGACCGGACTCGGTCGTGAAGTCGCGCAACATCTGGTGCGCCAAGGACAAGGTCAAGGCCTGGACCGACTGGATGGTGCGCGGCGTCGCACCCGAGACCGCCGAGTGCGATACCAGCGCACTCACCCGCAATCGCGAGTTCGGCCAGAAGTACAACATCACCGGCACACCGACGCTGATCTTCAGCAACGGCACGCGTGCGCCGGGCGCGATTCCGGCCGAGCAGGTCGAAAAGCAACTCGCCGCAGCCAACTGATGGCCTCGCCGGCCATCCACTACCGCGTCGAATGCGCGGACCGCAACGCACACCTGTTCGCCGTCACGCTGACCATCGAGCGGCCCGCCGCGCAGCAGCGCGTCGCCTTGCCGATCTGGATTCCGGGCAGCTACCTGGTGCGCGAGTTCGCGAAGAACCTGCAGAAGCTGCAGGCTGTGCAAGGCCGGCGCAAGCTGGCCGCGCAGCAGCTCGACAAGCACAGCTGGCAGATCGACTGCGCGTCGGGCAAGCCGCTGGTGCTGCGCTACCAGGTCTGCGCCTACGACAACTCGGTACGCACCGCGTGGCTCGATCGCGACCGCGGCTTCTTCAACGGCACCAGCCTGTGCCTTCGCGTCGAGGGCCAGACCGACGAGCCGCACGCGATCGAAGTCCTTGCGCCGCCGCTCCTGGCGCCCGGCGAACGCTGGTCGTGCGCGACGGCACTGAAACCCGCCAGGGTCGACCGCCAGGGATTCGGCAGCTACCTCGCCGCCGACTATGACGAACTCGCCGACAGCCCGGTCGAGATGGGCATGTTCTGGAGCGCCGAGTTCGAGGCCTGCGGCGTGCCGCATCGCTTCGTCGTCGCCGGCGCCCCCGCCTCCTTCGACGGCGAACGGCTGATCGCCGACACGCGCGCCATCTGCGAGACGCAGATGCGCTTCTGGCACGGCGACAAGGTCGGCAAGCGCGGCGGACCCAAGCCGCCGCACGACCGCTACGTGTTCATGCTCAACGCGGTGGACGACGGCTACGGCGGGCTCGAGCACCAGCACTCGACCGCGCTGATCTGCACCCGCCGCGACCTGCCCCAGCTCGCCGCGAAGAAGCAGCCCGAGGGCTACACCACGCTGCTCGGGCTGATCAGCCACGAGTACTTCCACACCTGGAACGTGAAGCGCCTGCGGCCCGCCGAGTTCGCGCACTACGACTACGGGCAGGAGAACTACACCCGCCTGCTGTGGCTGTTCGAGGGCTTCACCAGCTACTACGATGATTTGCTGCTGCGCCGCGCCGGCCGCATCGACGACACCGGCTACCTGCGCCTGGTCAACAAGACCATCAACCAGGTGTTGCAGGCGCCGGGCCGGCTGGTGCAGTCGGTGGCCGACGCGAGCTTCGATGCTTGGGTCAAGTACTACCGGCAGGACGAGCAGACACCCAACACCACGATCAGCTACTACACCAAGGGTGCGCTGGTGGCGCTGTGCTTCGACCTCACGCTGCGCGCCGAAGGCAAGGGTTCGCTCGACGAAGTGATGCGGCTCCTGTGGAAGAAGAGCGGCGGCGGCCCGATCGACGAAGCCGCATTCGCCGCCGCGCTCGAGGCGGTCGGCGGGCGCTCCTTTGCGCAAGAGATCGCGAGCTGGGTCCACTCGACCGACGAACTGCCCCTCGCCGATCTGCTGCGCAGCCACGGCGTCGCCGCGCTCGAAGACCCGGCGCAGCGCGCACAGGAACTCGGCCTGCGCGTGGCCGAAGCGAACGGCAGCGTGCAGGTCAAGATGGTGCTGCGCGGCGGGGCGGCCGAGCAGGCCGGCTTTTCGGCCAACGACGAATGGATCGGCATCGAGCTCGGCGCTGCCAAGGGCCACAAGGCGCAGGCCTGGCGGCTCGCCAAGCTCGACGACCTCGCGCTCTACCTCGGCCCGCTGAAGAAGATCACGGCACTCATCGCGCGCGACCGCCGGCTGCTGCGCCTGCCGCTCACGCTGCCCAGCGGCGTGACGACCTGGCGCCTCGCCGCACAAGATCCGGCCAAATTGACGCGCTGGCTCGATCCGCAATGATGTCTGCCACCGGCTTGCCACTTCGTGTGCTTCGCCACCCCCGAGGGGGAGGCGCGGCCGCCTGGGGCGGACCGGCAGCGTCCGCCCGCGTACTGTTCCAACCCGTTTCAAGGAGACACGCATGAACTACGAGAACATCGAAGTCCGCACCGAAGCCGGCAAGGTCGGCATCGTGACGCTGAACCGGCCCAAGGCGCTGAATGCGCTCAACGATGCACTGATGACCGAGCTCGGAGATGCGCTCAAGGCCTTCGACGTCGATGAAGCGATCGGCTGCATCATCGTCACGGGCAGCGAGCGCGCGTTCGCCGCGGGCGCCGACATCGGCGCCATGGCCACTTACAGCTTCACCGACGTCTACAAGGGCGACTACATCACCCGCAACTGGGAAACCATCCGTAGCGTGCGCAAGCCGGTGATCGCGGCCGTGAGCGGCTTCGCGCTCGGCGGCGGCTGCGAGCTCGCGATGATGTGCGACTTCATCATCGCGGCCGACAACGCCAAGTTCGGCCAACCCGAGATCAAGCTCGGCGTGATTCCAGGCGCGGGCGGCACGCAGCGCCTGCCGCGCGCGGTAGGCAAGGCCAAGGCGATGGACATGGCCCTGACCGGCCGCATGATGGACGCCACCGAGGCCGAGCGCGCCGGGCTGGTGAGCCGCGTCGTGCCCTTCGACAAGCTGATGGACGAGGCGCTGGGTGCCGCGCTGGTGATAGCCGACTTCTCGCAGGTCGCCGTGATGGCGGCCAAGGAATCGGTCAATCGCGCCTTCGAGAGCGGCCTCGCGGACGGCGTGATGTTCGAGCGCCGCCTGTTCCACGCGCTCTTCGCCACGGCCGACCAGAAGGAAGGCATGGACGCCTTCGTCAACAAGCGCAAGGCCGCCTTCAAGCACCAGTGACGCGGCCTTAGCGCGGCGCGGCCGGCGGTGGCCCGGCCTCGGGCCGCGCTGCGGCCTCGGGCGCTTGCACCGCAGTGCGCAGCGCCTCGTTCAAGGCAGCCAGCGCGGGCGCCGACGGCGCGCCGGTGGCCGGCGGCGCACGGCCTTCGCGCCAGCGCACCTGGCCGCGCGCGACTTCGAACACCGCCAGCACCTCGTCGTTGCGTTCGAGCGAGATGCGCCATTCGGGCGTGGCCGCCAACGGCTGTCCGCCGACCGCGGTGATGGCTGCCGATCCCAGCAGCGCATTGAGATCGAGCGCTTCGGCGCGCGACAGGCTGCGGCTTGCGCCGCCGCGCTGTGCGATCGTGATGCGATTCCATTGCGAAAGCGCCGCGAAGGTGGGCGGCTCCGTCGCCTCGGTTCGCACGTTCGGAGACGCAGGGCGTGCCGCGCGTGCGGCCCCGGCCGCAGCGCCCGGGGCCGCGGGCCCGGCGGGCGGACTCGCCGGAGGCGCAAAGCCTTGCTTGGCCGCGGCCTCTTCTTCGCGACGGGTTCGGGCGGCGAGGGAGTCCCGCGGCGCGGGACGTGCCGCCGCGCCGGCCGAAGGTTCCGCCGGCGCGACGGGCGCAGCCGGGACAGGCGCTGCGGACCGAGCAGCAGGCGCCTCGCGTGTCTCCTTCTTCCTGGATTCGGCTTCATCGGCCTCAGGGCGTGCCAGTACCGGCGGCGCCGCGGCGGCTGCCGGTGCCTCCAGCACAGGTGAAGCCGGTTCCGATGACGGAACGGGCGCCGATTCGGGCTGCGGCGCAGGCTCGGTCGGCGCCGGCGGAGCGGACACGGAAGGCGCCTGCGCGGCGACCCTGGCCTCGCCGTCGGGCCGCACGCCCGGCACCGGCTCGCGCTGCCAAAGCACCGTCACCAGCGTCGCGACCAACACGGTGGCGAAGGCTGCGTTCCAGGGCATGCGCGAGCCATCGCCCAGGCCCACGAGACGCTTCCACCAGGGCAGCGCCTCCGGCTCCTGCGCGGCGGAAGCCGGCCCTACGGCGTCGTGCGCCCGTTCCAGGATCGCCTTGCGCAGCCGCCAGTGGGGCGTCGCCGCGTGGTCCGGCGCATGCGCCAGCGCGCGCCGCAGCGCGTCGTCTTGAAGATCGTCGTTGGCGTTCATGCGCGAAGCTCCAGCACAGACAGGTAGCGCTCCATGCAGCCGCGCAGTTTCTTCAAGCCGTAGCGCAGCCGGCTGCGAACGGTCTCGAAGCCGACACCCAGCGTGTCGGCCAGCGCTTCCACCGTGAAGCCGTCTTCGTGGTGCAGCAGGAAGGCGGCGCGCTGTTCGTCCGGCAATTCGTCGAGGCAGGCCAGCAGGCGGCGGCCGGCGGCGCGCCAGAACGCGAGCTCCTCGGCCGAAGGATGCGCGGCGTCGGATGCGGTGCCGCCGTCGCTCAGTAGGCCGCGGCTGAACAGCTGCGCGGCCTCGAGCCCATCGCCGTCTTCGTCGTGCGCATAGAAGGCCACCTCGCGGCCGCTCAGGCGCAGCCGGTCCATCGCCAGGTTGTGCGCGATCGTGAAGGCCCAGGTGCGCCAGCTCGCGCCCTGCGGCGAGAAGCTCTCGCGCGCCGCGATGATGCGCATCCAAGTGTCCTGGAAGACCTCGTCGACCTCGGCCGCGAGCCGCATGCCGAGCAGGCGCCGGACAAAGCGGAACAGCGCGCTCTCGTGGCGGGCGTAGAGCGTGTCGAAGGCGGCCGCGTCGCCGCCGGCATAGGCGAGCATCAGCTGGTCGTCCGGCATGGTGTCGTGAAGGGCGGGGTTCGCAGCGGAGGGCGCAAGCATCGGCAGATTTTCACCTCACGTTCTACGGACTGCGCCGTCGTTCGGGGTTAGCACCCCCTCAAAAAATATCGTCGGGACTTAACCCGACCGGGTCCGCCCCACCGTATCAGCCTGCATCCACAACCCGGAGCTGCTGATGACCACCCGCCTTTACCTTCTTCGACGCCCGCTCGTCGCACTGCTGTGCGCCCATCTTCTGTTGAGCGCGTGCGGCGCCACCGAGATCGCACCCGGCGCCGCGCGCTGGCCGGCTCCGGCGCCGCAGCCCGAACCCGCGAACTTCCCTTCGCCGCAATGGCCGGCGAACGTGATCGCGCGCACCGTGCCGAATTTCGAGGCGCCCTCGGCCACCCATTGCGCGCGGCCGGTGCAGAGCTACGAAACGCCGGGGCGCACCGGCCAGCGCGATGAAGCATACACAGGGCACGGTGAAGGTCGCGCTCCCCTCGGCCGCGAAGCCAAGTCGCGGCGCGCGGCTCCGGCTGAGGCGGCATCCGATGCCGCCGCCGCCATGCCCGCGCCTGCGGCCCCCGCTGCGGGCGCAGCCGGGGAAGCACTGGCCGCCGAAGCCGAGGCACCGCGCTTCGCGCCGCCGGCGCCCGGCACGCCACCCATTCAACGCCCCCGGCCGCAACAGCAGGTGGTCACCGCCGGCATGGTCGACGACAACGCCGACTTCTCGGCCTACCTTCAATTCCGCCAGCGCACGCAGGTCGCGCACCGCGCGCGCGACGTGAGCGAGCGCTACCTTCTGCAGGTACGCAACGCTCGCGGGACGGCCGTGCCCGATGCCGAGGTCGCAGTGCAGGCTGCGAACGGCGCCGCCATGTGGGCCCGCACCGACGCGGCCGGCCGCGCCTGGCTGCATCCCAACGCCTTCGATCCCTCGGGCAGCCAGGTGTACGAGGTGGCGGTGCGCAAGTACGGCCAGCAGGGCACGACCTTCCTGCGCCGCGGGCAGAAAAGCGCGGTCGAGCTGGTGCTGAATACGGCTGCCGTCCCGCAGCGCGCTCGCCTGGATCTGGTCTTCCTGATCGATGCCACGGGTTCGATGGGCGACGAGATCGGCAAGCTCAAGAGCACGCTGCACGCCATCGCCAACGAGGTGGCGCAACTGCCGAGCCGGCCCGACACCTGCTTCGGGCTGGTGGCCTACCGCGATCGCGGCGACGCCTTTCTCGTGCGCCGGCACGACTTCACCAACGACCTCGGCAGTTTCCAATCGGTGCTCGACGCGCTGCAGGCCGCCGCCGGCGGCGACTACCCCGAGGCGATGAACGAGGCGCTGCACGAGACGGTGCACCGGCTGAGCTGGCGCGGCACCGACGCGACCCGGCTGGTGGTGCTCTTGGCCGACGCGCCGCCGCACCTGGACTACGGCGGTCCGCAATACGACGACGACATGATGGCCGCACTCGGCAAGGGCATCAAGGTGTTCAGCGTGGGCGCGAGCGGGCTCGACAAGCAGGGGGAGTACGTGCAGCGCCAGATCGCGCAGTTCACCGGAGGGCGCTTCGTATTCCTAACCTACAGGGAGGCAAGCAACCCCGCCAGCGGGCCCGGCCGCGAGACGGTGCACGACGTGAACAACTATTCGGTGCAGACGCTGGACCGGCTGATCGTGCGGCTCGTGACGGAGGAACTGGCGAAACTCCCGAAGGCCGGCTGAACGCCGCGGAGCCGGCTATAATCTCGGGCTCGGCTCTTTAGCTCAGTCGGTTAGAGCGATGGAATCATAATCCACAGGTCCGCGGTTCGAGTCCGTGAAGAGCCACCAAGTACAGCAAGGAAAGCCCGCTACCGCATCGGTAGCGGGCTTTTTTTCATTGCCTTGCCAAGTGCCGCGCGCGAGCCTACAAAGTCAGGCCGCACACCGCCTACCGAGGAGTCGCCAATGCCCGACGATCTGAGCCATTTCAAGCCGCTGGACCCCGGCCGGATCAATGCCCTCGACCCCATCGAGCTGCAGTACTGGTGCCAGCAGCTTCGTTGCAGCGAGGCCGAGCTGCAGGATGCGCTCTCCAAGGTGGGCGACCACGTGACCGCGGTGCGCGATCGACTGGCATCGCGCGAATAGCGGCGCCCCTAGTTCTTGGGGCGCCAGGCGCTGAGGAATTCGGACGTCTTGTCGTTGTGCTGCCGCGCTGCAACGGCAGGGGCGGACGAAGACGGCGAGGTCGAAGCATTGCTGTCCCGAGGCTGCGCCGCGGGCGCCCCGCTGCCCTCGCAGCCTGCCATGCACAGCATCAGCGTCGCCAGGCCGGCGACCGCTATCCACGGTGTCTTCACAGTCATTTCCCCCGGTTTCGCCGATCCCGATGGCGGGTTCGACGACGGTGATGCTAACTGCTTTTGAAAACCAAAGCTCTAGTCGCCAATGGAAAAGTCAGCATCAAGTACTACTTTTTTCACTGTGCACTGCCTGATCAGTAAATAAAATGCACTACATGAAATCCACCGACCGAGATGCTCCGGACGAGCCCGAGGACGAGTCCGACTACTCCTCCCTCGCGCCGCTCAACCGCGCGCATCTGACGCACGAGCCGGCTCGCCGCATCCCGACGTGGGCCGGCTTCGCGGGCGCTGTCGCGCTGGGCATGGTGGTGGTCGAGGCGCTTCGGCGCCTCATGGGTCACTGAGCGTCTCGCGCCAGTCCCGGTATCGATTCTTCAGCGCCAGCCGGCGCCTCGGCGCGCGCCAGGATGCCCTGCAGAATTCCCGGCAGCTCGAACACCGCCCGGTTCCGTACCTTGTAGGTCGCGGCGCGGTAGCGCTCCAGGTCGCGGACCAGTTCATCCACTGCGCCAGGCACCTTGGCATAGCTCGAGCGCACCAGGCCCACGCCCTGCTCGCGCACCCATTCGGCGTTGTAGCGCTCCTGCGGCAGTGTCCAGCTGTTGCACACGACGATCACCGGCAGGTGAAGCTGCACCGCCTCGCTGACGCTGCCCGGGCCTGGCTTGCCGATGAAGAAGTCGGCCAGCTGCATGTAGCGGGCGACGTCGGGCGTGAAGCCCAGCACCAGCCGCGGCGCCCGCGCCGGTTGTGCGCGCAAGGCCTTGGCGAGCGCCTCGTTGTGGCCGCAGGCCAGGATGAGCTGGGTGTCGGGCAGCCGCTTCGCGATGCCGAGCATGGCCTTGGAGCCTTGCCCGCCGAAAAGCACCAGGCCGGTCGGGCGCTTCGGATCGAGTCCCAGGCGCTCCCGTTCGGCCCCCTGGTCGATGGGCTGCGTTTGGTAGAAGGCCGAGCGGATCATCATTCCCGAGGTCGCGTGGATGCGCTCGTCGGCGTAGCCTGCTTCGCGCGCCTGCTGCACGGCGCGCTCCGAGCCGCAGACGAAGTGCTGATCCTGCCCCTTCTCGATCCAGAAGTGCGGCGGGTGATCGGCCAGGTCGGTCAGCACCGTCACGTAGGGCACGCCCGGCAATGCCGAGGCGACCGACTCGTAGAGCGCTCGGTTGAAATTCGGAATCAGCGACACCACCATGTCGGGTTCGGTCGCCAGCCAGTGCTGCTGCAGCGGGCGCAGCAGCTTCGGCTTGGCCCAGCGGATCACGGCCTGCAGCACCTTGAGCTCGTGCGTGAGCCCGAGGGTCCAGCCGCGGGCCAGCCGCTTGTTGTAGACGTCCTCCGGATCCATGCCGGTCAGCTTGCGGAAGCTGTCCTTCGGATCGAGCACTTCGCGCAGATTGACCAGCCGCACGGTCCACGGCAAGCCCTCGCGCCGGATGGCCGCTTCGAGCGCCAGCGCGGAGGCACGGTGCCCGCCGCCGGCGTCGAAGTAGACGAGATCGACGGTTCGCTGGGCCTGAAGGCGCGGAGAAGGCGACACCGCGCACGTCATGCGTGCGCCGGTTCGCGCCGGGAAGCGGCCCGCCCGGCACGTGTGGCGGCCGGCATGTGCTCTGTCCAGTGCAGGATCTCGAGCCGGCCGTCGGCATGCTCGGCCAGCGCCGTCAGGCTCTCGACCCAATCGCCGTCGTTGGCGTAGAGGATGCCGTCGATGTCGCGCAGCTCGGCATGGTGGATATGGCCGCAGACCACGCCTTGCACGCCGCGCTTGCGGGCCTCGCGAGCCACCGCGCTCTCGAAATCACCGACATAGCTGACCGCACGCTTGACCTTCTGCTTCAGGTACTTGGACAGCGACCAATAGGGCAGCCCCAGGCGCGCACGCAGCGAGTTGAGATGCCGGTTCAGCTTGAGCGTGAATTCGTAGAGCGAGTCGCCGACGTGGGCCAGCCACTTCGCGCACTGGATCACGCCGTCGAACAGGTCGCCGTGCATGACCCAGAGCTTGCGGCCGTCTGCGGTCTCGTGGATCCATTCGTCGGCCACGTCGATGCCACCGAAGTTGTGATGCAGGTACTTGCGCGCGAACTCGTCATGATTGCCGGGGATGAAGATCACGCGCGTGCCCTTGCGCGCCTTGCGCAGGAGCTTCTGGATCACGTCGTTGTGCGGCTGCGGCCAGTACCAATGGCGACGCAGCTGCCAGCCGTCGATGATGTCGCCGACCAGGAACAGGGTCTCGCACTCGGTGTGCTTCAGGAAGTCGAGCAGCGCCTTCGCCTGGCAGCCGGGCGTGCCCAGGTGCAGGTCGGAGATCCAGAGGGTCCGGTAGCGCTGGGGAGGGCGCGAGCTTTCTTCGTCTTCCGCGAGGGAGGACAGGTCGGCCGTGTTGCGCCATGCACGAAGAAAAGCCTCATCGCGTTGCATGGGTCGTCATCGTCGCCAAGGCGGATGACGGCGCCGTGGCGGCGCGGTGAAGCTTCAATGACAGTGCAAAAAAGCCGCAGCTGCGCTGTCATCCAGCCTGGCAGCGATGGATTTCGATGGTCGAATGCCTGATCTCTTCGTGCATCGAGAAGGTCGCACGAACGTCATCGGGCGAGAGCGTTGACGAATGCGTGACAACGCTGAGCGCGCAGGCGTAAGCGCCCTGGCCGACGCGCCACACATGCAGATCGGCCACGCGCGTTTCCGAATCCGCGAGCCCCTGCTCCACGCCTTCGCGAATCTCTTCGACCACCGGATGGTCCATCTCGCGGTCGAGCAGCACCTTGCCGGTGTCGATCAACAGGCCCCGCGCCCAGCTCGCGACCAGCACGGCGCCGACGATGCCCATCAGCGGATCGAGCCAAGCCCAGCCGTAAAGCCAGCCGCCGGCGAGCGCGACGATGGCGAGCACCGAGGTCGCGGCGTCGGCCACGACGTGCAGGTAGGCCGAGCGCAGGTTCAGGTCGTGGCCATGGTCATGGCCGGGCGCGTGGTCGTGGTCGTGGTGGGCATGCCCGTGGTGCTGATGCGCCCCGCCGAGCAGCCGTGCGCACAGCAGATTGACCATCAGCCCGAGCGCTGCCACGACGATCGCTTCCTTGTAGTGGATCGCGGTCGGCGCCCACAGCCGCTCCAGCGAGCCCACGACCATCAACGCAGCGACGCCGAGCAGGAACAGCGCGCTCGCGAAGCCGCCCAGCACTTCGATCTTCCAGGTGCCGAAGGCGAAGCGGCGGTCGCCGGCATAGCGCCGGGCGGCTGCATAGGCAAAGGCGCTGAGGCCGATGGCCACCGCGTGCGAACTCATGTGCCAGCCGTCCGCCAGGAGCGCCATCGAGTTGAACCACCAGCCAGCACCGATTTCCAGCAGCATGGCGGCGGCCGTGATCCACATCACGAGCCGCGTGCTGCGTTCGGCGGCGTGGCTGTCGCCCTGGAACCGGTGTTCGTGCTGCCACCCGCTGAGATCGTGCGTGTGCATGAAAAAAAGACTCCTCAGTTGCCGAACATGTCGCCGTCGCGCTGCGGTACGGCGACGCCCAGGTGCCGGTACGCGGCCAGCGTGGCGATGCGCCCGCGCGGCGTGCGCTGCAAATAGCCCTGCTGGATCAGGTAGGGCTCGATCACGTCCTCGATGGTGCCGGCCTCTTCGCCGATGCTGGCCGCGATGTTGTCCAGCCCGACCGGGCCGCCGTCGAAGCGGTGGATGACGGCTTCGAGCAGCTTGCGGTCCATCAGGTCGAAGCCCTGCGGGTCGACGTCGAGCATGGCCAGCGCCTTGTGGGCCAAATCTTCGGTGATGCGGCCGTCGCCCTTGACCTGCGCGTAGTCGCGCACGCGGCGCAGCAAGCGGTTGGCGATGCGCGGCGTGCCGCGCGAGCGGCGCGCGATCTCGAGGCCGCCGGCGTCGTCCATCGGCACGGCCAGCAGGCCGGCGCTGCGGCGCACGATCCGCGCCAGCTCCTCGGCCGTGTAGAACTCCAGCCGCGCGACGATGCCGAAGCGGTCGCGCAGCGGGTTGGTCAGCATGCCGGCGCGCGTGGTGGCGCCGACCAGCGTGAAGGGTTGCAGGTCGAGCTTGATGCTGCGCGCGGCCGGGCCCTCGCCGATCATGATGTCGATCTGGTAGTCCTCCAGCGCCGGATAGAGGATTTCCTCGACCACGGGCGAGAGGCGGTGAATCTCGTCGATGAAGAGCACGTCGTTGCGCTCGAGGTTGGTGAGCAGTGCCGCCAGGTCCTTGGGCTTCTCGAGCACCGGGCCCGAGGTCTGGCGCAGGTTCACGCCCAGCTCGGCCGCGATGATGTGCGACAGCGTGGTCTTGCCCAGGCCCGGCGGGCCGAAGAGCAGCACGTGGTCCAGCGCCTCGGCGCGGTGGCGGGCGGCGCCGATGAAGATCTCCAACTGCTCGCGCACCTTGGCCTGGCCGACGTACTCGTCGAGCAGCTTGGGCCGCAGGGCGCGCTCGATCGCCTCTTCGTTGGGCGATGCGGGCGCGGCGGAGACCACGCGTTGCGGGGCCGGGGCGAAGTCGTCGGTCTGGATGGTCATGGGCGGTAGGCTGAAGGGACAGTTTAGTCGGCCGAACGGCCATCCGAGGGCAGATCGCCGTCCTCCGACGCGGGCCCCTCGTGCAGAATGCGCGACCGAGGAGGGTACGAGAAGGGTGTCGATCTACGAACTGAAGCCGCGATTCCAGGCCCTGCTGCGGCCTCTGGTCGTGCGTCTGCACGCCATGGGCGTCACGGCCAACCAGGTCACGATAGCGGCCTGCGCGATCTCGGTCGCGCTCGGCCTCTGGCTCTTCTTCGCCGCGCCCTCCCCGGCCGCCTTCGCGCTGATCCCGCTCTGGATGTTCCTTCGCATGGCCTTCAATGCGATCGACGGCATGCTGGCGCGCGAGCACAACCAGCAGAGCGCGCTCGGTGCCTTTTTGAACGAGCTGACCGACGTGCTGTCCGACGCCGCGCTCTACCTGCCCTTCGCGCTGGTCGCGCCTTTCAGCCCCTTCTGGGTCGGCACCGTGATCGTGCTCGCGGGCCTCTGCGAATTCACGGGCGCGCTGGGCCCGACGGTGGGCGCCTCGCGCCGCTACGACGGCCCGCTCGGCAAGAGCGACCGCGCCTTCGTGTTCGGTGCGCTGGGTCTCTACGTCGCGCTCGGCGGACCGCTGCCGGCCTGGAGCGCATGGCTCATGCCGATCGTCGCGATGCTGGTGGCCTGGACCGTCGTCAACCGCATCCGCCGCGCGCTGTTCGAAGCCGCCGCCGCAGCCCGCACCTGAGACGAGAAACCCGAATGACAGAAGCCCGCGTGCCGCACGAACACCACTTCAACACGCACGACGGGGTGTCGCTGTTCTATCGGCACTGGCCGGCGACCGGCGCCGCGCCGCGGGGCGCCATCGTGCTGTTCCACCGCGGCCACGAGCACGGCGCGCGTATGGCACACCTGGTCGACGAGCTCGATCTGCCGGATTTCGATTTCTTCGCATGGGACGCGCGCGGCCACGGCAAGTCTCCGGGCCAGCGCGGCTACAGCCCGAGCTTCGCGACCTCGGTGCGCGACGTGCAGACCTTCATCCAGCACATCGCCAGCGCGCACGGCGTACCGCCCGAGGACATCCACGTGATCGCGCAGAGCGTGGGCGCGGTGCTGGTCGCGACCTGGGCGCACGACTACGCGCCCCGGGTGCGCGGGCTGACGCTGGCCTCGCCGGCCTTCAAGGTCAAGCTCTACGTGCCCTTTGCGCGCGCTGGGCTGGGCCTCATGCACAAGCTGCGCGGGCTGTTCTTCGTCAACAGCTACGTGAAGGCGAAGTTCCTCACGCACGACCCCGCGCGCATCGCGAGCTACGAAAACGATCCGCTGATCTCGCGGCCGATCGCGGTCAACATCCTGCTCGGCCTCTACGAAGCGGCCGATCGCGTGGTGGCGGATGCCAATGCGATCACGCTGCCGGTGCATCTGCTGATTTCCGGCGCGGACTGGGTGGTGCATCACCAGCCGCAGCACACGTTTTTCGACCGCGTCGGCAGCGCGATCAAGACGAAGACGGAGCTGCCCGGCTTCTTCCACGACACGCTGGGCGAGAAGGATCGCGCACCCGCGGTGCAGGCGATCCGCGCATTCATCCTGCGCCTGTTCGACGAGGCGCCGCAAGCCGTCGACCTGCGCTCGGCGCACCAGAGCGGCGAGACCGCCGATGAATCGCGCGCGCTCGTCGAGCCGCTGTCTCCGTGGTCGCCGCGCGGCGCCTACTGGGCGATCACCCGTGGCAGCCTGCGCTTTGGTGGCCTGCTGTCGCGCGGCGTCGAGCTGGGACACCAGACGGGCTTCGACTCGGGCAGCACGCTCGACTACGTCTATCGCAACGAGCCCAGAGGCGCCGGCCCGATCGGCCGCGCCATCGACAGGACCTATCTCGATTCCATCGGCTGGCGCGGCATCCGTCAGCGCAAGATCCACGTCGAAGAGTTGCTCTGCGAAGCGATGGAACGGCTGGCCGAGAAGCACCGCGAAGTGCGTCTGATGGACATCGCCGCCGGCCACGGCCGCTATGTGCTCGATGCGGTGCAGGCCAGCCCGGTCAAGGCCAGTTCGATCCTCCTGCGCGACTACAGCGACATCAACGTGCGCGACGGCCGCGCGCTGATCGCAGAGAAGGGCCTGGAAGACGTCGCGCAGTTCGTTCAGGCCGACGCCTTCGATCGCCTGAGTCTCGCGAGCGTGCTGCCGCGGCCCACGCTGGCGGTGGTGTCGGGCCTCTACGAGCTCTTCCCCGACAACGAGATGGTGAGCCGCTCGCTGGCCGGCGTCGGCGATGCGGTCGAGGACGGCGGCTACCTGGTCTATACCGGCCAGCCCTGGCACCCGCAACTGGAGATGATCGCGCGCGCCCTCACCAGCCACCGCCAGGGCGAGGCCTGGGTGATGCGGCGGCGCACGCAGGCCGAGATGGACCAACTGGTGGAGGCGGCGGGTTTTCGCAAGATCGACCAGCGCATCGACGAATGGGGCATCTTCACGGTCTCGCTGGCCATCCGCACCGGTCCATGAAACCCGTGCGCGGACCACGGCCCTGGAAGCGCGCCGCCGCCTGGCTGGCGCTGCTCGGTCCTCTGTTCTATGCCACCTACGGCTTCGCCAACTGGTGGGCCGCGACGCGCACCCATGTGCCGGTGCTGGTGTTCGAGTGGGAGCGGGGCGTGCCCTTCTGGCCCTGGACCATCTTCCCGTACTGGACCATCAATGCCTTCTATGCGCTCTCGCTCTACCTCGCGCGCGACCGCCACACGCTGGACCGGCATGCGGCACGGCTGCTGACGGCGCAGGCCGTTGCAGTGAGCTGCTTCATCCTCTGGCCGCTGCGCTTCAGTTTCGGCCAGCCGGCAGTCGAGGGCGCGCCGGCCTTCCTGTTCGATGCGCTGCGCGGCTTCGACCAGCCCTTCAACCAGGCGCCCTCGCTGCACATCGCGCTGGCCGTGATCCTGTGGGACTGGTACCGGCGCCTGCTCCACGCGCGCTGGTTGCGCGCGCCGCTGCATGTCTGGGCCTTCGCGATCTGCGCCTCGGTGCTCACCACCTGGCAGCACCACTTCATCGACATTCCCACCGGCGCTCTGCTGGGCCTGTTCTGCGTTTGGCTCTGGCCGCTCGAACGCGTACTGGCGATGCCGCGGGCCTGGCGACTCGCGCGCGATCCGCAGCGCTGGAAGCTGGCCGGCTCCTACGCAGCCGGCGCGCTGCTCTTCTTCGCTGCTGCCCTCCACATGCGCGGCGTCCCGCTCTGGCTGATGTGGCCAGCCTTGTCGCTCGCGCTGGTGGCGCTGAACTATGCGGGCCTGGACGCACGCGGCTTCCAGATGGACCGCGAGGGCCGCATGCAGTGGGCCGCGCGCTGGCTGTTCGCGCCCTACCGCCTCGGCGCCGCCGTCAACGCCTGGCTCTGGACACGGCGACTGCCCGCTTCAGTCGAAGTGGCGCCGGGGCTGCGCCTCGGCCGTCTGCCGACGCGCGGCGAATGGGAGGCGGCGGGACGGCCGCGGCTGCTGAGCCTCTGCGCCGAACTGCAGACGCTGCCGGTGCCCGGCGCACGCTGCGTGCCGATGCTCGACCTCACCGTGCCGACGGCACTGCGGCTGCAGCGCGCCGTTGCCGTCGTCGAGGGCCAGCGCCGCAGCGGCCAGGCGGTGTGGGTCTGCTGCGCGCTCGGCTTCTCGCGCAGCGCGGCTTCGGTGATCGGCTGGCTCGGGCTTCACGGCGCCGCCGGCACGATGGCGGGCGCGCACGAGGTGGTGCGTCGCGCGCGCCCGCAGATCGTGCTGCGCCCGGCCTGGCTCGCCGCGCTCGATCGATTGGCCACCTCGGGAAAGACTCGCGATGAATGAAGACAACGACCGCGCACTGTGCTCAGCCACGGCCGGGTTGCTGCGTGCCAGCGAGGCGCTCGCCTTTTGGGGCCTTGCCCTCTCCTTCATTTCGGCCCTGGTGCTGGCCCTGACCGGTCGCTCGCTGGGCTCGGCCGCCTGGATCGCCTACGCGGCCGTCACGCTGATCGGGCTGCCGGAACGCTATCTCGCGCTGCGGCTGCGACTCGACGCCACGCTGTTCGACGGCCTCGCGAAAGCGACGATCGCATCGCTGCCCTCGATGGACCGCGCGCTCGAGCAGCTCGGCCTGCGGCGCAATGCCGACGCGTCGCGCCCGCTGGCCGACCGCGTGCTCGGCAGCCGCCAACTGATGCAGCGCCACGGCATCGCCGTCATCGCGCAGACCATCGTCTTCGCGATGGCGCTTGCGATGCAGGACTGGCGCTGAGGCCCACGCATGAATCCCGAGGAGTTGTCATGAGTTCTTCGTTAGAACCGGGCGGCCTGCGCAAGGCGGCGGCCATTGCCTGCGCCTGGCTGATCGTCGTCTTCGCCAAGCTCCTGACCGGCGTGCGCGCCATCTGGGCCGGCACCGCCCCGAAGGCCGAGCAGACGCTCTACTTCGCCAACCACACCAGCCATGGCGACTTCGTGCTGCTGTGGGCCACGCTGCCGCCGGACCTGCGCGCGCTCACGCGGCCGGTGGCAGGACAGGACTACTGGGAAGCATCGCCGCTGCGCCGCTTCATCGGCCGTGACGTGTTCAACGCGTTGATGATCCGCCGCGACGGCAAAGGCGCCGGCGGCGGCGAAGCGGCCAACCCGGTCGACCAGATGACGGACGCGCTGCGCTCCGGCGACTCGCTGATCATGTTTCCCGAAGGCACGCGCAACATCGGCGAAGAGGTGCTGCTGCCGCTCAAGAGCGGGCTCTACCACCTGGCCCGCGCCTGCCCGCAGGTGCGGCTGGTGCCGGTGTGGATCGAGAACCTCAAGCGCGTGCTGCCCAAGGGCACGCTGGTGCCGATCCCGCTCGCCTGCAGCGTGCGCTACGGCGCGCCGATCAGCCTGGCCGAAGGCGAGGACAAGAACGCGTTCATTGCGCGGGCGCGCGCAGCGATGCTCGACCTGCGGCCCGAGTACGACCGTGCGGAAGAGATCTCGCCATCATGAACATCTCTGCCGCCACCCAGACCACGCTCGCGCTCTTCGGCGGCGTCGCCGGCGTGCTGATCCTCGCCTCGGCCATCGGCGCGCTGCTCAAGTGGCGCGTGGCGCAGGGCCTGCCGCATTCGGTGATCGACAACCTGAACTCGCGCGTCAACGCGTGGTGGATCATGGTCGCGGTGATCGGCGTTGCCTTCGCGTTCGGCAAGGGCGGCGTGATCGTGTTGTTCTACCTGATCTCGTTCTACGCCCTGCGCGAGTTCATGAGCCTGGCCTACACGCGGCGCGGCGACCACCATGCGATCGCGCTGGCCTTCTTCGTCGCCCTGCCGGTGCAGTACTTCCTGATTTGGATCGAGTGGTACGGGCTCTACTCGATCTTTATTCCGGTCTACGCCTTCCTGGTGCTGCCGATCCTCGCCGCCGTGGGCGGCGACACCAAGCGCTTCCTCGAGCGCACGTCCAAGGTGCAATGGGGACTGATGGTCTGCGTGTTCTGCATCAGCCACGTGCCGGCGCTGCTCACCTTGCAGATTCCCGGCTTCGAGGGCCGCAACCTGCTGCTGATCGCCTTCCTCGTGATCGTGGTTCAGGGCAGCGACGTGCTGCAGTACGTTTGGGGCAAGCTCCTCGGCCGGCGCAAGGTGGCGCCCGAGCTCTCGCCGTCGAAGACCTGGGAAGGCCTGGTCGGCGGCGTCGCCAGCGCCACAGCGCTGGGCGCCGCACTCTACTGGGCCACGCCCTTCAACCCGTGGCAGGCGGCGCTGATGGCGCTGACCATCTGCGTGATGGGCTTCTTCGGCGGGCTCGTGATGTCGGCCATCAAGCGCGACCGCGGCGTGAAGGACTGGGGCACGATGATCGAAGGGCATGGCGGCATGCTCGACCGGCTCGACTCGGTGATCTTCGCGGCGCCGATCTACTTTCACGCCCTCCGCTACTGGTGGGTGCCGTAGCCCTACTTGGCCAGCGCCTTCAGCGCCAGCTTGATCCCCTCGCCCACCGCCACGTCCTTGGGCAAGGCCTTGAGCGAGGCGGCGGCCTCCTTGTCGCTGTAGCCCAGCGCCACCAGCGCCTGAAGGATGTCGGCCTGCGCGTCCGTCGCCGCATGCGCAGGCATGCCGATGTCGGCACCCAGCTTGCCCTTGAGTTCGAGCAGCAGCCGCTCGGCAGTCTTCTTGCCGATGCCGGGGATCTTCACCAGGCGCCCGGCGTCCTGCAGCGTGATGGCTTGCGCGAGCTCGGCCACGCTGAGGCCGGAGAGCACGCCCAGGGCCATGCGCGGGCCGACGCCCGAGATCTTGATGAGCTGGCGGAATGTGGCGCGCTCGTCGGCGCTGCCGAAGCCGTAGAGCACCTGCGCGTCCTCGCGCACCACGAAGTGCGTGAGCAGCGAAACGCGCTCGCCGGTGGACGGCAGGTTGTAGAAGGTGCTCATCGGCACGTCGACCTCGTAGCCGACACCGTTGCAGTCCACCACTACCTGCGGCGGATTGCGTTCGGCCAGGATGCCGGTGAGTTTGCCTATCATGGGTGCCCTTCTCGCTTTTTGAATTGAAATCCGCGTGATTCTGCGACACACCTTCGCTCCGCCCAACAACACACGCCTGGGGCACCTCTGCGGGCCGCTCGACGCGCACCTGCGGCGCATCGAGGAGGCACTCAGCGTCAAGATCGCGCACCGGCACGAACAGTTCAAGTTCGACGGACCCAAGGTCAACGTGCAGCGCGCGATGGAAGTCCTGCAGGCGCTCTACGAGATCGCCCAGCGGCCGATCGACGCGGCCGTGGTACAGCTCACGCTGGCGGGCGACAGTTCGATGGGCGAGGCCGCGGACGGCGCCGTCACGCTCGCCACGCGCCGCGCCGACCTGCGTGCGCGCACGCCGAACCAGAGCGTCTACCTCGACAACATCGCGAACCACGACATCACGCTCGGCATCGGTCCCGCCGGCACCGGCAAAACCTACCTCGCGGTGGCTTGCGCGGTCGATGCGCTGGAGCGCAGCGCGGTGCAGCGCATCGTGCTCACGCGGCCGGCGGTGGAGGCCGGCGAACGGCTCGGCTTCCTGCCCGGTGACCTGACGCAGAAGGTCGACCCCTACCTGCGGCCCTTGTACGACGCGCTCTACGACCTGATGGGTTTCGATCGCGTGCAAAAGGCCTTCGAGCGCAACACGCTGGAGATCGCACCGCTCGCCTTCATGCGCGGACGCACGCTCAACAACGCCTTCGTGATACTCGACGAAGCGCAGAACACCACGCCCGAGCAGATGAAGATGTTCCTCACGCGCATCGGCTTCGGCGCCAAGGCGGTGGTGACCGGCGACGTGAGCCAGATCGATCTGCCGAAGGCGCAACTCAGCGGCCTGATCGACGCCGAGCGCGTGCTCAAGCGCGTCAACGGCATCGCCATCACGCACTTCAACAGCGGCGACGTGGTGCGGCATCCGCTGGTGGCGCGGATCATCGATGCCTACGACGGCGCGCGCAAACGCACTTCGGCCCGCTGAGATGGCATTGGCGGACCTGAGCCTATCGCTGCAATTCGCGCGCTTCCGCGAGGTCGCGCGCCATCGCGCTGCGCTGCCGCGCCACCGGGTAGCGCGCTGGATTCGCCATGCGCTCGACGCCGACGGCGAGATCACCGTACGCATCGTCGACGCCGAGGAAGGCCAGCAGCTCAACCGCGAGTTCCGCGGCAAGGACTATGCGACCAACGTGCTGACCTTCGACTATGCGCAGAGCCCCGTCGTGATGGCAGATTTGGTGCTCTGCGCGCCGGTGGTCGAGCGCGAAGCGAAGGAACAGCGCAAGACGCTGGCGGCGCACTATGCGCACCTGCTGGTACACGGCACGCTGCATGCGCAGGGCTGGGACCACGAGAGCGGCGAGGCCGATGCCGAGGCCATGGAGGCGCGCGAGATCGAGATCCTCGCGCGCTTCGGCATCAAGAACCCCTACTGAAGCTCAAGACGAGATCTGCAGCGGAATGGTGACCGGCCCGTCGTTCACCAGCCGCACCTGCATGTCGGCGCCGAACTCGCCGGTAGCCACCACCGGATGCGCGGCGCGCGCCCGGGCCACGAAGTACTCGTACAGCCGGCGCCCCTCGTCGGGCGGCGCCGCCTGCGTGAAGCTGGGGCGATTGCCGCCGCTCACGTCGGCCGCCAGCGTGAACTGGCTCACCACCAGCAGGCCACCGCCGATGTCCTGCACGCTGCGATTCATCTTGCCGGCCTCGTCCGAGAAGATGCGCAGCTTCAGGATCTTGGCGAGCAGGCGATCGGCAAGGACGTCACCGTCGCCGCGTTCCGCGCACAGCAGCACGAGCAGCCCTGCTTCGATGGCGCCGACGGTGCGGCCGCCGATGTCGACGCGCGCCTCGGCCACGCGCTGGAGCAGCGCCTTCACGCGTCGTCCTCGATCTGCGTGGCGCGCGCTTCCATGCCCAGCGGCAGCAACTGGATGGTGACGCGCAGGCCGGGCACCGCATCCATCAGCGCCTGCTCGAGCGCATCGCGCAAGCCCGCTGCGCGCTCGAGCGACCAGTCGCCGGGCACGTGCATGTGCAGGTCGGCAAAGCGGCGCTGGCCGGCACGGCGTGTCGCGATGTCGTCGAAGCGAAGCTGCACGCCCTCGGGCACGCTGGCGGCAAAGCTTTCCAGCGTGGCGTGGAGCAGCGCCTGCGACTCGGGGTCGAGTGCCTCGTCCATCAGCCCCTGCGACGAGCGCCACACCAGCTTCACCCCCTCGCGCGCGATGTTCAAGGCGACGCCGATCGCCAGCAGCGGATCGAGCCAGAGCCAGCCGGTCAGCCCGACCGCCGCGATGCCGATCACGACCCCGGCCGAAGTCCAGACGTCGGCGAGCAGATGCCGTGCATCGGCTTCCAGCGCAATGGAGCGATGCGTGCGCGCAGCCCGGAACAACGCGAAGGCCAATGCGGCATTGAAGCCCGAACTGAGGATCGACAGCGCCAGGCCCCAGCCCAGCTGCTCGAGCGGCTCGGGCGAAAGCAGCCGTGCCACGGCCGCCCACAGGATGGCGATGGCCGCACCGATGATCAGGATGCCTTCGAAGCCCGAAGAGAAGTACTCGGCCTTGTGATGGCCATAGGGATGGTCTTCATCGGCCGGCCGTGCGGCGATCGTGACCATCGCGAGCGCGAACATGGCGCTCGCCAGGTTCACGAAGGACTCCATGGCGTCCGAGATCAGGCCCATGGAGTTGGTCAGCCACCCGGCCGAGCCCTTGAGCACGATCGTGACCAGCGCGACGGCGATCGAAATGCGCAGCAGCAAGCGCGGACTGAACGCGCCAGGCGACGGAGAACGACCGGTGGAAGACGAGGACAAACGAGACATGCGCCGCGGGAAGGTGGCGAATTATCGGGGCACGGCCGCGGTGCGCGGCTCGCTTACCATGTGCAGGAACACGAAACCCGGATAGGAGTGCGCATGAAGAAACGCTTGGCCATGAGCTTGTGCGGCCCGTTTCTGCTCGCCAGCGCCGGCGCCCTGGCCCAGGCGCCGGCCGCGGAGCATGCCGGCATGCTGAAGGCGGTGCGCGGCAGCGTTCAGCTTCTCGACACCGACGGCACCGCGCGTCCGGCGCACGCCGGCGACGCCATCGCACCGATCGACCGCATCGTGACCGAGGCCGACTCGGCCGCCAGCCTGGTGCTGCGCGACGGCACGAGGATGGTGGTGGGGCCGTCGTCCCGGCTCGACCTCAAGCAGTTCCACTTCGATCCGGCCACGCGCGACGGCGGCTTGCTGGTCTCGCTGCTTCGCGGATCGCTGCGCATGGTGACCGGCCTGATCGGCAAGACCCAGCCCGATGCCGTGCGCGTCGAGACGCAGACCGCCACCATCGGCATCCGCGGCACGGACTTCATCGTGCAGGCGGGCGCGCAGCAGTGAGCACGTCTCGCCTTTTCGCCGGGCTTGTCGTTGCCGTTCTGTCGGCTGCGCTGCTGGCGGCCTGCGCCGGCACGCCACCCTCGACCTCGTCCACGCGGGTCGTGCTGCTGCCGCAAGCCGACGGCAGCTCTTCGGCCCTGGTCGTGCGCAGCAACAGCGACGTCGAAGAGACGCTCTCGAAATCCTATCAGCGCGCCACGACCGCCACGCGCGGCGCGCCGGTGGTCGACCAGGCCGATCCGGCCAGGGTGCGGGCCGCGCACAAGTTGCTCTTCGAGCTGTTGCCGCCCCCGGACCACACCGCAGTGCGCTGAAGAGCAGGCCCGGCTCAGCTCAAGTCGACGCGCGCGAACTTGCGCTTGCCGACCTGCACGACATAGCTGCCCGCCGCCAGCTTGAGCCCCTTGTCGCTCACCACGCTCGAATCGACGCGCACGCCGCCGCCGTCGATGAGCCGGTTGCCCTCCGAGGTCGAGGCCGCCAGCCCTGCCTGCTTGAGCACCTGGGCAATGCCCAGCGGCGCACCCGAGAGCGTTACCTCGGGAATCTCGTCCGGCACGCCGCCCTTGCTGCGGTTGATGAAGTCCTGCTCGGCCGCCTCCGCCGCGGCGGCACTGTGGAAGCGCGCCGTGATCTCCTTGGCGAGTGCGACCTTGGCATCCTTCGGATTGCGGCCGCCCTCGACCTCGGCCTTGAGCGCCGCGATCTCGGCCAGCGAGCGAAAGCTCAGCAGCGTGTACCAGCGCCACATCAGCGTGTCCGAGATCGACAGCACCTTGGCGAACATGGTGTTGGCGTCCTCGCTGATGCCGATGTAGTTGTTCTTGCTCTTGGACATCTTCTCGACGCCGTCGAGCCCTTCCAGCAGCGGCATGGTGAGTATGCACTGCGGCTCTTGGCCATACTCTTCCTGGAGATGCCGCCCCATGAGCAAGTTGAATTTCTGATCGGTCCCGCCCAGTTCGAGATCGGACTTGAGCGCCACCGAGTCGTAGCCCTGCATCAGCGGGTAGAGGAACTCATGCACCGAGATCGACTGGCCGGCCTTGAAGCGCTTGTTGAAGTCGTCGCGCTCCATCATCCGCGCCACGGTGTACTTGGCCGCCAGCTGGATCATCCCGCGCGCACCCAGCGGGTCGCTCCACTCGGAGTTGTAGCGGATCTCGGTCTTCGAGGGGTCCAGCACCAGGCTGGCCTGCCGGTAGTAGGTCTGGGCGTTGGCCTCTATCTGCTCGCGCGTGAGCGGCGGCCGGGTGCTGTTGCGGCCGGAGGGGTCGCCGATGGTGGTCGTGAAGTCGCCGATCAGGAAGATCACGGTGTGGCCGAGGTCCTGCAGCTGGCGCATCTTGTTGAGCACCACCGTGTGGCCGATATGGATGTCGGGCGCCGTCGGGTCCAGGCCCAGCTTGATCCGCAACGGCTTGCTGGTCGCCTCGGCGCGCTGGAGCTTCTTCACCCACTCGTCCTGGGGCAGCAACTCGTCGACCCCACGAAGTGAAATTTCGAGGGCTCGTCCTACACCATCGGAGAGGCTTGCGGTTGTAACAAAATCGGGATTCATGGCGCTTTTTGGCTGATTTGACTATGGCCGAAGCTATACTCAGCCCGACTTTTCAAGCGCCGGATTCTAAGCGGCGCTTTTTTTCCGCACCGTCCTGCCGCCCGTCCGACACGGCCTTTGCAGCGCGGATTTGCTGACCTGAGCTGGAATTCGAAGTTTGATCAACGGCATTCTTGCCGCCGAGGAGGCGCTTGCTTCCCGCGTGGCCCATACATTCCGGACGTACCCGAAGCAGATCACGGCGGCCATCGCCGCGCTGCTGCTGTCCGCCGGCGGCGGCGCCTTCGCCGTCGCCTCGCTCGGCCCCGATGCGTCCGAGTTGCCGGTCAAGCAGGTGTTCGAAGCCGTCACCCCGCGCTCCTTCGCCGACCAGGTGGAAGCGCTCGATACCCACGGTTTCACGCTGTTCCGCACCGAAATCACCCGCTCCAGCGACACGGCCGAAGCGCTGCTGCGCAGACTGGGCATCGACGACGCCGCAGCAGCCGCCTTCGTGCGCGGCAATGCCGAGGCCCGCTCCGCCCTGTTCAACCGCGTCGGCCGCACCGTGACCGCCGAGGCCACGCAAGAAAACACCCTGCAAAAACTCAGCGCCCGCTGGATTCCCGACGGCGACGGCGGCTTCAAGCGCCTGGTGGTCGAAAAGATCGGCACCGGCTACCGCGTGCGCACCGAAACCGACGCCCTGACCCCGGGCAGCCGGCTGGCCAGCGGCATCGTTCGCAGTTCGCTCTTCGCGGCCACCGACGACGCACGCATCCCCGATTCCGTGGCGAGCCAGTTGGCCGACATCTTCTCGGGCGACGTCGATTTCCGCTCGCTGCGCAAGGGCGACCGCTTCGCCGTCGTCTACGAAACCTTCGATGCCGACGGGCAGACCCTGCGCAGCGGCCGCGTGCTGTCGGCCGAGTTCGAGAACAACGGCAAGCTGCACCAGGCCCTGTGGTTCCAGGAGCCCGGGCAAAAGGGCGGCTACTACCGTCCCAACGGCGACAGCCTGCGTCGTGCCTACCTGAGCTCGCCGGTCGAGTTCTCGCGCGTATCGAGCGGCTTCGCGATGCGCATGCACCCCATCCTCAACAGCTGGCGCCAGCACAACGGCATCGACTATGCCGCGCCTACCGGCACGACCGTGCGCAGCGTGGGCGATGGCACCGTGGAATTCGCAGGCACGCAGAGCGGCTACGGCAACATCGTGATCGTGAATCACCGCAACAACCAGCAGACGGCCTACGCGCACCTGAGCCGCGTCGACGTCAAGGTCGGGCAAAGCGTGAGCCAGGGCCAGACCGTGGGCGCGGTCGGCTCCACCGGCTGGGCCACCGGACCGCACCTGCACTTCGAGTTCCGGGTGAACGGCGAATACCAGGACCCGGCCACCATCGCGCAGCAGGACGGCGGCGTGCCGATCAGCGCGGCGGCGCGGCCGGCCTTCGAGCGCCTGGCCCTTGCCACGCGCACCGAGCTGGCAGCGGCTTTCTCGGTCGTCCAGGCCAGCGCAGACTGAATGCCAGCCCCCCGGCTTGCCACTTCGTGCGCTTCGCCAGCCCCCGAGGCGGAAGCTTTGTGGCCTTGGGGCGGTCCGGCGTCGGCCTAGTTTTCGCTGCCGGCGATGGCTGAAGAACTCTTCATCGGCCTGATGTCCGGCACTTCGCTCGACGGCGTCGACGGCGTCCTGGCCGACTTTTCGGACGGACGCATCGCGGTGCGGGCCCACGCCTCGGCCAGCTTTCCGGTTTCCTTGCGCGCCGAGCTGATGGCGCTCAATGCGCTGGGCGGCGACAACGAATTGCATCGAGCCGCACTGGCCGGCAATGGGCTCGCAAGAATCTACGCGAGCGTGGTGCAGCAGTTGCTGGCCGACACCGGCACCGCCCCCGAGGCCGTGACGGCCATCGGAGCGCACGGCCAGACGGTGCGCCACCGGCCGGGCGAGTTCGACGAGGTCGGCTACACGCTGCAGATCAACAATCCCTCGCTGATCGCGGAACTCACGGGCATCCGGGTGGTGGCCGATTTCCGCAGCCGCGATCTCGCAGCCGGTGGCCAGGGCGCGCCGCTGGTGCCCGCTTTTCATCGGGCGCTGTTCGCGCGCGACGACCAGGTCGTCGCGGTGCTGAACATCGGCGGCATCTCCAATCTGAGCCTGCTGCCGGCCGGCAGCGGCACGGTGCTCGGCTTCGATTGCGGGCCGGGCAACGCGCTGCTCGACCACTGGTGCCAGAGCCACATCGGCCAGCCCTTCGACCATGCCGGCCAGTGGGCCGCCAGCGGCCGGGTGCTGCCCGACCTGCTCTCGCGCCTTCGGGCCGACGCCTACTTCGCCAAGGCACCGCCCAAGAGCACCGGGCGGGATCTGTTCAATCCGACCTGGCTGGCCGCGCATCTGGGCACCTCGGCGGCCGCACCGGCCGACGTGCAAGCGACCCTGGCCGAGCTGACCGCGACGGTCTGCGCGGCGGATCTGCAGCGCCATGGCGCCGGCAGCCAGTTGCTGATCGTCTGCGGCGGCGGCGCGCTCAATCACCACCTGCTGGCCCGCCTGCAGGCGCTGCTGCCTGCCGTGAAGGTGGTTTCGTCCGCCGACCGCGGCCTGCCGCCGCAGCAGGTCGAGGCGGCAGCCTTCGCCTGGCTGGCGCGCAGCACGATGCGCGGCGAATCCGGCAACCTCGCCAGCGTGACCGGCGCCCGCGGCGCGCGCGTGCTCGGCGCCATCTATCCGGCCTAAAAGGCTGAAAACGGCAGGCAGCAAAAAGCCGCCCGAAGGCGGCTCTTTGGCACGGTGCGGCGGTATCAGGCCGAGAAGCTCGATCCGCAGCCGCAGGTGCTGGTGGCGTTCGGGTTCTTGATCACGAACTGGGCGCCCTGCAGATCTTCCTTGTAGTCGATCTCGGCGCCGACCAGGTACTGGTAGCTCATGGCATCGATCAGGAGCGACACACCGTTCTTGGTCATGGTCGTGTCGTCCTCGTTGGTGATTTCATCGAAGGTGAAACCGTACTGGAAGCCGGAGCAGCCGCCGCCCTGCACGAACACGCGCAGCTTGAGGTCGGGGTTGCCCTCTTCGGCGATCAGGTCGGCCACCTTGGCGGCCGCACTGTCGGTGAAGACGATCGGCTCGGGCATTTGGGGCTGGATGTTTTCGGCAACGGCACTCATGTGGGAGAACTCCTGTGTGGGCCGAACGAGCGGCCAATGAAGGTGATGCTACTTCAATCAGCAAAAAGCCGCCCGAAGGCGGCTTTTTGACAGTGCGAGCGATAGGCCCAAAGGGCGATCAGCGCTTCGAGAACTGCTTGCGGCGGCGTGCGGAATGCAGACCGACCTTCTTGCGCTCGACCTCGCGCGCATCGCGCGTCACGAAACCGGCCTGGCTCAACACCGGCTTGAGCGTCGCGTCGTAGTCGATCAGCGCGCGGGTGATGCCGTGGCGCGTCGCGCCGGCCTGGCCCGATTCGCCGCCGCCCGCCACGTTGACCATGATGTCGAAGGTTTCGACGTTGTTGGTCAAGAAGAGCGGTTGCTTGGCGATCATGATCGAGGTTTCGCGGCCAAAGAAATCCTGGATGTCCTTGCCGTTGACCGTGATCTTGCCGGTGCCTTTTTTCAGAAACACGCGGGCGACGCTCGATTTGCGACGGCCGGTGCCATTGTTCCATTCACCAATCATTCTCAAGGCTCCTTACAGTTCCAGCACTTTGGGCTGTTGGGCGGTATGCGGGTGCTCTGCGCCGCCGTACACCTTGAGTTTCTTGATCATCGCGTAGCCGAGCGGGCCCTTGGGCAGCATGCCCTTGACGGCCTTTTCCAGGGCGCGGCCCGGATGCTTGGCTTGCATGTCGCGGAAATTGGTGGCCGTGATGCCGCCCGGATAACCCGAGTGACGGTAGTACACCTTGTCAAGCGGCTTGGCGCCGGTGACGCGCAGCTGGGCTGCGTTGATGATGACGATGAAGTCACCGGTATCGACGTGAGGCGTGTAAATGGCCTTGTGTTTGCCGCGCAAACGGAGAGCAACTTCGCTGGCTACTCGTCCGAGGACCTTGTCGGTCGCGTCAATCACAAACCACTCGTGCGTCACGTCAGCGGGCTTGGCGCTGAACGTTTTGGTCATGAGTTTTCCGGCAAAGGAAGGTTTGGCGGGCCCTTTTCCACGGTCGGCGTTCCTCTGGCGGGAATCTCTTAGGTGGGGGTTTGGAGCTTCGCCGCGGGGCCACTAAAGCGCTGCGAAGCCGAAGATTATAGCCCGAAGTTGGCCGAGGCGTGACTCAGCGCCACACGCGCACCAGTTCGAGGCTCTCTCGATAGGTGTTGCCGACACCACGCCGGTACTCCGCATCGAACTTGACGACACGCCCCAAGTCCGTGGAATAGAGCACGTTCGCCCGGAACCGCGAAGGAAGCGGCTGCGTCGCTCCGGCCTGCGCGTACATCCAACCGGTGTAGAGGATCTGGCGCGCGCCCGTGTCCACGCCATCGACCTGCACGGTCTCGCTGCCCATGACGGTTGCATCGAGTTGATATCGGATTTTTTCGGCTCCGATTCCCATATAGTCGACACGCCAGCTCGCGCCATCTTGCAGATCGACGCGTGCCCAGCCGCCGGGCGGCGATGCCGCGTCGAAGACGCCGCCGACCGGGGAACTGACGGAGACAACCTGGCCGTCGAACTTTTCGATGCGCGACCCTTGGTTGAAATAGATGTTCTCACCATCCACACGATCAACCCGATAGAAAACCGGCGCGCGTGCGTTCGTGAGCTGATCGACCAGCACGTACTCGAGTGAATCCCCGCGTCGGAGCACCTTGTTCTGGACCAAAGCCGAAGAAGATGCGGCCGCTCGCTGCACCGACGGCACGACAGCCGTGGACGAGGGAGTCGCCCCAGATGGCGAAGCAACGGACAGCTGGCCGAGGACGCCGGCGGCTGGCAGTGGATCTGCGGCAAGTGCCGTCGCCTCGACGCTGCCGCCCCGCCCACCGAGATCAGCAATGAATCTCGTTGCAATCCAAGCCTGGTACTTCGCGAGCTGTTCAATCGACTTGCGGCCTTGGGCTTCGAACTGCTCGACAGAACCGAATTCGAGCAGGGGTCCCTCATTCACCATCTGCAAGGGCGGGCCGGCGGCATTGACCGGCGCAGCCGCCCACGCCTTCGAGTAGATCGTCCTGCGGGCAGGAATCTCGACCAGTTCCGCGCGCAGTTGGAGCACCGGATGCCACGAAGACTTGAACGCGGGCGAGATATAGCCCACGCTAAGGTACTCGATTGCCAGAACAGCATCGGCCTGAATGTCCAGCCCGGCTAGGTCCAGTTGACCATCAGCGCGGCGCTTGGCCGCCTTCTCGAGCCTGATGACTTCATAGCCACGTCTACGTAATTGCTCGGCCAGCGAGGCGACAAGCACGTCCTGCAGCTGGATGCCGGACGAAGCGTAGCGACTCTGAAGCGATTCCCCCGTCCGGCCCTTGATCGCACCCTCGATACCGCCAGCAACGCCGCCAACGATCGCTGCCCCAAGAACCCCGAGCCCGGGTATCGCCGCTGCGACGGCCGGGGCACCACTTTGACTAATCGCTATCAACTTGGGCGGCGCGACATCGAGAACGGCCAAGCGCTTGATCCCGCCCAAAGCTTCTTCGTTCTTGACCACCGCCAGTCGAGAGGCGCAGCCCGACAGCCCCAACGACAATGCAATCATCCAAGCCGACAGGCCCCAGAATCGCCAGCTGACTCCTCGCATCCTCGACCCTCTGTAATTCAATGTTACGGCGCGTGAGTCTAGCGTTCCCCCGTTCATCTTCCAGGCACTATTTCTCATGTTCAGCTACCGCCACGCCTTCCATGCCGGCAACCACGCCGACGTGCTCAAGCACACGGTGCTGATCGCCACGCTCGAGCACCTGCTCGAAAAAGAGGCCGCCCTGACGGTGGTCGACACGCACGCTGGCGCCGGTCTCTACCGGCTCGACGGCGATTACGCCGGCACCAGCGGCGAGGCGGCCGAGGGCGTGCTGCGTCTGCTCTCGGAGCCGAAGGACGCCAAGGCGGCGCCGCTGCCCGATGCGCTCGCGCGCTACCTCGATGTAATCCGCGACTTCAATCCCAAGGGCGGCGCCCGGATCTACCCCGGTTCGCCCTTCATCACGCACCACCTGCTGCGCGAGCATGACAAGCTCAAGCTCTTCGAGCTGCACCCGACCGACGCGCGCACCCTCGACGCCAACATCGCACAGCTCGAGGCCGGGCGCCAGATCGCCGTGCTGCGCGAGGACGGCTTCGGCAGCGCGACCAAGTTCCTGCCGCCGCCCTCGCGCCGCGCGCTGGTGTTGTGCGACCCGAGCTACGAGATCAAGAGCGACTACGCACGCGTGCTCGACTTCGTGAGCGCGGCGCTCAAGCGCTTCGCGACCGGAACCTATGCCGTGTGGTATCCGATCATTCCGCGGCCCGAGGCGCACGACTTGCCGCGCCGGCTCAAGACGCTGGCCACCAAGGCCGGCAAGTCCTGGCTGCACGCGACGCTGACGGTGAAGTCGAGCAAGATCGTAACCGATGCCTCGGGCGCCACGCATCGGCCGGGCCTGCCCGCAAGCGGCATGTTCCTGATCAATCCGCCGTACACGCTGAAGGCGCTGCTCGAGCCCGCGTTGCCGCAGATGGTGCAACGCCTCGGGCAGGATCGCCACGCGGCCTCCTCGCTCGAGAGCGGCGGCTGAGCCGGCCGCGCAGGCGCGCTCAGCGCCGCAGGCGCGGCGGCACCTCGCGGCTCTTCCTGGCCGCGCGCTTCCTGGCAGGCGCGGGGGTGACGTCCGGCACCGCATCCGCCGCATTGGTCTCGACCGCCGTGCCGGCACAGCGCGCGCCGTTCTTGTCCATGATCGACAACGCGACCTGCTTGATGCCCATCCCCAGCATGCCGATCGCCTCGGCCGCCGCACGGCTCAGGTCGATGATGCGGCCCGATGCATAGGGCCCGCGGTCATTGATGCGGACCAGCACTTCGCGCCCGTTCACCAGGCTGCGCACGCAGACGCGGGTGTTGAAGGGCAGCGTCTTGTGCGCGGCCGTCATGGCGGTCATGTCGAAGCGCTCGCCGTTCGCGGTCTTGCGCTGGTGGAACTGGATGCCGTACCAGGAAGCGCCGCCGCGCTCATGGATTTCTCGCGGGCCTTCGTCGCCCGGTGCGCCGTCGTCCGGCAATTCGTCGGCACCCGGCCCCGCGAGCTCATAGCGCACCGACGGCACCTGCGAACGCGGCGGCGCGCCGGGCGGCAGTGCGGGCTGCCGCGCCAGAGGCCGCAATCCTTGCGCGCCTTCGCTCGGCGAGGACGAGGGAGGCTGCGTGGTGCAAGCCGCCAGCCAGACGGCCGCGGCGACGAGCGCCAGCCGGCCGGCCAGGAGGCGCGACCTCATTCGTCCCAGCCCAGCCGCTCCAGCAACGCAAGCGTCGCCACCGACTGGTTCATCGTGTAGAAGTGGATCGCCGGCGCGCCGCCGCCGGCCAGGCGCGCGCAGAGATCGGCCACCACGTCGAGGCCGAAGGCCTTGATCGAGGCCGTGTCGTCGCCGAAGCCCTGCAGCCGCAGGCGGACCCAGCGCGGGATCTCGGCCCCGCAGGCATCGGAAAAGCGCATCAGCTGGGTCGAGCTCGTGATCGGCATGATGCCCGGCACGATGGGCGTCGCCAAACCCAACTTGCGCGCTTCGTCGACGAAGCGGAAGTAGGCTTCGGGGCTGAAGAAGTACTGCGTGATCGCCGAGTCGGCGCCCGCATGCACCTTGGCCGCGAAGGCCTGCAGGTCCGCTTCGGGCGAGCGCGCCTGCGGATGCACTTCGGGATAGCAGGCGACCTCGATGTGGAAGTCGCGGCCGGTCTCTTCACGGATGAAGGCGACGAGGTCGCTCGCATGGTGGAACTCGCCGCCCATGCCGTAGCCGCTCGGCAAATCGCCGCGCAGCGCGACCAGGCGCTTGACGCCCATGGCCTTGAGTTCCGCCAGTTGCTCGCGCACCGTGCTGCGCGTGGCACCGATGCAGGAAAAATGGCAGGCCGCATCGACGCCTTCGCCGAGAATCTCGCGCACCGTGCCGAAAGTGCCTTCGTGCGTGGAGCCGCCCGCGCCATAAGTCACCGAGCAGAACTCGGGCCGCCTCGCATAGAGCTGCTGGCGCACGGTGCGCAGCTTGGCCGCGCCTTCGGGCGTCTTCGGCGGAAAGAATTCAAAGCTCAACGGAAGGCGCACGGCCGGCTCCTGGTTGGCCGTTCGCACGAACGGCATGAATGAAGAATTCGCGGTTGCCATCGCCGCCCGCGATCGGGCTGTCGAACCACGCGGCGACGCGCAGGCCGAGCTCCGCGCACGCTGTGCGCAGGCGCTGTTCGACCACCGCAAAGAGCGCCGCATCGCGCACGATGCCGCCCTTGCCGACCTGCCCCGGCTGCAGTTCGAACTGCGGCTTGACCAGCATCAGGAGTTCACCGCCGCGCGCCGCCGGGCCGCCCCAAGACGCGCGCGCCCCCTCGGGGGGCAGCGAGGACACGTCAGTGCCGAGCGTGGGGGCTGCCTCCTTCAGCAACGGTATCAGCGCGGGCAGCACCAGCGTGAGCGAGATGAACGAGAGATCGCCGACAATCAGATCGAAATGCGTGTAGCCGGGCGAGGCATCGGCCCAGGCCGAAGCGTCGAGCGTGCGCGCATTGACGCCTTCGACCGCCGTCACGCGTGCATCGCCGCGTATCCGTGCATGCAGCTGGCCATGGCCCACGTCCACGCCCACCACGTGCTCGGCACCGCACTGCAGCAGGCAGTCGGTGAAGCCGCCGGTCGACTGGCCGACGTCGAGGCAGCGCTTGCCGTGCACATCGATGCCGGTCGCGGCGAGCGCGCCCTCGAGCTTGAGTCCGCCGCGCGAGACATAGCGCGCCTCGGCCGCATCGACAAGCTCGAGTTCCGCCGTCTCCGGCACCTCGTCGCGGTTCTTGCCGACCACGCGCCATGTCGTGCCGTCGCGCCAGCGCAGGCCGGCCGCGATCAACCGCACGGCCTGCGAGCGCGAGGCGGCCAGGCCGCGTTCGACGAGCAACTGATCGGCGCGCACGCGCTCAGCTCAATAGCGGTAGGTGTCCGGCTTGTAAGGGCCGTTCTTGTTCACGCCGATGTAGGCGGCCTGCTCGTCGGTCAGCTCGGTCAGCATGGCGCCGACCTTCTTCAGGTGCAGGCGCGCGACCTTCTCGTCGAGATGCTTGGGCAGCACGTAGACCTTGCCGGCCTGGTAGGCGTCGGGCTTGGTGAAGAGCTCGATCTGGGCGATGGTCTGGTTGGCGAAGGAAGAGGACATCACGAAGCTCGGGTGGCCCGTGCCGCAGCCCAGGTTCACGAGGCGGCCTTTGGCCAGCAGAATGATCTTCTTGCCGTCGGGGAAGGTGATGTGGTCGACCTGCGGCTTGATCTCTTCCCACTCGTACTTCTCGAGCGAGGCGACGGCGATCTCGTTGTCGAAATGGCCGATGTTGCAGACGATCGCCTGGTCCTTCATCGCTGCCATGTGCTCGTGGCGGATCACGTCGCGGTTGCCGGTGGTGGTCACGAAGATGTCGGCCTTGTCGGCCGCGTACTCCATGGTCACGACCTTGTAGCCTTCCATCGCGGCCTGCAGCGCGTTGATGGGATCGATCTCGGTCACCCACACCTGGGCGCTCAGCGCGCGCAGCGCCTGGGCCGAGCCCTTGCCGACGTCGCCGTAGCCGGCCACGCAGGCCACCTTGCCGGCGATCATCACGTCGGTGGCGCGCTTGATGCCGTCCACCAGCGACTCGCGGCAGCCGTAGAGGTTGTCGAACTTGCTCTTGGTCACCGAGTCGTTGACGTTGATGGCGCGGAACAGCAAGGTGCCCTTGGCGCTCATCTCGTTCAGGCGATGCACGCCGGTGGTGGTTTCTTCGGTCACGCCGATGATCTCGGCCGACTTGCGTGTGTACCAGGTGGCGTCGACCGCCAGTTTGGCCTTGATCGCGGCGTAGAGGATGCGCTCCTCGTCGCTGGTCGGGTTGGCCAGCACGCTCTGGTCCTTCTCGGCCTTCTGGCCCAGATGCATCAGCAGGGTGGCGTCGCCGCCGTCGTCCAGGATCATGTTCGGGCCTTCGCCGGCCGAGCCCTTGGGGCCGAAGTCGAAGATGCGGTGGGTGTAGTCCCAGTAGTCTTCCAGCGACTCGCCCTTGATCGCGAACACCGGCGTGTTGGTGGCTGCGATGGCAGCGGCCGCGTGATCTTGCGTCGAGAAGATGTTGCACGAGGCCCAGCGCACGGTGGCGCCCAGCGCCTGCAGGGTTTCGATCAGCACCGCAGTCTGGATCGTCATGTGCAGCGAGCCTGTGATGCGTGCGCCCTTCAGCGGCTGGCTCTTGGCGAACTCTTCGCGGATGGCCATCAGGCCGGGCATTTCGGTTTCCGCGATGCGGATTTCCTTGCGGCCCCAGGCGGCAAGGGACAGGTCGGCGATGGCTTGGTCGGCGGTGGACACCGGGGAAGATTTGAGAACGGCGCTCATGTGGACTCCAAAACAAGTTTTGAATGATGCCGCTGCCTTCGGAGGATGAGACTCACCGCGAGAACAGCGGGTGAGCGTGGTTGCGATGGGGTCCGAGCCTCACGCCTGGCGGCGCTGCAACGCTCCTCGGAACGGCGGATTTTACCCGAGCAGCGCCGGGATGGCACGGGCATCGATAATCGCGGGTTGGCCCGACGCCTGTGGCCTCTTCCGATTCGCCCCTCCCATGTCTTTCGCCTCCGAAACCCGCCGCCGTCGCACCTTCGCGATCATTTCCCACCCCGACGCCGGCAAGACCACGCTGACCGAGAAACTGCTGCTGTTCTCCGGCGCAATCCAGATCGCCGGCTCGGTGAAGGCGCGCAAGGCATCGCGCCACGCCACCTCAGACTGGATGGAGATCGAGAAGCAGCGCGGCATCTCGGTAGCCAGCTCGGTGATGCAGATGGTCTACCGCGAGCACGTGATCAACCTGCTCGACACGCCCGGCCACAAGGACTTCTCCGAGGACACCTACCGCGTGCTGACCGCCGTCGACTCGGCCTTGATGGTGATCGACGCGGCCAACGGCGTCGAGGCGCAGACGCGCCGGCTGATCGAGGTCTGCCGCCAACGCGACACGCCGATCATCACCTTCGTCAACAAGATGGACCGCGAGGTGCGCGAGCCGCTGGAACTGCTCGACGAGATCGAGCGCGAACTCGGCATGCCCTGCGTGCCGATGACCTGGCCGGTGGGCCAGGGCAAGAGCTTCGGCGGCATCGTCAACCTGCGCACGCAGGCGATGACGGTGTTCGAGTCGGGCAGCGAGCGCCTGCCGCAGGACTTCGAAGCCATGCCGCTGGCCGAGCGCGAAGCGCTGCAGAAGCGCTTCGGGCACGAGTTCGACACCGCCATGGAAAGCATGGAACTCGCTACCGGCGCCTCGCCCACCTGGGACCGCGAGGCCTTCCTCGCCGGCAGGCAGACACCGGTGTTCTTCGGCTCCGGCGTCAACAACTTCGGCGTGATGGAAGTGCTCGATGCGCTGGTCGACCTGGCGCCGCCGCCGCAGCCGCGCACCAGCACCACGCTGGTCAACCGCCAGCCGGTGGTGCGCGAGATCCAGCCCGAGGACAAGGACTTCGCCGGCGTGGTGTTCAAGGTGCAGGCCAACATGGACGCCAATCACCGCGACCGCATCGCCTTCGTGCGAATGGCCTCGGGCAAGTACACGCCGGGCATGAAGCTCAAGGTGCAGCGCACCGCCAAG
This sequence comes from Variovorax sp. MHTC-1, assembly GCF_003984645.1. GTDB lineage: Bacteria > Pseudomonadota > Gammaproteobacteria > Burkholderiales > Burkholderiaceae_C > Variovorax. The sequence continues at coordinate 70,027 of NZ_RWKI01000011.1, forward strand.
GAGCTGCGTCCGACCAGCGTCGTGACCTTCATGAGCCAGCGCCGCGAGGCGGTAGAAGAGGCCTATGCGGGCGACATCGTCGGCTTCACCACGCATGGCGGCGTGCAGCTGGGCGACACCATCACCGACGGCGCCTCGCTGCAGTTCACCGGCCTGCCCTTCTTCGCGCCCGAACTGTTCATGACCGTGATCCTCAAGAACCCGCTGCGCACCAAGCAGCTGCAGCAGGGCCTGGCCCAGCTCGGCGAGGAGGGCGCGATCCAGGTGTTCCGGCCCGAGGTCGGCGGCCCGATGCTGCTGGGTGCTGTCGGACAACTGCAGTTCGAAGTGGTGCAGCACCGGCTGAAGACCGAGTACGACGCCGACGTGCGGCTGGAAGGCTGCCAGTACACCGGCGCGCGCTGGATCACGGCCGACACGCCGGCCGAGCTGCGCGCCTTCACCGACGCCTACCCGGCCCGCATGGCACGCGATGCGGCCGATACGCTGGCCTATCTCTGCACCTCGCCCTACGACGTGCGGCTGGCGCAGGAGCGTTTTCCCAAGATCCATTTCCATCCGCTGCGCGAGCATGCGGGGCTTGCACTTCAAACGGCCGGTTGATGCTTCCACTGAGCGCATGGCCCACTGAAGATCGCCGGCGGATCACCGGCATCCTCACCGACATCGACGACACGCTGACCACCGAGGGCGCGATCACGCCCGACGCGCTGCAGGCGCTGCACGCGCTGAAGGCGGCCGGCCTGCCGGTGATCGCGATCACCGGCCGCTCGGTCGGCTGGTGCGCGCCCTTCGCGCTGGTCTGGCCGGTCGATGCCATGGTTGCCGAGAACGGCGCCGTGGCGCTCGTGCCCGCGCCCTCGGGGGAGGTCGAGAAGCGCTACCGCCAGGATGCCGCGACGCGCGACCTCAACTTCGGGCACATGCAGCAAGCGCTCGCGCGCATCGAACGCGAAGTGCCGGGCGCCAGGCGCGCCACCGACTCTCCGGGACGCGAGACCGACATCGCGATCGACCACAGCGAGTTCGCCCACCTGAGCGAAGCGCAGATCGCGCAGGCGGTGCAGATCATGCGCGCCGAAGGCATGAACGCGACCGTGAGCTCGATCCACATCAACGGCTGGTTCGGCGACCACAACAAGTGGGTCGGCGCCTGCTGGATCGTGCGCGGGCTCTTCGGCCGCGACCTAAGGGCCGAGCTCGATCGCTGGGTCTACGTGGGCGACTCGACCAACGACGTGCTGATGTTCGAGCGCTTCCCGCACAGCGTGGGCGTGGCCAACATCCGCCGCTTCGAGGCGCAGCTGGCGACGCTGCCGCGCTACATCAGCGCCGGCGAACGCGGCGCCGGCTTCGCGCAAGTGGCGGCCGCGGTGCTCGACATCCGCTGAGGCGATCGGCGCGCGGCGCTATGGAAGCTGCGCCTTTGCCCAGCGCACGATATCGGCGCTGCCCATCGCACCTGCCTGGCGCGCGACTTCCCGCCCGGCGCTGAACAGCGCCAAGGTAGGAATACTCCGGATGCCGAAGCGCGCACCGAGCGCTGGCACAGCTTCTGTGTCGACCTTGGCCAGCCGGAACTGCGGCTCGAGCTGGGCGGCCGCCTGCTCGAAGGCGGGTGCCATCTGGATGCAGGGACCGCACCACGGCGCCCAGAAGTCGACCAGCACCGGGATCTGGTTGCGGCCGACATGGCGGTCGAAGGCAGCTTCGTCCAGCGCGGTGGAATGGCCGGTGAACAGAGGCCGGTGGCAGCTGCCGCAGTCGGGCGCGCTGCCCAGTTGCGAGCTCTGCACACGGTTGGTCGTGTGGCAATGCGGGCAGACGACGTGCAGCGATTCGCTCATCGCGCACTCACTGCGTCTTGGCGAGCCCCAGCTTCTCGATCAGCGCCTTCTCGCGCATGAAGGTGGTCTGCGCGAACTTCGCGTAGTCGGCGGAGCTCATGTAGTTCGGCAGCATGTCGTAGCGGCCCAGCGAGGCCACGTAGCTGGGTTCTTCCATCGCCTGCTTGAAGGCATCGTGCAGCTTCTTGACCACATCGGGCGGCGTCCCCTTGGGCGCGCCGATGCCGAAAGGCGAGTTCTGCACGATGTCCAGGCCCAGCTCCTTGAGCGTCGGCGCATCGGGGAACTTGGCCAGCCGCTTCTCGCCCCAGGTGTTGAGCACGCGCAGCTTGCCTGCCTCCACCTGCGGCGCGAAGCCGGTGCTGTCGGCCGCAGCCATCAGCTGGCCGCTGAGCACGGCGAGCATCAGGTCGGCGCTGCCCTTGTAGGGCACATGCTGCAGTTGGATGCCCAGTTGCTGCGCGATCAGCTCGGTGGTGAGGTGGGGGCTGGTCAGGTTGCCGGTAGAGCCATAGGTCAGCCTGCCGGGATTGGCCTTGGCATAGGCAACGAAGTCCTTCCATGTCTTGAACGGACTGTCGGCCGGCACGACGATGCCGAAGGCGTAGCCGGTGACGTTGATGACGTAGCTGATGTCCTTGACCGGATCCCAGTTGATCTTGGTCGTGTAGGGCAGGCGGAACACGCCGAGCGGGATCTGGGCGACGGTGTAGCCGTCGGCGGGCGCTGTCTGCAGCGCCTGCGCCGGCAGGGTGCCGCCGGCGCCGGGCTTGTTCTCGACCACGACCGGCTGGCCGATGATCTTCGAGGCGTTCTCGGCCAGCTGCCGCATCGTGATGTCGGTCGGGCCGCCCGCGGGAAAGGCGATCACCAGCTTGATGGGCCGGCTCGGAAAGGCTTGCGCATGGGCGGCTGTGGCCGCGAAGCCGAGCAGGGCAAGGCACAAGAGGGAACGACGAAACATGAGGCTGGCTCCGGACTGAAGAACCCGCCATTTGGCAGCGCGCTCGCCGCGAGGGCAATCGGGTTTCACCCCGGGGCGAGTCGCGCAGGCGTCAGCGCCGCCGCTCAGCCGGCGCGCTGCATGAAGCCGTCGAGCACGTTGACGGCGTTGGTGCCGACCTCGGCGACCGCATAGCCGCCCTCGAAGACGAACACGGTCGGCAGGCCGGCACCCGCCAGGTCTTCGCCGATGCGCAGGTAGTCGGGCGTGGCGAGCGTAAAGCCGGCGATCGGATCGCCCTCGAAGGTGTCGAGCCCGAGCGACACCACCAGCGCGCCCGGCCGGAATTCGGCGATGCCGCGCAGCGCCCGTTGCAGCACCTCGCGCCAGGCCGCGAAGCCGGTTCCACGCGGCAGCGGCAGGTTGCGGTTGAAGCCCAGGCCCGCGCCGGCGCCCTCTTCGTCCGCATAGCCCAGGTAGTACGGATACTCGGTGTGCGGGTCGCCGTGGATGCTGGTGAACTGCACGTCGGCACGTTCATAGAAGATGGCCTGCGTGCCGTTGCCGTGGTGATAGTCGATGTCCAGCACCGCGACCCGATCGCAGCCGGCGTCGCGCAGCGCCTGGGCCGCGATCGCCGCGTTGTTGAGGAAACAGTAGCCGCCGAAGAAGTCGGCACCCGCATGATGGCCCGGCGGACGCGTGAGCGCGAAGGCAGCGCGCTCGCCGCGCAGCACGTGCGCCGCGGCGGAGAGCGCGCAGCCGGCGCCGGCCCGCGCCGCGGTCCAGGTGCCGGCGGTGAGCGGCGAGCCCGCGTCGTACGAGAACAGGCCCAGGCGCGCCGGGAAGCTCGCCGGCAGCACGTCGGAGCGGAAGCTGCGGATCGGCCAGTACGACGGCAGCGCATCGCGGGTCGCGTGGCAGCATCCAGCGCGACCCATTCGTCCCAGGCGCCGGCGAGGAAGTCGAGGTAACGCGGCGCATGAATGCGCGCGATGGCCGCATCGTCGAAGTCGGCTGGGCCTTCGACAGCGCCGAGCCCGCGCTCCTTCAGCTCACGCAGCACGTAGTCCGCGCGCGCCGGCACCTCGAAGCAGGGCACCAGCTCGCCGCGGAACATCTCCTGCTTGCCGTGGTGCAGCACGTGCAGATCGTTGTAGACGGTGAGCATCAGGCTTCCTTGCGCGCCAGGACCGGCAAGGCCGCCGGCACGGGCAGCGTCAGCACTTCATGCCGGCCGGCCCCGCGCGCCAGCACCGGCGCCAGCGCCACGCCCGTGTGCGTGCGCAGCTTCACCACCTCCTCGGGCGGCGCCGCCGCGACCACGCGCCCGCCGCCGTTGCCGCCTTCGGGGCCGAGGTCGATCAGCCAGTCGGCCTCGGCGATCACGTCGAGGTCATGTTCGATCACGACCACGCTGTGGCCGCCGTTCACCAGCCGGTGCAGCACGTGGATCAGCTTCTCGACGTCGGCCATGTGCAGGCCGACGGTCGGCTCGTCGAGCACGTAGAGCGTATGCGGCGCCTTGTTGCCGCGGCGCGTGACGTCGTCGCGCACCTTGCTGAGCTCGGTCACCAGCTTGATGCGCTGGGCCTCGCCGCCGGACAGCGTCGGCGAGGGCTGGCCGAGCGTGAGATAGCCGAGGCCGACGTCCTTCAGCAGCTGCAGCGGATGGCTGATGTTGGGCATGGACGCGAAGAACTCCACCGCCTCGTCGACCTCCATCTGCAGCACGTCGCCGATGCTCTTGCCGCGCCAGCTCACGGCCAGCGTCTCGGGATTGAAGCGGGCGCCGTGGCAGACCTCGCAGGGCACCTTGACGTCGGGCAGGAAGCTCATCTCGATGGTGCGCACGCCCGCGCCCTCGCAGCCGGGGCAGCGGCCCTCGCCGGTGTTGAAGCTGAAGCGGCCCGGCCCGTAGCCGCGCGCCTTGGCCTCGAGCGTGTCGGCGAAGAGCTTGCGGATGGTGTCCCAGAAGCCGATGTAGGTGGCCGGGCAGCTGCGCGGCGTCTTGCCGATCGGGGTCTGGTCGACCTCGAGAACGCGGTCGATGGTCTCGTAGCCCTCGACGCCCTTGCAGCCCGCCCAGGCCGGCCGCTTGCCCGCTGCGTCTGCATCGCGGCCGGCCTTGGTCATGCGCTGGACCACGACCGCGTACACGTTGGCCAGCAGCACGTCGCGCGCCAGCGTCGACTTGCCCGAGCCGCTGACGCCCGTCACCGCCACCAGCCGGTGCAGCGGCAGCGAGACCGTGACCTCCTGCAGGTTGTGCAGGTCGGCGCCGCGCACGCTGAGCCAGTCGGGCGCGCCGGGCTCGGGCAGCGGCACCGGGCGCCGCGGCTGCAGCGGATGCCTGATCGCATCGCGCAGGTAGCGGCCGGTCTGCGAATCGCCCGCGCGCTCGAGATCGGCGACCGAGCCCTCGGCGACCAGCCGGCCGCCGCGCTTGCCGGCGCTGGGGCCGATGTCGATGATGTGGTCGGCGCGGCGGATGGTGTCTTCGTCGTGCTCCACCACCACCAGCGTGTTGCCCTTGTCGCCCAGCTTGTGCAGAGCATCCAGCAGGATCTGGTTGTCGCGCGCGTGCAAGCCGATAGTGGGCTCGTCGAGCACGTAGCAGACGCCCTGCAGGTTGCTGCCGAGCTGCGCGGCGAGGCGAATGCGCTGCGCCTCGCCGCCGGACAGCGTCGGCGCGCCGCGATCGAGCGTGAGGTAGCCGAGGCCCACTTCCTCGAGGAACTCGAGGCGGCTCCTGATCTCCGGCACCAGGTCGCGTGCGATCTCGGCTTGGCGGCCGGTCAATGCCAGGTGCTCGAACCAGATGCGAATGTCGGTGACGCTCATGCGTGCGAGCTGGGTGATGCCGATGCCGCCCTCACCCCAGCCCTCTCCCGCAAGCGGGAGAGGGAGCAATGCGGGCTCCGGCTCCCGCTCCCCGCTGGGGAGCGGGTTGGGGTGAGGGGCACCCCCGCCGCCGAACAACACCGCTCGCGCCGTCGCATTCAAGCGGGTCCCCTCGCAAGTCGGGCAAACGACATCGCCCACATCTTCCGCCTCCGGCTCCGCAAAGGTCTGCTCACGCCCCTTCTGGTCGTCGGCCATCACCGAATCGTCGTAGACCTTGCGCTGCTCCTTGCTGAGCTTGACGCCGGTGCCCACGCAGTCGGGGCACCAGCCGTGCTTGCTGTTGTAGGAGAAGAGCCGCGGATCGAGCTCCGCATAGCTGGTGCTGCAGACCGGGCAGGCGCGCAGCGTGGAGAACACGTGCGTGCGGCCGATGCCGCCGGTCGGCGCGTTGGCCATCATGGCGCCGCGCAGGCCGGTGAGATCGCTCAGCACGTGCACCACGCCCTTGCCGTGTTCGAGCGCGCGGGTCAGCGCCTGGCGCAGCGCGGTCTCTTCCGAAGGCAGCACGTCGAGGCTGGCCACCGGCAGCTCGATGCTGTGCTCCTTGAAGCGGTCGATGCGCGGAAAGCCGGTGGTCGGCAGGAACTCGCCGTCCACCCGCAGGTGCGTGTAGCCGCGCGGGCGCGCCCAGTCGGCCAGCTCGGTATAGACGCCCTTGCGGTTGCTCACCAGCGGCGCCAGCAGGCCGATGTGCTGGCCCTTGAAGTTTTTCAGCAGCTGCGCCGCGATGCTGTCGGGCGTCTGCGGTTGCACCGCGGCGCCGTCGTGGACGCAATGCTGGATGCCGAGCTTGACGTAGAGCAGGCGCAGGAAGTGCCAGACCTCGGTGGTGGTGCCGACTGTGCTCTTGCGCCCGCCGCGCGAAAGCCGCTGCTCGATCGCGACCGTCGGCGGAATGCCGTAGACCGCATCGACCTCCGGCCGCCCGGCCGGCTGCACGATGCTGCGCGCATAGGCGTTGAGCGATTCGAGGTAGCGCCGCTGCCCTTCGTTGAACAGGATGTCGAAGGCCAGCGTGGACTTGCCCGAGCCGCTGACACCGGTGACCACGCTGAACTTGCCGCGCGGGATGTCGACCGAGAGATTCTTGAGGTTGTGCTCGCGCGCATTGACGATCTGGATCGCATCGCGCCCCACAACCGGCTGCACGCGCGCCGCGTACGAGCGCGCCGCGCGTTCCGCCACCTTGTAGGCGCCGGGCCCGACGGCCAGGTCGTAGTCGAGCAGCGCGGCGCCGGTGAGCGAGGCGCGGTTCTCGCGCACCTGCTCCGGCGTGCCCACCGCCACCACCTGGCCGCCGCCCTCGCCGCCTTCGGGGCCGAGGTCGATCAGCCAGTCGCTGGCGCGGATGACGTCGAGGTTGTGCTCGATGACCACCAGCGAATGGCCGGCATCGAGCAGCTTGCGCAGCGCGCGCATCAGGCGCGCGATGTCGTCGAAGTGCAGCCCGGTGGTCGGTTCGTCGAACAGGAACAGCGTCCCCTTGCGCGCCAGCGGCTGCTTGCTCGCGCTGCCGTTCTTGGCCGCCTCGGCGAGGAAGCCCGCGAGCTTGAGGCGCTGCGCCTCGCCGCCGCTGAGCGTGGGCACCGGCTGGCCGAGCTTGACGTAGTCCAGGCCGACGTCGGCGATCGGCTGCAGCACGCGCAGCACCTCGCGGTCGTTCGCGAAGATGGCGGCGGCCTCGGCCACGGTCAGATCGAGCACGTCGGCGACGTTGAAGCTGCGCTCGGCGCGCTCGATCGCCACTTCGAGGATCTCGGGCCGGTAGCGCTTGCCGTCGCAGTCCGGGCAGCGCAGGTAGACGTCGGAGAGGAACTGCATCTCCACGTGCTCGAAGCCCGAGCCGCCGCAGGTCGGGCAGCGCCCGTCGCCGCTGTTGAAGCTGAACTTCGATGCGGTGTAGCCGCGCTGCCGCGAGAGCGCCGCGGTGGCGAAGATCTCGCGGATCGCGTCCCAGGCGCCGACATAGCTCGCCGGATTGGAACGCGCCGTCTTGCCGATCGGCGACTGGTCGACAAAGACGACCTCGCTCAGATGATCGGCTCCGAGCATGCGGTCGTGTGCGCCGGGCGATTCAGTGGCCTTCCCGAAGTGGCGCATCAGCGCGGGCGCCAGCACGTCCTGGATCAGGGTCGACTTGCCCGAGCCGCTGACGCCGGTGATGCACACGAGGCGCGAGAGCGGCAGCTCGACCGTGATGTTCTGCAGGTTGTGCTCGCGCACGCCTTCGAGGATGAGGCGCGGCGTGTTCTCGCTCACCATGCGGCGGAAGCCCATGCCGATCTGCTTGCGCCCGCCCAGGTACTGGCCGGTCAGCGTCTCGGCGTCGCGCAGCGCGTCGGTGCTGCCGTCGAACACGATCTGCCCGCCGCGCACGCCGGGGCCCGGGCCCATGTCGATCACGCGGTCGGCGGCCAGCATCACGGCCGGATCGTGCTCCACCACAACCAGGGTGTTGCCGGCGTCGCGCAGGCGCAGCATGGCCTCGGTGATGCGGTTCATGTCACGCGGATGCAGGCCGATGCTGGGCTCGTCGAGCACGAACAGCGTGTTGACCAGCGAGGTGCCGAGCGCGGTCGTGAGGTTGATGCGCTGCACCTCGCCGCCGCTGAGCGTGCGGCTCTGGCGGTCGAGCGTGAGGTAGCCGATGCCGACGTCGTGCAGGTAGCGCAGGCGCGTGGTGATCTCTTCGAAGAGCAGCTTGAGGGCCTGGGCGTCTCCATGTCTTGCTCCTTCCCCCTCCGGGGGAAGGTTGGGATGGGGGCTCGCGAGCTGTGCAACCGTCGAATGCCCCCACCCCTGCCCTCCCCCAGAGGGGGAGGGAGCAAGACCGAAGCCGTCGAAGAAACGCCGCAGCCGCTCGATCGGCAGCAGCATCAGGTCATGCAGGCACAGTCCCGGCAGCGCCTCCAGCTGCTCGCGCGACCACTTCACGCCGACCGGCATGAAGCGCTTCGAGGGCTCGAGCACCGCATCGGCATCCTCCTTCGTGCCGATGCGCCACAACAGGCTCTCCAGCTTGAGGCGCGCCCCGGCGCAGGTGGGGCACGGCGTGTAGCTGCGGTACTTAGACAAGAGCACGCGGATGTGCATCTTGTAGGCCTTGCTTTCCAGGTAGCCGAAGAAGCGGCGCACGCCGTACCACTGCTGGTTCCATTTGCCCTTCCAGTTGGGCGAGCCCTCGACCACCCAGGCCTGCTGCTCGGGCGTGAGCTTGTTCCACGGCGTGTCGCGCGGAATGCCTGCCGCCTCGGCATGGCGCATCAGGTCGTCCTGCGCTTCCTTCCAGGCCGGCGTCTGGATCGTCTTGATCGCGCCGGCGCGCAGCGTGAGCTTGTCGTTGGGGATCACGAGGCCGAGGTCGACGCCGATCACGCGGCCGAAGCCGCGGCACGTCTCGCAGGCGCCGACGGCCGAGTTGAAGGAGAACATCGACGGGATCGGGTCGCCGTAGCGGACGTCGCTTTCGGGGCAATGGAGGCCCGTCGAGAACTTCCAGATCTCCGGGGATGCTGCCCCCACGCTCCCCGCTTCGTGTGGTTCGCTGCCCCCCGAGGGGGCTGCCCCGCCTTGGGGCGGCCCGGCGGCGGGGCGGCCACCCTCTTCCGCAGCCAACGCATAGACAGTGAGCCGTCCGCTGCCGCGCTTGAGCGCGACCTCGATCGCCTCGATCACGCGCGCCCGTTCGGCGCCGGCGATGCGGAAGCGGTCCGCCACCACGTCCAGCACCTTGCGCGGACCGGTCGGCGTCGCGATCTCGCGCTCGGCCTGCACGCGCGTGAAGCCGCTGGCCGACAGCCATTGCGTCACCTCTTCGGCCGAGGTACTGGCAGGCAGTTCGACAGGAAAAGTCAGCACGACGCGCGGATCGCCGGCCGCGGCCGCGCGCGACACGAGCTCGGCGTAGATGGTGTCGGGCGAGTCGTGGCGCACCGGCAGCGCTGTCTCGCGGTCGAACAGCTGGGCCGCGCGTGCGAACAGCAGCTTCAGGTGATCGTTGAGCTCGGTCATCGTGCCGACGGTCGAGCGCGAAGAACGCACTGGATTCGTCTGGTCGATCGCGATCGCGGGCGGCACGCCCTCCACCTTGTCGACCGCCGGCTTGTCCATGCGGTCGAGGAACTGCCGCGCATAGGCCGAGAAGGTCTCGACATAGCGGCGCTGGCCCTCGGCATAGAGGGTGTCGAACACCAGGCTCGACTTGCCCGAACCGCTCGGGCCGGTGACCACCGTCATCTCGCCGGTGCGGATGTCGAGGTCGAGATTTTGGAGATTGTGCTGGCGTGCACCGCGAATCCGGATGGAGCCCTGTGTCATGAGTGCCTTGGGGGTGGGGCAGACATTCTAGGAAGGCGGCGCGGGCTTCGTGCAAAGCTGCACATGGCCGGCTGAGAGGCAGGGGTTTTCCCGAATAAGGCGGAAGCGACATCTGGTAACAAATAGCGGCTTTGCCTTTCCGGCTCCCCTCTCTTTAAGGGTCCTTCAATGAACAAGATGCGCGTGCTTTGCACGGCCGTCGTGCTGGCACTCGGCACCATGAGCGCTTCGGCGCAGATCCTGATCGGCCAAACGGCCGGCATGACCGGCTCGGTCGCCGCCAGCGTCAACGAGACGATCGCCGGCGCGCAGTTGGTGATCGACGCGGCCAATGCCCAGGGCGGCATCGGCGGCGAAAAAATCGAAGTGCTGCGCATGGACGACGCCTTCGACGTCAAGCGGGCGAGCGAGAACGCCCGCGTGCTGATCGAGGACAAGAAAGTGGTGGCGCTGTTCATGAGCCGCGGCACCCCGCATTCGCAGGCCATCATTCCCTTGCTCGACAAGAACGACGTGGCGCTGATCGGCCCTTCCACCGGCGCGATGGTGCTGCACAAGCCGGTGCAGAAGCATGTGTTCAACGTGCGTTCGACCTACCAGCGCGAGGCCGAGAAGGCGGTCGCGCACCTGCTCACCATCGGCGTCAGCCGGATCGCGGTGGTGCACGTGACCGATTCCTTCGGCCAGGACGCGCTCGAAGGCGCGATGAACGGCTTCAACAAGGCCAAGGCGACGCCGGCGGCGACGGTGCCGGCTGACCGCGACAAGCCCGACTATGCGGGCATCGTGCCGAAGATCGCGGCCGCCAACGCCCAGGCCGTGCTCTGGATCGGCTCCGGCACCGCGGTGGTCGAAGGCGTCAAGGCGCTGCGCGCGGCGGGCTCGGCGGCCCAGGTGGTCACGCTGTCCAACAACGCCTCGTCGGGCTTCATCAAGCAGTTGGGCAGCGCCAGCGGCGGCGTGATCGTGACGCAGGTGTTCCCCAACGAGCGCTCGATCGGGCATCCGATGGTCAAGGAAGCGCTGGCGCTGGCGCGCGCCAAGGGGCAGAACGAACTCTCGCCGGCCGCGCTGGAAGGCTTCGCCTCGGCCAAGGTGCTGGTCGAGGCCCTGCGCCGCGCCGGGCCGAAGCCGACGCGCGCCAAGGTGCTCGCCGCGCTCGAGAGCATCCGCAGCCTCGACCTCGGCGGCGGCCTGGAGGTGAGCTATTCGCCGCAGGACCATTCGGGGATCGATTTCGCCGACCTCTCCATCATCAGCGACGGGAAGTTCAAGCGGTAAGAAGCGGTAAGAAGCCCCCGGCTTTCACTCAGCCTGGGGCCGCCCGGCGGCGTCCGCCTTTCGCCTTCTACTTCTTCGCAGCGGGGTCGGGGGCGTGCGTGACGTCCCCGCTGTGCGTCTCGCCGGACATGTCGACCTTGTCCCCCGCTTGCATGATCACGAACAGGGAGATGGCGGCGAAGATGACGAAACCGACGGCGATTTTCCACATGGGTTGAGTCTCCAGAAGATGTTCAAGAAAAAGGCCTCGTGCCGTGCCGGCACGAAGCCTTTTTGTTGAACAAAGGGCCAAGCCCTTTGCTACGACCAAGCTCGGCGCGACACGAAGTGCGCAAAGCCTGGGGAGAGCTATCCAGTCCTAGTCGTTGGCGTAGATGTCCACGTCCTTGGTTTCGCGGATGAACAGCGTGCCCACCACCAGCGTCATGCCCGCGATGATGATCGGATACCAGAGGCCGTTGTACATGTTGCCGGTGGTCGCCACGATCGCGAAGGCGGTGGTCGGCAGCAGGCCGCCGAACCAGCCGTTGCCGATGTGGTACGGCAGGCTCATCGAGGTGTAGCGAATGCGCGTCGGGAACAGTTCGACCAGCATCGCGGCGATCGGCCCATAGACCATCGTGACCAGGATCACGAGGTAGGTGAGCAGAAGCACCAGCATCAACTTGTTCATCTTTGCCGGGTCGGCCTTGGCCGGATAGCCGGCCACCTTCAGATCGTCGGCGACGCTCTTCTTGAAGGCGGCGATGGCCTTGGTCGATGCCTCGTCGAACTTTTGATTCACGACGTTGCCGGTCGGCGCTTCGACGGTCTTGTCACCGATCTTGATGACGGCCTTGGAGCCGGGCGCGCCCTCCACGTTGTCGTAGCTCACCGAGTTTTGCACCAGGTAACGCTTGGCGATGTCGCAGGAACTCTTGAAGTCGATCTCGCGCGCCACCGGGTTGCCCTGGAACGAGCAGGACTTCGGATCGGCGGTCACCGTAACGCCGGCCGTGGCTTGCGCCCTGGCCAGGTCGGGGTTGGCGTATTCGGTCAGCATCTTGAAGACCGGGAAGTAGGTCACCACGGCGAGCAGGCAGCCCGCCATGATGATGGGCTTGCGGCCGAGCTTGTCGGACAGCGTGCCGAACAGCACGAAGAAAGGCGTGCCGATCAGGAGCGATGCGGCAATCAGCAGATTGGCGGTCGTGATGTCCACCTTGAGCTGCTGCGTCAGGAAGAAGAGCGCGTAGAACTGGCCCGTGTACCAGACCACGGCCTGGCCTGCCGTCAGGCCGACCAGCGCCAGGATCACGATCTTGAGGTTCTTCCACTGGCCGAAGGATTCGGACAGCGGCGCCTTCGAGGTCTTGCCCTCGGCCTTCATCTTCTGGAAGGCCGGCGACTCGGAAAGCGAGAGCCGGATCCAGACCGAGATGGCGAGCAGCGCGATCGAGACCAGGAACGGAATGCGCCAGCCCCAGTCGCCGAAGGCTTGCTCGCCGAGCCAGGTGCGCACGCCGAGAATGACCAAGAGGCTCAGGAACAGGCCCAGCGTGGCCGTGGTCTGGATCCACGAGGTGTAGGCGCCGCGCTTGCCGTGCGGCGAGTGCTCGGCCACGTAGGTGGCGGCACCCCCGTACTCGCCGCCGAGCGCGAGGCCCTGCAGCATGCGCAGCGCGATCAGGATCACCGGCGCCGCGACGCCGATGGTCGCGTAGGTGGGCAGCAGGCCGACGATGAAGGTCGACAGGCCCATGATCAGGATGGTCACCAGGAAGGTGTACTTGCGCCCGATCATGTCGCCGAGGCGGCCGAACACGATGGCGCCGAAGGGCCGCACCAGGAAGCCTGCCGCGAAGGCAAGCAGCGCGAAGATGAAGGCCGCGCCCGCATCTAGGCCGCTGAAGAACTGCTTGGCGATGATCGCCGCGAGCGAACCATAGAGATAGAAGTCGTACCACTCGAACACGGTGCCGAGGGAGGAGGCGAAGATGACTTTCTTCTCCTCCGAGGACATGGGTCGGGCTGCAGGCATCGGCCTTCCCCGCGAATCAAGTGTGGCTGCCATTTCGTCGTCTCCTGTGGAAGGTTCGGCCCACGGCGTGGGACGTGCGGCGATTCTTGGGGCGGCGACTGACCCAGGGCTTTCGCCAAACTGAATCGATGCTGACGGTTTAAGGTGAAACCCGAAGGATACGTTTCAGCTTGTAAGAAACTCAGCGATTGCGGTGCAGCAGCGAGGGCCGCTGGTCGGCCTCGTCCCATTGCGGGCCCGCGAACCAGGCATCGCCGGCGAGATACGCGCGCAGCATCGCGAGGCCGTCGAAGCCCCAGAACCGGCGGCCGTCGACCGCATAGGCCGGCACGCCGAACACGCCGCTCGCCACGGCCTCTTCGGTGTTGATCTTGAGCTGCGCCTTGACCTCGTCGCCTGCACCGTCGCGCGCCTGCTTCAGGCGCGCCGCGAGCGCGGCCAGGCGCGCGGCATCGCCCGCTTCGCCGCCGGCCTGCCAGATGTCCCGGAAGATGGTTTCGGCCACATGGCGGTTGATGTCGCCGTTCGGCGTGGTGGCCAGCGCGAGGCGCAGATGCGGCAGCGGGTTGTACGGATGCGATGCCGGCATCTCGATCGCGATGCCGTTCGCATGGCCCAGCCACAGCACGTGGCGGTAGGTCCAGGCCCGCTTGGCCGGAATCTCGGCCGGCCCGAGCTGGCCATGGTGCTTGAGCAGCGCGCCGAGCAGCACCGGCCGGTAGGCCACGCTGTAGCTCAGGCCCTCGAGCGCCTGCGGCAGATGCTCGAACGCCAGATAGGCGTAGGGCGAGATGAAGTCGAGGTAGAAGGTGATGTGCTTCATGGGCACTCCGCTTCGTCGGGGTGGGCCGCCTTTCGTTCCTCGATGCGCAGCCAGACAGCCTCCTTGGCCGCGTCGTCCATGCGGCTCCAGCCCGCGATCTCGTCGAGCGTGCGCAGGCATCCTTCGCACAGGCCGCTCTTCGGATTCATGCGGCACACGGAGGTGCAGGGCGATGCGATGGTGCTCACACCACGTCCGCCACCGGCGCGCCGGTCAGCCCTTCGAGGTCGTCCGGGCGCAGCCGCACCACCGCGTGCGGATGACCGGCCGCGGCCCAGACGTCCTCGAAGCGGAACAGCTCGCGATCGATCAGCATGACGGGCGGCGTGGCATGCGCGAAGGGCGAGACGCCGCCGATCGAGAAGCCGGTCGTGCTCTTGACGAAATCGGCGTCGGCGCGGCCGAGCTTGCCGACCAGCGCCTCCACCTTCTTCTCGTCCACGCGCTTGTCGCCCGAGGTCACGACCAGCACCGCCGTGTCGTCGCCCTTGCGGCGGAACACGATGCTCTTGGCGATCTGTCCGAGCTCGATGCCCAGCGCATCGGCCGCCTGCTGCGCGGTGCGGCAGGCGTCGTCGAGCATCTGCGGCGCATGGGGATGGCCCCTGTCCTGCAGCAGGCGCGCGACGCGCTGGACGCCGTCGGGAAGCGAAGTCAATTCGGAACCGCACATGAATCCGTCTCCCTTTTCGTGCGGATGGCCTTCGACACCCGTGAATTCGGCTCGCGCCCCAGCGCCTGGTTGATGTAGACGCCGGCATCGATTAGCCGGTCGAGGTCGATGCCGGTCGCGATGCCCATGCCGTGCAGCATGTAGACCACGTCCTCGGTCGCGACGTTGCCGGTCGCACCCTTGGCAAAGGGGCAGCCGCCGAGCCCGCCCACCGAGGTGTCGAACTGCCAGACGCCCATCTCCAGGCTCGCAAGCGTGTTGGAAAGCGCCTGGCCGTAGGTGTCGTGGTAGTGGCCGGAAACATCGTCGATGGCGTAGTGCTTGAGCGTTGCCTCGAGCGCGCGCTGTACCTTCCGCGGCGTGCCGACGCCGATGGTGTCGGCCACGCCCACATGCTGCACGCCGATGCTCTTCATGAGCCCGGCCAGCATGTCGACGCGCGAGGGTGCGATCTCGCCTTCGTAAGGGCAGCCCACGGTGCACGACATCGCGCCGCGCACGTAGATGCCTTTCTCGCGCGCCGCCTCGACCACCGGCCGGAAGCGTTCGATGCTTTCTTCGATCGAGCAGTTGATGTTCTTCCGGCTGAAGGCCTCGCTGGCGGCGCCGAAGACGACGATCTCGTCCGGCCATTCTTCGCGCGGCGCCGCGATCGCAGCCTCGAAGCCCTTCATGTTCGGCGTCAGCACCGAGTAGCGCACGCCGGGCTGGCGACGGACGCCGTGCATCACTTCGGCGTTGTCGGCCATCTGCGGCACCCACTTGGGAGAGACGAAGCTGGTGACCTCGATTTCCTTCAAGCCCGCATCCTGCAGCCGGTGCACGAGGCTGATCTTGACCTCGGCCGCGACCGGCTGCTTTTCGTTCTGCAGCCCGTCGCGCGGGCCGACATCGACGATCTTGACTTTGGATGGAAGGTTCATGGCAGTTCTCGTGGAGCGAATCAGTATCCGCGTTTCGCGTCGACCACGCCGGCCACGCGTTCTCCGCGTTCGACCGCGCGGATCTTGCCGGCAATCTGCGCGATGGAGGCTTCGCGCACCGTGCGCGCTGAGCTGTGCGGCGTCACCGTGATCTTCAGATGGCGCCAGAAGGGATGCTCGGCAGGCAGCGGCTCGACCTCGAACACGTCGAGCGTGGCGCCGGCCAGCCGGCCGCTGTCGAGCAACGGGATCAGGTCGGCTTCCACCAGGTGCGCGCCGCGTCCGACGTTGATCAGGTAGCCGCCCGGTTCGCCGCCGTTCAGGCGCGACAGGTTCTCGCGGTTCAGGATGCCGCGCGTGGCCTGCGTCAGCGGCAGCAGGTTGACCAGCACGCGGCTCGCGCCGAGGAAGTCGTTGAACTCCGCCTCGCCGGCAAAACAGCGCAAGCCATCGATGGTCTTGGGCGAACGGCTCCAGCCGTTGATCGGGAACTCGAACTGCGCAGCAGCCTTGGCCACGCGCTCGCCGAGCACGCCGAGCCCCATCACGCCGACTGCGAAGTCCGCGCGCTCGCGCGGCTTGCGGAAACTCCAGCGGCCTTCACGCGCGTCGGCCTCGTAGACGTCGAACTCGCGGAAATGCCGGATCAGCGCATGGCAGACGTACTCGGCCATCTGCACCGACATGCCGGCATCGTCGAGCCGCACCACTTGGGCTTGCGGCGGCAGCGCGAGCTTGAGCAGCGCATCGACGCCGGCGCCGATATTGAAGATGCCGCGCAGCCTCGGCTGGTCATCGATGAAGGCTTGCGGCGGTGCCCAGACCACGGCGTGGTCGGCCTGCGGTGCGCCGGGGCGCCAGTTCTCGATCACGGCTTCGGGCAGCGCGGCGCGAAGGCCCTCGATCCAGGCGTCGGGGCGGTTGTCAGTGAGGCAGACGGTGATTCGCATTTGCCCTGAATCTTAGGCCGCCGAAGGCCCGGCCTGTTCGGGGAACATCGCGGAACCGGCTTTGCCGGGCCGCTGGTGTTGCCCCCGGCGAGGGGGACGGCGCGCGCGACACGAAGTGCGCGAAGCCTGGGGGTGAGCTCATCCCGCAATGCGCAGCAGCTCCGCGCCCTCCGTGACCTGGTCCCCGGGCATGTAGAGGAGCTCCTCCACGGTCCCGTCCGCCGGCGCCGCGATCGTGTGCTCCATCTTCATCGCCTCCATCACCGCGAGCGGCTGCCCGCGGCTGACCTTGTCCCCGGCCTTGACCGCGAAGGACACCACCTTGCCGGGCATCGGCGCGGTGAGACGGCCGCCCTCGGCATGCACATCGCCGGCGTGGGCCAGGCGGTCGATGGCGACGATCCGCGTGGCGCCGTGCGCCGCGAAGACATAGGCCGTGTCTTGGTCCTCGTAGACGTCCAGGGTATGGCGCTGGCCGTTGAACTGGACTTCGAGCTCGCCCGTGGGGAAGCGGCCGATCACCAGCGGCCCCGACACCTCGCCGACGCGCAGCAAGAGCCCGCCGTCGTGCAGGTAGCTCAGCTCGGCCGACTGGGGCTCGCCGCGGAACTCGAACGCGAAGGGCCGCATCGCGATGCCATGCGACTGCCAGCCGTCGCGGCGGCTGAAGGGGTCGGCCGACGCGCTCGCGGCCTCTTCGAGCAAGGTGTGCGCAATCGATGCCGCAGCCGCCATCGGCAGGCCCAGCGGCTCCTGGTCGAACAGCACGGCGCGCTCGCGCTCGATCAGCGCCGTGTCGAGCTTCGCGTGGGCAAAGGAGTCGGTGCGGAGGATGCCGCGCAGGAACTGCACGTTGGTCGCCACGCCGACGATGTGCGTCTGCGCCAGCGCGGCATCGAGCCGGGCGAGCGCCTCGTCGCGCGTGGCGCCGTGCACGATCAGCTTGGCGATCATCGAGTCGTAGAAAGGCGAAATCGCGCCGCCTTCGCGCACGCCGTCGTCGATGCGAACCGCGGCACTGGTGCCGCTCATGGTCGTGCGCTGGAAAGCCGTGGCGGCCGGCTTGCGGTAGACATGCAGCGTGCCGGTGGCGGGCAGGAAGTTGTTGTCCGGGTTCTCGGCGCAGATGCGCGCCTCGATCGCATGGCCGTGGATCTGCAATTGGTCTTGCGCGAGCGGCAACGCTTCGCCGGCGGCCACGCGCAACTGCCACTCGACCAGGTCGAGCCCGGTGATCGCTTCGGTCACCGGGTGTTCCACCTGCAGCCGCGTGTTCATCTCCATGAAGAAGAAATCCATGCTGCCGTCGGCGCGTTGCTCGACGATGAACTCCACCGTACCCGCGCCTACGTACTTCACGGCGCGCGCGGCGGCCACCGCCGCTTCGCCCATCTGCTTGCGCATCGTCTCGGTCATGCCTGGCGCCGGCGCTTCTTCCAGCACCTTCTGGTGGCGCCGCTGCACCGAGCAGTCGCGCTCGAACAAGTAGACGTAGTTGCCTTGGGTATCGCCGAAGACCTGGATCTCGATGTGGCGCGGACGCTGCACGTACTTCTCGATCAGCACCGCGTCGTCGCCGAAACTGTTGATGGCCTCGCGCTGGCACGAAGCCAGCGCGGGCGCGAAGTCGACTGCCTTCTCGACCACGCGCATGCCCTTGCCGCCGCCGCCGGCGCTGGCCTTGATCAGTACCGGGTAGCCGATGCGGTCGGCCTCGCGCTGCAGCAAGTCCGGGTTCTGGTCGCTGCCGTGGTAGCCGGGCACCAACGGCACGTCGGCCTTTTCCATCAGCTGCTTGGACTCGGCCTTCAGCCCCATGGCCTTGATAGCCGAAGGCGGCGGGCCGATGAAGACCAGGCCGGCATCCGCGCAGGCCTGCGCGAACTCCTCGTTCTCGCTCAGGAAACCGTAGCCGGGATGCACGGCCTGCGCGCCTGTGGCCTTGGCCGCTTCGAGGATTTTTTCCCAGCGCAGATAGCTGTCTTTCGGCGCGCTGCCGCCCAGGTGGATCGATTCGTCGCAGGCGCGCACGTGGTTGGCGTGGGCGTCGGCATCGGAGTACACGGCCACCGTGCGGATGGCCATGCGGCGCGCCGTGGCGGCAACGCGGCAGGCGATTTCACCGCGGTTGGCAATGAGGATCTTCTTAAACATGCTGCGTCTCCGCGGTGAAATCGCCTCCGCACGCTACGCGTGCCATGCGATTTGGCTTCGCCGCTGCGCCGCTTTGCGGCTGGTCTCCGCGGTTGGCAATGAGGATCTTCTTAAACATCCTGCGTCCCCGCGGTGAAATCGCCTCCGCACGCTACGCGTGCCATGCGATTTGGCTTCGCCGCTGCGCCGCTTTGCGGCTGGTCTCCGCGATTGGCAATCAAAATCTTTTTAAACATGAGGGGTGTCTTCCGGAGGATCTTTCTTGAACTGGAACGCGGATACGACGCCGGGATCCGGCTGCCCGCTGAAGATGCGCGCCACGCGGCCGAACAGCGCCCTGAGGAAGCGCCAGCTCTTTCGGATCAGCCACACGCTGAGCACGAGCACGGCGATGAACAGCACCGCGAACACCAGCGGATGCGCAACCGCCAGCCACAACCCCGCCGGCACCATCGTGTCTTCGACCAGCGACGCACCGACGTTGCTGAAGGGCTCGGGCGAGGTGTTGATCGCGGCGCGGGTGGTGGCCTTGGCCACATGCGCGGTGGCCGCGAAGCTGCCGCCCAGCAAAGCGGCCACGACCGCCATCACCGCATGGTCGGCGCCGAAGACGCCGGCGGCCAGCGCCGCGCCGGCCGGAATGCGGATGGCCGTGTGCACCATGTCCCACAGCGAATCGAGGCCCGGGATCTTGTCGGCAAAGAACTCGATGAAGACCATGAAGCCGCTGGCCGCGATGACCACCGGATGCGCAAGCAACTGCAGCCCGCCCGGCAGCTGCACCCAGCCTAGGTAGCCGGCCAGGCCGATCAGCAGCACGACCAGGTAGAGCCGCAGGCCGCTGGCCCAGCCGATGGCGGCGGACAGTGCGAGCAGTTGCGGCAGGTCTAGCGAAGTCATTTCTGCTCGCCGAGCCAGGAGGGTTTGCGCTTTTGCAGGAAGGCCTGCACGCCTTCACGGCCTTCTTCGCTGGCGCGGATATCGGCAATGCCTTGCACTGTCTTCGCGATCAAGGCGTCGTCGATCTCGCGGCCTGCAACATCGACGATCAATTGCTTGCAGGCACGCACGGCCGCCGGACTGGCGCCGGTGAATGCCTTCACCAGCTCGGCCACCTTGGCATCGAGCGCATCGGCCGCCACCACCTCGTGCACGAAGCCGATGCGGTGCGCTTCTGCCGCGGTGAAGCGTTCGGCAGTCAGGAAGTAACGCTGTGCTGCGCGCGTGCCCATGGCCCGCAGCACATAGGGGCTGATGGTCGCGGGAATCAGGCCGATCTTGACTTCGCTCAGGCAGTACCAGGCCGTGTCGACCGACACCGCGACATCGCAGGCGGCGACCAGCCCCATGCCGCCGGCATAGACATCGCCCTGCACGCGCGCGATCACCGGCTTCGGGCTTTCGTGGATGGTGCGCAGCATCGCGGCCAGTCCGCCTGCGTCTGCCAGGTTCTGCTCGTGCGTGAAGTCGGCCGCGCGGCGCATCCAGTTGAGATTGGCGCCGGCGCAGAAGGCCGGGCCGTTGGCGCCGAGCACGATGACGCGCACATCGGCCGCAGCGCCCGCCTGCGAAAAGGCATCGTCCAATTCGCGGATGACGACATCGTCGAAGGCATTGCGCAGCTCGGGCCGGTTGAGCCAGATGCGCGCGACGGCGCCTTCGATCTCGAGTTCGAGCGTGGTGAACTGGCTCATTGTTTGGCTTCCTGTTGCAGCAGATAGACCCAATCGATCTCCGGCCCCGGCTGGACCATGGCCGTCAGCGCAGCCGTCAGCTGGCCGCGGTGATGGGTCGCGTGGTTGAACACATGGCCGAGCGCCGGCGCGAAGGGGATGCGCACTTCCTCGCCGTTGTTGCGCGTGTAGACCAGCTCGCCGTCGCAGCGCTCGGGCGCGAGCGTCGCGAGCCAGGGGCTCCAGCGCGTCACCGCCGCGCCCAGCGCCTCGCACAGCGCGGCGCGCTCGGCGTGCAGCTCGGTGTCGAGCGGGATGCGCGGCGAGCGGCCTTCGGCGAAGCGCGCATACCAGATGTTGTCGGCCACCAGCAGGTGGTTGACCGTGCGATGGACCGAGCGAAAGAAAAGGCCGCAGTCGCGATGCCAGTCGGCGTCGGACAGCCCCTTCAAATGGGCATCGAGCAGCTTGTGCGTGGCCCACACGTGGTAGCGCCCCAGGCTCGCGAAGTAGTTCGGAAGGGACATGACGATCTCTGCCTCACATGCGGAAGATGCCGAACTTCGGCTCCGGAATCGGCGCATTGCGCGCCGCCGCCAGGCCCAGCGCCAGCACGCGGCGCGTGTCGGCCGGATCGATGATGCCGTCGTCCCACAGCCGCGCCGTCGCGTAGTAGGGATGGCCCTGCGCCTCGTACTGCTGGCGGATCGGCGACTTGAAGGCCTCTTCCTCCTCGGCGCTCCACTGCCCGCCCTTGGCCTCGATGCCGTCGCGCTTGACGGTGGCCAGCACGCTCGCGGCCTGCTCGCCGCCCATCACGCTGATGCGCGCGTTGGGCCACATCCAAAGGAAGCGCGGCGAGTAGGCGCGGCCGCACATGCCGTAGTTGCCGGCGCCGAAGCTGCCGCCGATGATGATGGTGAACTTGGGCACGTTGGCGGTGGCCACCGCCGTCACCATCTTCGCGCCGTGGCGCGCGATGCCTTCGTTCTCGTACTTGCGCCCGACCATGAAGCCGGTGATGTTCTGCAGGAACACCAGCGGGATCCTGCGCTGGCAGCACAACTCGATGAAGTGCGCCCCCTTCTGCGCCGACTCGCTGAAAAGAATGCCGTTGTTGGCGACGATGCCCACCGGCATGCCCTCGATCTCGGCGAAGCCGCAGACCAGCGTGGCGCCGAAGCGCGACTTGAACTCGTGGAACTCGCTGCCGTCGACGATGCGCGCGATGATCTCGCGCACGTCGAAGGGCTTGCGGGTGTCGGTGGGGATCACGCCGTAGAGCTCGTCGGCTGGAAATTCGGGCGCACGCACCTCGGCAGCCGGCGCCGCTCTGGCCGCGCGGTTGTGCGCATTGAGGTTGGCGATTGAAGAACGCGCCAGCGCTAGAGCATGCAGGTCGTTCTGCGCCAGGTGGTCGGCCACGCCGGACAGCCGCGTGTGCACGTCGCCGCCGCCCAGGTCCTCGGCCGTGACCACCTCGCCGGTGGCCGCCTTCACCAGCGGTGGCCCCCCCAGGAAGATGGTGCCCTGGTTCTTGACGATGATCGACTCGTCGCTCATCGCCGGCACGTAGGCGCCGCCGGCCGTGCACGAGCCCATGACCACGGCGATCTGCGCGATGCCCTGGGCGCTCATGTTGGCCTGGTTGTAGAAGATGCGCCCGAAGTGATCGCGGTCCGGAAACACCTCGTCCTGGTTCGGCAGGTTGGCGCCGCCCGAATCGACCAGGTAGATGCAGGGCAGGCGGTTCTGCTCGGCGATCTCCTGCGCGCGCAGGTGCTTCTTGACCGTGACGGGATAGTAGGTGCCGCCCTTCACCGTCGCGTCGTTGCACACGATCATGCAATCGACGCCGCTCACGCGCCCGATGCCGGCGATCAGGCCGGCGCCGGGCGCTGCGCCGTGGTACATCGCGTGGGCCGCGAGCGGCGCGACTTCGAGGAAGGGCGTGCCGGGGTCGAGCAGCTGCGCGACGCGGTCGCGCGGCAGCAGCTTGCCGCGTGCCGTGTGCTTGGCACGTGCCGCCTCGCCGCCGCCGGCCTGGACCTTGGCGAACTGGGCATGCAGGTCGTCGACCAGTGCGCGCATCGCGGTGGCGTTGGCCTGGAAATCGGCCGAACGCGCATTGAGTTTGGTTTCGAGTTTGCTCATGCAGTTTTTTCTTCGTCCAGGCCCAGCTGGTGTTTCATCGCGTCGCGAATCTTGAACTTCTGGATCTTGCCTGTCACCGTCATCGGAAACTCGGTGACGAACTGGATGTACTTCGGCACCTTGTAGTGCGCGATCTGGCCCTTGCAGAAGTCGCGCACCTCGTCGGCCGTCAGGGTCTGCCCCGGCTTCGCGATGATCCAGGCGCAGAGCTCCTCGCCATATTTCTTGTCGGGCAGGCCGACCACCTGCACGTCCTGGATCTTCGGATGGCGGTAGAGGAATTCCTCGATCTCGCGCGGGTAGATGTTCTCGCCGCCGCGGATCACCAGGTCCTTGATCCGGCCGACGATGTTGACGTAGCCCTCGGCGTCCATGGTGGCGAGGTCGCCGGTGTGCATCCAGCCTTCGGCATCGATGGCTTCGCGCGTCTTCTCCTCGTCTTCCCAGTAGCCGTGCATGACCGAATAGCCGCGCGTGCAGAACTCGCCCGACACGCCGGGCTTCACGATCTCTCCCGTTTCGGGGTCGACGATCTTGATCTCGATGTGCGGCTGCACCGTGCCGACGGTCGACACGCGCTTCTCGAGCGGCGTGTCGGTCGAACTCTGGCAGCTCACCGGACTGGTCTCGGTCATCCCGTAGGCGATGGTGATCTCGGAGAGATGCATCTGGTCGACCACCCGCTTCATCACCTCCGTCGGGCACGGCGAGCCGGCCATGATGCCGGTGCGCAGCGTGCTGAAGTCGAACTCCTTGAAGCGCGGGTGGTCGAGCTCGGCAATGAACATCGTCGGCACGCCGTGCAGGCCGGTGCAGCGCTCGGCCTGCACCGTCTGCATCACGGTGAGCGGGTCGAAGCCGTCGTTCGGATAGACGATGGTCGAGCCGTGCGTCAGGCAGGCCAGGTTGCCGAGCACCATGCCGAAGCAGTGGTAGAGCGGCACCGGGATGCAGAGCCGGTCTTCCGGCGCGAGTTTCATGCACTCGCCGATGAAGAAGCCGTTGTTGAGGATGTTGCGATGCGTCAGCGTCGCGCCCTTGGGAAAGCCGGTGGTGCCGCTGGTGAACTGGATGTTGATCGGGTCTGTGGCCTTGAGCGTGCGGCCGATCTGTACGATGCGCGGATCGTCGGGATTGCCGCTCGCCAGCAGCGCGGAGAAGCGTTGCGCACCCGGCACCTCGTCGCCGGCGCCCTCCTTGTCGATCCAAGCGATGTGCTTGAGCAGTGGGAGGCGCGCCGGCCCCAGCTCGCGCAGCATGCCGAGGTAGTCGCTGGTCTTGAACTGCGGCATCGTGACCAGCGCCTTGCACCCCACCTTGTTGAGCGCGTATTCGAGCTCGGCGGTCCGGTAGGCCGGATTGATGTTGACCAGGATGATGCCGGCCTTGGCGGTGGCGATCTGCATCAGCACCCAGGCCACGTTGTTGTGCGACCAGATGCCGACGCGGTCGCCGGGCGCGAGGCCCAGGCCGAGCAGCGCGCTGGCCAGGCGGTTGGCTTCGCGCTGCAGCTCGAGGTAACTGAGCCGCTTGTGCTCGTGCGCGCTGACCAGCGCTTCGCGCTCGCCCTGCCGCGCCGCCATGTCGTCGAAGAAGCCGCCGAGGGTCTGCTCGATCAGCGGCACGTCGGTGGCGCCGCGGTCGAGACTCTGGGTCAATGGCATGTCGTCTCCTGTCTTGCGCCTAAGCTGTTTCCGCAAACAGCTCGCGCCCGATCAGCATGCGCCGGATCTCGCTGGTGCCGGCGCCAATCTCGTAGAGCTTGGCATCGCGCCACAGCCGCCCGACCGGGAACTCGTTGGTGTAGCCTACGCCGCCCAGCGCCTGGATCGCCTCGCCGGCCATCCAGGTGGCCTTCTCGGCCGAATAGAGGATCGCGCCCGCGGCATCCTTGCGGAAGGTGCGCGCATGGTCGTTGCGGTCGCAGGCCTTGCCCACGGCGTAGACGTAGGCGCGCGTGGCCTGCCAGGTCGAGTACATGTCGGCCAGCTTGCCCTGCATGAGCTGGAACTCGCCGATGCTCTGGCCGAACTGCTTGCGCTCGTGCACGAAGGGCAGCACCGCGTCCATGCAGGCGGCCATGATGCCGAGCGGGCCGCCGGAGAGCACCGCGCGTTCGTAGTCCAGGCCGCTCATCAGCACCTTGGCGCCGGCGCCCTCGCCGCCCAGCACGTTCTCTTCGGGCACTTCGCAGTTGTCGAAGAAGAGCGGGTAGGTGTTGGACCCGCGCATGCCGAGCTTGTCGAGCTTGGTGCCGGCCGAGAAGCCCTTGAAACTTTTCTCGACGATGAAGGCCGTCATGCCGCGCGCGCCCATCTCGGGCTCGGTCTTGGCATAGATCACCAGCGTGTCGGCGTCGCCGCCGTTGGTGATCCACATCTTGCCGCCGTTGAGCACGTAGCGGTCGCCCTTCTTCTCGGCGCGCAGCTTCATGCTGACCACGTCGGAGCCGGCGTTGGGCTCGCTCATCGCAAGCGCACCCACGTGCTCGCCGCTCACCAGCTTGGGCAGGTACTTCTTCTTCTGCGCCTCGCTGCCGTTGCGGTGGATCTGGTTGACGCAGAGGTTGGAATGCGCGCCGTACGAGAGGCCGACCGAGGCTGAGGCCCGCGACACCTCTTCCATCGCCACGATGTGGGCCAGGTAGCCGAGCTCGGTGCCGCCGTACTCTTCTTTCACCGTCATGCCGTGCAGGCCGAGCTCGCCGAGCTTCTTCCAGAGGTCGTGGGGGAACAGGTTCTCGCGGTCGATGTCGGCGGCGCGCGGCGCGATCTCGTTGGCGGCGAAGTTCTGGATCGCATCGCGCAGCGAGTCGATGGTCTCGCCCAGGTCGAAGTTCAGGCCGGGGTCATGCATGGGGTTGTCTCCTCACAAGCGGTTCGTTCGCGCCGGAAATCCCGCGCGGGAAGGCGCAGCTTACGCCCTGTGCCGTTGCAATTGGCGCCACAATGGTTGCATATTGCGTCACCGAGATCGCCCTCCTTCATGTCCTCCTCGCTCTTCAAACCGGCCGTCCGCGCCGCCACGCCGATGGCCTTCGTGCGAGCGATCGTTCTGGGCTACGAGCGCTACGGCATGGACCCGGCCAAGGCCCTGGCACAGGCACAGATTGCGCCGCGCGATCTGAAGAACGCGCAGGGCCGCGTGACGGCGGCGCAGTTCGAGGTGCTGTCGGGCTTTGCGATGCAGGAGCTCGACGACGAGGCGCTCGGCTGGTTCAGCCGGCGCCTGCCCTGGGGCACCTACGGCATGCTGTGCCGCGCCTCGCTGAGCTCGCCGAACCTGGGCGTCGCGATCAAGCGCTGGTGCCGGCACCACCGGCTCCTGACCGGGGACATCGCGCTCGAGCTGAAGGTGGCGGGCGGTGCGGCGACGGTGTCGATCCGCGAGCACGCCGAGCTCGGCGCCCTGCGCGAGTTCTGCCTGGTGTCGAACCTGCGCTTCCTGCACGGCTATGCCTCCTGGGTCATCGATTCGCGGGTCTCGCTGCGCGAGGCCACCTTCCCCTTCGAGGCGCCGCCGCACCGCGATGCCTATCCGCTGATGTTCGGCGGCGCACTGCGCTTCGGCGCCGAGGCGGCCAGCTACAGCTTCGACGAACGCTACCTGGCCCTGCCGCTGCAGCGCGACGAGCAGGCGCTGCGCACCATGCTGCGGCGCGCGCTGCCGCTCACCGTGCTGCAGTACCGCCGCGACCGCCTGCTGGGCCAGCGCGTGCGCGAGCTGCTGCGCACGCGCGGCAGGGAAGCCGCCACGGCAGAGGCGCTGGCCGCGATCCTGAACCTCTCGGCCCGCACGCTGCACCGCCAGCTGCTGGAGGAAGGCGTTTCGCTGCAGGCGCTGAAGGACGAAGTGCGGCATGAGCAGGCGGCCGAGCAGTTGCGCCGCACCGAACGGCCGATCAAGCAGATCGCGCTGGCAGTGGGATTTCGCAACGAGAAAAGCTTCTCCCGTGCCTTCCGGGCCTGGTCAGGTGTAACACCCGGCGCATTCCGTCGCGGCGGCGCATCGGAGGCCGGCCGCAGGCTTGCGCCCCGAGGATGATCCGTGACAAAGTTCGCCGCTTCGCTCGCCGCCTGCCCGCGTTGCATGCCGCTGGCGAGTCCTCCCGCCCTAGGATCGAGGCATGCAAACTCCCGACACCGATACTTCCGAATACGCGGCCCTGGTCGAATTCGCCGCCACCTCCGGCCGCTCGCGCATCCATCCCGCAGTCGTCGAAAACGCCGACAAGCTGATCGGCCGCTTCTGGTCGGCACGCGCCCACGCGATGACGCAGGCCCTCGCCGCGATGGCCAAGGCGGCCACGCAGCGCACGAACTGAAGTCCCTTCCTCCCGCTCAGCGATCCATCGCGGCCAGCAGCGCCGGGAGCTGCGCCATGTCGCCGAACACCCGCGTCACGCCGACGGCCCGCAGCGCCTCCGGCCCGCTGTGGCCGAGGTCGGAAGGGCTGTAGCCGAACACGGTGGCGCCCGCGGCGACGCCGGCCGCGGCGCCGGTCACCGTGTCCTCGACCACCGCACAGCGCGCCGGATCGACGCCCAGCGCGGCGGCCGCCGCCAGGTAGACGTCGGGCGCCGGCTTGGAGCGCGGCATCTCGTGGCCGCTGAAGATGCGGCCGGCGAAGCAGTCGAGAATGCCGACCTTGTCGAGCTGCAGCTCCACCTTGTAGCGGTCGGCGCCCGACGCGCAGGCGATGCGACCGTCGAGTGCCGCATGCAGCGCGCGCACCGCGCCGGCGGCGTTGGGGATCGCGACCAGCTCGCGTTCGAGCGCGGCGTTGCGGCGGCCGCGAAAGCCGTCCAGCCATTCGGGCGTGATGGCGAAGCCGGTCATGGACTCGATCAACGCGACCTCGTCCTTCACCGCCTTGCCGGTGAAGATGCGCATCGACTCCTCCACCGTGAGCTGCCAGCCGAGTTCGCCGAGCATCTCGGCGAGCACGCGGTTGGTGATGGGTTCGGAGTCGACGAGGACGCCGTCGCAGTCGAAGAGGACGGCGTCGAAGGGGATGGAATTCATGGGTTCGATCGTAATCAATGCAGCCCCCACGCTCCGTCACTTCATGTACTCGCTGCCCCCCCCGAGGGGTAGCTGCAGGCCGCCCGTCTGCGCGGAGCGCGGACTTCGCCGCGCTGGCGGCCCGGCGCCGGCCTGATCGCCCCCGAATCTTCAGACCGACTGGATCGGGATGTAGATCTCGCCCCCGCCGGCCTTGAACTCCGCCGACTTGCCCGCCATGCCCTCGTCCAGGGCCTTCGCCTCGTCGATGCCGCGCTGCGCCGCGTACTCGCGCACCTCCTGCGTGATCTTCATCGAGCAGAACTTCGGGCCGCACATCGAGCAGAAATGCGCCACCTTGCTCGAATCCTTGGGCAGGGTCTCGTCGTGGAATTCGCGCGCGGTGTCGGGGTCGAGGCCGAGGTTGAACTGGTCCTGCCAGCGGAACTCGAAGCGCGCCTTGGACAGCGCGTCGTCGCGCGCCCGCGCGCCCGGATGGCCCTTGGCCACGTCGGCCGCATGCGCCGCGATCTTGTACGCGATGATCCCCTGCTTCACGTCGTCGCGGTCCGGCAGGCCCAGGTGCTCCTTGGGCGTGACGTAGCAGAGCATCGCCGTGCCGGCCCAGCCGATCATGGCGGCGCCGATCGCGCTCGCGATGTGGTCGTAGCCGGGCGCGATGTCGATGGTCAGCGGGCCCAGCGTGTAGAACGGCGCCTCGTGGCAGTGCTTGAGCTGCTCGTCCATGTTGGCCTGAACCAGGTGCATCGGCACGTGGCCGGGGCCTTCGATCATGGTCTGCACGTCGTGCTTCCATGCAATCTGCGTGAGCTCGCCCAGGGTACGCAGCTCGGCGAACTGGGCCTCGTCGTTGGCGTCCGCGGCACAACCCGGGCGCAGGCCGTCGCCGAGCGAGAAGCTCACGTCGTAGGCCTTCATGATCTCGCAGATCTCCTCGAAGCGCGTGTACAGGAAGCTCTCCCGGTGGTGCGAGATGCACCACTTGGCCATGATCGAGCCGCCTCTGGAGACGATGCCGGTGCGGCGGTCGGCCGTGAGGTGGATGAAGGGCAGGCGCAAGCCGGCATGGATGGTGAAGTAGTCGACGCCCTGTTCGGCCTGCTCGATCAGCGTGTCGCGGTAGATCTCCCACGTGAGGTCTTCCGCTACGCCGCCGACCTTCTCGAGCGCCTGGTAGATCGGCACGGTGCCGATGGGCACCGGGCTGTTGCGCACGATCCAGTCGCGCGTGGTGTGGATGTTGCGGCCGGTGGAAAGGTCCATCACGTTGTCGGCGCCCCAGCGGATCGCCCACACCAATTTTTCCACCTCTTCCTCGATGCTCGAGGTCACGGCGGAGTTGCCGATGTTGGCGTTGATCTTCACGAGGAAATTGCGCCCGATCGCCATCGGCTCGACTTCGGGATGGTTGATGTTGGCCGGGATGATGGCGCGGCCGCGCGCCACCTCGTCGCGCACGAACTCGGGTGTGATGATCTTCGGGATCTGCGCGCCCATCGGGTTGCCGGCCAGGCGCTTCTCGCGCGCGGCGTCGGCCAGGTACTCGGCCATCCATTCGCGCTTGCCGTTCTCGCGCAGCGCGACGTATTCCATCTCGGGCGTGACGATGCCGCGCCGCGCGTAGTGCATCTGGCTCACGTTCATGCCGGACTTGGCACGCAGCGGCGCGCGCTGCAGCCCCGAGGCGGCGGCGCGCAGCTCGGCCAGGCGCTGGGCGTCGCGGTCGGCATGGGTGGCGCCGTCGTCGAGCATCTGGTGCGAGCGGCCCTGGTAGCTTTCGGTGTCGCCGCGCTCGGCGATCCAGGCGCCGCGCACGCCGGGCAGGCCGCGGCGCACGTCGATCTCGGCCGAAGGGTCGGAGTACGGGCCCGAGGTGTCGTAGAGCGACACCTTTTCGCCGTTGGTGAGCAGCACGTCGCGCACGGGCACGCGCAGGTCCGGGCGGCTGCCGGCGATGGCGCTCTTGGTCGATGCAGGAAAGGGCTCGCGGGTCAGCGTGAGCAGCGAGGCGAACTTGTCAGGGGCATTCATGCGGGGCACTCCGGTTCGTTGGATGGGTGCTCCGCGATGGCTCCAGGATCGGCACGGCGGAAAAAGAATGTCCGGGGCCGGGGAGTCGCAGCTCTTCTTACGCTGGTATGAACCAGATCAAGTTCGCGGGTTCGGCCGCTTGGCCATCTCAGTACGCATCTGCGTGCACCCCGGAGCGGGGCCGATTCTAGGCCTCGTTCGCGGCCGGGATCAAGGGGTATCAGGCAGCATGGGCGGCGACGCACGACGCGCCGGCCGGCGCTGCCTCTTCATCGGCCTCCTCGAGCGCGGCCGCGGCGGCCCAGGCCGAGAGCCCGCCCGCCAGCACGCGCACGCGCGGCAAACCGGCCTTCATCAGCACGCGCGCGGCGGCGATGGCGGACTCGTCGTTCGGGCAGTCGCAGAACACGATGAGCTCGCGCCCGTCGGCGAACGCGGCGAGCTGCGACGGAAGCTCGCGCAGCCCGATGCCGACCGCGCCCGGAATCGCGCGCGGGTCCAGCGCGCGGCCTTCGGCGGAGCGCACGTCGATCAGCATCGGGCGCTCGCCGGCAGCGAAGGCTTCGCGCAAGTCGCCGACCTCGATCTGCTCGATGTCCTCGGCCGCGAGCGCGATCCGGCGCCGGCGATAGCGCCAGGCGACGAATGCCGCGAGCACCAGCGTGCCGACGACCGCGGCCGTGAGGCCGACGTTGGACAGCACCGACAGCACGTCCTGGATCGCCGCATGGAAGAGGCGGCCGAGCATGAGGAAGCCCAGCGTCCAGATCAGCGCGGCCACGGTCTCGTAGGAGAGGAAGCGCGTGTTCGACATGCCCAGTGCGCCCGCCATCGGCGGCGCGACCACCGACACGCCCGGCACGAACTTGGCCGCGATCAGCGACAGCCCGCCCCAGCGGCCGAGGATGGCCTCGCTGCGCCGTACGCAGGAGTCGGCCGACAGCGAGATGCGGCACAGGAGCCGCATCACGCGGTAGCCCCAGCGGCGCCCGGCCAGGAACCAGGCGCCGTCGCCGAGGATGTTGCCGGCCAGTGCAGCCGCCAGCACGGCGGCGAAGGAGACCTGCCCGCCGACCGACAGCCCGCCGGCGACGATGAGAAAGGGCGCAGCCGGCACGGGCGCACCGAGGCGGGTCGCCAGCGTGGCGAGGAACACCACGGCGGCACCCTGGGCCGAGAGAAGCGTGACGAGATCGTCCATCCGCTATTCCCCGGTCACGAGACGCCCCGCCGCAACCACCGGCGCTGCGCGTGGACGCGATGCCGGTGCGGCCATCCAGGGCGCAGCGGCCACGACTGGCGCCACCAGCATGGCATGGAGCCATTGCCGATAGGCGGTCGGAATCCTCGTGCTGCTGGCCATTTCGCCCTCTGGTGCTGGTTCTGTTCGGAGTGTGGAAGAGAGTGTGGGGGCGCGAGGGCCGTGGATAAATAGCCCAAAAGGAATCGGACTGTCTCCGTTCTGGACACAATGGCGCGCCGCGCGCTATCGAATTGCTAGCGCGCGATGCAGGTCGCATGCGGCGGCGATGGCCTTTTCAAGTGGCCCGAAGGCTTCAGCGCAGATCGCCGTCGAGGTAGTACCAGCGGCTGAGTCCGCCGTCGTCCTCGCGCACGAAGCGGCTGCGTTCGTGCAGCCGGGTCGCCACGCCGGCGCTGCTGCGCTGGCGGGCAACGAACTCGACCTCGGCATGGTCGGCGTCGAGCACCGAGCGCGAACGCACCTCCAGGCCCAGCCATTTGACGTCGGGCTCGAAGCCGAGCGTCGCAGGGCGCGTCGACGCATGCCAGGTGGCCAGCAGGTATTCGGCCCGCTCGAGCACGAAAGCCGTGTAGCGCGAACGCATGAGCGACTCGGCGTCGGGCGCCGGCGTGCGCTCGAAATCGTCGAGATAGCGCCCGCAGCACTGGGCATAGGGAAGCGGCAGCTCCCGGCGGTCGCGGCGCCCGCAGGGGCAGGGAACGCGCGCGGAGTTGGGAGAGGAAGTGGACATGAGGGAGAGACAGATTCTCGCGCATTGTGCAAGCCCTCTCGCAAACCCTGAATCGCCACGGATGGCGCGGCCCTTGCTCGCGCACTAAGCTCGACACGCGAAGGAGTGGCCATGTACCTGAAGGCTTCGGAACAGCACGCGCTGCGCGGCATCTTCGCGCTGCTCGCAGAAGACCAGAGCGAGCGCGAGATCCGCGAGCGCATCGGCTGGGCGCTGCTCGACCTGTTGCATGCCGACCAGTTCGCCTCCTTCGTGTGGGATGCCGACAGCGGCAGCTTCGGCCGCCGGGTGGCGCTCAACATGGACCCGGCCAACCTCGACCGCTATGCCGAGTGGCACCAGCATCACGCCCCGATCACCTTCGTCCTGCAAGCGCGCCGCCGCGCCACCCGCGTGACCCAAGTGATGCCGCAGCGCACGCTGATGCGCACGTCCTTCTTCAACGACTTCCTCTCACGCGACGGCCTGCACTGGGGCATGAACCTGCACGCTTTCGACGGCCAGCGCGCGCTGGGCGACCTGCGCATCTGGCGCTGCCGCGCGCGCGGGGATTTCGGCGAGCACGAGAAGGCGCTGCTGGACCTGATCGAGCCGGCCTTTGCCGGCGCGCTGCAGCGCGCGCAGCGCATCGAGGCCGAGCCTGCCGCATGGCCGCAGCTGAGCCCGCGCGAGCAGCAGGTCGCGCAGGCGGTGCGCGAGGGCTTGACCGACAAGGACATCGCGCGGCGCATGGCAGTCGCCGTGCCGACGGTGCGCACCTACCTCCGGCGCATCTTCGGCAAGCTGGGCATCGAACGCCGCTCGGCGCTGGCGGGCTGGACGGCGCCCGGCCCGGATCGCTGATTACTTCGTGGGCGCCGGCAGGCGGCCCAGCACCCCTTCGACCGCAAGCCCCAGTGCCAGCAGCTTGCGGTCGCTGCCGGCGGGACCGTCGAATTCAAGCCCGATCGGCAAGCCACTGGTGGCGCCCAGGCCGGAGGGCAGTTGCAGGCCGGGGATGCCGGCATTGCCGGCGGGGTCGGTGTTCTGAATCAGCGCGCCGAAGTTCTTCGGGCTGCTGGCCTCCGGCGTGGCGCCGAGCGCGACGCGCGTCACTGTCGGGAACACCAGCGCATCGAGCCGGTTCGCCTTGAAGGTGTCGCGGTAGAGCTTCTGCAGCGCCGGCCGCGCCTTGGCAATCGCGTTGTCGTAGGCGGGCTTGGCATCGACCACGCCGTTGGCCGCGGGCAGCTTGCGCGGGATCACCAGGCCTTCGAAGGCCCCCTTGACGTCGGGGCTGGCCACGGCCGCGGCCAGCTGGCGGATGTCGATGCCGGTGCGGTACTTGGCGAGGTAGGCCACCATGTCGTCGTGCGCCTCGTAGAACGCGATCGGGAAGCCGGCCGCTGCGTTGAGCTCCATCAGCTTCGGCATCTCAACGTCGACCAGCGTGACGCCGGCTTCGCGCAGCTTGGCCAGCGCAGCATCGGTGGCGGCCTTGGTGTCGGCATCGAGATTCGCGAAGAAGTCCGGCACCACGCCGAGCCGCACTCGCTTCAGGTCTGCCGGCACCACCGGCGCGCCGCCGGCGATGGTGCGGTCGAGCAGCGCCAGGTCGGCCACCGAGAGCGCCATCGGCCCGGCGGTGTCGCGCGTGTGCGAGATCGGCGCGATGCCCTGCTGCGAATAGCGGCCCATGCTCGGACGCAGCGCCGCGCAGCCATTGAAGGCGCAGGGAATGCGCACCGAGCCGCCGGTGTCGGTGCCGAGCGCGGCCGGCGCCATGCGCGCGCCGAGCGCCGCGCCGTTGCCCGAGGAGGAGCCACCCGCGATCCGGGTCGCGTCGTAGGCATTGCGCACACCGACCTCGGGCCCGCTCTGGAAGGCGGGGTTGTAGCCGGTGACGCCGAAGGCGAGCTCATGCATGTGGGTCTTGCCCAGCACCACCGCGCCTGCCGCGCGCAGCTTGGCGACCACGGGCGCATCGGCGCTGGGCACGAAGCCCTTCAGCGCCGGCGTGCCGGCGGTGGCGGGCAGGCCCTGGACCTGGATGTTGTCCTTGATGACCACGGGCACGCCGCCCAGCGGCTTGCAGGGGCCACCGCGTTTGCGCGCCGCATCGGCGGCGCGCGCGGCCTTCAGCGCGCCGGCCTCGTCGAGCGTGATGAAGGCATTGAGCTGCGGCTTGGCCTTGGCCTGCGCGAGATAGGCCGAGACCAGCTGCTCGCTGCTCAGCGAGCCGGCGCACAGGCGCTGCGCGGCCTCGCTGGCGGTCAGCATGGCGATGTCGGGCGGCGCGGATTGCGCGTGGGACTGCGGGGCGAGCCCCGCGATGCACAAGAGGGCCGCTGCGCGAAGAGCCAGGGCGGAATTCGAATGGGACATGGCGAAAGCTCCGGGGAGAGAGGCCGCCATGTTGCGCCGCTGGGCGGCGTCTGTCTGTCATCCAGATCGATGACAGCAGCGACTAGGGCCTTGCTAACGCTATTTGCGGGGATCGCGTTGCACCGGCTTCCGAGCGCGTGCGAGGCGCGCCTTGGCCTGCTGCCCCACATGATCGATCAGCCAGCCGCCCAGCACGACCATTCCGAGTACGCCGAGAGTCATGAGATCCGTTGCCATGATGCGCTCCTCATCGTTTCCACTGGCATCAGTCTGGGCGTTCGCGGCGCGCGCGTGAATCCGCCAATCGGCAGGGAAGCCGGCCGCAGGCGCCATAGAGCTTTAGACAGTGCGAGGCCGATGTCGTCAGGCCAGGGCGCGCTGGATCAGGAGCTTCTGGATGTCCGACGTGCCTTCGTAGATCTGGCAGACGCGCACGTCGCGGTAGATGCGTTCCAGCGGGAAGTCGTTGACGTAGCCGTAGCCTCCGAGCGTCTGGATCGCCGCGCTGCACACGCGCTCGGCCATCTCGCTCGCGAACAGCTTGGCCATCGCCGCCTCCTTGAGGCAGGGCCGGCCCGCGTCGCGCAGGCTCGCCGCATGCCAGATCAGCTGGCGCGCCGCTTCGAGCTGGGTCGCGCATTCCGCGAGCCTGAAGCCCACCGCCTGCTGCTCGAAGATCGAGCCGCCGAAGGCCTGGCGCTCCTTGGCGTAGGCCAGTGCCACCTCGAAGGCGCTGCGTGCCATGCCCACGCTCTGCGCGGCGATGCCGATGCGGCCGCCTTCCAGCGCGCCGAGCGCGATCTTGTATCCCTCGCCCTCCTGGCCGATCAGGTTCTCGGCCGGGATGCGGCAGGCGTCGAAGTTGATCTGCGCGGTGTCGCTCGAATGCTGGCCCAGCTTGTCCTCCAGCCGCGCGACCGTGTAGCCAGGCGCGTCGGTGGGCACGATGAAGGCGCTCATGCCGCGCTTGCCCGCGCCCTTGTCGGTGACCGCGATCACGATCGCGACCTGGCCGTTCTTGCCGCTGGTGATGAACTGCTTGACGCCGTCGATCACCCAGCCGTCCGGGTCCTTGCGCGCCGTGGTGCGCAGCGACGAGGCATCGCTGCCGGCCTGCGGCTCGGTCAGGCAGAAGGCGCCGAGCATCTGTCCTTGCGCCAGCGGCTGCAGCCACTTCTTCTTTTGCTGCGCATTGCCGTAGCGCATGAGGATCGCGTTGACCGGGCAGTTGGTGACGCTGATCGCGGTGCTGGTGCCGCCGTCGCCGGCCGCGATCTCTTCCAGCACCAGCGCGAGCGTCAGGTAGTCGAGGCCGGCGCCGCCGTCTTCCTCCGGCACGCAGATGCCGTAGGCGCCGAGCGCCGCTAGGCCAGCATGCGCTTCCTTGGGGAAGCTGTGCTCGCGGTCCCAGCGCGGCGCATTCGGCCAGAGCTCGGCTTGCGCGAAGTCGCGCACCGCGTCGCGTATCGCTTCCTGGTCGGCATTGAGCAGCATGGTCTTGTCTCTTGTTGACGCAAGGCCGTCATTCTAGGTACCGCTCGCTGCGACACGGCTCGCCCGCGCCGAACAAGAAATGTCACAGCGCGCGGCAATATGGCAAAAAAATGTCAACCGTGCGCGGTGCCCGTCGCTATGCGGCGATCAGTGCGGCCGAGCGCGCAATGGCCCGCGCGCTCAGCTTGGCGGCGGTTCGCAGCACGCCGTCCCAGTAGCGCTCGACGGCTTCGAGGCCGCCGGCTTTTTCCTGCAGCTCGAAGGGAACGCAGAGGGTCCAGTCCTTGATGCCGAGAAAGTGAGTTCGAAAGACCTCACCATGAAACTCGGCCGTCTCTTCTGCGCTGACGTCGCGCGTGATGGAGGGGCCGTGTTCGAACTGAGCACCCAGCGCGCCCAGATAGCCCTTTGCCATGCTGGTTCGAAAGCGCGCGAGCTCGTGCTCCGTCAGCTTCTGCCGGGCCTCCAGGCCCAGGCCCGGCACCGTGCGGCCCCGTGCCTCGGGAGCCTGGCTGTCTTCGACGTCGCCGGCGGCCCAGCACGCGTAGTAGTAGCCGCGGTCGGAGAGGTAGTCATAGGCCGTATGGATGCGCCCTTGATCGACCAGTGCGCGAAGCTTGTCGAACTGAGCCTTCGAAATCGGAGACGGCATGAAAAGAGAACTCCAGCGTGGAAAGGTCGCGCATCGAATGGACGGCGCCCTTTTTGCCAACGGTCACCGCCTTCGTTGCGGTCTGGACTGCAGTTATCGTGCCTGCTCTTGCCTCAGACCAATTCGAGCGCGACCGCCGTGCCTTCGCCGCCGCCGATGCACAGCGTCGCCACGCCGCGCTTCTTGCCTTTCTGCTGCAGCGCATGGATCAGCGTGACCATGATGCGCGCGCCGCTGGCGCCGATCGGGTGGCCCAGGGCGCAGGCGCCGCCGTGGACGTTGACGATGTGGTGCGAGATGTCGAGCTCGTGCATCAGCGCCATCGGCACCACGGCGAAGGCTTCGTTGACTTCCCAGAGATCGACGTCCTTCACGCCCCAGCCGGTCTTCTTGAACAGCTTGGACACGGCGCCCACGGGCGCGGTCGAGAACCACTCGGGCTGCTGCGCGTGGGTGGCATGGCCGACAAGGCGCGCGATCGGCCTGGCGCCGAGCTTCTTCGCGGTGCTCTCGGTCATCATCACCAGCGCGGCGGCGCCGTCGTTGATCGACGAGCTCGAGGCGGCGGTGATGGTTCCGCCCTCTTTCTT
Source organism: Variovorax sp. MHTC-1 (assembly GCF_003984645.1). GTDB lineage: Bacteria > Pseudomonadota > Gammaproteobacteria > Burkholderiales > Burkholderiaceae_C > Variovorax. The sequence continues at coordinate 106,841 of NZ_RWKI01000011.1, forward strand.
GAAGGCCGGCTTGAGTTGCGGGATCTTGTCGAGCTTGACCTTGCCCGGGCCTTCGTCGATCTCGATCACGGTGTCGCCGCCGCGGCCCTTGACCGTGACCGGTGCGATCTCGGCCTTGAAGGCGCCCGAGGTGGTGGCGGCCTTGGCGCGCTCCACGCTCGCGATCGCGAAGGCGTCCTGCTGCTCGCGCGTGAACTTGTACTTGGCCGCGCAGTCCTCGCCGAAGGTGCCCATCGAGCGGCCGGGCTGGTAGGCGTCCTCGAGGCCGTCGAGCATCATGTGGTCGAAGATGCGGTCGTGGCCCATGCGGTAGCCGCCGCGGCCTTTCAGCATGAGGTAGGGCGCGTTGGTCATGCTCTCCATGCCGCCGGCCACCATGACTTCGTGCGTGCCCGCGAGCAGCAGGTCGTGCGCGAGCATCGCGGCCTTCATGGCCGAGCCGCACATCTTGCTGAGCGTGACCGCGCCTGCGCTGTCGGGAAGGCCGCCCTTGTAGGCCGCCTGGCGCGCCGGCGCCTGGCCCTGGCCGGCCATCAGGCAGTTGCCGAACAGCACCTCGCCGACCGTGTCGGGCGCGATGCCCGCGCGCTCGATGGCCGCCTTGATGGCGACGCCGCCGAGGTCGTGCGCGGCAAGGGAAGAAAAGTCGCCCTGGAAGCCGCCCATGGGGGTGCGGGCTGCGCCGACGATGACGATGGATTCGGTCATGGAAGTTGCTCCTTAAGAAAAATGTGCACTAGCAAAAATCAAATCTCGCGCCTACGCCTGCCCCATTCGTCAAGCACCGCGGAACCGGCTTTGCCGGGCCGCTGGTGTTGCCTCCGCCAGGGGTTGGCGGAGCGACACGAAGTACGCGCAGCCTGGGGACGAGCTAAAAGTACGGGGCATGGCCATCGTGAATGAACCGCTGCGCCTCGTCGTAGGGAAAAACGTCCAGCATCTGGCCGGCCTGGATGCGTTCCTTGTGGCTTTGCCAGAAGGCGGCGTCGAGCAGGTCGGCATGGTGGGTCATGAAGGCCTCGCGCACCGCCTCGTTGCCGAGCAGGAAGGGGCCGAAGGTCTCGGGGAACACGTCCTTCGGACCGACCGAATACCAGACCTCGCCGCTCATCTCGTCTTCCTCGTGGATCGGCGTCGGCACGCGGCGGAAGTTGCAGTCGGTGAGGTATTCGATCTCGTCGTAGTCGTAGAACACGACCTTGCCGCCGCGCGTGACGCCGAAGTTCTTCCACAGCATGTCGCCGGGGAAGATGTTGGCCGCAACCATGTCCTTGATGGCATTGCCGTACTCGATGACTGCATGCTCCAGCTGCTTGCCCGCGCGCTTGGCGTGCTCGGGATGCTCGAGCTGGTCGAAAGCTTCCTGCAGGTAGATGTTGAGCGGGATCATGCGGCGCTCGATGTAGACGTGCTTGAGCACCACCTCCATCTCCCCGTTGCCGTCGCGGTCGCCGATCTCGAGCTGGCTGGGCGCGAACTTCTGGATCTCCTCGATCAGCTCGGGCTCGAAGCGGTCGAGCGGGAAGCCGACGTCGCTGTACTCCAGCGTGTCGGCCATGCGGCCCACGCGGTCGTGCTGCTTGACCAGCATGTACTTGCTCTTGATCTGCTCGCGCGTGGTGTCCTTCTGTGGCGGATAGAAGTCCTTGATGACCTTGAACACGTAGGGGAAGGACGGCAGGTCGAACACCAGCATCACCATGCCCTTGATGCCGGGCGCGATGCGGAACTTGTCGCTCGAGTAGTTGAGGTGATAGAGAAAGTCGCGGTAGAAGAGCGTCTTGCCCTGCTTGGCCAGCCCGAGCGCGTTGTAGATCTCTGCGCGCGGCTTGCGCGGCATCAGCGAGCGCAGGAACTGCACATAGGCCGATGGCACCTCCATGTCGACCATGAAGTAGGCGCGCGCGAAGCTGAAGAGCATCTGCAGGTCTTCCTCGCCGAAGAGCGCCGCGTCGATGTAGAACTTGCCGGCGCTGTCGTGCAGGATGGGCAGCGCAAAGGGCAGCTCGATGAAGCCGTTGATGATCTTTCCGACCACGTAGGCGCCCTTGTTGCGGTAGAACAGGCCCGACAGCACCTGCAGCTGGAAGTTGGCGCGCAGCTTGACCTGGTGGAAGCGCCCGAGGATGGCGGCCGCCACGCGCTCGGCGTCGCGCTGCATGTTGGCGTAGGCGCCCTGCAGCGCGTAGTCCTCGAGCATGCGCTCGATGGTGGCATCCAGCGTCTCGCGCTCGGGGTAGTAGGCGCGGTAGGTGGGTGCATCGCGCGGCTCGATGTACTCGGTGCTGATGGCCGGCCGCACGAAGATGAAGTCGTTCTGGAAGTAGGCGCGGTGCAGGATCTTGGTGGTCACCGAGTTGAAGAAGCTCTCGGCCAGCTCGGGCTGGTGATGGTCGACCAGCAAGCCGATGAAGTGCAGCTTGACCTGGTGCCAGACGTCCATCGGCTGCTCGCCGGCCTTGAACTCCTTCTCGAGCCGCGCCACCGCCTCGCTCACCCGCAGGTCGTAGAACTCGATGCGCTCGCGCTGCGCCCGCTGCTGGCCGTGCCAGTCGGCCGTCTCGAAACGGTGCTTGGCGCGCGCCGACTCGGCGCGGAACAGCTGGTAGTGGCGGTTGAAGCCGTCGCGCATCGCCTTCGCGATGTCGTAGGCCAGCGGCGAGTCGAGACGCTGGGGGAACATGGGTCAGGACGCGGCTTGCTCGGTGTCGGCGTCGGGCTGCACTTCGCCGAGCTTGCTCCACTTGTGGCGGATGCGCTGCACGGCCGCCTTGTACATCCCCTCGATCGGCTTGGCACCGTCGAGCGTCATGCCCAGATCCTGGAGCAGGCCGTCGTGCACGCCGAAGGCCCAGCCATGGATGGACACGGACTGATTGCGGCTCCAGGCATCTTCCATGACGGTGCTGACCGCCACGTTGACCACCTGCTCCGTCACGTTGAGCTCGCACAGGGCGTCGGCGCGCAGCGACTCCGGCAGGCTGTTGAGGAACACGCGGTGGCGGTCGCGAACGTCCTGGATGTGGCGGATCCAGTTGTCGGCCAAACCGATGCGTACGCCCTCGAGCGCAGCCTGGACGCCCCCGCAGCCGTAGTGCCCGACCACCATGATGTGCCGGACCTTGAGCCGCTCGACCGCGAACTGGATCGCCGACAGCGCGTTGAGGTCGGAGTGCACCACGATGTTGGCCACGTTGCGGTGCACGAACACCTCGCCCGGCTCCAGCCCGGTGATCTGGTTGGCGGGCACGCGGCTGTCGGAGCAGCCGATCCACATGTACTTGGGGGTCTGCTGCTTCACCAGGCCGGTGAAGAAGCCGGGGCGGTCGCGCTCCATCCGCGCAGCCCAGCTGCGGTTGTGGGAGAACAGGTCGTCGAGGTTGTCAGGCATGTTGTCGTCCATTGTCGGTGACTGGGGTGAAAGTCGGGCGTTCAGCGGGCCCTCAGCGGGCCTTGGGTTTGGCGGCACGCGCGAGCGCGGCGCGTGCCTGTTTCTCCTGCGCGCGGACTTCGGCCAGGTTGGCCTCCAGCTCGGCCAGTTGGGCCTCGAGCTGGGCCCGGTGGCTGCCGAGCACGCCGAGAAAGCGCTGCAGCTGCGCGGCGGTGTCGCGCGGGCTGTCGTACATGTCGAGAATTTCCTTGGCCTCGGTCAGCTTCAGGCCGAGCCGCTTGGCGCGCAGGGTGAGCGTCAGCCGCGCACGGTCGCGCGCGGTGTAGACGCGCTGCTGGCCCGCGCGCTCCGGGGCGAGCAGCCCCATGTCCTCGTAGAAGCGGATCGCCCGCGTGGTGAGGTCGAATTCCCGGGCGAGTTCGCCGATGGTGAAGGTCTGCGAAGGCATGATGCGGATGCGGGGTTGCGGCGGCGACAGCAGGTTCGGGCTGCACTGCCTACAATGTTGGCTCTTCTCCATGACGTTTACGTTAACGTCAATCGTACATGAACCTCCTCGAACGCGAACTCCAATATCCCTTCGGCGACACGCTGCCCGCGCCGGGCGAGACCTTCGAGGTCGCACCCGGGGTGCGCTGGATCCGCATGGCGCTGCCCTTCGCGCTCGACCATATCAACCTCTGGCTGCTGCGCGACACCATCGACGGCAAGGAAGGCTGGACGGTGGTGGACTGCTGCATCGCCCACGACGCCTCGCGCGCGCAGTGGGAGCAGATCTTCGCCACCCAGCTCGAAGGCCTGCCGATCCTGCGCGTGATCGTGACCCACATGCACCCCGACCACATCGGCCTGGCCGACTGGCTGTGCCGGCGCTGGAACGCGCCGCTGTGGATCAGCGCCACCGACTACCACGTGGCGCGCGTGCTGACCAGCGCCGGCGACACGCTCGCCGGCGGCGACGCAGCGGCCGACTTCTTCGCCGCGCACGGCCTGGTCGACCCCGAATCGGTGGCCAAGATCCGCGCGCGCAGCAACTACTACGCGAACATGGTGCCCGCAGTGCCAGCGAGCTTCGTGCGCCTGCTCGACGGCGCCACGGTCTCGATCGGCGGGCGCGCCTGGCGCTGCATCAGCGGCTACGGCCATGCGCCCGAGCACATCGCGCTCTATTGCGAGGAACTCAACGCGCTGCTGGGCGGCGACATGATGCTGCCGCGCATCTCGACCAACGTGAGCGTGCACGCAGGCGAGCCGGAGGCCAATCCGTTGCGCCTCTTCCTCGACAGCATCGAGCGCTTCAAGACCCTGCCCGCCGGCACGCTGGGACTGCCCTCGCACGGCAAGCCCTTCACCGGCATCCATCGGCGCGTCGAGCAGTTGCAGGAACACCACCGCGACCGCCTGGCCGAGCTGCTGGAGGCCTGCACCCGGACGCCGCACAGCGCGGCCGAAGGCCTGCCGATCCTGTTCAAGCGCCAGCTCGACCTGCACCAGATGACTTTTGCCATGGGCGAGACGGTGGCGCACCTGCACCTGCTGTGGTTCGAGGGGCTGCTGCAACGCCGAAAGGGTGAGGACGGCATTCACCGCTTCGGCGTGTTCGCATGAGCCATCCGGCCTCTCCCAAGGCGAATACCGCAGAGGTTATCGAATGAACGACACGCTGGCCCGGCTGCGTGCAGGCGAGCTGGCCGGTGCCCGGCGGCTGGACCTGTCGTGCGGGCTCACCGAATTTCCGCGCGAAATCTTCGAACTGGCCGATACGCTGGAAGTGCTCGACCTATCGGGCAATGCGCTCGCCACCCTGCCGGCGGACCTGGGCCGCCTGCACCGGCTGCGCGTGCTCTTCTGCTCGAACAACCGCTTCACGCAGCTGCCCGAATCGGTCGGGCAATGCGCGCAGCTCGACATCGCGGGCTTCAAGGCCAACCGCATCCGCGAGGTGCCCGCCGGCTCGCTGCCGGCAACGCTTCGCTGGCTGATCCTGACGGACAACGAGATCGAGGCGCTGCCCCGCACCATCGGCCGCTGCACGCGGCTGCAAAAGCTGATGCTGGCGGGCAATCGCCTGCAGGCGCTGCCGGCCGAGATGGCCGCCTGCCAAGGGCTCGAGCTGCTGCGCATCTCGGCCAACCGCCTTGCCGCCCTGCCCGATTGGCTGCTCTCGCTGCCGCGGCTTTCGTGGCTGGCTTTCGCGGGCAATCCCTTCGACGACCGAGCCGAGGCGGCGGCGCTGGCCGCAGAGGCCATCCCGGCCATTGATTGGAACTCTCTCTCGCTGCAACACAAGCTCGGCGAAGGCGCTTCCGGCGTGATTCACCAGGCGGACTGGGCGCGGGCCGACGGCGGCATCCAGCCGGTGGCGGTCAAGCTGTTCAAGGGCACCGTCACCAGCGACGGCTGGCCCCACAGCGAGATGGCGGCCTGCATCGCTGCCGGCGCGCACCCGAACCTGATAGCAGTGCAGGGCCAGGTCCGCAACCATCCCGAGAGCACGCCAGGCCTGGTGCTCTCACTGGTGGATCCGCGCTTCGGCAACCTGGCCGGCCCGCCCAGCCTGGCCTCCTGCACGCGCGACGTCTATGCCGGCGACGCCGGCTGGCCGGTGCCGACCGCGCTGTGCATGGCGCGCGGCATCGCCTCGGCCGCGGCGCAGCTGCATGCGCGCGGCATCCTGCACGGCGACCTCTACGCCCACAACATCCTGTGGGACGGCCGGGGCGACTGTCTCCTGGGTGACTTCGGTGCCGCCTCCTTCCTGCCGCTGGACGACCGCGCGCAGGCGCAGGCCCTGCAGCGCATCGAGGTGTGCGCCTTCGGCCATCTGCTGCAAGAGTTGCTGGCACGCTGCCAGCCGGCGAGCGATACAGATACCGCTTCCCTCGGGCTGCTGACCGCTCTTCAGGCACGCTGCACGCAACCCGAACCCGCCGCGCGCCCCGCCTTCGCCGAGATCGTGTCGGGGCTCGCGGCCGCCTGAGCGCGCACCCGCCATGCCGGCTCCCTTGCCGCTGCCCACCCGCGACGGCGTCGGCCCGAGCTGCGTCGCCCTGCCGGCCGGGCCCTGGCCCACTATCGCCGAGTTCCTGGTGCAGCGCTTTGCTGCCATCCCGCGCGCGACCTGGGAAGCACGCATGCGCTCGGGCGAGGTGGTCGACGAGCACGGCGTGCCCGTCACCGAAATGCGGCCCTACCAGCCGCGGCTGCGCATCTACTACTACCGCTCGCTCGAGACGGAGCGCCGCATCCCTTTCGACGAAGTCGTCCTGTTCCAGGACGAGCAGCTGCTGGCCGTGGACAAGCCCCATTTCCTTCCGGTCACGCCGGTCGGCAAGTACGTGCAGGAGAGCCTGCTCGTGCGCCTGAAGCGCAAGCTGGGTCTCGACGACTTGGCGCCCCTGCACCGCATCGACCGCGAGACCGCCGGCGTGGTGCTGTTCTCGGTCCGGCCCGAGACGCGCGGCATCTATCACGCGCTGTTTGCCGAGCGCGAGATCACCAAGCACTACGAGGCCATCGTGCCGTGGCGCGGTGAACCGGTGCTGCCCGCCGTGCGTCGCAGCCGCCTCGTGGACGACGCGCATTTCATGCGCATGCGGGAGGCGCCCGGCGAGCCCAACTCCGAGACGCGCTTCGAGCTGCTGGAGGCCCGCGAGGGCTGGGCCCGCCTGCTTCTGGCGCCGCTCACCGGGCGCAGGCACCAGCTGCGCGTGCATTGCGCAGCGATCGGCATGCCGATTCGCAACGACGCGATCTATCCCGAGCTTCTGCCCGAAGGCGGCGAGGACTTCGAGCGGCCGCTGCAGCTGCTGGCCAAGGGGCTGGCTTTTCGCGATCCGGTCACCGGCGTTCGGCGCGAATTCAAAAGCGCAAGAGCACTTTCACTGCCGCTCCGACCAAAGTCTTAGCCCGTTCATTCCGGCCTCAATCTGATGAATACTCGGACCCAGGGGGTACCGATGAACGTATTGATGATTGATGACCACGTGATGTTTCTGCAGGGTATGAAGAACCTGCTGAGCGTCCTGGTTCCCGAGTTGCGTGTGGAAACCACGGGCGAAATGACGAACGCCGTCCAGCTGGTGGCGCTCGCGGAGTTCGACCTGGTGCTGCTCGACTGGCACCTGGCCGATTGCGACGGCGAAGAATCCATCCGCCGGCTGCGCGACGCCGGCTGCATGGCGCGCATCGTGGTGCTGTCCGGCGAGACCGACGCCGCGATGATCCGCAACACGGTCGACCTCGGCGCAGCCGGCTTCATCCCCAAGAAGTACAGCTCGGAAATGATGGTCGCCGCGCTGCGGCACGTGCTCGCCGGGCGCATCTTCCTGCCGCTGGAAACCCTCAACGCGGCCCCTCCGCCCGACATCGAAAGCCGTCCCGGCAGCGGCAGTGACCCGCGGCTTGCAGGCCTCACGGCGCGCCAGATGGACGTCTACCGCGCCGCGGCTCGCGGCCTGCCCAACAAGCTCATCGCGCGCCAGCTCAACATCGCCGAGTCCACTGTCAAGGCCCACCTGACCGCCGTCTACACGGCGCTCGGCGTGCGCAACCGGACCGAGGCCGCCTACCAGGCATCGCGCGAGGGCATGCGAATTGACTGAAGCCGCAGCCGTCTCCCTCACGGATTCGAGGCCGGAACTGCGTGAGGCGCGCATCGAACACCGCATCGCCGAGCGCCGACTGGCCTTGTTGCTGCACTACTCCCGGCGCCTACCTTTGGTCTACTTCGGCTACCTGCTGGTCGCCCTCGTCGCCACGCAGCAAGGTCTGAGCATCTGGCAATGGGTCTGGCTCGCCTGCACATGGGCAGTGGGGGTGCACCGCTACCGGCTGGCGCAGACCATCGAGCGCGCGCCCGCCGAGACCTGGCTCGCGGGGCTTCGCCGGCTAGAGAACGGCTTCACGATGAACGGCCTGGTGACCGCGCCGATCGTCCCCTTCATCTACTACTCGATCCCGACCAACGCCGGACCGCTCCTGATGGGCGTCATGCTGATCGTGGGAGTTGCCATCAGCGTCACCTCGCTGGCGGGCTCGCTGCGCGCCTTCGTCGGGCTGTCCACGCTGACCTTTGGCTTCATCGCCGTCGGATGGATCTTGCGCGGCGGCACACTAGGGATCTCGCTCGGAATCGGCGTTTGCGCCATGTATGCGCTGCTGCTGGGAACCGTCAAGGATCAGGCTCGCAACCTGAAGGAACTCATGAGCGTGGTCGACGACAACGCGGTGCTGTCCGAAGCGGTCAAGGTGGCACGCGATCGAGCGGAAGCGGCGAGTGAGGCCAAGACACGCTTCTTCGCCGCGGCCAGCCATGACCTGCGGCAGCCCTTGCATGCACTGTCGATCAACGCCACCACGCTCGACATCCTTGCCCAGCGAGCGACCGATCCGCTGTTGAAAGAGGTGAGCCGGGGCATCAGCAGCGCGCTGCGCCAGAGCAGCGGACTGCTGGACGGGCTGCTCGACATTTCACGCCTCGACGCTCACTCCATCGCTGCGAAGTTCGCATCCCATGACATCGGAGCGGTGCTCCGCGCAGTGCATGACGAGTACGCGGCGCTGGCGGCGCAGAAGGGGCTGTCGCTCCGGGTCGACCTGAAGGACGAGCCGCTGTGGGGTCTCACCGACAGCGATCAGCTGCTGCGCATCCTCGGCAATCTGGTCAACAACGCCATCAAATTCACATCGACCGGCGGCGTCACGCTTGCGGCGCGACGCGCGCAGTCGGGACGCGTCCTGGTTCAGGTCTTGGACACGGGTCCGGGCATTCCGGCGAGCGAACGCGAACGGGTGTTCGAAGAGTTCTATCAGATCGGCAACCCGTCGCGCGACCGCGCGCAAGGCCTCGGATTGGGCCTCGCCATCGTGCGGCGAACTGCCGCGCTGCTCGATATCGAGCTGAAGCTCGACAGCGAGCCGGGCCGGGGCACGACCTTCGAACTCGAGATGGATGCCGCGCCGCCGATGGTTCCGGAACTCTCGTCGCCTCCACCGGTCTCCGCGCGCGACGCCGATGGCACGCGCCTGGCGGTGCTGCTGGTCGACGACGAGGCCGAAGTGCTCAATGCGATGTGCATCTATCTGCATCAGATGGGCTGGTCGGTCAAGGGCGTCACGGATGGGGGCAAGGCGCAGCAGGCGATCGCCGACGGCTTCGAGCCGGACGTGCTGGTGGTCGACTTTCGCTTGCGCAACGAAACCGGCATCGACGTGATCGGGCGCCTGCGCCGGGAGATGCCGACCCTGCCGGCGGTGATCGTGACGGGCGAAACGGCACCCTCGCGTTTCGCCGAGTTGTCGAGCGTGGCCGCAAGAGTCCTCCACAAGCCCCTGGACGGCGAGCACCTGGCGCGCACCCTGCAGGAGGTCGCGCTTGGAATCAGCCCGCGAGCGACGCCGGCGCTGGCGGGCAGTGCTTCCCCTTAGCGCGCATGCCGTTGCCGCATCTCATGAGTGCGGCAATTCCCGATCGCCGGCGCGTTCACGCAGCAGCGCAAGCTCGGCGCCGGAAGCCATCTGTCTGTCCCATTTCTGCAGCAGCGGCTTCATTCGCCGCCGCCAGAGGGACGGCACCATCGCCAGCAGCGGCGCTGCAAAGTAGCCGAGCGGCAGCAGCGGAGCACCAGGCTCGCTGCGCAGTTTCCAGAATGGAATGTTGGCCCGGGCATGATGGTCCGCATGCCGGGGCAGATTGATGAGATGCGGTCCGCTCACCGCCGCCGTGCAATCCCAGGAATGGCGAGGCTCGACCGGCGTTCCGGGGACCCGAACCAGCCCGTAGTGCTGAACGTAGTTGATCGCCTCGTTGAGCGCCTTCGCGCGGGCCGCGCAGAGGAGGAACACGAGCAGCGCCTGCCATCCGAACGCGGCCCCCATGAGGACGACGATCGACAGCGTCATCGCTTGCCCGGCGATGAATCGATTGTCCAGGCTCCACGGCGATCGCCCCCGTCTGGCCAGTCGTCCCTTCTCTATCCGCCAGGCGCCGACCCACTGCCCCCACGCGGATCGAAACATGAAGCGATACACGGACTCTCCGCGCCTCGCGGTCGCCGGATCTGCGCGGGTGCCCACATGCTTGTGATGCTGATGCAGATGCGTGATCGCAAACTGCGTGTCGCCCACCGCTGCCAGCAGCAGTTTTCCCGCGCCCGCGCTGAGCCGATCTCGCCGGTGGATGAGCTCGTGCGCGACAAAGAAATTCCCGCTCAGCAGGAGGCTGATGGAATGCACGACGCCCAAGGTGCTCCAGACGACGAGTTCGTCGCGCCGGCGAAGAACATCCCAACCGGTCATTGCCTGGGTCATCTCGCCGATATGCGCGAAATCTCCCGGCGCCATCTTCCAACCGACAAGGATCAATGCGATCACGGTCAGAAGAAGCTGCGCGAACAGAAACAGGTTGAGCAAACCTGGCCATCTGAGAACCGGGGTCGATGTGTCGGGAGGAAGGACGGCGTCGCCCACGATCACGATGGCCATCGGCACGATGAAGCCGAGCCAGGTCCAAGCTCCACCTGCCAGAACGGTCACGAAAATCAGCGGCCCGAAGAAGAGCAGGAATCCGCCGTGTCGAAGATAGGAGGCCATAGTGCGCTCGGCTCTCGATCCGATGGATGAGAGAGGCCGGTGAGAAGAGTTTGCAGAGTTCGGTCCCGACACCTTTCCAGCGTCCGCCGTCGAAGTGCGATTCGATGCGGACTGCCCGGTGCTCAGGGAGAAATGCGCTCGGTGACGTGCTGGAACTGCATCAGGTAAAGCGCCGCGGTGTGGCGCGCGGTGTCGACGATCTGGCGCGCCGCCCTGCCCTCGCTGTCGAGCGCCATCGCCATCTCGACCGCGGCGAGCCAGCGGCTGAGGTGGTTCTCGTCGTTGTGGCCGTGGTACTCGAGGAAGCGGAAAGCTTCAGGGGGCAGTTTCAGCCCCGCCTTGATCAGCGGCAGCAGCGCCGGCACGATGCGCTGCCCGGTGCCTTCGATGACGTAGATCGCGCCCAGGAGGCCGATCGGGTTGCGCGTCGCGGCCAGGCCATGCAGGTAGGCGTTGAGCGCTTCGCCGCCCGGGTTGCGCCGCAGGGCATCGATGTCCGCGATGCTGCCGCCGGCCTTGCGGTAGTCGTTGAACAGGATCATGAAGTCGTCCTGCTCCTCGCCGGCATGCAAGCCGATCAGGGCGGCCAGCGCCTGGTAGGGCTCGGCCAGCGAGGCGGCGCCTTCGCGCATCCACTTGCTGCCTTCGCGCACCTGGGGAATCCAGTTCTCCATCCAGTTCAGGTAGTCCGCGAGCGCGAAGCGGCGCTCGCGGATCTGCTGCACCAGCGGCGTGCGCCATACGCGCGAACGGTAGTCGTGCCAGATCGCGGCCAGCTCGGTGAGCAGTTCGCCCAGGCCCTCGGGCGCGGCCGCCGGGTCGTGCGGCGGTGCAATGACTTCAGTCGACGCCTCGGTCGCCGCCTCTGCGCGAACCGGCGCAGGCGCAGCGGCAGCAGCGGCACCGGACTCCTCGACCTCGAACAGCATGTACGCCGCCATGAAGCGGCCCGACTCGGGCACGTAGCAGAAGATCTGCTCGCCTGCCTTCAAGCTCTTGGTCTGCAGGAACTCGGCCAGCATGATCATGATCGAGGCCGCGCCGGTGTTGCCGCGCCAGGCCAGGTTGCTATACCAGCGCTCGCGCGGAATGGCGAGGCCAGCCTTGCGCATCAGGTCGTCCACCACCGGGATGAACTTCTCCGACGAGTAGTGGCACAGGAAATGGTCGACCCGCGACGGATCGACCCAGCCCTCGCGCACCAGGCCCGCGTATTCGTGGATGCCGATGTCGAACAGGTGCGGCAAGAGGCGGATGTCCTGCCTGAGCGCGAGCGCACCCGCAGCCTCGGCCTCGCCCCAGGAGCCGAAGTCCAGGTGGCCGCGCGAGCGGTCTTCGGTCAGGCCCAGCTGCATACACACCGGATAGTCGCCGGAGAAGGCGCGCTGATGGATCCACTTGAGGCGCAAGCGCAGGCCCGGCGCGCCGGCCAGCGCCGCTGCGCCGTCGGACAGCAGCAGCGCACCGGCGCCGTCGGACAGCATCCAGCGCAGGAAATGCGAGTCGAAGTCGGTGTCGTAACCGCGCGCTGCGAAGCGCGAGCGCTTGAACAGGCGCGAGGGCATCTCGCTCGCCACCGCCAGCGCAGAGCGATGCGCGCCGAGCTCCACGCCCTGCGCCGCCGCCTGGATCGCCGACACCCCCGCCGCGCAAATGCCGTGGACCGACAGCGTTTCCATCGGCGGCGCCGCGAGCTCGCCCTGGATCATGTTGGCGAAGCCCGGCATCAGCGCATCGCCGCCCGAGGAGCCGCTGGCCAGCAACGACACGCGCGACAGCTCGACCGCGCCCTGCTGCAGGCAATGGCGGATCGCGCCGGCCGCAAGCTGCGCGTTGGTGTGCACCGTGCGGCCCTCGGCGTCGATCGCGTAGTAGCGCTCGCGGATGCCGTTCTCGGCCAGGATGCGTCGCTTGATGCGCTCCGACATGCGGTTGAGCGGTGCGATGTAGGCATCCATGTGTTCGTTGGACACCGGCTCGCCGGGCATGAAATAGCCGGCACTTTCGAGGTAGACGCGTTGGAATGAGACTGGCATGGATCAGGGCCGTGGTGGAGAAATCGGGGACATCAGCGAGCGGCTGCGAAAGCGCGACACGAGCGCACCCAGCACGAACACGCGCGCCATGTAGGGAAGAAGACCGCCTTCGTTGAGCGAAGGGTGGATGCGGGCGCGGTAGTGCTCGCGGTGCAGCCGTGAAAGCGCCGACCAGTGCACCTTCGAGTGCTCGTGATGCACCGTATGCAGGCCGATGTTGAACAGGAGCGGATTGACCAGTCCTTCGAAGTTGCGCGCGTAGTCGAGCGAAGCGCTTTCCGGGCGCGGCCGGCCGTCCGCATGCGCATGCTGCAGGTAGTTGGTGGCCAGCAGCCAATGCAGTCCGTGCAACTGTGGCAGGATGACGAACAGCAGCGCCTTCTGCCAATCGAGCGCCAGCAGCGCGGTCCAACTGCCGAGCCAAAGCACGTACTGCGCCATGCAGTAGCGCCAGGCGCCCGGCCAGCGGCGCCGCAGCCGGCCCAGCCAAACCACGAACATCGGGTAGAGCACGGCCGCGGCCTGCAGCGGATGCACTAGATAGCCCAGCAGGTGATTGGTGTCACCTCCGAACCGGTAGGTGCGCGCAGCGTCCTTCGGCCCGTGCCGGTGGCGATGGTGATTGGCCACGTGCGCCGGCCAGAACACGAAGGTCGGATGGCCTTGCAACAGGGTCAGCCAGCAATCGGTGAAGCGGTTCGGCCAGCGGCCGCGCCACATACGCAGATGCGCATGGTTGTGATGGATCACGCCGACGCCCAGCGTGAGAAATAGCATCAGACCGTAGAGCAGCCAATGGAAGCCGTACATCCATTGCCAGGCCGCCAGCGCGGGCAGCGCGGCGAGATAGGCCAGGCTTTGCCAGTCGCGCCAGTGGCGCAGGCGGGCGAACCGAAAGCGCTCAGGCACGTTCATTGTGCTGACGATGCCACTGCGGGGTTGGCCAGGTTACCGAGACCGTCCCGAACAGGCGGTCGCATGACGCGGCAATGAAGGATTTGGAGATCACGCGCTGGACCGACGAAGTGGGAGAACTGGGCTTGCCGACCGTTGCCGGGGCTGGCGCTGTTGGATTATGCAGTAACAAAACGCAACTGAGGCTTCTGGCGCCAAGGTGACGCGAATCGCCGGCACGCCGGAATAAGCTGTGCCGCATCTCAGGAGACATAGCGCATGGACACCACTCGACTCTTCTCGCTCCAGGGCCGCAGCGCCCTCATCACCGGCGGCTCGCGCGGCATCGGCCGCATGATCGCCGAAGGCTTTCTGGCGCAGGGCGCCCGTGTCTACATCTCGGCGCGCAAGGCCGCCGCCTGCGACCAGACGGCCAAGGAACTCTCGGCCTCCGGCCACTGCGTCTCGCTGCCGGCCGACGTGTCGACTCTCGCCGGTGCGCAGTCACTGGTCGACGCGTATTCGAAGCACGAAGACGCGCTCGACATCCTGGTCAACAACGCCGGCGCCGCGTGGGGCGCACCCTACGAGGAATTTCCCGAGAGCGGCTGGGACAAGGTCGTCGACCTCAACCTCAAGACCCCCTTCTTCCTGACCCAGGCGCTGACGCCGATGCTCAAGAAGGCGGCCACCGACCACCTGGCGAAGGTCATCAACATCGCCTCGATCGACGGCATCTCGGTCAATCCGCAGGAAACCTACTCCTACGCGGCCAGCAAGGCCGGGCTGATCCAGCTCACGCGCCGCATGGCGCTGCGCCTCGCGCAGGACCGCATCGTGGTGAGCGCGATCGCACCCGGCGCCTTCGCCTCCGACATGAACAAGGTCGCGCGCGACCATGGGGACGAGATCAAGGGGAACATTCCGGCCGGCCGCATCGGCGAGCCGGAGGACATGGCGGGCGCGGCGATCTACCTCGCGTCACGGGCCGGAGACTATGTGATGGGCTCGACGCTGATCGTTGACGGCGGCGTCACGCACGCACGCTGATGCCTTGCTCCTTCCCTCTTTGGGGAAGGCCGGGATGGGGGTAGCGTCTCATGGAAACGCCATGTGCCCCCCACCCCGACCCTCCCAAGAGGGGGCGGGAGTCACCACTTGGGAACCGGCTGCTCCTTGAGCTGTTGCCGCAGCGCGCCGTAGTCCGGCACCACGCTTTCTACCGTTTCCCAGAAGCGCGGGCTGTGGTCCATCACGCGCAGGTGGCTCAGTTCGTGCGCCACCACGTAGTCGATCACCGACATCTTGAAGTGCACCAGCCGCCAGTGCAGCCGGATCGCGCCGTCGGCACTGGCGCTGCCCCAGCGCGTAGAGGCGTTCGACAACGCCAGCTTGCGCCAGGCCACGCCGAGGCGGGGTGCAAAGTGATCGAGCCGCTCGGTGAAGACGCGCCGCGCCTGGCGCATCAGCCAGGCTTGCGCGGCATCGCGGATCTGGGCCTGGTTCGCGCTGTTTGAAAGCGCGAGGCGCAGCGTGTGCGGCGCAACGCCCGCGCCCGCATCGAGCATCGCGCCGATGCCGTCGAAGGCATGGTGCGGATCGAGCCGCACTACCACCGGCTCACCGAGAAAGGGAAAGCTGACGCCGTCCTTCCACTCGATGCGCGCCGCTTCGAGCTGCGCATGGCGCTGCTGCGTCTCGGACAGCTTGCGCAGGATCCAGTCGGCCTTCTCCTTCACCGCGGCATCGACGTCGCGCAGCGCCACCCAGCGCGGCGCGCGCACCGAAAGCCCTTCGGCGCCGACCACGAAGCCGATGGTGCGGCGCTTGCCGCGCGTGAACTCGTAGGCCACGCGTGCGTCGCCCAGCACCAGCTCGCGCGTGGCACGCGGATGGACGAAGCTGGCCGGGCTCATCGCGTCGGCCAGCGGAATCGCCGGCGGGAAGACGGTGCCCGCCGGCGCCTGCTCGACGACAGGCGGGGGCGCAGGCGGCGCAGGCTCGTCGAACAGGTCGAGCGTGAACTGCAGCAGGCTGCGCATGGCCGGGCCTCAGGCCGAAACCGTCTCGATCGAGACGTAGGCCTCGGGGTCGAGCCGGCGCATCTCGCCTTCGATCCAGGCCTCGACTTCGCGCATCAGCTCGTCGGGCCGGCGCCCGACGCTCGAAATGGCCGGGCCGATCGAGACATCGACCACGCCCGGGCGCTTGATGAAGGCCTTGCGCGGCCAGACCTTGGCCGAGGTCACGGCAATCGGGACCACCGGCACGCCGGTCTCGCACGCGAGCCGCGTGCCGCCGGTCTTGTAGACGCCCTGCCGGCCGCGCGGAATGCGGGTGCCCTCGGGAAACATGATGATCCAGATGCCCTGCGCCAGCAGCTCGCGGCCCCGCGCGACAACCTTGTTGAAAGCCTGCGTGCGCTGGCTGCGGTCGATGTGGATCATGTCGAGCCGCGCCATCGCCCAGCCGAAGAAGGGCACGTAGATCAGTTCCCTCTTGAACACGAAGGCCAGCGGGTGCGGCATCAGCGTGGGCATCAGGAAGGTCTCGAAGGTCGACTGGTGCTTGACCAGCAGCACGCAGCCGGCGAGCTTGTCCTGGGGCAGGTTCTCCATGCCGCTCACGCGCGTCTCGATGCCCAGCAGCAGCCGCGCGCCGCCGATGGCCCAGCCGAGCCAGCGCACGGCCATCCAGTACAGCGGAATGCCGCGCTTCCAGAGCGAGCTGACCACCATGATGATGCCCCAGGGGATCACGGTGACGAGCATCCACAGCGCGTGGACGACGGATCGAAGGAAGGCCATCAGACAGCCACCTGCAGGGCCGCCTGCTGCTCTTCGCGTTCCAGCAGGAAGTCGACGAAGGCCGCCAGGTCGTCGTGCACCTGCGTGTTCGGCGGGTACTCGGGCGGCAACGGCGTCACGCCGCGGCAGGCCGCACCCATGCCGGTCAGCAGCAGGTGCGGCTCGCAGCCGGCGGCCGCGCCGGCCTGCATGTCGCGCAGGCTGTCGCCCGCAACCGGCACGTTGGCCAGGTCGACGCCGTAGCGCTCGCCGATCTGGTGGAACAAGCCCGGCTTGGGCTTGCGGCACTCGCAGCCCTCGTCGGGACTGTGCGGGCAATAGAACACCGCATCGACGCGGCCGCCTACGGCCGCCAGCATCTTGTGCATCTTGGCGTGCATCGCGTTGAGCGAAGCCATGTCGAACAGCCCGCGCCCGAGCCCGGACTGGTTGGACGCGATCACGACATGCCAGCCCGCGTGGTTGAGCCGCGCGACCGCCTCCAGCGCGCCCGGCAGCGGCGTCCACTCGATGTCGCTCTTGACGAAGTCCTCGCGGTGCACATTGAGCGTGCCGTTGCGATCGAGGATGACGATTTTCATGGCGGTACCGATCAGGTGGCGAGGCGCTCGAGCTGCGCCACGCGGTTCATCGCCGCATGCAGCAGCATCAACAGGCCCAGGCGGTTGAGGCGCAGGTCGGACTGCTCGGCATTGACCATCACGCCGTCGAAGAAGGTGTCGACCGGCTCGCGCAGGGCAGCCAACGTCTGCAGCGAAGCGGTGTAGTCGCCGGCGTCGAACTGCGCGTTGGCCACGGGCCCGACCTTCTGCATCGCGGCATGGAGCGCCTTCTCGGCCGGCTCCTGCAGCAGCAGCTCGCTCACGTGCGCATCGGCTTCCGGCGACTTCTTGAGGATGTTGCCGATGCGCTTGTTGGCCGCGGCCAGCGCCGGCGCTTCGGGCAGCGCGGCGAAGGCGCGCACGGCGGCGAGCAGCTTGGGCACCTCGCCGAGGCGCTGGGGCTGGGGCGCCAGCACGGCATCGACCTCCTGGGCGCTGGCGCCCTGCTCGCGCAAGCTGCCGGCCAGGCGGTCGTAGAGGAAGGCTTCGAGCGCTTCGGTCGGGTCGGCGAGCGCGGCTTCGCCGGCCTTCGGCGAGAAGGCGGCGAAGGCCTGGCCCAGCAAGGCGCGCAGGTCGAGCGGCAGCTGGCGCTCGATCAGCATGCGGATCACGCCCAGCGCATGGCGGCGCAGCGCGAAGGGATCGCGGTCGCCGGTGGGCAGGTTGCCGATGCCGAACATGCCCACCAGGGTCTCGAGCTTGTCGGCCAGCGCGACCACGACGCCGACTTGGTTGCGCGGCAGTTCGTCGCCCGCGAAGCGCGGCTTGTAGTGGTCTTCGATCGCGTCGGCCACCGCGGGCTCGAGCCCGTCGTGCAGCGCGTAGTAGCGGCCCATGATGCCCTGCAGCTCGGGGAACTCGCCCACCATGTCGGTCACCAGGTCGGCCTTGGCCAGCTGCGCCGCCTGCACCGCGCGCGGCGCCAGCGTGCTGTCGTGCGCCGCGGTGCCCAGCTGTTCGCCGATCGCGTGCGCGATGCGCATCACGCGCTGCACGCGTTCGCCCTGGGTGCCGAGCTTGTTGTGATAGACCACCTTGGCCAGCGACTCGACGCGCGAGGCCAGCGATTTCTTTCGGTCCTGGTCGAAGAAGAACTTCGCGTCGGCCAGCCGCGGGCGCACCACGCGCTCGTTGCCGCCGATCACCGCGCTGGCGTCGTCGGGCCGGATGTTGCTGACCACCAGGAACTTGTGGGTGAGCCGGCCCGCGGCGTCGAGCAGCGGAAAGTATTTCTGGTTGGCCTTCATCGTGAGGATGAGGCACTCCTGCGGCACGTCGAGGAACTCGCGCTCGAACTCGCACACCAGCACGTTCGGGCGCTCGACCAGGGCCGTGACTTCGTCGAGCAGCGCATCGTCGTGGATCGGCTGCGAGCCGGTGCCGACCGTCAACGCCGCCTCCGCGAGCTGGCGCGCGATCTCGAAGCGGCGGGCCTCGAAGCCCGCGATCACGGCGCCTTCGTCGGCCAGCTGCACCGCATAGCTGTTGGCATCGCGCAGCACGATCGGATCGACCTGCGCCTCGAAGCGGTGGCCATGAGTTTCGCGCCCGGCCTTTAGCCCCAGCGCATCGACCGCAACGACCGTGTCGCCGTAGAGCGCCACCAGCCCGTGCGCGGGGCGCACGAAACTCACGCTGCTCCAGCCGGGCAGTTCGCAGCCGTTTTCGAGCTGGTAGCTCATGACCTTAGGGATCGGCAGCTTGGCGATGCTCTCGGTCAGCGCCTTCTGCAGGCCTTCGGACAGCGTCGCACCCCTGGCCGTGCTTTCGAAGAACAGGGCCTCGGCCTTGCCGTCCATCGCGCGCTTCAGGCCGGGCACGGCCGAGGCGTCGGCGCCCAGCGCGGCCAGGCGCTTGAGCAGCGCCGGGCTGGCGTTGCCCGAGGCATCGAGCCCCACCGTCACCGGCATGAGCTTCTGCGAGACCGCGCGGTCGGCGGCTTGGCCCAGCACGTTCGTGAGGTGCGCCGCGAGGCGCCTCGGCGAGGCGTAGGCGGTGAGCACCGAGCCGGCATCGGCCAGGCCCTGGGCCACCAGCTGGTCGCGCAGCACGGAAGCGAAGGCGTCTCCGAGCTTCCTCAGCGCCTTGGGCGGGAGTTCCTCGACGAAGAGTTCGACAAGCAGGTTGTTCTTGGAGGTCATCGCTCAGGCCGCCTTCTTCGAGATCTCGGCGACCCATTCGCGCGGCGCCATCGGGAATCCGAGCCGTTCGCGGCTTTCGTAGTAGCTCTGCGCGACGCTGCGCGCAAGGTTGCGGATGCGGCCGATGTAGGCCGCGCGTTCGGTCACGCTGATCGCGCCGCGCGCGTCCAGCAGGTTGAAGCTGTGGGCTGCCTTGAGCACCTGCTCGTAGGCCGGCAGCGCGAGCTTCTGTTCCATCAGGTACTTGGCCTGCTTCTCGTGCGCGGCGAAGGCGGTGAACAGGAAGTCGGCGTCGCTGTGCTCGAAGTTGTAGGTCGACTGCTCGACCTCGTTCTGGTGGTACACGTCGCCGTAGCTGATGCCGGGCGCCCATTCCAGCTCGTAGATGCTTTCCTTGCCCTGCAGGTACATCGCGAGCCGTTCGAGCCCGTAGGTGATCTCGCCGGTGATCGGCCTGCAGTCGATGCCGCCGACCTGCTGGAAGTAGGTGAACTGCGTCACCTCCATGCCGTTGAGCCAGACCTCCCAGCCCAGGCCCCAGGCGCCGAGCGTCGGGTTCTCCCAATCGTCTTCGACGAAGCGAATGTCGTTCTTCTTGAGATCGAAGCCCAGCGCTTCGAGCGAGCCGAGATAGAGCTCGAGGATGTTGCCGGGTGCCGGCTTCAGCACGACCTGGTACTGGTAGTAGTGCTGCAGTCGGTTCGGGTTCTCGCCGTAGCGGCCGTCCTTGGGGCGACGGCTCGGCTGCACGTAGGCGGCTTTCCAGGGCTCGGGGCCCAGCGCCCGCAGGAAGGTGGCGGTGTGCGAGGTGCCGGCGCCCACCTCCATGTCGTAGGGCTGCAGCAGCGCGCAGCCCTGGGCGTCCCAATAGGACTGAAGCTTGAGGATGATTTGTTGGAAGGTCAGCATGGTGGGCCTGGTGGCCGGTCGGAAGCGGACGGCCTCCAACGCGACGAGTCGGCCATTTTAAGAGCGCCCAGACGCGGGACCGGCCGCAGGGCTTGCGCCGCTGCGGCCGATCATGCGGAGCCCGGTGTCGCGCCTTCGTCGTGGAACACCGCGGAACCGGCTTTGCCGGGCCGCCGATGTTGCCCCCTCGAAGGGGTTGGCGAAGCGACACGAAGTGCGCGCAGCCTGGGGTGGGCTAATACTCCCAGAAGATGCGTTGCAATTGCTTGGGATCGTTGGTCTTGGTCAAGGCAACCATCGCCAGGATGCGCGCCTTCTGCGGCTTCAAGTCGTGCGCGGCCACCCAGTCGTACTTGTCGTCGGGCTGCTCGGCATTGCGGATCACGAAGCCGTCGGAAACGCGCGAGCTGCGGATGATCTGCACGCCGTCGCCGCGCAGCTTCTGCAGCGTGGGCACGATCCGGTCGGCCACCGAGCCGTTGCCGGTGCCGGCGTGGACGATCGCCTTCACGCCACTCTTGGCCAACGCGTCGATCGCGGTGGCGGGCACGCTGCCGTAGCCGTAGACGATGTCGACCGCCGGCAGCGCCGTGATCTCGTCGATGTTGAATTCCGACTGCATGGTGTGGCGCTTGACCGGCGCGCGGAACCAGTAGTTCTTGCCCTCGACGATCATGCCCAGCGGGCCCCACTGGCTCTTGAAGGCCTCGGTCTTGATGTTGACGACCTTGCTGACGTCGCGGCCGCTCTGGATTTCGTCGTTCATCGTCACCAACACGCCCTTGCCGCCGGCGTCCTTGCTGGCGGCGACGTTGACGGCGTCGAACAGGTTCAACGCGCCGTCGGCCGAGAGCGCCGTGCCCGGACGCATCGAGCCAACCACGATGATCGGCTTGGCTGTACGCACCACCAGGCTCAGGAAGTAGGCGGTTTCCTCCAGCGTGTCGGTGCCGTGGGTGATCACGATGCCGTCGACATCGGCCTGCTTCGACAAGGCCGAGACGCGCTTGGCCAGCACCATCAGGTTGTCGTTGGTGAAGCTTTCCGAGGCGATCTGGAACACCTGCTCGCCGCGCACGTTGGCGACCTTGGAAATCTCGGGCAATCCGGCGATCAGCTTGTCGACCGGCACCTTGGCGGCGGCGTAGGTGGCGCTGTTGACGGCCGAGGCGCCGGCGCCGGCGATGGTGCCGCCGGTCGCGAGGATCACGACGTTGGGCAAGGCCTGCTGCGCATGCGCGATGGCGCTGGCGGCGACCAGCGCAGCGGTAGCCGCGAAGGCGCGGAAACGGGGGGCGAAGAACATGGAAGCTCCTGTTGGGGTGTGACTAATTTCACGAAGCGGCGAGACGATACAGGAAGCGTGCCACGCCGTCGCAGTCCCCAAATGCCTTGTATGCATGCGTCGATGCAGGCGGCCGGCGGAACTTAGGGCGAGATCGCCAAGTACGCGCTGCAAACGCGCGTGATGCTGGGGCTGACGCCGGATGCGCCGCTCAAGCGTGAGCTGGTCGCGTTCGTGCTCGGCGGCTGCAGGATGAAGGTCTAGCGCAGCTTGATATCGCCGTCGAACTTGACCTTGAGCCCCAGCGCCGGCAGCTCCAGGGTCATGCTCGCCGCCAAGGCTTCGGTGCCGTTGCCGTCGGCAACGGCCTTCGCCACCGCCTGCTCGATCTCGCGCTGCGAGTTGACGCCGACCATCTTGAGGAACTTGCGAATACTGAGGTTGAGTGTCTCGTCGTCCATCCGGATCTCCTGACAATCCGCTGCAAGTCAGCGTACTAGGCGGCCGGCAGCCGCGATGATCTGCGCCGCGCTCGGGAAGATGCAAAGGCTGTTCGGCCCGTCGAGCGCCTCGATCTGCGCCCAGGCGACGATGCCGGCCCCATCGACCAGAAAGTGCCCGACGAGTTGGGCGCTGTGCTGCGCAAAGATCGCCTGGTCGGTTTCGTCGAGCTCGAAGCCGTCCATGGCGTTGAGTACGCCGTTGGACGCCATCGGCTGCAACGGTTCCGGCAGCTCGCCGGTCGGATTGACGCGTGCCGCCTCGAAGTCCGCCATGCTCGCGCGAGAGGGCCATTCGGGCCGCTCGCTGCTGCCTTCGGGCAGAAACTCGATGTGCGGCACGCCGAAGGCCTGGTGCGTCCGGCAATCCGGGTCGCTCAAAAGCATGATCGGCGTCGGGCGGTAGCGGAAGTACAGGCGAGCGCGTTCCAACGGCGTGTTGATCACGGCCAGGGTCTCGACCCCTGCGCTCTCCAGGGCGGGTTGTACGTGGCCGAGCTGCATCACCTGTCGCCTGCAGAACGGGCAGTGCAGGCCGCGAAAAAGGCCGATCAGGAAGGGGCGGCCACGCAAACCGGCGAGCGAGACCGCTCCCTCGAGATTGACCGCGGGCAGTGCGAACTCGGGCGCAGCCTCTCCTGGTTGCAACGGGCGTATCGGGTCTCCCACGGCATTCCCCTTCGCGATGTCGTCGGATATACGACGGAAGTTCGACCGTAGCACTTGTCGAAGGAGGGCACAACGCGCGGTGGTGGGCGCCTGCTTCGACCCGCAGGGCTCAACCCCGGGAAGCAGCGCGACTGGCCTGTCGCCGGCCGAGCAGCACCGTCGCCACGGCGATCAACAAGCCCAGGCCCCACAGCGGCCAGAGCCCGAGGCGCGACACCCACAGCGCATAGGGCGTGAGCCCGGCGCGGCCTTCGACCTCAGCCACCAGCACGCCGCGCGTGTGCCGTGGCAGCGCATGCGTGACGCGGCCGCGGTGGTCGATGACGACGGTGGCACCGGTGTTGGTCGCGCGCACCATGGGACGCTGGAACTCGAGGGCGCGCATGCGCGAGATGGCCAGGTGCTGGTCGATCGCGATGGTGTCGCCGAACCAGGCGATGTTGCTCACGTTGAGCAGCACGGTGGGTGCGCTGGCCTCGTCGCGGAAGTTGGCGCCGATCTCGTCGCCGAACAAATCCTCGTAGCAGATGTTGGGCGCGATGCGCTGGCCCCGCCACTCGAAGGACGCCTGCGCAAGGCCGCCGCTCTTGAAGTCGCCGAGCGGGATGTTCATCATCTCGGTGAACCAGCGGAACATCCTCGGAATGAACTCGCCGAAGGGCACGAGATGGTGCTTGTCGTAGCGATAGGGCGTGCCCTGGCCCGGACCGAAGCCCAGCACGGTGTTGGTGTAGAGCCGGCCGTCGCCGAGCGGCAAGCCCACGATGGCCGCCTGCGTGCTGCTTGCGTAACGCGCCGCGATCGCATCGAGATAACCGGGCGGCAATTGCGAAGGCAGCAGGGGCAGCGCAGTCTCGGGCGTGATCACGAGCGACGCGGTCGCATTCTGCAACTGCTCGCCGTACCAGCTCAGCGCGGTCGCGATGCCGCCGCCCGGAATGAATTTCTCGTCCTGCGGGATGTTGCCTTGCAGCAGCGCGACCTCGAGCCGCCCGCGCGATTGCGCAGCCTCGTCGGCCTCGCCGCGTGCCGCGCCGATGAGAGCGGGCACGCAAAGCAGCACCACCGCGGCACCGACCGGCACCGCCACTGCACGGCCGCGCGCGTGGCGCAGCACCAGGGCCGCGAGCGTCGCGATGCCCGTGGCCAGTGCACCGACGCCGTAGACGCCGAGCCAGGGCACATAGGCGGCGAGCGGCCCGTCGACGTGCGCGTAGCCGCCGGCACCCCACGGAAAGCCGGTGAACAAGCTGTTTCGCAACAGCTCGGCCAGGGTCCACAGTGCCGCGAACAGCACGGCTGCGTGCGCCCGGTTGGCCGGTGCGAATGCGATGAAGAAGGCACAGGCCGCGGCGTAGTACAGCGCCAGCGCTGCGGAGAGCGCAAGCACCGCCAGCGCAGCGAGCGGCGCAGCGAGCCCGCCGTAGGTGTGCATCGAGATGAAGAGCCACCAGAAAGTGCCGCAGAGCCAGGCGGTCGCGAACAGCCAGCCGTAGAAGGCTGCGCTGCGCCACGCGGGGCGCGGGCTGGTGCGGGCCCGTAGCGCATCGAGCTGCCAGACCAGCGCGGCGAGCGAGATCAATTGCAGCCACCAGAGCGGCTGTCCGTTCCACGGGGCCGCAATGGCCGCGGCCTGCGCGAGCCCCGCGATGCCGAAGCCCAGCGCGCGCGCGAGCGTTTTCAATCGGTCGCGTCGTCGCCGCGCGCCGGCGAGACCTTGAACCAGCGCACCGCGCCACCCTTCGTGTGCAGCACGACGAAGTCGAAGGCGCCGAGCGCATAGTGCTCGCCGCGCTTGGGCACATGGCCCATCTCGTGCGCGATCAGGCCGCCGATGGTGTCGAAGTCTTCGCTCAGCGCTTCTTCGTCGAACACGATGCCGAAGGCCTCCGCCACGCGCTCGATGGGCGTGTCGCCCGAGACGCGGTAGGTGCGATCGGCCAGGCCGAAGATGTCGCCCTCCTCCTCGGCGATGTCGAACTCGTCCTCGATCTCGCCGACGATCTGCTCCAGCACGTCTTCGATGGTGATGAGGCCTGCCACGCGGCCGAACTCGTCGATCACGATCGCGAGGTGGTTGCGGTTGCCGCGGAATTCGCGCAGCAGATCGTTCAGGCCCTTGCTCTCGGGCACGAAGGTGGCGGGGCGCAGCAGCGCACGGATGTTCAGGCCCGGCGCGCGCTGCAGCTTGAGCAGATCCTTCGCGAGCAGGATGCCGATGATGTTTTCTTTTTCGCCCTCGTACACCGGAAAGCGCGAGTGCGCAGTGTCGATCACGAGGTGCAGCAGCGCATCGTAGGGCGCGTCGATGTTGACCAGGTCCATTCGCGGCGCCGCCACCATCACGTCGCCGGCGGTCATGTCGGCCATGCGGAGCACGCCTTCGAGCATCACGCGCGATTCGGCGCCGATCACGTCGTTGTCCTCTGCGTCGGCGAGCGTTTCGATCAGCTCGTCGCGCGAGTCGGGGCCCGGATGAATGAATTCGGCGAGCTTCTGCAGAAAACTGCGCTTGTCTTCGCGTTCGACGGGCGCGCGTTCAGGGTGAGGGTCGGCCACTGCGGGAGGGCGGAGTTGGGGGACCACAAGGATACCGGAAGAAGCACGCGCCTCCCCCGGTATGGCCCCGCTCAGGGCGAGGACTGGTCGCGGGCGGCACGCACGCCGCTACGGATTTCCTGCAGATCGGCCAGGAACGCCCAGAACTGCTTGGCACGCGTCTTGAGCTGGAAATCGACCTGCGCGTAGTGCTCGAGCGCGATCTCGCTCATGCGGCTGTCGAAGGTGGCGACTGGCAGCTGCAGATGCGCCTCGGACTCGGAGCCGCTGCGCACCACGGTCGCACCGGCATTGCGCGCGATTTTGAGCATGGCCGCGTTCTCGCTCAGCGCATGGATGAACAGCATGCCGATGCCTTCGTTGCGGGCGACCACCACCGCGCGTTCGAAGAGCCGTGCACCGTAGCCGCGCCCGCGCGCATGTTCGGCCACCGAGACGCCGAACTCAGCGCAGTCCTTGTGCTGGTCGGCCGGGGCGAACGCGAGATGGGCCATCGCGATCAGGTCGAGGCGGCGGTTGTAGATGCCGAACAGCTCGTCGCGATCGAAGTCCAGCCCGTCGACATAGCGCTGAACCTGCTCGTCGGATGCTGCATAGCCGAAACGCAGGTAGCGATCGTGCGGCTTGAGGGAAAGAAGATGTTGCGCGATGCGGTCGCGCTCGCGCGGGCCGATCGAGCGGATCGGCACCATGACCGGTGCGGGCGCGGCGGCGCGCGGCTGGGCTTCAACCATCGGCGCTTTCAGAAAGGAGCCGAGGCCAAGCGAGGCTTTGAGGAGTGCCTTGGCGGTAAGCATGCATTCAATATAAGGGTTTTCCCCTAAACAACAAGACCGTAGGGCGAAAACTTAGGTCATTGGTAAACGAATCCACGTCCCGTGGGGTGCACGCAACCCATATGTTGTTACACGGGCACCGCAGTGGTCGCCTTGACGCGATCGAGCACGAAGCTGGTTTTGCAGTCCTGCACGCTGGGATGCTTGAGCAGGGTGTCCATGATGAAGCGGCTGTAGTGCGCCATGTCGGCGACGACCACGCGCAAGAGGTAGTCCATCTCGCCCGTCAGCGCCGCGCATTCGACCACCTCGGGCCAGGTCTGGACGCTGGCGCGGAACAGGTCCATCGGGTTGCGCTTGTGGCTCTCGGTATGCTTTTCGAGCCGGACATTGAGATAGGCCGTGAGCCCCAGCCCGACCGCTTCGGGTTTCACGAGCGCCACGTAGCGGTCGATCACGCGGCTTTCTTCCAGCCGCTTGACCCGCCGCAGCACCGCGCTGGGCGACAGGCTCACCTCTTCGGCCAGCTGGTCGTAGGTGGCGCGGCCGTCGGCCTGCAGCGTGCGCAGGATGAGCCGATCCTGCTTGTCGAGTGCGTCCATTCGTCCATTTTTGCAGGTTTCCTGCGTTCAGGCGCCGAATGGGGCGCGATAACGCTGAAATCGTGATGGCTTGCGCTTTTACAGTTCAACACGGACGCTGCGCATGCGCGGCGCGACACTGAATCCCGCCTTCCCCCGATCTTCTCGCCTTCCATTGGAGACAAGCCCATGAGCACCCCCGACGCCCCCGCCTTCACCCCTTGGGAGAATCCCATGGGTACCGACGGCTTCGAATTCATCGAGTACGCCGCACCCGATCCGGTCGCCATGGGCCAGGTGTTCGAGCGCATGGGCTTCAAGGCAGTGGCCAAGCACCGCCACAAGAACGTGCTGCTGTACCGCCAGGGCACGATCAACTTCATCGTCAATGCCGAGCCGGACTCCTTTGCCCAGCGCTTCGCGCGCCAGCACGGACCCAGCGTCTGCGCCATCGCCTTTCGCGTGCAGGACGCCAAGGCCGCATATGAGCGCGCCATCGGGCTCGGTGCCTGGGGCTTCGCCGACAAGGCCGGCCCGGGCGAGCTCAACATCCCGGCGATCAAGGGCATCGGCGACAGCCTGATCTACTTGGTCGACCGCTGGCGCGGCAAGAACGGCGCGCAGTTCGGCGACATCGGCAACATCGGCTTCTACGACGTCGACTTCGAAGCCCTGCCCGGCCTCAGCGCGATCGAGGCGCTGGCGCCCGAAGGCAACGGCCTGACCTACATCGACCACCTGACGCACAACGTGCACCGCGGCCGCATGAACGAGTGGGCGGACTTCTACGAGCGCCTGTTCAACTTCCGCGAGGTCAAGTACTTCGACATCGAAGGCCAGGTCACGGGCGTGAAGAGCAAGGCGATGACCAGCCCGTGCGGAAAGATCCGCATCCCGATCAACGAGGAGGGCAAGGAACAGGCTGGCCAGATCCAGGAGTACCTCGACCTCTACCGCGGCGAGGGCATCCAGCACATCGCAATGGGCTCGGACAATCTCTACAAGACCGTCGACGCCTTGCGCGCCAACGGCGTCAAGCTGCTCGACACCATCGACACCTACTACGAGCTGGTGGACAAGCGCATTCCGGGCCACGGCGAAAACGTCGAGGACCTGCACAAGCGCAAGATTTTGATCGACGGCAAGAAGGACGCGCTGCTGCTGCAGATCTTCAGCGAGAACCAACTGGGCCCGATCTTCTTCGAGTTCATCCAGCGCAAGGGCGACGACGGCTTCGGCAACGGCAACTTCAAGGCGCTGTTCGAGAGCATCGAGCTCGACCAGATGCGCCGGGGCGTGCTGACCGCCGCACAATAGCCGCCCCATCACATATAGGAGCGCGGAATGCGTCAGACCTCTTGGATTCGCTCGTCATGGATCGCGGCCGCGATCCTCGTTCTCGGCGGGTGCGCCATGAATCCGCAACAGCGTGCGGGCGCGGCCTCGTCGCATCTCGATGCGGTGCAAAAGGCCGGCGTGCTGCGCATCTGCACGCCGGGCGACTACAAGCCCTTCAGCTTCCAGAAGCCGGATGCGAGCTATGAAGGGATCGATGTCGACCTGATGACCAGCTTCAGCAGCAGCCTCAATGCGAAGCCGGAATGGGTCAAGACGACCTGGGCCAATCTCCTGCCCGACCTCGCGGCCGGCAAGTGCGATCTGGCCGTGGGCGGCGTGTCGGTGACAACCGAGCGCCAGAAGCGCGCCTTCTTCAGCACGCCTTACATGGTCAACGGAAAGACGCCGATCGCACGCTGCGCGGACGTTGCCAAGTACCAGAGCGTGGCCGACATCGACAAGCCGGAAGTGCGCGTGATCTTCAACCCGGGCGGCAGCAACGAGCGTTTCGCGCGCGCCAACTTCAAGCGCGCCAAGCTCACGATGCATGGCGAGAACGTGACGATCTTCGACGAGCTGCTCGCGAGGCGCGCTGACGTCTTCGTAACCGAAGCGGCGGAGGCCATCACCCAGCAGAAGCTCAAGCCGGGCTTGTGCGCCGTCAATCCAGACAAGCCGCTGCAGTACGGCGAGATGGCCTGGATGCTGCCGCGCGACGACGTGGCCTTCAAGGCCTATGTCGACCAATGGCTGCACCTGTCGCAGGCGGGTGGCGAATTCCAGCGCGTGATGGATCGCTGGCTCAAGTAGAAAACATTGGAGCTTTTCATGGAGACGCCAACAGGTGCAGTCATGCCCGCGGTCTACGGCCAATCGGAGCGCCCGCCGCGCGGCGACTATTCGCGCGGCGGCGCCGTTCTTGCGGACTACACCTGTCCGCAGGATTGGGCCAGCTACACGCCGGCCGACCACGACACCTACCGGCGTCTTTATGAGCGCCAGGCCGCGCAGCTGCCGGGCCTGGCCTGCGATGCCTTCATCGCGTCGCTGCCTTCCCTCGGCGTGAAGGACCGGATCCCGCGCTTCGAGGAGATCAACGAGCGGCTCTACAAGGCGACGCGCTGGGAAGTCGTCGCGGTGCCCGGACTCATTCCCGAGTTGCCCTTCTTCACGCTGCTTGCGAACCGCAAGTTCCCGGTCACGGACTGGATCCGCAAGCCCGAGGAGTTCGACTACATCGTCGAGCCGGACGTGTTCCACGATCTGTTCGGCCATGTGCCGATGCTCTTCGATCCGACCTTCGCCGACTATGTGCAGCGCTACGGGCAGGGCGGCATCAAAGCGCACGAGCTGGGCGCCGGCGAGAAGCTTGCGCGGCTTTACTGGTACACGGTCGAGTTCGGTCTGATTCGCCAGCCCGACGGCTTGCGCGCCTATGGTGCAGGCGTCCTGAGCTCGGTCGGCGAGCTGCGGCACGCGGTGCGCAGCCCTGAGCCCTACCGATTGCCGCTCGATCTGCTGCGCACCATGCGCACGCGCTACAAGATCGACAGCTACCAGAGCACCTACTTCGTGATCGACAGCTTTGCGCGGTTGTTCGAGCTGACGGCGCCGGACTTCACGCCTCTCTACCAGAAGCTCGCAACTCAGCCCGACATCGAGGCGGGTGTGCTGCTGCCAGGCGAATCGACGACCTAGCGTCAACAATCGAGCAGGGCCAAGGTCGCGCGCCTCAGGCCAAGGTCGAAGGCCATTTCCACATGCGCACACCCGTCGGCGAGACGGTTGTCGGCACCGGGCAGCGTCGCGTTGGACGTAGGAAAAACGATGTTGTCGCAGTTCGTGTACCAGCAGGTGAAAGGAACCCGCCGCGTGCTGGCATGTTCGCCTTCGATCTGCTGCATCCATTCGCCGCCCACGCGCATCTGGCGTCCATTGAGCGTGCGGCCGAAACGCGCGAGCCAGGTGCCGCGATGCGGGGTCCCGATGGTGACGATGCGATGCACACGCGCCGGATCGGCATCGCGCAGCCAGGCCCGGGCGGCGAGTCCGCCCATGCTATGGCAGATCAGCATCGGTGGCAGCGAGGTCGCTGCGGTAACCCGCAGGATGGCGTCGTCGATGGTCTGCGCGTAGTGGTCGATCGAGCCGAAGACCGGCTCGAGGTCGACCGCGACGAAGGCACGGTCGTCGATGCGCAGCTCGCGCAACCAAGGGGTCCAGAATCCACGGTTGCATAGGAACCCGTGGACCAGCACCACGCCCCTTCGACCGTTCGCCGGCAGGTGATCATGCACGGCGCGCGAGCGGAAGGGCTGGTACCAGCAGAAGACGCGCGGCGCGAGCCAGCTCTCGGCCAGCCACGCCCGGATGCACTGGGGCACTCGCGCGCGGGAAATGGGGTCGTGGCCGTTGATGCGGTAGCTCGCAACGAACTCGACCGCAAGGATGGTCGTGTGGGTACAGGTCAACGCGATGAGGCTGAGCACAGCCACAGACGGCGACCGGCTCCACCAGAAGCTCGCCCAGGCGATCGCACCAAGAAGGCTGCCGAGCACGAAACACTGCTGGAGACGCGCAACCATGCGCCGACTATCGCATGCGCGACAGATCGGGCGCCACCCTAGGACAAGTCCGCTGGCGTCGGGGCCGGGCTCGCTTCGACAATCCGCGCCAAAGGAGATCGCATGCAGTCATCCGCATTGAAGAACTATCCGGCCGGCGTCCCGCACGAGATCGATCCCGAGCAGTACCGCTCGCTGGGGCATCTGTTCGACGAATCGTTCAAGCGTTACGCCGAGCGACCGTTTTCGGTGTGCATGGAACGATGGATGTCGTATGGCGAGCTCGACGAGCTGTCCAAAGCGATGGGCGCATGGCTGCAGTCGCGTGGCTTGGAGCCTGGCGCGCGCGTGGCCATCATGCTTCCCAACGTGCCGCAGTTCGCCGTCACGATGTGCGGTGTGCTGCGCGCGGGCTACACCTGCGTCAACGTGAACCCGCTGTACACGGCGCGCGAGCTCGAACACCAGCTGAAGGATTCGGGCGCGACGGCGATCATCATCCTCGAGAACTTCGCAGCGACGCTCGAGCAGGTGATCGAGCGAACGCCCTTGAAGCACGTGGTGGTCACTTCGATGGGGGATCTGCTCGGGGGCCTCTACGGCACCTGGATCACGGTGGCCGTGAGGCATCTGGCCAAGATGGTTCCACCCTACAAGCTACCGCTCGACAACGGCCGCACCGTTACCCCCTTTCCTCAGGTCATCGCCGAGGGCAAGGGACGCACGCTGGCGCCGGATCCCAGCACGCTCGACTCGATCGCCTTCCTCCAATACACCGGCGGAACCACGGGACTGTCGAAAGGCGCGGTACTGACCCATCGCAACATCGTCGCAGCAACGCTGCAGGCCGAAGCGTGGTTCACCCCCGCACTGGAGCGGGCAGGCGATCTGTCCAAGGTCAACAGCATCGCGGCGCTGCCGCTCTATCACATCTTCGCGCTGACGCTGTGCCTGCTCGCGATCCGCCAAGGGTCCCACCTGACGCTGATTCCCAACCCGCGCGACTTCGACAAGTTCATTGCCGTGCTCAAGAAGCGGCCTTTCCACATGCTGCCGGCGGTAAACACGCTGTTCAACGCCCTGCTGATGCACCCCGAGTTCAAGTCCATCGACTTCTCCACGCTCTTCGTGTCGCAAGCCGGCGGCATGGCGGCGTCCGAAGGCACTGCCCGCAAGTGGTTCGAGGCCACGGGCTGCCCGATGATCGAGGGTTGGGGTATGAGCGAGACCTGCGCGATCGGGACCAACAACCCGGTCTCCAACACCGCGTTCACCGGAACTATCGGGTTGCCGCTGCCCAGCATCGAAGTTGCGATCAAGGATGACGAAGGCCGCTCGCTGCCTCCCGGAGAGGCGGGGGAGTTGTGCATCAAGGGACCCAACGTCATGACCGGCTACTACAACCAGCCGGCCGAAACCGCGGCGGCATTCACCGCCGACGGCTTCATGCGAACCGGCGACATCGCGGTCATGCAGGAAGACGGCTACAGTCGGATCGTCGACCGCAAGAAGGACATGATCCTCGTGAGCGGGTTCAACGTGTTCCCCAACGAATTGGAGAACGTCATTTCCTTGTGCCCTGGCGTTGTCGAATGCGCAGCGATCGGCGTGCCGGACGAGAAGCAGGGCGAGGCTATCAAGGTGTTCGTCGTCCGCAAGGATCCCTCGCTGACCGAGGAGACAGTGATGCGCTACTGCCATGATCAATTGACCGGCTACAAGCGTCCGAAGCACATCGAGTTTCGAGAGAGTCTGCCAAAGACGAATGTCGGGAAGATCCTCCGGCGCCAGCTGCGGCCAGGCGCGACGGCTTGAGCGCCGCTGCGGGTCTGCCGGCGCAGCTCCACGTTTTTGAGCGCGGATGGCTTTCGTCCAACAACATCCTCTTGGTGGGTCGTGACGAGACGGCCTTGGTCGACACCGGTTACGCCACTCATTCCGGCCAGACGCTGGCCCTCGTCGAGGCCGGACTGGGCGACCGGCCCCTCGACCGTGTGCTGAATACGCATTTGCACAGCGACCATTGCGGCGGCAACGCGGCGCTGCAGCAGCGCTACCCCAGGGCACGCACCTTGATTCCGCCGGGAGAGGCAGACCTGGTGCGAAGCTGGGACGAAGATGCACTGAGTTTCCGCGCCACCGGCCAGCAATGCCCGCGCTTTCGTTTCGATGGGCTTCTGGTGCCTGGCCAGGATGTTGTGCTGGGAGACCTGCCTTGGCAGGTGCATGCAGCGCCGGGGCACGACCCGCACTCGATCATCCTGTTCGAATCCGGCTCACGGACCCTGATCTCTGCCGATGCGCTCTGGGAGAACGGCTTCGGTATCGTGTTTCCCGAGTTGGCGGGAGAGCCGTCCTTCGACGAGGTGGCTGCCACCCTCGACCTGATCGAAGCGCTCGAGCCAGTGTGCGTGATCCCGGGCCATGGGAGCGTCTTCAACGAGGCGGCGGCAGCGCTTTCATTGGCGCGGCGCAGGCTCGAGGCGCTGTCGCGCGATCCCGTCAAGCACGCCCGATATGCGCTCAAGGTACTCGTGAAATTCAAGTTGCTGGAAGTGCAGACGACGAGCGTCGAAGAATGGAAAGCCTGGTTTCGAAGCGCACCGTATTTCGATGCGATTCGTGCGCGCTTCTTCGCCTCGTCATCGCTCGATGAGTTGAACGCTGAAATCCTCGCAGAATTAGCCAAGGCTGGGGCGGCCTTTGCCGACGAGGTGCGGGTCCAAAACAGATAGCCCATCCTTGCTTCGGCGCAT
>NZ_RWKI01000109.1 GCF_003984645.1 Variovorax sp. MHTC-1
GCGCTGGCACATAGACGGCCCGGAACGGCGCGCGAGCGCGCCTCGGAAAATGGATCCAAGTGACCTCCTCCGGCTCCGCCGCAGCGGGCTCGCTCTACGCCGCCTTCCCCTTCCGCGTTCTCATTCTGTTACACCCAAATACATCATAGTTGGGCAATGGGGACAGGCGCAACTAGCCGGCTGGCCAATAGGAGGGATGCCACGCCCGGTGTATCGGCGGCGTTTGTCTGGCCCACCAAAGGGCAGCGCCTGGCCTAGTGGGCCGCGGTCGCTCTCGCTTGCGCGGTCATCAGCTTTGGTTTACTGGCCTAATCGGCCAGCAGAGACCCGTCGCGTCCAGGACGCATGCGGGCACACCACGGCCTCCAGGCTACGATTGTTGGACCGATTGGCGGGGCGGAGGGAAGGTCCGGTCCT
>NZ_RWKI01000110.1 GCF_003984645.1 Variovorax sp. MHTC-1
CCCCCCTTCCATGCAGTCCTGGCAGATGATTTCCGTGTGAGCGAGTTTGCGGCTGACATCAAGGGCGCGCGATGTCTCTGACTCTATTGGCATGTCTCGGACATTAATGTCTTGTCTCCGACTTTATTGGCGCAGAACAGAAAAACGTAGGTTTCCTAAAGATGTGGTCATTTTTGGCTAAAACTGCGTAGCTGGCTGCTGCAAAGCGCATCCCGTCCCCTGCAAGGCGATCTCATCACCGGTTGCAGTCATTGGAACTTTGACGGAGGCAGTGTCACCATGCTACGCGTCTTGGACCGCTCGCGGACCTCCCAGATCTCTTCTAGATTAAGCCTACATTGGCGTTGTCAGCTTAGGGAAGGTCTGCAGAACGCGAATCGCGACTGCTATTGATCGAACATAAAGCGCAG
>NZ_RWKI01000111.1 GCF_003984645.1 Variovorax sp. MHTC-1
GCCGCCGCTTCTTCGACCAATGCCGCGTTCTGCTGCGTCACCTGGTCCATCTGCGTGATCGCCTGGTTGATCTGCTCGATGCCCTGCGTCTGCTCGTGGCTCGCTGCCGTGATCTCGCCGATGATGTCGGTCACCCGCTTCACGCTGCCCACGATCTCTTCCATCGTCTTGCCGGCTTCGCCCACCAGTGCACTGCCGGCATCCACCTTGCCCACCGAGTCGTCGATCAGGCCCTTGATCTCCTTGGCCGCCGCGGCCGAGCGCTGCGCGAGGTTGCGCACCTCGGAGGCGACCACCGCGAAGCCGCGGCCCTGCTCGCCGGCACGCGCGGCTTCCACCGCGGCATTGAGCGCCAGGATGTTGGTCTGGAAGGCGATGCCGTCGATGACGCCGATGATGTCGACGA
>NZ_RWKI01000112.1 GCF_003984645.1 Variovorax sp. MHTC-1
CTCAATGCCGAGATCTACTCGCCGCCCTACCTGTTCGACAGCAACGGCCAGCGCCGGGCGCGCCCCATCATCAACCAGACGCCGGCCCAGCTGACGCTGGGCACCGACTTCCGCGTCACCGTCGCGTCGTCGCGGCCGATCCGCCGCGTCACGCTGATCCGCACCGGTGCGGTCACGCATTCCACCGATTTCGGGCAGCGCTTCCTCGAGCTGCCCTTCACCCAGGCCACGGGAAGCTCGAACGTCGACATCACCCTCAACGAGAGCCCGAACGTCGTGCCCATCGGGCACTACCTGCTGTACGTGATCGACGACAACGGCGTGCCCTCGGTCGGCAAGATCCTCAAGGTGGATGGCAGCGTGACGAAGGTCGCCGACCAGGGCCAGACCTTCA
>NZ_RWKI01000113.1 GCF_003984645.1 Variovorax sp. MHTC-1
TACGCGGTGGCTGTGCATGCTCTTGACGTGCACACGGCTGTACCAGCCGGTGCGCAGGATCTGCGCGATTCCGCGCGCGTCGTTGCGGTCGGTCTTGTTGCGCATGGCGGCCAGGGTGTTCTTGACCTGCCTGGCTTCCATGCAGATCACCTCGAAGCCGGCGGCCTGCAAGCCATAGGCGAGGAACTGGGTCAGCGTGCCGGCTTCCAGGCCGACGGACTTCACATCGGCGCTGAAGCTGCTCAAGCACTGGGCAATCGCAGCGGGCTGCGCTGCCGTCTTGGCTTCATGGCACACCTCGCCATGCTCATCGACGATGCAGATCGAGACGGAGCGCAGCGACACATCGATTCCGGTGAAGTACGTCATTCGAGCTCTC
>NZ_RWKI01000114.1 GCF_003984645.1 Variovorax sp. MHTC-1
TGGACCGACCCCCAAACCTTGGACATTGTTGACTTGATGTTTCGATTTCTTTAGGCCCCTGCCAGGCCGCCGGAGGCGCCCCCGGTTGGCCATGTACTCATGGCCAACCCCGAGTCTCCCGCTGCCTGTACTCGACGGGGCTCAGGCCACTCAGAGACATCTTTATTCGATCGACGTTGTAGTAGCGAATGTAGTCGTGAAGAGCACCTTTTAAGTCCTCAATGTTTTCGAACTTGTTGATGTAGAAGAGCTCGCACTTCAGTGTTCCAAAGAAGCTTTCCATCGCCGCATTGTCGAGGCAGTTGGCCTTGCGCGACATGCTCTGCACCAGCTTGTTTTCCTGTAGACGTTTTCGGAAAG
>NZ_RWKI01000115.1 GCF_003984645.1 Variovorax sp. MHTC-1
ACACCGCCCTGCCGGGGCGCCTGCCTGCCACGCTCGTGCAGTGGTGGTACCCGGTGCCGACGGCGAACGCCACGCCGGTCCAGCTCGCAGGCGTCGTCACCGACTACGCGGGCCTGGGTTCGCTCCGCGTCCTGGGCACGCCGGTGGACGCCTCTTCCGCGCAGATCACCGGCGGGCCTGCCGCCTCGGTCGGCAATGGCGTGAAGGTGGACGTGGCCGGCACGATGTCCAACGGCGTCCTCGAGGCGACCAAGCTCAGGATCAGGCATGTGCCGGGCACCGGCGGGCCGGCGTCGTTCACCCTGATCGGGGCCATCGGCAACTTCAGCTCCGCATCGAGCTTC
>NZ_RWKI01000116.1 GCF_003984645.1 Variovorax sp. MHTC-1
CCATGCACGTCGACAGCGGGGTCGTGGTCGGGCTCGTCGCTCAAGTCCAGCGTGTCGAGGCCGAGCACCGGCACGCCGCACTGCAGCGGCTGGCCTTGCGAGAGCAGCAATGCAATGCCGCTGTCCCCCACCATGTAGGCCAGGCGCTCGGCCGGGTACTCCGGGTCCAGCGGCACATAGGCGCCACCGGCCTTCAGGATCGCCAGCAGGCCCACCACCATCTCGATGCCTCGCTCGACCGCGAGGCCCACCTTGGTCTCCGGACCGACGCCCAGCGCGATCAGCCGATGGGCCAGTCGATTGGCTCGCTTGTTCAGCTCGGCGTAGCTCAGCTGCGC
>NZ_RWKI01000117.1 GCF_003984645.1 Variovorax sp. MHTC-1
GCTGCAGGGAGGCGGCATCCTCGAGGTGGATGACGGCGGTGTCGGTGTCGTAGCGCAGTCCGCTCACGATGATGCTGCCGGCGCCGTCGACGCCGCCGACGCTGGCCGCATCGGCGGTGCTCACGCCGGTGCCGCCGGAGCCCACGCCGTCATCGCCGCCGGAGGCGGTCGAGGTGCCGCCGCCCGTGCCGGAGCTGCCCGAAGTGCCGCCGCCCTGGCCGTCGCTCGCACCGCCAACGGGACTGCTCTCGCCGCCGGCGACCGAGCCACCGCCGAATCCTGCGGAGCCCGCGCCGCCGAATCCCGCGCCGCCTCCGCCGCCACCA
>NZ_RWKI01000118.1 GCF_003984645.1 Variovorax sp. MHTC-1
TTCGGCATGTACTGCCTGAGCAATCCATTCGTGTTCTCGTTGCTTCCGCGCTGCCACGGGTTCTGCGGATCGCAGAAGTACACCTGAATGTCGGTGGCCAACGTGAACTTCTTGTGAGCGTGCATCTCCGTGCCTCTGTCCCAGGTCAGTGACTTGTAGAGCTCCTGTGGCAGCTTGCGGGCGTTCTTGATGAGTGCGTTGACGACGGTCTGAGAGTCCTTGCCATCCAGCTTGACCAACATCACATATCGCGTCTGGCGCTCAACCAGCGTGGCGATCTGGCTGTTGGCGCTTCCAAAGAGCAAGTCGCC
>NZ_RWKI01000012.1 GCF_003984645.1 Variovorax sp. MHTC-1
AGCCGGGGGAAAAGCTCGAAAGTCAGCTGCCAACTATCATCCAGGCTCTGCTCGGTCGAGCCGAGTTGTCCATGCGCTACTCCGCACAGATCGTCTACGAGCACAGAGTCGAGCGACGCGCCGAGATCGCGGAAGAGCGTGAAGCGGCCGAGCGCGCAAAAGAAACCCAGCGCCTGGAAGAAATCGCCGCACATCGAAAAAGAGTTCGACAGCACATCATCGACTTAGGTGAGCAGCGCAGAGCCTCTCAAGATATTCGCGACATGGTTTCGGCGCTTTCCACTCACCCAGACCTCATTTCCAGACCAAACTCGCAGTTCAACGAATGGGTGCAACTGGCACTGAGCGTTGCCGACGAGCTTGACCCCATGAAGCGGCCCCTTGATATGACTATCAACAGTGCAGGTGACGTCATGCTCGCGCCAAGCGTACAGATCAACTTAGCTCCTCGATCTGACTGACTGCCTGAAAATGCAGCGGCCAGACTAGCACTGCGTATTTCAGGGCATCGTGGACGCCCATTTCAGCCGATCGTGGGCGGTATTTCAGATGAACGTGGACGATTGCGGAGCGTGCGGGTGATCTCGACCGTTGGCATGCTGGCCGATTTTTCGGCCCGCCATGCCCACTCCCAGGATCACGATGCGCCAGATTCGACAGGCCCTTCGCCTGCACCTTGAAGCCGACCTGAGCTACGCCCAAGTCGCCCGCGCCGTCGGCATCGGCAAGGGAGCCGTCGGCAAATTCATGCCGCTGGCGCGTGCTGCCGGCGTGGATTGGAGCGTGTTGCCCAGAGGCTCTCGGATGAAGAACTGGAAGCTCGCCTTTACCGGCCGGCCGTGCCGCGCTCGAGCCGACAGCTCGACCCGGACTACGCCTGGATTCATCAGGAACTCAAGCGCCCGGGCGTCCGCAGGTGGCTTCTTGCCTAGTCTATAGTCTTGCGCTAGACTCAATTTTATGCTTCATCCCGCCCATGCGTTCCGCCTTCATGAGGCAGCTGCATTGAGCGGATTCAGCAAGTACATGCTGGACTACTTGGCCCGAGAAGATGTCTTCCGTCCCGAGGCAGGCGTTGGCGGCCGAGGTGTCGCGCGCAGGTACAGCTTTGCAGACATAGTGGTGCTGCGCGCGCTCCGGCAGATCTGCAAGGATCGCGGACGAATCAGGCACTTGCGGGTCGCTCTGAGCACCTTTCGGGACGAGTTCGGGCCGATCGAGGTGGGCCAACGCATCGACCAGCTGCTGTTTGTCCAGGGGGGCGAGCTTTGCTTGCGGACGGCCGAGCAGGCAGACTGCGAGCTTCGCACCGGCCAGTTGGCCTTTTCGTTCGTCGTAGACTTGGATCGGCTGACCCAAGAGGTCTCCGCGAGTCTGATCGTCGATAGCAAGAACAACGTCGTGCGTCTGGAGCCTAGCAAGGCGAAAGAGGCGGAGGCCATTCGACAGAAGGTGTGGGCCGCCGTGCGACAAAAGAGAGAACAGCGTCGAGGCGCCGCATGAGCACTGCGGATTAGTGTGGCGCTCGGTTTGCCGACTGTCGTATCCTCTGCAGTCCTATGGGCAGGAGCACGGACGTGACTAGGAATTTTGGTGTATTTTTTACGCCGGCACGCGACAGCGGCGCCCGCTGTCGTCCTGACTTGAGGGGTCTGCCATGAGCATCATTTCGCTTCTTCCAGGTGACGACAGTGACATGCTTTGCAAACGCTACGCCTCGGACGTCTCTCGATATTTCTCCGAACCCGGTGGCGCTCGCGTAACCCTGGCCCAGGTACCTCTGGAGAACGTTTTCCGTGTTCTTGAGATGTACCGGTACGACGCCTTCGCAGATGAACATCGCAAGGGGGTGCTCGCCCTTGAAACCGGTGAGCCGGAGTACTTGCATGCTGGGGGCTTCAAGGACTGGTACGTGAACATCCAAGATGCCCTTGAGCGGGCCAAGGCGGAGGTGTTTGGCTCGGTCGACAAGGAGCAGGTAGTCACGACGCTGCAAGATTCATTGCGGCAGCTGGTTGCTGGCAAGCTGGATACTGCCATTGCCAATCAGTGCCAACTTTTTTTCCGCCGCTTCTCGGAACAGCTCCCCGCAAGGTGATGCTCTCACCCAAGGCCTTCCTGCTCCAGGAATGCGCCAACGTACGTGATGTTCTCGACGAGACGCTCAGGTACAAGTACGGCGCAGACGGCAGCAAAGATTTTTACGACGAGTGCCTCATCCGGCTCGAATCCACCGAGGCCGGCATCAAAGGCTGCGAAGAGGGCGATCACAGTCAGCTCACTGCCTTCTCCAAGTTGCTGCAGCGTCTGACATATCTCATCGCGCGAATCGAACGCTCATCTATCGGAGAGTACTCGTGGCCATTCGTCGAAG
Organism: Variovorax sp. MHTC-1; assembly: GCF_003984645.1. Taxonomy (GTDB): domain Bacteria; phylum Pseudomonadota; class Gammaproteobacteria; order Burkholderiales; family Burkholderiaceae_C; genus Variovorax. The sequence goes on from NZ_RWKI01000012.1 coordinate 2,375, forward strand.
AGTTGAAGGATCTGGCAGCTGGCATCTGTTCTGAAGCGACACTGGCCGACGATTCCACGCCGCCCCAGATTCATGTCCTGTCGCAGGGCGAGTTTGGCTATTCGATTGATCCAGAGCAAAGCCGCCCTTCGGCAAGTCGGCGCAAAATTCTGACAATCGTGCTCCCGCGGACGCTGAAGCACTTCGTGCTGCTACACGCGATCCTGGGGCACGAGATCGGCCACGCGATCTACGCGAATGCGAAACACCAACGACATCTAAAGCACGTGCGTCGCACCCATCTTGGGAAGACGGGCAATGTTCTCGAGTCCTCGGCCACAACCGCCGCCCGAATGTTCGACAAAGATGCCCCCTTCCTCGTCAAGCAGCACTTGATTAGTCGGAGCATGCGACAAGAGGCCGATCTTTACCGCTTTTCAGACTGGGACGCGTGGGTCGAGGAGGTCCTGTGCGATCTCATCGGGTTGGTGAGCTTCGGTCCAAGTTATGTCGCCGCAGCCTGGCACCTGCTCCTTGCGATGGATCCAACCGGATTGCGCTGGGGCCCAGACCACCCCCCGATCGCGTGGCGTCTCAACATGTTGCTGGACGGCGCTTCGATTCTTGGAATGGACACGGTGTCCAGCGGTGACCCAGGAACAGATGCGGCAGCGAAGAGCTTCTGGGACGCAATTCGAAACAAGAGGTACGCCGACCCTTGGTGCGACATCATTGATCGAGCATCTCTAACGGACGCCTTGAATGAAATTAAGGCGCTCCTCGATGTGCATCCGCCAGCGGCTTACCCATCGAATCCAGATCGGCTCCTACCCGGTCTGCTCAATGACCTGGGGCATCTGGTGCCTCCCGCGGGCTTCGCTGTGGAGCAGGATGATTCATTGACGCTCGAGCAGATCGATTTTCGGCACATCCTCTATGCCGGTTGGATTCATGGGCACTCTACGGACATCGATCAGAAGACACTGAATCGACTGTGTGAACATGCCATCATGCAACAGCGGGCCATCAAGAAGTTCCAGGGCACTACCGCATGACCGCGCTGTCGAGAAGTTCGATTCTGGCGCGCATGAAATCGCGCGAACTCTTCATCTCGCCGATCCTCGGCACTGACCAGCTAGGAATGTCATCTGTCGACTTGCGCATGGGGACCGTCGCCCTCGTGGCTCGCGCAGGTGCCCAGTCGCACGTTGATCCAAACGCCTATGCGAACGCTCCTATGCAAGCCCATGGGGCGATGGAGGGCAAGAAGCAAAAGCACGAGCGCTTCGACATCCCTTTCGGGGAGTCCTTTCTACTCCATCCTGGGTCACTCGCCTTGGTTCCCACGCTTGAATGGGTGCTACTGCCTGGGGATCTGCAAGGTGTGGTGACGGCTCGTTCATCTTGGGCGCGGGAAGGGCTGAACATCGCCACCGCCACCATCGTCAATCCAGGCTACACGGGCATCGTCACGCTTGAACTGGCCAACTTCGGCCAGATCCCGATCAAGCTCTATCCGGGCCTGCGACTTGCGCAGATCGCGTTCTACGATCTTCACCGTGCGGACCCAGCGCGTGACGACGAACACCTGAAGAAACAGGGGCAATTCCAGATGGCCTTTGAGCCTTCAGCCGGAGACATTGCGAAGAAGGACGAAGCGTTCTTGAGCAAAGGGCCCGGACGCACTTGAACGCAGGTTGAATCTCCGCTATTCTGCGGATTAACGTAGATTCAATGCATGACCGAAGGCAAGACACTGGGCAAGGTCATTTCCGAAGCGCGAAAGGCCAAGGGAATGAACCAAAAGGAACTCGCGGCGTCTGTACGCCGCGAAGACGGCGAGTCAATTTCGCCTCAATATCTCAACGACCTTGAGCATGATCGCCGGGTGCCTTCCTCGGAGATCGCGCTGCAACTAGCTAGCGTGCTGGGCCTGCATCCGGATTACCTGCTCTACTTGGCGCGCAAATGGCCTGACGACCTGACTGACAGAGGGCTGCAACCGGAGCAATTCGAGAAGGCCATGATGGCCTTCCGAAAACAGCTGTCCCGTTAGGAGCCAGCCGTGCGGATGATTCTAGATGTCACCAGAAGGCTTCCCGAGCGACCGCACTACACGCAGGAAGAGTTGGACGAAATCTCCGAGTACGCGGTGACAAGCTATCTCACCGAAAAGCACGGAAATGCGCTGTTCCCAATCTGCACAGATGATCTAGCGTCGTTGATCGAGGTGCACGCGGAGGACCTCGACCTCTACGCCGATCTTTCACAACTAGGGTCCGACGTAGAGGGCGTGACTCTTTTCAATCCGGACGGCAAGCCCAGCATCCGCATCGCTGCCAGGTTATCGGAGGCCAAGCGAGAAAATAGATTGCGCACGACGCTTGCGCACGAGCTTGGACACGCGCTGCTGCACAACATCCTGTTTGAGCGCTGTACGGGGCCTGGTCTCTTCGACGATGAAGAAGTTCAGACGGACCGCGTTCAGGCTTGCAGGGAAGGAAACATGCTCAATGCTGGTCAATCCGACTGGATGGAGTGGCAAGCGGGCTACGTGTCGGGCGCAATCCTAATGCCGGCCACGCAAGTGCGTCTGGTCATCGCTCATCGATTTCCCAACTACATCCGTGGCGGCCTTGCCGCCTGTGGCGATCTCTTTGAAGCCATGGTGGGAGAAGTGCAGTCCGCCTTCCAAGTCTCCTCTGAAGCCGCCCGCATCCGTCTGCTGAAGCTGCAAGTAGTTCGCGATGCCGGGCTGACCTCCACCCTGTTCTAAACGGCCCACACCCCGGGGGGCTTGCGCTTGCAAGAAATTTATCCAATAATCCGCTTATCAGCGTATCGGCTGTTAGGCGGTTCCGCTAAATCACGGATCTGCCGCTCAAGGTGGAGGGTCAACAGCCCTTCGAACAAGGTGCAACCCATCGATCAAGGAGATCGCATGAAAACGCAACACGGCAGTCAAGATGGTGATGAACAGCGCATCGTGATCCTGGACGAAGCGCTCCAGGAACGCACCGTCGACATGAACGACCCGAAGGTAAACGCCACGCAACTGGCGGCAGCCGCAGGCTACCGGTCTGCCGACGAGGTAATCGTGCTCCAGCGCCTCAAGAGCGGGAACCTTGAAGAGATCAGGCCCGACGAGGTCGTCGACCTGCGCGAAGCGGGTGTCGAACGGTTCTACGTGATCGAGAGCGACGCGACCTACCGGTTCATCCTGGATGGCATGAAGATCGAGTGGCCGAAGGCCAAGGTCAATGCAGCACTGCTGCGCCACCTCACCGGCGTGGACGAGGACTTCGACGTCATCCTGGAGCTGGAAGAGAGCCCTGATCGCGTTCTGGACGATGACGATGTCGTCGATCTCTCAGGCAAGGGCACTGAGCGTTTCCGTACCAAGCGTGCGCCAAAAACTGTCACGGTCTACTACGGCGAAGTGCCCTACGAGATGCCGCGCGGCGTCTATACGACCGAACAGCTCAAGACGAAGTTCCAAGTCGAACAGGGCTATGTGCTGGCGGTATTCGAGGGCGATCGCCTGGTTCCCCTGAAGCCCGACCAGCGCGTGCGCCTGAAGAACGACATGCGCTTCACCTCCCACGCCCCCTGCGGCCAGTCGTCGTGAGCGCTCACAAGTTCGAGGCGCTCAAGCAGTACTACCCCGCGGCACAGGCGGTCCACGAGGGGGGGGTGCTGTGCGCCTTCCTCCCCGCGCTGAGGATCGACACGCCGGCGGGGATCGTACAACTCGACGCCCTGCTCTACCCTGCGCACCACGCGGGTTACGAATCCCGCCTGTTCCTGGAACGGCAGATCAGCGCCCTCAACGCCAAGAACTGGAACGCCTTCCAGTTGATCGGGCGCAACTGGCAGGCCTGCTCCTGGCAGGGAGTGTCGGCCGCACTGCCCTGGCATCAGATGCTTGCCAACCACTTGAGGGCCTTCGCATGAACATCAGGGTCAAAATCCTGTCGTCCCTGCTGCGGGATATCCGCGCCGATCTGCATCGACACCACCCATTCGCCTATGAGCGTGTCGGCTTCATCAACGCCGGTGCGACTTGGATGGGTGACGATCTCATGCTGGTCGCCCGTAACTACCAGCCAGTAGCAGACGACGACTATGAGCGCAGCATGGCGGTGGGCGCACAAATCGGCCCCGACGCCATTCGCAAGGCACTCGAGGCAGCCTACAAGCACAAGTCCTGCATCCTGCACGTCCACACGCACGGCGGATGGAGCCGTCCCGAGTTCTCGGCCACCGACCTGAAAAGCGCTGCCAGCTTCGTGCCGGGTTTCTTCAACGCTTTGCCTGGAATGCCGCACGGGATCATCGTCCTCAGCAACGACAGCGCCCGCGGACTGATGTGGACCGCGCCAAAGATCCGCCCCACTTACGTTGCTGGATTCGTGGAAATCGGCGCGCAATTTCAACGGATTGGAGAAGCAGCATGAGCAAGAGCGCCCGCCAGAGCTTCCTCGGCGCAGACAGCACGCGCGTATTGGCTGAGGCCCGTGTGGGTATCGTGGGCCTGGGCGGCGGCGGCTCACACGTCGCCCAGCAGCTCGCCCATGTCGGCATCGGCAACTACGTCCTGGTTGACCCCGATGTCATCGAGGAGTCGAACCTCAACCGCCTGGTCGGCGCGACGACCGCCGACGTGGAGCAACGCGCGAGAAAAGTCGATATCGCCAGTCGCGTCATTCGCGGGGTGCTCCCGGAATCCAACATCATCGCAGCGTTCGCGAACTGGCAAGACGCGGCCGGCCATTTGAAGTCGTGCGACCTCATCGTGGGCGGACTCGACTCGGTCCGGGCGAAGGACGAGCTAGATCGCTACTGCCGAAGGTACCTCATCCCCTACGTAGACATGGGTATGGACGTGCACAAGGTCGGAGACCACTTCCTGATCGCGGGACAAGTCGTTCTGGTAACGCCTGGCGCACCGTGCCTGCGTTGCCTAAGCGTTGTCACCGATGACGCGCTGGAGCAGGAAGCACGCAAGTACGGTGCCGCAGGAAGCAAGCCTCAAGTCGTATGGCCCAATGGCGTGCTCGCCGCTGCCGCGGTTGGCCTCGTGATCCAACAGATCTGCCCCTGGCACGCCACCGCCCCTGCCGGCGCATACCTCGAATACGACGGCAATAAGCACACGATCGTCCCGCATCAAGGCCATACGGTGTTGTTGCAACGTCGCTGCTCGCACTTCTTTGCCGAAGAGGCGGGAGACGCCATATTCGACATCAGACGACCGCCCTCCAGGCATGCCGAGATGGAGCGACGCCCCGCCCCTTGGCAAAGGCTGTTGCTCGCCCTGCGAAAGGGGCTCCGATCGATACTCGCGGGGTCATTGGCGCATTGAGCCAGGAAAGTCCTCGCGTTCGGCCCACCTGCATCGACGTGTACGCGGAAGTTCGCCAAGACTTCGGCAATCTCGTCGTTGCCCAAGCGGGCGATAGCGGAAAAGATCCGCGTTCCACGAACTGTGGCGCGCAGATGGGAAATTGTCATGAATCTTGACCTTATCTCAGTAGTGGACCGCACCGTAGTTGGCGCCTAACTTGTTGCTCCACAACAAAACCACCGATCAGTAAATGTGGCGCACCACACAGGGCAAGCTGAGCGGCCCGCTGCTCGACCGCATCGATCTGCACATCGAGGTGCCTGCAGTCTCGGCTGTGCAGCTGCTCGAAGCGCCGGCCGGCGAAGCCACCGGCAGCATCCGCGGGCGCGTGGTCGAGGCGCGTGGACGCGCGATGGAGCGCCAAGGCAAACCGAACCAGGCTTTGCAGGGTGCCGAGATCGACCGGCATGCCGCGCTCGATGCGGCGGCGCTCAAGTTCATGCACAGCGCGGCGGCGCGGCTGGGCTGGTCGGCGCGCAGCACGCACCGTGCGCTGAAGGTCGCCCGCACGATCGCCGACCTGGCCGGCGCCGGCGACGTGCAGGTCCCGCATGTGGCGGAGGCGGTGCAGTACCGCCGGGCCTTGCGCGCGGACACCTAGAGCAGCCCGCGGCCTGCCAAGTTGCGCATCAGCGCACCGATCCCGAAAGACCAGCGCGCGGCCTGGTCCGAATGCACGACGCGGTTCTCCAGCGCGCCGAGCTCGGGCGCCGAGATGGTCACGCGGTCGCCGACCACATGGGTGAAGCCCTGGCCCGGGCCTTGGCGGTCCTGCGTCGGCGCGAACATGGTGCCCAGGAAGAGCATCAGGCCGTCCGGGTAGGCATGGTGCGGGCTGATCGCCTGCGACACGATGTCCAGCGGGTCGCGGCTGATCAGCGCCAGCGAGCTCTCGCCTTCGAGCACGAAACCTTCAGGGCCGGCGACGCGCAGCGCCACCGTGATGCGGCGCACGTCGTCGATGCCGAAGTGGGCGTCGAAGAGGCGGATGAAGGGGCCGATCGCGCACGAGGCGTTGTTGTCCTTGGCCTTGCCGAGCAAGAGCGCGCTGCGGCCTTCGAAGTCGCGCAGGTTGACGTCGTTCCCCAAGGCGGCGCCCAGCGTCTGGCCACGGCTGTTGACCGCGAGCACGACCTCCGGCTCGGGGTTGTTCCAGACCGAGCCCGAGTGGATGCCGACGTCGGCGCCGGTGCCCACCGAGGCCAGTACCGGCGCCTTGGTGAAGATCTCGGCATCGGGGCCGATGCCGACCTCGAGGTACTGCGACCAGGCGCCCTGCGCGATCAGCAGCTCCTTGACCTGCGCCGCCTGCGGCGAGCCGGGCACGATGCCCGCGAGGTTGTCGCCGAGCACGCCGCCGAGCGCCGTGCGGATGGCATCGGCCTTCGATGCGTCGCCGCGGGACTGCTCCTCGATCACGCGCTCCAGCAGGCTGGCGACGAAGGTCACGCCGCTGGCCTTGACGGCCTGCAAGTCGCAGGGCGCCAGCAGCCAGGGTAGTTCGGGATCGCGCCTGGCCTCGTCGCTGTTGGCCAGCGCCGCATCGAGCGCAGCGATGCGCGGTGCGTTGTTGTCGCGCAGGGCCTGCTGCACGGCGCCTGCGGCATCGTCGAGTTCGAGCAGCTGGCTGATGGTGGGCGCGAGGCGGGTGAGGTCGTGCAAGCCGCCCTCTTTCACGGCCACCGGCGTCGGCCCTAGGCCCGGCTGCCAGAGGCGTCCGATCAGGGTGGCGCGCCCGGCATCGCGAGGCAGGCTGGGGGCGGGCGAGAGGGTCGGGGGCATGCGAGGTCTCCAGATTGATCGGGCCGATGAGCCGGCCTCTGCATGGGCGATCGTACGGGACTGTCAGCGCGCCGTGTGGGCCTGTCCTGCGGCACGCACGCGCGCGACGCTCCGCGGCAGGTCTTTCCAGGCAGTCGCCTGCGGTGCGAAGCGCGCGCGCATGTAGCCGGCCAGCTCGGCGATCTGCGCATCGTCGAGCGCATCGCGGAAAGCCGGCATGAAGCCGATCTCGCGCGAAGCCGGTTCGCGCACGCCGTCGAGGATGGTGCGCAGCAGGTTGTCCGGCTTGTCGCTCGTGAGGTTGCTGTTGAGCGCGAGCGGCGTGTTCACGCCCAGCAGGGTCGGCCCGTTGCCGTCGTGGTGGCAGGCGGCGCAGGCGCCGTCGAACATGCGCTGGGCGGGGCCCAGCAGTTGGCCCTGGCCGGCGGCGGCGGTGGCGACCGCGCGCTGCGCCTGTGCGCTCGCTTCGACATCGCTCGCGGCCGGGTTGAAGGAGGCGAGATAGGTCGCCATCGCGCGGATGTCCTCGTCGGGCACCGAACCCAACTCGCGCACCACCTCGGCCATCGGGCCGCCGGCGATGCCGTGGCGTGGGCTGTGGCCGTTGCGCAAGTAACGGTAGAGCGCATCGGCATTCCAGGGCACGGCTGCCTTCGAGAGGCTCGTCAATGCCGGCGCCTCCCATCCCTCGACCATCGCGCCGGAAAGAAAGGCGCTGCCGCCCTGCTCCGCGCCCAACGCATTGCGCGGCGTGTGGCAGGCGCCGCAGTGGCCCAGGCCATTGACGAGGTAGGCGCCGCGGTTCCATTCGGCGCTTCGGTTCGCCACCGGCTGCATCGGCGCCGGATCGTGGAAGAGCGCATTCCAGCCGGCCATCAGCGGCCGCAGGCCGAAGGGAAACTTGAGCTCGGCTTCGGGCGTGGGCGCGCGCACCGCGGGCAGCGACATGAAGTAAGAGTAGAGCGCCTGCAGGTCGTCGTCGCTGGTCTTGGCGAAGGCGGTGTAGGGAAAGGCCGGATAGAGGTGATGCCCGTCGCGCGAGATGCCCTCGCGCATCGCGCGCTGGAAGGCGCTGAAGGACCAGCGGCCCAGGCCGGTGTCGGCATCGGGCGTGAGGTTGGTGGTGTAGATGGTGCCGAAGGGCGTGTCCATCGCACGGCCGCCGGCATGGGGCGTGCCGCCCGGCGCGGTGTGGCAGACGGCGCAGTCGCCGATGGCGGCGAGCGTGCGGCCGCGTTCGATGGTGGATGGGCTGTAGGCGGGGGCGCTGAAGGTGACGGGGGCGATGGTCGAGCGCCAGCCGAACAGGCCGGCGATGACGCCGATGCCGCCGATGACGAGGGCTGCTGCCGTGGCCCACACGGACTTGCTCCTTCCCCTTCCGGGGGAAGGTTGGGATGGGGGTATGACGGCGCCAGCATTGACCGACCGCGTGCCCCCATCCCAGCCCTCCCCCGGCGGGGGAGGGAGAGGATTCAGCGCAGCCCGTACCACCTCCGGCGTGAACGGCGGCGCCCTGAAGCGCACCCCCGTCGCATCGAAGATCGCATTCGCGATCGCCGCCGTGCCGGGCACCGAGGACGATTCACCCGCTCCCAGCGGCGGCTCGCCGGGCCGCTGCATGTGCATGACCTCGATCACCGGCACGTCGCGGAAATTGACGATCGGATAGCTGCCCCATTCGCGGCTCGCCACCACGCCGGGGTTGGGCGCCGCCTGCGGCGCGAACTGCACGCGCTCTTTCAACGCGCGGCTGGTGGTCTGGATCACGTTGCCGTGGATCTGGTGCTCGACACCGGCCGGATTGACCATCAGACCGGCGTCGTGCCCGACCACCACCCGGCGCACATGCACCTCCCCGGTCTTGCGGTTGACCTCGACATCGGCCACCCAGGCCGACCAGGCTGCGCCGAAGCCGGGCCACTTGCTGTGCACGTAGCGCGCGTACGCAAAGCCCTGGCCGAACAGCACGTCGCCACCGGGGCCGAGGCCCCCGTCTGCGTTCTCCTGTGGACCGGTGCGCATGCGCCAGCCGGCCTTCTGCGCGGTTTCGCGCACCAAGTCCACCGCGCGCGGATCCTGCAGATGCCGCAGGCGGAATGCGACCGGATCGACGCCGGCGGCGGTGGCCAGCTCGTCGACATAGGACTCGTGCGCGAAGGCGTTCGGCAGCGCCGACACGCCGCGCAGCCACGACGCGCGCACGATCGGCGCCATGTCGTTGACCTTGACGCGCAGGTTGCCGTAGGCATAGGGCGGCCGCGCGGTGCGGTCGCCCATCTCGAAGGCCTGCGCCGCCGGCTCGACGGTGCGCGTGAGCAGGAGCGCCAGCGTGGGCGCGCCGTTCGACGGGTAGGAGGTCTCGAAGTCGTAGGCCGCGACGCCGCATTCGGCATCGAGCCCGCCCTGCACCTGCATCAGCTGCGCCGCGCCCTTGGGCTCCCACGCATGCTCCTGCTCGCGCGTGAGCTGCACGCGCACCGGCGCGCCGGCCGCGCGCGCGAGCAATGCCGCATCGGCCGCGACGTCGTCGGCACTGTTGCGGCCATAGCAGCCCGCGGCCTCCATGCGCACGACGTCGACCGCGACGTCCTGCAAGCCCATGAGCTTGGCGAGATCGGCGCGCAGCACATGCGGATTCTGCGAGCCGGCCCATACGCGCAGCTGCACATCGCCGCCCTCGCCTTCGGGCTGCCAATGCGCGAGCGCGCACGAAGGCCCGATCGACGCATGCATCTGATAGGGCCAGACATAGGTGCGCGGCATCGGCTCGGCCGCGTCGGCGAGCGCGCCGTCGACATCGCCTTCGTCGACCAGGAGGCGCTGCGTGGCGGGATTGGCGCGGATCGCGCCTTCGAGGTCATCGAGCGAGGGCAGGCCCGGCCATTGCTTCCACGCCACGCGCAACTCGCGCAGCGCCTGCTCTGCATGTTCCTCGCGCTCGGCGACGATGCCGACGAAGTCGCGGATCACCACCACCGCGCGAATGCCGGGAATGTGGGCGATCGAGGATTCGTCCACCGATTCGAGCGTGTTGCCGATGTAGTCGCCATGGTCCGCGCCCGCATAGGGCGGGCGCACGACGCGGCCGTGCAGCATGCCGCTCGCGCGCATGTCGTGCACGAAGACCAGCTCGCCCGCGAGCTTGGCCGGGATGTCGACGCGCGGCACCGGGCTGCCGACGATGCGGTAGTCCTTCGGGTCCTTGAGACGGGCGCCGCCGTCGAGCTGGAGCACGGTGCGCGCGCCCGCCACCAGCTCGCCGAAGCCGACGCCGAAGGCCGAACCGTCGCCGGCATGGATGCGCCCCTCGCGCACCGCCAGCAGCGAAGGCTGCACGCCGAAGCGCTCGGAGGCCTGCGCGACGAGCCAGGCGCGCGCCTGCGCGGCCGCGAGCCGCAGCGGCTGCGCATGGATCTGCAGCGAGGCGCTGGCGATGGTCGCGCCCTGGTTCGGCGCGCGCGCGGTATCGCCGAGCACCATGCGGATCTGCGCTAGCGGCAGGTCGAGCTCCTCGGCGACGATCTGCGACAGCGCGGTCTGGATGCCGGTGCCGAGGTCGACGTGGCCGTGGAGTGCGGTCGCGCTGCCGTCGTCCCACAGCGCAAGCAGGATCTCGGGGCCCTCTGCGGGATTGCCGAACACCGCGGGCGGCTGGCCGTTGACCGCCGGCGGCGCGGGCGGCGTCTCGCGCACGACGACGAGCACGCCTTCGGCATGCAGGAAGTCGCTGCGAGTGCGCGGCAGGTCGGCGCGCCGGTTCACGAATCAGCGTCCTTCGATGCCATCAGCTCTGCAGCGCGCTGCACCGCGGCCATGATCTCGACATGCGTGCCGCAACGGCACAGGTTGCCCGAGAGCTCGTTGCGGATCTGCGCCTCGCTGGGATGCGGCTCGCGCGCCAGCAGCGCCGCCGCCTGCATCACCATGCCGTTCAGGCAGTAGCCGCATTGCGCCGCCTGGGCCTCCTCGAAGCCCTGCTGCACCGGATGCCAACGCCCGCGCCGCGCCGCCGGACCGCCCCAAGGCGCGGCAGCCCCCTCGGGGGGTGGCGAGGACACGATAGTGCCGAGCCTGGGGGCGACATCTGCCAGCCCTTCAAGGGTCGTGATCTCCCGGCCGGCCACGCCATGCGCCGGAATCACACAGGCCCGTGCCGCCACGCCGTCCACCCACACGGTGCAGGCGCCGCACTGGCCCAGCCCGCAGCCGTACTTGGGTCCGTTCAGGCCGAGGTCGTTGCGCAGCACGTGCAGGAGCGATGCCTCGCGCGGCACCGCGAGCACCTGCGCGCACCCGTTGACCTGCAGGGCGAAGGTCTCAGCGCTGAAGGCGTCCGTCACGTGTGTACATCTCCAGATCGACGAAGGTCGAGCCGTTGTGGTTCTTCGGCCCGTAGGCCACCGGGAACTCGCCGATGCGCGTCTCGCCCAGGCTCTCGAGCGCGGCGACGAAGCTCTCGCGCGTGAGGTGGCGGCCGGCGCGCTTGATCCCTTCGACGAACACGCGCGCGGCGATGTAGCCCTCGAGCGCGGTGTAGCTGTCGATCTTCTCGCCGAACTCGGCGCGGTCACGCCGGTAGTCGGCCACGATCGGCACCCGCACCGCCTGCGGCGGCGGCACGATGCTGGCGGTGACCAGGCCTTCGAGCTTGCCGCCCAGGCGCTGCGCCGAACCGGCCGCATCGGTGATGCCGACCGACAGCGTGTAGAGCGGCGCCGCCGCCCCGCCGCCGCGGTAGTCGCGGATGAAGACCTCGCTCATGCGCCCGGCCATGATCATCACCACCGCGCCGGGCTTGGCCTTCATCAGGCTCTCACCGATTTCCTTGGCGTCGGTCGCGGCAATCGCCATCGGCAGCGCCTGCACCACCTTGACCTTGTATTCGGCCGCGAGCTGCTCGCAGGTCGCGAGGTTCGACTTGCCGAAGGCGCTGTCCTGGTACACGACGGCGATGTTGTGGATGCCGATGGTCGACAAGTGGCTGATGATCTTGCGCAGCTCCAGGTCGTAGCCCGCGCGCACGTGGAAGAGATTGCGTTTGAGCCTGGTGCGGAAGGAGGTGGTGCCCACCAGCGGCGCGAACATCGGCACGCCGGCCTTGTCGGCCAGCGGCATGGCCGCCGCCAGGTTGCCGGTGGCGACGAAGCCCATCAGCGCGAACACCTTGTCCTCGTCGATCAGCTTGGCCGTGTTGATCGCGGTGCGCTGGGGCTCGTAGGCATCGTCGTAGGACAGCAGTTCGATCTTGCGGCCGTTGACGCCGCCGCCCTTGTTCACGCGGTCGAAGTAGAGCTTGATGCCGGCGCGGTAGTCGTTGCCGAAATCCTGCGCCACGCCGCTGAAGACGGCCGATTGGCCGATGCGGATGCTGGTGTCGGTGACGCCGGTTTCGGCGGCGTGCGTGAGCGTCGAGAAGACAGCGAGCGCGGCGGCACAGCGCGCCGCCGCGGCGCGTCGGGAGATGGGGGCCATCGCTCAGGCCGCCACTTCGATGTCGGCGGACTGGATGCGCTTGACGCCCTTGGCCGCCATCTGCTTCCAGGCCTTGGCCAGCGAGCCGTCGAGGTCGATGGCGCGCGTCGCGTCCTCGATCACGTAGGCTTCGAAGCCGGCCTTGCGCGCATCGAGCGCGGTCCAGGCGACGCAGAAGTCGGTGGCCAGGCCGCTCACGAACACGGTCTTGATGCCACGCTGCTTGAGGTAGCCGGCCAGGCCGGTGGCGGTCTTGCGGTCGGCTTCCTCGAAGGCCGAGTAGCTGTCGACGCCCTTGTGGAAGCCCTTGCGGATGATCAGCTGCGCGGTCGGCAGCTTCAGGTCCTTGTGCAGCGCCGCATCCTCGGTGCCCTGCACGCAGTGGTCGGGCCACAGCACCTGGCTGCCGTAGCCCAGCTTGATGCTGCTGAAAGGCTTCTGGCCCGGATGCGCGCTGGCGAAGGAGGCATGGCCCTGCGTGTGCCAGTCCTGCGTGACGACGATGTTCTCGAAGGCGGTGGAGAGCTTGTTGATCACCGGCACCACCTCGGCACCGCCCTTGACCGGCAGCGTGCCGCCGTCGACGAAGCAGTTCTGCACGTCGACCACGATCAGGACCGCGTTCGCTGCCGGCCTGATCTTCGCGGCAGCGAGCAGCGGCGCCGAGAGCCCCGCGAGCCCCAGGGCTGCGGCGGACTGGAGAAAGGTTCTGCGGTGCGTGTTGTGCATGGTAATAACTCCTCGGGCTAAGAAAACGCTGGGCCACGCCGGCGCCGGGCCGCCCCAAGGCGGCGTGCGGCCCCTTCGGGGGGCAGCGACGACACGAAGTGCGGGAGCGTGGGGGCCATATGCTTCAAACGCTCAGGTAGGCCCTGCGCACCTCGTCGTTGGCTGCCAGTTCGGCCATCGATGCCTGGTAGCGGATCTGCCCCTTCTCGAGCACGTAGGCGCGGTCGGACACGAGCTCGGCGAAGTGCATGTTCTGCTCCGACAGCAGGATGCTCACGCCCTGCGCCTTGAGCTCGAGGATCATGTTGGCCATCTGCTCGACGATCACCGGCGCCACGCCTTCGGAGGGCTCGTCGAGCAGCACCAGGTAAGGATTGCCCATCAGCGTGCGCGCCACGGTCAGCATCTGCTGCTCGCCGCCGCTCATGCGGCCGCCGGGTCGGTTCGGCATCTCGCCGAGGTTCGGGAAGAGCTTGAACAGGCGCTCGGGCGTCCACAGCGGCGCATCGCTGCCGTCGGTCCATCGGCGCGCGGCCTGCTTGCCGACCTCGAGGTTCTCCATCACTGTAAGGTCGGTGAACACGCGCCGGTCCTCGGGCACGAAGCCCAGGCCGAGCTTGGCCGCATGGTGCGGCTCGCTCTTCGAGATGTCGTGGCCCAGGAAGCGCACCGCGCCGCGGCGTTTGCCGAGCATGCCGATCAGCGTCTTGAGCGTGGTCGACTTGCCGGCGCCGTTGCGTCCCATGAGCGCGACGACTTCGCCGCGCCGCACCTCGAGGTCGACGTCGTAGAGGATCTGCGCGGCGCCGTACCAGGCGCACAGGGCCTTGGCTTCGAGCAGGACTTCATGCGTGCTCATGCGTTTTCTCCCACCGCGGCATTCACTGCCGCCGCCTTCTCGGCAATCTTCTCGAAGGTCTTCCCGCTGCCGAAATACACCTCCTGCACTTTCGGATGGTCGCGGATCTCGAGCGGCTTGCCCTGCGCGATGAGGCGCCCGCGCGCCAGCACGATCATGCGGTCGGCGTACGCGAACACCACGTCCATGCTGTGCTCGGTGAAGAGCACCGCCATGCCGCGGTCGATCACCAGTTGCTTGGTCAATGCCATCAGCGAGTTGCGCTCCTTGGGCGCCATGCCGGCGGTGGGCTCGTCCATCAGCAGCAGCTTGGGCGAATTGGCCATCGCGATCGCGAGCTCGACGCGCTTGACGTCGCCATAGGCCAGCACGCTGCAGGGCCGGTCGGCTTGGCTCTTCATGCCGACCTGGTCGAGCAGCGCCAGCGCTTCCTCGCGCTTGTGGTCGGCGGCGCGGCGCCAGGTCGAGAAGAGCCGGTGGTCATGCGAGAGCAGCGCCATCTGCACGTTCTCCACCACCGTGAGCGAGGCGAAGGTCTCGGCGATCTGGAAGGTGCGTCCCACGCCCATGCGCCAGATCTCGCGCGGCTTGCGGCCCACGAGTTCCTGGCCGTCGAGCAGGATCGAGCCGCGATCGGCCTTCAACTGGCCGTTGACCATGTTGAAGGTGGTGGACTTGCCGGCGCCGTTGGGGCCGATCAATGCGAGCAGTTCGCCCGGCGCGAGCTCGAAGCTGATGCCGTCGACGGCTTTGACGCCGCCGAAGGATTTGCCGAGTTCCGAAACTTTAAGAAGGCTCATGGTCTTACTCCCTCCCCCGCCGGGGGAGGGTGGGGGTAGGGGCGCCGGACGCCTGTTCAATCGTTGCGTTGGATGAAGGTTCGGCGCCCCCACCCCAACCCTCCCCCGGAAGGGGAGGGAGCAAGAGCCCGTTCATGCCTCTGCCTCCTTCAACTTGCCGGCCGCGCCACCGCGCCGCCGATCGAACAGCTGCTTGGCAAAGCCCGCGATCCCCTGCGGGAACAGCAGCACCAGGAGCAGGATGATCCCGCCCAGCATGGCGCGCCAGTAGTCGGTGTTGCGCGCCACCGTGTCGTGCAGCCAGGTGAAAGTGACGGCGCCCACCACCGGACCCGCCAGCGTCTGGATGCCGCCCAGCAGCACCATCACCAGCCCGTCCACCGACTTGCCTACGCTCAGCGATTCGGGCGAGATGCTGCCCTTGGAGAACGCGTAGAGCGCGCCGGCCAGCCCCGCCGCGGTGCCCGCGATCACGAAGGCGACCCACTGCATGCGCTTGACGTCGATGCCGATCGCATCGGCCCGAAGCGCCGAGTCGCGCCCGGCGCGCAGCGCATAGCCGAAGGGCGAGAACAGCACGCGCCGCAGCCACAGCACGCCGATCGCGACCAGCACCAGCGTGAGCCAGTAGTACACGCGCTTGTCCGAGAGCCACGCCGCCGGCCAGACGCCGGTGAGGCCGTTGCTGCCGCCCGTGAAAGTGTCCCACTGGTAGGTGACGGCCCAGGTGATCTGCGCGAAGGCGAGCGTGAGCATCGCGAGGTAGACGCCCGACAACCGCACCGCGAACCAGCCGTAGACGAAGGCGCCGGCCGCCGCCACCAGCGGGGCGATGACGAGCGCGAGCTCCATCGGCATGCCGCTCGTGCGCACCAGCAGCGCGGCACCGTAGGCCCCGAGCCCGAAGTAGGCCGCATGCCCGAAGGAATGCATGCCGGCCGGGCCCATGATGAAGTGCAGGCTGGTCGCGAACAGCGCGGCGATCATGAGGTCGATCATCAGCACGGTCGTGTAGGGCGAATCGGCCGTGATGAAGGGCATGGCCGCGAGCACCAGGCCGAACACGGCGGCCGCGATCAGGTAAGCCTTGCTCGGGCGGCGCAGCGGCTCCTCCTGCATGCCCACGTAGCGGCTCGGCGCCTGCGGCCGGCCGAACAGGCCCCAGGGGCGCCACACCAGCACCACCGCCATCACGAGGAAGTCGACCACCAGCGTGAGCTTGGAGAAGGAGACGCTGATGCCGAAGACGTCGACCACGCCGAGCCAGATGCAGATCGCCTTGATCTCGGCGATCAGCAGCGCGGCCGCATAGGCGCCGGGGATCGAGCCCATGCCGCCCACCACCACGACCACGAAAGCCGCGCCGATGGTGTTGAGGTCCATCTCGAGCGTGGCCGGCTCGCGCGGCAGCTGCAGCGCGCCGCCCAGGCCCGCAAGCAGTGCGCCGAGCGCGAACACGGCGGTGAACAGCCATGCCTGGTTGACGCCGAGCGCGCTGACCATCTCGCGGTCCTGCGTGGCGGCGCGCACCAGCGTGCCGAAGCGGGTGCGCGTGAGCAGCATCCAGACCAGGCCGAGCACAAGCGGGCCGACGACGATCAGGAACAGGTCATAGGACGGGAACTGGCGTCCGAGGATCATCACCGAGCCCGAAAGGCCGGGCGCGCGTGGGCCCAGCAATTCGTCGGGACCCCAGAGCCACAGCACCGCGTCCTTGATCACCAGCACCAACGCGAAGGTCGCGAGCAGCTGGAACAGCTCGGGCGCCTTGTAGATGCGGCGCAGCAGCACCACCTCGATCAGCGCACCCAGCACGCCGACCGCGAGCGCGGCGATCACCAGCGCCGGCCAGAAGCCGAGCCCCGTGCCCAGCCGCTCGACCAGCGTGTAGGCGATGTAGACGCCCACCATGAAGAACGAGCCATGCGCGAAGTTCACGATCCGCGTGACGCCGAAGATCAGCGACAGGCCTGCCGCCACGAGAAACAGCGAGGACGCGCTCGCCAGCCCATTCAAGAGCTGAACGATGAAACCCGAAAAGCTCATTCGAAGATCCTCGACATGGAAGCTCTACCCGAAGAGGGCCCCCGCGCGGCCGGCGCAGCCAGGCTGCCCGTTCGCGAAACACCGCGGAACCGGCTTTGCCGGGCCGCTGGTGTTGCCCCCGGTAGGGGGTTGGCGAAGCGACACGAAGTGCGCGCAGCCTGGGGGCGAGCGTCAATCATTGGCTCGCGACTTCTTCAGCTCGGCGACGGGCGGCTGGTACTTGGGGTCGGCACCGTCGAGGTAGACGTAGTTCACCATCACGCCCTTGCCGCCTTCGTTCTTGGTGCGGCCCACGAAGGCGCCCATGGTCGACTGGTGGTCTTCGGGGCGGTAGGTGATCTTGCCGAAGGGCGTGTCGACCTGCAGGCCCTTGAAGGCCGCGACCAGCTTCTCGGTGTCGGTGCTCTTGGCCTTGGCGATGCCGGCAGCGGCCGAGTGGATCATGCTGTAGCCGACCACCGAGCCGAGGCGCGGGTAATCCTTGAATTTGGCCTGGTAGGCCTGCTCGAACTTCTTATGCTCGGGCGTGGTGATGCCATACCAGGGATAGCCGGTCACGATCCAGCCGTTGGGCGCCTCGTCCTTCAGCGGGTCCAGGTACTCGGGCTCGCCGGTCAGCACGCTCACCACCTCGCGGTCCTTGAACAGGCCGCGCGTGTTGCCTTCGCGCACGAACTTCGACAGGTCGGCGCCGAACAGCACGTTGAAGATTGCATCCGGCTTGGCATCGGCCAGCGCCTGCACCACGCTGCCGGCATCGACCTTGCCGAGCGGCGTGGCCTGCTCGGCGACGAACTCGACGTCCGGCTGCGCAGCCTTCAGCAGGTTCTTGAACGCGGCCACGGCCGACTGGCCGTACTCGTAGTTGGGGTACACCACGGCCCAGCGCTTTTTCTTCAGCTTGGCCGCCTCGGGCACCAGCATCGCGGCCTGCATGTAGGTGCCGGGGCGCAGGCGGAAGGTGTATTGATTGCCGCCCTGCCAGGTGATCTTGTCGGTCAGCGGTTCGCCCGCGAGGAAGAAGAACTTCTTCTGCTTCGCGAAGTCGGTCACCGCGAGGCCGGTGTTGGACAGGAAGGTGCCCGCCAGCATGTCGACCTTCTCGCGCGACACCAGCTCCTCGGCCACGCGCACCGCGTCGCCGGGGTTGGCGTTGTCGTCGCGCGTGACGAGCTCGATCTTCTTGCCGTTGACGCCGCCGGCGGCGTTGATCTCGTCGACCGCGAGCTCCATGCCCTTCTTGTAGGGCTCGAGGAAGGCGGGCTGCGCCTTGTAGCTGTTGATCTCGCCGATCTTGATCACGCCCTGCGCATGCGCGGCGGGAATCAGTGAGACGGTGAGCGCGGCGAGCGACACGACGTTGAAGGCAAAGCGCATGGTCATGGGGAACTCCTCGTTGAAAATGGTCAATGGGACCGGACAAATGCGGTGCGCGCAGCGCACTCGCCGTTCGGGGGCGGCCGCGGAACCGGCTTCGCCGGGCCGCAGGGCGGCGCCCCCGGAAGGGGGTTGGCGGACCACACGAAGTGGGGGAGCCTGGGGGTGAGCTTCATTTCAGGCCGTCTTCGCCCTTGATCTCGGAAACTTGGAGACCACCGATGCGCGGGAGCGGCCGCCCGCTGTCGGTGACCGCGACCGCAACGACGATCTCGTTGGCGCGCGGCGCATCCGACACGCGAGCCTCGACGGCATCGAAGTGGCTGCGCACGAAGGCCGCGTCCTTGTGGCCCAGCGGCACGTCGATGGCGGTGCCGAGCGTGCCGCGCTTCTTGGCCGAGGGCACCAGCGCCGCGCCTTTTTCCACCGCCAAGCGCAGCGGCGCGCCGAGCTTGGGATGCAGGATGGCCGCGGCATGCTCGAGCTCGCCGGCTTCGCCGACGATCGCGCCCTTGCCGTAGCTCTGCGCCTGGCCGGGCTCGATGCCCAGCGCGGCCACGGCCTTCTGGCCGAGCAGCGCACCCAGCTCCTCGCCGATGGCGATCAGTTCGTCGAGCGACTCGCTGTAGCGGCCCGCGTAGGGGTTCTCGATCACAGCGATCGCGACGGCGCGGCGCGTGGGCGGCTCGATGGCCTGGCCCATTTCCTTGCGGGTTTCGTCGACCTGCACGACGAGCTTGCGGATGTTGGCGGTCATCTTGACTACTCCTGTTCTGGTTTTAGGCATTCGCGCCGGCGAGCGCAGCGAGGCCCTTTCGGGAAACACCGCGGAACCGGCTTTGCCGGGCCGCTGGACGCAGTGAGCAAGCAACGGAGGTGGTCAGTCATCTCAATCCATCCCACTTGGAAATGTTCTCGGCGCGCAAGCCGCCCACGCGTTCGTGCACGCGGTAACCCGTGCTCATCGCGAGGATGAAGACGATCTCGTCGGCGGCCGGCGCGCCGGGCACGCGCACTTCGATCGCATCGAACTGGCCGCGCACGTAGCTGGCATTGATGTTGGTGAGCGGCACGTCGAGCGCCGCGCCGGGCGGCCCCACCTTCTTGGTGGAAGGCACGATCGAGAGCGCGTTGCCCGGCTGGCCGGTCTTCTTCTCGTCGACCGTGCCCGAGCGGTAGGCGGCACGGTCGCCCTTCCAGCCGAGCAGCTCGCGCATCGCATAGCCGCCGGGCACGTGCCACAGCGCGCCGTGCTCCAGCTCGCCGGCCGCGCCGACGATCGCGCCCTTGCCGTAGGTGGCGATCCGCTCGAGCGGCACATCCATCGCGGCATGCAGCTTGTGCGCCATGTCCACGCCGACCGGGTCGAGCAGCTCCATCATCGGCAGGATGTCGGGCTCGTAGCGGCCTGCGAAGGGATTGGTCAGCACCGCGCCGATGGCGCCGCGCACCAGGGGCGTTGCGGCGCGCGGTCCGAACTCGTGGTGGATGTGCTCGACGTGGGTGAAAACGCGACGTATCTCGATCATGAAAAGAAGCCCTGCTTTTCGTTAAGCAAATACTGAACCAACTGCAGCGGCCCGGGTCGGCCCCGCAATGGCCGAGACACCGGATGCATGCGAGCTTAAGGGCTCGACCATCGCCCATTGCCCCTGACAAACCAGCACGACCGACCACACCAGGCCCGATTGCTGCAAGGCCGCCGCGCGGGCCGCGCCCGCATCCAGTGCGCGGCGCACCTGCGCGGGCGCCAGCGGCGGCACGTCGGTCGTCACCAGTATCTCGCCGAGGTCGCTGTCGTCCTTGCAGGTGCTGGCCGGCTGTCGACGGATGCCCGGATCCTCGACATCGACCGCATTGGCAATCACGGTGGCGGCGGCATCGGCTTCTGCCGCCGTGGCGGCGAGCACGGTCACGCTGTCGGCGATGCCGAGCGAGAAGCTGCGGCCGCGCCAGCCGCTGGTGGCGACGCCGCGCACCGGCATCTCGGCGCTGATCTCGAACTGGCCGTCGGTCGCGAGCGGCCCGCCGTCGCGCAGATCGAAGCGCGCGAGATCGGCGAACAGGCCGACGCGTGCCGAATGGCCCGGAGCCAGATGCAGCGCGATGTCGCCGCCGTCGTTGATCCACGCGCGCTCGATGCCGGGGCGCTGGTAGCAGGCGATGAGTTCCTGCGCCACGGCGCCAGCCACCGCGGCCATCGGCGTGATGAAGCCGGCGCTGAAGGCGGCACAGGCCTGCCACATGCGCCGGGCGATCGGGCCTCGCAGCGCGCATTCGGCGCCCACGGGTTGGCGCAGCAGGGGCAGCTCGGCCACCAGCTCTTCTAGGACGCCGCCGAAGCGCCGCCATGCGATCTCGTGCGCGACGGCGACCTCGACTGCGTCGCCGTGCGCCTCGGCCACGATGTCGATCGGGCCGTGGTTGAGATGCCAGCGGCCGCCGTCGAGCGCGCTGCGTTGGGCGGTCATCGCGCAGAGCTCCACGGAGAGAACATGCGGCCGCCGTCGGGCCGCCCCAAGGCGAGCCGCGCCTCCCCCTCGGGGGGTGGAGTTACACGAGCGAAGCTCGTGAAAAGCCGGGGGGCAGACATTTCTAGCCCAGCATGGGAGGCTGGCCGAGAGGCCAGGGATTCGCATCGTCCATGCGAAGCCATTGGCGCGCGAGCGGCGCACCGTCGTTCTGCCAGGCGCCGCGCGCCAGCGCCTGCTCGAGCGAGAACACATGCTCCATGTGGCCGCCGAGTGCAGCGTAGTCCTCGCGCCGCATGCTGAACTCGATGGGCGCGACGATCGCGGGCGTGGGCACGGTGCCGAAGCTGTTGTCGGGCATGCGCAGTACGTCGGCCATCACGGTGATGCCGCCGCCGGGCCACACATAGGCCGGTGCACCGCCGCAGGTCACGTTGACCAGCGCGCGCTTGATGGCGCGCGTGAGCAGCACCGGGTTCTCGGTGACGCCGGCGCGCAAGGACCCGCCGGCGCCGCCGAGGAAGAGCACGCTGCACAGCGAGGGCTCGCAGTTCTCGCCGATGCGCTCGATGATGCGCCGCACTTCGGCCGGCATCTCCTGCTCGACCGGCTGCAGCGCGTCATCGAGCACATACCACTGCGCATGCTCGCCGGTGGTGGAAGTCATCAGGAGACGCAGGCCGGGTCTGGCCACGCCCTCTTCCCAGCCCTCGATGATCGACAGCGGATCGTCGATGTCGGTGCCGCCCCAGCCGGTGCCGGGGTTCGCCACCTGGAAGTAGCGCCCGGGCGTGGACTTGCGCCCGCGCATCTGGATGCCCGAGGGCGGCATGTCGAGGCAGCGGCCGGCCTGGTGCTCGGTGAGCACGCCGGTGATGTGGTCGTCGACCACCACCACCTCGTCGGCCTGGCTGAAAAGCTGGCGCGCGAAGATGCCGATGGCCGCCGAGCCGCAGCCCACGCGCATGCGCTTTTCTTCCACGCCGTTGACGATGGGCGCACGCCCGGCTTGGATCACCATGCTGGCGCCGCCGTCGATCACGCATTCGACCGGCTTCTTGTTGCCCAGCAGCTGCATCAGCTCGGCCGTCATGCGGCCTTCCTTCTTGCTGCCGCCGGTGAGATGGTGCACGCCGCCGAGCGAGAGCATCTGCGAGCCGTACTCGGCCGTGGTGACGTGGCCCACCACCTCGCCGCGATAGCGCACGTTGGCCTGCTCGGCGCCGAGGAAACGGTCGGTGTCGATCTTCACCTTGAAGCTGCAGTAGCTGAAGATGCCCTCGGTCACGACCGTGACCATGTCGACGCCCTGGGCCTTGGAGGCCACGATGAAGGGTGCGGGCTTGTAGTCGGGGTAGGTGGTGGAGGAGCCCACGCCGGTGACAAAGACCTCGTCCGCATGGAGGAGATCACCCCTCCAGTCCGGGTCCACCTCGGCGCTCGCCTCTTCAGCCGCCGGCCGCGCGAAAGGCACCAGCGCGGGCGATTCGCTCGCCAGTTCGCGGCGCAGGAGCAGCACCGGGTCGACCCGCACCAGCACGCCCTCGCGGTTGGCGTAGCGGTCGCAGGCGCCGGTGCGTCCCTCGGAGATCTGGCACAACACCGGGCAGGCGTTGCACTCGACCTTGCTGGCACTCATGCGCTCGTTGCGCAGGGGCGAGCGGCTGTCGGACTCGGGCAATACCGGCATGTCCATGCCGGGCAATCCGTCTGTCTTGGTGTGTTCGGTCATCGGGGGCTACTCTTGAAATCAGGGCCGATCGGATCTGCAACAACCGTGCCGGAGACCGGCTTGTATTGGACTCTCGGTTTGTGTAGCATTCCCTACACTTTCATGTTGCAATCACTACATTGAAGACCAATGTAGCAAACAGAATCGATGCTTGCAATGGTGTTTTCGCGGCGTCGCCGACAATCGGCAGGTTCCCTTTTCATTCATAACCATCCCTGATTCCTATGAGTGCATTCAGCGAAGAACGCGTGTTGAGCGTCCACCATTGGACCGACCGCCTGTTCACCTTCACCACCACGCGCGACCCGGCGCTGCGCTTCTCCAACGGCCACTTCACGATGATCGGCCTCAAGGTCAACAACAAGCCCTTGCTGCGCGCCTACAGCATCGTGAGCCCGAACTACGAAGAGCACCTGGAGTTCCTCAGCATCAAGGTCGAGGAAGGCCCGCTCACCTCGAAGCTGCAGCACATCCAGGTCGGCGACAGCATCATCGTGGGCCGCAAGCCCACCGGTACGCTCCTGATCGACTACACGCTGCCCGGGAAGCGCCTCTACCTGTTCGGCACCGGCACCGGCCTGGCACCGTTCATGAGCATCATTCGGGACCCGGACACCTACGAGAAGTTCGAGCAGGTCATCCTGGTGCACGGCGTGCGCCAGATCGACGAGCTGGCCTACCACGACCTGGTGACCGACCATCTGCCCAAGCATGAATTCCTGGGCGAGATGATCGAGAAGCAGCTGCTCTACTACCCGACGGTGACGCGCGAGGAGTTCCGCAACATGGGCCGCATCACCGAGCTGATCGAGACCAACAAGCTGACCGACGACCTGGGCCTGCCGCCGCTCAATGCCGCGGAGGACCGCGTGATGCTGTGCGGCAGTCCGGGGCTGCTGGTCGACCTCAAGCACCTTCTCGAAGCCAGAGGTTTCAAGGAGGGCAACACGTCGACCCCCGGCGACTTTGTCGTCGAACGCGCCTTCGCCGAGAAGTGATGGCCCCCCGGCTTTTCACGAGCTTTGCTCGTGTAACTCCACCCCCCGAGGGGGAGCCGCGGCTCGCCTTGGGGCGGCCCGGCGGCGGCCGCTGAGCCATGGCCACGCGCAAGGCGATCCCGCCCAAGCCGGCCACGCGCCGCACCGGCGTGCGCGAGGCCGCCGCGCAGGCCACGCGCGAGAGCATCCTGCGCGCGGCCACCAAGGTGTTCGCGAAGTACGGCTACGACGGCGGCAGCGTCGAGAAGATCTCGAAGGCCGCCAAGTCCTACGACCGCATGATCTACTACTACTTCGGCAGCAAGGAAGGCCTCTTCATCGCGGTGCTCGAAGGCATCTACCGGCGCATGGACGAGGCCGAAGCCGCGATCGATCTCGACGCCTCGCGGCCGGTCGAAGCGCTGACGGCGGTGATCCGCTTCGTGCTCGGCTACTACCGCAAGAACCCCGAGTTCGTCACCCTGCTCAACACCGAGAACCTGCACAAGGGCCGGCACGTCGCGAAGTCGCTGCGCGCGCGCGAGTACTCGTCGCGCGCCATCGCGATCATCCAGAAGCTGCTCGAAAGCGGCGTCGCGCAGGGCCTGTTCCGCGACGACGTGGCGGCGCGCGATCTCTACCTGCTGATCGCCTCCACGGGCTACTTCTACACGTCGAACCGCCATACGCTGACCGCTTTTCTCGGCGAGCCGCTGGAGACGCCGGAGGCCGTCGAACACTGGGAAGACTTCGTGATCGAAACCGTGCTGCGCACGGTCGACGCGGGTGCTTCCGACGAAGAAACCACCTCACCCCACGAAGAGGCAACGAAATGGCAGAAGTCGCAACCGGCGCAAAGTCGGGCAAGGTCGTCATCCGGAACATAGGCCTGCTGCTGTCGGGCGACATCGACAAGCCCATCCTGGACGCCGACACCCTCGTCGTGAACGACGGGCTGATCGTCGCGGTCGGCAAGGAGAAGGACTGCGACTGCGAAGGCGCGCAGACCGTGATCGACGCCAGGAAAACCTGCGTCGCTCCGGGCTTGATCGACAGCCACGTGCACCCCGTGTTCGGCGACTGGACGCCGCGCCAGAGCCAGCTCGGCTGGATCGATTCGACGATGAACGGCGGCGTGACCACGATGATTTCCGCTGGCGAGGTGCACCTGCCCGGCAGGCCCAAGGACATCGTGGGCGTGAAGGCGCTGGCCATCACCGCGCAGCGCGCCTTCGATAACTTCCGCCCCGGCGGGGTCAAGGTGCTGGCCGGCGCGCCGGTGCTCGAGAAGGGCATGGTCGAGAGCGACTTCAGGGAGCTGGCCGAGGCGGGCGTGGGCCTCCTGGGCGAGGTCGGCCTGGGCTCGGTGAAGGCCGGCTACGAGGCTAAGGAGATGGTGGCCTGGGCGCGCAAGTACGGCATCCAGAGCACCATCCACACCGGCGGCCCCTCGATCCCCGGCTCCGGCCTGATCGACAAGGACGTGGTGCTCGAGGCCGATGCCGACATCATCGGCCACATCAACGGCGGCCACACCTCGCTGCCCGAGGCGCATGTGTGCGAGCTGTGCGAGAAGTCCTCGCGCGCGATCGAGATCGTGCACAACGGCAACGAGCGCGTCGCCATCGCGGCGGCCAGGGCGGCGCTCGATCTGAAATGCCCGCACCGCGTGATCCTCGGCACCGACGGGCCGGCCGGCTCGGGCGTGCAGCCGTTGGGCATCCTGCGCATGGTGGCGATGCTGTCCTCGATCGCGAACATCCCGGCCGAACTGGTGTTTTGCTTCGCGACCGGCAACACGGCGCGCATCCGAGGGCTCAACTGCGGGCTGATCGAGGTCGGCCGCGCAGCGGACTTCGTCTTCATGGACCGCGCGCAGCACACGGCCGGCAAGACGCTGCTCGAAAGCGTGCAGCTCGGCGACATTCCGGGCGTCGGCATGGTGATGATCGACGGCATCGTGCGCTGCGGCCGCAGCCGCAACACGCCGCCGGCGACGGAGATCCCGGTCGTGGTGTCCGGGGTGCACTGACTGAACAGGCGCACCGAACATCCCGCTATGGCTTTACCTTCACCGCAAACCCGGTCTTGATCAGTGTCGACAATCGCGCCGCGTCCCAGTTGGTCAAGTGAATGCAGCCATTGGTTTCCCGGTGGCCGACGCGCGCCGGAGACGGCGTTCCGTGAATGCCCCAGTGGGGTTTCGAAAGACCAATCCAGGTGCTGCCCACCGGATTGTTGGGGCCGGGCGGCACTTCGACCTTCTTCGCCTTCGCCGGCGCATTCTTGAGGAGCCCGGGATCGTAGGTGAAGGTTGGATTCTTCACTTCGTTGGTGATCTTCATCCTGCCTGGTTCCAAGGGATCAAGCCGCCCGCCGATGCTGATCGGGAAGCCGGCCAGCGACTTGCCGTCGCGGTCGAGCACGAAGAGCATGCGCTCGGACTTGTCGATCTCGATCGACGCCGCGGCTTTCACAAGCGCTGGATCCGCAGCGCCGGCCACGTTGACAACCACGATCTCATCGCCGGCCCTGAAGCGCGCGCCCTTGTTCAGGTCCGCCAGCAGCTTCGGCGCCATGTGGTGCTTTTCCGCCAACGCTTCCTCGACCGATTCGTAGTCGAGCGATTTCAGCTTTGCCCTATCGGCCATGTCCTTTGGCGTCGCCGTGAAGGGCCCGGCAGCATCCCTCTCGGTGATGACATATGCGGCGAACAAAGGCGCGGTGTCGTTCCTGAGGGCCGCCCAGGTGGCGGCGTGCACCTTGCCGGTGGGCGCGATGCCGCTCGCCGCCTGGTACGCGGCCACCACCCGCCGCATGTTTGCACCAAAGCCGCCGTCGATCTCGCCGGGCGAGAACCATGCGCGGTCAAGCAGGATCTGGGCACGAACCACCGCGGCGCCTCTGGCGCCCTGGGAAAGCATCGGCGTCTCAGTCGCCGCATTGAGCCGATCCAATGCCCTGGGTTGCTGCGCATCGGAGGGGGCGGTCTTGGCTGCGGCCGATGTCTTGGCAGCGCAGGCCGCCCACGACGCACCGGATGCAGCGAGCGCCCCAGCAATCAGCAGGAACTTGCGGCGAGGAGAGGTCATCGAGCGATGCCAGCGCGAGCGGATGGAAGTAGCAGCGTATCCGCACCGCAGGGCGTCACTGTCGGCGTGCGCCCCGTATGGGAGCCGTCCACAACCCAGGACGCAAGATGGGAGGACGGCGTCTCTTTGAAAACTCAGGGTCGATCCGGCCCAGCCCGGCAGTCACGCGTGGCGCTGCCCGGCCGCGCAATGCCGTGCTACTCGTTGTGACCGTGATAAGCGACAGCAGCCCTCACCGCTCGCGCCTCGACTTGAATATCAGGTGCCGCGCGGAAAGAAAGTTGAGCACCATCCCCGCCAGGCTGCCGAGCGCCACCCCGGCCGCCGGCGCCCATGGGCCGCTCAGCGTGTGCAGCACCAGCACGTAGACGCCGTAGTTGACGAAGGCGCCGCCCAGCATGGTGAGCAGGTAGCCGAGATACTCGCGCAGCATCGAGACGCCCGAATGCCGGGCCGCGAAGGTGTAGCGCCGGTTCAGGGCCCAGGTCGCGGTCGCGGCCGCCGCGAAGGACAGCACGCGCGCGAAGTACCAGCCGAGCCAAGGCGCCGCGAGATACAGCACGCCCACATCGACCCCGAGGCCGGCGACGCCGGCGGCCGCGAAGAACAGGAATTCGCGGCCCGCCTTCATGCGCGGCCGCGATGGCGCACGCCCGGGATCGAAAGGTAGCGCAAGCGCTTGGCCTCCTGGCGGCCGATGGTCACGGTGTGCAGCACGATGCCGCAGACGAAGGCCAGCATCGCGCTCAACATGGTGCCGGTCAGCAGGACCGCGGTGGGCAGCCGCGGCACCAGCCCGGTCTGCGCGTAGGTGATGGCCAAGGGCACCGCCGCCGCGACCGAGGCCAGCGCCAGCACGGTCGCGATGCCCGAGAAGAAGAGCAGCGGCCTTTCGCTCACGAACAGCTTGCAGATGGTCTTGAGAATGCGCCAGCCGTCGCGGTAGGTCGAGAGCTTGCTGTGCGAGCCCTCCGGGCGCGAGCGGTAGCGCACCGGCAGTTCGGCGAAGGGCATGCGCAATTCCAGCGCATGGACCGTGAGCTCGGTCTCGATCTCGAAGCCCTCCGAGACGGCCGGGAAGGACTTGGCGTAGCGCCGCGAGAACACGCGCAGGCCCGAGAGCATGTCGGTGAGATGGCCGCCGAAAAGCCCCGCCACCGCGCCGGTCAGAAGGCGGTTGCCGAAACGGTGCCCGGTTCGGTAGGTGTGGGCGTCTTCGCCGTCGTCGACGCGCGAGCCGACCACCATGTCGAGGTTGCCTTCGACCAGCGTGTCGATCAGGCGGCGCAGCTCGCCGAGGTCGTAGGTGGCATCGCCGTCGACCATCACGTAGATGTCGGCCTCCACGTCCGCGAACATGCGCCGCGCCACGTTGCCCTTGCCGCGCAGCGCCACGTGCGTCACGCGCGCACCGGCGGCGCGGGCGATGGCCGCGGTGTCGTCGGTCGAGGCGTTGTCGAACACATGGACATCGGCCTCGGGCAGGACCGCGCGGAACTCGTCCACCACCTGCGCGATGGCCAATGCCTCGTTGAAGCACGGGACCACGGCAGCGATGCGCAGCGCGGGCAGTACGGGCAGCGGGACTGGGCGCAGATCAGGGTGCTCGGTCATTCTTGTATTGCAGGATGCGATAGGCCTTGGCGCCGTCTTTCTGATACATCAAGGCGAAATGATCGTCGAAACCGGGGCCGGTCGTGATTTGCGGCACCAGCGGGTCGGGCATGACGATGGCCTCGAAGCCCAGCTTCGCGAGCTTGTGCGCCATCTCGGCAGGGGGAAGAGGAAGGAAGTCCGTGTAGCGCCACGGCCCCAGCGCGTCGCCCCAGATCGGATCGGGCCCGTAGTAGATCGCCTCGCTCAGCCCGATCTGGTAGACGCGGCCGGTGGCGTGCTCGCGCAGGTAGTTCATGACGGCATAGCCCGGCACGTTCGCCCGCAGGAAGGCCTCCCGCGTCTCTGGCGTCGGCGACACCTTGGTGAGCGCGCGCGCGGTATGCCGTACCGACACCGCCGCGAGCGCCGCCAGAAAGACAACGACGAAGAGACTGCCCGCGCGCACCGGCCAGCCCACGCGGCTTGCTACCGGCAGCAGCCAGCGCAGCCCCGCCACGATCCAGCCGAGCAGCACCTGCCAGCCCAGCACCGCGATGAGCGCGATCAGCGGGAACGAAGCCGTCAAGTAGCGCGGGTAGCGCGAGGTCAGCGCCCACACGAGCACCGAGTAGGCGCAGAAGATGATCGCGGCGTGCACGGCCGGCGAGCGTCGCCAGGCCTTGCTGAGGGGCGCGAGCACCACCGGCCAGATCAGGAGGCTGGGAAAGGCGGCATGGATGCGCACGTCGTCGAGCTGGTTCTTGTAGTCGGCCAGGTTCCAGTTGCTGAAGCCGAAGAGCTTGGCGCCGATCGGATTGAAGGGATCGCCCGTCATCAAGGCGTTGCGCGCATACCAATAGATGCAGGGAACCAGGAAGCACACCAGCGCGACGGCCCAGACGCCCGGGCGCCGTTCGCGGCGGATCACGAACCAGGCCACCAGCGGCAGGAAGGTCAGCGCCTGGTACTTGGAGCCCGCCGCGAGGCCGAGGAAGAAGGCTGCCAGCGCGAGCCAGCGCGGGCCCTGCTCCGGCGGCGATTCGCGCCACCACCAGAGGGCGGTGCAGGCCGCCAGCACGAACAGCGCGACGCCCGTGTCGATCAAGGCGTTCGAATAGTCGCCCATGCCCAGCCAGATCGCGGCGCCCGCGCAGCCCAGCACGCGGTTCAGGTGCAGCACGCCCAGGCGGTAGACCATCCACACCGACAGCCAGCCGGCCAAAGCGTTCAGGAAATGCGCCAGCACGTCGTCGCCGACCAGCAGCGCGGCGGCATAGAGCAGGTTGTAGTTGTACGGAAACCAGGGATAGCGCAACCATTCATGGATGCCGAGCGAGCCGCTTTGCGCCACCTCGCGCGCATACGGCAGGTGGTACATCAGTTCGTCGAAGGCGGCCGGCGGCGCCAGCGGCGCCAGCAGCGTGGGCAGCGCGACCAGCGCCAGCGCCACCAGCCCCGCCTTGTCGACCCATGACAGGGGCAACCCGGGGTCGAAGGCACGCACTTCCCGCCGCCATGCCGGGAACTGCACGCAAGCCGCCGCGAAGCCGATCGCGACCAGCAGCAGCACGCCGGCGGTGCCGAACGCGCCCGCAATGCCGAGCAGCTGGAACGCGCAGATGAAGACGCCGACCCCGAGCGCGGTGGCCATCGCGGTCTCGAGCCAGACGTCGTGGCGCACCGGCGAACCCATGCGCGACACCACCACCCGGCCGAAGCCCCAACAGCCGGCAACGAAGATCGCCAGCGCCGCATAGTGCGCGGCGGCAAAGGTGAGTTTCTGCAGCATCAGAGATTGGGCGCGAGCAGCCGCTCGAGATCCGCTTCGCTTTGCTTGCGCCGTGCTGCCTGGTCCAGCAACTGGTCGTGCCCGATCTTGCCGACGTTGAAGTAGGTTGCCTCGGGATGGCTCAGGTAGAAGCCGCTGACGCTGGCGGCGGGCATCATGGCGAGGCTCTCGGTCAGGGTCATGCCGATGTCCGCGCAGTTCAGAAGGTCGAACATCGGCCGCTTCACGCTGTGGTCGGGGCAGGCCGGGTAGCCGGGCGCGGGGCGAATGCCGCGGTACTTCTCGCCGATCATGTCCTCGTTGCTCAGCGCCTCGTCGGGCGCGTAGCCCCAGAGGTCGGTGCGCACGCGGTGGTGCAGCGCCTCGGCGAAGGCCTCGGCCAGCCGGTCGGCCAGCGCCTTGAGCATGATGGCCGAGTAGTCGTCGAGATCGTCGACGAAGTATTTCTCCTTCTTCTCCACGCCGAGCCCGGCGGTGACGGCGAACATGCCCACATAGTCCTTCAGGCCGCTCTTGCGCGGCGCGACGAAGTCGGCCAGGCAGCGGCTCGGGCGCATGACGCCTTCGATCTCCTGCTTCTCGCTCTGCTGGCGCAGGCCCCACCAGGTGAGCGCGGCCTCGGTGCGCGACTCGTCGGTGTAGAGCACGATGTCGTCGTCGTTCTCGGTGTTGGCGGGCCAGAAGCCGATCACCCCGCTGGCAGTGAGCCAGCGCCCTTCGATCAGGCGCTTGAGCATGCGCTGGCCGTCGGCATACACGCGCACGGCCTCGGTGCCGACCACCTCGTCCTTCAGGATCGCGGGAAACGGGCCCGCGAGGTCCCAGGTCTGGAAGAACGGGCTCCAGTCGATGTACTTCGCGAGCTCGGTGAGGTCGAAGTTCTTGAACACGCGCCGGCCGATGAACTTGGGCACGGGCGGCTGGTAGTTCGCCCAGTCGATCGGCGTCTTGTTGGCGCGCGCCTTCGAAAGCGGCCACAGCGGCGTCTGCTTCTTGTTGGCGTGCTGGTGCCGCACCTTGTCGTAGTCCGCGTTGATCTCGCCGATGTAGGCGGCCGCCTGGTCCGACAGCAGCGACTGCGCCACGCTCACGCTGCGCGAGGCGTCGGGCACGTAGACCACCGGCCCTTCGTAGTGCGGCGCGATCTTCACCGCCGTGTGCACGCGGCTGGTGGTGGCGCCGCCGATCAGCAACGGAATTTTCCGGATGCGGAAATGCTCGTCCTTCTGCATCTCGCCGGCGACGTACTGCATCTCTTCGAGGCTCGGCGTAATTAGGCCCGACAGGCCCACGATGTCCGCGCCCTCGACCTTGGCGCGCGCCAGGATCTCGTGGCACGGGACCATCACGCCCATGTTCACCACCTCGAAGTTGTTGCACTGGAGCACGACGGTCACGATGTTCTTGCCGATGTCGTGTACGTCGCCCTTGACAGTGGCGATGATGATCTTGCCCTTGGTGCGCACGTCGCGGCCCGCGGCCTCGTCCTGGCGCTTCTCTTCCTCGATGTAGGGAATGAGGTGCGCCACAGCCGACTTCATCACGCGCGCCGACTTCACCACCTGCGGCAGGAACATCTTGCCCTGGCCGAACAGGTCGCCGACGATGTTCATGCCGTCCATCAACGGGCCTTCGATCACGTGCAGCGGCCGGCCGCCCTTGGCCAGGATCTGCTGGTAGGCCTCTTCGGTGTCTTCGACGATGAAGTCGGTGATGCCGTGCACCATCGCATGCGAGAGCCGCTGGTTCACATGCACCGGATGCTCGGGCGTGCCGCGCCACTCGAGCTTCCTGCTCTCGTCCTTGGCGCCGCTCTTGGCGGTCTCGGCCACTTCGACCAGGCGCTCTCCGGCGTCGGGGCGGCGGTTCAGCACCACGTCTTCCACGCGCTCGCGCAGCTCCGGCTCGAGGTCGTCGTAGACGCCCACCATGCCGGCGTTGACGATGCCCATGTCCATGCCCGCCTGGATCGCGTGGTACAGAAACACGGTGTGAATCGCTTCGCGCACCGGGTCGTTACCGCGGAAGCTGAAGCTCACGTTCGAGACGCCGCCCGACACCTTGGCGCCGGGCAGGTTCGCCTTGATCCAGCGCGTGGCGTCGATGAAGTCGACCGCGTAGTTGTTGTGCTCCTCGATGCCGGTGGCGATCGCGAAGATGTTGGGGTCGAAGATGATGTCCTCGGGCGGGAAGCCGACCTCGTCGACCAGGATGCGCCAGGCGCGCTCGCAGATCTCGATCTTGCGTTCGTAGGTATCGGCCTGGCCCTTCTCGTCGAAGGCCATCACGACCGCGGCCGCGCCGTAGCGGCGAAGCAGCGTCGCGTGGTGCTTGAACTGGGCCTCGCCCTCCTTCATGCTGATCGAGTTGACGATGCCCTTACCCTGGATGCAGCGCAGGCCGGCCTCGATCACCTCCCACTTGGAGCTGTCGATCATGATCGGCACGCGCGCGATGTCGGGCTCGCTGGCGATCAGGTTCAGGAAGCGCACCATCGCGGCCTTGCTGTCTAGCATGGCCTCGTCCATGTTGATGTCGATCACCTGAGCGCCGTTCTCGACCTGCTGGCGCGCGACCGCCAGCGCTTCCTCGAACTGGCCGTTCAGGATCATGCGGGCGAAGGCCTTGGATCCGGTGACGTTGGTGCGCTCGCCGATGTTGACGAAGAGCGTGCCCGCGCCGATCTGCACCGGCTCCAGGCCGGACAGCTTCATCGGGGGAACGAGGACGGAAGACGGATCGGAGGACATGGGCTCACCTGCGGAACGTGGGTCAGGCGAGCGTCGTTGCGAGCCCAAGCCTGACGAGGTCGCTTCGACGGAGAAGAACGACCGCGCTGCAACGCTCCTTGGGAGCCGCGGATTTTACGCCGGCTGCGCCGCCCCGGCCGCCGATGCCGGCAGGCCGAACAACAGGTCGAAAGCCCAGTTGAAGACGAAGGTATAGACCAGGAAGAACACCACCAGGCCCAGGTCCATCACCAGCGCCTGCCACAGGCTCACATCCATCCACCAGGCGAAGACCGGCACCAGGAAGGCGACCAGCCCGCCCTCGAAGCCGATCGCGTGGGCGATGCGGCGGCGCAGGCTGCGGCCTCGCGTGGCCTGGCGCGACTCCCAACGCTCGAACAGGGTGTTGAAGGCGAGGTTCCAGAGGATCGCGATGACCGAGGCGATGACCGCCACCACGCCCGAATGGCCCATGCCCTGCCCCGACATCAGCGCCAGCCCGGCGCTGGCCGCGACGATGGCGAGACCTTCGTAAAGCGTGATGTAGACGAGGCGGCGCTTGAGCCCTTGCATGAATCTTCCTGTGTGGATGGCAGTTGGGCTCCAACTTTATGTGCGTCCATCTGATATAAAAAGTCATCTTCCTTCAGATTTACTGAAAGATCCGCGCGTGAGCTTTTCCAGTGACAACGTGCATGTGTTCCTGGCCGTGGTCGACCACGGCTCCTTCTCGGCCGCCGCACGGGCGCTCGGCCGCGTCCCCTCGGCCGTGAGCATGGCGATCGCGAACCTCGAGGCCGAGCTGAACCTGCCGCTCTTCGACCGCGGCGGCCGCGAGCCCCAGCCCACGGCCGCGGCGCGCTCGCTGGAGCCGCAGGCGCGGCTGCTGGCCGCGCAGCTCAAGCAGCTGCAGGTGCAGGCACTGGCGCTCACCCAGGGCCTGGAGAACCGGCTCACGCTCGCAATCGCGCCCGAGCTGCTGGCCGCGCCCTGGAGCGCGCCGCTGGCCGCGCTGGCGCAGGAATACCCGCTGCTGGAGGTCGAGGTGCTGGCGGCGCCGCAGGCCGATGCGCTGGCGCTGCTGCACAGCGGCCGCGCGCAGCTGGCGCTGGTCTTCGAGCGACCCAGCCTCGACGGCCGCGAGGGATTTCAGGAAGTGGCCAGCGACACCATGGTGGCCGTGATGGCACCCGACCATCCGGTGCTGGCCGCGGCGGGCGGCCGGCTGCGCGAGGAGCACCTGACGACCACGCGCCAGATCGTGGTGGCCGGACGCGATCTCGCCACCAGCGACCCGCGCTTCGTGTTCGCGCGGCATGTCTGGCGCACCGACAACGCGCTGGCCGCGCTGAGCCTGATCACGGCCGGCCTCGGCTGGGGCTGGCTGCCGCGCAACTTCGCGCGGCCGCATGTGGCGGCCGGCGCGCTGGTGGAAATCCCCTTCGAGAACCTGTCGAACGGGCTCGACCTCTGGGTCGACGTGGTGTGGTCGCGCGAGCGCCCGCTGGGGCTGGGCGCGCAGCGCTTCGTGGCGCTGATCGCGCGCAAGAAGACCTAGCCTCGAGCCTCTACGGGCGATCGTCCGACGACGACGGCGGCCGGTTGATCCGGTCCAGTTGTCGTTGCCGCTGCTCGGCACCCGGCATCGCCACCGGCGGGCGAATGCCCGGCTGGCCCGGATTCATGGCCGGTGGACGCCCCGGATGCACGTCCGGCGGGCGCCCCGGATGCACGTCCGGCGGGCGGCCCGGATGCACGTCAGGCGGACGACCCGGACGCACGTTCGGCGGGCCGGCGTGCTCCGGCGGCCGGAAACCGCGGTCGGGACGCGGCGGCCGGACACCGTGATCCGGCGGTGGATGCTGCCCTGGCGGAGGCCGCCAACCCGGCTGCGGCTGCTGACGGAAGTCCCGTCCCGGATGCGCGTAGCCGGGGTCGCGCCACGGATTGGGCCGCCAGTCCGGCCGCGGTGCCGGCACCGGGCGCCAGCCGGCGACGGGCGGCGGCGGATGACGCTCACCCCACCAGCGCCGCTCGCCATACCAGGGGCGGTCGCGGTAGTGGTTGCTCCAGTAGTTGCCGATCGTGAAGCCGACGATCGGCACACCGATGATGGCGCCGTAGCTGGCCAGGGGCACACGCCGGTCATCATCGTAGGCGTAGTCGATGTTGGCGGCGTAGACCCAGCCGCGCAGGCCGTCGGGCAGGACCACGTCGCACCAGGCATAGCCGCTGGTGCAGCCAAGCACCTCGAAGGGCTGGCCGTGGCCAAGTCGCGCCACCAGCGGATAGTCGCCCGACGGGCCGGCACGCAGATTGACGGTGCCGCGAGAGAAGGCCTCCTGAGCCGCCGCGGCGACCGGCAGAACCAGGGCGATGGCGCCGATGCCGATCCATCGCTGGGCGAGCTTGTTCATGGAATGTTCCTTTGCACTCAGGCTACGCGCGCTCGACATGTTGTCAATCAGCCACGGCCTACCCTCAGCAACGGCCAGCCGCGCAAACGCGTGCACCGCCCGGGTGCTTCTTTACCTCAGGCCGCTTCGGGATACGCGGCTGCGCGATGCAGCGTGCGCCCCGCCAGCGGCGCCACCGATCGCCCGATGGCGGCGATGTGGTCGGGCGTGGTGCCGCAGCAGCCGCCGACGATGTTGACCAGCCCGTCGGCGGCGAACTCGTGCAGCAGGCGCGAGGTGACCTCGGGCGTTTCGTCGAAGCCGGTCTCGCTCATCGGGTTGGGCAGGCCCGCGTTGGGGTAGCAGCTGATGAAGGTGTCGTCGGCGACGCGCGCCAGCTCCTGGATGTAGGGCCGCATCAGCGCCGCGCCGAGCGCGCAGTTGAGGCCGATGGCCAGCGGCCGCGCATGGCGCACGCTGTGCCAGAAGGCGGTGACGGTCTGGCCGCTCAGGATGCGGCCGGAGGCGTCGGTCACGGTGCCGCTGATGATCAAGGGCAGACGCTCGCCGCTGGCTTCGAAGTACTCGTCGATCGCGAACAGCGCGGCCTTGGCGTTGAGGGTGTCGAAGATGGTTTCGACCAGCAGCACGTCGGCGCCGCCCTCGACCAGCGCCTCGACCTGCTCGTAGTAGGACGCGCGCAGCTCCTCGAAGCTCACGTTGCGCGCGCCGGGGTCATTCACGTCGGGGCTGATGCTGGCGGTCTTGGGCGTCGGGCCGAGGGCGCCGGCCACGAAGCGCGGCTTGTCCGGCGTGCTGAATTTGTCGCAGGCGGCGCGCGCGATGCGGGCCGATTCGAAGTTCATCTCGCGCGCCAGCTCGGCCATCTTGTAGTCCTCCTGCGCGATGCGGGTGGCGCCGAAGGTGTTGGTCTCGATCAGGTCGGCGCCGGCGGCCAGGTAGCCCTCGTGGATGTCGCGGATCACGTCGGGGCGGGTCAGCGAGAGCAGCTCGTTGTTGCCCTTGACGTCGCGCGGGAAGTCCTTGAAGCGCTCGCCGCGGTACTGCGCCTCGCTGAGCTTGAAGCGCTGGATCATCGTGCCCATCGCGCCGTCGAGGATGGCGATGCGCTCGGCCAGGATGCCGGGCAGTTGCTGGGCGCGGGTGTAGGCGAGGGGCTTCATGCCCCGGATTGTAGAAAGCGCGCCATGGCTCGGCCCGCGGGCGGTTATCGGTTCTTCTGCAGGGCGAAATCGAGCACCGCCTCGATCATGCGCCGCACCTGCGGCTGCACGCCGGCTGCCACATCCGGCAGGTAGTCGAAGGGCAGCTTCTCCTGCATGTAGCTGGCCTGCGTCATCTCCAGCTGCACGGCATGCACGCCGGCCGCCGGGTTGCCGTACTGCCGCGTGATGTGGCCGCCCTTGAAGCGGCCGTTGAGCACGCCGGCGTAGACCGGGTTCGAGGTCGCGATGCCGAGCAGCGTGGCGGCCAGCGCCGGATCGCAGCTCGCGCCGTTCGCGGTGCCGAGGTTGAGGTCGGGCAGCCGGCCCTCGAAGAAGCGCGGCAGCACCGAGCGGATCGAGTGGGCATCCCATAGCGCGACGGTGCCGTGCACTGCCTTTAGCCGGTCGAGCTCGGCCTGCAGCTGGCGGTGGTAGGGACGCCAGATCGCATCGACGCGCGCTGCGATCTCCGCATCGCCGGGCAGATCGCCGGCGGCGTAGAGCGGGGTCTTGTCGAAGGTATCGACCGGGCACAGGCCGGTGGTGTCCTGGCCCGGATAGAGATTCTGGTTGTCCGGCGGGCGGTTGAGGTCGACCACGTAGCGTGAGTGGGTGGCGACCAGCACCGAGGCCCCGAGTTCGTCGGCGAAGTCGTAGAGGCGTTCGAGGTGCCAGTCGGTATCGGGCACCTGGCGCGCCTCGTCGGTGAAGCGCGCCGCCAGCGCGGCAGGCACATGCGTGCCCACATGCGGCATCGAGATCAGCAGCGGGCGCGTGCCCTGGCGGAAGCGGAAGGCGGGTTCGGTGGTTTCGAAGGTCATGGTGTCGTGAGCAATTGAGAGCGCGCGGCGACGAAGGCCGCCGCGGCTTCGGAGCGAAGAGGATGGCGGCCGGCCGCGACGCACGGCCGGCCCGCGATCCATACGGTGTCGACGGCGCTGGTGCGATGGCTGGCGAACACATGGGCCGAGAGCATGTCGGCGGCGGACAGGCCCGCCAGCGATGGATGTCGAGCGTCGAGCGCCACGAAGTCGGCCTGCTGGCCGGCCGAGAGGCCGGCGACTGCGCGGCCCGATGCCTGCGCCCCGCCCTGCACGGCCGCCAGCGTCATCGCGCTCGCCACCGAAGGCTCGGCCGCATCGGCGCCGACATTGCGCTGGCGGGTCGCCAGCCGCTGGCTGTATTCGAGCATCATTAATTCTTCTGCCGCGTTGACGCAGGCATGGCTGTCGGAACCCACGCCCCAGCGGCCGCCGGCCGCGCGCCAGGCGCCGAAATCGAAGATGCCGTCGCCCAGGTTGGCCTCGGTGGTCGGGCACAGGCCCGCGACCGCGCCGCTCGCGGCCGCGCGCCGGTACTCGTCCGCATCCATGTGCGTGGCATGCACCAGGCACCAGCGCGCATCGACCTCGGCATGGTCCAGCAGCCAGGCGACCGGGCGCTGGCCGCTCCAGGCCAGGCAGGCATCCACCTCGGCGATCTGCTCGGCGATGTGGATGTGGACGGGCGCCGTGGCGTCGATCGCGTCCAGGCCCGCGAGCGCCTCGCGCAGGCTCTCGGGCGGCACCGCGCGCAGCGAATGCGGCGCCAAGCCGAGCCGCGCGCCCTGCGCTTGGCACAGCGGGCGCAGGCGCTCGAGCAGGCGCAGCATCGAATCGGTCGCGCGGATGAAGCGGCGCTGGCCCTCGTTCGGCGGCAGGCCGCCGAAGCCGCTCGCCTGGTAGAGCACGGGCAGCAGCGTGAGGCCGATGCCTGCGCGCTCGGCGGCGCGCAGCAGCGCGAGCGCAAGCTCGGCATCGTCGGCGTAGGGCCGGCCGTCGCTGTCGTGGTGCAGGTAGTGGAACTCGCAGACCGAGGTGTAGCCGGCTTCGAGCATCTCGATGTAGAGCCAGGTCGCGATCGCCTCGACCTGCGCGGGCGAGATCTGCGCGGCGAAACGGTACATCAGCGTGCGCCAGCTCCAGAAGCTGTCCTGCGCCGCGCCGCGGAACTCGGTGAGTCCGCCGAAGGCGCGCTGGAAGGCGTGCGAGTGCAGGTTGGGCATGCCGGGCATGACGGGACCTTCCACTGCCGGCACATCGCGCGGCATCGCGGCATCGGGCTGCACCTGCGTGAGCCGGCCCGCTTCGTCCCAGCCCAGCAGCACATTGCGGTGCCAGCCGGTGGGCAGCAGCGCGTCGTTGGCGAAAAGGGCTTGGCTCATCGGGCAATCCGTCCCTGCCGCACGATGCGCTTCGCGGCCCGCCGGCCGAACCAATAGGCAAGTTCCGCGACGTCGCGGGCATCCCACAGCACGAAGTTGGCCGGCGCCCCGACGGCGATCGCGCCGTGCGTTTCCTGCAGGCCCAGCGCGCGTGCCGCATGTACCGTGACGCCGGCCAGCGCCTCGGGCACGGTCAGGCGGAACAGCGTGCAGGCCATGTTCATCATCAGGAGCAGGCTCAGCGCCGGCGAGGTGCCGGGGTTGTGGTCGGTGGAGACGGCCATCGGCACGCCGGCCGCGCGCAGCGCCTCGACGGGCGGCAGGTGGGTGTCGCGCAGCGTGTAGTAGGCGCCGGGCAGCAGCACGGCCACGCTGCCGGCCGCGCGCATGGCTTCGATGCCCTCGGCAGAAAGATGCTCGACGTGGTCGCACGAGAGCGCGCCGTAGCGCGCCGCGAGCGCCGCGCCGCCCATGTCGGAGAGCTGCTCGGCGTGCAGCTTGACCGGCAGGCCGAGCGCCTGCGCGGCCTGGAACACGCGCTCGGTCTCGGCCAGCGAGAAGGCGATGCGTTCGCAGAACACGTCGACCGCGTCGACCAGCCCTTCGGCCGCCAGCGCCGGCATCATCTTCTTGCAGACGAGTTCGATGTAGTCGCCGCTGCGCCCCGCGTACTCGGGCGGCAGTGCGTGGGCGCCGAGGAAGGTGGTGCGCACGGTGACGCCGTAGGCCTCGCCCAGGCGCCGGGCCACGCGCAGCTGCTTGCGTTCGTGCTCGAGCGAAAGGCCGTAGCCGGACTTGATCTCGATCGCGCACACGCCGTCGGCCAGGAGCTGTTCGAGCCGCGGCGCGGCCTGTGCATAGAGCGTGTCTTCGTCGGCCTCGCGCGTGGCGAGCACCGACGAGACGATGCCGCCGCCGGCCTTCGCCACTTCCTCGTAGCTGGCGCCGGCGAGCCGCATCGCGAACTCGTTGGCGCGCTGGCCGCCATAGACCAGGTGCGTGTGGCAATCGACCAGGCCGGGCGTGACGAGCGCACCGCCACCCTCGTGCCGTGGCAATCCCGCGCACTCGGCCGGCAACGAGGCCGCGGCGCCGATCCATCGGATCACACCCTGCTCGACCACGATGGCAGCCTGTGTGCCCTCGGGCAGGTCTGCGTAGCGCAAGGCGCCGGGCGCAAGAAACAGGTCGGTCCACAGCCCGTCGGCGGATGCAAGAGAGGCAGCGGGCAATGTCATTTGTCAGGTCTCCTGTTGTCCGTCTGGTCGCGGCATGGATCGAAGCGAACGGCCAGCAGCCGCGCATCGGCACCGTCGGGCCTGGCGTG
Source organism: Variovorax sp. MHTC-1 (assembly GCF_003984645.1). Classification (GTDB taxonomy): domain Bacteria; phylum Pseudomonadota; class Gammaproteobacteria; order Burkholderiales; family Burkholderiaceae_C; genus Variovorax. The sequence continues at coordinate 42,367 of NZ_RWKI01000012.1, forward strand.
CCACGCATGCGGCGCATCGGCCCACCACAGGCCTTCGCCCTCGACGCAATCGATGGTCGACACGCCGTCGAGCTCCCACTGTCCGCGCAGCGCCAGCAGCATGCCGTGCGTTGCGCTGTGCAGCAGCGCCGCGCTTTCGAGCACCTGCAGCTTCGCATGCCAGCGACCGCGGCGCACCATGATGTTGAAGTCGCTCGACGCGCCGCCGAGCAGCGTGCAGTCCAGCGGCACATCGCCGCTGAATGCATAGGGACGATGCAGCGTCGCGAGACGGTGGTCGACGGCATGCTCGGCCGAGCGCAGGTGCACGCCGTCGCCGGCCAGCAGCATGATCGTGCGGTCGATGCCAGGGAACACCGAGAACGGGCCGCTCGCGGCGATGGTCGCGATGGACAGGCGCCACTCGAAGTCCCCGAGCCCTGCGCCGGGCGGCCAGCAGGCGATCTCGCGCGTGCTGCCGCCGCCGTTCTTCCACGGCGTGACGGGCAAGGAGGCGGTATCGAAGGCGTGCAGGCTCATTCCGTCGCACTCACTCGGGCAAGATGTTCTTCTTCTTGATCACGTCGGCCCAGCGCGCGGTTTCGGTCTGGATGGTGGCCACGATGTCCTGCGGCTTGCCGCTGCCCGGCTCCAGGCCGAGCCCGGCGAACTTCTCCTTCATCTCGGGCTTGGCCAGCACGCGCGCGGTGTCGGCGTTGAGGCGATCGACGATCGTCTTGGGCGTCCCGGCCGGCGCCATCAGCGCGTACCACGAGACGGCCTCGAAGCCGGGCAGGCCCTGCTCGGCGATGGTCGGCAGCTCGGGCATGGCGGCGGAGCGCTTGAGGCTGGCGACGCCGAGCGCGCGCAGCTTGCCGGACTTGACATGCGGCAGCACCGCCGACATCGAACCGAACATCATCGTCACCTGGCCGCCCACCACGTCGTTCAACGCCGGCCCGATGCCCTTGTAGGGCACGTGGATCAGCTGCAGATCGGCATCGAGCGCCATCAGCTCGCCGGCCAGGTGGGCCTGGCTGCCGGCGCCGGGCGATGCGAAGCTCAAGCTGCCGGGCTTCTGTTTGGCCAGCGCCAGCAGCTCCTTCACCGACTTCGCCGGCACGGCGGCATTCACGACCAGCACGTTCTCCACCGTCGCGAGCATCGCGACCGGCTGCAGCTCCGAGGCCTTGTAGGGCAGCGAAGGAAAGAGGGTCGGGTTCACCGCGATGTTGCCGACCGGCACGATGCCCAGCGTGTACCCGTCCGGCGCGGCCTTGGCGATCAGGTCGACGCCGATGTTGCCGGCCGCGCCGACCTTGTTCTCGATCACGAAGGGCTGGCCCAGGATCCCGGTGAGCTCCTGTCCGAGCACGCGCGCCACCACGTCGGCCGGACCGCCCGGCGCGAAGGGCACGATCAGGTGGACCGGCTTGGCGGGATAGGCCTGCGCATGCGCGGCCAAAGGCGGGGCGAGCAGCAGGGGCAGGAGAAGGGCGAGACGGCGCTTGATCATCATCAGAGTTCCTCGAAAGGTGGAATGGCACGTTGGGCAATCGCCGCGAGGACTTCGTAGTCCGCGGGATCGGGTACGGCGAAGCCTGCAAGCAGCAAGCGCTCCGTCACGGCTGCAAGCTCCGGCACCTTGGCTGCGGCTTGCAATGCATCGCGCAGGCGAGCGAGTTCGTCGGGCAAGAGCGCAGCCGTCGCGACCAGCGGCGGGATCGGCATCGCCTCGGTGCTGGCGACGATGCGCACCTGCCGGGCCAGCGCCGGTTCGTTGTAGCGCAGCAGGTCGTGGTAGTAGCTGTCGAGCGGGCCGACGTCGATGCGGCCCGCGGCCAGGGCTTCGATGACGCCGCGTGCATGGATGAGGTCGCCGATGGCCGCGCGGTACAGCCGTGCGCCGCGCGCCGCACGGTATGGCGCGAGATGGTTGCGAAACGCGACACCGCCCGACATCGAATCGGCCAGCGTGTAGCCGACCACGCCGCCGAAGGTGTCTTCGAGGCGTTCGTATTTCGACTCGGCGCGCACCACGATGTCGGTGAAGTAGATGGGCCGGCCCGCGTAGCGCTCCGGCGACGGGATCGGCGCGGCCACCAGCGTGGGCCGCGGCGCGCGCTGCGAAAACGGCAGACCGCACATCATCGCGAGGCCCAGATCGTCGCGCGCCCACAAGGCGGAGAGCGGCGCCGGCGCGTCGTAGTCGATCACGTCCCAGGCCAGGCCCGCGCGCGCGAGCGCCCATGCGAGCAGCTCTTTCCAGTCGGCGCGCGCCGAAGCGGTGGCCGAGTACATGCGCGCGTTGGCGACCGGCGTCATCGGCTTCAGCGAAAGCGCAGCTGCTGCCCGACGCCCATGGTCTTCGCCTTCGCCAGCATGGCCGAGCCGAGCGCGATGTCCGACAGCGAGAGACCGCGGTGCCAGAAGAGATTGGTCTCGTCCTCGCTCTCGCGGCCGGGCTTGAGGCCGGCCACGATCTGGCCGAGCTCGGCATGCAGCGTCTCTTCGGACAGCTTGCCGCTGTCCACATGCGCGCGCAGCGCCCCGAGGGGGCCGGCCTTGGCCTGGCCCCAGTCGTCCATCACCATCTTGTCCATGATGTCGGTCAGCGACAGCTCGACCGCGCTCATGGTGCCGTAGGGAATCACGCAGGCGCCCTTCTTGATCCACTCGGTCTTGAGCATGGGCGTGGGCTTCTCGAGGCGCGAGGCCTCGACCACGATGTCGGCGCCGCGCACGCAGGATTCCCAGTCTTCGGTGACGGTGATCTTCATGCGCAGGTCTTTTTCGAGCCGTGCGGCAAAGGCGTCGCGGCTTTCCTTGCGGCGCGAGTGCACGCGGATCTCGTCGAACTTGAAGATCGAATGCAGCAAGCGCACGTTCCAGTACGAGGTGCCGCGCGCGCCGATGTGGCCGAGGATCTTCGAACTCTTGCGCGCCAGGTGCTTGGCGCCGATGGCGGTGATCGCGCCGGTGCGCATGTCGGTGATGTCGGAGGCATCGATGATGGCCACCGGCACGCCGGTCTTCGGGTCGAAGAGATTGAGCAGCGCGAGCTCCGAGGGCAGGCCCTTCTCGTAGTTGCGATAGAAGTCGCCCACCACCTTCACGCCGGCCACGCCGAGCGGGCGGATGTAGCCGCGCAGCACGTTGAAGTGGCCCGGATAGTCCTTCTCGGGCACGAGGTGCATGCGCGGCTCGATGGTGGTCTCGCCGCGGCCCTGGGCCACGAGGCCTTCCTCGACCGCCGCGACGATCTCGGCATCGGTCATCGCCAGCGCCTGGACGTCGAGGTGGTTCAGGTAGTGCAGGTAGATCTCGGACATCGCTTCAGCCTTTCTTGACCATGGGGAGGTTCAACCCGTGCTTCTTCGCAGTGGCGACGGCCTGCTCGTAGCCCGCATCGGCATGGCGCATCACGCCGGTGGCCGGGTCGTTCCACAGCACGCGCTCGATGCGCTTGGCCGCTGCGTCGGTGCCGTCGCAGACGATCACCACGCCGGAGTGCTGCGAGTAGCCCATGCCGACGCCGCCGCCGTGGTGCAGGCTGACCCAGGTCGCGCCGCCCGCGGTGTTCAGCAGCGCGTTGAGCAGCGGCCAGTCGGAGACGGCATCGCTGCCGTCCTTCATCGCCTCGGTCTCGCGGTTCGGGCTCGCAACCGAGCCGGTGTCGAGATGGTCGCGGCCGATCACGATCGGGCCCTTCAGCTCGCCCGACTTCACCATCTCGTTGAAGGCGAGGCCCGCCTTGTGGCGCTCGCCCAGGCCCAGCCAGCAGATGCGCGCCGGCAGGCCCTGGAAGGCGATGCGCTCGCGCGCCATATCGAGCCAGCGGTGCGTGTGCGTGTTCTCGGGGAACAGCTCCTTGATCTTGGCGTCGGTCTTGTAGATGTCTTCCGGGTCGCCCGAGAGCGCGACCCATCGGAACGGGCCCTTGCCTTCGCAGAACAGCGGCCGGATGTAGGCCGGCACGAAGCCGGGGAAGTCGAAGGCGTTCGCAACGCCCTCGTCGAAGGCGACCTGGCGGATGTTGTTGCCGTAGTCGACGGTGGGAATGCCCATCGCCTGGAACTCGAGCATCGCCTGCACATGCACCGCGCAGGACTTGGCCGCGGCCTTGCGCAAGGTGGGGTGCTGCGTCGCATCGGCCTTGGCGGCTTCCCACTGGGCGAGCGTCCAGCCGATCGGCAGGTAGCCGCTCGCGAGGTCGTGCGCCGAGGTCTGGTCGGTCACCAGGTCGGGCTTGATGCCGCCGGCCTTGGCGCGCTTCACGAGCTCCGGCAGCACTTCCGCCGCATTGCCCAGGAGGCCGATCGACACCGCTTCCTTGGCCGCCGTGTGCTGCTTGATCAGCGCGATCGCGTCGTCGATGTCCTTGGCCTGCTTGTCGAGGTAGCGCGTGCGCAGGCGAAAGTCGATGCTGGCCTGCTGGCATTCGATGTTGAGCGAGACCGCGCCGGCGAGCGTGGCGGCCAGCGGCTGCGCACCGCCCATGCCGCCCAGGCCGGCGGTGAGGATCCACTTGCCCGAAAGGTCGTCGTCGTAGTGCTGGCGGCCGGCTTCGACGAAGGTCTCGAAGGTGCCTTGCACGATGCCCTGGCTGCCGATGTAAATCCAGCTGCCGGCCGTCATCTGGCCGTACATCATCAGGCCCTTGCGGTCGAGTTCGCTGAAGTGCTCCCACGTCGCCCATTTCGGCACCAGGTTCGAGTTGGCTATCAGGACGCGCGGCGCGTTCTCGTGCGTCTTGAACACGCCGACCGGCTTGCCCGACTGCACCAGCAGCGTCTCGTCGTCGTCGAGCTCCTTCAAGCTCGCGAGGATCTGGTCGAAGGAAGCCCAGTCGCGCGCGGCGCGGCCGATGCCGCCGTAGACCACCAGGTCCTGCGGGCGCTCGGCCACTTCGGGGTCGAGATTGTTCTGCAACATGCGAAACGGCGCCTCGGTGAGCCAGCTCTTGCAGCTGAGCGTGCTGCCGCGCGGCGCGCGGACCACGCGGCTCGCGTCATGGCGCGGATCGCTCTTCTGGGCTGCAACGAATTTGTCGGGTGCGTTCATGGCGAAGTGTCCTTTCGATGACGAGGAACGGTGTTTCAGGCCCGGCTGGGCAGGATGGCTTGCAGGGCTTCGGGCCAGCGGCCCCGGCGCGCCCACTGGCGCATGGCTTCGATGTCGGGCGCGAGGAAGCGGTCCTGGTCGATGAAGGCGACGCGCTCGCGAATGGCGGCGAATTCGGCTTCGATCAGGGGCGAGGACTTGGGCCCTCTCTTGAGTTCGATGCCCTGCGCCGCAGCCATCGCTTCGATGCCGACGACCACCGCCGTGTTCTCCACCATCTCGGCCAGGCGCCGGCCGGCGAAGGTGGCCATCGACACATGGTCTTCCTGATTCGCCGAGGTGGGCAGGCTGTCGACGCTGGCCGGATGCGCGAGCGACTTGTTCTCCGACGCCAGCGAAGCGGCCGTGACCTGCGCGATCATGAAACCGGAGTTGACGCCGCCGTCGCGTACCAGGAAAGGCGGCAGGCCCGAGAGGCCGCTGTCGAGCAAGAGCGCCATGCGGCGCTCGGAGATGGCGCCGATCTCGGCGATCGCCAGCGCGATGATGTCGGCCGCGAAGGCGACCGGCTCGGCGTGGAAATTGCCGCCGGAGATCACGTCTCCGTTGTCGAACACCAGCGGGTTGTCGGATGCGGCATTGGCTTCGATGCGCAGCACGCGCGCCGCGTGCGCGAGGTTGTCGAGGCAGGCGCCCATCACCTGCGGCACGCAGCGGACCGAATACGGGTCCTGCACGCGGCCGCAGTCGGCATGCGAGGGAATGATCTCGCTGCCCTCGAGCAGCGCGCGCACCGCGGCCGCCACCGCGATCTGGCCCGGCTGACCGCGTGCGGCATGGATGCGCGCATCGAAGGGCTTGATCGAGCCCTGGATCGCTTCGAGCGAGAGCGCCCCGGCCATCAGGCCGGCCGCGAACACGTCCTCGGCGCCGAACAGGCCGGCGAGCGCGAGCGCGGTCGACACCTGCGTGCCGTTGAGCAGCGCCAGCCCCTCCTTGGGGCCGAGCACGAAGGGCTTGAGCCCGATGCGCGAGAGCGCCTCGGCGCCGCCGATCACCGCGCCGTCGGGCGCCGTGACTTCGCCCTCGCCGATCAGCACGCAGGCCAGGTGCGCGAGCGGCGCGAGGTCGCCCGACGCGCCGACCGAGCCCTTGGACGGAATGCGCGGCAAGAGGCCGGCGTTGCCGAGCGCGATCAGCGCATCGACGATCTCGGGCGCGATGCCGGAGTGGCCGCGCGCCAGGCTCACGGCCTTGGTCGCGAGCACCAGCCGCACCACGCCCTCGGGCAAGGGCGCGCCGGTGCCGGCGCTGTGCGAGAGCACAAGGTTGCGCTGCAGCTCGGCCAGGCGCTCATGCGGAATGGTGGTCTGCGCGAGCTTGCCGAAGCCGGTGTTGATGCCGTACACCGTGTCGCCGGCTTCGACGATCCTGCGCACCGTGGCCTGGGACGCGAGCAGGCCGCTGCGCGCCGACGGATCGAGTGCGAGCTGCACGCCGCCGGCATGGATGCGGCGCAGCGTGGCGAGGTTGACCTCGCCGGGCGTGAGGACCAGGGGCGGGAGGGAGAGAGAGGCGTTGTCCATGCGGATCCTGTCTATACAAGTAGTGCGGTGCGAGAACGAAGAGGTGCTCTTCCCCGTTCAACCGAATGAGGGATTGCCGTCGGCGCGGAAGCGGCTGCCGAGCCGGTAGCGCGACGCGGGATGCAGGCAGCGCACCATCGTCACCGGCACGGTGCGCGTCCAGGTGCGGCGCGTGAGCAGCAGGCAGGGGTCGGTCACCGGCATCGCGAGGCGCTCGGCCTGCTCGGCCGTGGGCAGCACCGCATCGACCACATGCTCGATCTGGTCGAAGGGCACGTTGCGCACCAGGTACTCGCTGGGCGAGACCGCGGAGAAATCCTGCTCGAGGAAGGTCGGCACCGCGTGCGGATTGACGTGGCGGTCTTCGAGCTGCACCGGGATGTCGTTTTCCAGATGCAGGCACACGGTGTGGAAGACCGACTCGCCGGGGCGCAGGTCCAGCCACACGGCGACGTCGGGCGAGGCCGCGATGCGCTCGGCCACGAGGAATTCGCATCGGTAGTCGTGGCCGCGCACGCGGATCTCGCTCGCGATGTTGGCGATCTGCAAGAGCGTCGACTGCGGCTTGTCCTCGGCCACGAAGCTGCCGACGCCGGCCACGCGCACGATGCGGCCCTGCTCCACCAGTTCGCGCAGCGCGCGGTTGACCGTCATGCGCGCGACGCCGAACTGCGCGACCAGCTCGCTCTCCGACGGCAGCCGGTGGCCGGCCGGCCAAGAGCCGTCCTGGATCTTGCGCGTGATGAAGGCCTTGACCTGCTCGTACAGTGCGAGCGCAGGCTGCGGCGAACGGCTCTTGCGGTGGTTCATCTCAATGTTCGGCGGCGGCCATGGATTCAGCGCGGATCTCCTCGGTCAGCCGCGCCTTGATCTCCATGAACTCTGGCGAGGTCTTGATCGTGTAGTGGCGCGGATGCGGGAAGTCGACCGCGATCTCGCTCTTGATGCGGCCGGGCCGCGCGCTGAACACAGCCACGCGGTTGGCCATGAAGATGGCTTCGTCGATGTCGTGGGTGACGAAGAGCACGGTCTTCTGCGCCGATTCCCAGATGCCGAGCAGCAGCTCCTGCATCAGCACGCGGGTCTGGTTGTCGAGCGCGCCGAAGGGTTCGTCGAGCAGCAGCATCTTCGGGTCGTTGGCGAGCGCGCGCGCGATCGCGGTGCGCTGCTGCATGCCGCCCGAGAGCTGCTTGGGGAAGTGGTTCTCGAAGCCGCGCAGGCCGACCTTGGCGATGAAGTAGTCGCTGCGCTCCTTCTGCTCGGCCTCGCTCATGCCGCGCTCGCGCAGGCCGAAGCGGATGTTCTGCGCGATCGTGAGCCAGGGGAAGAGCGTGTAGCTCTGGAACACCACGCCGCGGTCGGCGCCCGGGCCTTCGATGGTCTGGCCGTCGAGCAGCACGCGGCCTTCGCTCGGGTAGTCGAGGCCGGCGACGATGCGCAGCAGGGTCGACTTGCCGCAGCCGGAGGGGCCGAGGATGGTGACGAAGTCGTTTTCCTTGACCTCGAAGTCGATCGGCAGCAGGGCCTGCGTGCTTTGGCCGCGGGTGCCGTTGAAGGTGCGGGAGACGCCTCTGATTGAAAGTTGATTCATGGCAACCTTGGGGTGATGCCGGCCTCATGCTGTTCGGTCGCCGCGAGGCGAGCGAAGCGAAGCCCGTTCGTGAAACACCGCGGAACCGGCTTTGCCGCGCCGCCGGTGTTGCCCCCGGAGGGGGTTGGCGTAGCGACACGAAGTGCGCGAAGACTGGGGGAGAGCCATCAGATCGTGCTCCATGCGAACAGGCGGCGGTTGAGTGCCTTGAAGGCGAAATCCGAGATGAGCCCGATCACGCCGATGACGATGATCCCGAAGATGATCTGCCCTGTGTTCAAGAGCGCCTGGCTGTCGGTGATCATGTGGCCGATGCCGGAGGACGAGCCGATCAGTTCGGCCACGATCACGTAGGTCCAGGCCCAGCCCAGCACCAGGCGCAGCGTCTCGGCGATGCCCGGTGCCGCGCCCGGGATCAGCACCCGCGCGACGATGCCGCGGCTGTTGGCGCCCAGCGTGTAGGCGGCCTCGACCAGGTCGCGGCGCGCGCTGCCGACGGTCACCGCGACCATCAGCGTGATCTGGAACACCGAGCCGATGAAGATGACCAGCAGCTTCTGCGCCTCGCCGATGCCGGCCCAGAGGATCAGCAAGGGGATGAAGGCCGAGGCCGGCAGGTAGCGGCAGAAGGAGACGAAGGGCTCGAAGAAGGCTTCGACGCTCTTCCAGGTGCCCATCGCGATGCCCAGCGGCACGGCGACGATGGCAGCCAGCACGAAGCCGCCGAACACGCGCCACACCGTCATGCCGATGTCGTGGATGAAGTTGTACTCGGTGAAGAGCGATACGCCTTCCTTGAGCATCGTGACCGGGCTGGCTAGGAAGGTCGGCGAGACGAAGCCGCCGAGCGTGAAGAAGGCCCAGACCGCCACGAAGAGCACGAAGAAGCCCAGGCCGAGCAGCCAGCGCGCACGCGCGCTGACCGGCTCGAGCGGCGCGTGGGCGCGGCGCCGCCGCGGTGCCGGCTCCATGGCGGCCGGCCCGGCAGAGACTGCCGGCTTGGAGGCGTTGATGACGGGCGTCGCGTCCATGCTTGCCGCTCGCTGTTACTTGATGAAGCTGGTGTCGAAGGTGACCGAGAGATCCGCGGGCGCCTTGCGGATCACGCCGGCCTCCAGCAGGATGGCCTGCGCGTCCTTCATGAAGGGCACGATCTCGCTGGCGAAGAATTTCTGGTTGGCCGCCTTGTCCGACCAGCGCAGGTAGGCCGAGGACTTGGCGAACTGCTCGCCGGTCTGCTTGACGGCCGCGCCCATGATCTCGTTGGACTTGACGGGGTCGGCCTTGATCATCTCGATGGCTTCGAAGTACGAGTTGGTCAGCGCCTGCGCCGCCTTGGCGTTGGCCTTGAGCCAGGTCGGCGCGCAGCCGACGGTGTCCATCACCATCGGGTAGTCGAGCGTGGTCGCGAGGATCTTGCCGGCCGCCGGGTTGGCGCGCACGGTCGAGAGGTAGGGCTCGTAGGTCATCGCCGCGTCGTTCTGGCCGGCCACGAAAGCCTGCGCTGCCGGCTGCGGCTCGAGCGAGACCAGCTTGACGTCCTTCATCGTCATGCCGTTCTTGTTGAGCATCCAGGCCAGGCCGAAGTACGGCGCAGTGCCCGGCGCGCTGACGCCGATGGCCTTGCCCTTCAGGTCGGCGAAGCTCTTGACGTCGTTGCGCACGGCCAGGCCGTCGGCGCCATAGGACTTGTCCATCTGGAAGATCTGCACGATGGGCACGCCGTTGGCGTTCCAGGCCACGTGCGTCTCGACCGTGGTGGCCGCGCACTGGATCGCACCCGAGGCAAGTGCCAGGTGGCGGTCCTTCTGCGGAATCATCTTGATCTCCACGTCCAGCCCGTTCTTCTTGAAGATGCCGGCCTTGTCGGCCAGCGTGAGCGGCGCGAAGCCGGTCCAGCCGGACATGCCGAGGGCGATCTTGGTTTCTTGCGCCTGGGCGCTTGCCGCCATGCCAGCGACACACACGCTCGCCGCCAGCAGCGAGGCGATTTTTCCGACCGTCTTGACCATCAAGGTTCTCCTGTTGCGTTTCAAAAAATCTTCGATCGCCCCGCTGTCCCATGACAGCACTCAGCAGGGCGCCGAGTGTGGATCGCTGCGCTGCACCTGTATATACAGGTTAACCCGAGACACGCCCGAATTGGAACCCGCCCTCGCCCACTCCCGGTGCACGAACGGAATCGCCATGCACCAGGAAGCTGTCTAGACAGGACTGCAGAACAGCGAACCCGAGCCCTACTGCAAAGCCCGTACCAGGCAGATGCAGCTGTCCTTCTGCGGGTTATTCAGGATTCGCCGGTCCGCTTGTCGGACAAAGATCGCGCTCCCAGCCCTTGTCCCCGCATGGAGGAAAAGTTGGCGATCGAGGCCCCTGCAAGCACCGGCGTGTTTCAGCGTCTGAGCGTCGAGCCCGCCTACAAGGCGGTGTCGATCGCGATCGAGCGCGCCATCCTGGACGGCAGCCTGCCGCCCGGCTCGGCGCTGCCGACCGAGCAGGAACTGGCCGAGCGCTTCGGCGTGCACCGCTCCACGGTGCGCGAAGCCATCCGCCAGGTCGAGCAGGAAGGACTGCTGCAACGCCGCGAAGGACGGCGGCTGTTCGTCTACCTCCCTGGCGTGCAGGACCTGGCGCCGCGCGCCACCCGGCTGCTGCTGTTGCAGCAGACCACCTTTCAGGAGCTTTGGGAGTTGGCCATGTCGCTGGAGCCGCTGGCCGCGCGGCTGGCCGCACTGCGCGCCGAGCCGCAGGACCTGCAGCAGCTCAAAGACAACCTCGCCGCCGGCGACAAGGCGCGCGACCTGCCGGCCCAAGTGCGGCTGGACGTCGAATTCCATGCGCTGGTCGGCCGCGCCAGCCACAACCGCGCTCTGATGCTGGCGCGCGAGCCGGTCGGGCTGCTCTACAGCCCGACGCTCTTGCGCATCTTCAGCCACCTGCCGCAAGCCGAGACCCGCAACCGGGCCGCGCACCACCGCATCGTCGATGCGCTGATGCGGCGCGACGCCGACGCCTCGGCCGAGTGGACGCACAAGCACATGGTCGATTTTCAACGCGGCTTCGCAATGGCCGGCCTGGACATGGCCACGCCGATCGCGGCGCCGCCCCCTGCGGCAAGACATCAACAGGAGACATGACATGACCCGACGCATCGAAGTAAAGCGGTATCTGCATCGTGCTGCGGCGCTGGCCGCGCTGGCCACGGGAATGGCCGGCGCCCATGCGCAGGAGACCTTCAAGGTCGGCATCGTCAGCTTCCTCTCGGGCCAGGCGGCCGAAAGCTTCGGCATCCCCGCGGTCAACGGCGCCAAGGTGATGGTCGATGCCTTCAACAAGGGCGCGGCGCCGGCGCCCTACAACAAGGTCGGTTTCGGCGGGATGAAGATCGAGGCGGTGTACGTCGACGAGAACGGCGGCGCCACCAAGCAGGTGCAGGAACTGCGCAATCTCTACGACCGCGAGAAGGTCGATGCGGTGGTCGGCTACGTCAGCTCCGGCGACTGCCTCGCGGTGGCGCCCGCGGCCGAGGAGATGAAGAAGTTCCTGATCCTCTACGACTGCGGCACGCCGCGCATCTTCGAGGACAACAAGTTCAGCTACGTCTTCCGCACCGCTTCGCACGGCGCGATGGACAACGTGGCGCTGGCGCGCTATCTCAAGGCGCGCAACGTGAAGGTCGACAGCTTCAACATGATCAACCAGGACTACGCCTGGGGCCAGGACTCGAAGAAGGACTTCACCGGGTCGATGGAAAAGCTGTTTCCCAATGCCAAGGTGGGCGAAGACCAGTTGCCGAAGTTCGGCGCCGGCCAGTACGGCACCGAGATCTCGGCGCTGATGGCCAAGCCGGCCGACGTCACGCATTCCAGCCTGTGGGGCGGCGACCTGCAGGCCTTCGTGCTGCAGGCAGCTCCGCGCGGCCTGTTCAAGCGCACGAAGGTCGTGCTGTCGGCGGCCGACCATGTGCTGCCGGGCCTGGGCGAGAAGATGCCCGACGGCACGATCCTCGGCGCGCGCGGCGCCTACGGCCTGATGTCGCCGAAGTCGGCGCTCAACGACTGGTGGTGGGATCTTTACTCCAAGGCCTACAACACCTACCCGGTGCAGGCCCCGTACCGCATGGCGCAGTCGCTGCTGGGCCTGAAGCTGGCGGTCGAGAAGGCGATGGCCGCCAACGGCGGCAAGAAGCCCAGCCACGAGCAGCTGGCCGCGGCGCTCAAGGGCCTGGAGTGGGACTCGCCCGCGGGCCGCATCCGCATGGCGCTGGGCGACGGCCACCAGGCGGTGCAGGACACCGCGATCGGCAAGACGCGCTATGACGCGGCCAAGAAGATGGTGGTGCTGGAAGACATCCTTCGCTTCCCGGCCGACTGCGTCAATCCGCCTGCGAACATGAAGTCGGAGGAATGGATCAAGGCCGGCTTCCCCGGCGCCAAGGGCTGCCCGTGAGGTGGATCTTCCTGCTGCGCGATCCGATCTTGCACCTGCGGTGCTCGCCGTACCCATGTACGGCTGCGCTCCTCGGCGCAACCTCGGACCGCTCGCGAAGGAAGCTCCATCCTCACGAGGACTAAGAAATGAATACCCTCGTCACCATCCTTGTGGACGGCCTGACCTACGCGTCGTGGCTGTTCATCGTCGCCCTCGGGCTCACGCTGGTGTTCGGCGTGCTCAAGATCCTCAACATCGCGCACGGCAGCTTCTACGCGATCGGCGCCTATGCGGCGGCCAGCTTCGTGGGCTGGGGCGCCAGCCTGAAATGGGCGCCCGCGCTCTCGCTCGTGGCCATGCTGCTGGCCGCGGTGGCCGTGGCCGTGGTGCTGGCACCGCTGACCGAGCGCGGCCTGCTGCGATTCTTCTACGGCCGCGACGAGGTGCTGCTGGTGCTCGTGACCTACGCGATGTTCCTGATCATGGAAGACCTCACCAAGCTGATCTGGGGCGCCAATCCGTACTACGTGTCGGAGCCCTACGGCCTGTTCGGCAATCTCGACATCGGCATCCAGAGCTGGGTGGGCTACGACTTCGCGCTGGTGGCGCTGGCGGTGGTGGTCGGCGGCGCGGTGTGGTGGGGCCTGAACCGCACGCGCCAGGGCAAGATCGTGCTGGCGGTGATCCACAGCCCCGAGGTGGCATCGAGCATGGGCGTCAACGTGTCGCGCGTCTACATGATCGCGTTCACGGCCGGCATCTTCCTGGCGGCGCTCGGCGGGGCCTTCACGGCGCCGATGATCTCGGTGCAGCCGGGCGTCTCGGTGGGCGTGATCATCGTGTCCTTCGCGGTAGTCATCATCGGCGGCCTCGGCAGCATCGAGGGCGCGGCGGTCGGTGCGCTGATCGTCGGGTTGGCCCGCTCCTTCGCCGTGCACATGGCGCCGGTGGCCGAGCTGTTCTCCATCTACATCGTGATGGCCGTGGTGCTGATGTTCCGGCCCGAGGGCCTGTTCCAGCGCACACAGGCCCGCAAGATCTGACGCCATGGCAGCAGCGATCCCGAGACCGTCCGCCACGGCGCTTCCGCGCCAGGCCGCGATCCGGCGCCGGCGCAGTGCCGCGCTGGGCCTCGCCGCCTTCGTCCTGCTCGCCGTCGCAGGCTGGTTCAGCCCGAGGTGGCTCACCTTCCTGGTCACCATGGCGGCGGCCAACGGCCTGGTGTCGCTCGGCATCGTCGGCCTGATGCGCGGCGGCGTGGTGCCTTTCGGCCAAGGCATGCTCTTCGCCGCCGGCGGCTACAGCGCGGCGCTCATCTACAACAAGCTGGGCTTCACTGATGCGCTGGGGCTGACGCTGGCCGGCGGCCTGGCCGCTGTGGTGCTCGCCGCGCCCTTCGCGCCGCTCCTGTCGCGCTACCGCGGCATCTTCTTCGCGATGCTGACGCTGGCCCTGTCGATGGTGGCCTACGGCCTCTTGATGAAGCTCGACATGCTGGGCGGCTCGGACGGCTTCAATCTCGGGCGGCCGACCCTGCTGGGCCAGAAGCTGCCCGACGCGCATACGGGCTACATCCTCTACCTGCTCACGATCGGCGTCGCGACGGCGATGGCGGTGCTGGCGCGGGTCTACTTCGATAGCACGCGCGGCCTGGTGACGCTGGCGGTGCGCGAGAACGAGCTGCGCGTCGAGTACCTGGGCGGCTCCGTTCGCCAGGCGATGACCATCAACTTCATCCTGGCGGCCTTCTGCGGCGGGCTGGGCGGCGCGCTGGCCGTGATGTCGCTCGGCCACATCGAGCCGCAGTTCAGCTTCTGGACCACCTCGGGCGAGTTCGTCTTCGTCGCCATCCTGGCCGGCTGGCAGAGCGTGGCCGCGGTGTTCCTGGCCAGCACGGTGCTGGAGGTGGTGCGCTCCTTCTCCAGCGCGTACTTCCCCAACACCTGGCAGCTGGCGCTGGGCCTGTTCCTGCTGTTCGTGATCCGCTTCCTGCCGCGCGGCATCGGCTCGCTGTGGATGAAGAGGGGCAAAGGATGAGCGACGCCATGCCGCCCGAAGGCGCTCGCACCGCAGCCGAAGGCGAAGGTGGTATGCCAACGACCGCCGTGCTGGAGGCGCGCGGCGTCAACAAGCGCTTCGATGCGGTGGTGGCGGCGGCCGACATCCACATCAGCGTCGCCGCGGGCGAGCGCGTCAGCCTGATCGGCAGCAACGGTGCGGGCAAGACCACCTTCGTCAACATGATCACCGGCTACCTGAAGCCCGACGAAGGCCGCATCACGCTGGACGGCCGCGACATCACGCCGCTGGCGCCGCGCGCCATCACGCGGCTGGGCGTGGCGCGCTCGTTCCAGATCCCGCAGCTCTACGCCGAGCTGACGGTGCTCGACAACATGCTGGTGGCCAATGCCTGCCACGACCACCGGCGCCTGAGCTTCTGGCAACCCGCGCGGCGCAGCGAGGCGATCGAGCGCGCAGAGGCGCTGCTCGAGCGCTTCCGGCTCACCGAGCACCGCGAGCGCCGCGTGGCCGAGCTGCCCGGCGGCGTGCGCAAGCTGCTGGACATCGCGATGGCGCTGACGGCGGCGCCGAAGCTGCTGCTCCTGGACGAGCCCACCAGCGGCGTCTCGGCCGAGGAGAAGTTCCCGATGATGGAAACCGTCATGGCCGCGCTCGGCGAGGAGGCGATGACGGTGCTCTTCGTCGAGCACGACATGGACATCGTCGAACGCTACGCCAGCCGCGTGGTGGCCTTCTACAGCGGCCGCATCATCGCCGACGGCGTGCCGGGCGAGGCGCTCGCCACCGACGAGGTTCGCCGCTACGTGACCGGCGAATTGCTGAAGGAGTAGACGCATGCTGCAGATCGAAGACCTGCATGTCGCGATCCAGTCGGTGGAAGCCCTGCGCGGGCTGTCGCTTTCGGTCGGCAACGGCGGCATGGTCGGGCTGGTCGGGCGCAACGGCGCCGGCAAGACCACACTGATGCGCGCGGTGATGGGCCATCTGAAGCCCTCGCGCGGCCGCATCGTCTTCGACGGGCATGACCTGGCCGCGCTGCCGCCGCACGCGCGCGCCGCTCTAGGCATCGGCTACATGCCGGAAGACCGCGGCCTGGTGCCCGAGCTGACGGTGGAAGAGAACATCCTGGTGCCGGTGTGGGTGAACAAATCGCTCGCCGAGGCCGACCGGCTCGCGCTGGTGTACCGCGTGCTGCCCGAGCTGCAGGAGATGCGCGCGCGCCGCGCGCTGCTGCTTTCCGGCGGGCAGCAGAAGCTGGTGGCGCTGGCACGCGCCCTCGCCGTCGGCACGCGCCTGCTGCTGCTCGACGAGCCCTTCGAAGGGGTGGCACCGGTGCTGTCGAAGCGCTTGAGCGAAGTGATCGGCGGCCTCAAGGGCAGCGAGATCTCGGTGCTGATCGCGCAGAGCGAGCTCAACCACTCGCGCCGCATCGTCGACAGCGAGGTCGTGATCGAGCGCGGCGCCAACCTCGCGAGGGCCGCAGCATGAGCCGCTGGGCCGCTCCCGAGGCGAATACCGCAGCGCGCATGCGCGGAGGTTGCCGAATCCGCCGCCGGGCCGCCCCCGAAGCGAATACCGCAGCGCGGCGCGCGGAGGTTGCCGAATGACCCACTGGCGGGACTTCGCGGTGCCGCCGATGCGCCAAGAAGCCCTGTACGGCGACCGCGTCGTGCGCTGCTTCGCCGAGCGGCCGGCCAGCCTGCATGCCATGTTCGAACGCGCCCGCACCACCCGCGCGCAGCACGACGCGATCGTCTGCGAAGGCCACCGATGGAGCTACGCCGAAGCCGGCGAGACGGCCGATCGCCTGGCCGGCGCCTTCGCGGCCGCGGGCATCGCAGCCGGCGAGCGGGTGCTGATGCTGATGGGCAATCGGCCCGAGTTCCTGTTCGTGCTGCTGGCCTTGCAGCGGCTGGGCGCCATCGCCGTGCCGGTGGGCGTGCGCGAGCAGCGCCCGGGCCTCGCCTACATCGCGCAGCAGTGCGGCGCCAAGGCGATCGCGTTCGACGACGCGCTGGCCGATCGCCTGCCCGACGGCGCGGAAGCGCCGTCGCTGGCGCTGCGCATTGCCGCATCGACGCTGGCCCCGATGGCCGATGCGGCGCCGCCGCCGTCGCCGGCAGCCGCCGTGCGGGAGACCGATGTCGCCGTGATTCTCTACACCTCTGGCACCACCGGCCATCCCAAGGGCGCGCTGCTCACGCACCTGTCGATCGCGCATTCGGTGCTGCACTTCCAGGCCTGCATGGGCCTCCAGCCCGGCGACCGCTCGGCGCTCGCGGTGCCGGCCAGCCACGTGACCGGGCTGATCGCGATCATCGCGGCGATGTGGCAGGTCGGCGGCGCGGTGGTCGTCGTGCCCGAGTTCAGGGCCGAGCCCTTCGTGCGCCTGATGGCGAGCGAGCGCGTCAGCCACACGCTGATGGTGCCGGCGATGTACCAGCTGTGCCTGCTCAGCGAGGCCTTCGGCCGCGAAGACCTGTCGGCCTGGCGCATCGGCGGCTACGGCGGCGCGCCGATGCCGGTGGCGACCATCGATGCGCTCGCCGCGCGCTTGCCGGGCCTCACGCTCGTCAATGCCTACGGCGCCACCGAAACCACATCGCCCGCGACGATGATGCCCGCAGGGCTGACCCGCGCGCATGCCGATTCGGTCGGCGTCGCGCTGCCCGCGGCCGAGATCCGCGTGATGGACGACGAGGGCCGCGAGGTCGCCCCCGGCGCAACGGGCGAGCTCTGGATCGGCGGCCCGATGGTGGTGCCCGGCTACTGGGCCAACCCGGAAGCCACGGCCGCGTCGTTCACGGCCGGCTTCTGGCATTCGGGCGACCTCGGCGCGATCGACGCGCAGGGCTTCGTGCGCATCTTCGACCGCAAGAAGGACATGCTCAACCGCGGCGGCTTCAAGATCTACTCGGTCGAGGTCGAGAACGTCCTGATGGCCTGGCCGGGCGTCGCCGAGGCGGCGGTGGTCGGCAAGCCCTGCCCGGTGCTGGGCGAGCGGGTCCATGCCTTCGTGCATGCGCCCGGCATCACGCCGGACGACGCTGCGCTGCGAAGCCACTGCGCAGAGCGCCTGGCCGACTACAAGGTGCCCGAGAGCTTCAGCTGGAGCGCCGAGCCGCTGCCGCGCAATGCCAACGGCAAGCTGATGAAGCGGGTGCTGCGCGCGCAGCTCTGAATTCGTTTCGACAGGGAGTTGTTCAGACACGAGAGGAGAAGAAGCATGAAGTGCATCCGGATGGCTTCGATCGGCGCCGCGGCGCTGGCACTCGGCCTGGCCGCCACGGCGCAGACCTCCTGGTACCCGAGCAAATGGGGCGCGAACGACGAGATCGGCAGCGCCAACTACCTCACCCCGAAGGTCGCGCTGGAGGCCGCGAAGCTGGTGAAGGCCGGCAAGGTCTATTCGCTGGGCATCACGGTGAACACCACCACGCCGGCCTTCCCGCCGCGCACCTGCCAGATCTACATCGTGCAGCCGGGGCAGGTCGGCTCGGCGGAAGGCCTGGGCTCCTCGCACACCACCTACAACGACGACATCCTCAACTGCTGGACCGGCATCGGCACGCAGATCGACGGTCTGGGCCACATCGGCGTGGGCGATCGCTACTACAACGGCGCGAAGTGGGGCGAGTTCGCCACCATGGGCGGCCTGAAGAAGCTGGGCATCGAGAAGATCCCGCCGATGGTGTCGCGCGGCGTGCTGCTCGACATGGCGGCCTATTTCAAGACCGAAGTGGTGCCGGAAGGAACCGCCTTCAACCAGAAGGAGATCGACGAAGCCGCGCGCGCGCAGGGCGTGGAGATCCGCGAGGGCGATGTCGTGATCTTCCACACCGGCTGGCTCAGCCTGATCGAGAAGGATCCGAAGCGCTACGGCTCGGTCGAGCCGGGTCTCGGACGCGAGGGCGCGCGCTACCTGGTATCCAAGCGAGTGGTGGCAGTCGGGGCCGACACCTGGGGGCTGGAGGTGATCCCGTTCGAAAAGGAAGGCGGCAAAGACGGCCCGATCTTCGGCGTGCACCAGATCCTGCTGCCGATGAGCGGCACCTACATCCTGGAGAACATCAACACTGCCGAACTGGCCAAGGACAAGGCCTACGAATTCATGTTCGTGCTCGGCCAGAACAAGTACCAGGGCGCGGTGCAGTCGATGATCAACCCGGTGGCGATCCGCTGACCGTGCACGACGCCGGGCAAGGCTGAGACAATCACGCTCACGCGTACCGGGAGGGCGCGTGCTGCTTGGGAGCCGTGTCGGCCTTCAAGGCCCGCACCGCGGGCGCAAGCAGCCATCAAAGTTGTCGCCATCTTGTCCGCCTTGCCATCCACTGCATCGTCCGCCGAGCCTCAGCAGATCCTGCAGGAGGTGTTCGGCTATACCGCCTTCCGCGGCCCTCAGGCGCCGATCGTCGACCACGTGACCGCCGGCGGCGATGCGCTGGTGCTGATGCCCACGGGCGGCGGCAAGTCGCTGTGCTACCAGATCCCGGCCATCGCGCGCCAGCGCGCGGGCCGCGGCGTGACGGTGGTGGTGTCGCCGCTGATCGCGCTGATGCACGACCAGGTCGGCGCGCTGCACGAGGCCGGGGTCGACGCGGCCTTTCTCAACTCCACGCTCGACTGGGAGCAGACGCAGGATGTCGAGCGCCGCATGCTGCGCGGCGAGATCACGCTGCTCTACGCGGCGCCCGAGCGCGTGACGACGCCGCGCTTCCTCTCGCAGCTCGATTCGCTGCAGGAGCGCGGCAAGCTCTCGCTGTTCGCGATCGACGAGGCGCATTGCGTGAGCCAGTGGGGCCACGACTTCCGGCCCGAGTACCGCGCGCTGACCGTGTTGCACGAGCGCTATGCCGGCGTGCCGCGCATCGCACTCACCGCCACCGCCGATGCGCTGACGCGCGCCGACATCGTCGAGCGCCTGCAGCTCGAGGAGGCGCGCCAGTTCGTCTCCAGCTTCGACCGGCCCAACATCCGCTACACCATCGTCGAGAAGAAGGATGCGACGACGCAGTTGCTGCGCTTCATCGAGCGAGAGCACGAAGGCGATGCGGGCGTGGTCTATTGCCAGTCGAGAAGACGCGTGGAAGAGGTGGCCCAGACGCTGCGCGATGCGGGCGCCAATGCCCTGCCCTACCACGCGGGCCTGGATGCCGCCGTGCGCCAGAAGCACCAGGACCAGTTCCTGCGCGAGGAAGGCATCGTGATGGTCGCGACCATCGCCTTCGGCATGGGCATCGACAAGCCCGACGTGCGCTTCGTGGCCCACCTCGACATGCCGAAGAACATCGAGGGCTACTACCAGGAAACCGGCCGCGCCGGGCGCGACGGCGCCCCGGCCGATGCCTGGATGGCCTACGGCCTGCAGGACGTGGTGAACCAGCGCCGCATGATCGACGAGAGTCCGGCCGGCGAGGAATTCAAGCAGGTGATGCGCGGCAAGCTCGATGCGCTGCTCTCGCTCGCTGAAGCCAGCGATTGCCGGCGCGTGCGGCTCTTGGGCTACTTCGGCGAGAAGAGCTCGCCCTGCGGCAACTGCGACAACTGCGTCAACCCGCCCCAGGTGTGGGATGGCACGGACGCGGCGCGCAAGCTGCTGTCCACCATCTACCGCGTCCAGCAGCAAAGCGGCATCAGCTTCGGCGCCGGCCACATCATGGACATCCTGCGCGGCAAGACGACCGAGAAGGTCACGCAGTTCGGCCATGGCTCGCTCAGCACCTTCGGCATCGGCAGCGAGTTCAGCGAGGCGCAGCTGCGCGGCGTGCTGCGCCAGCTGATCGCCACCGGCGCGCTCACGGTCGATGCGCAGGCCTACAACACGCTGCAGCTCACCGAGGGCTCGCGCGCCGTGCTCAAGGGCGAGACGCAGGTGCTGCTGCGCGAGTCGGTGTCGTCGCCGGCCGAGCGCAAGCCGCGGCGCGAGAAGACGGCGCGCGGCGCGCCCTCGCCGGCCGCGGCCACGCTCGACGCGACGGGCCAGGCGCGCTTCGCTGCGCTCAAGGCCTGGCGCGCCGAGGTCGCGCGCGAGCACAACCTGCCGGCCTACGTGATCTTCCACGACGCGACGCTCGCCGCCATCGCCGAGCGCGCACCGGCCACGCTCGAGGACCTGCAGGGCATCAGCGGGATCGGCAGCAAGAAGCTCGAAGCCTACGGGTCGGACGTGCTGCGGGTCTGCGCGGCCTTCTAGTGCCGCGCCAGCAGCCGGCTTTCGCGCGCCGGCGAGCGCACCAGGTAAGGCTGGCCGGCGGCCTCCGATTTGCGCAGCGCCATCTCTTCCTTGTTCGATGAAACGGGCGCCGGACAGGCGCCGCCGCTCTGCAGCGCCAGCGCGGCCGCGAGCCGCGCCTCCGCCGGATCGCCGAGCGCATGGCCGAAGTCGTCCGGCACCACGCAGGTGGGCGCGAAGCCGTCGCTGTAGTCGCCGAAGCCCTGCTGGTTCACGCCCTGGAACTGGATCGCGAAGTAGGTCGTGCCGCAGTTGTCCTGCGGGAAGAAGCCATAGGGCTTGCCGCAGGTGGTGCCGCCGACCAGGTTCACCGTGACACCGATGCCGCGCAGGCTGTTGACCACCGATTCGCTGGCGGAGCAGGTGTCGGGGCCGGCCAGCACGGTGACGCGCGACAGGCCCAGCCGCGGCAATGCCTGGCCCGCCGGCACCGAGAAGCCGCGCGAAGTCGCATGGAAAGGCAGGGTGGCTTGCGCAGGCGACAGGTTGAAAGGATTCTTGTTGTTGAACTGCAGGCGCTCGAACACGGCGCCGGTGGTCGCCGCGCCCGAGCTGACCATGGAGGCCAGCTCGCTGGCGATGTCGAGCAGGCCGCCGCCGTTGTAGCGCATGTCGATCACCAGGTCGGTGATGCCGTCGCTCTTGAGCTGGTTCACGGCCGCGACCAGCGGCGCCTCGGCCGTTGCCAGGTAGTCGTTGAAGAGCAGATAGCCGACCGGGCCGCTGGCCGTGGCGATGGTCTTCACGTTCTGCACCGGTGTGCGGGTGATGCGCGCGGCGGTCAGCGTCAGGGTGCGCTCGCTGCCGTCGGGCGCGCGCAGCTTGAAGCTGTGCGCCTCGCCTTCGCGCGCCGGCGCGAGGCCGGCATTGAGCGTGGCGGTGTCGGTGCCGCTCACGACATCGACACCGTCGATCTCGAGCAGCCGGGTCCCGCGCACGATCGCGGCCTGTGCCGCAGGCGAGCCGGGCTCTGTATAGGCCACGCGCACGTCGCGCGGCGGCGAGGCGCTCAGGAAAGCCAGCTCGGCGCCGTAGCCCACGCCGACGCCGTTGCGCGACAGGGCGCGGTAGACGGCGGTGTCCTGCGTGAAGTGGAAGCGGTCCTTGGCGCGGCCGGCCGCCGTGAGCCCGGGCGTCTTGAGCACGCTGAAGTAGGTGATCGGCGTGGCGTAGTCACTGGCGGCCAGCGTGGCGGGCACCTCGTCGAACCAGAGGTAGGTTTCGTCGATCCATCCGCGCACCCAGCGCTTCTCGGTGGCGAGCGTGCCGGGCTGGTCCGGGAAGGCAGCGCCGGTGTCCGGGTCGATGCCGGTGCGCGGCGCCGCACACTGGCCGGCGACGCTGGAGGACGCAACGATCGCCTCGTCGCCGGAAGCGGCTGTCGGCGCCATGGCCAGCGGTGCTCCGCCGCCGCCTCCACCGCCGCCTCCGCATGCCGTGAGCACGGCCGCGGCCGCGAGCATGGCCAGCGCTGCCGCGCGCATGCGCAGTACATCCCTCATGAAACTCTCCCCCGCGCGCCGGTGCCCGGCGTGGCTGCTGTTTGATCTTGCTTATTGGACGAAGCCGATGCCGCGCGATTCGCGCACTTCGGGCTTGATCCGGTGCTCGGCATCGAGCTGGTCGAGAAACTCGGCGGCCGAAAACTCGACCGCGAGGATATCCGTCTGGCGTTTCACTGCCGCGAAATCGCCCGGGCAGAGCTGCGGAAGGCGGGCCAGCCGCCGCGTGATCTCGCCCGTCATGCGCGTCGCATCGCCGTCCAGCGCCTCGGTGATGAACATGCGTTCGCGCTGCTCGCCGGTCAGCGGCATGAACTTGATCTTGAAGGTGAAGCGGCGCAGCGCGGCCTGGTCGATCCGGTCGAGCAGGTTGGTGGTGCAGACGAAGATGCCGTCGAAGCGCTCCATGCCCTGCAGCATCTCGTTGACCTCGGTCACTTCATAGGTGCGCTGCGCGCCGCGGCGGTCCTGCAGGAAGCTGTCGGCCTCGTCGAGCAGCAGGATCGCCTTCTCGGCTTCGGCCTCCTTGAACATGGCGGCCATGTTCTGCTCGGTCTCGCCCACATACTTGCTCATCAGGTCGCTCGCCTGCTTGATGATCAGCGGGCGGCCGATGGCCTTGGCGATGTGCTCGGCGAGCGCGGTCTTGCCGGTGCCGGGCGCGCCGTAGAAGCACAGCGTGCCATGGCCGCGCGCCTTGAGCGCCTCGACGATGCGCGGGATCTCGAAGCGGGTTTCGACATTGAGCATGCCGAGGTCGTAGGTGGTCACGCTGCGGCGCGCGCCGAGGCCGTCCGGCGTGCCCAGGGCCAGATCGGCATTGCGCAGCTGCCGCTCGATCAGGCTTTCGACCGATGTTCCTTCGGTCATCGCCAGGCCGGCGAAGCGCACCGCGGTGCGGATCTGCGCCGGCGTCAGGCCCTTGCGGCCGGCCAGCTTGGCGGTGAAGGCCTCGGACACCGAGACGCCTTCGAGCGTCTTGCGCACCAGCTGCTCGCGCGCGCCGGGCGGCGGCGACTTGAGCTCGAGGTGGTAGGCGAAGCGGCGCCGGAAGGCCGGATCGATCTGCTCGATGCGGTTGGTCACCCACAGCGTGGGCACCGCATTCGATTCGAGGATTTGGTTGACCCAGGCCTTGCCGCTCACGCTGCCGCTGGCCGGGGCGGGCACCTGCTCGGCGCGCGCCATGAACTGGGCGGCCTCGGTGCTGATCGGCGGGAACACGTCTTCGACTTCGTCGAACAGGAGCGCAGCCTGCGCGCTGCCCTTGAGGAACACCTGCGCGATCTGCAGCGAGCGGTAGCGGTCGCGGCCGGAGAGCGAGTTGCCATCGCGATCGGCGTACTCGACCTCGAAGAGCTCGAGCCCCGCGGCCTGCGCGACCACCTTGGCGAGCTCGGTCTTGCCGGTGCCGGGCGGGCCGTAGAGCAGCACGTTGACGCCCGGCTCCTTGCGCGCCACCGCGGCGCACAGCAGGGTGATCAGCATCTGCGCATCGTCGTGGACGAAGGCGAAGTCCTGCACCGTCAGCGCACTCTTGGCGGACGGCCGCGTGAACACGGCCATCAGCTCGTTGTGGTCGCGGTATTCGCGCATCAGCACCGGCGGCAGCTTCTCGCTGACCTTCATCAGGTCGGCCAAGTCGGTGATGTTGTGCTCGGAGATCAGGTTTTCGACCAGGCCGATGCGCTCGAGCCGGGAGCCCGCGCGCAGCGCTTCACCCACGTCGGTTGCATTGACGCCGGCCACCTCGGCGATGGCGGCGTAGGCCTCGGGCGCATTGTTGACCTTGAATTCGACCAGCAGCGAGCGCAGATCGCGCTGGTAGCGTGCCAGCGTGCCGTAGAGCAGCAGCGCGCGCTCGGCCTTGTTGAGCTGCAGCAGGCCGGCGAGCGCGTCGATGTTCTTCTCGACCAGTGTCGACTGCTTGCGCAGCGCATGCGTGAGCCAGTCGCGCGTGACCGAGAGCACGGAGAGCAGGTCCTTCGGCTGGTCCTTGGCGTATTCGTCGAGATAGAAGAACAGCGTGCCTTCTTCATAAGGGCCGCGCCAGACGCCGTGGCGCTCGAGCAGCGTGCGGCCGTCGAAGTTCTCGACGCCCTTCCAGATCTCATTGCCCGCGCAGCGCCGCCCGAGGAATTCGCGCAGGCGCAAGAGCACCGGCGCGGGCCAGACCAGGTGCCGGCCGGTGAGCGAAAGAAGGCCGTTGAGGTCGCGCCGCACGTTGAAGCGCGGCCCTTGCTTGGCTGCCAGCGTGAGGACGAAGTGCGAGCACATGAGCTCGAGCACCGGCGCCTCCTTGAGTCCGGGCGACGGCAATGCGTGCCCGCGCGAAGCAGCCGCCACCACATCGACCCCGGAACGCTTGACCATCGAACAACCTCACGCTAGGAGAATGAGAACCTGAGCGCGACCATAGCGCAGAGTTTTGGCTTGGGGAAGACTCGGGAACGGTAAAAACCCTGATGTTGCGAATCCGTCCACAATGCCGCCCATGCTTGGAATCGAAGACATCGAACGCGCCGCCGTGCGCCTGCGCGGGCAGGTGCTCGATACGCCCTGCGTGGAATCGCGCACCCTGTCCGAAATCGTCGGCGCGCAGGTGTTCCTCAAGTTCGAGAACCTGCAGTTCACGTCGTCGTTCAAGGAACGGGGCGCCTGCAACAAGCTCGTCGATCTTTCGCTGGCCGGCACCCGCGGTGTGATCGCGATGTCGGCCGGCAACCATGCCCAGGGCGTTGCCTACCACGCGCAGCGCCTCGGCCTCAGGGCCCTGATCGTGATGCCGCGCTTCACGCCGGGCGTGAAGATCGAGCGCACCCGCGGTTTCGGCGCGGAGATCGAACTGCATGGCGACACCCTGGACGCGGCGCGCGCCCATGCGCTGGCGCTCGCCGAGCGCGAAGGCCTGGCCTTCGTCCATCCCTATGACGACGAAGCGATCATCGCGGGCCAGGGCACGGTGGCGCTCGAAATGCTCGATGCGGTGCCCGAGCTCGACGCGCTGGTGGTCTCGGTCGGCGGCGGCGGGCTGATCGCCGGCATGGCGCTCGCCGCACGGGCGCGCAAGCCCGGCATCGAGATCGTCGGCGTCCAGACGCGGCGCTTTCCGGCGATGGTCAATGCGGTCCAGGGCACGCAGCACGTGCAGGGCACGAGCACGATCGCCGAGGGCATCGCGGTGGGCACGCCCGGCGTGCTGACGCGCGAGATCATCGCCTCGCAAGTCGACGACCTGCTCTTGGTCGACGAGGGCGACATCGAGCAGGCCGTGCTGATGCTGCTCGAAATCGAGAAGACGCTGGTCGAAGGCGCCGGCGCCGCCGGGCTCGCTGCACTGATCCGCCATCCCGAGCGCTTCAAGGGCAAGCGGGTGGGGCTGGTGCTCTCGGGCGGCAACATCGACCCGCTGCTCCTGGCCGCGATCATCGAGCGCGGCATGGTCCGGGCCGGCCGGCTCGCGCGCGTGCGCGTCAGCGCACGCGACGTGCCGGGCTCCCTGGCCCAGATCACGGCCACTGTGGCGGAAGCGGGCGCCAACGTCGATGAGGTGCACCACCAGCGCGCCTTCACCATGCTGGCGGCGCAGAACGTCGACATCGAACTGGTGCTGCAGACCCGCGGCCGCGCGCACCTGTCGGCCGTGCTCGACGCGCTGCGGGATGCCGGCTTCGAAGCGGAAGAGCAACGCTGAGGGCTCTGGCAAGCCCCTAGATGGCCATCTGCAGGCCAGTCGGTAAAATGGCCTCAGTTTTGCGAACCCAAGGAACAACGATGTCCAACCCAACGCCTGTCGAACCCGGCCAAGACGCCGTCGTCGAAGCCGACGCCGTCGAATCGATCGTTCATCTGATGCCCCTGGTCCTGCCGGTGGCCGGCGGCGTGCTGATGCTGCTTTTGGCATCCATCGCCGTCTACATGGCCTGACATCCGGCTGCGGCGCCGGCGTACACCGCGCGCCGCGCCGCGATTCGAGGATGCGGGGCCCTCGCCAGGCGCCATCGATCCTCGCCTCCCGAGACGGGAAACGTTTTTTCCAACGGACCTCGCCTGCTCCAGGCACCGAGCCCCGTTCGGAAAGACGATTTTTCAACTTAGGAGACACATTGATGAACGCACCTCTCAAGGGTTTGGCCGTACAGGCGCCCTCGTATGTCAGGAATGCGAAGCTGATCGCCTGGGTGGCCGATATGGCCGCGCTGTGCAAACCCGAGGCCGTTCACTGGTGCGACGGCAGCACCGAAGAGTACGACCGGCTCTGCCAGCGCCTGGTCGACGCCGGCACCTTCAAGAAGCTCGACCCCGCCAAGCGCCCCAATTCCTTCCTTGCGAGTTCCGACCCGAGCGATGTCGCCCGCGTCGAAGACCGCACATTCATCTGTTCCGACAAGAAGGAAGACGCCGGCCCGACCAACAACTGGATGGCGCCGGCCGAAATGCGCGCCACGCTGCAGCCGCTGTTCGACGGCTGCATGAAAGGCCGCACGATGTACGTCGTGCCCTTCAGCATGGGACCGCTGGGCTCGCCGATCGCGCACATCGGCATCGAGCTGTCCGACAGCCCCTACGTGGCGGTCAACATGAAGATCATGACCCGCATGGGCAAGCCGGTGTACGACGTGCTCGGCGCCGACGGCGAGTTCGTGCCCTGCGTGCACACGGTGGGCGCGCCGCTGGAGCCCGGCCAGAACGACGTAGCCTGGCCCTGCAACAAGACCAAGTACATCGTCCACTACCCTGCGACGCGCGAAATCTGGAGCTACGGCTCGGGCTACGGCGGCAACGCGCTGCTGGGCAAGAAGTGCTTCGCGCTGCGCATCGCCTCGAACATGGGCCGCGACGAGGGCTGGCTCGCGGAGCACATGCTGATCCTCGGCGTGACCAATCCCGAGGGCAAGAAGTACCACGTGGCCGCGGCCTTCCCGAGCGCCTGCGGCAAGACCAATTTCGCGATGCTGATTCCGCCGGCCGGCTTCGAAGGCTGGAAGGTCACGACCATCGGCGACGACATCGCCTGGATCAAGCCCGGCGCCGACGGCAAGCTGCACGCGATCAACCCCGAAGCGGGCTATTTCGGCGTCGCACCCGGCACCAACATCCAGACCAACCCGAACTGCATGGCCAGCCTGGACCGCGACGTGATCTTCACCAACGTGGCGCTGACCGACGACGGCGACGTCTGGTGGGAAGGCATGACCGAGGAGCCCCCGGCGCATGCCATCGACTGGCAGGGCAATGACTGGACCCCGGCCATCGCGAAGGAGACCGGCGCCAAGGCCGCGCATCCGAACGCCCGGTTCACGGTCGCGGCAACCAACAACCCGGCGCTCGACGACGCCTGGGACGACCCGAAGGGCGTGGCGATCGACGCCTTCATCTTCGGCGGCCGTCGTTCCACCACCGTGCCGCTCGTGACCGAGGCGCGCAACTGGGTCGAAGGCGTCTACATGGCCGCGACCATGGGTTCGGAAACCACCGCCGCAGCGGGTGGCAAGCAGGGCGTGGTGCGGCGCGATCCGTTCGCGATGCTGCCCTTCGCCGGCTACAACATGAGCGACTACTTCCAGCACTGGCTGGATCTCGGGAAGAAGCTCGAAGCCCTGGGCGCGAAGCTGCCCAAGATCTATACGGCCAACTGGTTCCGCAAGGGCGCGGACGGCAAGTTCGTCTGGCCCGGCTACGGCGAGAACATGCGTGTCCTGAAGTGGATGATCGACCGCATCGAGCACAAGGGCGAGGGCACGGAGCATGTGTTCGGCGTCAGCCCGCGCTACGAAGACCTCAACTGGACCGGCCTGGACTTCAGCGCCGAGCAGTTCGACACCGTCACCCACATCGACAAGGCCGCCTGGCAGGCCGAACTGAAGCTGCATGCCGAGTTGTTCCAGCAACTGGCGCACCACCTGCCGAAGGAGCTGTCGGCCACCAAGGCCGCGATCGAGCAGCGCCTGGCGGCCTGATCGCTGCGCTCGCCCCAAAGAAAAAGCCGCCCGAGGGCGGCTTTTTTCTGGGTCCGAGCGGATCAATAGTACTGGCCGAGGTTCACGCGGCGCAGTGCCTGGTAGAGCGTCGGCGTCGCGGCGTCGGCGGAAGCCTTGGCGACGGTCACCGGCTCTTCGGCCGCGTCCGCTTCCGCTTCCTGGCGCGAAGCGATCGCCTGCAGGTCGCGAAGAATGCGCGGATCGTGCTTCGCATAGGCCATGAACTGTTCATCGGCGCGGGCCGCGGCACGGCGTTCCGCTGCAGCGCGCATGCCGGACAAGGCACGGACGGCCAGGCTGCGCGCGGTACCGGCGAAGAAAGCGATGGCGGCGAAAGCCACGCCCCAGAGCACGAGCCAGGCGACGAGCAGCCCACCGTCGTTCCAGGTCGACATGAGCTTGTCGGCCACCACGAGCAGGGATGCAACGATGGCGGCGAGCAGCAGCGCTGCCAGGCCGCGGGCGCCGTCGAAACTGCGGCGTGCGGCGCGAATGTGGTCGATCACGGCCTCGGCGCGGGCGACGCCCGGATGAGTGGCCGGTTGGTCTACGTGAACAAAGCTGGTCATGATGAAGTCCCTCCAAAAGGACGAGTGGCCGAGGCCGATGGGGTGATATTAGTAGTTTCCCTAATGTTCCACCACTTTATCTTCGTGATGCCTATCATTCATACAGCTGATGGACGTCAACTTTCGCACGCTCGACCTCAACTTGCTCCGCGTCTTCGACGAGGTGATGGCGGAGCGCAACCTCACGCGCGCGGCTCGCAATCTCGCGATCACGCAGCCCGCCGTCAGCAATGCGCTGCGCCGCCTGCGCGAGACGCTCGGCGACGAGCTGGTGCGCCGCTCCGGAAGCGGCGTGGAGCCGACACCGCGCGCCTTGGCGCTGTGGCCGACCGTGCGCGACGCCCTGCGGCAGCTGCAGCACACGCTGGCGCCGGGCGAGTTCGACGCCGGCATCGCCGACACCACCTTCCTGCTGGCCATGGCCGACGCCACGGCCGCCGAGCTGGTTCCCGGGCTGGTGCAGATCGTGGAAAAGGAGGCACCCGCCGTCTCGCTGCGCGTGCTGCCGCTGACCACCCGCGATCCCAGGCGCATGCTGGAGAACGAAGAGGTGGACATGGCGATCGGCTACTTTCCGGCCGTGATCGCCAGCCTGGCGGCGCGCGGCCAGTCCGATGCCGCCATGCCGTTCGAGACGCAGCGGCTCTATGTCGGCGAGTATGTCTGCGTGATGCGGCGCGGCCATCCGCTGGCGGATTCGCCGCTGACGCTGGACGATTTCTGCGCCGCGCGCCACCTGCTGGTGAGCTTTTCGGGCCGGCCCTACGGCTTCATCGACCAGACGCTGGGCGCACTGGGGCGCGAACGGCGCATCGTGATCACGGTCAACCAGTTCTTCACCGCGGGACGGGTGGTCGCGAATTCGGATCTGCTCACCGTCCTGCCGCGCCACTTCGTCAAGGTCACGGGCATCGACGAGCAGCTGGTCCTGCGCGAACTGCCCTTCCAGCAACCGCTGGTGCATGTCGATGCGATCTGGCACCGGCGGGCGCAGCATGGCCATGCGCACGAATGGCTGCGGCAGGCGCTGCTGCGCTCTGCCGCCGCGGCCTTCGCAGGCTCAGCGGACGACGCTTAGCCAGGCGCTGGCAGCAGTGCGCAGTTCCTGGGCGCGATGGGCGTCGAGGCCGGCGCTGTGGTCGGCGCTTTCCATCAGCGCGGCGGCCGGGCTGGCGGGGACTTCGATGGTGTCGAAACGGAAGAAACGTGCCACTTGGGCAACAAGGCTGAACATGATGGTGCACGGCCCGAAGCCGGCGCTGGAGTGGTAATGGAACCAAGATTAAGGGTTTTCCCCAGTATTTCAAGCCGCTTCTCATGCACGTTATGCATGAGGATATTCGCCTAGACTCGCGCGCCATGAAACTTCAGCTGCTCTCGGACCTGCATCTGGAAGCGCACCCCCAGTTCCGGGCCGCACCCGCACCAGGCGCCGATCTGCTGGTCCTTGCAGGCGATATCGGCTCCTACCAGGCCGGATCGCGCATCGTCGAGCCCGATTTCGGGCTGACCCGCTTCTCGCCGCGCCATGGCTGGCCGACGCCGGTGCTCTACGTTCCGGGCAACCATGAATACGACAACGCCGATTTCGACGCGGTTCATGCGCGCTTGCGCGGGCTCTGCGAGACGCTGGACATCGGGTGGCTGGAACGCGAAACCCGGCTCATCGAGGGGGTGCGCTTCATCGGCACCACGCTGTGGGCCGACTTCGATGCGCTGGCCGAGCCGGCCGACAGCATGACCGAGGCGCTTCGGAAACGCGGAAAGGCGATGCGCGCCGCGAACTTCTACCTGGAGAAAGCCGCCACCGTGCGCTCGGAACTGCCCTTCTTGGCAGAAGCACTGAGAGAGCACTCACTGACGTGCCAAGCCTGGCTGCGCAATGCGCTCGCCGAGCCCTTCGACGGCCCGACCGTCGCCATCACGCACTTCGCGCCCACGCTGGCGAGCGCCGATCCGCGCTATGGCCTGAGTCCGGGAACGGCGGGTTTCTGCAATTCGCTCGACGAGCTGCTGCCGAGCGCCGACCTGTGGCTGCACGGGCATCTTCACCATGCGTTCGACTATGTGAAGAACGGCTGCCGCGTGGTGGCGAATCCGCTGGGGTATCTCGGCAAGGGCGAGCAGGAGGGCTTCAGGCCCGAGCTGCTGATCGAAGTCCCGCGCCGCTGAATCTAGGCCGGCGACACCCCGGCGCGACCGGCCTCGACCGCGAAGCGCGCCTGGGTGTGGAAGCTTGCCTCTGCCCGCACCGGGTACGCGGTGGCCCGGAATTCGCAATGCATCGCCTCCGGCGTGACCTCCATCAGCGCATAGCCGCGCTCGTCGCCGCGCGCATGCACGATGTCCGGGTTGTCGCGCCGCATGCGCGCCATCGCCGCCTGGCTCGCACCGCGCGAGCTGATCGAGCCGCCGACGAATTCGCTCGCGACGACCGCGGAGCCCGGGTCGTTCGGCCGCACGCGCAGATCGGCCGCGACATGGCGGTGCACGTCGCCGCCGAGGGTCACCACGTTCTTCACGCCGGCGTCGTCGATGCCCTGAAACAGTTGCCGGCGTGCTTCGGGATAGCCGTCCCAGCCGTCGGTCCAGGTCTGGCGGCCCTGCGGGGTATCCAGGACGGTGGAGCTCATCTGGGTGGACTGGCCGAACAGTTTCCACTGCCGCCGCGAATCGGCCAGGCCCTGCGAGAACCATCGCGACTGCTCGGCGCCGAGCATGGTGCGCGACGGGTCCGCAAGCTCTGTGCAGCCGATCACCCCACGGCCGGAATCGTGGGCCGGATCGGCGCAGGCATGGCGGCTGCGGTGCTGGCGGCAGTCCAGTGTCCAGAGCTCGGCCAGGTTGCCCCAGACGTAGCGGTCGTGGATGCGCATCGCCGCGCCCTGCGGCGGCAGCGCGAGCGGCATGTGCTCGAAATAGGCTCGGTAGGCCGCGGCGCGGCGGCGCAGGAAAAGCGCGGGCTCGGTATAGGCGGGGTCACGGTCGCCGGCATAGTCGTTGACCACCTCGTGATCGTCCCAGGTCAGGATCCACGGATGCGCGGCATGCGCGGCCTGCAGGTCCGCATCGCGCTTGTAGAGCGCGTGGCGCTCGCGGTAGCCCTCCAGCGTGTGCGGTATGGGGGCGCCGTGCCGGCGCATCTCGGGATTCGCGCTGCTGCCTTCGTAGATGTAGTCGCCGACGAAGAGCACGAAGTCCAGCTCGCGCCCGGCGATCTCGCGGTGCGCGGCATAGAAGCCGTGCTCGTAGTTCTGGCAGGAAGCGAGCGCGAAGCGCAGCCGCAGCAGCTGCGCATCCGGCGCCGGCGCGGTGCGCGTGCGGCCTACCGGGCTTTGCGCATCGCCGCAGCGAAAGCGATACCAGTAGTGGCGCTGCGGCGCCAGGCCCTGCGCATGGACATGCACGCTGAAGGCGCGCGAGGCATCGGTCACGACCTCGCCCTGCTTGACCAGGCGTTGCAAGCCGGCGTCGCCGTAGATCTCGTAGCGCACGCTGCACGCCGGCAAGGCATTGCGCGCCGCTTCGTCTTCGGCCTCCGGCAGCAGCCGGGTCCAGAGCACGACACTGTCCGGGCGCGGCTGGCCGCTCGCGACGCCGAGCGTGAAGGGGTTCGAGCGCCAGCGCGGCGCAGGCTGTGCGCAGGCCGCCAGCGGCGCGGTGCAGCCGGCGAGCGCCAGCCACAGGGCGGCGCGATGGAGGTCTCGGCGAGTGGGATTCATGGTGTTCCTACGGCAGATGCTCGCCCGCCGGCGGCGACAACAACAACCATGTGCACCAGTGCGGCTACCGATTTCGCGAGCTTCGGCATGCGCCGCAATGTAACGCCGCACCGCCCCCTATGATCGGCGCGCACTCAACAAGGGACACGCGTGCTCAACGGCCTCTGGCTCGGCTTCTTTCTCGCGGCAGCGCTGGCCGCGCTTTCGCGCTGGCTCATCGGCGGCGACGCCGCCGTCTTCGCCGCCCTGGTCGAGAGCCTGTTCGCGATGGCCAAGCTTTCGGTCGAGGTGATGGTGCTGCTGTTCGGCACGCTCACGCTGTGGCTGGGATTCCTGCGCATCGCCGAAGCGGCCGGGCTGGTGGCCGCGCTCGCGCGCATGCTGGGGCCGCTGTTCCGGCGCCTCATGCCCGAGGTGCCCGCAGGCCATCCGGCGCTGGGCCTCATCACGATGAACTTCGCGGCCAATGCGCTGGGCCTGGACAACGCGGCCACCCCGATCGGCCTGAAGGCGATGCGCGAGCTGCAGACGCTCAACCCGAGCGCGACCACGGCGAGCAATGCGCAGATCCTGTTCCTGGTGCTCAACGCCTCCTCGCTGACACTGCTGCCCGTCAGCATCTTCATGTACCGCGCGCAGCAGGGCGCGGCGGATCCGACGCTGGTGTTCCTGCCGATCCTGATCGCGACCAGCGCATCGACGCTGGTCGGGCTGCTCTCGGTCGCCTTCGTGCAGCGACTCAGGCTGTGGGACCCGGTGGTGCTGGCCTACCTGCTGCCGGGCGCGCTGCTGCTCGGAGGCTTCATGGCGCTGCTGGCGACGCTCTCGTCGGCTGCGCTGGCTTCGCTGTCATCGCTGCTCGGCAACCTCACGCTGTTCGGCATCGTGGTCGCTTTCCTGCTGGCCGGCGCGCTCCGGCGCGTGAAGGTCTACGAATGCTTCATCGAAGGCGCGAAGGAAGGCTTCGACGTCGCGAAGAACCTGCTGCCCTACCTGGTCGCGATGCTGTGCGCGGTCGGCGTGCTGCGGGCCTCCGGCGCGCTCGACCTGGCGCTCGCAGGCATCCGCTGGCTGGTAGGCCTCACCGGCTGGGACGCGCGCTTCGTCGACGCGCTGCCCACCGCGCTGGTCAAGCCCTTCTCGGGCAGCGCGGCGCGCGCGATGCTGATCGAGACCATGCAGAGCCAGGGCGTGGACAGCTTCGCGGCGCGGGTCGCGGCCACCATCCAGGGCAGCACCGAGACCACCTTCTACGTACTGGCCGTGTACTTCGGGGCCGTGGGCATCCAGCGTGCGCGGCATGCGGTGGGGTGCGCACTGCTGGCGGAACTGGCCGGCGTGGTCGGCGCCATCGCCGTCGGCTACTGGTTCTTCGGCTGAAAGCTTGCGACAGCGACATCCGAGGCGATCGGCCAGAATAGGCCCTCACTTCCCCGCCTCCCCGTGACCGCACCCGCCCAGGCGCAACCGCCCTCCTTCACGTCCGACGAATTCCGCGATGCGCTCGGCATGTTCGCGACCGGCGTGACCATCGTCACGGCACGCGCCGCCGACGGCAGCCTGGTCGGCCTGACGGCCAACTCCTTCAACTCGGTGTCGCTCGACCCGCCGCTGGTGCTGTGGAGCCTGGCGCGCGGCGCGGCCTCGATGGCGGCTCTCAGCACCGGCTCGCACTACGCGATCAATATCCTGGCCGCCAGCCAGAAGGCGCTGGCCGAACGTTTTGCGACCAAGGACGTCGACCGCTGGGCCGACGTCGCCTTCAGCGAAGGCGTGGGCGGTGCGCCGATGCTGGTGGGCGCGGCTGCGAGCTTCGAGTGCTTCAACCGCAGCCGCTACGACGAAGGCGACCACGTGATTTTCGTCGGCGAGGTCGAGCGCTGCACGCACAACCCAGGCGCCTCGCCGCTGCTGTTCCACGGCGGGCGCTTCTACACCGAGCATCCGCTGTAGCGCAGGCCGCGCTCAGCGCCGCAGGCTGAGCTTGTAGCGGAAGGTGTCGGCGCGGTAGACCGCGATCTCCACATGCACCGGCCCGCCGCCGGCGGCGTGCACCAGCCGCTCGACCTGCAGCACCGGCGCGCCGGGCGCGAGCTGAAGCAGCTTCGCTTCCTGCGGCCGCGCCAGCCCGGCGCCGATCTCCAGCTGCGCCTCGCCGATTGCGAGGCCGCCTTCGTGCTCGAAGATCTCGATCAGGTCGCGCTGCGAGAAGTCCACGCGCGCCAGCTTCTCGCCCAGGAAGCGCGGCAGGTAGGAGTTGTTGACCGAGAGCGGCTCGCGGTCGAGATAGCGCAGCGTCTGCAGGTGGTACACCGTCTCGCCGGCCGCGAGCTGCAGCTGGCGCGCCACGGCAGCCGGCGCCTTCACTTCGCGCCACGCGAGCCGCTTGCTGCTGACTGCGTGCTGCTCCAGCGCCAGCGCCTCGTTCAGCCCCTGCAGGCGATTCAGGCTCTGCGCCGCCTTCGGATGGGACACGAAGGCACCTTTTCCGTGCAGCTTGACGATCAGGCCCTCGGCCTGCAGTGCCCCCAGGGCCTGCCGCACGGTGATGCGGCTCACGCCGTGCTCTGCAGTCAATTCCGATTCGGACGGCAGCTTGGCCCCCGGCGCGAGCCGGCCGTCGAGGATGCGCGCACGCAGCGCGTCGCGCAGCTGCGCATGCAGCGATTGCGGAAGTTCAGGCATTCGTCACCCTTGGATTGGATTTGGCATAGGGTTTGCATGGCTTGTTATAACTTGTCATAACAAGTAGTATCTCGCACTGTCTGGGTGCTTTTCTTTTCCGTTCATTCCATCGACCGAGGAAACGACCATGTCTGCAACCCGCGCCTTCCGTTCCGTCACCGCCGCGCTCGTGCTCGGCGCCAGCCTCGGTGCCGCCCAGGCCCAGGGCTACCCCGCCAAACCGATCTCGCTGATTGTGCCGTTCTCGGCCGGCGGCGGCGTCGACGCCACGGCGCGCCTCTTGACTGCCAAGCTCGGCGAGCTGCTCAAGCAGCCGGTGGTGATCGAGAACGTGGCCGGCGCGGCCGGCACCATCGGCACCCAGAAGGTCGCGCGCTCGCCGGCCGACGGCTACACGCTGCTGTTCGCGGTGGCCAGCCCGCTCAACGTCGCGCCGCTGGTCGCGCCCTCGGCCGTGCGCTACGACACCTTCAAGGATTTCGTGCCGGTGGCGACGGTCGGCACCTCGCCCTTCGTGCTGATCGGCAAGACGGCGCTGCCCGCGCGCACCGCGGGCGAACTCATCCAGCTCGCGAAGGCGCAGCCGGGCAAGCTCAACTTCGGCACCGACGGCGTCGGCACTTCGCTGCACGTCACGGCCGAGATGTTCAAGCAGCGTGCCGGCATCGACATCGTGCACGTGCCCTACAAGTCGGGGCCGCAGGTGCTGACCGACGTTGCCGGCGGCCAGGTCGATCTGGCGGTGCTTCCGCTCACGCTGGCGCAGCCTTTCATCAAGGACGGCAAGGTCAAGGCCTTCGGCGTCACCTCGCTGGCCCGCTCGCCCAGCGCGCCGGCGATCCCGGCGCTGGCCGAGACGCCGGAGCTCAAGGGCCTGGAGATGGATTCGTGGCTCGGCGTGCTGGCCCCGGCCGGCACCCCGGCCGCCGTGATCGCGGCCTGGGTGAGCGCGCTCGACGCCACCCTCAAGGACCCGGAGATCGCGCGCAAGCTCGGCGAGGTCGCGGTCAAGCCGCAGCTGATCGCCGGGCCGGCCTTCGCCGACTACCTGGCCAAGGAGCGCAAGACCATCGCCGGCGTGGTCCAGACCGCCGGCATCAAGGTCGAGTAGAGAGGGTGTCCCGATGCTGATGACGATGACCAGCGCCTGGATCGTGCTGCCGGCCGTGCTCCTGGCCGGCGGGCTGATCGGCGCCAGCGGCATCGGGGGCGTGCTGCTGGTGCCGGTGCTGACCCAGCTGGGCGCAGTGCCGCTGCCGCAGGCGATCGCCGCGGCATCGCTGGGCTTCGCGCTGCCCGCACTGGTCGTGCTCGGCCCGCTGCGCCGGGAGCGCGCTTTGGCCGCGCGCTGCGTGCCGCTGCTCGCGGGCGCGCTCGCAGGCGCGGCCGCCGGGGCGCTGATGCTGCGCTGGCTGCCGGCCGGCCTCCTCATGTCCGGCGTGACGGCATTGGTGCTTTTCGCGGGCTGGCGCGGCTTGATGGCGGCATCGAACCCGGCGCCCGCATCCGCGGCAGCGCTCGGCACCACGGCCCTGCTCGCACTGGGCGCGCTGGTCGGGCTCAGCTCGGCACTCACCGGCACCGGCGGGCCGGTGCTGGTGATCCCGCTGCTGATGCTGCTGCGCCAGCCGCTCGCCTTCGCGGTGGTCGCGGCGCAGGCCATCCAGTTGCCCGTGGCGCTGGCGAGCAGCACGGTGCATGCGATCGAAGGCCGGCTCGATCTTTCACTTGCGCTGCTTTGCGGCGTGTTGATGCTGGCGGGCTCGATCGCGGGGCAGCGTGCCGCGGCCCTGCTCGACGTGCGCCAGATGCAGCGCATGGTGTCCCTGCTGCTGCTGGCCGTGGGCGCCTGGTTCGCCTGGCTGCTGCTCACCTGACATCACTCGGAGCGATCATGCTGACTCCCGACCTTTTCGACTCGCGCCAGGCGCTGCTGCTGGCCCCCGAATGGCTGATGCTGCCCGAGGGC
This sequence comes from Variovorax sp. MHTC-1, assembly GCF_003984645.1. GTDB lineage: Bacteria > Pseudomonadota > Gammaproteobacteria > Burkholderiales > Burkholderiaceae_C > Variovorax. The sequence goes on from NZ_RWKI01000012.1 coordinate 79,703, forward strand.
CCGCGACAGGACATGGCCGTGCTGGTGCGCGACGGCCGCTTCGCACAGGTGGGCCGCCTGGCCGAGGTGCGCGCGGCGCATCCGGCGCTGGCGCCGATCGCATTGCCCCAGCGGCTCCTGATGCCGGGCCTGGTCGACACCCACACCCACCTGACCCAGTCCTTCGGCAAGGCGCTCGCCTTCGGCGAACCTTCGGAGATCTTCCGCCGCATTTGGGTGCCGATGGAATCGATGCTCGATGCCGATGCGGCCTACCTCGCCGCCAAGCTCTCGGCGCTCGAGTCGCTGCGCGGCGGCTTCACGACAGTGGTCGATGCGGGCACCCGCTCGGAGGCCGGCCTCGATGCCGTGGCGAGCGCGGCACGCGACACCGGCATCCGCTGCGTGCTCGGCATGATCTGCAACGACGCGGGCCTCGAGGGCGACGAGGCCGGCACCCAGCGCATCCTCGACGCGGCAGCGACCTTCCTGGCCCGGCTCGAACACGATGCGCTGGTGCATCCCTCGCTCGCGATCTCGATCCCGGAGGCCGCGACCGATCGCATGCTGCACGACGTGGCCTTGCTCACGCGAGAAAGCGGCCACCGCTTCCAGACGCACGTGAACGAACACCTGGCTGCGGTCGAACGCTCGCTGGTCGCGCGCGGCCTGCGCCCGCTCGAACTGCTGCATGCCTGCGGCGCGCTCAACGCATCGGCCCTGCTCGCGCATGCCACGCTGCTGACGCCGCGCGAAGTGGGCCTCCTGCGCGACAGCGGCGCTGCCGTCGCCTACAACCCGGTGGCGAGCCAATGGAAAGGCAACGCGGTGCTCGACGCCGGCCTGCTCGCCATGCTGGGCGTGCCCTTCGGCCTCGGCACCGACGGCACGCGCGCCGACGGCTTCCGGCTGATGGACGCCGCCGAGGCCACGCAGCGCCTGACGCACGGCCTGGCCAACGGCGACTCCTCCTGCGGCGGCGGCTGGCTGTGGCTCGACCACGCCACGCACCGCGGTGCGGAGGCCGCGGGCCTGGGCGGCGTCACGGGCCGCATCGCGAGCGGCCTGGCCGCCGATTTCCTGCTGCTCGACCTCGACGTGCCGGAGTTCGTGCCGAGCTGGGACCTCACATGGGAGCTGGTGCGCTTCGCGAACCGCGACCAGATCGAGGCGGTGTTCGTCAATGGCGCGCTGCGCCTGTGGAAGGGCTGGCCCACCGACTGGGACGCGCGTGCGCTGATGGGTGAAGTGGCCGCCGTTGCGCGCCGCGATGTCCAGCGCGCGCCGATCCAACGCGTGCATCCGATCACCGATCTTCATCGCGCCGGACAACAGCTCACCGGCGGCGCCTGAAGGATTCGCGCAGGCGGGCTACGATCGGCGGATGCTTTCCGCCTGCGTCGCGACGCGCCGGTGGCGCCGTCGTCGGGGGTGCGAGCGCCTGAGCCGTGGTGCCCCGGCGCTGGGTCTGCCTGCAGGATTGCGTGCCCTCCTATGCGATAGCCCGCCCTGAACAGAGACGAATCCCAGAAGAAAAGAATGATCGAAAGAAAGCACCACCTCGACAGCCGCGCCACCACGCTGCTGCTCGCCTGCTGCGCCTTCTGGGGACTGCAGCAGATCCTGATCAAGACCACGGTGACCGAGGTGCCGCCCTTGTGGCAGGCATCGATCCGCATGTCGGGCGCGGTCGTGCTGCTGTGGCTGTGGTGCCTGTGGCGCCACGTGCCGCTGTTCGAGCGCGACGGCACGCTCGCCGGCGGCCTGGTCGCCGGCTTGCTGTTCGCGGGCGAGTTCACCTGCATCTACATCGGGCTGCAGCACACCACCGCCTCGCGGCTCACCGTGTTCCTCTACACCTCGCCCTTCGTGGTGGCGCTGCTGCTGCCGCGCTTCGTGCCGGCCGAGCGGCTACGCGGCATCCAGTGGATCGGTCTCGCGATCGCCTTCGCCGGCGTGGTGCTGGCTTTCAGCGAGAGCTTCGGCCACAGCACTTCGGGCCAGCTGTTCGGCGATGCGCTCGCGCTCGCGGCCGGCGTGCTCTGGGGGCTGACGACGCTGGCGATCCGCACTACCCGGCTCGCCACCGCCAGCGCCGAGAAAACGCTCTTCTATCAAATCGCGGTCACCGCAGCGGTCTCGCCGCTGCTGTCGCTCGCGCTCGGCGAGCAGTGGGGCTTCTCGTACTCCACCTACGCCTGGTTCTCGATCTTCCTGCAAACCGCGATCGGCGCCTTCGCGAGCTACCTGGCCTGGATGTGGATGCTCCGACACTACCCGGCGACCCGCATCTCCTCCTTCACCTTTCTCACGCCGCTGTTCGCGCTGGTGTTCGGCGTGGTGCTGCTGAAGGAGCCGCTGACCTTGCAGCTGGTGCTGGCGCTGGCAGGCGTGGCGCTGGGGATCGTGCTCGTGAATCGGCGCGCAGGCGTGAAGGAAGTGCCTGAATTCGTGAGCCGCACATGAACTTCCAGCCCATCCTCGACGAGATCAATGCCGAGCTTCGCCCGCTGCTGGGCGCCGGCGGCACGGTGGCCAGCTACATCCCGGCGCTGGCGCGCGTGCCGGCGCAGCAGTTCGGCATCGCGCTGCGGACCTGCCAGGGGCAGGAGGCTTCGGCCGGCGATGCGGCCACGTCCTTCTCGATCCAGAGCATCTCCAAGCTCTTCACGCTCACGCTCGCAATGCGGCGCATGGGCGACGCGCTGTGGGAGCGTATCGGCCGCGAGCCCTCGGGCAACCCGTTCAACTCGCTGGTGCAGCTCGAGCATGAGCAGGGCAAGCCGCGCAATCCTTTCATCAATGCCGGCGCCATCGCCGTGGCCGACCGGCTCGTGAGCCAGGGCGACGCCAAGGCCGACATCCTCGAGCTGATGACAAGTCTCTGCGGCGAACCGATCGGCTTCGATGCCGAGGTCGCCGCCTCCGAGGCCGCAACCGGCTACCGCAACTACGCGCTCGCGAACTTCATGAAGAGCTTCGGCAAGCTCGACAACGACGTCGAGCCCGTGCTGGACATGTACTTCCACCAGTGCGCGATCCGCATGAGCTGCGTGCAGCTGGCGCGCGCCGCGGGCTTCCTGTGCCGCGACGGCGCGCACCCGCGCGACGGCGAGCCGGAGATCACGACCGAGCGCCACGCACGCCGCATCAACGCACTGATGCTGACCTGCGGCACCTACGACGCCGCCGGCGACGTCGCCTTCTCGATCGGCCTGCCGTGCAAGAGCGGCGTCGGCGGCGGAATCGTCGCGGTGGTGCCCGACCAGCTCACGCTGTGCGTCTGGTCGCCGGCGCTCGATGCCACGGGCAATTCGCTGCTGGGCATGAAGGCGCTCGAGCTCTTCGTTGCGCGCACCAGCCTTTCCATCTTCTGACCCACACCATGACAGAACAGACCACCCTCATTCAGGAAGCCACCCTCTGGAGCGACGAGCGCTGGACCGCGCGCGTGATCAAGAACGAGGACGACGACGGCTGGGCCGTCTCGATGACGCGTCACGGCGACCCCGAACCGGCACTGGTCGGGCCCTGGACCATGGGCCGCGACAAGAAGAATCCCAAGCCGCTCGATGCGCCGGCCTTCCACACGCTGGTCAAGACGGCCGCCGAAGTGCTGCGCCGGCACGAGCAGCAGCTGCATGCGCAGCTCAACAAGAGGGTGAGCGTCGGCGCCGGATCGGAGCGGATCCGCGTCTCGCTGCAGATCGTGCCGGACGAGGACAACCCGCATGCCCTGCTGCGCGCGCACGACGAGCTCGGCGCCGAGCTGGGCGAGGTGCGTGTGGCGCCTGGCTTCAGGCTCAACGCCGACAGCGCGGCGGCGTGGATCGAAGGCGGTTTCCAGAAGCCGCGCTGAGATAGAACCCGCTGCCGTTCGGGCTGAGCTCGTCGACGCCTTCGACAAGCTCAGGGCGAACGGGAGCCTACGCCTGGCTGAAGCGCGCGAGGATCTGCAGCACGCGCTCGGTCGCGCCGTCGAGCGTCGGCCGCGGCCGGTGCGCGATGCCGAGCCGGCGCACCAGGCGCGGGGAAAGCGGCAGGATCTGCAGCCGCTCGTTGAGCGGCGCGTCGGTGGTCTGCTGCAGCGGCAGCAACGCGGCGCCGTAGCCGGCGGCCACCAGGCTGCGGATTGCGGCGTCGTAGTTGAGCTCGATGCGCGCGCGCGGCGAGTGGCCGGCGGCGGCGAACCATTCCATCGTGAGCCGGTACATGTGCGTGGTGGCGTCGTTGAAGATCAGCGGCCGTTCCGCCAGCCACTGCGGCGTGGCCCGCTTCGGCGCCTTCCAGCGCTGCGGCACGAAGGCCATCATGGCCTGGCTGCGCCAGTGCGAGACCACCAGGTCGCGCAGCGGCGGCTGCGGCATCGCGACCAGGCCGATGTCGAGCGTGCCGGCCGCGAGCCGCGCCATCGCCTCGTTCGATCCGAGGATGCTGACCTCGACGTCGATCCCGGCGTGATGCTGCTCGAGCGCTTCGAGCACCTGCGGCAGCAGGTCGACCACCACGCCGGTGGAGGTGCCCAGGCGCACGCGGCCGACGCGGCCTTCGGCCTGGCGCCGCAGCACATCCACCGCTTCGTCGGCGTCGCGCAATAGGCGCCGCGCGCGCTCCACCAGCGCCGCGCCGGCCGCGGTGGGCGTGACACGCCGGCTGCCGCGCACCACCAGCGGTGCGCCGAGCCGCGACTCGAGCTCGCTGATGTGCAGGCTCACCGTCGGCTGCGCGAGGTGCAGCGCCTGCGCGGCGGCCGAGAAGGTGCCCAGGTCGACGATAGACACCAGGGTGCGGAGTTGGTCCAGGTTCAGCTGTCGCATCAGGAATCCTGATTGGTGACTTCAGAAATCTCAACTTCCACAATAGCATGCGGCGCCGCACCATCGCTGCATCTCAAGGAGAGATGCGATGGAACTCAAGATGAATCTGCCCGCAAAGGAGCCGATGCAAGCCTTTATCGGCTGGTTCGCGCGTGCGCTCGCCAGCCGCCGCGAGCGCCACCAGGCGCTGCAGCTCGCGACCATGAGCGAGCACGAATTGCTCGACCTCGGCATCGGACGCAGCGAAGTGCCGGCGCTGCTCGGCGGCCAGGCCGGCGCGCGCCGCGGGCGGACCTAGGCCGTGCCGTACCCACCGCCCGCCGGCGTTTCGATCACGAACACGTCGCCGGCCGCCATCTCGACCTGCGCGCTGTGGCCCAGCGCTTCGATGCGCCCGTCGGCGCGTTCGACCCGGTTGATGCCGACGGCCCCCGGGTGGCCGCCGGCCATGCCGAAGGCGCCGTGCTCGCGGCCGTTGCTGAGGATCGATGCGGTCATCGGCTCCAGGAAGCGGATCCTGCGCACGCCGCCGTCGCCGCCGCGCCAGCGGCCGGCGCCGCCGGAGTGGGCGCGGATCTCGTAGCTGTCGAGCCGCACCGGGTAGCGGAACTCCAGCACCTCGGGGTCGGTCAAGCGCGAATTGGTCATGTGGGTCTGCACGACGCTGGTGCCGTCGAAGCCCGAGCCGGCGCCCGAGCCGCCCGAAATGGTTTCGTAGTACTGGTGCTGCGCATTGCCGAAGGTGAAGTTGTTCATCGTGCACTGGCTGGCCGCCATCACGCCCAGTGCGCCGTACAGCGCGTTGGTCACGCAGCTCGAGGTCTCCACGTTGCCGGCGACCACGGCGGCCGGCGGCGTGGGGTTGAGCATGCAGCCTTCGGGCACGATCACGTGGATCGGTTTCAGGCAGCCGGCGTTGAGCGGAATGTCGTCGTCCACCAGCGTGCGGAACACGTAGAGCACGGCGGCCATGGTGATCGACTTGGGCGCGTTGAAGTTGTTCGTCAGCTGCGCGCTGGTGCCGCTGAAGTCGACCGTCGCGCTGCGCGCGGCGGTGTTCACGCGCACCCGCACTCGGATTTGCGCGCCGTTGTCCAGCGGCAGCGTGAACTCGCCGTCGGCGAGCGCGGTGATCACGCGGCGCACGGACTCCTCGGCGTTGTCCTGCACATGCTGCATGTAGGCGGCCACGGTGGCGCGGCCGTACTGCGCGACCATCGCCTGGAGCTCCTGCACGCCCTTCTCGTTGGCGGCGATCTGGGCGCGCAGGTCGGCCAGGTTCTGCCCGATGTTGCGGGAGGGATGGGCGCCGCCGGCCAGCAGCGCGCGCAGTTCTTCCTCGCGCAGCAGGCCCTGGTCGACCAGCTTGAAGTTGTCGATCAAGACGCCCTCGTCCGCGATGGTGGCGGAGAACGGCGGCATCGAGCCCGGCGTGATGCCGCCGACGTCGGCGTGGTGGCCGCGCGAGGCGACATGGAACGACGGCTTGGCGTCATCCGGTTCGAGATAGACCGGCGTGACGACCGTGATGTCGGGCAGGTGCGTGCCGCCGTGGTAGGGGTCGTTGAGCACGTACACGTCGCCCGGCCGCATCCCCGGGTTGCCGTCGATCACGGTCTTGATCGATTCGCTCATCGAGCCCAGGTGCACCGGCATGTGGGGCGCATTGGCGATCAGGTTGCCGGTGGCATCGAACAGCGCGCACGAGAAGTCGAGGCGCTCCTTGATGTTGACCGAGTAGGCCGTGTTCTGCAGCCTGAGGCCCATCTGCTCGGCGATGTTCATGAACAGGTTGTTGAACACCTCCAGCATCACCGGGTCGGCCTCGGTGCCCACGGCCCGGGCGGAGACGCGCGGTGCAATGCGCTTGAGCTCGACGCCGCAGCCGGTGATGCGTGCCTGCCAGCCCGGCTCGACCACGGTGGTGGCATTCTTTTCGGCCAGGATCGCGGGGCCGTCGATGCGCGCGCCCGGGGCCAGCGACTCGCCGAGATGGAGGGCCGCCTGGCGCCAGCCGGCCGGCTGCTCGTCGGCCTGGCAATACATCGAGACCCGGCCGGCCGGCTCCGGCCGATGGTCTTCGGCCGCAGCGGCCTGCGCCGATGCGCTGCGCTCGCCGGCAACGACTGCCTCGACCGACACGGCTTCGATCACCAGCGCGCGATCGGGCATCAGGAAGGCGAAGCGCCGCCGGTAGGCCTGCGCGAACTCGTCGCTGATCGCGGCGATGGCCTCGTCGGGCGTCGTCCCGAGCGGCAGCGTGCAAGGCAGCGCCGTGTCGGTGCCCTCGTAGCGCAGCTGCACGCGATGAAAGCTGTCGATGCCGGCGCGGATGACGCCCTGCGCCGCCAGCTCGTCCTCGGCCTCGGCACGCAGGCGCTCGGCAGTCTCGACCGCCGCCGCAAAGCCCGCGGCGTCGAGCTGGCGCTCCACCGCCGCCTCGCGCATCGCGATCTGGTCGGCCAGTCCCATGCCGTAGGCCGACAGCACGCCGGCGAACGGATGCGCGTAGATGGTGCCCATGCCCAGCGCGTCGGCCACCAGGCAGGCATGCTGGCCGCCGGCGCCGCCGAAGCATTGCAGCGTGTAGTGCGTGACGTCGTAGCCGCGCGCCACCGAGATGCGCTTGATTGCATTGGCCATGCTGGCCACCGCAATCTGCAAGGCGCCGCTGGCCACCTCTTCGGCGTTGACGCTGCGGCCCGTGGCATCGCTCATCTCTTTGGCCATGGCTTCGAAGCGCTGCCTCGCCGCCTCGCGGTCCAGCGCCTCGTCGGCCGCCGGCCCGAACACCTTCGGAAACCAGGCCGGCTGGATCTTGCCGAGCAGCACGTTGGCATCGGTGGTGGCGAGCGGCCCGCCGCGCCGGTAGCTCGCGGGCCCCGGGTTGGCGCCGGCCGACTCCGGCCCGACGCGCAGGCGCGCGCCGTCGAAGTGGATCACCGAGCCGCCGCCGGCCGCCACCGTGTGGATGCTCATCATCGGCGCGCGCATGCGCACGCCGGCCACCTGGGTTTCGAAGGCGCGCTCGAACTCGCCGGCATAGTGGGACACATCGGTCGAGGTACCGCCCATGTCGAAGCCGATCACCTTCTCGTGACCGGCCTGCACGGCCGTGCGCACCATGCCGACGATCCCGCCGGCCGGGCCGGAAAGAATCGCGTCCTTGCCCTGGAAGCGCCGCGCCTGCGTGAGGCCGCCCGAGCTCTGCATGAAGAACAGGCGCACGCCCGGCATCTGCGCCGCCACCTGGTCGACATAGCGGCGCAGGATGGGCGAGAGGTAGGCATCGACCACCGTGGTGTCGCCGCGCGGCACCAGCTTCATCAGCGGGCTGGTCTTGTGCGATGCCGAGACCTGCGTGAAGCCGATGGCGCGCGCGATCCGCTCGGCCGCGAGTTCGTGCGCGGTGTAGCGCCAGCCGTGCATGAAGACGATGGCGCAGGCGCGAATGCCGGCGTCGAAGGCGGCCTGCAACGCATCGCGCAGCGCCGCTTCGTCGAGCGCCTGCACCACATCGCCCTGGGCCCCGATACGTTCCTTCCCCTCGACCACGCGCTCGTACAGCAGCTCGGGCAGCACGATGTGGCGGTCGAACAGGCGCGGGCGCGCCTGGGTGGCGATGCGCAGCGCGTCGCGAAAGCCGCGCGTGGTGACCAGCACCGTGCGGTCGCCCTTGCGCTCCAAGAGCGCGTTGGTCGCGACCGTGGTGCCCATCTTCACGCACTCGACGCGATCGGACGTGATCAGCTCGCCGGCTTTCAGCCCGAGCAGCCGGCGGATGCCTTCGACGGCCGCGTCGCGGTAGTGCTCCGGGTTTTCCGAGAGCATCTTGAGGGTGTGCAGCGTGCCGTCGGGCGCGCGGCCCACCAGGTCGGTGAAGGTGCCGCCGCGGTCGATCCAGAACTGCCAGAGTGGGCTTGCTTGCTTATTCATTGCGGTGGAGAGGAAGAGGAGGACGACGTGGGCGGCAAGGCGCTACTTCGCGACGCCCATCACGTAGTCGGGCAGCCAGGTAACGATGCCCGGGAACAGCGTGATGAGCGCGATGCACAGCACCAGGCAGCCGAAGAAGGGCAGCGCGGCCTTGGCGATGAGGTTGCTGTCCTTGCCGGTCATGTTCTGCAGCACGAACAGGTTGAAGCCCACCGGCGGCGTGACCTCTGCGATCTCGACCAAGAGCACGACGAAGATGCCGAACCACACGAGGTCGAAGCCGGCCTTCTGCACCATCGGCAGCACCACGGCGGCCGTGAGCACGATCATGCTGATGCCGTCGAGCGCGGTGCCGAGCACCAGGTACACCACCACCAGCGCAGCGATCAGCGCCGTCGGCGACAGGTGCATAGCATCGACCCACAGCGCCAGCTCGCGCGGGATGCCGGTGAAGGCCATGGTCTTGGTCAGGAAGGCGGCGCCGGCCAGGATGAACATGATCATGCAGCTGGTGCGGGCCGCGCCCATCAGGCCTTCGCCGAAGTTGCGCCAGGTGAGCGACCGGCTCCACAAGGCCAGCGCCAGCGCGCCGACCACGCCATAGGCCGCGCATTCGGTCGCCGTGGCCCAGCCGGCCACGAGTGCCCAGCAGATGAACACGATCAGCGCGCCGCAGGGAATCAGGTTGCGGGAGCGGCGCAGCTTCTCGACGAAGCCGAGCGCGGGTTCGGCCGGCGGCATGCGCTTCGGATTGCGCAGCGCCCACCACATGATGTAGCCCGAGAACAGGGCCATCAGCACCAAGCCGGGCAGGAAGCCGGCGAGGAAGACGCGGATGATCGAGGCGTCGGCCGCCACCGCGTACACCACCATGGTGATGGAGGGCGGAATCAGGATGCCCAGCGTGCCGGCAGTGGCGAGCGAACCGAGCGCCGTCTTCTCGTCGTAGCCGCGCTTCTGGAGCTCCGGCAGCGCCACCTTGGCGATGGTGGCGCAGGTCGCGGCCGAGGAGCCCGAGACCGAGCCGAAGATGCCGCAGCCCAGGATGGTGGTGTGCATCAGCCGGCCCGGCACGCGGCCGAGCCAGGGTGCCAGGCCCTCGAACATTTCTTCGCTGAGCCTGGTGCGAAACAGGATCTCGCCCATCCAGATGAAGAGCGGCAGCGCGGCGAGCTCCCAGCTCGCGTTGCTTTCCCAGAAGGCCGAGAACAGGTTCAGGCCCGGCTGGGTCGAGGCGAAGAAGGCCTGGCCGACCCAGCCACAGATGGCCAGCGTCATCGCAATCCACACGCCGCCAGAGAGCAGCATCAGCATCACCAGCAGCAGCACGCCGCCGACCATCAGGATGTCCATGATTCGGGCCTCAGGTCAAAGGTCGGAAGAGAAGTCGCCCTGCGCATGGCGTTCCTCGACCAGTCGCACGAAGGTCGGGACGCCGCCGCGCAGCACGATGACGAATTCGTCGACGACTGCGAGCACCAGCAGCAGCGCGCCCAGCGCGAAGCTCAGCTGCGGGATCCAGATCGGCAACGGGAGCAGGCCTTGCGCCACTTCGTTGAAGGCCCAGCTCTCGTAGGTGAACCTGCAGGCCCACCAGGCCAAGTAGGCGGTGGCCGGCGTCGCGATGCCCAGCGAAAGCAGCTCCAGCACGCGGCGTGCGCCGGGCCCGAGCTTTTCGAGCAGCAGGGTCACGCGCACGAAGTCGCCGTGCTTGAAGGCATGCGCCATGGTCAGGAAGGCCGCCGCCGCGCACAGCCAGGCCACCACGTCGGTGATCGCGCCGGTGGCGACGTCGAACTGGCGCCCCAGGCTCTGCACCACCATCAGCAGGCAGATCAGCGCCACGCAGCCGGCGCCGAGCACGCCGGCACCCAGATACAGCCCGTCAAGCAGGCGGCGCAGCGTGGAAGCGCTGACCGAAGGAAGGGTGCCGATGTCGGAAGGCAGGCGCACTGCCCCCTCCACCGTGGCACCCGGTGCCGGTGTTTGCATGGGATGTCTCCGGTGGGGGATTTACTTCTTGTAGGCGTCCACGATGGCCTTGCCATCGGCGCCGGCGACGCGCAGCCAGTCCTCGGTCATGCGCGCGCCGACAAGCTTGAGTTCCTGCTTGAGGACTTCGCTGGTGGCGTCGATCTTCATGCCCTTGGCAGCCAGCTGCTTGATGTATTCGCCGTCCTTCTCCTCGCTGATGCGCCAGCCGCGCTGCTCGGCCGCGGCAGCCTGCTTGAGCACGGCCTCCTGCGTGGCCCTGTCGAGCGTGTCGAAGGCCTTCTGGTTCACCACCACCGCGTTGCGCGGCAGCCATGCGTTGACGTCGTAGAAGTACTTGGCCTGCTCGTAGAGCTTGCTGTCCACGCCGCTGGCACTCGAAGTCAGGAAGTTGTCGACGCCGCCGGTGGCCAGCGCCGCGCTGAGCTCGGCCAGCTGGATCGTGACCGGCTGCGCGCCGACCGATTGCGCGATGGCCGAGGTGGCCGGGTTGTAGGCGCGCATCTTGGTGCCCTTCAGGTCCTTGGTCGAGGCCACCGGCTTGATGGAGTACAGGCCCTGCGGCGGCCACGGCACGGCGTATAGCAGCTTCAGGCCCTGGGCCGCGAGCGTGTTGCTCAGGTAGGGCTGGGACACCTCGTGCAGGCGCCTCGCTTCGGCATAGCTGGTGGCCAGGAAGGGAACCGAATCGAGCCCGAACATCGGCGCCTCGTTGGCCGCGCTGGACAGGATGAACTCGCCGATCGGGGTTTGCGCCGACTGGACGGCGCGCTTGATCTCGTTGGCCTTGAACAGCGAGGCGTTGGGGTGCACCGCGATCTTGAGCTTGCCGGCGGTGGCCTTGTCCACCTCGTCGGCGAACTGCTGCAGGTTCTGCACCTGGTAGGTGTTGGCGCCGTAGCCGGACGGCAGGTCCCATTTGGTCTGGGCCGTGGCGCCGGCAGCAGCGAGCGCAGCCACGAGGGCGGCAGAGAGGCGAATCTTCATGGGAGTCTCCTTGTCGTAGTGATGAAGCTCAGCAGCGACCCAGCTGCCGGTTGAGAAGGTCGGTCACCAGCATGGCGCCCGGTGCGTGGGTGATGCAGAAGGCGGGCCTGGCCTGTGCGACGGCCGCCTGCGGGGTCACGCCGCAGGCCCAGAACACGGGGATCTCGCCGGCACGGATCTCGACCGCATCGCCGTAGTCGGGGCGCGCCAGGTCGGCGATGCCGATGGCGGCCGGGTCGCCCAGGTGCACCGGGGCGCCATGGACCTCGGGCATGCGCGAGCTGATCTGCACCGCGCGGATCGCATCGGCGGCCCCGAGCGGCCGCATCGTCACCACCATCGGTCCGTGGAAGGCGCCGGCGCGCGCCGTCTGGATATTCGTGCGGTACATCGCGACGTTGCGGCCCTCGTCGACATGGCGCAGCCGGATGCCGTCGGCCAGGAGCGCATGCTCGAAGGAAAACGAGCATCCGATCACGAAGCTCACGAGGTCGTCGCGCCACAGCGTGCGGATGTCGGTGGGCTGCTCGACCAGCTCGCCCGAGCGCCAGACGCGGTAGGCCGGCACGTCGGTGCGGATGTCGAGCTCCGCGCCGAGGCACGGCAGCATCGGATCGCCGGGCTCGGACACCGCCAGCAGCGGGCAGGGCTTGGGGTTGCGCTGGCAGTAGCGCAGGAAATCGCCGGCCAGCGCCTCCGGCAGGATCACCACGTTGCCCTGCACGTACTCGCGCGCCAGGCCGCTGGTGTGCGTGGCCAGCGCGCCGCTGCGCGCCGCGCGGCGCACGCTCAGCGCATCGGAGGCGGCATCGAGGGCCGGCGGGGCATTCGTGTTGGCTGTGGGTTCTGCGGGCATCGTGCATCCTCGTAAAGGCTTTCGTGTGTGAAAGCTCCGTGACGGGACGCATTGTGGAAATTAACGCGCGCCAACTCCAACGCAAAATTTCTTGCTCAGCTCATCGATTTTTTGTGTGAACCAGTTTTGGGCGATGCGAACTGCAAGGCCGAGGCCAGCGCCGCCTCGGTCAGGTGCGAGGTCGGGTCTTCGCGATAGCTCGCATGGATCGGCAGCGGCGCCGGTGCGGTGTCGCACTTCAGCACGCGCAGCGGCAAGCGCAGCGCCAGATGCTCGGCCGCGGCCCGGGGCAAGGTGGCGATGCCGAAGCCGGCCTCGACCAGCTGCGCCATGGCCGAGATCGACGAGATCGCGTGCACGCGCGGCGTCTCCAGGCCGGCGCGCCTGAACAGATCCAGCAGCGCCACATGAGGCTGCGAGCCGCGCTGGAAGGTCAGCAGGTCGAAGCCGAACAGGTCCTGCAGCTTGTAGAGCCGCCGCGGGTGCAGCACCTGGTGCCCGACGAAGCTCATCTCCATGGTGGGCAGCGCATGCGTGCTCACGCCCTCGCCGCTGGCAGGCAGCGCGGCGAACACCAGGTCCTGCTTGCCGCGCTGCAGCTGGTCGACCAGCACCGGCGTGGTTTCCACCGTGAGCTCCAGCTCGAAGTCCGGATGCGTGGCCTGCATGTGCTTGAGCCAGTCGGTCAGCCAGGTGTGGACCACCGACTCGATCGCACCGATGCGCAGCACCTGCGCGCGTACGGTGCCCGATCCCATCTCGGACTTGATCTGCTGCTGCATTTCCAGAAGCCGCTGCGCCAGGCGGTGGAAGCGCTGGCCGGCGACCGTGAGGCGGAACTGCTTGTCGCGCCGGTCCAGCAGCAGCACGCCGAGCTCGCGTTCCAGCGCGGCGATGCGGCTGGACAGCGCGGATTGCGTGAGGTGCAGCTTCTCGGCCGCGCGCGTCACGCTCTTGAGTGCCACGGCCCAATGGAAAGCTTCGACGAAGCGCAGGTTCATGGGGCCATTCTCTCCCGCGAGGCGTCCGGCCAGCGCGCTGCAGACCCCGCGCCAGGTCGACGGCCTTGAGCACGCCGGTGCAGCGTGGCACGATCGCGCCGGTGAGCAGCAGACCCGCCCCAGCGCAGTACCTGAGCGACCTCGCGCGGCTGCGCCGCGTTCGCGACCGGATCGACCGGGAGTACGCGCAGCCGCTGGACGTCGAGGCGCTCGCCCGCGGCGTGAACATGTCGGCCGGGCACCTCAGCCGCCAGTTCCGGCTCGCCTACGGCGAGCCGCCGTACGCCTATCTGATGACGCGGCGCATCGAGCGCGCGATGGCGCTGCTGCGTCGTGGCGACCTCAGCGTCACCGAGGTCTGCTTCGAGGTCGGCTGCGCGTCGCTGGGCACCTTCAGTACGCGCTTCGCCGAGCTGGTCGGCGTGCCGCCCAGCACCTATCGGAGTCAGAGAGAGCCTGAGACCGCAGGGATCCCGTCGTGCGTGGCGAAACAGATCACCAGGCCGATCAGGAATCGAGAAGCGCCGATCACCGACCCGCCCATAGACTGATCGCCTGGACATCAACCCGACCGGAATGACCCCCATGGACCTCAGCATTCACACAAGCTTCCTCCCGCACGACGATCCCGACCCTCGCTGGCCTTCTATCGCGACACCCTTGGCTTCGAGGTCCGAAAGGACGTCGCGTACGGCGGAATGCGCTGGATCACGGTCGGCCCCGCCGGCCAGCCCGACACCTGCATCGTCCTGACGCCACCGGCTGCTGCCCCCGGGCTCACCGATGACGAGCGCCGCACCATCGCCGAGATGATGGCCAAGGGCACCTACGCCATGATCATCCTGGCCAGCGCCGACCTCGACGGCACCTTCGAGCGCCTGCAGGCCAGCGGCGCCGAGGTCATCCAGGAGCCGATCGACCAGCCGTACGGCGTGCGCGACTGTGCCTTCCGGGATCCCGCCGGCAACCACATCCGGATCAACGAAGTGGGCCGAGCGAAGACACGATGAGCAAGGCCCCGAGGAAGGACACGCAGTCGCCTGCGCCGCACGCCGCCGACCGCCACGATCTGATCCGCGTGCACGGCGCGCGCGTCAACAACCTCAAGGACATCAGCGTCGAGCTCCCGAAGCGCCGGCTGACGGTGTTCACCGGCGTCTCCGGCTCGGGCAAGAGCTCGCTGGTGTTCGGCACCATCGCCGCCGAGTCGCAGCGGCTGATCAACGAGACCTACAGCGCCTTCGTGCAGGGCTTCATGCCGACGCTGGCGCGGCCCGAGGTCGACGTGCTCGACGGGCTGACCACCGCGATCATCGTCGACCAGGAACGGATGGGCGCCAACCCGCGCTCCACCGTCGGCACCGCCACCGACGCCAACGCGATGCTGCGCATCCTCTTCAGCCGGCTGGGGAAGCCGCACATCGGCTCGCCCAACGCGTTCTCCTTCAACGTCCCCTCGGTGCGAGCGAGCGGCGCGATCACGGTCGAACGCGGCGAGGGCAAGACCAGGACCGTGAAACAGACCTTCACCCGCACCGGCGGCATGTGTCCGCGCTGCGAGGGCATGGGCAACGTGAACGACATCGACCTGTCGCAGCTGTACGACGACAACAAGTCGCTCAACGAGGGCGCGCTCACGATCCCCGGCTACAGCATGGACGGCTGGTACGGCCGCATATTCAACGGCTGCGGCTTCTTCGACCCGGACAAGCCGATCCGCAAATTCACGAAGAGGGAGCTGCAGGATCTCCTCTACAAGGAGCCGACCAAGATCAAGGTCGACGGCATCAACCTGACGTACGAGGGGCTGATCCCGAAGATCCAGAAGTCCTTCCTGTCCAAGGACGTCGACGCGCTGCAGCCGCACATCCGCGCCTTCGTGGAGCGTGCGATGACCTTCCGTACCTGTCCCGACTGCGGCGGCACGCGTCTCGCCGAGCCTGCGCGGTCCTCCAGGATCAAGGGGATCAACATTGCCGATGCGTGCGCGATGCAGATCAGCGACCTCGCCGGATGGGTCCGCGGCCTCGACGAGAAGTCGGTCGCGCCGCTGGTCGCGGTATTGCTGCGGACCCTCGACTCGTTCGTCGAGATCGGGCTGGGCTACCTCTCGCTCGACCGGCCGTCGGGCACCTTGTCGGGCGGGGAGGCGCAGCGCACCAAGATGATCCGCCACCTCGGCTCCTCGCTCACCGACGTCACCTACGTCTTCGACGAGCCCACCATCGGCCTGCACCCGCATGACGTCCAGCGGATGAACGACCTGCTGCTGCAGCTGCGCGACAAGGGCAACACGGTGCTCGTCGTCGAGCACGAGCCGGAGACGATCGCGATCGCCGACCACGTCATCGACCTCGGACCCGGCGCAGGCACGGCGGGCGGCACCATCTGCTTCGAGGGCACCGTCGAAGCGCTGCGGGCCAGCCGCACCACCACCGGCCGCCACCTCGACGACCGGACCGCCCTGAAAGAGACGGTGCGCCCGCCCACCGGCCGGCTTTCGATCCGCGGCGCGACGACGCACAACCTGCAGCGCGTCGACGTCGACATCCCGCTCGGCGTGCTGGTCGTGGTCACCGGCGTCGCGGGCTCCGGCAAGAGCTCGCTCGTGGAAGGGTCGATCCCCGCCTCGGCGGGCGTGGTGTCGGTCGACCAGACGCCGATCCGCGGCTCCCGACGGAGCAACCCGGCGACATACACCGGGCTGCTCGAGCCGATCCGCAAGGCGTTCGCGAAAGCCAACGACGTGAAGCCGGCGCTGTTCAGCGCCAACTCCGAGGGCGCCTGCCCCACCTGCAACGGCGCCGGCGTCATCTACACCGACCTGGCGACGATGGCCGGCGTCGCCACCCCCTGCGAGGACTGCGAGGGCAAGCGCTTCGAGGCCTCGGTGCTGAAATACAAGCTGGGTGGCCGCGACATCAGCGAGGTGCTCGCGATGTCGGTGACCGAGGCCGAGAAGTTCTTCGGCGCAGGCAAGGCGCACACGCCGGCCGCGCAGGCCATCCTCGAGCGGCTCGCCGGCGTGGGCTTGAGCTACCTTAGCCTCGGCCAGCCGCTCACCACGCTGTCCGGCGGCGAGCGGCAGCGGCTCAAGCTGGCCACCTACATGGCCGAGAAAGGCGGCGTCTACATCCTCGACGAGCCGACCACAGGCCTGCACCTGGCCGACGTCGCGCAGCTGCTCGGCCTGCTCGACCGGCTCGTCGACGCCGGCAAGTCGGTCATCGTCATCGAGCACCACCAGGCGGTCATGGCGCATGCCGACTGGATCATCGACCTCGGCCCCGGCGCCGGCCACGACGGCGGCCGGATCGTCTTCGAGGGAACGCCCGCCGAGCTGGTTGCCGCCCGTTCGACCCTCACCGGCGAGCACCTCGCGGCTTATGTCGGCGCCTGACCGCCGGACTTGAACCAGCGCCCGCCCGGCGCAGGCCTCAGCGCGGCACGCGCTGGCGCGTCGACGCCCGTACCACCAGCTCGGGCCGCAGCACGACTGTGGAGGCCGATAGCGCCTTGCCCTCGATCTCGTCGAACAGCATCTCGGCCGCGCGCCAGCCGAGCTCGCGGTGCGGCAGGCGGATGGTGGTGAGCGGCGGATCGACCATGTCGACCAGCGGCATGTCGTTGTGGCCGGTGATCGAGATGTCCTGCGGCACGCGCAGGCCCTGCGCGCGCAGCAGGTCGTAGGCGCCCAGCGCCACCAGGTCGTTGCAGCAGACCACGGCTTCGGGCCGATCGTTCTGCGCCAGCAGCTGCGCCATGGCCTTGCGGCCGGCCTCGCGGCTGTAGCTCTCGCATTCCGCCACGCAAGCGAGCTCGAGGCCGCGATCGCGCAGCGCCTGTTCCACGCCCTGCCGGCGCGCGACGCCGGTCGGCACGTTCTGCGGCCCGGCCAGGTGCGCGATGCGGCGATGCCCCAGGGACGCCAGGTGGTCGACCGCCAGCTTCATCGCCAGCCGGTCGTCGCTGACCACCGCAGGCAGTCGCCCGCTCTCGTCGGCGCGGTTCACCAGCACGGTGTGCATGCCGGCCTTCTTGAGGAAATCGACCAGCGGATCGTCGCGCGTGGCGATCGCCATCACCAGCCCGTCGACCTGCTGCGCCAGCATGCGCTCGACCACCGGCCGCGCGAGCGCGTGGTCCATCACGTTGGTCACGAACACGAAGTAGCCGCGTGCCGCGGCGCTGGCCTCGATGCCCTGCAGGATGGGCGGGAACACCGGGTTGGTGATGTCCGGCACCAGCACGCCGATGGTGTGGGTGCGGCCGGTGCGCAGGGCCGAGGCCGCGCGGTTGGGCCGGTAGCCCAGGCGCTGCGCCGCCTCTTCCACCACGCGCAGCACCTCCTCGCTGATCAGCGCGCGCTTGTCCGGATTGAGCGCGCGCGAAACGGTCGAGACATGCACGCCGGCGGCCTGCGCGACATCGCGGATCGTGACCGGGGAAGACGGTGGTGGGCTCATTTACTGCAAACGATTGATCTTGGCGAGAACACAGAGTATCGCCTTGATTTCATTGGGGGCTCTCGCAAAGCCCAGTCTTGCGCGGAAATTTTTCCTGGCCATAATGTGCAAACGTTTGCAAAGAAAGATGCGCCCCATGAACATCGTGACTACCCCCGAGTCGGTACTTCAGATCGCCACAGCCGCGATGGCTCGCACGCCCGACGAGCGCCTGCGCACCGTGATGGCCGCGCTCACCCGCCACCTGCACGCCTTCGTCCGGGAAGTGCGCCTCACCGAAGAGGAGTTCGAGCAGGCGCTCGAATTCATCGTCGGCATCGGCCAAGCCACCGGCGAGAAGAAGAACGAAGTGGTGCTGGCCGCCGATCTGCTGGGCGTCTCCACGCTGGTCGCGCTGCAGAACAACCAGGACCCGCAGGGCGAATCGCCCGCCGCGCTGCTCGGCCCCTTCTGGCGCGCCAATGCACCGCTGTGTCGGGCCGGCGAGTCGATCGCGCGCTCCGACACGCCGGGGGTTCCGCTCGAGGTGCGCGGCGTGGTGCGCGACGCCGAGGGCCGGCCGCTCGCCGGCGCCATCGTCGACGCCTGGCAGGCCTCGCCCGTGGGCCTGTACGAGAACCAGGACCCGGCGCAGGACGACATGAACCTGCGCGGCCGCTTCGAGACCGATGCCGAAGGCCGCTACCACTTCCGCACGGTGCGCCCGGCCGGCTATCCGGTGCCGACCGACGGGCCCTGCGGCGACTTGCTGCGCGCGCAGCAGCGCCATCCCAACCGGCCTGCACACCTGCACTTCATGGTCAGCAAGCCGGGCCACAAGGTGCTGATCACCCAGGTCTTTGCCGATGACGACCAGAACCTCGAGAGCGATCCGGTGTTCGGCGTCACGCGCAAGCTCATCGGCTGCTTCGAGCCCGAGGGCGACGGACAGCAGGCCACGCTGCAGCACGACTTCGTGCTCGAACCCGGGGAGATGAAGTTTCCCCGTCCTCCCATTCCCTGAACTTCCACGGACTTCACCCGCATGAGCTTCGATCCCACCCCCCGACTCGACGGCAAGGTGGCCGTCATCACCGGCGGCCTCGGCGCCATCGGCTATGCGACGGCCCAGCGCCTCGCGGCGCTCGGTGCCGGCTGCGTGCTGCTGCACCGCCAGGGCGACGACGCGGCGGAACGCGCAGCGGCGCTGCCCCCCGCCCAAGGACAGCGCCACGCCGCGCTTCGCGCCGACATCGTCGACACGCCCAGCCTCCAGAAGGCCGCGGCCGAGGTGAAGGAGCGCTATGGGCGCTGCGACATCCTCGTCAACAGCGCCGGCCACACGCAGCCGATAGCAGCCGGCGACCTCGACGCACTGACCGACGAGCTCATCGACGAACTGATGGCGGCCAACTTCCGCGGCGTCTTCGCCACCATCCGCGCCTTCGCACCGCTGCTCAAGGCGAGCGGCGACGGTCTAATCGTCAACATCTCGTCGATCGCCGGCTTCACCGGCGTCGGCAGCAACCTGGCCTACGTCGCGGCCAAGGCCGGGCTCGACGTGGTCGGCGATGCGCTGGCCAAGGCGCTGGCACCCGCGGTGCGCGTGGTCTCGGTGTCACCGGGCGCGGTCGAATCCTCCTTCGTGCCGGGCCGAGGCGAAGACTTCAAGAACAAGATGGCGAGCACCACGCCGCTCGGTCGCATCGGCAAGCCCGAAGACGTGGCCGCCACGGTCGAGGCGCTGGCCACCACGCTGCGCTTCGTGACCGGCACGCGCATCGTGGTCGATGGAGGACGACACCTGTGAAAACCTTGATCACCTGCGCCGTCACGGGCAACCTGGTGAAGCCCGAGCAGACGCCGCATCTGCCGATCACGCCGGCGCAGATCGCCGACGAGTGCCTGGCCGCAGCCGAGGCCGGCGCCGGCCAGGTGCACATCCACGTGCGCGATCCCGAAAGCGGCAAGCCCTCGATGCAGGTCGAGCTGTATCGCGACGTCGTCGACCGCATCCGCCGGCAGAACCGCGAAGTCATCGTCAACCTCACCACCGGGCCGGGCGGCCGCTTCGTTCCCAGCGAGGACGACCCCAAGGTCTACGCGCCCGGCACCAGCCTCTTGCCGCCGGAAAAGCGCGTCGAGCACATCGCGCTGATCAAGCCCGACGTCTGCTCGCTCGATCTCAACACCATGAACTCGGGCCCCGACGTGGTCATCAACACGCCGAAGAACGTGCGCCGCATGGCGCGCGTGATCCGCGAGGCGGGCGTCAAGCCCGAGCTCGAAATCTTCGACTCCGGCGACATCCACATGGCGCTGGACCTGATCGCCGACGGCACGCTCGAAGGACCTGCGATGTGGACCTTGGTACTGGGCGTGAAGTACGGCTTCATGCCGACGCCCGAGGCCGTGATGTACGCGCGCAGCATGCTGCCGCCCGGCGCCTTCTGGAGTGCCTTCGGCATCGGCCGCATGGAGTTCCCGATCGTGGCGCAGGCCTGGCTGCTGGGCGGCCATGTGCGCGTCGGCATGGAAGACAACATCTATCTGGAGAAGGGCGTGCTCGCGAAGAGCAACGCGGAGCTGGTGGCCAAGGCGCGCGACATCATCCAGAGCCTCGGCGGGGAAGTGGCGAGCGCGCGCGAGGCGCGCACGATGCTCGGCCTCTCGGGAGGGCGCTGAGCGATGAGCGCAGTTCTCCACACAACGACGAAGGCGCGCGCCGTGCGCGTGCAGCAGAAGGCCGCCGATCTCGACACCCTGAAGCTCGACTTCGCGGACCAGCCGGAGCCCGCTCCCAAGCCCGGCTTCGCGGTGGTGCGTGTCGGCGCAGCCGCTGTGAACCCCAGCGACGTGAAGGCCAGCCTGGGCCTGATGCCGCAAGCCGTATGGCCGCGCACGCCGGGGCGCGACTTCGCGGGCGTGGTGGTCGCGGGCCCGACCGAATGGGTGGGGCGCGAGGTCTACGGCTCGGGCGGCGACATCGGCATCACGCGCGACGGCTCGCACGCGCGCTTCCTGCTGCTGCCGGCGGAGGCCTTGCGCGCGCGGCCGCGCAGCATCTCGATGGACGAAGCCGGCGCGGTGGGCGTGCCCTTCGTCACCGCCTACGAAGGCTTTCGCCGCAGCGGCATGCCGCAGGCCGGCCAGACGGTGCTGGTGCTGGGCGCGAACGGCAAGGTCGGGCAGGCCGCGGTGCAGCTCGCTGCGCAGGGCGGCGCACGCGCGATCGCGGTGCAACGGCGCGCCGGCCCCTTCGAAGGTTTCGCGAGCGGCCCGGTCGACGTGATCGATGCAGGCGCCGGCGATATCGCCGCCCAGGTGCGCGAACTCACGAACGGCCGCGGCGCCGACATCGTCTACAACACCGTCGGCAGCGCCTACTTCGAAGCCGCGAACAAGGCCATGGCCAAGGGTGCGACGCAGATCTTCATCGCCACGCACGACCGCGCCGTCGCCTTCGACATCTTCGCCTTCTACCGCGGCATGCACACCTACGTGGGCATCGACTCGCTGGCACTGGACTGCGTGGCTGCCACCGCGCAGCTCGATGCGATGCGCGAGGGCTTCGAGCGCGGCACCTTGAAGCCCTTTCCCGTGGCGCGCGCCTATGCGCTCGAAGACGCGGCCGAAGCCTATCGGCTGGTGCTCTCGGGCAGCACCGAGCGCGTCGTGCTGCGTCCCTGAGGAGACGCCATGCACGTCACCCGATTCGACAACGCCCAGCCCTACGAGGCGCCCAACCACGTCGACATGCGCTGCTTGCGCCTGCAGGGCAAGGAGGCCGGGCCTTCTGTGCAGATGTGGATGGGCATGAGCCAGATCCTGCCCGGCGGCCACACCGGCCTCGACGGCTCGCCGGTCGAGAAGCTCTACCTCGTGCTCGAAGGCCAACTGCACGTGGTGGCCGAGCTCGAGGGACAGCGCGACGAACAAGTGCTGGGCCCCTACGACTCCTGCCGCTTCGCGCCCGGCGAAAAGCGGCAGCTCGTGAATCGCAGCAACCGGCCCGCGCTGGTCGCGCTGGTGATGGCGAATGCGCCGCCCGCCGGCTGAGCCTTCTTCCCTTTCCCACCAACGATTCCAACGGAGACAAACCCATGACGACATTCCTCCCCGGCCGCCGCCAACTGATCGCCGCGGCGCTGGCCGCCTGCGCCCTCACGGGTGCACATGCGCAAGGCGATTGGCCGCGCGGCCAGACGATCAAGCTGATCGTTCCCTTCACCGCAGGCAGCGGCACCGACATCGTGGCGCGGCTGGTGGCGGAACGGCTCGGACCGGCGCTGGGCACCAGCGTGATCGTCGACAACAAGCCGGGCGCGGGCGGAACGCTCGGCGCGGCGCAGGTGGCGAAGGCGCCGGCCGACGGCTACACGCTGCTGGTCCACTCGGCGGGGCACCTGGTCAATCCTTCCATCTATCCCAGCCTCTCCTACGACACGCTGAAGGACTTCGCGGGCGTGACGCCGATGGCGAGCCTGCCCAACATGCTGGTCGTGGCGCCCAACCGCTTTGCCGACGTGAAGGACCTGGTGGCGCAGGTCAAGGCTAAGCCCGGCGGCTTCAACTACGGCTCGGCCGGCAACGGCTCGGCCACGCACATGAACGCCGAGGTGTTCCGCCTGGCTGCTGGCGTGCAGGCGCAGCACGTGCCCTTTCGCGGCACGCCGGAGGCGATGACCGAGGTGATGGGCGGGCGCATCGACTGGTTCTTCGCGCCGATGGTGTCGGCGCTGCCGCTGGTCAAGGACGGCAAGCTCAAGGCGCTGGCGGTCGGCACCGGCAAGCGCTCGGGCGTGATGCCGCAGCTGCCCACGACCGTCGAAGCCGGGGTGCCCGGTTCGGAATACCTGTTCTGGGTCGGCCTGTTCGCGCCGGCCAAGACGCCGAAGCCGGTGGTCGACCGGCTGCAAGCCGAGGTGGCGAAGATCATGACGGCGCCCGATCTCAAGGAGCGCCTGGACAAGCTCGGCGCCGAGCCCTTCACCATGCCCTCGGCCCAGTTCGACAAGTTCATCGCCGACGAGACCGCCAAGGCGCAGCAGATCGTGAAGGCGGCCGGCATCAAGGTCGATTGAAGGCCATGAGCTTGTTCGGTGGCGCGTCGTCACGCGCCTGGCAGCACTGGTGCGACGCGGAATGCGCGCACGCCGTAGACGCCGCCGTTGCGGCGCCTGATCGCCGGCAGTTCCTTCGCACCTCGCTTGGCGCTGCGGCTGGAGGCCTGTCCAGCCTCTGGCTTCCGGGCTGCGCCACCGCCTCGCCCGCGGCGCCGGCCGACACCGTGGTGCTGAATGCCCGCGTCGCGACCATGGACGCGAAGACGCCGCGCGCCCAGGCCTTCGCCATCGCCGGCGAGCAGTTCGCAGCCGTCGGCAGCGACCGCGAGATCTCGCGCTGGATCGGCCCGCGCACGCGCGTCATCGATGCAGAGGGCCGCTGCATCACGCCCGGCCTCATCGACTCGCATGCGCACTTCATTCGCGGCGGGCTCACCTACACGCAGGAGCTGCGCTGGGACGGCGTGCCAGCGCTTGCCGATGCGCTGCGCATGCTGCGCGAGCAGGCGCTGCGCACCCAGCCGCCGCACTGGGTGCAAGTGGTGGGCGGCTTCTCGCCCTACCAGTTCCGCGAGAAGCGGCTGCCGACCCTGGACGAGATCAACGCCGCCACCGGCGAGGTGCCCTGCTTCGTCATGAACCTCTACGACCGCGCGTTCCTGAATCGCGCGGCCCTGCGCGTGCTCGGCTGGAACCGCGACACGCCGAATCCCTTCGGCAGCACCCTCGAAAAAGACGCCGCCGGCAACCCGACCGGCCTGGTGGTCAATACCACCAGCCTGGGCGGGCTGGTCGCGCTGTTCGCGCGCGTGCCCAAGCTGTCTGATGCGGACCAGGCGCTGTCGACCGAGCTCTACATGCGCGAGATGAACCGGCTGGGCCTGACCAGTGTGGTCGATGCCGGCGGCGGCGGGCAGAACTACCCCGAGCACTACGGCGGTATCCAGCGGCTCGCGAGCGAACGCCGGATGACGCTGCGCATCTCCTACAACCTGTTCGCGCAGCGCCCGGGCCAGGAGATCGACGACTACCGGCTGTGGTCGCAGAAGGTCTCGCCCGGCCAGGGCGACGACTACCTGCGCATGGTGGGCGCCGGCGAGTACATCCTGTGGGCCGCGACCGATCCGGCCAACTTCGGCAAGAGCGTCGCGCAGGCGCCCGCCATCATGGAATCGAAGCTGGCCGAGGTGGCGACCTACCTCGCCGGCAAGGGCTGGCCGATCCGCATGCATGCGAGCTACGACGCCACCGCCGTGCGCATCCTCGACGTGCTCGAAAAGGTGAACCGCGAGGTGCCGCTCAAGAACCTGCGCTGGGCGCTCGACCACTGCGAAGGCTTGTCGCCGCGCTCGATGGAGCGCGTGGCCGCGATGGGCGGTCGCATCGCGATCCAGAACCGCATGTCGCTCGACGGCGAGGCGTACGCGCAGACCTGGGGCCGCGAGGCCGCGGCCGATGCGCCGCCGATCGGCCGCATGCGCGCCATGGGCCTGCCGGTGGCCTGCGGCACCGACTCGAGCCGCGTGACCAGCTACAACCCCTGGGTCTCGCTGCATTGGCTGGTGACCGGCAAGACATTGGGCGACACGCGGCTCAACGCCGAGCGCAACCTGGTGAGCCGCGAGGTCGCGCTTCGGATGTGGACGCTCGAGGGTGCGGCACTGACCGGCGAGGACGCCCGCAAGGGCTCGATCGCGCCCGGCAAGCTGGCGGATTTCGCGGTGCTGTCCGACGACTTCTTCGCGATCAAGGAGGACGACATCAAGGACATCACGGCCGTGCTCACCATGGTCGGCGGCGAGGTGGTGCATGCGAGCGGGCCCTTCGCGGCGCAGGCGCCGGCCGTCGTCAAGCCGATGCCCGACTGGCTGCCGGTCAATGTCTACGGCGGCTACCAGCACCGCCGCGCCGGCCGCACCGCGTCGCACGGTATAGGCTGCTGCGGCAGCCCCGCAACGGCGCCGATCATCATCGGCGACCAGGGCGCGTGGCGCTACCAGTGCGGGTGTGCGGCGATCTGAGCTTTTTGCTCTACCCTTCGCCATGCCCATTCTTCCCGCCATCCTGCTGTTCCTGCACCTGCTCGCCGCCGCCTTCTGGGTCGGCGGCATGGCCGCGATGCACTTCGCCGTTCGCCCCGCCGCCGTGGCGACGCTCGAGCCGCCGCTTCGGCTGCCCTTCATGGCGGACACGCTGTCGCGCTTCTTCGTCGGCGTGGCCATCGCCATCGGCGTCCTGCTCGCCAGCGGTCTCTGGATGGTGATGCTCGCGGGCGGCTTTGCGCGCGTGCACTGGAGCGTGCATGCCATGCTCGGCGTAGGGCTGGTGATGATGGCCCTGTTCCTGCACGTCCGCTTCGCGCCCTACCTGCGCCTGCAGCGTGCGGTCGCGGCGCGCGAATGGCCGGTGGCTGCGGCGAATCTCGGCACCATCCGCAAGCTGGTGGCGCTCAACCTCGCGCTCGGCGTGGCGGTGTTCGCGCTGGCGATCGTCGGGCGTGCGTTCTGAGACGCCCCTTAGGCCGACGGACTCAACTCGTAGTTGGTGCTCCGGCCACCCGAGTCGGATTTCTTCAGAACACCGAGCGCAATGAGCTCGTTGATGTCGCGCAGCGCGGTATCGGGCGAGCACTTCGCGATCGAGGCCCATTTGCTGCTCGTCAGCTTGCCCTCGAAACCGTCGAGCAGGCGGTTGACGAGCTTGATCTGCCGCTCGTTGAACGGCGTCTCGGCCCAGCGCTGCCAGAAGCGTGGCCTTCCCAGCACGGCGGACAGCGACGCCTCGGCGCCCTCGACCGCGCGCAACAGACAGCCCAGGAACCAGGCCAGCCACGGCGTGACGTCCATCGTGCCCTTCTGCGTCTGCTCCAGCATCTCGTAGTAGTCCTTGCGCTCGCGCTGGATCTGGGCCGAGAGGCTGTAGAAGCGCTGGCTGGATCCTTCCGCCCGGGCCAGCGCCATGTCGCCCACGGCACGCGCGATGCGTCCGTTCCCGTCATCGAAGGGATGGAGCGTGACGAACCACAAATGGGCCAGGCCTGCGTGGACGAGCGGGTCGCCACCCCGCGCCAGCTCGAACCATTCGAGGAAACGGGCCATCTCCTCCTCCAGCCGCTGGGCAGGCGGTGCCTCGAAGTGCAGCTTGCGCCGCCCGACAGGACCGGACACAACCTGCATCGGCCCTGACGCATCGTCTCTCCATGCGCCGGTACGGATCGGCGAAAGACCGCTGTAGCCGGTCGTGAAAAGCGCGGCGTGCCAGCCGAACAGGCGCTCGCGCGTCAGGGGCTGCGCAGCGGCGCCGGTGGCGTCGAGCACCATCTCCACCACGCCGTCGACATGCCGGTCGGCCGGCGCCAGCGCGCCGATGTCCAGGCCCAGGCGGCGCGCGATGGACGAACGCACGGTCTCCGGGTTCAACTGCTCGCCTTCGATCTCGCTTGTCTTGAGCACGTCGTCGGTCAGCACGCGCAGGGTGGCCGCATCGCGCTGCGGCATGCCCATGGCCGTCATCCGTCCGAGCAGGTGGCCTTGGGCGCCGTGGACCGCAGCAAGCGGGGCGGCAAGACGCGACAGGTCGTAGTGCAGGCGCGGCCAGCTGGAGTGCTGCCAGATATAGACATAGACGCCTGCATCTCTTTCTCCGCTGTTCATGCGGAGATTGTGCGCCCTATTCTCCGCAAACGCCGCATGATTTACCGCAGAGTATGCGGAGAATAGGCTGCGCAATCTCCGCAGGACAGAGGCGGACGCGTACTCCGCGTCTCCAGCTCTCAGCGAACCACGCCGCTAGACCACGCCCGCCGCGCGCAGCGCCGCACGCTGCTTTTCATCGATGCCCAGCTCCGCCAGCACCTCGTCGGTGTGCTGGCCCAAAGCCGGCGGCGCGTGCCGCAGCACCGGCGGCGTGGACTGCAGGCGCAGCGGGCTCGCGACGCCGACGATGTGGTCGATGCCGTCGCCGGCCTGGCGCGGCATCGACACCGCGAGGCCGCGCGCCTTGACCTGCTCGTCTTCGAAGGCCTGGGCGATGTCGTTGATCGGGCCGCAGGGCACGGCCTTGTCCTCGAGCAGCGCGATCCATTCGGCGGTGGTGCGCGTGCGCGTGACGGCCTCCATCTGCGGGATCAGCACTTCGCGATGGCGCACGCGCAGCGTGTTGGTCGCGAAGCGCGGGTCGCTCGCCCACTCGGCATGGCCGGCCGCCTCGCAGAAGCGCGCGAACTGGCCGTTGTTGCCGATGGCCAGCAGCATCGCGCCGTCCTTCGTGTGGAAGTCCTGGTAGGGCGCCAGGCTCGGGTGGCTGTTGCCCTGGCGCTGGGGCGCGACGCCGGTGTTGAGAAAGGCGCTGGCCTGGTTGGCGAGGATGGCCATGCCGACGTCGAGCAGCGCCATGTCGATGTGCTGGCCCTCGCCCGTCCGATGCCGCACCGCGAGCGCGGCCAGGATGGCGCTCGACGCGTAGACGCCGGTGAACAGGTCGGTGAGCGCCACGCCCACGCGCAGCGGGCCGCCGCCGGGCACGTCGTCGGGGCGGCCGGTGATGCTCATCATGCCGCTGGTGGCCTGGATCATCAGGTCGTAGCCGGCGCGCGAGGCATGCGGACCGTCGTGGCCGAAGCCGGTCACGCTGCAGTAGATGAGCCGCGGATTGGCCGCGCGCAGGCTTTCGTGGTCGAGGCCGTACTGCTTCAGGCCGCCGGTCTTGAAGTTCTCCACCACGATGTCGCTCTGCGCGGCCATCTTCTTCAAGAGCGCCTGGCCCTCGGGCGAGGCCATGTCGATGGTGACCGAGCGCTTGTTGCGATTGCAGGCGGTGAAGTAGGTGGCCTGGTCGGTGTCGCGGCCGTGCGCGTCCTTCAGGAAGGGCGGCCCCCAGGTGCGCGTGTCGTCGCCGACGCCGGGGCGTTCGATCTTGACGACATCGGCCCCCAGGTCGGCGAGGATCTGCGTGCACCACGGACCGGCGAGCACGCGCGAGAGGTCGAGAACCTTGATGCCGTCCAACGCAGCATGCGAGGAGGATGCATTCATTGATGGAACCCTTCAGCTTCCAGCATCATTCCAGGGGCGCGCCGCGCACGGCCGCCCGAAGCGGCCGCGCCGCCCCCTTGAGGGGGGAGGCGGCTACACGAAGTGAGCAAGCAACGGGGGTGGGCATCACATCAGTTGGCGAACGCTGCAATGCCGGTTTGGGCGCGGCCCAAAATCAATGCGTGAATGTCGTGCGTGCCTTCGTAGGTGTTGACCACTTCGAGGTTGACCAGGTGCCGCGCCACGCCGAACTCGTCGCTGATGCCGTTGCCGCCCATCATGTCGCGCGCGAGCCGGGCGATATCGAGCGCCTTGCCGCAGGAGTTGCGCTTGAGCAGCGAGGTGACTTCGACCGAGGCCGTGCCCTCGTCCTTCATGCGGCCCAGGCGCAGGCAGCCCTGCAGGCCCAGCGTGATCTCGGTCTGCATGTCGGCCAGCTTCTTCTGGATCAGCTGGTTGGCCGCGAGCGGGCGGCCGAACTGCTTGCGGTCCAGCGTGTACTGGCGGGCGCGGTGCCAGCAGTCCTCGGCGGCGCCGAGCGCACCCCAGGAGATGCCGTAGCGCGCGCTGTTGAGGCAGGTGAAGGGGCCCTTCAGGCCCTGCACCTCGGGAAACGCGTTTTCCTCGGGACAGAACACGTTGTCCATCACGATCTCGCCGGTGATGCTGGCGCGCAGGCCGACCTTGCCGTGGATCGCCGGGGTGCTCAGACCCTTCATGCCCTTCTCGAGCACGAAGCCGCGGATCGGGCCGACCGTGCCGCTCTCGCTCACCTCCTTGGCCCAGACCACGAACACGTCGGCGATCGGGCTGTTGCTGATCCACATCTTGGCGCCGGTGAGCGCGTAGCCGCCGGCCACCTTCTTGGCGCGCGTGACCATGCTGCCGGGGTCGGAGCCGTGGTCGGGTTCGGTCAGGCCGAAGCAGCCGATCCACTCGCCGGTGGCGAGCTTGGGCAGGTACTTCTGCTTCTGCGCCTCGGTGCCGAACTCGTTGATCGGCACCATCACCAGCGAGCTCTGCACGCTGGCCATCGAGCGGTAGCC
The DNA here is from genome assembly GCF_003984645.1 of Variovorax sp. MHTC-1. Lineage (GTDB taxonomy): Bacteria > Pseudomonadota > Gammaproteobacteria > Burkholderiales > Burkholderiaceae_C > Variovorax. The sequence goes on from NZ_RWKI01000012.1 coordinate 108,861, forward strand.
CGAATCGACGCGCTCGACTTCGCGCGCGATCAGGCCGTAGCAGACGTAGTTGAGGCCGGGGCCGCCGTACTGTTCGGGAATCGTCGGGCCCAGCAAGCCGAGTGCGCCCATTTCGCGAAAGATGGCGGGATCGGTCTCGCCGGTGCGGAAGGCGTCGAGCACGCGCGGCGCGAGGCGTTCCTGGCAATAGGCGTTGGCGGCATCGCGCACCATGCGTTCGTCGGCGGTGAGCTGCTGGTCGAGCAGCAGGGGATCTTCCCAGTGAAAGGCGGCGTGGGCCATGTGTGGTCTCCGGTATAGGGCTTGGGGTTGAGCCGATCGTAAGCGCGTGGCAGGGCGAGCGCAAACGAGGATTCCACACCCAGTTATGCGTTCTGCTCACTTCAGAGCACAATTCTGGAACGCCACGCCATTGGCAGCGCCCTTGCTTCAACTATGTAGCGCCCGCATACCATGCGTCGAAAAATCCCCTCCACCCAGGCACTGATCTGCTTCGAGGCCGCCGCGCGCCATGAGAGCTACACGCGCGCCGCGCAGGAGCTCGCCCTCACGCAGAGCGCGGTGTCGCGCCAAATCACGGCGCTGGAAGACTTCCTCGGCATGGCGCTGTTCCGCCGCACGCGCCACGGCGTCGCCCTGACGCCCGGCGGCGCCGACTACGCGCGCCAGATCGCACGCCAGCTCGACACCATGGAGCGCGACACGCTCGACGCGATGGCGCGCCAGGGCCTGGGCGGCTCGCTCCAGCTTGCGGCGGTGCCGACCTTCGCCACGCGCTGGCTGATCCCGCGGCTGCCCGGCTTCGCCGCCCTGCATCCCGACATCACGGTGCACATCGAAACGCGCACCCGTCCTTTCCTCTTCACCGACACCCCCTTCGATGCCGCGCTCTACGCGGGCACCAGCGCGCAGACCGCCAACTGGGCGGGCACGCAATCGACTCTTCTGCTGCATGAAGACGTAGTGCCGGTGTGCAGCCCGGCGCTGATGGCGCCGCGCAAGCAGCTTTCGCCTGCCGTGGTCGCCCGGCTGCCGCTGTTGCAGCAGAGCACCCGGCCCGACGGCTGGCACCAGTGGTTCGCCGCGCAGGGGGTGGATGCACCGCGCGCGCGCAGCGGGCCGCGCTACGAGCTGTTCTCGATGCTGGCGATCGCTGCCGCGCACGGCCTCGGCATGGCGCTGATGCCGCGCATGCTGATCGAGCCCGAGCTGGCGCGCGGCGAGCTGGTCGTGGCCTGCAACCGGCCCCTGCGTGCGGAGCGCGGCTATTTCCTGGTGACGCCCGCGACCCGTGACGAACGGCCCGCGCTCGGCCTCTTTCGCCGGTGGCTGATCGAGCAGTGCGTGGCCGGCCCGGCAGGGACTACCACATGAACAGCGAATAGGAACAAAATCGTCTTTCAACTCCGGGTCCCCGGCCAAGGATGGAGACGCGCGATGCCTACCTACCAGTACCGTTGCCAGAAATGCGGCGAGGTCTTCGAGCACGCCGAACATGTTGCCGAGCATGCGACCGTCCAGCTGCGCTGCCCCAAATGCGGCAGCGAGGCGGTCCAGCCGCAGCCGACACAGTTCTTTGCCAGGACATCCAAGAAGAGCTAGGCATCCGGCCCGCCGCTCTTCTATGTTTCGAGGCTTGCCCCGTCGCCGGCGGCAGGTGTTTGTTGTCGATCAGTTCTTTTCAAAGGAGCGAACATGTCACTGCGCATCAACGACGAAGCCCCCAACTTCACGGCCAAGACGACCAAGGGGGAAATCAACTTCCACGAATGGATCGGCGACCAGTGGGCGATCCTGTTCTCGCACCCCAAGGACTTCACGCCGGTGTGCACCACCGAGCTGGGCTACATGGCGAAGATCGAGCCCGAGTTCACCAGGCGCAACGCCAAGCTGATCGGCCTCAGCATCGATCCGGTGGATGCCCATGACCGCTGGTCCAAGGACATCGAGGAAACGCAGGGCTACCTGCCGACCTATCCGATGATCGGCGACACCGAGCTCAAGGTGGCCAAGCTCTACAACATGCTGCCCGCCGAAGAGCCCGGCACCTCCGAGGGCCGCACCGCCGCCACCAACGCGACCGTCCGCTCGGTCTTCGTCATCGGCCCGGACAAGAAGATCAAGCTGATGCTGACCTACCCGATGACCACCGGCCGCAACTTCGACGAAATCCTGCGCGTGCTCGACTCGATGCAGCTGACCGCCAAGCACAAGGTCGCCACGCCGGTGAACTGGAAGCAAGGCGAGGACGTGATCATCGCCGGCTCGGTGTCGGACGACGACGCCAAGAAGCTGTTCCCGGGCGGCTGGGACGCGCCCAAGCCCTATCTGCGGGTGGTCAAGCAACCCGGCTGAGCTCGGCGGACCGCATGGTCTTCGAACAGGTCGCGACCGGCGGCTGCCAGTCCTACCTGGTCGGCTGCGACCAGAGCTGCGCCGCCGTGCTGATCGATCCGGAACTGAGCCAGATCGACCATTACATCGCGCTCGCCGCCCGCGACGGCGTGCGCATCCGCTACCTGATCGACACCCACACGCACGCCGACCACTTCTCGGCCACGCACGAGCTCGCACGCCAGCTCAAGGTGCCGGTGGTGATGCACCGCAAGAGTCCCGCGCCCTTCGTCGACATGCGCATCGGCGACGGCGAGATGATCGTGCTCGGCAAGCTCAGGCTGCAGGCCATCCATACGCCCGGCCACACGTCCGACTCGATGTGCCTGCAGGTGGAGGACCGCCTGTTCACCGGCGACACGCTGCTGATCGGCGCCACCGGCCGCACCGACCTGCCCAGCGGCGACCCGGAAGCGCTCTACGACAGCCTGTTCAACCGCGTGCTGCGGCTGGACCCGGCGCTCAAGGTCTGCCCGGCGCACGACTACAAGGGCCGCACGCATTCGACCATCGGCGAGGAGCTGGCATCGAACCCGCGCCTGCAGAAGCGCGAGCGCGCGGAGTTCGTCGAGATGATGAGGGGCCTCAACCTCACGATGCCCACGCATGTGACCGAGGCGCTGCGCACCAACATGAGCGGCGGCAAGACGGTGGCCCGCCTCCTGGCCGAGGCGAGCGCGACGGTGCCCTTCATGTCGCTGGCCGAGCTCAAGACGCGCGTCGAGGCCGGCGAGGACGATCTCATCGTGCTCGACGTTCGCGAGCGCGACGCCTACGAGGCCGGCCACGTGCCCGGCGCGCGCCTGCTGCCGCGCGGCCAGCTGGAGCTGCGCGTCAACCAGGACCTGCCCGATCCCACGCGGCGCATCCTGAGCTGCTGCGAGCTGGGCTACATCTCGACGCTGGCGGCGGCGACGCTGCGCGACATGGGCTTCCTGCACGCGGTCGCGCTCGACGGCGGCATGAAGGCCTGGCGCGAGGCGGGCTATCCGCTGAAGGCCGGGCGGGAGCCTTGAGCAAACATGGCCCGTCTGTCCGCCCAGGAAATCGCGCATTACCAGGCCGAAGGCTGGGTGATCCCGCAGTTCCGGCTGCCGCCGGCGCGCGTCGCGCAGATGCGCGAGGCGCTCGATGCGCTGATCCGCAACAACCCCGGCGTGCGGCCCGAGAAGCTGGTGTCGGCCCATGTCGAGGGCGACAACGGCGAAGGCGTGCGGGGCAGCCGGCAGTTCCTCGAGCTCGCGATGGACCCGGAGATCGTCGAGCTGGTTTCGGGCGTGATCGGCGAGGACGTGGTCCTCTGGGGGTGCCACGTGTTCTGCAAGCCGGCGGCCGAGGGCTACGAGACGCCCTGGCACCAGGACGGCCACTACTGGCCGATCCGGCCGCTGGCCAACTGCACGGTGTGGGTGGCGCTGGAGGAATCGACCATCGAGAACGGCTGCCTGCGCGTGATCCCGCGCTCGCACCTGGGCGGCGTGCTGCATCCGCACCTGCACGAGGACCGCGACGACCTCACGCTCAACCAGCGCATGGCGGCCGGCAGCTTCGACGAGGCACAAGCGGTCGATCTCGAATTGCAGCCCGGCCAGGTGTCGCTGCACGACGTCTACATGATCCACGGCGCCAAGGCCAACACCTCGGACAAGCGCCGCACCGGTGTCGCGCTGCGCTACATGCCCTCGACCTCGGTGTTCGAACGCAACCTGCGGCCGGCCGACGGCAAGACCGGCGTGGCGGTGAACTTCGCAAAGCGGCCGCTGTGGCTGCTGAAGGGCGTGGACCGCAGCGGGCGCAACGATTTCGACGTCGGCCATCGGCGGGCGGCCGGCTGAGCTTCAACGGCAGCGCCGGCCCAGCGGCTGGCGGTTCAGCAGATTGCGATGCGCCTGGCCGATCTCGCTGCCCTGGTCGGCGGCGCGGATGAACCAACCCAGGGCTTCGCAGGGCTGGCGCTGCACCGCGTTGCCGAACAGCGCCGGTCCGCCCAGCAGCGCCATGCCCAGCATCTCCTGCGCGGGGCGAAAGCCGGCTTCCGCCGAGGTGCGCAGCCAGCGCAGCATGGCGAGGTAGTCCTTCTCGGTCTGCGCCTCCAGCGCCAGCGCAAAGCGCTGCTCTGGGGTCAGCGGCACCGCGGCCTCGCCGGCAACGGCAGGAATCGATGTGAGGGCGAGCGCCAGCGTCGCTGCGACCCACGCGCAGCGCCAGCCGATCCGCAGGCTTGCATGCCATTCGCTGTTCTTCATCGATCTCTCCTTGAAAGCAATGGAAGCGCCCAGTCTGCTGCGCCACCGCCTTCTCTGAAATGCGGAAGTTGCGAACGCAGCCTCAGGCAGTGGCTGAGGGCTGCGTGATACGGTGGCTGCCATGCGATTCGATCTCACCGACCTGCGGCTCTTCCGGAATGTCGTCGAGGCCGGCACGATCACCGGCGGCGCGGAGCGCACGCACATGACGCTGGCCTCGGCCAGCGAGCGCGTGCGCGGCATGGAGGCCGAACTCGGCGTGGCCCTTCTCTTGCGCGACCCGCGCGGCGTGGCGCCGACCGAGGCCGGCCGGACCTTGCTGCACCATGCGCGCGCCGTGCTGCTGCAAATGGAGCGGATGCACAGCGAACTCGGCGAGTACGGCGCGGGGCTCAAGGGCCATGTGCGGCTGCTGTGCAATACCTCGGCTCTCACGGAACATCTGCACGAGGCCCTCAGCGGCTTCCTGGCGCTCTATCCGCGCATCTCGGTGGATCTGGAGGAGCGCGCCAGCCACGACATCGTGGAGGCGCTGCGCAGCGAGCTCGGCGACATCGGCATCGTGTCGGACGCGGTCGATCTGGCCGGCCTGGAGACCTTCGTCTTCAGGGAGGACCACCTGGTGCTGGTGGTGCCGCGCGGCGACGCGCTGGCGAGGCGGCGCCGGGCGGCGCTGCGCGAGGTCGCGGGCCGCGAATTCGTCGGCCTGACCGGCGGCAGCCCGCTGCAGGAACTCGTTTCGCACAACGCGAAGCGCCTGGGCCGGCGGCTCGCCTACCGCGTGCGGGTACGCAATCTCGAAGCGGTCTGCCGCATGGTCGAGCAAGGCGTCGGCGTCGGCATCGTGCCGCAGACGGTGGCCGCGCGCTGCGCCCGGTCGATGAAGATCGCCGGCATCGCGCTCACCGACGACTGGGCCGTGCGCAACCTGATGGTCTGCGTGCGCCGCCGCCAGGATCTGCCTTCCAACGCGCAGCTCATGCTGCGCCATCTGCTGGCGGCGCCATGACGCTGAGCTATCTGGATTTCGACTACAGCGAGGACACGCAAGGCATCGGCGTCTTCGACGCGATGGCCGCCACGGCGCCGGAGCAGGCGGCAGCGGTGGATGCCGAGATCGCTCTGGTGCTCGACTGGGCGAGCGCCAGCTTTCCGGATCGCCGCGGCCCGGTGGGCGACGGCGGCGAGTGGGACTACGACCTGCAAGACATGCAGGAAGACGGCTGGCGCACGGTCACGCTGTCGATCAGCGGGACCCCGGAATTCTGTGCGGCCTTCAGCCTGCGCTTCACACCGGAGAGTGGGCCCTGACTTTTCTCAGCTCAGCAAGCCGGCCATGGTGCTGACGGGCAGCTCTTCGCCGGCGCGCAGCTGCCCGGCGGCGACCAGCACCTCCTCGGCGGACGACTTGTCGTGCTCGTGGAGCCAGGGAATGACCTCGCCCTCGCGCAGCATGGCCAGCTCGCGCTCGTAGAAGCTCATCAGCTCGGTGCCGGTGCTGTACGACAGGAAAAGCTTCATGTCGTGGTCGGCGATCGCCAGGTAGCCGCCCAACACCTGCTCGACGTGCAGGTGATGCAGGCCGCTGGCCCGCAGGTTCATGCCGGAACGGAACAGCGCTTCCGCGGTCATGGCGGTCGACATTGACAGCGTCCCCTGGGTGCGTATGAGCGCTTCGGATTGCGCGATGCGGGCGATGAAGCCCGCCAGGTTGTGGCCGCGAAACCGGGGATGCACCCAGCCGGCGCCGATGTAGCCGTACAGCGCGTGCGGCTTGAGCTCGGGGCCGCTGTCCGGGAACCATCCTTCGGGCTTCTTGGGCCGGTAGAGCGCACCCTGGCTGTAGGCCTCGCCGACACGCCGGGTCTCGCCGGCGTTCTGCATGGTGCGGAAGCCGGTCAGCGCGACCGGTGCATTGCCGTCGTCGAAGCAGACCCAGAAGTTGTAGGCGTTGTAGTCCTTGGGATCTTCGAGAACGAAAGGCAATTGGACATAGCCGGTGCCCGTGGCAACTTCGTAGGTCTTCAGCAGCACCGTCAGATCGTCGCCGAAGCTCACGTTCAGGCCGGACGCTTCCAGGTGCAGCACAAGTTGATCTTGGTATTCCTCTAGCTCCGAGACTTGCATGGCTCTGTCCTTGAAATGATGGGGGCCGGCAAGCGTCGCGAAATCCCGCCGGCCTGCGCATTACTCCACTTGCTCAGTTACGACGCAAGTTGTATCTGCCTCCCCGATCAAAGGAGTGGGGTCTAGAGCACAAACCGTTACACAAAGTAAGTAAAAGGTAGACATGCAAGCTTAGGTATGCGAACGCGCGGCCCGTCGCCATAGGCCGTATGGCGGAAGACGAAGACCGCCGGGCCCCCCATGATCGCCAATTGGTCACAAAATTGCCGAAATCGGCGACAAAGAGCGCCCGCCAAGAGGCACTCGCATCTAAAGTCGAAGTCACGCAAGGGAATCATGAGCACAGCGAAACTGCGAATTACGGGGCCCGAATCGAGCCCCTACGTGCTCGGCGCTCCCATGTACCTGTTCGACGGCTCGACCCATATCGGCATCCTGGACCCGGTTCCCGTGAACCGCGAAGGCACCGAAGTCCACATCGAGCACTTCACGCCATCCATCCTCGTCAGCCAGCAGAAGCTGGAGATCAGCAAGCTCGCGCTGGTCGAGATGGTGATGTTCGTCGCCGAGAACTTCACCTCCGTGCAGGCGATCAGCCTTTCGCTGAGCCGGCAGGTCGAAGGCTACGGCGACGGCATGCGGCTCGCCGGCGCGCGCTCCGCGTTTCTGCAGAGCATCGGCGCCGGCCACATCATGATCACGCCCAAGCCCGATGCCGAGCACATGGGCCACTTCGTGGTCGCCGGGCTGTGGGAATACAACCCGACCAACCTCGCGGCCCTCGCCGCGGTGCTTGAAGCCGAGCGCCAGGCCTACTACAGGGGGCGCGAAGCGGCTGCCGCCCAGGCGAAGCTCTCGCGCTCGGATTCGTGGGTGCGGCGCCTTTTTTCGCGCCCGCCTCCCCCGGCCGACGCGAACGAGTAGGCACGGCGAACGCAAGCACTCAGGGCCGCGCGCCGAACTCCGTGCGCCCCGCTCGCGGAGGGTGCGCCGATATGATCCGCAAGATGCTCGACAACCTGGCGCCCTTTCTCCTCCACTGGGCCATCACGGCCTTCTCCCTCTGGGTGGCGAGCCACATCTTCCGCGGCATCATCTTCGAGAGCACGTCGGCGCTGGTGGTCTCCGCGCTGCTGCTGGGCTTTGCCAACGCGATCGTCAAGCCGCTCCTGATCGTGCTCACCCTGCCGCTGACCTTGCTGACATTCGGCCTGTTCCTGCTGGTGATCAATGCGCTGGTGCTGCTGCTGGTGGCGGCGGTAGTGAAGGGCTTCAAGGTCTCGGGCTTCTGGACCGCGCTGTTCGCGAGCGTCTTCGTCTCGGTTCTGAGCATCCTCTTCGGTGCGCTCTTCGGCGGCGGCGACCCGGCGACCACGATCCAGATGCCGCAAGGCGGGAACTGGCTCTGATCGTCCCGGCCGCGCTAAGCGCCGTGGGTCGAATGTGCACGGCGCAGCGCTGAACGCATTTCCTTCCAGAGCGCCGGCCCGCCCCTTTCCAGCGCGGCCGCGTTCGCGCCGCCCTCCTTGGTGACCGGAAGGTACTTGCGTCCCCAGATGCCGATGTTCGCGAGCACCGGCAGCAGATCGACGCCCATCGGCGTCAGGCTGTAGATCGCCTTCTGCTTATGGCTCGGATCCTCCTTCGTGAGGATGCCGGCCTCCACGAGCGCTATGCGCCGCGCTAGCGGCCGGCTCAACCACCCAAACTATTGAACTTTTGACTGACACTCGATTACATTGAGTTACGATCGAAGCGTCAGGCGTCTCGGGCTTGAGCGCGCCGCAGAACAAGAAAGAACAATCGATGAGGGCACTGTTTGATGCCACCGTGGCGGCGCTGCTGGTGGCGAGTCTTGGAGGGTGTGGGGGCGGGGGCAGCGATGCAGCCACGTCGTTCACGCCCACTGCCGCTGCGCCGGCGTCGGGGGCTGACACCGGAAACCCGTTGCCGGCCAAGCCGAACGATCCCGGCCGGCTCGAAGCCGGCTCCGACACTGACGGGTCCAGCGTGGCAGCGAGCGCCGCAGCCTCGCCGAGCTTGAACACGATGGCCGAGGAATGGAGCGCCCAGTTCGTCGATACAGGCGCCGGTTTCTTCGGGACAGCCGCCGTGAAGGTGGGAGGCGCCGACCGGCGCAACGGCGAATACAAGGTCTACTCGATCGCGGCGAAGGAGTACACGCTCTCGCTCGATTTCGACCGCGGAACTTATGTATTTCGCGATGGCCAGGGCATGGTCTTCGCCGACGCCTTCAGTCGTCACCGGACCGAAGTCGACACCTATATCTTTCGCAGCTCCCGCAATCGAAGCAATCCTTCCAGGAGTTCTCGCTTTCGCATCAAGGACGAGGCCATCGTCGGCGCATTTGCCTTCGACTTCCCTGGGCTTCCCAGCGCAAGATGGGACAGGCCTTTCATCGCGCTTCGAAACTTCGTCTCCGTCCCGGGCGATCTGGACGGCCTCTACAACCGCAGCGAACTCATCACGACGCCGGATGCGGACACCGGCATGCCAACGCTGAGCTCCAAAGTGCGCCAGGTGAAGATCGACTCGGGCGGCACGAGACTGCTGGCATGCAGCGACGCCCACTTCTTCACGCGCATTGCCGCCTGCCCGTCGATCCAGACCTATTCCAACGCAGGCACAGCGGCCGGCAACAGGTGGACTTTCGTAAACGATGCCAATCCGAACGACAAGTTCGTGTTCGCGGTTGCCCGCGTCGGCGATGAAAAGGTGAGCGTCGAGGCCGGACCCGACGTTTCGGCGCCGCCCACATCGGTATTCCGGATCGGGCTGACCGAACCGGCCTCTTGGGCTCCCGTCACGGCCATCGGCAGCGACGGCCTCGAAGGCTGGGCGCGTTTCGACTTCGGCGCGGACACGTTCAGCGCGTCGGGCATCAACTGGGAAAACAAGCCCTGGAACGTCAGCTTCGGCTACCTCGACTACCCCTCCATCGCACCCGCCGGGATGCGCATGATCCATCCAGTGCCCTACGGCATCTACTCCGTTCAAAGCCGCAGACTGGTCGCCATGGTGGGCGGCGCCTACCAGCACTACGGCTGGGAAGGCGGCTTCTTCCAGATCGCAATGATCGAGTGAGCCCGCTTGATGAAGAAGTTGAGGAGCGGGGATGGAATCAGCGGCCAGGGCTCGCCGCAACGCGCAGGCTGCCGCGCTCGCTTGCCAGCGACCAGGCGAACACGCCCAGCCCCGCCAGCGCGAGCAAGGCGCCCACCCAGCCGGTCGAGGTCCAGCCCAGGCCGGCCGTGACGGCCGCACCGCCAAGCCAGGCGCCCAAGGCGTTCGCCGTGTTGAAGGCCGAATGATTGAGCGCAGCGGCCAGCGTCTGCGCATCGCCGGCCACGTCCATGAGCCGGATCTGCAGCGCCGGGCCGATGGCGACGATGGTGCCGATCAGGAACACGTTGAGCGCCGCCGTCGCGACGTGGTGCGCGGCGAACGAGAAGGTGGTGAGCACCAGCGCCGCCCAGACCAGCAGGCCGCCGATGGTGGGCATCAGCGCCTTGTCGGCCAGCCGCGAGCCGACCAGGTTGCCGCCCACCATGCCGAGGCCGAACAGCGCGAGCACCAGCGGCACGCCAGCCAGCGGCAGTCCGGCCACCTCGGTCAGCGTGGGCTTGATGTAGCTGAACACCGAGAACATGCCGCCGAAGCCGATCGCGCCGATGCCCAGCGTGAGCCAGACCTGCTTGCGCTTGAGCGCGCCGAGTTCGCGCAGCGGGCTGGCGCCCGAGGGTGCGGGCAGGTCCGGCAGGTCGCGGCGCAGCATCACCATCGCGAGCGCGGCGATCAGGCCGACGAAGACGAAGGCGGCACGCCAGCCGAAGATCTGGCCCAGCCAGGCCGCGATGGGCACGCCGACCAGCGTGGCGCCGGTGAGTCCCAGCATCACCAGGCCGACGGCGCGGGCCCGACGGTCCGGCGGCGCCAGCGCCGCAGCCACCAGCGCGGCGACGCCGAAGTAGGTGCCGTGCGGCAGGCCGCTCGCAAAGCGCAGGAGATTGAGCGACAGGTAGTCGGGCGCCAGCGCGCTGGCGAAGTTGCCCAGCGCGAACACCGCCATCAAGGCGATCAAGAGCGCGCGCCGGCGCCAGCCGGCGGCCAGCACTGCGAGCACCGGCGCCCCGATCACCACGCCCAGCGCATAGGCGCTGATCACGTGGCCGGCCTGCGGAATGCTCGTGCCGATGTCGCGCGCCACCTCCGGCAGGAGGCCCATGATGACGAACTCGCCGGTGCCGATGGCGAAGCCGCCGACGCCGAGCGCGAGCATCGCGCGCACGAAGCCCGGCGCAGAGGCGGAAGGAGGCAGGGAGAGTGCAGACATGGCAGTGCGGTCGCGAATTAGGGGTTAACCCTAGGTCGCACGACCTTAGCACGCCCGGCTGCTATTTGCTGCGCTGCGGCATCAATGTCTCGCTTCGGCATGCCGCGCCGCGAAGGCGACGTACCAGTCCAGCGAGCCCGGATTGGCCATGGCCTCGCGGTTCACCACCTTCTCGATCGGCTGGCCCAAGAGCAGCTTCTTGATCGGCAGCTCCTGCTTCTTGCCCGAGAGGGTGCGCGGAATCTCGGCCACCTGGAGGATGTCGTTGGGCACGAAGCGCGGCGAGAGCTGCGTCTTGATCGCATCGTTGATCTTCGCGCGCATCGCATCGTCGAGCGCGACGCCCGGCCGCAGCACGACGAAGAGCGGCATGTAGCTTTCGCGGCCGAGGTACTCGAGATCGACCACCATCGAGTCGAGCACTTCGGGCAGGCCTTCGACGGCGCTGTAGATCTCGCTGGTGCCCATGCGCAGGCCCTGGCGGTTGATGGTGGCGTCGCTGCGGCCGTAGATGATGCAGCCGCCGTCTTCGCCGATCTTGATCCAGTCGCCGTGGCGCCAGACGCCCGGGTAGGTGTCGAAGTAGCTGGACAGGTAGCGCGCGTTGCCCTCGTCGCTCCAGAAATAGAGCGGCATCGAGGGAATCGGTTTCGTGCAGACCAGCTCGCCGACCTCGCCGATCACCGGCTGGCCCTGCTCGTTCCAGGCCTCGACCGACGCGCCGAGGAAGCGGCACTGCATCTGGCCCGGCACCTCGGGCAGCTCGCGGTTGCCGCCGACGAAGGCGCCGCAGAAGTCGGTGCCGCCCGAAATGTTGTACCACCAGACGGCGGGCGAACCCGCCGCGAGCACCTGCGCCGTGCCCCAGCGCTGCACCTCCTCGGACAAGGGCGAGCCGGTGCTGCCGAGCGCGCGCACGCGCGAAAGATCGCCGCAGGCCTTGGCTTCGACACCGGCCTTCATGCAGCTTGCGAAGTAGGCCGCACCGGCGCCGAAGAAAGTGACCCGGTGCCGCGCCACGAAGCGCCACAGCACGCCCCAGTCGGGCTTTTCCTTGCTGCCGGCCGGATTGCCGTCGTAGATGCAGATGGTCGCGCCGAAGGCCAGGCCCGAGAGTTGCGAATTCCACATCACCCAGCCGGTGGAGCTGTACCAGTGGTAGCGCTCGCCGAAGTTATTGGCGCTGTAGCTGGGGCCCAGGTCGTGGTGCAGCCCGCAGGCGTACATGTTGACGATGATGCCGCCCTGCCCGTGCACGATGGGCTTGGGCAGGCCGGTGGTGCCGCTCGAATAGACGATCCAGATCGGATGCTCGAAGGGCAGCCACTCGGGTTCGAAGGCCGTGGTTTCGGCATCGTCGCGTGCGACGGCGGCGGTCCAGTCGGACTCGGCCGCGATCTGCTTCGCAGCGAAGGGCGTGCGCAGCAGCAGCAACTGCCGCACGCTGGGAAGCGCTGCACGCAGTTCCTCGATCACCGCGCTGCGGTCCAGCGCCTTGCCGCCGTAGTGCACGCCGTCGGCCGCGATCAGCAGCTTGGGCTCGATCTGACGGAAGCGATCGACCACTGCGGCCGTGCCCATGTCGGGCGCGCACACGCTCCAGACCGCGCCGATGCTCGAGCAGGCGAGGAAGGCGATCATGGTCTCGGGCACGTTGGGCATGTAGGCCGCCACGCGGTCGCCTCGCGCGACGCCGAGCGCGCGCAGCGTCAATGCGCAGGACGCGATCTGCCGGCGCAGCTCGGGCCACGACAGCTCGCGCACCTCGCCCAGTTCGTTCTCGCTGACGATCGCCGCCATGCCGGCCGCGTGGGCCGCGCCGGCATGGCGCAGCACCTCGCGCGCATAGTTGACCTGGGCGCCGGGGAACCAGCGCGTGCCGGGCATGCGCGCTTCGGCCAGCACGGCCGTCGCAGGCGTGGGCGACTGCATGCCGCTCCAATCCCAGATGCTCTGCCAGAAGGCTTCGAGGTCGGTGACCGACCATCGCCACAGCGCATCGTACGAATCGAAGCGAAGGCCGCGCTTCTCGTGCAGCCAGTTCTGGTAGAGACGGATCTGGGGAATGAAGGGAGCGGAGGTTGAAGTCACCCGCGCAGCCTAACGCGCGTACGGACCCGGCTTCAATGGGGTAAGCACAGGGTTTGTACGAGTGTTCAACAAATTTGTACGCTTGTTCAATACCGCCATGGTTCAACGAGCGCAGCGCGCTTCTCCCGTTCGGTCCGACCGCCGGCAGGCGATTCTTCTCGCGGCCGAGAAGCTGTTCGCGCAGCACGGCTACCACGCGGTGACGATCCGCCAGATCGCCGACGAGGCCGGCGTGCCGCTGGCGCTGGTGGGCTACTACTACGGCCCCAAGCACGAGCTCTTCCACGCCATCTTCGAGCACTGGAGCCACAGCATCGAGGAGCGGCTGGCCGGCCTGCGCGCGGTGCGCAACGACCCCGACGATCCGCAGACGCTGCCGCGCATCGTCGAAGCTTTCACCGGCCCGGTGCTCGCGCTGCGCGCGAGCGCCGAGGGCGAGTACTACGCGCTGCTGGTGGCGCGCGAGCTCTATCACGCGACCGACGAGGCCGACCGCGTGCTGCGCAGCTACTTCGATCCGCTGGCCGAGGCGTACATCGACGCGCTGCATGTGGCGCTGCCGCATGCCACGCGCGGCCAGGCCGCGTGGGGCTACCAGTTCGCGCTCGGCACGCTGCTGCATCACCTCAACGACAACCGCATCGAGCGGCTGTCGCGCGGCGAGAACCGGCGCAGCGATCCGGCCGTGGCGCCGATGCTGGTGAACTTCATCGTCGGCGGCCTGCGCGCCGCGCTGCCGCGACCCAGGGCCACTGCGCAGAAGAAACCCACCTCCAGGAGACAAAAGACATGATGAAACGACGCACCCTGCTGTCGGCGCTCGCCGCCGCTTCCGCGACCGCCGCGCTGCCTGCGCGCGCGCAAGCCAACACGAAGATCGTGTTCGGCTACACGGCCGTGACCGACTTCGCCTCCGTCTTCGTCGCGGCCGAAGAGGGCTACTTCAAGAAGCGCAACCTCGACGTCGAGCTCAAGTTCATTCCGCTCAACTCCACCATTCCGGCGGCGCTGCAGTCCGACTCGCTGCAGATCGGCGGACCGACGCCCTCGGTCTTCCTGCAGGCGGTCGACGGCGGGCTCGACCTGGTGCTGGTCGCCGGCGGCGGGCTCACCTCGAAGACCATCACCGGCTTCGGCCTGGTGGCGCGCGCCGGCTCGGGCATCAAGAGCGCGCAGGACTGCCTGGGCAAGAAGATCGGCGTGCCCGGCCTCGGCGCCTTCCTGCACGTGACCTTCCGCGCCTACCTGAAGGACCAGGGCGTGGACTACCGCAAGGTCAACTTCGTCGAAGCCTCGTTCCCGCAGCATGCCGACTTGCTGCGCGGCGGCTCGGTCGACGCCGTGGTGTCGGCCGACCCCTTCATGAGCCGCATCACCGACAGCGGCGCGGGCTACGTGGCCTCCTACTACTCGACCTTCCTGCCCGAGGGCAACCAGACCATCGTCCATGCGGCCAAGCGCGAGTGGGTGCAAAAGAACCCGGCCGCGGCGCGCGCTTTCCGCGAAGCGGTGCAGGAAGCCGGCGCCTTCATGCAGCAGCCGAAGAACGACGCCCGGGTGCGCGCCAGCATCGGCAAGTACATCAAGCTGCCGCCCGAGGTGCTGGCCAAGGTGCAGATCTCGCCGCCCGGGCCGGTGGTGACCGACAAGCAGCTCGCCTACTGGGTCGGCCTCATGAAGGAGCAGGAGATGCTCAAGAGCTCGATCGACGTTGCCCGGCTGGTCGTGAAGTGAGCTCCGGCTTTCTTTCCGTCGACGAGGTCCGCATCTGCTACGGCGCGCGCGAGGTGCTGTCGCCGACTTCCTTCGAGGTGTCGCGCGGCGAGTTCGTTTGCATCGTCGGCCCGAGCGGCTGCGGCAAGACCACGCTGCTGCGCGCGGCCAGCGGCCTCGTGCGCGCCACGGCCGGCGAGGTGCGGCGCAAGGGCAAGCCGATGACCGAGCCTTCGCGCGAGGTGGCTTTCGTGTTCCAGGACTACGGGCGCGCGCTGCTGCCCTGGCGCACGGTCGAAGGCAATGTGAGCCTGGCGCTCGAAGCGGCCGGCGTGGCAGCGAGCGAACGCGCGCCGCGCATCGCCGAGGTGCTGGCCAAGGTCGGCCTTGCGGCGCATGCGCAGAAGTTTCCGGTGCAGCTCTCGGGCGGCATGCAGCAACGCGCGCAGATCGCGCGCTGCCTCGCGCAGAAGCCCGAGCTGATGATGATGGACGAACCCTTCGGCGCCTTGGATGCGTTGACGCGCCAGGGTCTGCAGGACGAACTCGCGCGCCTGGTGCGCGAGGATGGACTGACGGTGCTCTTCGTCACGCACGACCTCGAGGAGGCCATCTACCTCGGCGACCGCGTGATCGCGCTGCAGGCCGATCCGGCGCCGGGACGGCCCAGCCTCGCACGCATGCTCGACGTGAAGATCCCGCGCCCGCGCGACCAGCTCACGACCAAGGAACATCCGGAGTTCCTGCATCTGCGGCGCGAGCTGTTCGCCTTCATCGAACAAAGCCATGACTGAACGTGCGCTTTCGCTGCTGCGGCCCTGGGTCTTCCCTGCCGTTCTGCTCGGCCTCTTCGAGTGGTACGCGCGCCGCGCCGCCGCGCAGGGCAGCGAGGCGCTCGCACCGCCGAGCGCGGCGCTCAGGGCCTTCGCCGGCGCGGCCGCCGACGGCTCGCTGTGGCAGGCCACCGGCTTCACGCTCGGCACCGCCGCCCTCGGCCTGCTGCTGGGCGCAGTGCTCGGCATCGCGCTGGGCATCGTGCTCGGCCTGTCGCGGCGTGCCGCGCAGTTCGGCCTGCTGTCGATCGAGGTGCTGCGCCCCGTCCCTTCGGTCGCGCTGATTCCGCTTTCGATGCTGATGTTCGGCTTCGGCGTGCGCATGGAGCTGGCCATCGTCGCTTTCGCTACCTTCTGGCCGATGCTGATCCTCGTGCAATCGGCCGTGCAGCAGGTCGAGCCGCGCCTGCTCGAAGTGAGCCGCGTGCTCGGCCTCACGGCGCGCGAGCGGGCCTGGAAGATCGTGCTGCCCGCGATCGTGCCGCGCCTCTTCGTCGCGCTCAGGCTCGGCGTGGCGGTGGCGCTGGTGGTGGCCGTCACAGTCGAGATCGCGGCCAATCCCAACGGTATGGGCTACGCGATGATGATCGCGCAGCAGAGCTTCGACCCGGCGCTGATGCTGGCCTGGCTGGGCTGGATCGGCGTGGTGGGCTTCGTGATCAATGCGGCGATGCAGCGGCTGCAGCGCTGGGTGGCGCGGCGCATGGGAGCCGTGCAATGAGCCATCGCTTCACCGGATGGCTGGGCTCGGCCGCGGTGCTCGCTGCCCTCGTCGCGCTGTGGTGGACCGCGAGCAACGCGGGCTGGGTCAGCCGCGTGTTCCTGCCGACGCCCGAAGCCACGCTCGCGAGCCTGGCCGAAGGCCTCAACCTGCGCGGCAGCGGCAACGGCGAGCTCCTGGCCTTCACCATCGCCACCGTCCGCCGCATGCTCGAAGGCTGGCTGCTGGCTTCGCTCTTCGGCGTGCTACTGGGCGCCGCCATCGGCGTCTCGCCCGCGGTGCGCGCGTGGATTCAGCCGACGCTGGAATTCATCCGCCCGCTGCCGGCCTCCGCGCTGCTACCGCTCGCGATCTCGATCTTCGGCCTCAACCCGGGCATGGTGCTCTTCGTCGTCGCCTTCGGCGCGATGTGGCCGGTGCTGCTGGCCACCGTGCACGGCTTCGCGGCGGTCGAGCCGCGGCTTTCCGAAGTGGCGCGCTGCCTGCAGATGCCGCGCGCGGCCTTCGTCTGGAAGATCGGCCTGCCCAACGCGATGCCCGACATCCTGGCCGGCATGCGCTTGTCGATGACCATTTCCCTCATCGTCGCCGTGGTCGGCGAAATGATTGCCTCGCAAAGCGGCCTGGGCCAGGCCATCCTGCTCGCGGCGCGCGCCTTTCGCGCGAGCGAGCTGTTCGCCGGTATCGTGCTGCTGGGCCTGATCGGCTTCGCGAGCAACGCATTGCTGGCCCTCGCCGAGAAAAAGCTGCTGCGCTGGCAGCACCCCTAGAGAAAAGGACCCCCGCCATGACCCGCAAATTCGTCGACCTCTCGATCTTTCTCGAAAACGACGTGCTGTCCGATCCGCCGGCCTTCGCGCCCAAGATCCAGTACTTCACGCACGAACAGACCTACGAGCAGATCGAGCCCTTCTTCCCCGGCTTGAAGAAGGAAGACCTGCCCGACGGCGAAGGCTGGGCGGTGGAGTTCGTGCAGCTCTCCACGCACAACGGCACGCACCTCGATGCGCCCTACCACTTCCACTCGACGATGGACAAGGCGCTCGGCGACAAGAAGCCCGCGATCGCGATCCACGACGTGCCGCTCGAATGGTGCTTCCAGCCCGGCGTGAAGCTGGACTTCCGGCATTTCGAGGACGGCTACGTGGTGCAGGCCGACGACGTGCAAGCCGAGCTCAAGCGCATCGGCCACACGCTGAAGCCGCTGGAGATCGTGGTGGTCAACACGCGCGCCGGCTCGCGCTACGGCCACGGCGACTACGTCTCGGCCGGCGCCGGCATGGGCTACGAAGCGACCATGTACCTGCTGGAGCGCGGCGTGCGCCTCACCGGCACCGACGCCTGGAGCTGGGACGCGCCTTTCGTGCACACGGCGAAGAAGTACGGCGAATCCAAGGACGCCTCGCTGATCTGGGAAGGCCACAAGGCCGGTCGCGACATCGGCTACTGCCACCTCGAGAAGCTGCACAACCTCGAGGCGCTGCCGGGAGACGGCTTCTTCATCAGCTGCTTCCCGCACAAGATCCGCGGCGCATCGGCCGGCTGGACGCGCGCGGTCGCGATCTTCGACGAGGCGCTGATGGCGAGCGCGGGGTGAGCGCAGTGACGCTCAACCACACGCACGACGCGAGCGCCCGCAGCTGGCTGGTCTCGGCCAACGCCGAAGGCAGCGACTTCCCGATCCAGAACCTGCCGTTCGCGGTGTTCCACCGCACCGGAAGCCGCGAGCCCTATCGCGGCGGCGTCGCCATCGGCGACCAGGTGCTGGACCTCGCGGCGCTGGCCGCCAGTCGGCAGCTCGACGGCGCGGCGCTCGATGGCGCGCGCGCCTGCGCGCAGTCGGCACTCAACGATTTCTTCGCGCTCGGCCCGAGCGTGTGGCGCGCGCTGCGCCATGCCTTGTTCGCGCTGCTCAAGGACGATGCGCCGAAGGAAGTTGCCGACGCCGTGCGCGCCTGCCTGATCCCGCAGGCCGAGGCCGCGTTCGCATTGCCGGCGCGCATCGGCGACTACACCGACTTCTACACCTCGATCGACCATGCGCTCAACGTCGGGCGGCTGTGGAAACCCGACGATCCGATCACGCCCAACTTCCAGTGGATCCCGATCGCCTACCACGGCCGCGTCTCGACCATCGGCGTGAGCGGCCAGCAGTTTCACCGGCCGATGGGACAGACCATGGCGCCCGGCGCGCAAGCGCCGACCTACGGCCCCTGCGCGCGGCTGGACTACGAGCTCGAGCTCGGCATCTACATCGGCCTGGGCAATGCGGCCGGCGCGCCGATTCCGCTCGAGCGCGCGGAGAACCACATCTTCGGCCTCTGCCTGCTCAACGACTGGTCGGCGCGCGACATCCAGTTCTGGGAGATGGCGCCGCTCGGTCCTTTTCTGGCCAAGAACTTCGCGACCACCGTTTCGCCGTGGATCGTGACGCTGGAAGCGCTGGCACCCTACCGCCAGGCTTGGGTGCGGCCGGCCGATCATCCGCAGCCGCTGGCCTATCTGGAGAGCGAAGCCAATCGCGCGAGCGGTGCGCTCGACATCCGGCTCGAGGTCTGGCTCGAAAGCGCCAAGGCCAGCGCCGAGGGCAGCGGGCCCTCGCGCCTCTCGGCCACCAGCTTCAAGCACCAGTACTGGAGCATCGCGCAGATGGTCACGCACCACACGGTGGGCGGCTGCAGCCTGAATTCCGGCGACCTGTTCGGCAGCGGCACCATCTCGGGCCCGGCGCCGGGCGAGGCCGGCGCGATGATCGAGCTCACGCGCGCGGGCCAGGCGCCGATCGCGCTGGCCAACGGCGAAGCGCGCGGCTTTCTGGAGGACGGCGATGCGGTGCTGCTGCGCGGCTGGTGCGAGAAGCCGGGCCATGCGCGCATCGGCTTCGGCGAGAGCCGGGGGACGGTGCTGCCGGCACGCGGCTGAAGGGCTCGAACTGCCTTGTCAAGCGCTCCCTCAGGCATGATCGGCCCGGTCGAAACATCAAAGACCCGATCGACCCTACATGGCGCCCTCCCCTCCACAGACCTGGACCGCCGACATCGGCCTGCGGATTCGCCGCCACTTCGCGTTGAAGGTCATCGGCGTCACGGTGTTCACGTGGCTCTTCTTCATCGGCTACTTCCACATGCTGCGCCACCCGGACTTCGCGGTCACGGTGATGCCGCTGACCGCGCTCGACCACCTGATCCCGTTCCAGCCGCAGGCGCTGGCCGCCTACTTTTCGCTCTGGCTCTACGTGGGCATCGCGCCCGGGCTGCAGCTGAGCTTTCGCGAGTTGGTGGTCTACGGCCTCTGGGTCGGCGCGCTGTGCCTCACCGGGCTGGGTCTGTTCCACTACTGGCCGACGCAGGTGCCGCTCGCGGCGCCGACCTCGGACTTCCCGGGCTTCGCGCTGCTGCAGGGCGTGGATGCGCCCGGCAATGCCTGCCCCTCGATGCACGTCGCGGTCGCGATGTTCACGGCCATCCGCATCCATGACGTGCTGCGCCACGCGCGCACGCCGGTCTTCGTGCGCCTGCTGAACTGGCTGTGGTTCGCCGCCATCGCCTGGTCGACGCTGGCGATCAAGCAGCACGTGGTGCTCGACGCGCTGGCCGGCGCGCTGCTGGGCATCGCCTTCGCGCTGCCCTCGCTGCGCTGGCGGCCCGGCCCGCAGCGCGTGACCCGCGCCGTTCTCGGTCGAGCGGATATCATTCCCCATCGATGAGGCCAGGGCCGGCGTGAGGACGGCATCGAACAATGAGCTCGCTGAAAGTATTGCAGGATCTGATCCACGAGAAGTACGGCATCGAGGCGGCGGCGCTCGACCCTCACGCGTCCATGCGCGACAAGGGATTCGATTCGCTGACGCTGGTCGAATTCGTGTTCACGATCGAAGACCACTTCTCCATCTCCATCACCGACGACGACGCGAACAGCGTCGACACGCTGGCCGGGCTCGCGGCCGTGGTCGACAAGGTCAGGATGGCGCAGGCCAAGTGACAACCGAGGTCGCCGTCACCGGTTTGGGCCTCGTCGCGCCGCATGGGGACGATCCGGGCACGGTCTTCGATGCGCTGATGCGCGGTGAATCGGCGCTCGGCCCCGTCCTCCCCGAGCTGCCCAAGCCGGCCGCCGCCGCCACGGTGGCCTTCGACGAATCCCGCTGGTTCACCAAGCTGCAGCTCGCCGGCGTCGACCGCGTGAGCCAGCTGGCCGTGGCCGCGGCCGACCTGGCGATGCGCGATGCCGGCGCGCTCGACGACGTGGACCCCGAACGCATCGGCGTCTACGCCGGCTGCGGCATGGGCGGCGCGGGCGCGCTCGAGGCGGCCTACCGCGGCGCCGGGCGCATGCCGCCGCTCACCATTCCGGCCTTCATGCCCAACGCGCCGGCCTCGCAGGTGGCGATGCGGCAGCGCGTGCACGGCCCGGTGCTCACCTATTCCGTGGCCTGCGCCTCGTCGGCCGTGGCCATTGCCGAGGCCGCCAAGGCGGTGCAGCGCGGAGAGGTCGACGTCGCCATCGCCGGCGGCAGCGAAGCGCTGATCGTGCCGGGCGTGCTGCTGGCCTGGCAGGCGATGCAGACCCTGGCCGGCTTCCAGCCCGGCGAGGAGGCTGGCGCGATCCGCCCTTTTGCCAGCGACCGGGGCGGTTTTGCGCTCGGCGAGGGTGCGGCCTTCCTCGTTCTCGAATCGGCCGAGCGCGCCCGCCGGCGTGGCGCGCGCAGCCATGCCACGCTGGCCGGCTGGAGCATCGGCTGCGACGCCACCCACCTGACCAAGCCCGACGCCCCGGGCCAAGCCCGCGCCCTGCGCGCCGCCTTGCGACAGGCCGGCCTGCAGCCGCGCGACGTCGGCTACTGCAACGCGCACGGCACGGCCACGCGCATCGGCGACGTGGTCGAGCGCAACGCGCTGGCCGAGGTGTGGGGCGAGGCGCTCGACGATCTGCGCGTGAGCTCGACCAAGGCCCTGCACGGCCACCTGCTCGGCGCCGCCGGCGCGCTCGAAGCGGTGATCACCGTGCTGGCGCTGGCGCGGCGCCAGCTGCCGCCCAGCGCGCATTGCAAGACCATCGACCCGGAGTGCAGCCTGAACCTGGTGCGCGAGGCCGGTGAGGCCGCGCGGCGGCTCGAAGCCGCGATCAGCAGCTCGTTCGCCTTCGGCGGCACCAACGCGGTACTGCTGTTTCGCCGCGCGTGAACGTCGGCTG
>NZ_RWKI01000119.1 GCF_003984645.1 Variovorax sp. MHTC-1
TGAATCGCCCCGGCTTTCATGGAGGCCGGTTGGTTTAAGTCAGACCGCCGCCGTGGCGGCCTGACTGGCGAGTTGCCGATAGTAGTTTGCCTCAGCCTCTGCAGGCGGGATGTAGCCGATAGGTTCGAGCAGTCGTTGGTGGTTGAACCAGGACACCCATTCCAGCGTTGCGAACTCCACCGCCTCCTTGGTCTTCCACGGTGCACGGCGATGGATCAACTCAGCTTTGTAGAGCCCGTTGATCGTCTCGGCCAGGGCGTTGTCATAGGAGTCGCCTTTGCTGCCCACTGACGGCTCGATGCCTGCCT
>NZ_RWKI01000120.1 GCF_003984645.1 Variovorax sp. MHTC-1
CGCGGCGCAGTCGATGCAGGAGCAGGCCGGCAACCTCGTCGAGGCGGTGAGCGTATTCCGGCTCGATGCCGGCGCCCGCCCCGCTCTCCTGCAATTTCAAACCTCATGAAGAGACCCGGATGAACCCAACAGACACATCGAAGCAGGCCGCGAGGCCGCTGGAATTCCTTTCCTTCACGCTGGGCGAGGAGGAGTACGGCATCGACATCCAGAAGGTGCAGGAACTGCGCGGCTACGACGCGGTGACGCGCATC
>NZ_RWKI01000121.1 GCF_003984645.1 Variovorax sp. MHTC-1
CTAGTGTCCTGTCCCGTTAATTCGGCCGCACAGGCGCGCAAGTTTCTCGAGGATTGAATCGGCTGTCGCCGTCCAAGCAAACGGCTTGCAGCTGTCGTTGTACTGGTGGACGAACGAGTCGATCTTGTTCGTCAACTCCTTGACGCTTTTGAACGAGCCGCGACGTATGGCCTTGTCGGTGATGATTGCGAAGAAGCGCTCGACCTGATTGAGCCAACTGGAGTAGGTCGGCACGAAATGCATATGCCAACG
>NZ_RWKI01000122.1 GCF_003984645.1 Variovorax sp. MHTC-1
TAGCCTAGGGAGATGCTGATCAATGAACGACGCCGTCGTGTCTGAGGACATCAGGACACGACGCGGTCGCGATTCCGGTCGGCTTCGCGCCGTGAGATCGGCCCGCGGGGTGTTTTGCGCCTCTTGCGAGGCCACTTTCGGGGTTCAAGACGCACCTCGGGCATGAGCGGTCAACAGCGACCTCTTGGCGATGACCAGATTGGCCAGGCCGAACAGGCTGAACAGCTGCGCCTCATTCTTCGCGAGGCCC
>NZ_RWKI01000123.1 GCF_003984645.1 Variovorax sp. MHTC-1
TGGCCGTGGGCAGCCAGATGTGCTGGGTCACGCCCGCACTGTTCGCCCCTCCTGTGCCGGTCTCGGCAAGCAATGTCCCCCCTTCGTCATAGACGTAGGCGAAGCCCAGTTGCTCCGCCTCGACGGCGGTTGGGTTCCATAGCCGGGTGAAGAAGGACACCAGGCTCTGCCAGAAAGTAGGATCGTTCTCGTCGCCTTCGGCTGGAGGGTATTGAGGCTCGGTCTTGAACACCCGCTGA
>NZ_RWKI01000124.1 GCF_003984645.1 Variovorax sp. MHTC-1
ACTGCAGGGAGGTGGCATCCTCGAGGTGGATGACGGCGGTGTCGGTGTCGTAGCGCAGCCCGCTCACGATGATGCTGCCGGCGCCGTCGACGCCGCCGACGCTGGCCGCATCGGCGGTGCTCACGCCGGTGCCGCCGGAGCCCACGCCGTCATCGCCGCCGGAGGCGGTCGAGGTGCCGCCGCCGCCCGTGCCGGAGCTGCC
>NZ_RWKI01000125.1 GCF_003984645.1 Variovorax sp. MHTC-1
CTTGCCGACCGAGTCGTCGATCAGGCCCTTGATCTCCTTGGCCGCCGCGGCCGAGCGCTGCGCCAGGTTGCGCACCTCGGAGGCGACCACCGCGAAGCCGCGGCCCTGCTCGCCGGCGCGGGCGGCTTCCACCGCCGCATTGAGCGCCAGGATGTTGGTCTGGAAGGCGATGCCGTCGATGACGCCGATGATGTCGACGA